>NZ_JAKLSQ010000001.1 GCF_022014495.1 Sandaracinobacteroides sayramensis
GCGGCCGTCGCCGCCAGGCGCTCGCCGCGCAGCAGACGCGCGCGGCGCTCGCCGCGCTGGGCGCGCAGCGACAGGTCGGCCAGCGTTTCCAGAAGATCCGCCCGCACGGGAACGGCCAGTTCCGCCGCCGCCGTGGGTGTCGGCGCGCGCAGCGCCGAGGCGAAGTCGATCAGCGTCGTGTCCGTTTCATGGCCGACCGCCGAAATCAGCGGGATTCGGCTGGCCGCTGCCGCCCGCACCACCACCTCTTCGTTGAAGGCCATCAGATCCTCGATCGAACCGCCGCCGCGCGCCACGATCATGAGGTCCGGCCGGCGGCCGTCCGGCATGGCGTTGAAGCCGGCGATGGCGGCCGCGATCTTTGCCGCTGCCCCATCGCCCTGCACCGGCACCGGCCACAGCGTGACGCGGCGCGGGAAACGGTCCTGCAGGCGGTGCAGGATGTCGCGGATGACCGCCCCTTGCGGCGAGGAGACCACGCCGATGTGCGTGGGGAGGAAGGGGCGCTTCGGTTTCGCCGCCCGGTCGAACAGGCCCTCGGCCTCCAGCCGCCGCCGACGCTCCTCGATCTGCTTCAGCAGCGCGCCGACGCCGGCCACCTCCATCCGCTCCACGACAAGCTGGTAGCGCGAGGATTTGGGATAGCCGGAGAGCTTCCCCGTCGCGATCACTTCCAGCCCGTCTTCCGGGCGGAACGGCAGGCGCTGCAGATTGCCCTTCCAGATCACGCTGGCGAGGACGGCGTCCGCGTCTTTCAGATCGAAATAGCCGTGGCCCGAGGCATAGGCCTTGAAGCCGGAAATCTCGCCGCGCACGCGCACGAGGGAAAAGCGGTCCTCCAGCGTGCGGCGCACGCTCTGCGCCAGTTCCGAGACGGAGAATTCGGGAATGTTGGGCGCGGTGGAGGCCATGCGACCGGCATAGCCACAGCCGGCCGGCACTTCAAACCTTCCCTCGCGCCACTCGTCCGCGTAACGGACGCCATGGCCATCGACATCCTTCTTCTCGGTTCGGGCGGGCGCGAGCATGCGCTGGCGCTGAAGCTTGCCCAATCGCCCCTTTGCGCCCGGCTGCTGGTGGCGCCCGGAAACCCCGGGATGGAAAAGCTCGCCACGCTGCTGCCTTCCCTAGACATATTGGACGGCGACGCCGTCGCCGAGTTCGCGCGGGCGAACGGCGTCGGGCTGGTGGTGGTCGGCCCGGAAGCGCCGCTGGCGGCCGGCGTGGCCGACGCGCTGAACGCGGCCGGCATTCCCGTGTTCGGGCCCAGCGCCGCCGCCGCCCGGCTGGAAGCCTCCAAGGCCTTCACCAAGGCGCTTTGCGACGAGGCCGATATTCCCACCGCCCGCTACCGGCGCTTCGATGGGCTGGAGCCGGCGCTCGCCTACAGCAACGCCCATGCGCTGCCGGTGGTGGTGAAGGCCGACGGGCTGGCGGCCGGCAAGGGCGTGACGGTGGCCGCCACCCATGCGGAGGCGGAAGCGGTGCTGCGCGAACTTTTCGCCGAACCGGGCGCCGAAGTGGTGATCGAGGAATGTCTGGTGGGCGAGGAGGTCAGCTTCTTCGTGCTGGCCGACGGCAGGACCGCCCTGCCCCTGCTGGCTGCGCAGGACCATAAGCGGGTCGGCGATGGGGACAGCGGGCCGAACACCGGCGGCATGGGCGCCTATGCCCCGGCGCGCGTGTTCACGCCCGAACTGCAGGCCCGCGCCATGGCGGACATCATCGAGCCGACGCTGGCCGCCATGGCCGCGCGCGGAACGCCGTTCACCGGCGTGCTGTTCTGCGGGCTGATGCTGACGGCCGACGGCCCGAAGCTGATCGAATATAATGTCCGCTTCGGAGACCCGGAGTGCCAGGTGCTGATGGCCCTCATGGAAAGCGATCTGGCGGAAATCCTGCTGGCCGGGGCGCAGGGGCGGCTGCACACGGTCGAGGCGCGGTGGAAGCCGGAAGTGGCCGCCGTGGTGGTGGTGGCCGCCCGGGGCTACCCCGGAACGCCGGCGAAGGGCGGGCTGATCGACGGGCTGGACGAGGCCGGGGCGACGGGCGCCACCATATTGCAGGCCGGCACCTCGCGCGATGCCGAAGGCCGGCTGATCGCCAGCGGCGGGCGCGTTCTGGGCGTCGTCGGCACCGGGCCGACCGTCGCCGCCGCCACCGGGCAGGCCTATGCGGCAATCAAAAGCATCAGCTTCGCGGACGGCTTCTGTCGGGCAGATATCGGCTGGCGTGAAATCGCCCGGGAACGGGCCGCAAGCTAGCTCGCCCGCGAAACCGGCGCGGGCAAATGGGAGAATATGGGAATGTCCAGCCGCCAGGAGCAGTTTTCCGGCACCACCGAAGTCCGGGAGGGCGCCCGTTTCGATGAAGCGGCGCTGGAGCGCTGGATGCGCGGCAATGTCCGAGGCTTTGAAGGCCCGCTGGAGGTGCGGCAGTTCAAGGGCGGCCAATCCAACCCCACCTACAAGCTGGTGACGCCCGGCCGCTCCTATGTGCTGCGCCGCAAGCCGCCGGGGCAGCTGCTGAAATCCGCCCATGCCGTCGACCGGGAATATCGGGTGATCACCGCGCTGTTCGCGCAAGGCTTTCCCGTCGCCGAGAGCTTCGGCCTCTGCACCGACGAAAGCGTGATCGGCACCTGGTTCTATGTGATGGAGAATGTGGACGGGCGCATCATCTGGGACGGCAGCTTCCCCGATGTGCCGACCGCGGACCGCCGCCGCTATTTCGAGGCGATGAACGACACCATCGCGCATCTGCACAGCATCGATCCGGTGAAGGCCGGTCTGGAGGATTTCGGCAAGCCGGGGAATTATTTCACGCGGCAGATCGGCCGCTGGTCGCAGCAGTATCTGGACGATAGCGAGGCCGGGCGCGTGCCGGAAATGGACCGGCTGGTGGAATGGCTGCCGGCCAACATCCCGGGCGGGGACGAGAGCGCCATCGTCCATGGCGACTATCGCTGCGACAACATGATCTTCCACCCGACCGAGCCGAAGGTGCTGGCGGTGCTGGACTGGGAGCTTTCGACGCTTGGCCACCCGCTGGCGGATTTTTCCTATCATCTGATGATGTACCGCATGCCGGCCATGGGCACGGTCGGCCTGTCGGAAGTGAATCTGGCGGAAATGAACATCCCGAGCGAGGCGGACTATATCGAGCGCTACTGCCGGACGGTGGGCCGCGATCCGCTGGAAGTGACGGCGAACATGGACTTCTATGTCGCCTACAACATGTTCCGGCTTGCCGCGATCCTGCACGGGATCAAGGGGCGCGTGCTCCGTGGAAACGCCAGCAACGCCCATGCGAAGGCGATGGCGGCCAATGTCGAGCCGCTGGCGAAGCTGGCCTGGGCGCAGGCGCTGAAAGGCGGCGCCAGCCAGGTTTGAGGACCCATGGAAGCAATTGATCTATTTTCCGTCATCCCGGGCTTGACCCGGGATCCCGCTTCTTGCCCGCCGGTCGGAAAGCTGGACCCCGGGTCAAGCCCGGGGTGACGGAGAGGAACCGGGGTGGCGAAGGGGGACAGGAGCCCCCAACCTAGCGCGGCCCTCGATCGGGGGTGGTTTGCCCTGCGCCGGCCTCCCCCGGGTCGGAAACCTTCTTGAAACGGATTTCGCCGTCCAGCGCCGGCTCGCGATAGGCCATTTCGGCATAGGGGTTGGATTGCTGGACCGCCTTTTCCGCCCGGTTCACCAGCCAGGCCACCAGCCCCAGCACGGCGAGGCCCAGCAGCCAGCCGGCGACCACCAGCCATTGCGCCAGGCCGCCCGCCAGCGACAGCCCGTCGGCCAGCCACTGCGTCGTCGAAGGATCGGCGTCGAACCAGCGCGTCACGCGCACCACGGCCGCGCCTCCGGCGCCGGCCAGCGAATAGAACAGCCAGGCCAGCGCCGACCAGATCAGGCCCAGCACCGCCAGCACGACCCAAAGCACCTGCCTCATTGCGCCTCCAACCTCGAAACCAGCAGCTTGTCGATCTTGCGGCCGTCCATGTCGATCACCTCGAAGCGGAAGCCGTGGATTTCGAAGCTCTCGCCCGTCGCGGGGATATGTTCAAGCTCGGCCAGCGCGAAGCCGGCGACCGTCTGATAATCCCGCTCCTCGTCCAGCACGAAGCCCAGTTTTTCCGCCAGTTCGTCGGCCGGCAGGCTGCCGGAGATCAGCCAGCTTCCATCCACCCGCTCGACGATCGCCGGATCGTGGACATCGTCCATGTCGGAGCGGAACTCCCCGGCGATCGCCGCCAGCAGGTCGGCGGGAGTCACCACGCCTTCGAAATGGCCATATTCGTCGATCACCACCGCCATCGGCACATCGGCGTCGCGCAGGACCGAAAGCACGACCGTCGCATCCGCGACATCGGGCACCACCGGCGCCTGGCGGACGAGGGCCTTCAGTTGCAGCGGGCGCCCCTCCAGCAGCGCCGCCAGCGCGTCGCGCGCCTGCACCACGCCCAGGATATGGTCGATTGTGCCTTCCGCCACCACCAGCCGCGTGTGCGGGGTGGAAATCAGCCGGGCGCGCACCGCCTCGTCCGGGGCGGAGGCGTCCAGCCAGTCCACCTCGCGCCGGGGTGTCATCACCCCGCGCACCTGCCGGTCGGCGAGGCGCATGATGCCCGAGATCAGCTCGCGCTCTTCCCCCTCGATCACGCCGGCCTGCTCGGCCTCCTGCACCACATGGCGCAGTTCCTCCTCGGTCACGCCATTGTCGGCTTCGCGGTTTATCCGCAGCAGCCGGAAGATGAGCGAGGTGGAGGCGTCGAGGAAGCTGACGAAGGGGCTGGTGATGCGGGTCACCATTTCCATGATCGGCGCGACGACGACGGCGATCCGCTCCGGCGCGCGCAGCGCCAGCTGCTTCGGCACCAGTTCGCCGATGATGAGCGACAGATAGGTGACGACGACGATCACCAGCGCGAAACCCAGCTCGTTCGCCCAGTCGGCCGGGACTCCGGCCGCCGCGAGGATGTCGGCCGTCGGCTTCGCCAGGCTGGCGCCCGAGAAGGCGCCGTTCGCCACGCCGACCAGCGTGATTCCGATCTGCACGGCGGAAAGGAAACGGCCCTGTTCCGCCTGCAGGCGAAGGGCGGTGGCGGCGCCGCGCACATTGGCCCGCTGCATCACGGCAAGGCGCGGCTTGCGCGCGGAGACGATGGCGAGTTCGGCTCCGGCAAAGAAGCCGTTGAGCGCGATCAGGCCGAGGATGATCGCGACGTCGGTCCAGGGTAAGCCCATGATGGGACCGCTATGCCGGGAAGCCCGGCTGAAGCGCAAGCACGCATTTCTTGGGAGAGGGGGCCGGTTCGAATTGAAACCCGCGCTCCGTCACTCCGGGCTTGACCCGGGGTCCGGCTTTCTTTCTCCGGCGCCGCGCCTGAAGAGAAGCTGGGCCCCGGGTCAAGCCCGGGGTGACGAGGAGGGGTGGCAGGCGCCGACCACAAACTCGAACCGACGCGCCCGCTTTCTCCGCAAACAGTTTGCGTTTGTCCGCCATCGGGTTAAGCATGGCGCAAGCCCGCCTGTACGAATGGCGCCCCGTAAGGCGCGCCACGTCGGCGTTGCTGGGGACTACAGGAGGATCAGGCCATGGCCACCGTCCAATATGCTTCGAAATCAAAGCTTCTCATCGCGGGCGCGCTTGCGGCGCTCATCGTCACCACCGGCTGCACCACCGATCCGGTCACCGGGCAGCAGTCGCTTTCGCGCGGCGGCAAGGGCGCGCTGGCCGGCGGCGTCGGCGGCGCGCTGCTGGGCGGCCTGATCGGCGGCAACACCGGGGCGCTGATCGGCGCGGGCGTCGGCTCGATCGCCGGCGGCGGAATCGGCTCCTACATGGACAAGCAGGAAAGGGCGTTGCGCGAGGCGACCGCCGGCACCGACATCCAGGTGGAACGGCAGGGCGACGAGATCAAGCTGGTCTTCCCCGACACCATCACCTTCGATTTCAACTCGGCGGTGGTGAAGCCGGAAATGCGCGGCGAACTGGAGCAGGTGGCGAAGGTTCTGAACCAATATCCCTCCACCGTGATCGGCGTCTTCGGGCACACCGACAATGTCGGCTCCGCCGAAGTGAACCAGCGCCTGTCGCAGCAGCGGGCGGAATCGGTCGCCGGCACGTTGGAGACCTTCGGCGTCCACCGCGCGCGGATGCAGGTGCGCGGCTTCGGCTACACCCAGCCGGTCGCCTCCAACGACACGCCCGAAGGCCGGGCGCAGAACCGCCGCGTGGAACTGCGCATCATCCCGGTCAGCCAGGAGCAGATGCAGCAGCATCAGTAAGGCGCAGGGCCTGACGGAAAGGGGCGCGGAAGGGAACTTCCGCGCCCCTTTCCTTTATCAGCCGCGCAAAGTGGCGCCCAGCTTGCCGGCTGCCGCGACGATGGCCCTGGCGACGGCTTCGATGTCGGCGTCCGTCAGCGTCTTGTCGAGCGGTTGCAGCGTCACCGCCACCGCTAGGCTCAACTGGCCTTCGGGAACGCCGGCGCCGGCGAAGCGGTCGAACAATTGCGCGTCGGCGATCAGCGCCTTGTCCGCCCCCTTCACGGCGCGCACCAGCGCTTCGGCCTGCACCGTTTCCGGCACCAGGAAGGCGAAATCCCGGCGCACGGGTTGCAGCGCCGGCGGCGTGAAGGCCGGGCGGGCGCGCTTCTGGCGGCGCTCGGGGATGGCGTCCAGGAAGATTTCCGCCGCCACCGCCCGGTCGAGGTCGCCCAGCACATCCGGGTGCAGTTCCCCGAATTCCGCCAGCACCGCCTTGCCCAGCACCAGCTTCGCCGAGCGGCCGGGGTGATAGTGGTCGCTCGCCGGCTGCACGGTCTGCAAGCGCTCGACCGGCGCGCCGGCCGCGGCCAGCGCCGCCTGCACTTCCGCTTTCGCGTCGAAGGCGTCGAAGGCGCGGGCCTTCCCGAAGCGCCAGTCGCGCGGAGTGGCGTCGCCCGCCAGCAGCACCGCCAACGTCGGGCGTTCGCCCTCCGCCAGATAGCGACGCCCATGCTGGAACAGGCGCAGGCTCTGGCTGCCGCGGGCCGCATTGCGGCCGGCGGCCGACACCAGCCCCGGCAGCAGCGAGCCGCGCATCACCGCCAGCTCCGCCGACAGCGGATTGTCGAGCTTCCAGTGACAGCCACCGAATTTCGCCGCCTCGGCCTCGGAAATGAAGCTCCAGGTGATCGCCTCGTCCAGCCCGCGCGCCGCCATCAGCCGCTTCAGCCGCCGCTCCAGCTTCTGCGCCGGCGTGGCTGTCGGGGCGGCGACGCCGTCCGGGCGCGGCAGCGCCACCGAGCGCACCTTGTCCAGCCCGTGCAGGCGGACGATTTCCTCGACCAGGTCGGCGGCGCCGTCCACATCGCGGCGCCAGCTTGGCACGGCGACGGCCCAGGGCGCCGCGCCTTCGGCGACCACGAAGCCCAGCTTCTCCAATATGGCGCGCTGCTCGGCCTCGGGCACGTCCAGCCCGCCCAGCGCCAGCGTCCGCGCCGGATCGAAGCCGACGGTCTTTTCCGCCAGCGGCGGCTCGCCCGCCTTCAGGATTTCCGAAGCCGTGCCGCCGCACAGCTCCACAATCATCGCCACCGCAAGGTCGAGGCCGGGCTCGACGAAGGCCGGATCCACCCCGCGCTCGAAGCGCGAGCGGGCGTCTGAGGTGAGGCCTAGCGCCCGGCCGGTGGCGCCGATGCGGGCGGGATCGAAATACGCCGCCTCCACCAACACGTCGGTGGTGGTTTCCGACACGCCCGAGTCCATCCCGCCCATGATGCCGCCGATGTCATGGACATGGGTATCGTCGGCGATGACGGTCATGCTGTCGTCGAGCTCGTAGCTCTTGCCGTTCAGCGCCAGCAGCGTTTCGCCCGGCTTCGCCCGGCGCGCCACCAGCCCGCCCTTCAGCTTCGCCACATCATAGACGTGCAGCGGCCGGCCGAGCCCGATAGCGAAATAGTTGGTGACATCGACAAGCGCCGAAATCGGCCGCAGCCCGGCGCGGGTGAGAATATCCTGCAGCCATTTCGGCGAAGGACCGTTGCGCACGCCCGCGACGGAGCGGGCGAAGAAGGCCGGGCAGCCTTTGGGATCGTCGGTGCGGACGGGCACGAGGCTTTCGCCCTGCGCGGCGATGGCCGGCACCACCAGCGGCTTCAGTGTGCCGAGGCCGGCCGCTGCCAGATCGCGGGCGATGCCGTAGACGCCCATGCAATCCTGCCGGTTAGGCGTGATCGCCACTTCGAACACCGGGTCGTTCAGCCCGGCCCATTCGGCATAGCCCGCGCCCACCGGCGCGTCGGCGGGCAGGTCGAGGATGCCCTCATGGTCCTCGCCCAGTTGCAGTTCGCGCGCCGAGCACATCATGCCGTTCGATTCGACGCCCCGGATCGCCGCCACCTTCAGCGTGACGTCGAGGCCGGGCACATAAGCGCCCGGAGAGCCGAACACGCCCAGCAGCCCGGCCCGCGCGTTGGGCGCGCCGCAGACGACCTGCAGCCCCTTGCCGTCTCCGGTGTCGACGGACAGCACCTGCAGCTTGTCCGCCTGCGGGTGGCGCTCCGCCGTCAGCACCTTGGCGATCACGAAGGGCTTCAGAGCCTCGGCGGGGTTCTCCAGCGACTCCACTTCCAGCCCCAGCCGGGTCATGGCGTCGGCGAGATCGGTCGCGCTCGCTTCGGTGTCGAGGTAGCGTTTCAGCCAGCTCAGCGGGAACCTCATGCGCCCACTCCCGCCGAGAGGGTGGGCACGTCTAGCGAGGCGAAGCCGAAATGCTTCAGCCAGCGGAGGTCGGCGTCGAAGAAGGCGCGCAAGTCCGTCATCCCATATTTCAGCATGGCGAGGCGGTCGATGCCGCAGCCGAAGGCGAAGCCCTGCCACTCGTTCGGGTCGAGGCCGCAATTGGCGATCACCTTCGGGTGCACCATCCCCGAGCCGAGGATTTCCAGCCAGCTGGAGGTGCCGCCGACCTTCAGCGTGCCGCCTTCCCAGCTGCAGCCGACATCGACTTCGACGCTGGGCTCGGTGAAGGGGAAGAAGCTGGGGCGCAGGCGCAGCGTCACATCGTCCACTTCGAAGAAGGCCTTCACGAAGGTCTCCAGCGTCCATTTCAGATGCCCGAGGTGGATTCCCCGGTCGATCACCAGCCCCTCCACCTGGTGGAACATCGGCGTGTGCGTCGCATCCGAGTCCGAGCGATAGACCCGGCCCGGGGCGATGATCCGGAACGGCGGCTTGCCCGCCATCATCGTGCGGATCTGCACCGGCGAGGTGTGGGTGCGCAGCACCATCCGCTCGCCGCCTTCGGCCGGCGTTGCGTAGAAGGTGTCGTGCATGGCGCGGGCCGGATGTTCCGGCGGGATGTTGAGGGCGGTGAAATTGTGCCAGTCGCTCTCGATCTCCGGGCCTTCCGCCACCGCGAAGCCGAGGTCGGCGAAGATTTCCGACAGTTCGTCCATCACCTGCGAGATCGGGTGCACCGTGCCGGAGAGCAGCGGCGAGGACGGCAGGGAGAGATCCTGCCGTTCCGACGCGAGGCGGGCGCTAAGCGCCGCCTTGCCGAGTTCGGTCTTCTTCGCTTCCAGCGCCGCCGACACCTCCTCGCGCAGCGCCTGATAAACAGGCGCCACCTTCAGCCGCTCGTCCGGCGCCAGGCCGCCAAGGCCCTTCATCAACTGGCTGATGGAGCCGGATTTCCCAAGCGCCGCCACGCGCACCGCCTCCAGCGCCTCGGGCGTCTGGGCGGCGTCGATGCTCGCAAGCGTTTCGCCGCGAAGGGCGTCGGTTGTCACTTCTGCTCGTCCTTATGCTTGTCCGCCCGGCGGGTTAGCGGGCGGCCTTCGAAAAGGCAAAGGGGGTGAACTGAAAAGGGGGGGCTGAAACGAAAAGGGGCGCGGGGAAGCCAAAGCCTCCCCGCGCCCCTGATGCGTTAAGGTCGCGTGGGATCAGGCCTTGGCGCCAGCCATGACTTGATCGAACACCGCCTTGAAGGCTTCCGGCTGGTTCATCGCCAGATCCGCCAGCACTTTCCGGTCGAGATCGAGGCCCGAGTTGGAAAGCGCGTGCATGAACGTGGAATAGGTCACGCCCTGCTCGCGGGTGGCGGCGTTGATGCGCTGGATCCACAGGGCGCGGAAGCTGCGCTTCTTAACCTTGCGGTCGCGATAGGCGTATTGGCCGGCCTTCTCGACGGCCTGGCGCGCAACGCGGATGGTGTTCTTGCGGCGGCCGTAATAGCCCTTCGCCTGGTCGAGAACGCGCTTGTGACGCGCACGGGCGGTGACGCCCCTCTTTACACGTGCCATCTATCCGCTCTCCTTACTTCAGGCCGTAGGGCGCCCAGGCGACCACGCGGGCCGTATCGGCCTCGGACAGGACGCTCGTGCCGCGGTTCTGGCGGATGTACTTGCCATTGTGGCTGATCAGCCGGTGGCGCTTGCCGGCCACGCCATGCTTGATCTTGCCGGTGGCGGTGAACTTGAAGCGCTTCTTCACACCGCTCTTGGTCTTCAGCTTGGGCATTTCGGCTCCTTTCGTTCCCCGGGAAAGGGGATTGGGGCGAGTTCAAGACCGGCCGCGGCAGCCCATGTTCGCCGGGCAGGTCGTCGTCAGATCTCGCGATTGAAGCGCGGGCTATTATGGGTTTCCGCGCGCTTTTGCAAGCGGCGGCGTTTGTAGTCGTTTCGCGCCGACAAGCTCGGGTCAGACCTCCCCGGCGCAAAGCGCCGCAAGGCCGACCGGCCGCCCGAAGCGGAGGAAGCCAAGGTGGGCGGATGCCCGCCGCCCGGCGCCTGAGGGACTAAACAAAAAGCCGCTTGAGAAAGCCTAGGCTTTTTCCAGCGTGCATTGCAGCGGATGCTGGTGCTGCTTGGCGAAGTCCATCACCTGCGTCACCTTGGTTTCCGCCACCTCATAGGTGAAGATGCCGCAGACTCCGACTCCGCGCTGGTGGACGTGCAGCATCACCCGCGTCGCATCCTCCATGCCCATGCGGAAGAAGCGCTGGAGGACATGCACCACGAATTCCATCGGCGTGTAATCGTCGTTCAGCATCAGCACGCGATAAAGCGACGGCTTTTCCGTGCGCACACGAGTCTTCGTGACGACTCCGGTGCCGGTGTCGTCTTCCCTGCCGCCATCGCCATCGGCGCCGTTCGCCATAAATTCCGCTCGCACCATCATCCGCCCCGATTGCCGAAGCCTGTCTTCGTTCGAGATAGGCAGTCTTTCGAGAATCCGCATCACGCCTCGCTCAGGGGCCTGAAGGCCCATGCAAATATCCCATCACCGCCAATGGGTCAAAGGCCGGCCGAAGGCGCGGCAGCCCCGCCAGAAATGGCGGCCCGGCGCGCCATTGCAAGAGGCTCCGGCCCAACCGGCGCGCATTGTGACGGCAAAGGTTGCGGCCATCGCCGAAACATGTTCATGAGCCAGCCATCTTCTGTCCCGGAAATGCTCTTCAGTTTCCGTTAACGTCCGAGGAACCTCGCGCTTGACCCGCCGCCCCCAGATCCTGCTGCTTTCCGCCGCGCTCTTCGCACTCACGGGCTGCTCGCTGCTGGGCGACTCGGGCGGCGGAGGCGCGAAGGGGGAAAAGGGCGCGCCCAAGGGCGCCGCCGCCAGCCCTCCGCTCGTCATCGTCGCCACCGCCCAGAACAGCACCCTCATCGATTCGGTCGAGGCCGTGGGCACCGCGCGCGCCAACGAGCAGGCCGACATCAATTCCACCGTCACCGAGCGGATCGCCAAGATCAACTTCACCGATGGGCAATATGTGCCGCGCGGCGCGGTCATCGCCGAGCTGGTGCAGGCGGAGCAATCCGCCACCCTCAACCAGAATCAGGCGCGCCTGCGCGAGGCCGAATTGCAGCTCGCCCGCCTGAAGCAACTGCAGACGCAGGGTTTCGCCACCAAGGCCAGGGTGGACGAGCAGCAGGCGGCGGTGGACGTCGCCCGCGCCGGCACGCAGCAGGCGAACAGCCAGATCGCCGACCGCGTCATCCGCGCGCCCTTCTCGGGCTGGCTCTCGCTTCGGCGCATCTCTCCCGGCACGGTGGTGAACGCGGGCACCACCATCGTCACCATCGTCGACCATTCGAAGATCAAGCTCGATTTCACCGTGCCGGAAACCTATCTGCCGGCGCTGAAGCCCGGGCTGGAAATCGCCGCCACCGCCGCCGCCTTCCCCGGCGAGACCTTCCGCGGCCGCATTTCCTCGATCGACCCGGTGCTCGACCCCGTCACCCGCTCCGCGACGGCGCGGGCGATCCTGCCCAATTCCGACCTGCGCCTGCGCCCCGGAATGCTGATGACGGTGGACATCAAATCCCCGCCGCGCGAAGCGCTGACCGTGCCGGAACTGGCGGTGATCGGCGAAGGCACCGGCAGCTATGTCTGGAAAGTCAGCGAGGACAACCAGGCCGGGCGCGCCAATGTCTCGGCCGGAAGCCGGCGCGACGGGCGGGTGGAGATATTGTCCGGGCTGAACGCGGGCGATAGGGTCGTGTCCGAAGGCACGGTTAAGCTGCGCGGGCCGGGCCCGGTGCAGCCGACCGAGCCCAAGGCCGCCAAGGCGCCCGCCGCCGCCGAATCCGCCCCGACCGGAGCCGCCGCATGATCCTGTCCGACATTTCCGTCCGCCGTCCGGTGTTCGCGGCGGTGATGTCGTTGATGCTGCTGCTGATCGGAGCCGTCTCCTACAGCCGGCTGCCGGTCCGCGACCTGCCGGCGATCGAGCCGCCGATCGTTTCCATCGACACCACCTATCGCGGCGCCAACGCCCAGGTGGTGGAGAACCAGATCACCCAGATCATCGAGGACCGGGTTTCCGGGATCGAGGGGATCGAGACCATCACCTCGCGCTCGCGCGACGGCCGGTCCGACATCACCATCGAATTCTCCGCCAGCCGCGACATCGATGCCGCCGCCAACGATGTGCGCGACCGGGTTTCGGGCGTGCTCGACAATCTGCCCGACGAGGCCGACCCGCCGGAAATCAGCAAGGTCGATGTCGACGCGCAGCCGATCCTCTGGCTGAACGTGATCCAGCCGGAATGGACGCCCATGCAGCTGACGGACTACGCCCAGCGCGTGCTCGTCGACCGCTTCGCCGCCGTCAACGGCGTGTCGCGCGTGCAGATCGGCGGCGAGGCGCGGCAGGCGATGCGCATCTGGCTCTCCCGCTCGCAGCTCGTCGCCTATGGGATGACGGCGGCGGATGTGGAGGCGGCGCTGCGCCGGCAGAATGTCGAGCTTCCGGCAGGCCGAATCGAAGGCGAGGCGACCAACCTCACCGTTCGCGTCACCCGCCAGTTCACCAACCAGGCCGAGTTCGAGCGGCTGATCGTCGGCCGCGGGCAGGACGGCTATCTGGTGCGGCTGGCCGATGTTGCCCGAGTCAGCCTGGAACCCGAGAACCGCTACAATTTCTTCCGCTCGAACGGCGAGCAGGCGATCGGCCTCGGCGTCGTCCGCCAGTCGGGCGCGAACACGCTCCAGGTCGCCAATGACGTGAAGGCGGAGATCGAGAATGTGAAGGCGATCCTGCCCGCCGGCATGTCGCTGGCGGTCAGCTTCGACAGTTCGCTGTTCATCGAACGGGCCATCGGCAACGTCTGGATGACGCTGCTGGAAGCGGCCGTGCTGGTGGTGGCGGTGATCTTCATCTTCCTGGGGTCGGCGCGCGCCACCATCATTCCGGCGCTGACGGTGCCGATCTGCCTCGTCGCCACCTTCGCCGTGCTCTATGTGCTGGGCTATTCGCTGAACCTGCTGACGCTGCTCGCCTTCGTGCTGGCGATCGGTATCGTCGTCGACGACGCCATCGTGGTGCTGGAGAATATCTATTACCGCATGGAAAAGGGCGAGCCGCCGCTGATGGCCGCCTATCAGGGCGCGCGGCAGGTGGGCTTCGCCGTCATCGCCACCACCATCGTCGTCTGCGCGGTGTTCGTGCCGCTCTATTTCATCGCCGGCAACACCGGCCTGCTGTTCCGCGAACTGGCGGGCGCAATGATCGGCGCCATCGCCTTCTCGGGCTTCGTAGCGCTGACGCTGACGCCGATGCTCTGCTCGAAGATGCTGAAGCCCGACGGCGGGCACAACCGCTTCACCCAGTGGTTCGACCGCCAGTTCGACCGGGTGCAGCGCCGCTATGTCCGCCTGCTCGACCGGCTGCTGGACCATCCGTGGAAGATCGGCGGCGCGGCGATCGCCTTCGTCGCGCTTTGCCTCGGCCTCGGCTCGACGCTCGCCTCGGAACTGGCGCCCGAAGAGGATGTGGGCTATTTCTTCGTGAACGTGCAGGCCGCCGAAGGCACCGGCTTCGACCGGATGAAGAGCTATATGGAGGATATCCAAGCGCGGATGCTGCCCAAGGTGGGCGAGGGCGAGCCGATCCGCCGCATGCTGGTGCGGGCGCCGGGCAATTTCGGCGCCACCGAGGATTTCTCCAGCGGCGGCATGACCGTGTTCCTGGTGCCCTGGGAAGACCGGGACGTGACCACCCGCGACGTGATGAACACGACGCAGCAGGTGATCGCCGAGGATCCGCGCGTGCGCGGCAATGCGTCGAGCGGCAACACGCTTTCGCGCGGGCGCGGGCGGCCGATCCAGCTGGTGATCGCCGGCTCCAGCTTCGACGAGCTGGCCGAGGCCCGCGACGCCATCTTCCAGGCGGCCGAAGGGCATCCCGGGATCGTCGACCTGGACAGCGACTATAAGGAAACCCGGCCGCAGCTGATCGTCGACATCGACACCACCCGCGCCGGCGACCTCGGCGTGCAGATCGCCGACATCGGCGCGACGCTGGAAACGATGATGGGCAGCCGCCGGGTGACGACCTTCATCGACCGGGGCGAGGAATATTATGTGGTGCTGCAGGCGGAAGACGCCGACCGCGCCAGCCCCGGCAACCTCGCCAACATCTATGTCCGCTCGCAGACGACCGGCGACCTCGTGCCGCTTTCCAACCTGGTGAGGCTGCGCGAGGCGGCGCAGGCGGGCGAGCTCGGACGCTTCAACAAACAGCGCGCCATCACCATCCAGGGCAATCTCGGGCCGGGCACATCGCTGGGCGAAGCGCTCGACTTCCTGGAAGGCGTGGCGCTGGAACAGCCGCAGGTGACGGCCATCGGCCACAAGGGCGAAAGCCATCAGCTTCGGCAGACCGGCTCGTCGCTCTGGGTGGTGCTTGGGCTGACCGTGGTGCTGGTGTTCCTGGTGCTGGCGGCGCAGTTCGAAAGCTGGGTGCACCCGGCCGTCATCATCCTGACGGTGCCGCTGGCGCTGGGCGGCGGGCTGTTCGGCCTGTGGGCGATGGGCGGCACGCTGAATCTCTTCTCGCAGGTGGGGATCGTGATGCTGGTGGGGCTGGCCGCCAAGAACGGCATCCTGATCGTGGAATTCGCCAACCAGCTGCGCGACGACGGGGTCGCCTTCCGCGACGCCATCATGCAGGCCTCCGAACGGCGGCTGCGCCCGGTTCTGATGACGTCGATCGCCACCGTCGCCGGCGCCGTGCCGCTGATGCTCGCCCGGGGCGCCGGCGCCGGATCGCGCGAGGCGATCGGCATCGTCATCGTCTGGGGCGTCAGCCTGGCGACCTTGCTGACCCTGTTCGTGATCCCCGTATTCTACGCCGCCTTCGCGCGCCGCACCCAGTCGCCCGAAACCATCGCGCGCGAGCTGGAGCGGCAGATGAAGGGACGCCGGGAAGAAGATGGCGAGGAGGCTGTGGCCCAGCCGGCGGAATGATCTGGAAGAAGCGGGCTTCGCTTCCTATCTTCGCAACCTGCCGGAAGCGCCCTATTGGCGGCCAGCCCCTTTGACCAACGGAGATTGACGACATGCAGAACCAGAATCAGGTGTTCGAAGACCTGTCTCGCCTCATGTCCTCGCTCGCCGGGACGGTGGCCGGGGCGGGGCGTGAAGCTGAAACGCGCATGAAGGAAAAGCTGCGCGAGGCGGTGGGCGGAATCGACATGGTGAGCCGCGAGGAGTTCGAGGTCGTGAAGGCTATGGCCGCCGAGGCGAAGGCGGAACTGGAAGCGCTGAAGGCCGAGCTGGAGGCGCTGCGCAGTTCCATTCCCGGCGGCAGCGCCGCGCAGCCGGCGCGCGTCCCGCGCGCCAGGGCCAGCAAGATCGACATAAGCTGAGCGGCTTCGCGGACTCCGTCTATCCACATGATTCATGCGGGATGCCGGCCGCAGGTGCTTGCCAAGCGGATGGCCTGCCCGCAATATCTGGTGGCCCGCACATGCTGACGCCCCTAGCAATGGGACGGCAAGGCGGGTTGGCGGGGGCCAGAATGCAGATGATGATTTCGGGGATGATGAAATGACGAGCCTGCAGTTCGACTTGGGCGCCGACGCTTCCGCGCCGATCGACATGCTGGAGCAATATTTCGCCAGCCATAACTGGAGCTTCGAGCGCGAGGGCGACGAGGAGATCGTCACCACCGTGAAAGGAAGCTGGTCCGACTATGAGCTTCGCGCCCTTTGGCGCGAGGACGACCGGGTGCTGCAGTTCATCGCGCTGACCGGAATCAACGCCACCGCCGCGCGCGGCGTGCCGGAAACCCGCGCCAATCTCTACGAGGCGCTGGCCCTCATCAACGAACAGCTCTGGATCGGCCATTTCGAACAATGGTCGGCCGACGGCGCCATCCTCTTCCGCCACGCCGTGCTGCTGGACGGGCCGGAAGACGCCACCCTTTCCATGCCGCAGGCGCATGCCCTGGTGGACGCGGCGCTGGACGAATGCGAGCGCTATTACCCGGTGTTCCAGTTCGTGCTGTGGGGCGGCAAGACCCCGCGCGAGGCGCTGGCGGCGGCGATGGTCGAAACCGAAGGCGAAGCCTGAGAAGCCGGCCGGGCGCCGCGACTCGCCTGTTGCCGCCAGGCTGAGAACTCATACAGGCAATTGATATGTTTCCGTTATCCCGGGCTTGACCAGGCTGGCCGAAAAGCTGGACCCCGGGTCAAGCCCGGGATGACGATGGGGAACATGAGTCCTCGACCTGGACCTTACAGACATAATCCATGCTTTTTTCGCATGGCTCCAGTCGATTTTCGGCATGGCAGAACTGATAGGCCGCTGTAACGGCTTAGCAATAATGACTTATTTCAATCTGCATGCCAAAGCCTCGCTGCACTGCGGTATAATTTGCTGCAAGGATC
The DNA here is from genome assembly GCF_022014495.1 of Sandaracinobacteroides sayramensis. Classification (GTDB taxonomy): domain Bacteria; phylum Pseudomonadota; class Alphaproteobacteria; order Sphingomonadales; family Sphingomonadaceae; genus Sandaracinobacteroides; species Sandaracinobacteroides sayramense. Next base: position 17,165 of record NZ_JAKLSQ010000001.1, read on the forward strand.
CGGGCGTCGCTCAATTTTGCCATTGACGCAAACTGAGCGAAACTTTAATTAGCCCTGTATCGAATTGAGCGTCGCTCGAAAAACTCCGGATCCCGATTGCCGGACGTTATGGGATGCGACGGTCGGCCGGATGGTCTCGGCAAAGGAGGCACGCCGGCGATGAACAGGAAGGATAATGCCATGCGCGCCATCATGACCCTCGCCGTCGCCCTTGCCGCCACCACGGCCGCCCCGGCCTTCGCCAACGCCGAAACCTGCGATTCGGCCCCCGCCAAGCTCCGCGCCATTGCCGCCACCTCCGACGCGACCGCCGCGAAGAAGGCCGAGCGCAACATCGCCCTGGGCGAAGCGCTGTGCGAAGCCCGCAACCGTTCGGAAGCGGTGAAGAAGTTCAACCTCGCCGCCAAGTCGCTGGGCACCGACATCGCGGCCGTGATGAGCCCGACCGCCTCGGCGAACGTGCAGTAACATCCTCCCGGACGGGCCGCTCTCCCTCCCCCTCCCACGCGGCCTGTCCCACCCAAAGGGCGGTGGTTCCATAAGGAACCGCCGCCCTTTTCGTTTCTGGGCCTTTTCGTTTCTGGGCCATGCCCGACTGGCCGGCGGGGCTTGAGGCCGGCTGCCGCTGCTGCCACAAACGGGCAACCGCACCCAGTATCGGCAGAATCACCTCCAGATGACCATAGCCTGTCCATGATGAGACCGCGCCTGATCGACGGGCCGGACCATCGGCTTCTTCTACTCTGCGACCATGCTTCCAACGCCGTCCCGCCCGGGATCGACCTCGGCGTCGCCGCCGACATAATGCAGGAGCATGTCGCCTGGGATATCGGCGCCGCCGCGGTGACCGAACGGGTGGCCGATGCACTCGGTTGCGGCGCCTGGCTCGCCAGCGTGTCGCGGCTGGTGGTGGACTGCAATCGCCCGCCCGACCACAGCGTTCCGGAAAAGAGCGACGGCATCCTGATCGCCGGCAATATCGGCCTTTCCCCGGCGCAAATGCAGGCGCGCCACGCGCTGCACGATCTGTTTCACGACGGCATCGGCTCGCTGGTGGCCGAGCGGCAACCCCGGCTTCTGGTCTCCATCCACAGCTTCACGCCGGCGCTGGCTTCGGCGCCCACCCCCCGGCCATGGCCGATCGCCATTTTGTGGAACGCGGATTATCGCGCCGCCGAACTCGCCATCGCCGCGCTGGAGGCGGAGCCAGGCCTGCCCGGGCCGGTCGGTGCGAACGAGCCCTATTCCGGCAAGGTTCTGAACTACACGATGGACCGGCATGCCGAAGCCGCCGGCCTGCCCTATCTCGGCTTTGAAATCCGTCAGGATCTCATTTCGGACGAAGCGGGGGCCGGCCTTTATGCCGCCATCGTGGCCCGCGCCATCGCCGCGACGCTGGAAGGGCTGTGAAGGCTTTTCTGGCCTTGCTGATCAAGGCCTTTCTGGGCCTCATCGCCTTTTCCCTGCTTTGGGTGGGCGTCTACCGCTTTCTCGATCCGCCCACCACCTATCTGATGATCCGCGACCGGCTGAACGGCGTGGAGGTGAAGCAGCAATGGGTGGGGCTGGATGAAATGTCCCGGCATATCCCCCGCGCGGTGATCGCCGCGGAGGATTCGCGTTTCTGCGAGCATCGCGGCTTCGACGTCGAGGCCATCGAAAAGGCGATGGAGGCGAATGAGAAGGGCCGGAAGCTGCGCGGCGGCTCCACCATCAGCCAGCAGACCGCGAAGAACGCCTTCCTGTGGCCCGGCCGCACCATGGTCCGCAAGGGCGTGGAAGCCTGGTTCACCATCCTGATCGAATTCCTGTGGGGCAAGCCCCGCATCATGGAAGTCTATCTGAACATCGCCGAATTCGGGCGGGGCGTGTTCGGCGTGGAGGCCGCCAGCCGGCACTATTTCGACAAGCCCGCCAGCAAGCTCAGCCGGCAGGAAGCGGCGCGGCTGGCCGCCATCCTGCCGCAGCCCATCCAGCGCGACGCGGCCTCGCCGGGCCGCTACACTAGGCGCTACGCCGATCGCATCGCCAGCCGCACCCGCGTGGTGGCGAACGACGGCCTGGACGGCTGCATCTGGAAATAGCCGGTCAGGCGCTCATCCCGCCGTCGATCACCAGTTCCGAGCCCGTCATGTAGCTGCTGTCGTCCGAGGCGAGGAACACTATCCCGTTGGCGATCTCTTCCGGCAGGCCGGGGCGTTGCAGTGGCGCCAGCATGGCGATGGCGTCCACCGCTATGGCATTGGCGCCGGCCGGCGTTCCAAGCTGTTCGCGCGTGCCGGCAAGCCCGCCTTCGTCGATCCTGGTCCAGATCGGCGTGTCGATGATCCCGGGATGGACGGAGTTGCAGCGGATGCCGTCGGCCGCATATTCCTTGGCAACGGCCTTGGTGAAGAGGCGAACCCCGCCCTTGGTGGCGCAATAGCCGGCAAGCCCGGCCGCCCCTTCCAGCCCGGCGACCGAGGATATGTTGACGATGGAGCCGCCTGCCCTGCCGGCGCGCATCGCCGGGATGGCGTGCTTGCAGCCGAGGAAAACCCCGGTGAGGTTGACGGCGACAAGATTGTTCCAGGAGTCGAGGCTCATCTCGGTCACAAGCTGGCCCGAGCCGATGCCGGCGTTATTCACCAATATGTCGAGCCGGCCAAACGCCTCCAGCGCCGTCGCCACGGCATCGGCCCATTGCTCTTCCGATTTCACATCGTGCGGGCGGAACAGCGCTTCGCCGCCGGCCTTGCGGATCGAGTCCAGCGTTTGCGCGCCGCCGCTTTCGTCCACGTCCGTCGCCAGCACGGCGGCGCCCTCGCGCGCCAGCGCCAGCGCCGCCTGGCGGCCAATGCCGCTTGCCGCGCCCGTGACGAGCGCCACCTTCCCCTTCAGCTTCATCGCCCTCTCCCTTCCTTGCCCGGCATCATGGCCCCGGCCTGGCGGGCGCCCAAGCTGCCGAAGCGGAGAGGATCAGCGCAATATGCCCCTGGCCGCCGCCCGGCGCGCATACCAGAGGAAGAAGAGGCATCCCGCGAGGATGATGGCGTTCATCCCGAAAGCCTGCGGGCCGCCCATCACCTCGGCGCCGTTCATGAGAAGATAGCTGTTGACGAGGCTGAGCAGGAAAGCCGCCAGCGACAGCAGGAACACAGGTGCCGCAAAGCGGCTTCGGAACAGCAGCAGCAGGCCGCCAAGCACCCCGCCCCATACCCCGACCGCCCAGACCGCGAAGGCCCAGCCCGGCATGGCGTTCATGAAGCCGATCTGCGCTTCAGTCATGTTCATCCGCCGCAGCCAGACCTCTCCCTGCAACTGGGTCATGCTGTAGTCGAAAGCCCCGAAGCCGTTCCAGACGATGGCGAGAAGCGACACCAGCCAGTGATGCCATGGTGCCGGGCGTTGTTCCGCATTGGCCATGAGATTGGTCCTCCCGCGGCGATCATAGCGGATTTCGCGAACGTCGACACTCGATTGCCGCTGGCGACAGACTGCTTCCGGCTCTTCCCATTATGGTTAACAAATGGAAACCATGCGGCAGAAGGTCGCAGTTTACCGATAAGGAACATCGTGCAGCGCTGTTCCGGCATGACAGCGCCGCAATGCCGGCTGGGCAGATCCCGCGATCAATCGCGACAAACATCGATTTTACAGATCGCTAACCGGTGATTTTCAAGAAAACTGCCCTTTTTCAGGAAAACAGGCCCAAGCATCCCATCGATTGCAACCAAATGTAAAATCCAAACCGCTTTGGTTTGCCTTTCGCACGACCTTTGCTAAGCGCGGCGCCAATTATCGTTAACATTATCTTAACAGGGTCGTGCTGTGTTCAATCGATTCGCGCGTTTTCGCGCCACGGATTTCGTCAAGCTGATTGCATGCGCGCTGGCGCTGGGGGCGACTGCCCCGGCATTCGCATCGGACGTCCAGGTTTCCGATTACGGCTGGCAGCCCGACCCGGTGCCCAATGGCGCCACCACCCAGTTCAGCATCCGGCTGACCAACAATGGCCCGACCGCCGTCAGCGGCGCCGTGGTCACGGTTTCCGTCCCCAGCCGCTTCCAGGTTTCCGCTGGCGATTTCCCCAGCTCGTGCACCCTCGCCGGCGCCGCCGGCGCCCAGACGCTCAGCTGCACGATCGAGCAGTTCCCGGTCGGCAACCAGATGCTGGACTATAAGGCGACCGCCGTCTCCACCGGCGCCAGCAGCAGCACGGCCAGCATCGCGCTGACCAGCGGCACCGACCCCAACCCGTCCAACAACAGCCTGACGGTGAGCCCGGCCGTGGTTTCCGGCGCCGACCTCAGCGTCACCAAGACCGACAACCTGCTCGGCAGCTCGATCGTCGCCGGCGGCCTTATCAGCTACACGCTGTCGCCCCGCAACGACGGGCCGAACGCCACGGCCGCGATCCGCGTGATCGACAATCTGCCCCCCGCCAGCGATTTCCAGTTCCAGTCGGCCAGCGGCAGCAACTGGAATTGCCAGCGATCGGGAACGGTGGTGACCTGCACCTGGCAGGGCGCTTCCATCCAGGGGGCGCTTCCGCCGATCACCATCACCGGCCGGGTCATCCGCCAGTCGAGCGGCACCATCACCAACAACGCCTTCACCGAACTGACGAGCCCGTCCGTTCTGGACCCGCATATCGGCAACAACGCCGCGACCCCCGTCGTCACGCTCATCAACGAGGGCAGCGACCTGCGCGCCGGCAAATCCTTCGACGACACGACGATCGTCGCGGGCAATTCCACCATCGTCACCCTGACGATCTACAATGACGGCCCGCTCAGCGTGAACGGGGCGAGCATCAGCGACAGCTTCGCCGGCAATTTCGAGATCGGCACGCTGCCGGCCGGTTGCGCGCGGAGCGGACAGACGGTGACCTGCAGCGCCGGGAACCTCGCCAGCGGCACCAGCCGCCAGTTCCAGATTCCCGTCACCGCGCTGACGCCCACGGCGGGCACGCAGCAGAATGTCGCCGTCGTGACCGCGCCCAGCGGCCTTTCCGAACCCGATACGGAAAACAACCGCGCCACGGCATCCTATCGAATCGTGCCGGCGTCTGCCGACCTCTTCGTCACCAAGACCAAGACGCCCAACCCGGTTCAGGCCGGCGAGCTGATGACCAGCCATATCCGGGTGCACAACGACGGGCCGTCGAGGCTGGACTACAGCCCCGCGAACCCGCTGGTCGTGACCGACACGGTGTCGGCCGACGAAAGCTATGTGTCGGCAAGCGCCGGCTGGGCCTGCAGCCAGGATGCGGCGATCATCACCTGCCGGACGACGGGAACCGGATCGGTCGCCGTCAACGGCCGTATCGATCTGGACCTGGTGACGCGCGCGGGGGCCACCGCCAACGTCAATCTCACCAACACCGCCTGCTCGGGCTCCACCGCCAATTCGCTGGCCCTTCCGGCCGACGGCAACAGCGGCAACGACTGCGCCGGCGCCACCGCGCGCTCGACGACGGTGACGACCGATCTCTCGGTGCTGAAGCAGGTGGGGCTGAGCCCGGCCGGCCCCTGGACGCAGACCCCGGCGCTGACGGTGCCGGCCGGCAGCCAGCATCTCTACATCCGCTTCGTCGCCTCCAACCTCGGCACGGAAACCGCGGAAACGGTGGTCGTTCGCGACACCCTGCCCAACCGGCTCAACGGCGGCGGCTTCCAGACTCCGGTGGCGCAGGAAAGCGCGACCGCCGGCGCCGTCTCCTACACGGCGGGCAATGGCGAACTGGTCTGGACCTTCGGCAACCTGGAGCCCGGCGGCAGCCGCGAAGCCGTCGTCCGCATGACCCGGCCGTTCGCCGAAGGCGCCTACACCAACACCGCGCGCATCTCGTCCCCCGACACCATCGACAGCGACAGCGGCAACAACCAGTCGAGCGCGCTCTACGACGTGGTGCCGCTGGCCGACATGGCGGTCACCGGCAAGACCATCACCCCCAATCCGGCGCGGGTGGGAACGCTTTCGCACTACACCATCAACGTCAGGAACGAGGGCGGCAACACCGCGCAGAACGTGGTCGTCACCGACAGCATCGACCCGGCCCGGTTCGAGCTCGTCGGCAACCCGACCACCACGAAGCCGGGCGGCGTCTGCACCGCCGATCCGGCGACCGGCCTCGTGAGCTGCCAGATGGCGGATTTCACCCGCGGCCAGACCTTTCAGATCCAGCAGCAGGTGCGGCCGAGGTTCCCCTTCGGCGGCGCCACTTCCGGCTTCCCGATCCGCCACACCAACACCGCCTCGGTGACGACCACGACTGCGGAAACCACCACCGCCAACAACGCAGGATCGGTGGAGCATGACGTCAACGCGCCGGGCTTCGATCTCGCGATCACCAAGCAGGAGCCTTCGCCGGAATATGACCCCCGCCGCTTCGGCGACGAGCTGGTCTACGACCTGCGCGTCTCCAACTACGGGCCGTCGCGCGCCACCAACCTGACCATCATCGACACGCCCGAGCCGCCCGCCGGCTATGGTATGGCCTTCGCCGGGTTCGAGGTGAACCCGGTGCCGGCCAACGGCAATATGACGCTTTACACCCCGCCGGCGCCGAATTGCGCCTTGAATGGCGGCAAGGTGGAATGCCGGTTGCACGCCAGCCAGACCGCGCAGAATTTCCTGGATGCGGAGCGGCAGGTGATCTTCCGCCTGCGCTTCACCACCTCCGGCACCGCCCCCACCGGCCCGCTGACCTTCAGCAACCGCGCGGAAGTGGTGGCTCTGGAGCAGGACAACACCAGCATAAGCCAGGCGGACGCGCAGCTCGACAACAACAAGGCGGTGCAGACGACGACGGTGCTGCCGTCCGTCGATCTCGAAGTCGTGTCGAAGTCGGTGGTCGGGCCCAATCCGGCGTCCGTGAACGAGCCGATCCAGTATCGGATCGTGGTGCGCAACAACGGCGTCTCGCCCATCGCGCAGGTGCGGGTGACCGACAATCTGCCGGCAGGCTTCGTTCTTGCAGCGCCCACGCCCACCGCCACCGCTTCGGGCGCCGCCAGCGTTTCCAGCATCGCCTGCACGGGCAGCAGCAGCCTGCTCTGCGTGCTGGACGGCAGCTTCCCGCCGGACGGCTCGCAGGTGACGATCCTGCTGTCCGCCAGGGCCGCACACCCCTTCGCCGGCGCGCTGAACGCCGACCAGACCAACACCGCCTCCATCGCCCCGGGCAAGGACGCGGAAGGGCAGGACCTCGCCCGCGACGCCGACGACAGCAACAACAGCAAGACGGCGGCGGTGCGGATCGTCGCCTCGTCGATCGCCGGCACCGTCTTCGCCGACAACAATCTCGACGGCGCGATGCAGGCCGGCGAAGCCATCGCGGGAGTCGGGATCAGCCTTTCCGGCACCGACAGCTTCGGCAACGCGATCACGGCGACCGCCACCACCGACGCTTCGGGCAATTACCGCTTCGACCGCCTGCCGCCCGGCACCTACACGCTGGTCGAAACCCAGCCCGCCGGCTTCCACGACTGGCGCGAAGTCGCCGGCAGCAGCGGCGGCACTGTGAACAACGGCGCCTTCACCAGCGCCCCGGCCGAGAACAGCATCTCCGCCATCGCCCTTGCCGCCCAGACCGACGCCACCGGCTACATCTTCCAGGAACTGGCCGCCGGCTCGATCGCCGGCACCGTCTACCGCGACTCCAACAACAACGGCGCCCTCGACGCCGGCGAGACCGGAGTCGGGCCGGGCGAATTCCCGTCGGCGCCGCACCTGCGACTCAGCGGCACCGACTATGCCGGCAACGCCGTGAACCTCACCCGCAGCGTCAACGCCACGGGCGGCTATCTCTTCGACGACCTCGCCCCTTCGGACGCGCAGGGCTATCGGGTGACGCAGCTGGTGCAGCCGAACGGGCTGTCGGACGGCCTCGACCGCAACGGCATCGGCGCGGTGATCGCCGGCTCGGCCGGGCGGACCGCGCCCGAGGACATCGTCGTCGGCCCGCTCGCCCCCGGCCAGGCGCTCACCAACCGCGACTTCGGCGAACTGCCGTCGTCCAGCCTTTCGGGCACGGTCTTCCTCGACCCCAACTCCAACGCCACCAGGGATGCGGACGAAACGACCGGCCTCGCCGGCGCGCTGGTCCGCCTGACGGGCACCAACGACCTCGGCCAGACGGTCGACTGCCAGCTGACGACGACGGCGACGGGCCAATACAGCTTCCCGCTGGAAGGCGATTCCAACCCGGACTGCCGCGTGCTGCGCCCCGGCACCTATGCCGTCAGCCAGACCCCGCCCGCGGGCCTGACGCCCAGCGGCGCCTTCATCGGCTCGGCCGGCGGCACCTCGGGCGGCGTCAGCGGCAGCAATGTCGCGGCGCCCGGCGTTGCCAACACCAGCGTCTCCAATGTGGTGATCGCCAGCGGCACCAGCGCCACCCGCTACGATTTCGGCGCCACCGGCCAGGGCCTCGGCGGCTATGTCTATGTCGACCGCAACGACAATGGCGTGCGCGACGCCGGCGAACCCGGGATCGCCGGGGTGAGCATCACCCTGTCGGGCGAAACCGCAAACGGGCAGGATGTCTGCGCCATCACCGCCTGCACCGCCACCACCGACGCCAGCGGCGCCTTCCTCTTCAACCAGGTGCCGGGCTCCTCCACGGCCGGCTACACGCTGACCGAGCAGGCCCAGTCCAGCGCGCCGCTTTCCGCCTATGCCGATGGCGCCGACGCCGCCGGCACGGTGAACGGCGTGGTGCGGGGCACCGCCGGCAACGATGTCATCTCCGGCATCGTCATCGGCACCGGCGAGCTGGGGGTGAACTATGCCTTCGGCGAGCGCGCCGGCTCGCTTTCGGGCAGCAGCTATATCGACGGCAATGACGACGGCATCCGCCAGCCGGGCGAGGCAGGGCTTCCCGGCGTCACCGTCACGCTTTCGGGCCGGACCGCCACCGGCGAGGACATCTGCGCGCTGCGCGCCGCCCTCGATCCGGCGCTTTCCTGCACCGCGACGACCGACGCCAATGGCAACTACCGCTTCGACGACCTGCCGGCCGGCAGCTACGACCTGGTGCAGGACCAGCCGAGCGCCTATGCCGATGGCCGCGAATCCGCCGGCACGCCGGGCGGCAGCGTCAACAACGGCAGCTTCGGCCCCGGCGCCGCCACCAACGGCATCACCGCCATCCCGCTGGGCAATGGCGCCGACGGCAGCGGCTATGACTTCGGCGAGCGGGCGACCAGCCTTTCCGGCCGGGTCTATCTCGACCGCGACCGCGACGGCGTCGACGACAATGAAAGCGGCATCGCCGGCGTGACCATCACGCTGATGCAGAATGGCGCTGTGGTGGCGACCACCACCACCGGCGCGGACGGCAGCTACCGCTTCGACAATCTGCCGGCGGGCAGCTACACCGTCGTCGAGACCCAGCCGGCCGGCTATGGCTCCTCCACGCCGGATTCGCGCTCAGTGGCGGTGACGGCGGGCGAATCCGCGCAAATCGACTTCGGCGAGACGCTCTCGACCCTCTCCGGCTCGGTGTTCGTGGACAGCAGCAACGACGGCGTGCGCCAGACCGGCGAGCGCGGGATCGAAGGCGTGAGCATTCGCCTGACCGGAACCGACGCTGCCGGCAATCCGGTGGAGCGGACGGCGACGACCGACGCCAACGGCGACTTCCGCTTCGAGGACCTGCTGTCGGGCAGCTACACGCTGAGCGAAACCCAGCCCTCCGCCTATTCGGACGGGCTGGACTCGGCCGGCACCGCCGGCGGCACCGTCGGCAACGATGTCGTCAGCGGCATTGCGCTCGGCGCCGGAATCGACGCCGGCCAATATGGCTTCGGCGAGCGCGGGCAGGCGCAGGGCGGCACCGTCTATGTCGACCTGGACAACAATGGCGTGCAGGATCCGGGCGAACCCGGAATCCCCGGCGTCACCGTGGAACTGCAGCGCCCGGACGGCACGGTGGTGCAAAGCGTCACCACCGGCCCGGACGGCCGCTACGACTTCGCGGAAATCGAAGCCGGCGACTATGTGATCGTCGAGAAGCAGCCCGCCGGCTATGGCGAGGGGCCGGAGAATCCCGGCAACCGCGTGCCGCTGAAGGTGGGCGTGGACCAGCCCGTCACCCCGGTGAACTTCGGGGAGCGGGTGGGTTCCATCGCCGGCCGCGTCTATAACGACACCAACGGCAATGGCGCCTTCGATCCGCGCGAGCCCGGAATCCCCGGAGTCATGCTGACGCTGAGCGGCACCGACGCGCGCGGCAACCCCGTCAGCCAGACGGTGGTGACCGCGGCCGACGGCAGCTACCGCTTCACCGCGCTCGTGGGCGGCAGCTACAGCATCCGCGAAACCCAGCCGGCCGGCTACCGCACGCACAGCAACAGCGCCGGCACCTCGGGCGGCATCGTCTCGGGCGACGTCATCTCGGCGATCGAGCTGGGCGGCGGCATCGACTCCAGCGGCTATCTCTTCGGCGAGCAGGGCGATGGCGCACGCATCTCCGGCCATGTCTGGCTGGACTCGAACCACGACCGCGCGCTCGGCGCAGGCGAAGCGCTGCAGGGCGAGTGGATCGTCGAGCTGCTGCTGAACGGCGAAGTGGTGGAAACCACCACCACCGGTGCTGATGGCGGCTACGCCTTCGAGGGCGTGGCGCCAGGCAGCGGCTATGGTGTGCGCTTCCGCAACCCGGTGAACAACGCCGCCTTCGGCAGCGCCCGCCCGAACGAAACCGGCGCTGCGGCGGTGAACGGCGAAGTCTCGCCCGCGAACCCGGCCGGCGCCACCATGGAGGGCGGCACGCTCTCCGCCATGACGGTGCAGCCCGGCGCCGACATCCGCCAGCAGTCGCTGCCGCTCGATCCGTCGGGCGTGGTCTATGACGCCGTGCGCCGCACGCCCGTCGAGGGCGCCACCGTGCGCATCGGCGGCCCGGCCGGCTTCGATCCGGCCGTGCATCTGCTGGGCGGGGCGGCCAATGCCTCGCAGGTGACGGGTTCCAGCGGGATCTACCAGTTCCTGCTGCTGCCCGGCGCTCCGGCCGGCACCTACACGCTGGCGGTGACGCCGCCGAACGGCAGCTACAACCCGCTGCAGCCCTCGGCGATGATCCCGCCCTGCGGCGGCGCCTACAGCGTCCAGCGCGAGCCGGACCCGCTGCTGATGTCCACCTACAACAGCGCCCCGCCGACCAGCGCGGCGGCCGCCTGCAACCCCGGCGGGCAGACGACGGCCTATTATCTGGCCTTCGCCCTGGTGCCCGGCGTGTCGGCGAACATCGTCAACAACCACATCCCGCTCGACCCGGTCGTGGAGGGCGCCATCGAAGTGACGAAGCGCACGCCGATGACGAACGTCAGCCGTGGCCAGCTGGTGCCCTACACCATCACCGCCCGGAACACGCTGTCGGGCGCGATCGGCAACATCGCCATCACCGACGTGACCCCGGCCGGCTTCCGCTACCGCGAAGGCAGCGCCACGGTGGACGGCGTGCCGACCGAGCCGGTCGTCTCCGGCCGGACGCTGAGCTGGCCGAACCAGAGCTTCACCGCCGGTCAGGAAAAGACCGTACAGCTGATCCTGACGGTCGGTGCCGGCGTCGGCGAGGGCGAGCATGTGAACCGCGCCCATGCGGTGAACACGCTGGTGGGCGGGATCGTCTCCAACATCGCCGACGCGACGGTCCGCATCATCCCCGATCCCGACTTCGACTGCTCGGACGTGATCGGCAAGGTGTTCGACGACCGCAACATGAACGGTGTGCAGGACAAGGGCGAGCCGGGGCTTCCGGGCGTTCGCGTCGCCTCGGCGCGCGGCCTCCTCATCACCACGGACTCGGAAGGCCGCTACCATGTGACCTGTCCTATGATCCCGAACGAGGACCGTGGCTCCAACTTCATCCTGAAGCTGGACGAGCGCACCCTGCCGACCGGCTACCGGATGATCTCGGTCAACCCGGACACGGTTCGCCTTACGCGCGGCAAGATGGTGACGATGAACTTCGCCGCCGCCCTTGGCCGGGTGGTTCGCCTGGACGTGAACGGCGACGCCTTCGCCGGCGAGAAGCTGGCGGATGCGTTCCTGCCCCGCCTCGACGCGCTGGTGGCGACGCTGGCCGAAAAGCCCTCGGTGCTGCGCCTCTCCTACGGGGTGCGGGGCGAGGAGAAGCGGCTGGTGAAGGCGCGGCTGGAAGCCGTGAAGGACGCCATCCGCGACCGCTGGAGAAGCGAGCCCGACCGATACCGCCTGATCATCGAAGAGGAGACCAGCATCCCGGCCAAGCCCAAGAAGGGAGACGCCCAATGAACCGCCTTCCCTTGCGCACCCTCGCGGCCCTGATGCTGAGCGCCTCTCCGCTGACGCTTTCCGGCGCCTTCGCGCAGGAGCAGGCGCATTGTGGCACCACGGAACGCCCCTGCGGCCCGTTCCACGACGACAGCTCAACGCCCCGGCGTGGGGTCGCCCCCAATCTGGAGCGCGGCGCGCCGGCCCCCACCTCGGCCTCCACCGACGATGCCTTCCGGGTGACGGTGGATGGCGAAAGCGACACGCCGGCCGACGCCGACCTGCAACGCGCGGCCGACAAGGAGCTCGCGCAATCCGGAATCCTGGTGCAGGTGACCCGGCTGGACGCGGTGCCGATGCTGAGCGTCGCCCCCGTAGTTCCCAACATCCGCCCCGGCGCGACGCTGAAGGTGGAGACGCTTACCAACTACGCCGCCTTCATCGACCGGGCCGAGCTTCGCATCTTCGGCCCCGGCGACAGCCCGGAAGGCACGCCGCTGACGGTGGTGCCGGTGCGGCTGGGCGAGCCGACCCTCTGGACCGTGCCGGAGGAGGCAGGCGAGCGCAGCTACCGAATCCTGCTGCGCGTCTACGACAAGGCCGGCCTCTTCGACGAGACCGCGCCCGCCGAAGTGCGGGCGACCGCCGCGCATCCGGATCGCCACGACGACGCGCGCAGCGGCCCCTCGTTCGAGAATATGCGCCTGAGGGCGAACATCCCGGTCAAGGGCACGGAAGTGACGGTGAGCGGCGGCGTCGCCGACGCCTCGGCCGAGGTTTCGGCCTTCGGCACCCGCATCCCGGTCGATCCCGCCCGGCGCTTCGTCGGCCAGCAGATCGTGCCGGCCGGAACGAAGGAGATCGTCGTGCGCGTGGCGGAGCCGGGCGGCCCGGCGATGGACTATCGCCGCGCCTTGAACGCCCCGAACGAGGACCATTTCCTCGTCGCCATCGCCGATCTGACGGCGGGGCATCGCAGCTTCGACCGCAACCGGCAGATCCTGCAGGGCGAGGACCAGGGCGACACCCGCAAGGACTTCGTCGACGGCCGCCTCGCCTTCTATTACCGGGGCCGGCTTTCGGAGGACTGGCGGCTGACGGCCTCGGCCGACACCGGCGAGCATCCGGTTTCCGACCTGTTCGACGGCTTCCTGAAGCGCGACCCGCGCTCGCTGCTGCGCCGACTCGACCCGGAGCGGCACTATCCGGTCTATGGCGACGATTCGACCACCATCGAGGACGCGCCCACCTACGGCCGCTTCTATGTGCGGGCGGAGAGCGAGACGACCGAGGCGATGTGGGGGAATTTCCAGACCCAGCTCGCCGGCAACGAGCTGATCCGCTACCAGCGCGGCCTCTACGGGGCGCAGGCGAAGTGGCGCAACCCGGATGTGACCAGCTTCGGCGAGCGGCGGACGGACGTGACCGGCTTCGCCGCCGACCCCGGCACCATCGGCGCGCGGGAGGATTTCACCTCCACTGGCGGCTCCGTCTATTATCTGCGCAACCGCGATCTGGCGGCCGGATCGGAGCGGCTGTTCGTGGAAGTGCGCGACAAGGATTCGGGCCTCGTCCTCGAACGGCGGGAACTGATCGCCGCGCGCGACTATGAAGTGAACTATATCCAGGGCCGGGTGATGCTGCGCGAGGCGCTGCCGCTGACCGCCGACAACAGCCTGTTCGTGCAGAACGCCTCGCTTGCCGGCAATCCCGTCTGGCTGGTCGCCACCTACGAATATGTGCCCGGCCTCACCCGGCCCGACGCGATGACGCTGGGCGGCCGGGCGCAGCACTGGCTGACGGACAATATCCGCGTCGGCGTGACCGGCTACCATCAGGGCGAGGATCAGGCCTCGCAGGACCTTTACGGCACCGACATCCTGCTGCGCCTGCAGCCAGGCACCTGGCTGAAGGGCGAATTCGCCCATTCCAGGGGGCCGGGCACCGGCGCTTCCTGGTCGTCGACCGGCGGTTATGATTTCACGCAGATCGCCACCACCGACACCTCCGCCAACGCCTTCAACGTGGAGGGCGTCGCCGATCTCGCCGAAATCTTCGGTGGCGACGGGCAGGTCGCGGCCTATTGGAAGCGCCGCGAAGCCGGCTATTCCGGGCCGGGCGAACTGACCTTCTCCGAAGGGCTGGACCAGTTCGGCGGCAAGGCGGACGTGAAGCTGACGGACAACCTGCGGCTGCAGGCGAAAGCCGACCTGACGCAGGGTGACATCACCTCCCGCCACGCCATCGAAGGCGGGCTTCGCTACGAGCCGGTGAAGGGCTGGTTCGGCAGCGCCGGCCTCCGCTCCGACAAGCAGGAGGGGCAGGCGAGCGCCTATTCCCCCTTCCCTTCCAGCCCCGACCTCACCGGCACCCGCACCGACCTCGCCGTCAGCGCCGGCTACCGGCATGCGCCCGAAATCGCCGCGCCCGTGCAGGGCACGCCGATGCTGAAGGACCGGCCATGGTCGGCCTCGGTCTTCGGGCAGAAGACGCTCGACCGCAGCGGCGGCCGCCAGCGCAACGACCGCTATGGCGTGCAGGGCGACATGCAGGTGTCCGACCGCTTCGGCGTGCGCGGCGCCCTGTCGGACGGCGACCTCGGCTTCGGCGCCGACGCGCGGGCGACCTTCAATCGCGGCGAGCGCGGCTCGCTCTACCTCGGCTATGCGCTGGCCGCCGAAAACCCGGACTCCTTCAACAGCGGCCGCCTCGGCCGGCTGACGGCGGGTGCCCGGGAGCGGCTCAGCAGCTCCACCTCGGTCTTCGCCGAGGGCCGCTACGAGCATGGCGCCGGCCCCACAGGACTGACGCAGGCCTATGGGGTGGACTTCACGCCGCTGCCCGGCTGGACGTTCGGCGCCCGCTACGAGCGCGGGGCGCTGGCCGACGCGCTGGGCAACAACATCCGCCGCGAAGTGGTCGGCGGCACCGTCGACTATGGCAATGAGGAACTGCGCTGGGCGACGGCGGTGGAGTATCGCCGCGACGACAGCGACAGCCTGGGCGACCGGCACACCTATGCCACGCGCAACCAGATCACCTTCCGCGCGACGGACGCGCTGCGCCTGTTCGGGCGGGCCAATGTCTCCGTCTCGCAAGGCGACAACAGCGGCACCTCGCTGGACGCGGACTTCTACGAGTTCGTGGTGGCGGGCGCATACCGCCCGGTCGACAACGACCGGCTGAACGTGCTGGCGAAATACACCTTCCTCTACGACCTGCCCTCCCCCGCGCAGGTGGACAGCCTCGGCCTCAACCTCGACTATGCGCAGCGCAGCCATATCGTCGCGGTGGACGGCACCTATCAGCTGACGCCGCGCCTGGCGGTCGGGGCGAAGGTCGCCTATCGGCGCGGCGAGCTTCGCGCCTCCCGCGATGAGAGCGCGCAGTGGTTCGCCAGCGAGGCGACCTTCTGGGCCTTGCGCGCCGACTATCGGGTGATCGCCCGCTGGGACGTGCTGGCCGAAGTCCGCCGTCTGGCGGTGAAGGAAGCCGAGGACGCGAGGCTCGGCGCCCTCGTCGGCGTCTATCGCCATCTGGGCAACAATCTGAAGATCGGCGTCGGCTATAATTTCACCGACTATTCCGACGACCTCTCGGACCTCAGCTATGACGACGGCGGGGTGTTCGTGAACATCATCGGGAAGTTCTAGGTCGATAACCCATTGGCGCAACGGATGTATTTTCCGTCATCCCGGGCTTGACCCGGGATCCCGCTTCTTGCCAACGCCGGGCGAAAAGCTGGACCCCGGGTCAAGCCCGGGGTGACGAAGGGGAATAGGAGGCCCAAGCTAGTCACGCCCTATCCGGACGGGTTCCGGCTGGCTTGCCGGAACCCGCTCCGGGATCACTTCACCAGCAGCGCGTGGCGCTTCCTGCCGAGGCTCAGCCTGGCGGGGCCGGAGATCAGATGGTTGGGGTCCGAAACGGGTTCGCCGTCCAGCCGGACAGCGTTTTCACCCAGCTTGCGCCGGGCCTCGCCCTTCGAAGCGGCAAGGCCGGTGGCGGTGAGCGCGTCGACGAGGGCGATCGGAAACGGCACCGAGACATGCGGCAGCGCCTCCCCGGCGCCGCCTTCGGC
Source organism: Sandaracinobacteroides sayramensis (assembly GCF_022014495.1). Classification (GTDB taxonomy): domain Bacteria; phylum Pseudomonadota; class Alphaproteobacteria; order Sphingomonadales; family Sphingomonadaceae; genus Sandaracinobacteroides; species Sandaracinobacteroides sayramense. The sequence continues at coordinate 33,489 of NZ_JAKLSQ010000001.1, forward strand.
GAAGGTGGCGCGGGCGGTGGCCTCGGCGGCTTCCGCCGCATGCGCGCCGCGGCAGAGCGTGGTGGCGGCGTTGGCCAGAACGATCTTCGCGTCGTTGATTTCCGCGCCTTCCAGTCCCTCTAGCCTGGCGATCTCGTCGTCGGGCATGTCGGTGAACAGGCGCAGGAACTTGCCTACGTCGCGGTCGTCGACGTTGCGCCAGAATTGCCAATAGTCCCAGTCGGCCAGCATGTCGGCGTTCAGCCAGACGGCGCCGGCCGCCGTCTTGCCCATTTTAGAGCCGTCGGCGTTGGTGATGAGCGGGGTGGTGAGGCCGTAAAGCTCGGCGCCGGCCACGCGGCGGCCGAGGTCGACCCCCATGGTGATATTGCCCCACTGGTCGGAGCCGCCCATCTGCATGACGCAGCCATAGCGGCGGTTCAGCTCGACGAAGTCGTAGCTCTGCAACACCATGTAATTGAATTCCAGGAAGGAAAGCGGCTGCTCTCGGTCCAGCCGCAGGCGGACGCTGTCCATCGTCAGCATGCGGTTGACGCTGAAGTGGCGGCCATAGTCGCGCAGGAACTCGACATAGTTCAGGTCCAGCAGCCAGTCGGCGTTGTCCAGCATCATCGCATCGTTCGGGCCGTCGCCGAAGGTGAGGAAGCGCTCGAACACGCGGCGGATGCTCGCCTTGTTGGCGGCGATGGTGTCGTTGTCCAGCAACTGGCGCTGCGTGTCCTTGCCGGAAGGATCGCCGATGCGGGTGGTGCCGCCGCCCATCAGCGCGATGGGCTTGCCGCCATGCTGTTGCAGCCGGCGCAGCATCATGATCGACATCAGATGCCCGACATGCAGCGACGGGCCGGTGAGGTCGAAGCCGATATAGGCCATGAGGCCGGGCTTCGACGCGCGCGCGTCCACCCCTTCCGCGTCGGTGATCTGGTGGATATAGCCGCGGCGTTGCAGCGTCTGCAGATAATCGGACTTGTAGGTCATGGCGACGGGCGGTCTAAAGAAAGCCATGGGCGATGGAAAGCGGCATCTCGTCATAGGCTTCATGTCGGGCACGTCGGCGGACGGCGTGGACGCGGCGCTGCTGGAGACGGACGGGGAAGCGGAAATCCGCGCCCTCGCCTTCGCCGACCGCCCCTACAACGATGCGGAGCGTGGCCTGATCCGGGCCGCATCGCAGCGGGCGCTGGAGATGCAGGCGCCGGGGACGGACCCGCTGATCGCCGAGGCCGAGGCGATTCTCACCCATGCCCACGCCGACCTGCTCGCCCGCCTGCCCGGGCAGGAACAGGCGACGCTGATCGGCTTCCATGGGCAGACGGTGGCGCACCGCCCCCCCGGTTCCGGCCACCCGGCCGCCTTCACCTGGCAGATCGGCGACGCGGCCTTGCTGGCGCGGCTGACGGGGCGGCCGGTCGTGCACGATTTCCGCAGCGCCGATGTCGCGGCGGGCGGGCAGGGCGCGCCACTGGCGCCCGGCTACCACCGGGCGCGATTGTCAGGGCTGGATCGGGGCGTCGGCGTGCTGAATCTGGGCGGGGTGGGCAATCTCACCTGGTTCGAGAATCCAGCCGATCCGGGCGCCCGCTGGGGGGGCTTCGACACCGGGCCGGGCAATGCCCTGATCGACGACTGGGTCGCCCACCATGGAGGCGGCCGCTTCGATGCGGGCGGGCGGCTGGCGGCGGCGGGCAAGGTAGATGAGCCGATATTGCAGCGGATGGAAGGCCTGCAATATTTCCGGACGCAAGGGCCTAAGTCGCTGGACCGGGACGATTTCTCGCTTGCGGCGGTGGCAGCCCTTTCCCCCGAGGATGGCGCGGCGACGCTGACGGCCTTCACCTCGCGGACGGTCGCGCTGGCGCTCGACAATCTGCCCGTCCGGCTCACGCGCCTGTTCGTGACCGGCGGCGGGCGCCACAATCCGACGCTGATGCACATGATCGCCAGCCGCACCGGCCTGCCCGCCGGGCCGGTGGAGGAGCTTGGCTGGAACGGCGACGCGCTGGAAGCCGAGGCCTTCGCCTGGCTCGCCGTTCGCCACCTGAAGGGCCTGCCGCTCAGCTGGCCCGAGACGACCGGGGTGCCAGCGCCGGCTGGCGGTGGCCGCCTCGTCCGCCCGTCGTGACGTGAGGGGCGCCACGCACAAAAGGAAGGGTGATTGTGCGGGCGGCTATGAAACTCCCTCGTCACCCCGGGCTTGACCCGGGGTGACGGTGTTGGAAATGTCCGTTCTCAGGTCGGCGAGCGCACAATTGCCGTTGGTTCGTAAACTGCATGATCGCCAAAGGAAAAGGCCGGGAAGGGTTTCCCCTCCCGGCCTCTCCTTCCCTCCCGTGGAAAGGCTTCAGCGGCTGGCGTAGGCTTCCGCCCGGGCGCGGTTCGCCTGGATGGCGGCCGCGATCTGGGCGTCGAACTGGGCTGCGGTTTCGGTTTCGCAGCGCTCCCGCTCGGCGCGGATGGCGGAGCTTTCCAGCACCGGGTTGGTCGCGCAGATCGACTTGGCGGCGCGCACCAGACGGCGCTGCAATTCCAGGCGCCCGTTTTCGGTTTCCAGGTTCAGGTCGCTGAACGCCACGGTGCGCACGCCTTGCGGCTGGCTGGCGGGATCGGCAGCGATGGCCGGAAGGGTGAACAGGGCGGCCGCGGCAAGCCCTGCGGCGGCTTTCGAGAAGATAGACATACGCAAACTCCCTCATGCGTCATGAAGGGGCTCCATTGCCGGTCGTCGGATCCTCCGCCTTCCCTCGCCGTCGGCGCCGTGCCGGCCGGCAATCTTTCCCTTACAAATTGGAGATTATGTCGATGTCAGAAATATGTCAATCGATCGTCATTAAACTGTAACTAAAATCTCTATAATATTTTTCCCGATTCGAAATACATCGATCCCATGCCTGCCTTCCAGGCGCAAAAAAAGCCCGAACAAGTCGGGCTTTTTCGTTATTCCGCAACAGGATATCGATCAGCGGGCGCTCATCAGCCTCCGGTCCAGATAGGCTTCCACCTTGCCCATCATCTCGTCCATCTCATGGGCAAAGAAGTGGTTGGCGTTCTCGATCTTTTCATAATCGATGGTGATGTGCTTCTGCGTCTTCAGCTTGTCGACGAGCTTCTGCACGGCCGGCTCCGTCACCACCTCGTCCGAGGTGCCCTGCACGATGATGCCGCTGGAGGGGCAGGGCGCCAGGAAGCCGAAGTCGTAGAGATTGGCCGGCGGGGCGATGGAGATGAAGCCCTTCACCTCCGGCCGCCGCATCAGCAGCTGCATGCCGATCCAGGCGCCGAAGCTGTAGCCCGCCACCCAGGTGCCCGACGATTCGGGGTTCATCGCCTGCAGCCAGTCGAGAGCGGAAGCCGCATCGGACAATTCGCCGACCCCATTGTCGAACACCCCTTCCGAGCGGCCGACCCCCCGGAAGTTGAAGCGCAGGGTGGCGAAGCCGCGCTTCACGAACATCTGGTAAAGTGCCAGATTGATGGCGTTGTTCATGGTGCCGCCGGCCTGCGGATGGGGGTGCAGCACGATGGCGATCGGCGGGCGGGGCTTTCCGGCGGGTTGATATCGGCCTTGCAACCGGCCCTCGGGTCCGGGAAAAATCACTTCCGGCACGGACGTTCCTTATTCTTGCCCGGCGTCTCTTGCAGCGCCGGGTGGCATCCGGGAAAGCTGGCCTATAAGAAAGCCGGCAGGAATATTGCAAGCACCATGAAGGCTCCCACTCAAATCCCGAAGGCCTATCTCGACTGGGCGGCGACCGCGCCGCTGCATCCGGCCGCGCGCACGGCAATGGCGGATGCCGCTTCGAAGCTGGAATCGGGGGCCTATGCCAACCCCTCCTCGGTGCATGCGCCGGGCCGGGCCGCGCGCCGGGCGCTGAACGCCGCGCGGGAAACCATCGCCGCCTTCCTGCGGGTGCCCGCCGACGCGCTGATCTTCACCAGCGGCGGAACCGAGGCGCTGGCGCTGGCGCTGAACGGCGCCGACGCGCGCGAACGGCTGCTGGGGACCACCGAGCATCCGGCCGTGCTGGAAGCCGCGCCCGGGGCCATCCGCATCCCCGTGGACCGCGAAGGCCGGGCGCAACTGCCGGAAATCCCGGCAGGCGCGCTGGTGGCGATTCAGCATGCGAACAACGAAACCGGGGTGGTGCAGGACATGGCGCGGATCGCCGAGGCCGTGCACGCTGCCGGCGCGCGGCTGCTGGCGGACTGCGTGCAGTCGGCCGGCAAGCTGCCGATTCCCCCGGCCGACTTCGTGGCGGTTTCCGGCCACAAGCTGGGCGGCCCGGCCGGGATCGGCGCGCTCGTCGTGCGCTGCAAGGACGGTTTCCGGCCGGTGCAAAGGGGGGGCGGGCAGGAGCAGGGCTGGCGCGGCGGCACGGAAAATCTGCTCGGCGCCATCGGCTGGGCGGCGGCGCTGGAATTGTGGAACGCCGAATTTCCCGCGCGGGCGGCGGCGCTGCAGCAGCGGCTGGAGACAGCGGCGGTGGAGGTGGGCGCCCGGGTGAACGGCGCGGGTGCGCCGCGCCTTCCCACCATCAGCAGCCTGCACCTGCCCGGCGTGCCGGCGGCCACGCAGTTGATGCAGCTGGACATGGCGGGCATCGCTGTTTCGCAAGGCTCCGCCTGCTCGTCCGGCACGCTCAAATCCTCGCCGACGCTGGAGGCGATGGGGCTTTTAGAGGCGGCCGGCCAGTCTCTGCGGATATCCACCGGCTGGCGCACCACCGAGGCGGAGATCGACAAATTCCTGGAAGCCTATGCGCCGCTCGCCCGGAAGGCGCGCAGTGCCGCCTGAGCCGATCGATCTCGACGCGCAGGCGACCAGCCCGCTTTCGCCCGCGGCCCTGAAGGCGATGCTGCCGCTGCTGCAAGGGCAGCATTGGAATCCCCACAGCGCCCATCGCGGCGGCCGAATCGCCAAAGCGGCGCTGGAGGTGGCGCGGGCACAGGTGGCGGCGCAATTGGGGGAGGCGGCGGAAGGGCTGGTTTTCACCTCCGGCGCGACGGAGGCCAATAATCTGGCGCTGAAGGGCTATATGGAGTCCGCGCCGGGCAAGGCGCTGCTGACCTTCGCCACCGAGCATAGCTGCGTGCTGGAATCCGCCCGGCACCTGGAAAGGAAGGGCGTTCCGCTGATCCTGCTGCCGGTCCGCGCCGATGGCCTGCCGGATCTTGCCGCCTATGAAGCGGCGCTGACGACGGGCGAGGTCGCGCTGGTTTCGGCGATGTGGGTCAACAATGAAGTCGGCAGCATCTGGCCGATCCGCGAAATGGCGGCGATGGCCCATGCCCATGGCGCGCGCTTCCACACCGACGCCGCGCAGGCCTTCGCGAAGCTCGGGCTTTCCGGCTCCGGCGCGGACATGATTTCCCTTTCCGCCCACAAGATCGGCGGGCCGAAGGGGATCGGCGCGCTCTGGGTCCGCCCCGGCGTGAAGCTGGTGCCGCAGATGGACGGCGGCGGGCAGGAAGCGGGGATCCGCTCCGGCACGCAGGCGCCGGCGCTGGCTGCCGGCTTCGGTGCCGCCGCCAGCGCCGCCGACCCGAAGGCGACAGAGGCGCATGCGCGGCTTCTGGCCGGAATCGCCCTCGAAACTCTGGCGGCCGTGCCGCACCGGATCAACGGCCCGGCGCCGCTGGGGCCGGATCGCTGGCCCGGCAACCTCTCCGTCACCTTCCCCGGAATCGAAGCCGGGCGGCTGATTTCCGCCCTTCCCGGCCTTGCTCTCAGTTCCGGCTCGGCCTGTTCCTCGGGGTCGGGGCGGCCTTCGCATGTGCTGGCGGCGCTGGGTCTGCCGACCGTCGAGGCGCGGCAGACCTTGCGCCTCGGCTGGAACGACGGCATTTCGGCGGACATGCTTCTGGATGCCCTCCACCAGCTTGTGGCCGCCGCCACCCGCCTTCGGCCGGCGGCATGACCCGCCTCACCATCCTGAACCCGGACGGCAGCCTGGCGATCGAGACGGAGGCCGCCGCGGGGCAGTCGCTGCTCAGCGTGGCGCAGATTCTGGGCCTGCCGCTGGAAGGCACCTGCGAAGGCGCCATGGCCTGCTCCACCTGCCATGTGCTGGTGGCCCCGGCGGACCTACCGAAGCTGCCAGCCCCCAGCGCGCATGAAGAGGACATGCTGGATTTCACCCCGCATGTCGGGCCGACTTCCCGCCTGGCCTGTCAGATCGAGCTGACGGCGGCGCTGGAGAGGCTGGAAGTGAAGCTGCCGCCTGGTCACGCCAACATGCAGGGGCGCTGAAGCGGCGGAAGCACGGAAACCAGCGCCCGTCTCCAGCTCTTCGTCACCCCGGGCTTGACCCGGGGTGACGGATGGTATCGGCCGGTTCTGGTCAGGCGCCTTCCGCTTGTCTGGCAAATGCCACAATGTCGTGGCATAGACCCCGGGGATGAACATCCCAACGACAAGAATCGAAACCACGCCCGAGGCCCTGGTCGATGAACTGGCCCGCCTCCACGCCCGCTCCGTCGAGAATCTGCGCGCGCATCTGAAGCGCTTCCTGGAGGGCGGCCCGCCGCCCGGGGCGGACGAACGCGCGAACGGGCTTTTCGCCTATCCCGAGCTTCGCCTCTCCTACCATCCGGAGGCCAGCCCGCCGCGCCTGAGCCGCGCCTATGCCCGGCTGGTGCAGCCCGGGGACTATGCCGTCACCATCACCCATCCCAACCATTTCCGCCGCTATCTGACCGAGCAGATGGCGCTGCTGGTGAAGGATTATGGCGCCGGCTTCGAAGCCGGCCTGTCCGGAGTCGAGATTCCCTTCCCCTATGTGCTGGACGGCGCCGGGCTGGAACTGGACGCCACCGCCGCGCGCGAGCTGGCGCGGCATTTCCCGACGACGGACCTGAAGCATATCGGCGACGAACTGCCCGACGGGCTCTGGCTGCAAGCGCCGGAGGAAGCCCGACCATTGGCGCTGTTCGACGGGCCGCGCACGGATTTCTCGCTCGCCCGGCTGAAGCATTACACCGGCGCGCCGGCGCACCACACGCAGAACCATATCCTGTTCACCAACTACCACCGCTATGTGGACGAGTTCGTGCGCTGGGCCTGCGCGGAACTGACGAAGCCGGACAGCCGCTACACGCATCTCTCCTGCTCGGGCGGGGCGCTGCTGGATGCGTCGAACGCCACGCCGGAAGCGGCGCAGGGGGACGGAAGCTGGCGCCGGCACCAGATGCCGGCCTGGCACCTGATGGCGGCGGACGGCCAGGGGCTGACGCTGGTGAACATCGGCGTAGGCCCTTCCAACGCCAAGACCATCACCGACCATCTGGCGGTGATGCGGCCCGAGGCCTGGCTGATGATCGGCCATTGCGGCGGGCTTCGCCCCAGCCAGTCCATCGGCGACTATGTGCTGGCGCACGCCTATCTGCGCGACGATCATGTGCTGGACGACATGCTGCCGCCGGAAATCCCGATTCCCGCCATCGCCGAAGTGCAGCTGGCGCTGTCCGCCGCCGCCAGCGCCGTCACCGGCCTCGACCAGGAGGCGCTGAAGCCCCGGTTGCGCACCGGCACGGTGGTGACGACCGACGACCGCAATTGGGAATTGCGCTTCGGCCTGACGGCCCGCCGCTTCAACCAGAGCCGGGCGGTGGCGGTGGACATGGAATCGGCGACCATCGCCGCGCAGGGCTATCGCTTCCGCGTGCCCTATGGAACGCTGCTCTGCGTGTCGGACAAGCCGCTGCACGGAGAGATCAAGCTGCCGGGGCAGGCCAATCGCTTCTACGAAGGCGCCATTTCCGAGCATCTGCAAATCGGCATTTCCACCGTCGAACGGCTGCGGGCGGAAGGCGGCAAGGTGCACAGCCGCAAGCTCCGCGCCTTCGACGAGCCGCCGTTCCGCTGAGTCAGGGTCTGCGTTCCGGGCACGAGCCGGGAACGAACCCCGGCTTTTCCCTCAGCGCCGAACCGCCAGCAGGGCGTAGCGTTCCGGGGTGATGCGGGCGGCGAACTGGGCCGCGCCGGGGTGGCCCTGCACGGCGGCGGCGCGGGCGAGCGTGCGTGCCCGGGCGAGGTCCTGCGGCACGCCCCGGCCGCGCGCGAAGCTGTCGGCAAGCGCCAGTTGCGCCGGCGCATAGCCGCGCCGGGCAGCGCGCAGGAACCAGGCGGCCGCGACCGCGTCGTCGCGCGCGCCGCCCTGGCCGTTGGCGGCCATGGTGCCCAGAAGCGTCTCGGCCGCCGGGTCGCCCCGGCTCGCAAGCGTGCGGAAGTGGCGCTGCGCGGCCTTGTGGTCGCCGGCCTTGAAGGCGCTGAGGCCCATCTGCATGGTGGATTCGGCAGCCGCCTCCGGAGCCAGGAGCCGGGAAACGGGCACCCCCGCCGGCTGCGTGGAGGCGGGCAAAGCCGTGGCGAGCGCGATCAGGCCCGCCGCCGACGCAATGGAAAACATTCGCATTATGGCGCTGATTAACCCAGTGCCGGCCGCTTTCCAAGTGCCGTCTGCCGATCAGCCGCCACGGAGCGTCGCGATCGCCGCATCCTTTTCAAACAGATAGAGGAGAAGACGCGCGGCCTCGCCACGAGGGCCCGACAGGCTGTTGCCGCCTCCGCGTTCGACCAGCAGGCGGGCGTCGTCCCTCGCGGTTTCGATGAAGCGCTGCACCTGCTCCGGCGTGGCCAGGCGGAATCCCTCGTCGCCGGACTGCCGGGTGCCCAGCAGTTCGCCGGCGCCGCGCAGCTTCAGGTCCGCCTCGGCGATGGCGAAGCCGTCGTCGGTCGCGCGCATCATCTTCAGCCGCTCGCGCGCGGTTTCCGAAAGCGTCTCGCCGCGTAACAACAGGCAGACGGACTTGTCCGAACCACGCCCGACACGCCCGCGCAACTGATGCAGTTGCGCCAGCCCGAAACGCTCGGCGGATTCGATCAGCATCAGGCTGGCGTTGGGCACGTCCACCCCCACTTCGATGACGGTGGTGGCGACCAGCAGCTTCGCCTCGCCGGACTGGAAACGGGCCATTTCCCGGTCCCGCTCCGGCCCGGGAAGCTTGCCGTGGACGAGGGCGACGCTGTTTCCGAAGCGCTTCCGCAGCATTTCCGCGCGGGTGACGGCCGGGGTGGGCGCGCCTTCCACCTCCTCCTCGGAAGGCTCCAGCAGCGGGCAGACCCAATAGGCCTGGCGGCCGGCGGCCAGATGCCGGCCGAGCCCGTCCAGCACTTCCTCGATTCGGCCCAGCGCGACGACGCGGGTGTCGACCGGCTGCCGGCCCGGCGGGCGTTCGCCGAGCTTCGAGATGTCCATCTCGCCATAATTGGCGAGCGCCAGCGTGCGCGGGATGGGGGTCGCGGTCATCACCAGCAGATGCGGCGGCCGGTCCGCCTTTTCCGCCAGCATCATCCGCTGCGCCACGCCGAAGCGATGCTGCTCGTCCACCACCGCCAGGCCGAGATTGCGGTAGTTGACGTCGGCCGAGAAGAGCGCGTGCGTGCCGATCAATATGTCGATCCGCCCCTCGGCGAGGTCGGCCAGAAGGGCTTCGCGCGCCTTGCCTTTCTCCCGCCCGGACAGGAAGCCGAGCCGGACGGGCAAGTCCCCGATGAGCTTCTGCAAGGTCGCCATATGCTGGCGGGCGAGAAGATCGGTGGGCGCGAGAAAGGCGCCCTGCGCGCCCGCTTCCACCGCGAGCAGCAGCGCCATCAGCGCCACCAGCGTCTTCCCCGCGCCGACATCGCCTTGCAGCAGCCGCAGCATGGCGTGCGGCGCGGCGAGGTCTCCGGCGATTTCGGAAATGGCCTGTGTCTGCGCGCCCGTCAGGCGGAAGGGCAAGGCGGCGAGCAGCGGCCGCGAAAGCCGCCCGTCGCCCTGAAGCGGCGTGCCGCGCTTGCGCCGCCTCCGGGCGCGCACCAGCGCCCAGGCCAGTTGCGCGGCCAGAAGCTCGTCATAGGCGAGCCGGTCGCGGGCGCTTGCGCTTTCGGGCTCGCCATGGACGCTGTGCAGCGCCGGGCCGAAGCCGGGCCAGCCGCGCGCGCCTAGCAGCGAAGGCTCGATCCATTCGGGCAGTTCCGGCAGCTTCTCCAGCGCCGCCTGTGTCAGTGTGGCGAGCCGGCGGCTGGTGAAACCCTCGGTCAGCGGATAAACCGGCTCCGCCCAGTCCGCACCGCCTTCGGAATCGGCGGCGCGCACCAGTTCCGGGTGGATCATCTGGAAACGCCCGTTCCACAACTCCAGCCGGCCGGCGACGGTGACGGCCGAGCCGACCGGAAAGCGATTGGCGAGGCCGGAGCCCTTGGGGCCGAAGAAAGCCAGGATCAGGCCGATTCCATACCCGTCGTCGGCGGTGATTCGGAACGGCCCCCGGCCCCGGCTGGGTTCGTGCGAGAGGATGTCGACGGAGAGGGAGACCCTCTCCCCTTCCCGCGCGTTCCCCAACCCTTCCACGCGGCTGGTGTGGCGCCAGCCGATGGGGAAGTGGAACAGCAGGTCGCGCACGCGGCGGATCTCCAGCCGCTCCAGCGCGCGCGCGGCGGCCGGACCGACTCCAGCCAGCGAGGCCACGTCTGCGAACAAGGGGTTGAGCCGTTCGGGGCGCATGCCCTAAGCGCTAGCGAAGTGATCGGCGGCCCGCAAATCGCGCGTGCCGCCCTGCTGCATTGGATGACCGGCGATGGCGCTAGACGAAACGAGGCGGAAACAGCTGCTCTGGCGGGCCCACCATCGCGGCACGCGGGAAGCCGACATGATGGTGGGCGGCTTCGCCGACCGCTGGCTGACCGAATTGAACGAAACGGAAATCGCCTGGTTCGAGGAATTGATGGACGAGCAGGACGTGGACATCATGGCCTGGGCCTTCGGGCGCGGCGAGCCGCCCGAGCGCCTGCAAGGGCCGATGTTCGAGCGGCTGAAGGCGCTGGACTATATCAGGCTGGTGCCGCGCTGAGATGCTGCCGGTCGCCGAGATCGCCGCCAGCCTGCGCCCGCTGAAGTTGACCGGCGCACCCGCCGGCCTGCTGCCCTGGCTGCTGGCCGATCTGGCGCGAGCGGGCGGGCTGGACGGGCGGCGCGTGGCTCTCATCGCCAGCGACGAGGCCGCAGGCCGGGCGGTGGTGGAAACCGCCACTTTCTTCGCTCCGGAACTGAAGACCATCTGGCTGCCCGCCTGGGACTGCCTGCCCTACGACCGGGCCAGCCCGGCGCAGAAGGTGCTGGCCGAGCGGCTGGCCGCCCTGTCGGCGCTTGCGCGTCCGGCGCAAGGCCCGGAATTGCTGGTGACCACCGTCGCCGCCGCCAGCCAGCGGCTGCTGCCGAGGGAGGTGGTGGCGGGCGCCTCGCTGGAAGTGAGGCAAGGCGCGCGGATCGACCGGGAAGCGCTGGTGCAGACGCTGATGCGCGCCGGCTATACGCGGGTGGAGACCGTCGCCGACGCCGGCGATTTCGCCGTGCGCGGCGGCCTCGTCGATCTGGTGCCGCCGGCTGACGGGGAAAAGCTGCGCGGCTACCGGCTGGATTTCTTCGGCGACGAAGTGGACGCCATCCGCACCATCGACCCGCTCACCCAGTTGACCATCGGCCGGGCCGAAGGCTTCACCCTGCTGCCGGTCTCGGAACTGCTGCTGGACGAAGCGCGAATCCGCGCCTTCCGGGGCCGCTGGCTGGAGCGTTTCGGCGCCGACGCCACAGCCGACCCCATCTACCAGGCGGCAAGCGAAGGCCGGCGCATCCCCGGCCTCGAGCATTTCCTGCCGCTGTTCGAAGAGCGGCTGGTGACTCTGTTCGACTGGCTGGGCGACAGCGACATCATCCTGACCGACAGCGGAGTCGGCGCGGCGGCGGAGGCCCGCTTCGAGGCGATCGCCGATTACCACCAGAACCGGCTGGCCGCGCTGAAAGCGCCGGCCGGCAAGGGCAAGGCGAAGCTGGGCGCGTCGGTCTATCGTCCGCTGGAGGCCGACGCCCTTTACCTTTCGCCCGGGGAGTGGAAGGCCGACACCGGGCGGGCGCATGAAACCAGCCCGCTTCCCGGCGAAGTCGGGATCGATCTGGGGGCGCTGGGCGCGCCGGACTTCACGCCCGCGCGAGTCGCCGCCGCGGCCGGCGGGCCGACCATCTATCAGGCGGTCGCCGAGCGGCTGAAGGAAGCGCTGGCCGCTGGCCGCCGGGTGGCGCTGGCCGCCTATTCCGAAGGCTCGCGCGAGCGGGTGCTGGGGCTTTTGGGCGAGCAGGGCGCCGGGGCGATCGAGCCGGTGAAGAACTGGCAGGAAGCGCAGGGGCTGGCGGCGAAGGGGCTGGTGCCCGCCGTCGTCCTCGGGCTGGAAAGCGGCTTCCGCCTGCCGGAAATCGAGCTCTGGACCGAGCAGGACATGCTGGGCGACCGGCTGGTCCGCCGCCGCTCCGCCCGCAAGGCCGACGCTTTCCTGAAAGACCTGCAATCGCTGGAGGCCGGCGAGCTGGTCGTGCACCAGGAGCATGGCATCGGCCGCTATATCGGGCTGGTGGCGATCAGGGTGACCGGCGCCGAGCATGACACCGTGGCGCTGGAATATTCCGGCGGCGACAAGCTCTATGTGCCGGTCGAGAATCTCGACGTGCTGTCGCGCTACGGCAGCGAGAGCGAGGGCGTGGCGCTCGACAAGCTGGGCGGCACCGGCTGGCAGCAGCGCAAGGCGCGGATGAAGGAGCGTATCCGCGAGATCGCCCACGCCCTGCTGAAGACCGCCGCGCTCCGCGCCACCCGCTCCGCCGACAGCTTCGAGGTGGAGCAGCAGGGCTATGCCGCCTTCCTCTCCGGCTTCCCCTGGGCCGAGACCGACGACCAGTTGCGCGCCACCGACGAGGTGCTGGATGACCTTTGCGCCGGGCGGCCGATGGACCGGCTGGTCTGCGGCGATGTCGGCTTCGGCAAGACGGAGGTGGCCTTGCGCGCGGCCTATGTGGCCGCCGCCGCCGGGGCGCAGGTGGCGGTGGTCTGCCCCACCACGCTTCTCGCCCGGCAGCACGCGCAGACCTTCCGCCAGCGCTTCGAGCAGACGGAGCTTTCGGTCGGCGCGCTTTCCCGGCTGGTGCCCGCCGCCGAGGCAAAGGCCACCCGCGACGGGCTGGCAGACGGCCAGGTGGATGTCGTCGTCGGCACCCACGCCATCCTCTCGAAGGGCGTGGAGTTCAAGCGCCTCGGCCTCGTCATCGTCGACGAGGAGCAGCGCTTCGGCGTGACCCACAAGGAGCGGCTGAAATCGCTGCGGCACGATGTGCATGTGCTGACGCTGACCGCCACTCCCATCCCGCGCACGCTGCAGATGGCGCTGTCGGGCATCCGCGAGTTGTCGGTGATCGCCACCCCGCCGGTCGACCGGCTGGCGGTCCGCACCACGGTTTCCCCCTTCGATCCGGTGGTGGTGCGCGAGGCGCTGCTGCGCGAACATTATCGCGGCGGGCAGAGCTTCATCGTCGTGCCGCGCATCTCCGACATTCCCGACATCGAGCAGTTCCTGCGCGAGCAGGTGCCCGAAGTGCGTTCGGTGACCGCGCACGGGCAGATGGCCGCGGGCGAGATCGAGGAGCGGATGATGGCCTTCACCGACGGCCGTTTCGACGTGCTGCTGGCCACCACCATCATCGAATCCGGGATCGATATTCCGAACGCCAACACCCTCATCGTCCACCGCGCCGATATGTATGGACTGGCGCAGCTCTACCAGTTGCGCGGGCGCGTCGGCCGGGCGAAGCGGCGGGCCTATGCGCTGCTGACGACGGCGACCGACGGCACGCTGACCGCGTCCGCAGAAAAGCGGCTGCACGTTCTGGCCAGCCTCGATTCGCTGGGCGCCGGCTTCGAACTAGCCAGCCACGATCTCGACCAGCGCGGCGCCGGCAACCTGCTGGGCGACGAGCAATCCGGCCATATCCGCGAGGTGGGCTTCGAACTCTACCAGTCGATGCTGGAGGACGCGATCCTCGTCGCCAAGGCCGAGGCGAAGGGGCTGCGGCCGCCGGAGGATCCGGGCTCGCCGACCATCTCGGTCGATGCGCCGGTGATGATCCCCGAGGATTATGTGCCCGACCTCGCGCTTCGGATGGCGCTTTACCGCCGGGCGGCGGAGCTGCAGGATCGGGCGGGGATCGAAGCCTTCGCCGCCGAGATGATCGACCGTTTCGGCAAGCTGCCGGAAGCGGCCGCCAATCTGCTGAAGATCGTGGAGGCGCGCAACGCCGCGAAGAAGGCGCATATCCAGAAGATCGAAGTGGGGCCGAAGGGGGCGCTCGTCACCTTCGTGGACGACAAATTCCCCAACCCGGTCGGCCTCGTCGAGTGGATCAACCGGCTGAAGGGCCAGGCGAAGCTGCGCCCGGACCAGAAGCTGTTCCTCGCCCGCGATTTCGGCGGCCCGGAAGCGCGGCTGGCGGGCGCGCTGTCGCTGGCGCGCGGGCTGGCGCAGGCGGCGTTGCAGGGCGGCGAAAAGGCGCCGCAGCCAGTGGTCGCGCCCGCTGCGAAGCGGCCGGTGGTGCCGGGGGTGTTCAAGTCGAAACGGCGCTAGGCTGAGACCTCATACAAGTAATGGATGTGTTTTCCGTCATCCCGGGCTTGACCCGGGATCCCGCTTCCTGGCTCAGCCGGCCGGAAAGCTGGACCCCGGGTCAAGCCCGGGGTGACGAAACGACAGGGAATATGAGTCCTCAACCTGGGCGCTGTCTGGCTGCTGACGCATGAATGTCATATGCGGCGCCTAGGCACTGACCGCTTCAATCGCATGCCCAAGGAATGTCCGTGATTTCAAAAGCCTTTCTGGCAATGGCCGCCATCGCCCTTGCCGCCGCGCCGCTCGCCGCTCAGGCGAAGTCCGCCCCGGCTTCCGTGCCGGTTTCGGCGCACGACCTCGGCAGCTTCCCCTTCGTGAAAGCTCCCGCGGGCTTCGTCGCCCGCAACGGCAAGAAGCTTGGCTTCGAGGAGAAATATATCTTCGCCGGCGGCCAGCCCCTGATCGTCAGCGGCCCCTATTATCATGCCGACATCTTCGCCAACGGCGGCGAATGGAACGAAACGCTGCTGCTGAGCCAGCTCGACCGGCAGATCACCGGCCTGGGCGGCGTGCGGGTGTTCGATGGCGCGATCCCCGATTCCGGGCGCAAGCTGATCGAGGAGAATGCGCCCCGCTTCGTGCAGGATCTCTACGACCCCTGGCCCTATCGCTTCCGGCAATATCTGATCCGGCAGGAGGACAAGCTGGTCTGGATCGAGCTGGGCTATCGCTACAATGCCGAGATGATCGACCTGACGGTGGTGCAGGAAGATCCGAAGAAATAACCGGCTATTTCTTCGCCTTGAAGCCCGGCTGCATCGTCTGCCACGGTGTCGGCGGCAGAGTCTCCAGCGTCAGATAGCCCTGCCCCTGCCTGTCCAGAATGGCGAAGCGGCCGTTCAGGACCTTGCGCCATTCCTCGGCGGTGACACGGCTGTTCATGTCCTGATCGGCCGCCTTGACCGGGTGGCGGATGTCTATGACGCCATAAAGCCCCGCGCCCCGTGGCGCGCCGGGCGTTGGCCGGGTGCGGCGGGGCGGGGCACTGGCCGGCATCGGCATGGGGCGCTCGCCCGCATTCGCTTCGGCCTTTGCGTCGGGCGCGCGCTGCCCCGGCCGGGGCGTGAGCGGCGCGAGGACGGCGGCTTCATAGGCGTCGATCTCCGCCGCCTCCAATTGCCCGTTGCCGTTCAGGTCCAGCGTGCGGAAATAGGCTTCCCCGTCTGCTAGGAACTCGTCCCGCGTCAGGCGCCCGTCCGCGTCCCGGTCCGCCTGCCGGAACCAGTCCGCCACCGGATAGGGCGCGCCCGAGGCCGCGCGGAAAGGCTGGCCGGAAGGGGCGAGGAAAAGCTGCTGGCCCGCGGGCTGAGAGGGAGGTTCGGCGGCTGCGGCGAGAAGGAGGATGAGGGTCAGGATGGCGGGTCTCCGGATATGCCCGCCGTTCTAGCGCGCTTTCCTGAACCGGCGATAGATAGAGGGGCGGCGATGGCCGCCCCTTCCATCTCGGGCGATCAGTTCTTCGCCTTGTCCACCAGCTTGTTCTTGGCGATCCAGGGCATCATCGCCCGCAGTTCGCTTCCCACCTGCTCGATCTGGTGGGCGGCGGCCTGCTTGCGGGCGGCCTTCAGTTCCGGCTGCCCGGCGCGGTTGTCGAGGATGAAGTTCTTCACGAAACGCCCGGCCTGGATGTCGGCCAGAACGCGCTTCATTTCTGCCTTCGTTTCATCGGTGATGATGCGCGGGCCGGTGGTGATGTCGCCATATTCGGCGGTGTTGCTGATCGAATAGCGCATGTTGGCGATACCGCCTTCATAGAGCAGGTCGACGATCAGCTTGGTTTCGTGCAGGCACTCGAAATAGGCCATTTCCGGCGCGTAGCCGGCTTCCACCAGCGTTTCGAAACCGGCCTGGATCAGGTGGGTGATGCCGCCGCAGAGCACCGCCTGCTCGCCGAAGAGGTCGGTCTCGCACTCTTCGCGGAAGTTGGTCTCGATGATTCCGGACCGGCCGCCGCCGATGGCCGACGCATAGGAAAGCGCCACGTCCATGGCGTTGCCCGACGCATCCTGCGCCACGGCGACGAGGCAGGGCACGCCGCCGCCCTTCTGATATTCCGACCGCACGGTGTGGCCCGGTCCCTTGGGCGCGATCATGATCACGTCGAGGTCGGCGCGCGGCTCGATCAGGCCGAAGTGGACGTTGAGGCCATGGGCGAAGGCGAGCGCGGCGCCCGGCTTCAGATTGGCGGCGAGGTCGTCGGCGTAGATGGCGGCCTGATGCTCGTCCGGCGCCAGGATCATCACGATGTCGGCCCATTTGGCGGCTTCGGCGTTCGACAGAAGCTTGAAGCCGGCGGCTTCGGCCTTGGCTGCGGTCGCCGAGCCGGGGCGAAGCGCGATTGCCACTTCGGCGACGCCGCTGTCGCGCAGATTCTGGGCATGGGCATGGCCCTGCGAGCCATAGCCGACGATGGCGACCTTCTTCGACTTCACCAGCGCCAGATCGGCATCGGCATCATAATAAACGCGCATATTCTTCCTCTTGGGTTGAAGACTCCGGCTGTCTGGCCGGCCATGACAGGCTGAAAACTATCGGGCTTCCGCCCCCCGCGAGAGGGCGACGACACCGCCGCGGGCCACCTCGACGAGGCCCACTTCGCGCATCAGCTCGATGAACTGGTCCACCTTGACGGTGGAGCCGCTGATCTCGAACACGAAGCTCTGGGTGGTGGTGTCGACGGGCCGGGCGCGGAAGATGCCGGCCAGCCGCAGCGCTTCCGCGCGGCTTTCGCCGGTGCCGGCCACCTTCACCAGCGCCAGCTCGCGCTCCACATGCGGGCCGAGCTCCGTCAGGTCGGTGACGCTGTGCACCGGTACCAGCCGGTCGAGCTGGGCGGTGATCTGATCGATCACCCGGCGCGGGCCGGAGGTGACGATGGTGATGCGACTGACCGCTTCATCCTGGGTGATGTCGGCGACCGTCAGGCTTTCGATATTGTAGCCGCGCGCCGAGAACAGGCCGACGATGCGGCCCAGCACGCCGGCCTCATTGTCGACGAGGATCGACAGCGTGTGCCGTTCCGAGATTTCCTCGGGGAAGAGCGATTTCGTGCGGGGCGCCATCAGACCAGCGCCTCCGCCGACTTCGCCACCTTGCCCGACACCTGATCGGGCGACAGCAGCATTTCCACATGCGTCGCGCCGGACGGGATCATCGGGAAGCAATTGGCGTGCTTCTCCACCAGACAGTCGACGAACACCGGCCCGTCATGCGCCAGCATTTCGGCGATGCCGGCGTCCAGTTGGTCCTCTGTCTCGATGCGGATGCCCTTCCAGCCATAGGCCTCGGCCAGCTTCACGAAATCGGGCAGGCTGTCGGAATAGCTTTGCGAATGCCGGCCCTCGTAGGTCAGGTCCTGCCACTGGCGGACCATGCCCATATATTCGTTGTTCAGCACGAACACCTTCACCGGCAGGCGATATTGGGTGGCGGTCGCCAGCTCCTGGATGTTCATCTGGATCGACGCTTCCCCGGCGATGTCGATCACCAGCGATCCCGGATTGCCCAGTTGCGCGCCGATGGCCGCCGGCAGCCCATAGCCCATGGTGCCGAGCCCGCCCGAGGTCAGCCATTTGTTCGGCTGCTCGAAATCGAAATGCTGCGCCGCCCACATCTGGTGCTGGCCGACTTCGGTGGTGATGATCGGATTGCGCCGGTGCGTCGCTTCCCACAGGCGGCGGATGGCGTGCTGCGGCTGGATCTTCGCCCCCTCCTGCCGGAAGGCCAGGCTGTTCTTCTCCCGCCAGCCGCGGATGCGCGACCACCAGTCCTGCTGGTCCGCCGGCTGCAGGCCGCGCGCGCGCCAGAGCTTCACCATATCCTCCAGCACATGGCCGACGTCGCCCTCGATCGTCAGGTCCACCCGCACCGTCTTGTTGAAGCTGGACGGGTCGATGTCGACATGCACCTTGCGGCTCGACGGGCTGAAACCGTCCAGACGGCCGGTCACCCGGTCGTCGAAGCGGGCGCCCAGGCACAGCATCAGGTCGCACTGGTTCATGGCGAAATTGGCTTCATAGGTGCCGTGCATCCCCAGCATGCCGAGGAATTGCGGATCGGAGGCCGGGAAGGCGCCGAGGCCCATCAGCGTGGAGGTGACCGGGGCATGGCTCAGCCGGGCGAGGTCGCGCAGCAGCTGCGCGGCACCCGGGCCGGAATTGATCACCCCGCCGCCGATGTAAAGGATAGGCCGCTCGGCCGAGGCCAGCATGTCCACCGCCGCCTCGATCGCCGCCAGATCGCCCTTCACCCTGGGGCGATAGGTCTTGTGCTCGATGCGGGCAGGCTTCTCATAGCGGGCGGTCGCCACCTGCACATTCTTCGGAATGTCGACGACGACCGGACCGGGGCGGCCGGCGGTGGCGATGTGGAACGCCTCATGGATGACGGCGCCGAGGCGGGCCGTCTCCTTCACCAGATAATTGTGCTTGGAACAGTGGCGGGTGATGCCGACCGTGTCGCACTCCTGGAAGGCGTCCGAACCGATCAGATGCGTCGCCACCTGCCCCGTCAGCACGACGAGGGGAATGGAATCCATCAGCGCGTCGGTGATTCCGGTGACGGCATTGGTGGCGCCGGGGCCGGAGGTGACCAGCACGACTCCGGGCCGCCCCGTGGAACGGGCATAGCCCTCGGCCGCGTGCACCGCCGCCTGCTCGTGGCGGACGAGGATATGGCGGATCTTGTTCTGCCGGAAAAGCGCATCGTAGATCGGCAGGACGGCGCCGCCAGGGTAGCCGAAGATCGTATCCACGCCAAGATCGACCAGCGCCTTCACGATGATGTCCGCGCCGCTCAACTCCCGGCCTTGCATTGATCTTCCTTCCTGCCCGCTTCTGGCGTGAGCGGGCGGCATAGGGATGCAATGCGGGGCTGTCAACGCCCGTTATGGAATTTTATGTCTACCATAAACTGTTATGAGTAATTTTATTTTATGATTGAGACATAAAAGATTTTATTGCTGCAAAAAATGCCACTATTCGTTGGAAAGGCGTGGCCACGAAGCTGAAACTTGAGTCGGCCGGCGGAAAGGATAAGGCCATGTCCGCCAGCCGGACGCAAGCCGCAGGTCTGGCGGGTGGCGCCTGGCGCCACCCGTTCCATGGCTTGCCGCGCCTCAGGCGCTGAGGCGGGCGATCCCCTCGCGGCGGCGCATGGCCATGCCCACCAGGCCGAAGCCGATGATCAGCATCGCCCAAGTGGCGGGCTCGGGGACCGCGTCGGCGGCCCCGAAGCCGAGGTTGCCGCCGTCATAGGTGCCGAGCTTCACCGCGCTGTGCGCCCGCAGGCCGTTGGCGACGATCGAGCCGGAAACGGCCGACTGGGTCACGACATTCGCGAAGGGCGCCAGGATCGAGCCGAAAACGCCTTGCGAGACATGAACCGAAGCCGCGTCCGAGAAGTTCCAGATCACATTGCCGGCAAAGTCCGGGCCGAAGGCGCCGGCGAGGCCGGTGTTCCAGTTGTAATTGCCGTCGCCCAGGATGTTGAAGACCACCGTCAGCGCCGGATCGGCGACGTTCAGCTTGAACTGCCAGCCGTTGAGATCGGCTTCCGAGAGGGTGAAGACGCTGACGCCGGTGCCATTGTCCACCGCGTTCAGGGTCCGCGCGCCATAATTTTCGACGATGCTGTTGCCGGACGTCTGCTTCACTTGCGCGAGCGAGAGCGAAAGCGCCTTCAGATCGGCTTCCAGCTTGCCGGTTTCCGCGGCGATGCCGGCGCGGAGATCGGTCGTGAACTGGTCGCCCTTGTTGACGGCGATGCTGCCGCCGCCGGCGTTCAGATAGCCCTTGCCGGCGCCGCCGGCTTCCACCGTGGTGCCTTGCGAGCCATTGATGTTGCTGACGCTGCCGCCGACCTTCACCGTCGCGCCGCTGGTGTTCACATTGGCGCCGCCGAAGTCGCCGCCGACCACCACGCTCGCCGGCGCGCCGACATTGCCGTTGCCGCCGTTGGAACCGTTCGACAGGCTGACGATGCCGCCGCTGGTGTTGCCGCCGACCGTCAGCGTGGCGCGGTTCGAGGCCGCCGCACCCTGGGTGCCGTTCCCGCCGCCGAACTGGCCGCCGCCCGAAAGATTGCCGCCGATGAAGGTCTTGCCTTCGACGGTGAGCCAGCCCTGGGCGTTGCCGAGAATGATGGCGTTGGTTTCGCGCATCGCCTGCAGGCCGGCGAGCGGATCGCCGACCGGAGCAGCGGCAAGAGCCGGCTGCGCTGCAAGGATGAGGCCGCCGAACCCGAAGGCGGCAAGGGTGCGGAGTTTCATGGTGCGTTGCGTCCCGAAAAAGTTGTTCTGATACATTCGATGTGGGAACCCCTTAGCAGAATTCCAGAGCGTTAACCGTGACGGATTGTAACGGTTCTCACGGCCTCGGCCGGGCCGGCTTTAGCCCAGCCGCGCGGGAATTCTGGGCCAGCCGCCCATCTGGTTGCGCAGCCAGGTGGCCTGCCTCTTGGCATATTGCCTTGTGTCGAGGCGCCAGCGGGCCAGCGCCGCCTCCTCGGAAAGCGTGCCGGCCAGCAAGGCGAGAAGCGGCGGAACGCCGATCGCCCGCATCACCGGAAGCGTCCGCGACAGCCCGCGTGCGGCCAGATGCCGCACCTCCTCCAAGGCCCCTTCCCGCCACATCGCGCCCACCCGGGCGTCGATCCGCTCGACCAGCGCGGGGCGCGGGATGTCGATCACCAGCGGCCGGAGCGCGACCTCGGCGCCGAGCCCCCCATCGGCTTCCGCCTGCTGCCAGCTTGCCAGCGACCGGCCCGAGGCGCGGACGACTTCCAGCGCCCGGGCGTTGCGCTGCGTGTCATGCGGGTGGAGGCGCGCGGCCATCGCCGGATCCTCCCGCTCCAGCGCGGCGCGGACCTCCCCGGTCGACAGGCGGCGGACATCGGCGCGAACCTCATCGGGGATTTCCGGCACCGGGGCGATCCCCTCCAGCAGGGTGCGCAGATAAAGGCCGGTGCCGCCGACGAGGATCGGCAGCCGCCCGGCTTCATGCGCGGCGGCGATTTCCGCGCGCGCAAGTTCGGCCCAGCGCGCGGCGGTGCAGCTTTCCGCCCCGTCGACCACACCGAACAGCCGGTGCGGGGCGCGCGCCATCTCGGCGGCGGACGGGCGGGCGGACAGGATCGAAAGCTCGGCGTAAAGCTGGCTGGCGTCGGCGTTGATGATCACGCCTTTTTCCGCTTCCGCCATTTCCAGCGCCATTGCCGACTTGCCGCTGGCGGTCGGCCCTGCAATGACGGCGAGCGGAGGCTTTCCCGAACCCATGGCTGTATCTGACCCGCTCATCGTCACGCTGATTTCCCCTGCCGGCTTGTCGCAGGCGCATGTCGCCACTGCAAGCGAGGCGCTCAACGCCCTCGGCGGAATCGTCAGCGCCGAAGTCGCCTTCGACCCGCCGCACGCCACCGACCTGATCGTGCGCGGCGCGGCGGCGGCGGAAGCGCGCGGCGTGCTGGAAGCGATGCTGCCGGACGTGGATGTGGTGGTGCAGCCCGGCACCGGGCCTCGGCGCAAGCGGCTGCTGCTGGCGGACATGGATTCGACGATGATCCGGCAGGAGTGCATCGACGAACTGGCGGATTTCGCCGGGCTGAAGGCGGAAATCGCCGCCATCACCGAGCGGGCGATGCAGGGCGAGCTGGATTTCGCCCAAGCCCTGGAGGCACGGGTGGCGGCGCTCGCCGGGCTGGACGCCGATGCCATCCGGCTCTGTCTGGAAGAGCGGATCGAGCTGATGCCCGGCGCGCGGACGCTGATCGCCACGATGAAGGCGCTGGGCGCGCGCACGGTTCTGGTGTCGGGCGGTTTCACCGCCTTCACCGGGCCGATCGCCGGCTGGATCGGCTTCGACCGCAACGAAGCCAATCTGCTGCATGTGGAGGCAGGCAGGCTGAGCGGCACCGTCGGCAAGCCTATCGTCGATTCCGCCGTGAAGCGGGCGACGCTGCTCGCCGAGCGCGATACATTGGGGCTGAGCGCGACCGAGACGCTGGCGGTGGGCGACGGCGCCAACGATATCCCGATGCTGGAAGCCGCCGGGCTCGGGATCGCCTATCACGCCAAGCCGAAGGCGGCGGCCGCCGCCGACGCCGCCGTGCGGGTGGGCGATCTGACGACGCTGCTATGGGCGCAGGGCCTGCCGCGCGCCGACTGGGTGGACGCTCAGGACGGAATCGGAGCGGCCTGAAAACCATCGGCCAGATCGGTCGTGCGGACAGCAACGATACGTCCAGCCGATCGCGCGGCAAGCTCCATGAGATCCCGGTCGCCGATCGTCTGCAACGGATAGGCCGCGCAATCCCATTCTGCGATCCGGGCATCCGCGGGCAGCAATTGCAGCTTTCGAAGCTGCGTGATGATTTCGGCGACACCCGGGGCTGAAAGGGCGCCTGCATTCGTATCGCGCAACTGCGCCGCCAGCAGAAACTGGCCATCGGGCAAAAGCGGAAGCGCGAAGGCGGTTATGTCTCGCACCCGTTTCAGAAGCCGGTCCCCGAGAATCTCCACATAGGAATAGCCCGGCGGGCAATCGCCGCTCCAGCGCAACAGGATCGTCAGAGTTCCGGAACTCTCCATCGGGATAGTCTGCGCCATTCCGTCGATATGGATGGGAGCATGGGCGCGCGAGCCGATCAGAATCCGCTCGGCCTCGAAGCTCTGGGCGGCAGTGGCGCAGACCACCCCGCCACCCCTTTCGACATGGATCGCTTCTATGGCGATGCGCAGGCGGATTTCCGCCCCCGCCGCCTCCAGCAGCTGCACGAGACGGCTGTTGATTTCCCGGCAACCCTGCCGGGGGTAATGAAAGGGTGTGGCTGAGTGCCGCGCGCTCAGAAGGGCGCTGCGGCTGATGCGGCGAAAGGAATCCAGGCGGCCGCCACGCGCAGCCTTCAGGGCGACGAGCGTATGAAACAGCGCGCGCGAGCCCCGCATGCCGGACCGTCGCCCCCGCCAGAGCGAGAAGCAGCGATCGTCCCGCTCCAGCGCCACGCCGAGCCCTTGCAGGCTGGCATGGAACTCCGGGCGATTCTCCAGCAGATGCACCCCGCATTCCACCTGCGAGAGGCCGAGCATGGCGGGGGTCGACCAGGATCCGCCGACGACGTCCGCCCGGTCCAGGACGGTCACGCGCCAGCCGGCGCGCGCATGGGCAAGCGCATGCATCATCATCAGCGGGCTGGTGCCCACGGCGAGCATCGTGGCCGGTCGCGTCATGCGTAGTGGCGGGCGATGCCGTCTAGGACCCTGTCCACATCGTCCAGTGAAAGATGGCTGTGAATCGGCAGCGACAGGGTGCGATCCGCATAGGCCAGGGCGTTTGGAAATTCACCGTCGGGCTGACTTTGCTGAAAGATCGATTCCCGGTGCAGCGGACGCTCGTAATGGATGCGCGTGGGGATGCCCGCGCGGCCCAGTGCAAGCGCCAGCTCGTCGCGATCGTCCGCGAGCAGGACGAACTTGTGCCAGACATGGCGCACCCCCTCCTCCAAAGGCAGCGGCTGTGCGGGAAGGCCTGCCAGCCCGGCTCGATAGCGGTCCGCCAGGGCCGCGCGCCGCGCTGTCCATTCCGTGTGCCGGTCAAGCTTCAGGTTGAGAATGGCGGCGGCCAGACTGGGCAATTGGGAATTGTAGCCCAACTCCCGGAACAGCGGCCCTTCCTTTCCATGCAGCCTCAGCCGCCGCACCCGTGCCGCTGTCGCGGCATCGTCGGTTACCAGCGCGCCGCCGCTTCCGGGCGCGCCGATCACCTTGGTCGGGTCGAAGCTGGTGGCGCCCGCCTCGCCCATGGAGCCGGCTTCGCGCCCCAGCCGCGAAGCCCCGAGCGACTGCGCGAAATCCTCCACGATCTTCAGCCCGAACTTGCGGGCGAACGCCTCGGCGCCCTCGATATCCCCGACGTTTCCGAAAAGATGCACATAGACCATTGCCCGCGTCGACGGACCCACCTTCACTTCCGCCACGGCAAGGTCCAGCATGAGGCTGGCGTTCACATCCACGAAGACCGGCCGGGCGCCGGTGCGCAGAATGGCTGTCGCCGAGGCCAGGAAGCTGATGTCCGGCACTAGCACCTCGTCTCCCCTGCCGATGCCGAGGGCGACCAGCGCGAAGAACAGCGCATCGGTGCCCGAGCCGACCGCAACGGCGTAGCGGCGACCGCAGGTCGCGGCGATCCGCTCCTCCAATTCCTGCACATGCGCGCCCTGAAGCACCTGCCCGGAGACCAGAACCTCCTCTACACGGACGTGAATCTGTGGTGCAAGCTCGCGGTAATCGCCGGCACAGCCGAAAAAATCGAGGGGTGCCGCAACGCTCAAGCCACCTCTCCCGCCAGCCGCGATCTGGAAGGTCCGGCATTCCCAGACGCCAGATGGCTCAGATAGGCTGCGATCCCGTCCTCCAGCCGGACATTCGGGCTATAGCCGAGCAGCCGCCGGGCCTTGTCGATATTCAGGGCCCCGCGCGAGGGCCGGCGCACGTCCCGGTCCTGCAGCAGTTCGTAGCGGAGCCGGGGAAAATGCGCCTGCAGGATGCCCGCCAGATCCAGCAGGCTTCGCGCCTCGCCACAACTGATGTTGAATATCCGCCCCCGCGCGGCCGGCTCCATCGCCACCCGAATCAGGCCGTCGACGACATCCTCGACATGGGTAAAATCGATGCGCATGTCGGCACCGGCGCGGAGCGACAATTGCTCCCCTGCTTCAGCCTGCGCGCAAAAAAGAGGAATGACGCGCCGGTAGAAATCCCCCGCTCCATAGACCGCCATCGGGCGCACGATCGACCAGTCCGTCGACGTGTCGGAGAGGATCGAAACCACCAGATCCTCGCTTTCCAGCTTCAGCCTCCCATAGGCGTTGACGGGAGCGACGGGCGCGTCTTCCGCCGCAAGCCCGTCCTCGAAATCGCCGTAAACCATGCTCGAGGAAAGATGCACGAACCGGCGAACGCCACCCGACAGACGCACCGCTTCGACCAGCGCGCGGGTGGTTTCCAGGATATCGGTCCGGCACCCGACAGGATCCCTTTCCGCCGAGGACAATATGGGATTGGCGGCCAGATGCACGATGCAATCCGGCTGCAACCGTTCCAGAACCCTCAGCAGCCGCTCGCGATTGGCGATATCCTCGTGCAGCAATTCCGACGATGCGATAAGGGCATGGCGGCAATGCCGATCCACCGCGCGCGTCTCCGCCGCAGGCGGATGCGCATAGCAGCGCATGGCGTCGAGGATCGAGACCTTCTTCCCCATCAGCGACAAGCGGTTGGCGAGATGGGAGCCGATGAAACCGGCTCCTCCCGTGAGGAGATATCGCGCCAACACAAGCCCCCTGCCGCTTGAATGCCCGAACTCATTCTAGTCGGGAAAGGCCAGACAGCAAGATATTTTGTCGATTCTCTTTATAGAAGATTCGCTATATTTTGTTTTTCTATGCCTGATTCAACGCCTTCTTCAAAAGATCGTTAACCACCGCCGGA
Source organism: Sandaracinobacteroides sayramensis (assembly GCF_022014495.1). Classification (GTDB taxonomy): domain Bacteria; phylum Pseudomonadota; class Alphaproteobacteria; order Sphingomonadales; family Sphingomonadaceae; genus Sandaracinobacteroides; species Sandaracinobacteroides sayramense. Next base: position 59,495 of record NZ_JAKLSQ010000001.1, read on the forward strand.
TTGGCCTTGCCGCCGCTGGCCTTCATCACCTGCCCCACGAAGAAGCCGAACAGCTTGTCCTTGCCCGAGCGATATTCGGCCAGCTTGTCGGCGTTCGCCGCCATCACCTGCGCGATGGCCGTTTCCAGCGCGCCGGTGTCGCTCACCTGCTTCAGCCCGCGCGCCTCGGCGATGGCGCCGGGGTCTTCGCGGGTTTCCAGCATGATCTCGAACAGCTGCTTCGCCAGCGGGCCGGAAAGCGTGCCGTCGGCCAGCAGCGCCAGCAGCTCGCCGCCCTGCGCCGGGCTGACGGGGCTGTCCGCCACTTCCACGCCCAGCTTGTTGAGCGCGCCGAAAAGCTCGCCCGTCATCCAGTTGGCGGCCCGTTCCGCGACATCGCGCGGCGGCTTTCCCTGCCGTTTCGCCGTGTCGGCCAGCAATGCCTCGAACCAGTCCGCGCTGTCCTGATCGGCCGTCAGCACGCCGGCCAGATAGGGCGTCAGGCCAAGCTCCGCCTCGTAACGCGCGCGCCGTGCGCCGGGCAGTTCCGGCAGGCTCCGGCGGCATTCCTCGACGAATTCCGCCGTCAGTTCCAGCGGCAGCAGGTCCGGCTCGGGGAAATAGCGATAGTCGTGCGCGTCTTCCTTGGAACGCAGCGAGCGGGTTTCGCCGCGATCCGGGTCGAACAGGCGGGTTTCCTGATGGATGGAGCCGCCATCCTCCAATATCTCCACCTGCCGCCGCGCTTCATAGGCAATCGCCTGCTGGATGAAGCGGATGGAGTTCACATTCTTGATCTCGCAGCGGGTGCCGAACGGCTCCCCGGCCTTGCGGACCGAGACGTTCACATCGGCCCGCATCGAGCCTTCCTGCATATTCCCGTCGCAGCTGCCGATGGCGCGGACGATCTGCCTAAGCGCCGTCACATAGGCCCCGGCTTCCGCCGGCGAGCGCATGTCGGGCTTGGAGACGATCTCCATCAGCGCCACGCCCGAGCGGTTGAGATCGACATAGGAGGCGCTCGGCGACAGGTCGTGGATCGACTTGCCGGCATCCTGCTCCAGATGGATGCGCTCGATGCCGACAGTGCGCGGGCCGCCCTCTTCCGTCTCGATCTCCAGCTTGCCTTCGCCGACGATGGGGTGCTGGAATTGCGAGATCTGATAGCCCTGCGGCAGATCGGCGTAGAAGTAGTTCTTCCGGTCGAAGCGCGACCAGAGGTTGATCTTCGCCCCCAGCGCCAGCCCGGTGCGGACCGCCTGGCGCACGCATTCGCCGTTCAGCACCGGCAGCATGCCGGGCATGGCGGCGTCGACCAGGCTCACCTGGCTGTTCGGCTCCCCGCCGAAGGTGGTGGAGGCGCCGGAAAACAGCTTGGACTTGGAGATCACCTGGGCATGGACTTCCAGCCCGAGAACGACTTCCCACGGGCCGGTCCGGCCCTCGATCGTATAGGTTTCAGCCATGCCCGCCCAATGCTGCACCGCGCGGCGAATGGCAAGCCGAAGCCCCCTGCCCCAAGGCCGGAATCAGCCCCGGCTGGCGGGAAAGGCGCTGTCCTCCTCGTCGGCGATGTAGCGGCGCATGCGCCCCATCGCCTGCGCCGCCAGCCAGCTGTAAAGTCGCCAGAGGGCGATGCCCGCCAGGATCGCCACCAGCACATGGATCGCCGGCTCGGCGATTCCCGCCCGCTTCAGCAGGACCTGGAACTGAAAATGGGTGAGGTAGATGAACAGCGAGGCCCCGGAAATCGGCAACAGCAGGCTGGAGAGGAAACGCGGCAGCGGCACCCGCCGGACGAACAGCAGCAGCAGCCCGAAGGCCAAGGTGTAAAGGCCGCCCCAGCCGGGGAAGAAGCGGAGCTGGGCTATCGCATAGAGGAGGACGATCGGCGCCAGCAGCCGCTTGCGCGAGCCATCGTCGCTGAGCGCGATCAGCACGCCCAGCATCACCGTCGGGAAATGCGTGGTCGGCAGATAGGACCAGATGGACAGCAGCGGCGCGCCCTTGGCCAGGAAATCCGGCTGCAACAGCGCCGGCAAGCCGAAGCGCGCCACCACGCCGCCCAGGAAAAGCGCGAAGGCGAAGCGCCAGGGCCCGAGCGTCGGCGGGCCATAGCGAAGCGCCAGCCAGGTGGCGAGCAGCACCGCATAGAGTATCTGCACCATGCAATGCACATACCAGAGGTAGAATTCCCGGCCCTGCATGTCCGGGTTGCGGTAATCGAAGAAATTGCCGGTGAGGATCAGCACGGAGATATGCGGATCGCGCCCGCTCCAGCTTTTCCAGCCGTAGAGCAGGATACTGAAGAGCAGGACCGGGATCATCAGGTTCACCATCATCCGCACCAGCGGCGCCACGCTGCGGCGATGGAAGGCGGTGGTCAGTTGCAGCCCGCCGAAGAGATAGCCGGTGACGAGGAAGAGCGCCGTCGTCGCTCCGGCGAAATACGGGATCAGCTTCAGATGCGCCGAGACGATCAGCAGGATCGCGACCGCCCGCGTCAACATCGAGGAATCGACCGGGCGCCACAGGCTTTTCCGGCTGCTGCCCTGCGCGCAAAGCTGGCGGATGCTCATCACCTGCCACCCATCCGGCACCGCCCCGAGCGCCTCCTCGGTCGCCAGATAGAGGTTCACGAAGCTGAGCGAATCCCCGCCCAGCGAAACCAGGCTGTCGTCCGGGCCGATGTCCGCGCGTCCGAGCACCTTCTGCCAGGCCTCCACCAGCGATTGCTCGGCGGCGCTCGGCGGGCTCAGGCTGGGCCCCGGGCGGCTGGCGGCCTGCCGGGCGGCGAGCGCCCTCAGCCGCGACCGGTCGATCTTGCCGTTGGGAAGCAGCGGCATGGCATCGAGCGGAACGAACAGTTCCGGCACCATATAGGCCGGCAGCCGGCCGGAGAGGAAAGCCGCGAGATCGGAGGCGCGCGCACCATCCGCCAGATCGTCCACCGTGAAGGCGATCAGCCGGCGGTGGCTGTCGCCATCCGCCAGGACGAAGGCGCGGCTGACCGACGGATGCGCTTCCAGCGCCGAGGCCACCTCCGCCGGCTCGACGCGGAAGCCGCGGATCTTCACCTGATCATCGGTCCGCCCCGCCAGCTGGATCGCGCCGTCCGGGCGGTGGAAACCCCGGTCGCCGGTCCTGTAGCGCCCGTCCGAGGGGGTGATGGCGCCCTGTTCCAGCCGGCCCAGCGCCAGCAGCGCCGATCGCACTTCCAACTCGCCCGGCTCCCAGGCCGAGAGCGGCTGGCCGGCAGGGTCGACCACCCGCACCACATGGCCTTCGCTCGCCCAGCCCACGGGGATGGCGCGCACCGGCCCCAGCGGCGGCTGCTGGTCGACGGCGAAGCTGGCGACGGCCTGCGGCGTCTCGGTCGAGCCGTAGAAATTCACATGCGCAGCGCCTGGGGCGGCCGCGCGCATCCGTTCGACGAGGGCCGGGCGGAGCATGTCTCCCCCCCAGAAGAACAGGCGCAGGGAGCTCAGCGCCGCTTCCGGCGCGCCGGCCAGCATCACCTCGCCGAGCGGCGGAGTGAGATGCGCGACGCTCGGCTTCCGCTCGGCGACCCAGCGCGACAGGCGGCCGGGCGCGAGAATATCCTCCTGCGTCGGCACCAGCAGGGTGGCGCCGGCCGAAAGCGTCGTGAAAATGTCCCTCAGCAGCGGGTCGTGCGCCAGCCCGGACAACATGGTCACCCGGTCGCCGGGGCCGATGGCGAAGCGCCGTGCCTGCCAGCGGGCGAAATGGGCAAGCGGCCGGTGCGAAACCGCAACCCCCCTGGGCTCGCCGGTGGTGCCGGAGGTGAAGAGGAAATAGGCTGGCGCGTCGCTGTCCGGCCGGCCGGGGATCGGCGGTTCGCTCCGCTCGGGATCGGTTTCGACCAGCGCGACTTCGGCACGGGCCGCGAGCGCCCGGGCGCGCGCTGTCAGCCCGTCCTCCGCGCTGACGAGGATGGCGGCCGGCCGGGCCTCCGCCAGCATCTGCAGCAGCCGCTCGTCCGGATAGGCGCTGTCGAGCACCAGGAAAGCGTTGCCGCGCAGCGAAACGCCCAGCAGGTTCGCGACGAAAGCGGCGTTGCGGCGGGCCAATATGGCGACGCGAGCCTCCGCCGCGATTCCGGATTCCGCAAGTTCCGCCGCGGCTCCACCCGCCCGCCCGGCGAGCGCGCCATAGCTGAGCGAGGCCTCGGCGGAGAGCAGCGCCGGGGCGTCCGGGCTGGCCCGCGCCCGGGCGAGGAAATCGGCGGTGATCGGCTGCGCCGGCGCCTCCGCGCCGATCGGTTCCAGCGGCTCCGGCAGGGGCGCGAATTCGCCGAGGCCGATTTCCGCCATCGGCCGGTCGCGGCGGCTGACGAGCGCCTGCGCCAGCCATTCGAACTGGTCGATCAGGGTTTCGATCCGTGCGCGCGACAATTCCCGCGCCCGATAGAAGACCACCAGCCGCCGCGTGGCGCCGGCCCGCAGGAAGCGGAAATTCAGCTGATAGTCGCTTTCGCGCAGATCATGGCTGGCGTCGGAAAGCGTCAGCCCCGGCACTTCGAAGCCGGGAGGCGCGGGGAACCAGTTGACTCCGAAGCGGGGATGCACCCCCGTCCGGGCGATCACATGGTGATAGGGGGGCAGTTCGTTCGCGACCGAAGCCTTGATCCGGGCGCCCAGGTCGCCGGCATAGGCGGCGAAGCTGAGCGCCGGGTCGATGGGCGCGCGCAGGATGAGCGCGTTGGAGAAGCCGCCGATGGTGCGCGCGGCGGCGGGAAAGCCGCGCCGGCCGTTCGACTGGAAGGCGCTCAGCACGTCCGCCGTTCCCGTCAGCCTCGAGAGCAGCGCCAGCGCGGCGGCGTAGGCGATGGTGAATTCGGAAACCTTGAGCGCGGCCGAGCCCTCCTCGAACGCCTTCGCCGTGGCGGGTGAAAGCGGCCGGTCGAAGGCGCGCATCTCCGGGCCGTCCGCCCAGTCGAGATCGGGCGGCAGGTCGCGCTGCTCCGGCGCATCCTGCAAGGTCTTTTCCCACCAGGCCTGCTGCGAAAGGCAGGGCTCCGTCGTCGCCCAGTCCTCGGGGATCACCTCATGCGGGGCAGGCGCCGGGTCGGGCAGCGGCTCGCCGCGATAATGGGCAAAGACTTCCTCCAGCGCCAGGCGGGCGGACTGGCCATCGGAAATGCTGTGGTGGTTGGAGAAGCTGAAATAGTGGAGGTCCGAGGCGACGGTGACGAGATGATATTGCGCCAGCGAGGCCGGCGTCAGGTCGGGCTTCGCCATCAGCAGCGGCCTGAGATGCTCGTTCACCTCGTCGAGGCTGGCGTGGGGCAGGTCCAGCCGCTGCAGCCGCGCCTCGGCCTGCGGCACGATATATTTCCAGAAGCGCCCCGCACGGTCGAGCGTGAAGCCGGTGCGCAGCGCCGGATTGCGGGCGATCAGCGCATCGACGGCGGCCGCCAGCCGCTCGGCGTCGACGACGCCTTCGATGCGCGTGAGGCGGGGAATGGTATAGACCTGCGGGGTCATCCGCTCGGCCATGATGTAGCGTTCTTCGGTGGGAGTCGGCGCCAGCAGCGGCAAACCGGCGGGCGGGGGCACTTCACCGGGGAGGTTCGGGCCGGGGTGGTTCGGCCGGATGCCGGGCATGGCGATAGCGCCCATGGTCAACCCGCGCGCCATGCGCTTCGAGCCGGAGCGGCCCCCTGCATCTTCTTCCTCACCCACATGACCTTGCCCCTGGCCATCTGCAGTTCAGTTTCGACAAAATCCGGCTGTCGTCAACCGGCACGCCGAAATGGAAAGCGCATGAGGTTGATCGCCCGGTTCAATGCCAGACCCAAAAGGATCGCCAGCGCCACGATCACCACGACCGGAATCTGAGGCCAAAGGACGAGACCGGCATAGATTACCACGCCATGCGACAGATAGATTTGATAGCCCGCCGCCGAAATTTGCGTGATCAGATTGTGGAGCGGCGCCGGAACCGGCAGCCGCGGAAAGGCCAGCAGCAAGGCCGCCGCCGCGATGAGCCACAGCGTTCGCATTTCCCCGACGATTGGGCTGAATTCGCCCCATATCGCAAACATGGGAACCACCCCCATCGTCAGCAGCGCCAGGCCGGCGACGATGGCCGCCGTGATCCATTTCTGCCGCCCGGTGCGGGCGAACCAGATCAGCCAGCCGATGGCGAACAGCGGCAGCGCGGCATGGGCGGTGCGATGATCGAAGCCGCCGACCCGGTCGATGGTGACCATGGCGCCGAACTTCAACAGGAAGGCGCCGGCCGCGAACCACAGCCCCAGACGGAAGGGATCGGAGCCCGCCTGCCGCCGCACCGCCGGCACCAGGAACAGCAACAGGACGATCAGGTAGAGCTGGAACAAGGCTTCGATGAACCAGAAGGGGGTCAGGAAGCCGCCGGGTGAGGGGAAATAATTGCCGATCAGAAGGAAACTCGCCCAATCCACCGGCTTGCGCGTCAGCGCATAGAGAATGAGGATGACGAGATAGGGCAGGACCACCCGCGCGAAGAAGTCGCGGACGATACCCACCCCGCCGCCGGCTATGAACCGGTCCGACTGGAATCGGGCCAGCGAGTAGCCCGCCAGCAGCATCAGCACGTCGGAACCGCCGCCCACGGGGAAATCGCTGGCGTGGTTCACGATCACCGCCAACAGCGCAAGGGCCCGCAGCACCATCTCGCTGTCGATCCGGGGAAAGAGGCCGCGCCCTTTGCCCGGCCGGGCCAGCGCTTCCAGACGCGAGACCGGCAACTGCTCCCACCCCGCCGGCAGATCGCCGCCGAGCGCCTCTTCCAGCGCCAGCGAGAGCTGGACATAGCTGAGGCTGTCTCCGCCAAGGCCGACGAAGCTGCTGTCCGCCTCCACCGCGCGGCCCTGGAAGGTGCGGCGGAAGGCGGCGCGCACCGCGCTTTCGCCGACCGTTGCCGGCTCCTGCGCCGCATCGGCCTGCCGCGCCTCGGCTTCGGCCAGGATTCGGCGGTAATCGGTCTTGCCGCTGGGAAGGCGCGGCAGTTCCGGCCAGTCGGATATGTCGAACAGGCTTTCCGGCAGGCTGAAGCTGCCGGCCAGGTCCGCCGCCAGTCCCGCCGGCGCTTTCGGGGTAACGGCGACGGCCAGCAGGGAATCGGAGCCGGTCACGGCCGCCGAAAGCCCGCGCCGGCCAAGCTCGCGCTCCACCTCGTCCAGCGACACGCGCAGGCCGAAGGGCTTGGCGATGCGGCTGGTGCGGCCGGTGATCCGATAAAGGCCATCGGCGCGCCGGACCGCGAGGTCGCCGGTCGCCAGCGCCTCGATTTCCGCGCCATCGGCGAGATCGCCGCGCGCCAGCGCATAGCCCATCATCACATTGGGGCCGCGATAGACCAGCTCGCCTTCCGTTTCCGGCGTCTCCACCGGATGGCCGCCTTCGCCCTTCAGCTCCAGCCGTCCGCCGGGAATGGCGATGCCGATGCAGTCCGGCGCATCCGCCAGCCGTTCCGGCGGCATATAGGCGATGCGCGCCGTCGCCTCCGTCTGCCCATACATCACGAAGAAACGCACGGAGCGTTCCCGCGCCCACTTCTCCACCCGCGCGGCGGTTTCCGCCGGCAGGCGCCCGCCGGCCTGCGTCAATGTCGTCAGATGCGGATGTTCCCGCCCCCAGAATCCGGTCCGATCGAGAAGCTCGTAGGAATAGGGCACCCCGGCAAGGGAGGTGCCCGCCTCGCGCTCGAAGAAGTCCCACAATTCCGCTTCCAGCAGGGAGCGGCCGGTGAGCAACAGGGTGCCGCCCACCGCCAGATGCGAATTCAGCACCGAGAGGCCGTAGGAATAATGGATGGGCAAGGTGGTGAGGGCGCGCGTGCCCGGCCCTGTCCCCAGATATTCGGCGATCGACGCGGCATTGGCGTCAACCGCCGCCGCCGAAAGCCGGACGAGTTTCGTCGCCCCGGTGGTGCCCGAGGTGGAGAGCAGCAGCGCGAGATCGGGGTGCAGTCCGCCTTCCGGGCCGGATAGCTCCAGCGACCATTCGCCCTCCCTCACGCGGAACAGCGCGTCGGGGCGGAACTGTTCCAGCAGCCGGGGCGTCGCCTCGGCGGTCAGGATGACGACATGCCCCCCCGCCAGCGCCGCCAGATAGGCGATGACCGGCTCCAGACTGTTGGCGGCTTCCACCAGCAGCAGCCGGCGTTCCGGCCCCAGGCGCTCGGCGAACGCCTCCACCCGCCCGGCCAGACCGTCGTAGGAAAGCCGCTCCCCGGATTCGGTGACGATGGCCGGCCGCTCGCCGAACTGGCGCAACCGGCTTGCGAAAGTGCTGCCTTTCGGATGCACCGCGGCGTCCACCATCAATCCCCTCGTTCGCCCGGGCTCCGCTTTGCCGCCGCTACCACCAGCGCGAGGGCGCGGCGGCAAAGCCGGCGCGCCGCTCCAATGCGAAGGCCGCGTCCAGCACGCCCATCTCGTCCAGCGGGCGGCCGATCAGTTGCAGGCCGAGCGGCAGCCCGTCCGAGGTGAGGCCGGCCGGGATCGACATGGCGGGAAGCCCCGCGAGGCTCGCCGGCACGGTGAAGACGTCGTTCAGATACATGGCGATCGGATCGGCGGTCTTGGCGCCGAGGCCGAAGGCGCCGGTGGGCGCGGTCGGAGTGAGCAGCAGGTCGCAGGCTTCGAAGGCTTGCGCGAAATCCCGCGAGATCAGCGCCCGGACCTTCTGCGCCTTCAGATAATAAGCGTCATAATAGCCGGCGGACAGCACATAGGTGCCGATCATGATCCGCCGCTTCACTTCCGCGCCAAAGCCTTCGGCGCGGGTCGCGGCATACATGTCGGCGAGGCTTCCGCCCTCCGGCGCGACGCGCAGGCCGTAGCGGACCCCATCGTAGCGGGCGAGGTTCGACGAAGCTTCCGCCGGGGCGACGATATAATAGGTGGGCAACGCTTCGCGCGTGTGCGGCAGCGAGACTTCGACGATCTCGGCGCCGGCCTCCTTCGCCCAGTCCACGCCCTTGCGCCACAGCGCTTCCAGGTCCGCGTCCATGCCGTCCACCCGATATTCCTTCGGGATGCCGATGCGCTTGCCCCTCAGGTCTCCGCCAAGGCCGCCGGCATAGTGCGGAACGGGCGCATTCAGCGAAGTGGAGTCCTTCGGGTCGTAGCCCGACATGGCTTCCAGCACGAGGGCGCAGTCGGTCACGTCGCGCGCGAGCACGCCGGGCTGGTCCAGCGAGGAGGCAAAGGCGATCACCCCCCAGCGCGAGCAGCGGCCATAGGTGGGCTTGATCCCGGCGATGCCGGTGAAGGCCGCCGGCTGGCGGATGGAGCCGCCGGTGTCGGTGCCGGTCGCCGCCGCGCAGAGCCGCGCCGCCACCGCCGCCGAGGAACCGCCCGACGAGCCGCCGGGCACCAGCGGCTGCTCGGAGCCGTTCGCGCGCCAGGGCGAGATCACCGGGCCATAGGCGCTGGTTTCGTTGGAGCTGCCCATGGCGAACTCGTCGAGGTTCAGCTTGCCCAGCATCGCCGCCCCCGCCCCGAACAGCTTTTCGGTGACGGTGCTTTCGTAGGTGGGCTTGAAGCCCTTCAGGATCTTCGACGAAGCGGTGGTTTCCACGCCCTTCGTGCAGAAAAGATCCTTGATGCCCAGCGGAATGCCCGCCAGCAGCCCGGCCTCGCCGGCGGCCAGAGCCCTGTCGGCGGCATCGGCCTGGGAAAGGGCGATTTCCGGCGTTTCCACCAGCCAGGCGTTCAGCACGCGGGCGGCCTCGACCGCCTCTATATGCTCTTGCACCAGTTCGCGCGCGGAGAATTGCTTTGCGGCAAGGCCGGCCTTCATCTGCGCCAGCGTGAGATCGGTGAGGGCCGCCACTATTCGATCACCTTCGGAACCGCGAAGAAGCCGTGGGCCGACTGCGGCGCATTCGCCAGCACGTCCTGCTGGATGTCGCCATCGGTCACTTCGTCCTTGCGCCATTCGCGTGTCAGGGGAATGACGGCGGTCATCGGCTCGACCGTGCCGGTGTCCACGGCCTGCAACTGGTCGATCCAGCCGAGGATATTGTTCAGTTCCCGCGTCAGCGGCTCGACTTCTGCGGCGGCGAGCTGCAAGCGCGCCAGCCCGGCCACCCGGGCGACCATGGATTCATCAACAGCCATGAGGCGCGCCTAGCAGCCGCCTATCGGCAGGGCAACATTGTGCGGCGCGACAATCCGGCGGCCTGGCGCGCCGTGGCGGCGCTACTCTTGCGCGGCGGCCATCCGGCCGAGCCCGATCGCCAGCCGTTCCGGCTCCTGCGCGCCCACCACCAGCCCGCGCTCGGCCAGGATCATCGCAGGCACGCCGGTGATTCCCATTTCCGCCCAGCGGGCCTCCAGCGCCCGAACGGGGCCGGCGAACCGGCCGTCGGCCAGCACGGCCGCCGCTTCGGCGCGGTTCAGCCCCACGGCGTCCACGGCGTCCAGCAGCACCGCCTCGTCGCCAATATTCTGCCCTTGCGTGAAATAGGCTTCGAACAGCTTCAGTTGCAGATCGGTCTGCCGGCCGCTCTCCCGCGCCCAGTGCAGAAGCTGGTGCGCGGCGAAGCTGTTCCAGATCCGGTCGGAGCGGCTGGCGAAATCGATCCCCAGCGGCTCGGCGATCCGCTGCATCTGCTGCCGCGTCGCCGCCATCTGCTCCGGCGTGGCGCCATATTTGCGGGCGATATGCTCGGCCACATCCTCGCCCTCAGGCGGCATGTCGGGGTTCAGCTCGAACGGGTGCCAGCGGATGTCGCCTTCCAGATCGGCGATTTCCAGGGCGCGCTGCAACTGCCGGTAGCCGATGAAGCACCAGGGGCAGACCACGTCGGAAACGATGTCCACCCTGATCGTCCGCCGCGCCATCCCGCTCTCCCATAGATTGAGGCCCATAGATTGAGGCCGGGCCATAATCGCGCTAGGGGCGCGCCATGTCCACATCCGCCGCCGCCCGCGCCGGGGAAAACCCTGAGCGCCGGACCTTTGCCATCATCTCCCACCCGGACGCCGGGAAAACCACGCTGACCGAGCGGCTGCTGCTGGCCGGCGGCGCCATCCACGCCGCCGGCGAGGTGAAGGCGCGCGGCGCGGCGCGGCGGGCGCGTTCCGACTGGATGAAGATCGAGCAGCAGCGCGGCATCTCCGTCACCTCGTCGGTGATGACCTTCGAGCGCGACGGGCTGACCTTCAACCTGCTCGACACCCCGGGCCACGAGGATTTCTCGGAAGACACCTATCGCACGCTGACCGCCGTCGATTCGGCGGTGATGGTGATCGACGCCGCCAAGGGCATCGAGGCGCAGACGCTGAAGCTGTTCGAGGTGTGCCGGCTGCGCTCGGTTCCGATCATCACCTTCATCAACAAGGTGGACCGCGAGGGCAAATCCCCCTTCGACCTGCTGGACGAGATCGCCGACAAGCTGGCGCTCGACGTCTGCCCGATGAGCTGGCCCGTCGGCATGGGCGGCGAGTTCGAGGGGCTTTGGGACATCGAGCGCCGGCAGCTTCAGCGCCCCGACGGCGAGGTGGTGAAGGGGGAACTGAAGGAACTGGTTTCCGCCCCCATTTACGCGCGCGTGTCCGAGGAACTGGAACTGGCCGAAATGGGCTATCCGGCGTTCGACGCCGAGGCCTATCGCCATGGCGACCTGACGCCCATCTACTTCGGCTCGGCGCTGCGCGAGATCGGGGTGGAGCCGCTGATCGAAGCGCTGGCCCGCTTCGCCCCCGGCCCGCGCCCGCAGCCGGCGGAGCCCGCGGCCGTCGACCCCACGGCCTCCACCGTCACCGGCTTCATCTTCAAGGTGCAGGCGAACATGAACCCGATGCACCGGGACCGGGTGGCCTTCATGCGCCTGTGCTCCGGTCGGTTCCGGCGGGGGATGCGGTTGAACCAGGTGGGCACCGGCAAGCAGATCGCCGTGCACTCCCCGGTGCTGTTCTTCGCCCGCGAGCGGGAAACGGCGGACGAAGCCTTCCCCGGCGACATCATCGGCATCCCCAACCATGGCACGCTTAGGGTAGGCGACACGCTGACGGACGGCCCGCCCGTCACCATCACCGGCCTGCCCAATTTCGCGCCGGAAATCCTGCGCCGCGTGGTGCTGAAGGACCCGACCAAGACCAAGCAGCTGAAAAAGGCGCTGGACGACATGGCCGAGGAGGGCGTCATCCAGGTGTTCCACCCGCAGATCGGCGCGCAGACGGTGGTGGGCGTGGTGGGGCAGCTTCAGCTGGAAGTGCTGATCTCGCGGCTGGAAGCCGAATATAAGGTGGAGGCGGTGCTGGAAGCCTCGCCTTACGACACCGCCCGCTGGGTGGCGTCGGACGATGCGGCGGCGATCCGCAAGATCACCGAAGAGCATCGCAGCCAGATGGCCGCCGACCGCGACGGGCATCCGGTGTTCATGGCGAAGGATCTGTGGGACCTGAACTATATCCAGGGCCGGCATCCGGCGGTGCGCTTTTCCGCGACTCGCGAACGCACTTGAGCGGCGCGGCGCGGGCGCTACTGTTCCGCGCATGCGCACGCTTTTCCTGGCCCTCGCCCTTTCGCTTTCCGCCCCTGTTCTCGCCCAGGCGCCGCTCGAGGCGGCGCTGCCGGAAATCCGCAAGGGCTTTCAGGACTGGATGCTGGACAACCGCGTTCCCGGCCTCGCCTTCGGCATCGTGAAGGACGGAAAGCTGCTGCATGTCGAGGGGATCGGCGTGCAGGATCTGGAGACGCGGCGACCCGTCACCGCCGACAGTGCTTTCCGCATCGCCTCCATGTCCAAGGCCTTCACCGCCTATGGCATTCTTTCGCTGGCGGCCGAGGGCAAGTTGCGGCTGGATGATCCGGCGGCAAAACATGTGCCGGAAATGGCCGGCTGGGCGAGCGGCATCACGGTCGGCGACCTGCTGCACCACACCGCCGGCTTCGTGACCGACGACCCCTGGGGGGATAGGCAGCAGGTGCTGACCGAAGCCGAATTCACCGCGAAGCTGAAGGCCGGCGTGCCGTTCAGCACCGCGCCCGGCACGGCCTATGAATATTCGAACTTCGGCTATGCGGCGCTGGGGCGGATCATCGGCAATGTCTCGGGCAAATCCTATCAGCAGCGGATCGGCGAAACCGTCTTCACGCCGCTGGGGATGGGCGCCACCAGCTACGACGTGTTCCGCGTGCCGCGCGAACGGCTGGCGGTGGGCTATCGCTTCGAGAACGGCCGCTGGACGCCCGAGCCCATGATGCGGGACGGAGCCTTCGGCGCCATGGGCGGTGTCGTCACCACCGCCGGCGATTATGCGAAGTGGGTGGCGCATCTGCTGTCCGGCTGGCCCGTTCCAGCCAAGGCCGGCGCCGATGGCGAAGTGCTGAGGGCCATGCGCATGGGCGGCGGCTTCACCCATTCCCGCCAACGCCCCGGCAAGGATGCCGCCGACTGCCGCTTGCAGATGATCTACGCGGGCGGTCTGGTGGCCGGGCAGGACTGCCTTCTGGGCGGGGTGATGTTCCACTCCGGCGGCTACCCCGGCTATGGCAGCCACATGCTGCTGTTCCCGGACGCAGGGGTGGGAATCTTTGCTTTTTCCAACCGCACCTATGCCGCGCCTTTGCCGCCCGTGTGGGATGCGGCCGGCGCCCTGCAGCGCGCCGGCCTGCTGACGGCAAGGCCGGTGCCCGTCAGCCCGGCGCTGGAAGCTGGCTATGCGGCCGCGAAAAAGGCGTGGGAGGCCGGCCGTATCGACGTGCAGCCCGAGTATCTCGCCATGAACATGCTGCTGGACAGTTCGGCGGAGAATTGGGCGGCGGAGTTCAAACGGCTGAAGGGCGAAACCGGCAAATGCGACACATCGGCGCCGATCGCCGCCAGCAACGCGCTTTCCGGCCGTTTCCAGTGGCGCTGCGAAAGCGGCCGGATGAACGGCCAGCTCCTGCTGGCGCCCACGGGTAGCGTGCAGATTCAGGCGCTCAGGCTGTCGCAGGCGGGCCGATAAGCGCGCGAAGCAAGGTGAGGGCCCGTTAAAGCGCCAGCGCCGCCCCGGCCGTCTGCACGCGCCGCTCCGCATCCGCCGACGCGCGGGTCGCGGCTGTAGCGAGGTTTTCCACCGTCTGACGATCAGGGTCTTCCGAGTCCAGACTGTCGACCATGCGCAGCAGGGGGGTCATCCGCGCCTCGATCTCGCCGAAGGGCGCCCGCGCCAGATCGAAGCGCGAAAGCGCCATCTGCGCATCGCTCCAGGGCTCGCTGCCGCGTGGCTTACCTTTGGCGTTCGCCAACGCCTTGTCGAGCGCTGCCTTGTTGCGGGCGACCTCGGCCTGCGCATCGGCGAGCGCTTTCCCTTCCCGCGCGAGATCGGCCTTCAGGCTCTGCTGCTGTTCGGGCGGCAGCCGCATGTCCGTGCCGGCGCCCGGTTCCTCGATCACCCGCGGAATTTCACCAGGGCGCGGCTGTAAAGAAGGGAAACTGCCCCGCGGGCCGCAAGCGACGAGCGCCAGGGTGGACAATATCAGGAGCAGCGTCGGAACGGGGCGATTCATGAAAACTCCCTAGCGCCGGGCAATGGGTGCTTGCAATGTGCCGATCATTGCTCTAGTCGCCGCCTTCCCAAGCGCCCGTAGCTCAGCTGGATAGAGCACCAGACTACGAATCTGGGGGTCGGACGTTCGAATCGTTCCGGGCGCGCCATTCTCCCTAAATGGGCAACAAATTAAACAGCAAGGAATGCCGTTCGGCTTTCGCGCTGCGCAATAAGCCAATTCTGGACTTTGGAGCTATCCATCTTCAGCCAGCATTGGCCCGCAGGCAGCGCTCATGTTTGCCCTGCGCGGAGGTGAATAGAGGAGGCTCAAAAATCGAAGCCCCTGAGCGGGCAAGAAGCTGAGCCTATCTATAGGTAAGATCAGGTTGCTTCAGCCGGCACTGGAACAAACCATGTAGGGCCTTTGGTGTCTAGAGTTCAGTTGTGGGCTTTTGCGGCAGGCGCCTTCGGCTCCGTTTCATTGGCCGCCGCCGTAACCAGCGGCTTGGACCAGGCCTGGAATACATCGGCAAACTGCTTTTGCGCGTCAGCCGCCGGGAAAAGCTGTCCGACCTGGGACTGCCATTCCTGGACCGCCTCTCGCGTGGCGGCAAGCGATGCTTGGCGGTTCTGCTCTACGTCCTGGAAAAGGGTCGAGAAACCGGCGAAGTTGGAAAAGGCCGTCGGTTTCTGCTCCACGCCCTGCTCCGGCTGCGAAGAAAGGCCCCGGGCCGCGATCTCCGCCTGACGCTGCATCGCCGCCTGGGAGATTTCCGCGAACTTCAGGAAAAGGCTCTGATTGGCGGTCGCCAGAGCCGCAAATTGCTCGAAGGGATTGGTCATGCCTCAAACCTTTCAGATAAGCCGTTTACCGGAGTTCGGACCCTGACCATGCACCGACCGCGATCGATGGCCTGCCCACCTGCCATCCGCGCCGTTCCAAACATTTCGCACAGGCTTTCCATATCCTGAGCGAATCCGGATACAAATTTATGCGCAATTTATATACAAACTTGAGGGCTTAATTATTGCGATAGATCAAAAATACTCCGAACCGGATCGGGCCGTGCGGCTTCGCCTTGGGCAGGACAGACGCATGGCGGCCGAATGCCGGGCCGAAAGCACCCCGACGATCCGATCACCCAAGGGCGGCAGGCCGTCCGCGAACGCGAACGGCGCGACTTCATCACCTTCCCCGCCAGCCCTGCCGCCTAGGTTGAGAACCCATAGAAGTAATGGATATTTTCCGTCATCCCGGGCTTGATCCGGGATCCAGCTTTCTGGCCGGCGTGGACAAGAAGCGGGATCCCGGATCAAGCCCGGGATGACGAAGAGGAACCGGGTGACGAAGGGGAATAGGAGTCCTCAACCTGATAGCTGACCGGGACGGTCATCCGCGTGGACGGCGGGCAGCCTGTCTTCGGATGAAAAGCCAAAGGCGCCGCCGTCCGCAATGGACGACGGCGCCTCCGCGCTTGGTGGGCGAACTCAGACCCGGGTGCTGGCGGCGTTCCGGCGGCGCACGGCGGCGCCCACCATTCCGAAGCCGGCGATCAGCATGGCCCAGGTGGCCGGTTCCGGCACGCCGCCCGGAAGCTTGCTGCCGGCGTCCACCACCTGCAGCAGCACGCGGTTGGCGCCATAGTCATAAACGATGTCGTAGAGGAAACCGTTCAGGAAGCCGCTGGTGTTGACGCTGGCGAACACGCCGCTCAACTGGCCGACGGAATCCAGGAGGACGAAGCTGTCCCCGCTGCTGATGGCGCAGCTGAGAATGCAGCTGATGTCGAGAATGCCGCCGAGCGTCGCGCTGCCGGTGATGTTGAGCAGGTCCGCCGCCGTGCTGGAGGCGAGCTGCGCCGCGAACACGCCGCTGTCCGTCTGCACATAATTGCCCGTCAGGCCGAGCGTGCCCGTGGCGCCCAGGTCGCCGGGGTTCACCGTGCCGTTGTTCGTCAGCGTTCCCGACACCGAGAAGGTGCCGGTGCCGGCCAGCGTGCCGCCGTTGGTGAAGTTCGTCGGCAGGGCGATGGTGCCGCTCAGCACGTTGATCACGCCCTCGTTGGCGAAGCCGATGTTGCTGGCGAAGGTCGTGGTGCCGGCGCCGCCCGTCTTCTCGATCAGCCCTTTGTTGACGAAGCTGGAAGCCGCGCCGCCATTGTTCAGCGCCGACGAGTCGGTGGTGACGGCGATGCGGCCGTTGTTCACGAACTGGGTGCCATTGCCCAGATAGATATGGCCGCCCTGCCAGTCGAAGCTGCCGTTGTTGGTGAAGTTCGCGCCCATCAGCAGCTTGTTGGTGCTGCCGAGCGCGCGCAGCGTCGAGACTTCGGACACTTCCCAGCTTCCGGTGAAAGTGCCGGCGCGGAATTCGGCCGCGCCGTTCAGCACCGCGTCGGACCCGGTGAAGGTGCCGCTGGTGAAGTTGACGTTGCTCGACTGGAAGGCGCCGTTAAAGGCCGCGTTGCTGGCGATGTTGATTTCGCCCGCCCCCAGCAGCGAGCCGCCGTTGAACACGGCATTGCCGCCGGCGAAGATGAGGTTGCCCTCAGCGTTGATCGCCCCGCCCTGGTTCACGAAGGCGTTGGTGACCGTGACGCTGGCGCCGCTGTTGACGTTGAATTGCCCGTTGTTCGTGAAGACGGAGGCGGCACCGCCGTTGTTGTAAAGCCCGTTGGAGGTCGACGCCGCGAAGACTCCGTTGTTCACGAACTGCGTGCCATTGCCCAGATAGATATGGCCGCCCTGCCAGTCGAAGCTGCCGTTGTTGGTGAAGTTCGCGCCCATCAGCAGCTTGTTGGTGCTGGAAACAGCCGTCAGCTTCGAGGGGGCCGCGATTTCCCAGCCGCCGGCGAAAGTGCCGGCATGGAACTGGGCATCGCCATTCAGAACCGCGTCGGCGCCGGTGAAGGTGCCGCTGGTGAAACGCAGGTTGCTGGAGGAGAAACCGCCGTTGAACGCGGCGCTGCTGGCAATGTTGGTGACCCCGGTGCCCGTGAAGGCGGTGCCGTCGTTGAACACGGCATTGCCGCCATTGAAGCCCAGCGTGCCGTCCACATCCAGCGTGCCGCCGTTGTTCACGAAACGGTTGCCGACGGCGACATTGGCGCCGGCCTCGACGCGAACCTTGCCGGCCGCACCGTTGGTGAAGGTGGAGGCGGCCCCGCCATTGTTGTAGATCCCGGCACTGCTGGACGCCCGGACCGTGCCGTTGTTGACGAATTCCGTGCCGTTGCCGAGGTAGATGTGGCCACCTTCCCAGTCGAAATTGCCGTTGTTGGTGAAATTCGCGCCCATCAGCAGCTTGTTGGTGCTGGTCCGCGCAGCAAGCGTGGAGCCGGAAGCGATCTGCCAGGTGCCGGCGAAGGTGCCGGCGCGGAATTCGGCGGAGCCGTTCAGAACAGCGTTGTCGCCGGTGAAGGCGCCACTGGTGAAAACAAGGTTGGAGGAGGAGAAACCGCCATTGAACGCGGAATTGCTCGCGATGTGGACGGCGCCTGCACCCGAAAAGGACGAGCCGGCATTGAAGCTGTTGTTGCCGCCGGTAAAGGCGATGGTGCCGGACAGCGCTTCGATCGAGCCGCTGTTGACGAAGGCGGCCGGGTTGATCGTGGTGGTGCCGATGCCGCCACTCTTGCGGAAGATTCCGCTGTTGTTGAAGGTCGAGAGGGCACCGCCGTTATTGTAGATGCCATTGTCCGAAAGCGCGTTCCAAAGGCCCTGGTTGCGGATTTGGGCGCCGTTGCCCAGATAGAGGTGACCGCCGTTCCAGTTCACCGTGCCGGATTCGTTGGTCATCTCGACACCCATCCAGAGCTTGTTGCTCGAGGTGTTGAGTTCCAGCACGTCGCCCAGTCCGAGCGGCTCGGGCGCGGTGACGCCCGGCGCATAGTTCCCACTGTTGAAAACGAACGTCGCCGCTTCCGCCTGAGTTGAAATCGCAAGAAGGCTCGCCCCCGCGGCCGCCAGAATCCGTGTGCGCATGTTCCAATACCCCCATGTTGAGCCAGGCGGCCGACGGGCAGCCCTGTTCACCAGCTACAGCGAGAGGATGGGCCAGATCGGCTCAGCATTATTTTCGGGGCGCGCATTTTTTTCCGGCGGCGCCAGCCCCGTGTCAAGCGAGGCGCATCGATCCGGTCTCGATGAACCGCTGGTGCCAGGACAGCGCTTCCGACAGCAGCGAAGGCGCGTGCCGGCCATAGGAGGAAAGGCTGGCGCGGGCGTAATAATCCTCCAGCATCGGCCGGTAGTCAGGGTGCGCGCATTTCCCGATGATCAGCGCCGCGCGCTGCTTCGGGGCGAGGCCGCGCAGGTCGGCGAGGCCCTGCTCGGTCACCAGCACCTGCACGTCCTGGGTGATATGGTCTACATGGCTCACCTGCGGCACGATGGCGGAAATGGCGCCGCCCTTGGCGGTCGAGGGGGTCATGAAGATCGAGACATAGGCGTTGCGGGCGAAATCGCCGGAACCGCCGATACCGTTCTGGATCCGCGAGCCCATGACATGGGTGGAATTGACGTTCCCATAGATGTCCGCCTCGATCAGGCCGTTCATGGCGATGCAGCCCAGCCGGCGGATCAGCTCGGGGTGGTTGCTGATCTCCTGCGGGCGCAGCACCATCCGGTCGCGGTAGCGCGCCATGTCGGCGTTGATCCGCTCCGACGCCTCGGGCGACAGCGAGAAGGCCGTCGCCGACGCCATGCGCAGCTTGCCGGAATCGATCAGGTCCAGCATCCCGTCCTGCAGCACTTCGGTGTAGGCGGTCAGATTCTCGAACTGGCTGCCCACCAGTCCGGTCAGCACCGCATTCGCCACATTGCCGACGCCCGACTGGAGCGGCAGCAGGTTGGCTGGCATCCGCCCCACCCGCACTTCGTGCGCGAAGAAGTCCATCAGATGGCCGGCGATGGCGAAGGCCACTTCGTCGGGCGGCGCGAAGGGCAGGTTGCGGTCCGGCCGGTCGGTCTCGACGATGGCCACGATCTTGTCGAGATCGCAGCGGAACAGCGGCTCGCCGATGCGGTCGTCGGGGCGGACGAGGGGGATCGGCACGCGGTTCGGCGGAAGCTGGGTGCCGTAATAGATGTCGTGCATCCCCTCCAGCGCGGGGTTCTGCCAGCTGTTCACTTCCAGGATGATCTGCTTCGCTCGATCCAGCCAGGTCTTGTTGTTGCCGACCGAGGAGGAAGGGATCAGGCCACCGTCGGCGGTGATACCCGTCACCTCAACGACGGCAGTGTCGAGCGGGCCCAGGAAGCCCTGCCAGGCCATCGGCGCGACCTGGCTCAGGTGCATGTCGAAATAGTTCATCTCGCCGCGGTTGATCTTTTCCCGGGCGATGGGGTCGCTGTTGTAGGGCAGGCGGAACTCGATGCCGTTGGCCTTCGCCAGCGCGCCGTCCAGTTCGGGGCCGGTGGAGGCGCCGGTCCAGACGCTGACCCGGAACGGATTGCCGGCTTCATGCTGCGCAACAATATGTGCAGCAAGGGCGAGGGGAACGGCCTTGGGATAGCCGGATCCGGTGAAGCCGCTCATCCCCACGGTCGTTCCGTCCTGGATGAGGGCGGCGGCGTCCTCGGCGCCCATCACCCGCGATTTCAAGGCGGGCATGGCAATTCGGCTGGTGGTCACGATGAAAAAGCCCCTCACTGCTACACTGGGTTGCGGAAATCGGCTGCCGAATCCGCATAACGCGGGGCGTTTAGAGACTGGAGCGCCCGAAGGGCAAGGGGGACTGCCGCTTGTTCCGGGCAGTTCATACCCCCGCGGGACAGCTGCCATTTGACTCCGGGGGCCGCCCGGCCAATTCTGCACCGCTAGCGAGGGCAAGGATGAGTCGAACCGATCCCCATCATGCCGATCTGGTGCTTGGCGTGGTCCGCTCGCCCAGCGAGGCCGCGGTTTCCTCCGTTGCCGCTTCCTGGTGCCGCTCCGCCCTGCGCCATGGCCTGGACCCGGAGGGGGCCGCACGCCGCCAGCGGGTGGAGGCGTCGGACCTTGCCGACCGGCAGGAGCGGCACGCGGCGCTGCTGGCCGTCGCCGGGCCGGTGCTGGACCAGATGTTCCGGTCGGTCGGGCGTTCCGGCTGTGGCGTGATCCTGAGCGATGCGCATGGAATCGTGCTCGAACGCAGGGTGGGCGACGCGGACGCCTTGCAGTTCACCGAAGTGGGGCTGGTGGAAGGCGGGCGCTGGGGCGAGGCCGAGGAAGGCACCAACGGCATCGGCACCTGCCTGGTGGAAGGCCGCCCCATGGTCATCTACCGCGATCAGCATTTTGCCAGCCGGAACATAGGGATAAGCTGCATGGACGCGCCCGTGCACGACCCGCGCGGGCGGCTGGTGGCGGCGCTCGACGTCTCCAGTTGCCGCGACGACCATGGGCCGGCCATGGCGGAAATGATCGGCGCCCTGGTGCGCGACGCGGCGCGGCGGATCGAGCGGGACTATTTTTGCCGCCACTATGAAGGTCACCGGATCCACTTCCTGGCCGACGACGCGACTACCGGCACCGCCTTGCTGGCGGTCGATCGCGACGGGCTGGTGGTGGGCGCCAGCCGCGCCGCCCTGCTGAGGCTGGGGTTCGACCCGGCCGCCGTCTGGGAGCCGCGCCCGCTGGACCAGCTTCTGGGCGGCGACACCGCGCCCTCGTTCGAGGACGGCGAACGCGCCGTGCTGCGGCAGGCGCTGGCGCGCACCGGCGGCAACGCCAGCGAAGCCGCGCGCCTGCTGGGGATCGGCCGCGCGACACTTTACCGGCGGCTTTCCCGCGCCGGCGTGAAGGGCTGAATCGGCGGCCGCGGAACTGTCTCGGCTTTGAGACAGAAGCCGCGCGTGGAATTTCCAGCCGCCTTCCGTGAGGGCGATCCGCGCACCTAATCTCGAATCAAGGCGCCGCATGCGACGGCGTTCGCAAGACCAGGAGGAGGAAAATATGACCACGCTCGCGCAAGAGCGCCCCGGTGCCGCGCTGAAGGCTCCGTTCGCCCCCCGCTACGACAATTTCATCGGCGGCCAGTGGGTGCCGCCAAAGGCGGGCCGCTATTTCGAAAACACCTCCCCGGTGACCGGCCAGGTGGTGGGCGAGATCGCCCGCTCCGACGCGGACGATGTGGAAGCCGCGCTCGATGCTGCGCACAAGGCGAAGGAGGCCTGGGGCCGCACATCGGTCGCGGAGCGGGCTCTGATCCTGAACCGAATCGCCGACCGGATGGAAGCCAATCTCGAAAAGCTCGCCACCGCCGAGACATGGGACAATGGCAAGCCGATCCGCGAGACGATGGCCGCCGACCTGCCGCTCGCCATCGACCATTTCCGCTATTTCGCCGGCGCCATCCGCGCGCAGGAAGGCGGGATCAGCGAGATCGACCATGACACCGTCGCCTACCATTTCCACGAGCCGCTGGGCGTGGTGGGGCAGATCATCCCCTGGAATTTCCCGCTGCTGATGGCGGTGTGGAAGCTGGCGCCGGCGCTGGCGGCCGGCAACTGCATCGTGCTGAAGCCGGCCGAGCAGACGCCCGCCTCCATCATGGTGTGGATCGAGCTTGTGGGCGACCTGCTGCCGCCGGGCGTGCTCAACATCGTCAACGGCTTCGGGCTGGAGGCCGGCAAGCCGCTGGCTTCGAACCCGCGCATCGCCAAGATCGCCTTCACCGGCGAGACGACGACCGGCCGCCTCATCATGCAATATGCCAGCCAGAATTTGATCCCGGTGACGCTGGAACTGGGCGGCAAGAGCCCGAACATCTTCTTCGAGGATGTGGCGCGCGAGGACGATGATTATCTCGACAAGGCGATCGAGGGCTTCGCGATGTTCGCTCTGAACCAGGGCGAAGTCTGCACCTGTCCCAGCCGGGCGCTGATCCACGAGAAGATCTACGACCGCTTCATGGAAAAGGCGCTGAAGCGCGTGGCGGCCATCGTGCAAGGCAGCCCGCTGGACCCGAAGACGATGATCGGCGCGCAGGCCTCGTCGGAGCAACGGGAGAAGATCCTCTCCTACTTCGACATCGGCCGGCAGGAAGGCGCGGAAGTGCTGATCGGCGGCAAGGCGGCCGAACTGGGCGGCGAACTGGCCGGCGGCTATTATGTGCAGCCGACGGTGTTCAAGGGCCATAACAAGATGCGGATCTTCCAGGAGGAGATCTTCGGCCCGGTCGTTTCCGTCACCACCTTCAAGGACGAGGCGCAGGCGCTGGAGATCGCCAACGACACGCTCTACGGCCTCGGCGCCGGCGTCTGGAGCCGCGAGGCGAACATCTGCTACCGCTTCGGCCGCGCCATCCAGGCGGGCCGGGTGTGGACCAACTGCTACCACGCCTATCCCGCCCACGCGGCGTTCGGCGGCTACAAGCAATCGGGCATCGGCCGGGAAAACCACCGGATGATGCTCGACCATTATCAGCAGACCAAGAACATGCTGGTCAGCTACAGCCCGAAGAAGCTCGGCTTCTTCTGAACCCTCTCCTCCCCGGCGTCCCGCCGGTTCTCCGGCGGGACGCGACCCTTTCGAAGACTGGAGAAGCCGCATGGCCAAGACGATGAAAGCCGCCGTAGTCCGCGAATTCGGCAAGCCGCTGACGATCGACGAAGTGCCGGTGCCGCAAGCCGGCCCGGGACAGATTCAGGTGCGGGTCCACGCCTCCGGCGTCTGCCACACCGACCTTCACGCCGCCGATGGCGACTGGCCGGTGAAGCCGAACCCGCCCTTCATCCCTGGGCATGAGGGCGTCGGTTTCGTGAGCCAGGTGGGCGCGGGCGTGAAGCATGTGAAGGAAGGCGACCGCGTCGGCGTGCCGTGGCTCTACACCGCCTGCGGCCATTGCGTGCATTGCCTCGGCGGCTGGGAAACGCTCTGCGAGGAGCAGTTGAACACCGGCTATTCGATCAACGGCGGCTTCGCCGATTATGTGGTGGCGGATCCGAATTTCGTCGGCCATCTGCCCGACAATATCAGCTTCACGGAAATCGCGCCCGTGCTGTGCGCCGGGGTCACGGTCTATAAAGGCCTGAAGATGACCGACACCAAGCCCGGCGATTTCGTGGCGATCAGCGGCATCGGCGGCCTTGGCCATATGGCCGTGCAATATGCGAAGGCGATGGGCCTGAACGTCGCCGCCATCGACGTGGACGACGCCAAGCTGGACCTCGCCCGCCGGCTGGGCGCCACCGTCACCGTCAACGCCCGCAACGAGGACCCGGCGACCGTCATCAAGCGCGAGACTGGCGGCGGCGTGAACGGTGTGCTGGTGACCGCCGTCAGCGAAAAGGCGTTCGAGCAGGCGATCGGCGTGACGGCGCGCGGCGGCACGGTGGCGCTGAACGGCCTGCCGCCCGGCGATTTCCCGCTGAACATCTTCGGTCTGGTGCTGAACGGCATCACCGTGCGCGGCTCCATCGTCGGCACCCGCCTCGACCTGCAGGAATCGCTGGACTTCGCCGCCGACGGCAAGGTGAAGGCGACCGTCTCCAGCGCGAAGCTGGAGGACATCAACGACGTCCTCGCGCGGATGAAAAAGGGTCAGATCGAGGGCCGGATCGTCCTCGACCTGGCGAACTGAGGCAAGGGCATGACGGCCGGGGAGGAGACGGGCGTGCCGCGCGTTGTCGCCACCCCGGCCGCCTTGCAATTGCTTGCGGAAATCCGCGCCGACCATGGGCCGGTGATGTTCCACCAGTCGGGTGGGTGCTGCGACGGCTCCTCGCCCATGTGCTACCCGGCCGGCGAATTCCGGATCGGCGAGAGCGACATCCTGCTGGGCGAGGTGGACGGCGTTCCGGTCTATATCGGCAAGGCGCAGGGCGAAGCCTGGGCGCACACCCAGCTGATCCTGGACGTGGTGCCCGGGCGCGGCGGCATGTTCAGCCTGGACAATGGGCGGGAGAAGCGATTCCTGACGCGCGGGCGGGTGTTCAGCGAAAGCGAGCTGGCCGCGCTCGGACCCCAGCCTTGAAACCGGCGGATCTGCGCATCAAGCGGATTTACGCTAGCCCCGGCGCCGAAGATGGCCAGCGCGTTCTGGTGGACCGCCTCTGGCCGCGCGGCGTCAGCAAGGCGAAAGCCGAACTGACGCTGTGGCTGAAGGAAATCGCCCCTTCCCCGGACCTGCGCAAATGGTTCGAGCATCAGCCCGACCGCTTCGCGGCCTTCAGCGCGGACTATCGTGCGGAACTGGCCGCCAACCCTGAAGCCGTTGCCAGGCTGCGCGCCTTGATCGACCGTGGGCCGGTCACCCTGCTCTATGCGGCGCGCGATCCCCAATGCAACCACGCGCTGGTGCTGCAAGCCTATATGCGGGAAACATCGTAACGGCTTCTTCGCCGCCGCACGCTTGCAGGCGCAACATGCGCCGTGTCCTCAATTCCCGATCAGCTTTCCGCTGTCCACAGGCCGAGCAGCCTTTCCAGAAGCTCGCGGTCCAGCTTGCGGCGTTCGGGAGCCTCGCTTTCGCTACCGCTGGCGATTGGCGGCTGGTTGGTGCGTGCCGCATAGCGCAGCGGCTCGGGCGGGGGCGGCTGCTCGATATCCAGGCCGTCGTGCAGCTTCATCCGCGGCGCGGGCGGCGGCATGATATCCCGGTCGGGATCGTGGAACGGATTGGAGTCATGCTGCGCAGCAAAAGACGGGTCCGACAGATAGTCCGGCTTGCGGGCGATGACGGGCGGGCGGCCGCCGATCTGCAGCGCCATCTCATAGGGGTTCAGCGCCAGTATCCGGTCGGCGCTGGTGCGCACGAAGCTTTCGAACGCCCCCCGTTCGTGCGAGGGCAGATGCGCGTGCGGGTCGATCGCCACCAGCTCCGCCATGCCATCGGCCGCCAGCCGGTTCTGCGCGCCGAAGCATTGCAGCACGGCGCAATTGTTGACGATGGTCGGCCAGTCGTCCGGGTAGAGGCGCTTCAACTGGCTGGCGTCCTGCCAGAAGCTCCAGGTCTGCACGCCGTAGCCGCGCAGCAAGGTGACCGCCTGGCGCAACTCCGCCAGCGGCCCGAGTTGCGCCGCCTCGTCCAGCAGGAACAGCGTCGACTTCTTCGGGCGCCCCCGGCGGCGGGTGAGGAGGAACACCAGCGACGTCACCCAAAGGCGCAGTAAGCGCCCATGGCTTTCCAGATGGTGCGGCGGCACCACCAGATAGAGGGAAAGCGGGTCGCCGCGCGTGATCGCGGAGAGGTCGAAGCTCGTCCGGCCGACGGCCGCCGCCACCTGCGGGCCGCGCAGGAAGCCGACGCCGTTTTCCGTCATCGACAGGATCGATCCAAGCCCCTCGCGCGCGCCGCTTTGCAGCAGAGACATCGCCTCCCGCGCCACGGGGTGGGGCGAAAGGCCGATCTCGGCGATCTGCCGCGCTGCTTCCGGGCTGGGATCGCCTTCGCGGGCGGCGCCAGCCAATTGCGTGAGGGTGGCGCGGATGGAATCGAAGGTGCGCCGCGCCGGATCGGAATTGGCGCACACATGCAGCATGAGGCTCGTCAACAGGAAGGTGGCGCGCTGATACCAATAGCTGTTCTGCGGGTTGGACTGGCTGTAATCGGCAAGGCTCGTCGCGAAGCGGGTGGCGAGATCGACCGATTCCACACTGGCGGCGTCGATCACGTCCAGCGGGTTGAAAGCGTCGGAGGGGTGGCCGGTGATTCCGAACGGATCCAGCAGCACCACCTTCTGCCCCATTTCGCGGCGGCGCCGGGCGGTCACCGCGAAATTCTCGCCCTTCGGGTCGATCACGATCACCGGCCCGTCGTGGCGCAGCAAAGCGGGGATGATGCAGCATCGCCCCTTGCCCTGCCCCGTCGGCGCGATGGTGATGAGATGCCCCTCGCCTGAAAGCAGGATCGGATCCAGGAAGCCATTGGAAGGCGACAATTCCGGCGAGCCGAAGCTGAAGCCCAACGGCGGGCGGGCCGCCTCCACCGCCAGAGACCAGCCGACCAGAAGGCCGGGGCCTTCGATCCGTTCCGGCAGCCGCAGCGAGCGTGTCTGCTTTTCGTTGAAGTCCCGGCTTCCGGCCATGGTCAGTCAACCTCCGGGCAGATCGGCAGGCCACGGCAGAAATGCTCGAAGGAATCCGGGCCGCAGACCAGTTCGGTTTCCAGCGGCTGGTCGTCGACCATTTCGATCAGGCCCTGATGCTGCAGGTTGAAATCCGCGCTGAACAGATTGCGGCCATAGCGCACCGTGCCCCTTACCCGCCACTGCCCGCCATCGGCCTCTATGCCAGAGGGCGTCAGCGATGCGGCAAGGGATTGCGTCTCCCCCAGATTATAGGGGGCCAGATCCTCGATCGCCTCGACGAGCTGGAACCGCCCTTCCTCCCCATGCACGACGTTGCAGAAGAAACGCGCATAATCCA
Organism: Sandaracinobacteroides sayramensis; assembly: GCF_022014495.1. Classification (GTDB taxonomy): domain Bacteria; phylum Pseudomonadota; class Alphaproteobacteria; order Sphingomonadales; family Sphingomonadaceae; genus Sandaracinobacteroides; species Sandaracinobacteroides sayramense. The sequence continues at coordinate 86,326 of NZ_JAKLSQ010000001.1, forward strand.
GCGCGGCTTCCGCGCTGTCGAGCGAAAGGGAAAGCTCCTCGTTCAGGTCGTGGATCGGCGCGGAGGTGCCATCCAGCAGCGTCACGCCATCTTCCCCGAAAAGGAAGGCGGCCGCCGCCGGCTTGCCGAACAGCGTCACCTCCTGCTCGCACAGCAGATGCCGGGGGTAACAGGCCAGCGGCATCGCGAACAGGCCCTCCAGCTGGAATTCCTGCCGCTTGAAGCGGCGCAGGAAGGAAAGGCCCAGGGTGTCGGCGAAGCGCTGGGTTACCTGCGCGCCATCCTCCCCCTCGATCCGCTTCCAGTTCCCGTGCATCAGGCGAGCCAAAGCCCGATCCGTCATCGACAACCTCCCGCATGCCTGTCTGCGATGCGGGCGAATCCCCCTGTCCGATCATCTTGCCCCATGGTGCGACGCTAGGCGGCATCAACGGGGCGGGCAAGACGGTCCATGCAAGATGCCGGCCTTAAATCGCCGCCATATTGAGAGCGATCAGCAAGGCAGTGGCCAGGCAGAGCAGTTGCCAGAAGCATCGTTCGCCACGGCTCGCCTGCCGCGCGCGCTTCGCGAGCCGGCAGCGTTCCCGCTCGGCCGAGACGAGCCTGTGGCTGGCCCACACGCTTTCGGCCCAACGCCCGAACTGCCGCCTGCCTTTCAGGAGCCCCTGGAAGGCGATGCCAGCCATCTGCCTAGCGCGCGCCTTGCGCCGGGCCGGCTGCGGGCTGCGGCAGGCGCTCGCGCTCGAATGCCATCGTCGGCATGCGGGCATCCAGCGCCCGCACCACATCGGTGGTCAGGTCGTTGGCCATGTTGCCGCCCAGCACCGCCGCCCGGTCCAGAAGCAGGCCGCATTTCTTCTGGCCATAGGCGTCGGCGATCAGCGGCTGCGCCGCATCGGCCAGCTTGCGCATCGCCGCGGCGCGGGTCGCCTCGATCTCGCGGCCGCCATGCGCCGCATCCCGTTGCAGCGCCTGCCAGCGTTCGGCGACCTGCGTCCGCCGCTGGCGGACCTGCGGGCTGTCAGGCTGCCCTTCGAGCGCCTTGGCTTCGGTTTCAAGCGGCGCGCGCCGGCCGTCTATTTCCGCCTGCGCCGCCTGCGCCAGTTGCTGCAGCCGGGCGGTCGCGGCCTTTCCGGCGGCAGCGTTGGCGAACACCGCTTCGCGCGAAAGAAGGCATATTCCCGGAACCGCCTGCCCCCCCAAAGGGGCGGCTTGTTGCGCCAACACCGGCGAAACCACTGCCGGAAGCGCCAGCGCAACAAGGATCGCCGGCACCAGGCGCAGCGATTTCGGAAAAGTATCAGAGCGCATCAGGATTTTCCCCCGCGTCGGCCTTGCGGTCTTCCCGCGCCATCAGGTCGGCGAAGCGCTCCAGCGACGCGAAATGAAAGTGCAGAAGGGCAAGCCAGCCCTTGTGGTGCCACTCCAGCACCGCATCGTCGGGCAGCGCCTCGAAGCGGACCCGATCGACCACGCGGAAGCCCGACAGGCGCATCTTCCGGCCGGAAGGAAGCTCGGCATCGGCCTGCTGCTCCACCAGCAGTTCGCGCGCGGCCAGCGCCTCGGCGAAAGCCCGGGTCTGCAGATGCGCGCCATGGAAATCGCGGCAGAAACCCAGCATGCCTTCCACCTGGGCGGAAGGCTTGCCGTTCACGAACAGCGGATTGCCTTCCGCCTCGCTCAGTTGCTCGGCGGCGCGGTCGATCGCCAGCAGGAAGCTGTCGTCCGCCCGGTCGACGAAGATGAAGGGGTAGCGGCGCACATAGGCGGGCACATACACCCCCTCTGCCCACGCGCCGGCTTCGACGAAGCGGTTGCCGCTCTCCAGCCCCAGCAGCGCGACGGGGAAACCGTCGCTGGCGGCGAAGACGATCGGATAGTGGCGCATCGCCGAGGCGAACTCGACTATGGCAAGCGGAACGGCGTTGGTTTCGGCGGCAAAGCCATGGTTGCCGGCGCCAAGCTTCAGATTGGCATGCCGTTCGGGCGAAAGCACTTCAGGCCTGGAATAGAAAAGCGGCCTGGCCGCTTCAGCGCTGGTCTGCATCTGGCACCTGTCTGGAACTGGAAAGGAAAGAGCCTCATTTCCACGACCGGCTGCCATGGGGTTCGGGGGCAGCCGGTCGTGGAGCGGGCCTGGCCGGGCCTCAGCGGCTCGGCGGGCAACGGTTGGTTTCGGTCTCGACGCATTCCTCGACACCGAAGCTGACGACCGAGCCGGTGAGGATCGTCTGGCGCACGGTGCGCAGTTTCTCCACCTCGGCCGCCATGTCGAAGGCGCGGTTCATCGCTTCATCTTCGGCCGCCCGCGCGAAATTCTCCAGATTGAGCGGCCCGACGGCGCCTTCCTCGGTGGAAAGGTCGATGTTGGTCTCCCCGCCCACCGTGATGTTGTCGAGGCCGCGGATCTCGATCGCGCCGACGAACAGGTCGCGGGAGGCGCGGATGCCCGCGTCGCCGGCGTTGACGATGCCGTTGAAGGCATAGAGATCGACGTCGCCGCCCTGCTTGCCGTCCACCTGGTCCAGCGTCGCGATGCCGGCGCCGTTGGGCAGGCCGGAAAGCTGCACGCGGGTCTGGCCCCAGCCGTCCACCGGGAACACCACCGGCGGCACGCTCAGCGAGGATTTGCGCCCGCGCCCGGCGTCGATATTGCCGTAGGACGACCAGATCAGGATGTCGCCATCGTCCGCCGTCATTGTCCGGCTCTGGTTCACGATATAGTCGCCGTAGGTGATGGCGTTCACCCCGCCGCCGCGCTGGGTGACGATCCCGGCGGTTGCCGGCTGGGTGTTCGCCACCGCGAGGCTGGCGAGCTGGATATTGCCGCCCGGCACCACCAGATCGATGTCCCCGCCGTTTTCGGCGCGGATCTGGCTATGGCGCATGCCAAGGTCGCCGGTCCAGCGATGTTCGCCTGCGGCGAGTTCCTCACCCGGCTTGCGCTGCGCGCCGGGGAACAGGCGGCCGATGGCGTCGTAGCCGCGTGTCGGGTCGCCGAAGCGCTCCTGACGGCCATCCGTCTCGGCGGAACGGCCCACCGCTTCCCGGCCCGCCGTCTTCAGTTCGGCGTTCAGGATGCGGATCGCGAGCGGCCTTTGCAGCGCTGGGTCGAGCGCCTTGAAGGCCGTCAGCGCCTCGGCATATTCCGCCGGATCGATCACCGCCGCCAGCGCGCCGCGGGTGATGGGCCGGCTGCCGCTTACTTCGTCCGGCGCTTCGGTTTCGATCAGATCCTGGCCGCGCAGCGAGCGCATGTAGTTCACCAGTTCGATCGCATAGATGGTGGCTTCGGTCTTGCCGTCCTTCAGCACCACAGGCGTGGAAACGGTGAGGCCTTCGCGTTCGCCTTCCACGAAATATTGCCGCAGCCATTTCGGCGCGTCGGCCAGATTCTCCGGGTCGAGATAATGGTCGAAGAAGCTCTGATATTCCGGCGTCTGGTCGATCCCGGCCAGCGTGGTGATGCCGCCGCCGTTCAGCGGCACCGCATCGGCGAAGCTGCTGCGAGCTTCGATGGCGCGGATGCCGGCGCCGGCGGTGTTCCCCATCCAGATTTCATCCGCGGCCTGCACCCACAGGCGACCAGGCCCGTAGAAGCGGACATTGGGCATGTAGATGGAGCCGTTCACTTCGATCGACGACAGGTCGGCCCCGTCGTGGTGGATGAAGGTGATCGGCCCCATGCGGAAATCGGTGCCCGCCTTCAGCCGGGTTTCATGGCCGAAGTAGAAGTTGCCGCCGTTGGCGATGGCCGCTTCGGGGTTCTGCCAGACATATTGGGTGCCCCGGCCGCGAAGCTCGCCCTTCGCCGCATAGATGCGGCTGTAGCTGGCGGAACCGCTGTGGACGTTGCCGCCACCGATTCCATAGCCCGGCCCGGCTTGCTGGAAGTTGCTGTAGCTGCCGCTGTCTCCGATGATGCTGAAGTGGTTGCCGATGCCGCCCGGGTTCGTCACCCGGCCGACCCATTCGGGATCGTACCAGCCGATGATGAGGTCGGCGTTGTTGTAGGTGCCGCCGCTGCCGTAGAACTGGATGTCCTGCATCGCCAGCAGGTCGAGCCGGGTGTCGGGCCAGGAGTCCACGATGAGGCCGGTCACGGCCTGCTCGGCACGGCCGACGTTGATCGAGCCGGCGGTGGCGATGAACGCGGTTTTGCTGGGCAGTATCTTCCCGGCATATTGATCGCCACCGACGTAGGTGATGTCCCCGCCGAGCGACGTGACATTGACCATGGTGTCGGCCGTGTAGCCGAGCCACAGCGGCGTCACCAGGCCACCCGTCGTCGAAGTGATGCCGCGCAGCAGGATGTCGCCGCCGGCCTGCAGGCTCAGCGCCGCATCGTCCAGCACAAGCGTCAGATATTGCGTATTGCCGTTCTGCCAGGCGGCGAAGCCTTCGCCCGGCCAGCTGCTGCTGCCAATTGCGCGAACGGTCGTGACCTGCTCCGTCTGCCGCGCGCTGCCGGCCACGGTGATGGCGCCCTTCCCTTGCGAGACCTGGATCACGCCGCCCAGCAGATCGCCGCCGACGCGCATCGTCAGATCCCCGCCGCCGGTAACGTGCAGCGTCTTGGCTTCGCCCGCCTCCCGGCCGCCGGACACGCGGACGGTGGAGGGCAGCACCACCTGAAGGTTGTCGACATCGCCGCCGGTGACGATGTCGATATCGCCGCCGCCCAGCGTGCCCAGACCATGCCGGAAATTGTCCGGCAGCAGCGAAAGCGAAGTCTGCTGACCCTCGCTGAAGGGGGCATCCGGATCGCGGCTCGTGCTGTAAACGGCGCTGGTCGGCACATTGCCCAGGGCGGTCAACCAGTAGTTATTGTGCAGGATGGAGCCGGCGCCGCTGATTCCGCCGCCGACATTGACGGAGATATCGCCGCCCTTCTCGGCGTAGAGCGGGTTGATGAACCGGTTCCATGTGCCGCCCGACTGGCTGCTGCGGAGGTTGCTGTCGGCAAAGTCGGCAATTTCCGCCGCTTCGACGCCGATGGTGTAGATGGCGCCATAGCTCTGGTCGATCAGGCGATAGACCGGGACGCCTTCCCAGGTTTCGTCCATGTAGAAAGTATCGGCGTCATTGAACACGCGCCCGTCCGCCAGGATCAGCCTCGCGGTGTTGTTGCCGTTGAGATGGTTGTTGATCTCGACTTCGCCGAGACCCGGAACCGAGAAAGCGAGGCGGGTGACGTTCGACAGGCTGTCGCCCACCCCCGGGATGATTCCGCCGTCGCTGGCCACCAGCCCCGGCACGGAGGCCGCATCGGTGCGCGGCACGCGGATTTCCAGTTCGCTTCCCGTGCGGGTCTTGCCGGAAATGACCAGCTGGCCGGGGAACAATGTTTCCGTCGCCAGCGTCACATCCGCCGTCAGCACCGTGTCGGCTGCCAGCACCGTGCCGTTGAGATCGGTGCCGGCGGGAACCGAAGTGCCCTTGCGCAGCACCGTCCCGGCGGGCAGGCGCGGATAATAGGTGACGGTCACGGGCTGGCCGTCCGCGCCGATCTTGTTGGTCGTCCAGGTGGTCGGCTTCATCACCGTGCCATCGGTGATGACGGTGCCGGCCGGCACGGTGATCTTCGTGCCGTTGCCGCCGGGGTCGCCGGCGTTGCTGCTGAACTGATAGGTGATCAGCGACACATTCTCATAAGCAAGGTCGCCGCTGGCGGCCAGCCGGATATCCCCCGTGCCGGTGCGGACCAGGCCGCCCACTTCGATGTCGCCGCCACTTCCGGCTTTTACCGACAGCACATTGGTCTGCGCGAAGTCCGCGCCGGCCACCAGATTGTAGCTCCACGACTGGTCGTTGGTCAGGTCCTTTTCCGGCAGGCCGGTGATGGGCTGCTCGCTATTCCACCCGTTCGGCGGGATCACCTGATCCGGTGTCGCCGTCGCGCTGACGAAACCGTCGGACAGGTTGGCGTTGATGCGGAGGTCGCCGCCGGCGCGCAGCGTCAGCACGCCCGGCTGACCGTCGTAGCGCGCGTCCTTCAGGTTCCAGTGGTGCACCAGATCCAGATTGCCGTCCGAGCGAAGCTCGATGCCCGGCACGATGTGGAAATTCGCCTTGCCCGTCTGGCCGAGGCGAGCGCGTATGCCGGCCGAATTGGCGGCCATGAAGGCCGCCGCGTCGCCCATCACCTGATTTTGCAGCGCCGTGTCGATCTCGGCCAGATGGCCGTTCGCGGCGTCGCCATCGGCGTCACCCAGATCATAGACGCGGAACGCTTCCAGCCGCGTATCGCCGCCGGTGACGTTCGCCGCCCAGCCGGAAACGCCCACATCATTGCCCAGTTGCGGCGCGCGCAGCCGCACTTCGCCGCCTTCGCCCGTGCCGCTGCCCGAAACGTCGAAGCTGGCCGCGCCGACATTGATGGTGCCGCCCGTCGCCACTTGCAGGTCGACCGAGCCGCCCCGCTGGTTCGCGCCCTTGGCGTTCACGTCGAGCCTTGCGCCCGCCTGCACCGTCAGGTCTCCGCCGGAGGCGAGCAGGATCGAGCCGCCCTTGGCGCTGTCGCTGCCGATAACCGCATCGGAGGCCACGGTGATGTCGCCGTTGCCGGTGACGATCCTGAGCGCATCCACCCTTGTGGTGCCGTTCAGAAGCACGTCGCCGTCCAGAATGGCGAAATCGCGGCTGCGCGAGATTCCCCAGCCGTTCAGCAGGGCGTTCAGGCCGCCGAAATCGCTCAGCGAGGAAACCGTCAGGCCGAAAGCGCCGCCGGCATGGCCGGACGCCACATTGGCCCGCAGGGTGCCGCCCATCGTGGCCACCCCGCGACCGGCCGAAAGCACCAGCGCGCCGGCGTCGCCCCCGGCGCTTCCGCCCGAGATATCGACCAGCGAGCCTTGCGCCAGCCGCACATCGCCGGCAACCGAAGTCAGTTGCACGCCGCCAGCCGGAAGGAAGCCGTTCACTTCGAAGAAGGACACGTCCGACCCCGACACATCCAGCAGGCCGCCCGTGCCCAGCAGCACGTCGCCGCTTTCAGCGGTGGCGCGGATCGTGCCCGATCCGGCACGCACGGCAGTGGAGATTTCCACCTCGCTGCCGATGAAGTCGAGCAACGCCCCGGCCGAGGCGAGCGACTGAAGCTGCCCTGGCGTGGCCTGCGCCAGCAGCTTCACGGCGCCCGCCGCCTTCACTTCGTGGCTGGCGCCGCTACTGGCCGTCACTTCGGTCGCGCGCACCGTCAGCGCGCCGGCGAAGCTGTTGTCGCCCGCGCCGTCGAAGATCAGCCGCTGCCTCGCGTCCACCGTCGTCGCGCCATAGCCGAAGTCGAGATCGCCCGCGCCGACCAGCACATTGTCGGCGGAGAAGGCGAGGCTGCCGCCGCCGACCCCACCCGCGGCGATGGCGCCAGCGTCGGAATTGCGCAGCTCGATCGTTCCGCCGCCGATGCTGACATCGCCCGCCGTGCGCGCCGCGAAGGCCGCGCCGTCGAACGTCACCGCGCCGGAGAGGTTCAGCGCCACATCGCCATAGAAGTCGAAGGTGGAGTAGCTCTTGAGCGTCAGCCTGCTGGCATTGCCCAGGGCCGCCAGCGTGCTGCCGGAAGCGACGAAGCCGCCGGTGTCGGCCGGAGCCGCGCCGAAGCTGACGAGACCGGAAGCGGCGGTGATCGCGCCCGCCCGGATGGTCGCGCCTTCCTGCACCGAAGTGTTGCGGGTGGCGTCGAGGATGATGGAATCCGTCGCTTCCAGCGTCGCGCCGGCCTTCACCATCACATCGCCATAGTCGTTCTGCGCCTGGCTGCGCGACACGCTGATGTCGCCCAGGTTGGAAACACGCAGGAACGCGCCCCGGTCTTCGGGCGGGCGGTTGTTGGCGGCGTTGCTGACGATGTAGGCGGGCAGGCTGGGGGCGATGATGAGGTTGGCGGCGTCCGTGCCGTCGCCCACCGCGCGCACCACCGCGCCGCCGTCCACCGTCACGCTTTCATTGGCGGCGAACAGCAGTTCGGTGCCGGTCAGCGGGTTGGCCGAATTGGTGCGGATCACCACATTTTCCGCGCCTACGCTCTTGGCCGGATCGCGCACTTCCGTCTGCGACGTGCGCGTCGTCTGGCCGACGACGATTTCGAGGCCTCCCGCCCCCTGGCGGCGAATCCCGCCGATCAGCAGGCTTTCGGCGATGTTCGAGATCTTGTTGGGGTCCAGCACCAGATAACCGTCGAGGTCGCTCACATCCGTGCCCGGCGCGGCGATGACGATATTGTCCGAGGTGATGTCCACCACCCCGCCGCGCGCATCCTTGATGCTGGCGAGGCCGGCGGCGCGGATTTCGCCATCGAGGTTCAGGCTCTGGTTGGCGGCGAGCGTCAGGAAACCGCCGTCGATCGGCAGGCGCGGATCGTCGTTGTAAACCCCGCCCGAACGCTTGAGGCCGGTCAGGAAGCGCTCGCTGGAGAAGAAGTTGTTGCCATAGGTCTCGAAGAATTCCGAACGCTTGCGCACGTCGGTGCCGCGCTCCAGCCGGAAGGTGGAGGAGACCTGGTCGGCGATGCTGGTGCCGGTGATGCCGCGATGGCCCAGCACGGCGAAGCTGTCGTCGCCCATCTTGCGGGCTTCCAGCGAGCCGGGCACGCCTTCATTCGCCAAGGAGATGAGATAACCGCCCGGAGTCAGCGCATATTCGGCCGGCAGCAGCGTGTACCAGCCGGCGGCATTGCCGTCGAACGCCCCCAGCCATACCGCCTCGCCGATTCCGACTGTGCCGTAGCGCGGGTCGATGGGGGCGATCACCTTGTCCCCATAGGCGGGCACGATCGCATACATGCCCTCGCCGTTCAGCACATTGGTCTGCCCCAGCGGGCCGGGGACGAATTCCAGCCCCAGCACGTCGCCGCTGCCGGAGACGTCGATGATGGCGCCGCTCTTCACGTCGATCACGTCGCCGGTCAGCGACACGCGCTTTTCCGGCGGCGTCGTCAGTTCCGGCGCGCCCGGCACGCCGAGCGGAGCATACCAGCTCTGGCCGTCGAAGGTGTAGCCGTAGAGGATCACATTGCCGTCGGCACCCGTCGAGGTGACGCTGCCCGCCAGCAGTTCCACCCGCCCGGGGGTATAGACGCCCTCGCCGTCCGTCGTGCCGACAGCCTCCAGGCGGATTTCGCCGAAGGGCGCGCGCAGCGTTCCGGCCTGCTGGATCAGCGGCGCCACGATCTGCAGTTCACCGCCGGCGGACAGCGGCGCATCGCGCCGGCCCGTCTGCTCCACACGCACGCTGCTGCCGGATTCGAAGCGCAGGATGCTGTCGGTCGTCGGATAGATCTGCGCGGCGCGCAGCACCACGTCTCCGCTCGCGTAGAGTCCGGGGATGCTTTCGGCCGGGATGTTCGCCTGCGCCGCCAGTCCGGCGCTGCGCATGTCGCCCTGCGCCTCGACCACCACCTTCCTGAAGCCGCCGACGCTGAAGCGGTTCTGGAACTGCACCGTCTCCCCGGAAATGGTGAGGGTGCCGGCGGTCGCTGGCGCCACGATGCTATTCTGCTGCCCGGACAGATAGATGTCGCGCGACGAGAATTTCATATCGACCGTGGCGTCGATCGTGCCGCTGATGTTCAGCACACGCTTGCTGGAGATTTCCAGCGCTTGCGCGGCCTGGATTTTCCCGCCGATGCTGACAGTGTCGAACGCTTTCACGCTGTCCAGAAACGGCTTGCCGAAAGTGGTGTTCGAGCCGGGCCGAAGCTGGTTCAGATTGTCGAGATTATAAGACATCAGCGCTGCCATGACGAAGCGCATGGAATTGTTGAACTTGGTTTGATCTTGAATCACATAGCCCGCCGGCGCGGCGAAGTTCTGCGCGAACGCGCCACCGCCACCCTCGCCTTGAGGCACCCCTGTCATCGCCGCGTCGAGCATCAGCCCGCCATTCACATCCTGACCGGGGCCAGTCATAAACGGCAGCAGAGCCTGGCGCATGAAATCCTTGAACTGCTCGGCGTCGGTGATGGCGATATCCTCGATATCGTCCACCGTGATGCCCATCTGGCCAGCTTGCCATTCGTTATACTGAAGAGCTTCGCTAATACTTGTCGGACGGTCCCAGACGCCATCCCAATCCTCGTCATTCCACCAGATGCTGCCGGAAAGATTGTTCAACAGTCTTTCGACCCCGTCCGGGCGGGACGTGTCGGGCAGCAGCAGCTTGCCGTTCATACCGCCTGTGAACGAAACGCTCCCGGCGCGGTTATAATCCGTGCCGCCATTGCCGCGCAGCGTGCCCAGGATATAGCCGCCCTTCGCATCGATGCTGATCGAGCCGCCATTGGAGCCGATGCTGTCGTTCACCTTGACCGAAGCGTAGCGACCCGGCTTCAACACCGCGAGCAGGCCCGTGGTGCCGGAAACGTCCAGAACGGCGCCCGCATCCAGCAGCAGATAGCCGGCGTTGATGTCGATGCTGCCGCCATCCAGAATCCGGCCATTGTACCAGAAGCCGCGGCCGTCGGCGCCACCCGGCACCTTCACCGTCTGCGCGATGCCGCTGGCGTCGACCAGCGCGCCGGTGTTGATATTGATACTGGCACTGCCGCCACCGCCAAGGCCGATCTTGCCGCCATGGGCGCGCACCGTGCCGTCGATGGTGATGTCGCTGCCGTTCAGGGTCAGCGTGCCAAGCGCATCCACTTCCAGCAGCGCATTCTTGTCCACCTTGATCGTATCGCCGATCAGGTTCAGCGTCGCGCCGGAGCGCTGCTGATCCGGCAACAGGGTCAAGGTGCTGAAGTCGCGCAGGTTGCTGCCCGTCTTCACGTCTATGGCGCGGCCGTTCAGCAGCAGGTTGCGGGCGCGGAACTGCACATTGGCGCCGTCGATGAAGTGGAAAGACCCGGCCTGCAGATCGAGGCTGCCTACCCCCATGTCCTGCAACAGGCTGTCGTCCAGATATTCGGCGTCGTCCGGCGCATCGCCCGGGATCAGCCCGCCGTTCGGGCCGATCACCAGCGCGCCGGAAGCGAGCAGGCTAAGCCGGCCGCCGCCATCGAGGCCGGCGACATTGATGTCGGCATAGTCCAGAATCTCGCCGATGCTGTGGCTGAGACTGAGGCTCACGTCACCGCCCTTGCCGCCGATCAGCTCGAAATTGCCTTCCCGGACCCGGCTGGTGATGCCGGGGCCCTGGGTAACTTCGGCTGCGCTCAGGCGCCGGTACCAGCCGCCGCCGCCGGCATCGAGCGTGATCGGCGCCGTCAGCGTTCCCGCCAGCAGGATGGAACCGCCGTCGAACCAGCCGCGAACCGTGTCGGCCGACGCATCGACATCGTTCACCCAGGGCGCCGCCACCGACAGCAGGATGTTCCGGCCGAACTCGCCGGCCATATTGATGCTGCCCGAAGGCGCGACCACCGAGACATCGTCGCCGATGGTCGTCACGCCCTTTTCGGCCTGGAAGCTGAAGCTTCCGCCCGGCAGCAGGCCGATCTTCGCGCCGGGCAGGATCGCGCGCGTCTGATGGCCTGAGCCATAAACCAGGCTGACGTCGCCCATGCCGCTGAAGAAATCGGCGGTGACGAACTGGATGAAGCGCGGCTGGTCGCCTTCATATTCGGCCCAGTCCTGCCCGATCAGCGACGGGTCCAGCAGCATGGTCTCGCTGACATCGAACGGCGAATTGCCGCCTTCCGACTGCGACCAGAGCGTGCCCGTGAAGGCATTGCGATCATTCATGACGAAAGCGTGGGTGGACGACCAGGGGGCATATTCCGGCCCGCCGCGGTGCAGGTCGGCCTCGCCCGGCGTCGGCATCTTCACCGTCTTCACATCGGCGGCGGCGATCGCCCCCACCGGCACCTTGGGCGCCTTCACCTGCCCCGCGGCGGCCAGCAACTGCTGCTCGCCGACGATCACATCGCCCTTCAGCTTGCCGAACAGCCGCGAACTGGGGGCGAGCAGCTGCACGGAGCCGGCGTTCGCGCCCTCCATATAGCCTTCCACCGTGCGGCTGGCGTCGTACATGCCGACATATTGCCGGTTGGGGTCGGCGTCGGCGATGTTGTGGAAGCGGCCCTGCGCGTCCTGCAGGCGCGTGGTCTTGATCTCGCCGGCGGTCCATTTGGTGCTGCCGCCGGACACGTCGATCACCGCGCCATTCTCGACGATGGCATAGTTGGTGGCGCGGATCTGCACCGTGCCGCCTTCGGTGGACATCTGCTGCGCCGTGCGCTGCTCGCCGGCGAGCGCGCCCGTCCAGTCGACGATGGTCGCCCCTTCGCGGGCGTCCACGAACACCTTCTTGCCTTGCAGCAGCCCGTCGCGCTGCTTGGGTGATGCGGAAAGTTCGTTCGAGCGCACTTCCACTTCGAAGCTGTTCTCGGACACGCTCCGCTCGACATCCTTCAGGCCGGAGACGTCGATCCGCGCGCCCTCGCGCATGGTGAAGCTGCCGTCTTCGCCTTTGCTGTCGTTGCTCTGCTCGCCTTCGCCGCCCGGAGTGGCGGCGCCCTTCGCGCCGGCCCCGGATTTGCTGGCATGGATCACCACTTCGCCGCTGCGGGACACCACGCTGGAATTGCGTTCCAGCACGATATCCTTGCCGGCGATCAGGATCTTGCCCTTGGTGAAGGTGTCCGCCGCAAGACCCGTCAGGTCAGAGAGGTCGGGCGTGATCTGCGTCAGGCTGCCTTCGCCCAGACGCACCTTGCCGGCCGCATAGTTGGCGCCAAGGGAGTAGGCGCTCACGTTGAAGCCGTGGGTGGCCTGCAGCACGATGGCGCCGTTGCGCTGCCGCACGCCATTGGTCACCAGGATGCTGCCGAGCTGGTCGACATTGGCGCCGCTCAGCGAAACGCTGCCGCGATCGGCTAGGATCTCACCGGTGTTGGTGACCAGCATGTTGATCTCGTCGGCGCGGGCGATGTAGCGCTGGTCCCAGTAAAGCGAATTCTGCCAGTTGTAGCTGACGCCGGCCAGGTTTGCATAACCATCGTCCGTGCCGGCGGCGCCGACGGTGACGGCAAGGCCGCCGCGCACGGCGTTGGGCATGTTGCCCCAGCCCGGATCGGTGGCCAGCCTGATCTGCTCGCCGGCCGCCATCAGCACCTGGCCGTCGTGCGCGACCAGCTTGCCGTGGTTCGTCACCTTGGGGCCGAACAGCATGATCTTGCCGGGGCTGGCGCTGTCGTCGCTGGCCGCGGTCAGCGTCGCGCCCTTCTGCACGGTGATCCCGACGTTGGTGATGTAATTGTCCCACTTCTGGCGCTGGGCGGCCATGATGGTGGAATATTGGTCGATATAGTCCGCCTTCAGCTTCGCCTTGATCGCCGAAAGCAGTTCCGCGGGCAGCGCGTCGCGCGGGGCGTTGGAGCTGCCGAAATTCAGGATGTTGTTCGCGGTCAGGCCGTTGACGAAGGCGGCATAATTGGCGTCGCCCGGCTTGGGCAAATCCATATAGTCGCCGAGCTTGATGCCGGCGGTCACTTGATCCAGCACCGCCTCCAGCCCGTTATGCCCCCAGCCATAGCCGTTCTGCAGCCAGTTCTCGCGGTTGTCGTTGCCAAATTTGGTGAACAGATATTGTCCGCCACCCTGCGCCGAATCCAGGCGGTAGCCTTGCAGCGAATCGTTGATCGTGTTGCCGTTGCCGTCCTTGAAGCCGGTTTCCTGCATCATCGCCATGCGGATGATGGCCAGCGCCAATATGTCGAGCTGGGAAATGTCCTCGCCGCGCCATTGCACCGGCAGCACGTCCATCAGCGTGTTCGGGTCCAGCCCTTCGACCGGCTTCGCGACCGCGCCGACGTTATAGAAGGCCGAGCCGCCGCCGCCCGCATAGAGGCGGCTGTGCGGGCTGGAGCGGATCACGCCGCGCTCGCCGCCGGAGCCGGCCATCAGGCCATCGTAGAGCTGCTCTTCGCGGATCGTCAGGGTGGAGGCGAGGATGGTGTGGACGTTGACCTGCGCCCCATCCTTGAAGACGATGCCGTTGCTGTTCGTCAGCCACACCTGCCCCTTGGCGGTGATCTTCCCCGCGATCTCGCTGGGCTTGGAATCGAAGATGCGGTTGAGGGCGATCCAGTCCGCTCCCCCCTGCTTGAAATGCACTTCCTCGCCCTTGGCCACGTCGAAGCGCGACCAGTCCAGCAGCGCTCGCTTCTGCTCCTGCTCGATGGTCATCACCAGGCCGTTGTTGGTCTGGGCGACAGTCGGCAGCTTCGCGCCCGACCAGCGGCCGCCTTGCAGAACCTGGGTGCCTGGAAGCGTGCCGGCCGTCTGCGCGACGGCCGGCATGGCGGCCAGCACGAACACCGAAAGGAAGCTGGCCGAAGCGGCAAGGGCGGCACGGCTCAGGCCATACTTGCGGCGGGGGGCGGGGGCGGCGAGGATGGTGTCCTTCAGGCTTTCCGTCTGCGGTATGGGGATACCGGCGTAGCGGCGGTCGGCCGAGACATCATATTCCGTGNCTCGCGGCGGGCGGCGGCGCCGCATCTCGCGCCGGATAGAAGCCGAGGGCGGCGACCTGGTCGCTGAACTCCTGCAGCTTGTTCTCCAGCTTCACGCGATAGAGCTGCGTCAGCGGCTCTTTCGAAGCGGCCTTGCCGCCCAGCTTCATCTTCTCATAGTCGGCGATGATCGCATGGCCGAGATCGCGAAGCTCGCGGTTCCTGTCCGCCGCGACCTGCAGCGCCTTGCGGGCGCTTTCCAGTTCGCGGCTGGCCTGCTCGGCGGCGGCGACCTTTTCCTCCATGGCGCGAAGCTGGGCGTTGAGGTCGCGCACCTGGTCGTTGCGCTGCTTCAGCGTGGCGATCAGCTGCTCGGCCTGCTCCTTCACGATGCATTGCTGCGCCAGGGCCGGCTGGGCGGCCAGAAGCCCGAACGCAAGGGCGATGAATGTTTTCTTCATGGCCTGCCCTCCTCAGAAGCGCGCGTTGAGGTCGAACATGACCGTGTCGGTGTCGATCGGCGGCGCGACGAGGTTCGTCGCCGGATCCTTCAGATTGATGGTGCGGGCTGAATACCAGGAGCCGCGCATCCACAGATTCTTCGCCAGGCCATAGCTGCCCTGCACCACGAAGCCCTTCTGGTCGGTGCCGCCCAGGCCGAAATCGCTGTCGGCGAAGAGGTCGAGCGTGGAATCCGCTTCCAGGCGGCGGTAGCCGGCGTTGAAGTTCCAGGCATTGGCTTCCGTCACCTTCGCATGGCCGATGCTGCCGCGCAGATACCAGCCCATGTCGCCGCTGGAGTTCGGCACCTGCCGCTCGGTGAGCGCCCGCCTCGAGAAGCCGAAATTCTTGATGATCTCGAAATTGACCGCGCCGACCAGCGTCGGGTTCAGGTCGAACTCGGCTTCAGCGTTCAAGGCGCCCACGCGGAACTTGGAAGCCAGGCCGAACAGAACCGTGTTGACGATTCCGGGATCGTTGCGAAGGTTGAACACCGAGTTGCCGAACTGCACGCGGCTAGCGGCCGTGTGATCATGGTCGCGGGTGCCCGGCGTGTTGAACTGGCCCTGCACATTGGCGAAGTCGAAATAACCGGCCGAGATGTTGAAGCGGAAACCTTCGAGCGGCGCGCCGCCGATTCCGAGCTGGGCGGCATAGAGATATTTGTCGCTGTTGCTGAAGTCCCACTCTTCCATCGGGAACACGCCCGCCGTCAGGCGCACATGCGGGGCGGAAGCGCTGTCGCCCAACTTCGTGTCGAGCGTGGCGGCGAAGCCTTCGAACTGGATATCCTCGTCGAAGATCAGCTCCGTGGTGCGGAAGGGATTATCGAACTTGCCGAAGACAAGGTTGCTTTGCGCGAAATCGCCTTCGGACGCGAAGGGGCGGACGCGGATATAGGCGCGATCGAGGCCGACCGTCAGCTTGTGGAAATTGTCCGACATGGTGATGTTGGCGGAAACCGGATCGTTGAGGTTGCCGGTCGCCAGACGGAAGCCGACATCAACCTTGTCCGACAGCCTGGCCTCGAAGCCGAGGCGGGCGCGGATACGGGCACGGAAGCGGTTTTCGGTGGTTTCGCGCAGCGGCAGGACGTCATCCACATAATAGCCGCCGTCCGCGTTGATGGCGTTGATGTCGTAGATCAGCGGAGTGTTGGCCTTGCCGAAGGCGATATGCTCGGCGCGCACGCGCACATCGCCATGGATGTCCAGCTTGCCGACCCAGTCCGGCAGGGCGCCGGGCTGCGCCCAGCCTTCGGACTTGGCGGTGGCCAGCACATCGGCCTTCACTTCCTCGCGAATCTGGTCGCGCACGGCTTCCGGCACATAAGGGGCGCGAACCGTGCCTTCGGCCGCTTCGGTGCGGCGGCGGGCTTCCGCCAGCACGCCATCGGCATCGCCGCGCGACAGCACGCCCTTTTCCACCAGGATGTTCAGAATGTCCCGGGTGGAAGGATCGCTCTGCGCGAAGGCGCCCGTGGGAATGGAGGCAAGCACCATGGCCGCAGCCGCGCTCAGCAGCGGATGGGCGGATGGATATCGGCCGGAGCACTTCGTGGGCATTGTCGTTATTCCCTGTTTCCTGGCAGGCCTGAGTTCACGCCTGATTGAGTTGGAGTGTGATCTGGTTCGGCATTCCCGCCGGCGGCGGCGTGTCGACCCGGTTGAGGCTGCGCAACGTGCGCAAGAGCTTCTCCTCCAGCGCCGGCGGCTGGACGTTGGAAAGGCCGAGGATTTCCAGCCCGCCATCGCCCGACACCCGGACATTCACCCGGAATTCGAACTGGGCCTGGGCCAGGTCCGCCTCACGGCGGAGGTGGCGCATGATGGCGCGCTGGATCAGCTCGGCGTAGGCGCGCGAGGCGCTGCTGCCGCCACCCCTGCTGGTGCCGCCGATCAGCGACCCCTTGCCGGTGCCGCCCTGGCCGCGCGCGCCGCCGGTGAAGGCGCCGGTGTCGCCCACCGGATCCTGCATCAGGCTGGTGAGGTCTCCGGCCGGCGGATTGGTGGTGGCCGGGTCGGGCGGTGTCAGCGGATCGCGCTGCACGGTTTCCGCCTGCACGGTCACCTTCTCCACCTCTTTGGGCTGCACGATCTCGGGCGGCGGCGGAGGCGGCGGGGGCGGCACGGCGAGGTCGAACATCTCGACCTCCTCGTTGCGCACCCGCTCTTCGACGCGGTCCATGCTGAGGATCCACCAGCCGCCGGCGAGGAGCAGCAGGGCCAGCAGCGCCGGTCCGGCCGCCCTGCGCAGAGCGGGCGGGATTTTGCTGGGGGAAGTGGCGGTCATCACCGGTCCGGCCAGCCGCTCAGCTTGCCGGCTTTTCGGCCGGCAGGCCGATCTTGGTGATGCCGACGCCCTTCAGCACGTCGAGAATCTCGACGACCTTGCCATAGGCGGCCTTGGTGTCGCCGCGGATGACGACCGGCACGTCCGGATCCTCGGCGAAGCGCTGGCGCATTTCCGCTTCCAGTTCGGGCGTCGTCGTCGGCGCGCCGTTCAGATAGACCTCGCCGCCGGCGCTGATGCTGATCGCCTGCGTCTGCGAGGCTTCCAGCGTCTTGCGGTTGGACGCCTGCGGCAGATCCAGCTCGATTCCGGCCACCTGCGCCGTCGCCATCAGGATGAAGATGACGATCAGCACATAGGCGAGGTCGAGCATGGGGACGACGTTGATCTCGTCGTAGATCGCGTCTTCGTCTTGTACCTTGGCCATGGATCAGGCCTCCTCAGGCGCCATATTCTTCGGCGATCCGCGCGACGAGCGTGTCGGCGAACGAGCGATTGGCGGCGTTGATGCGCTTGATCCGGGTGAGGATCAGGTTGTAGGCGAAGAGCGCCGGGATCGCGACCAGCAGGCCGGCCGCAGTCGCCAGAAGGGCGGCCGCCACACCCGGCGCAATCGCGTTCACGTTCACATTGCCCTGCGCCGCGATCGCCGCGAAGGTGATCATCACCCCTACCACGGTTCCCAGCAGGCCCAGGAACGGGCCGCCGGCGATCGACAGCGTCAGGATCACCAGCTTGTCCGAGAGGCTGTAGGCCTGGTTCGAAGTCACGGAGTCGATCCGCGCCTTCAGCGCCTCGATCCCGGAGGAAGTGAAGCGGGCGCGGCCATCGGCGGAGCGCTTGGTGACTTCCTGCAGGCCGGCGGCATAAAGCTGCGACAGCGTCGAATCCGGGTTCCGGCGGGCTTCCTCGCCCAGCTTGCCGCTGTCGAGATTGGCTTCGCCGTTATAGACCCCCTCGAAGCTGCGGTTGGCCTTTTCGATCCGCTTCAGCAGGCCGAACTTCTGCACCATCACCGCGATCGCCAGCGCCAGCAGGATGGCGCAGAGCCCGATCACCAGCCAGCCTTCGATCGTGACATTCTTGACGACGGTGACGAAGTAGGAAAGCTCGAAATGGCCCTTCTTCTGCTGCTCGGCGCCGAAGGTGACGAGGCCGCGGCCGTTCTCCGAATTGGCGACCGCCTGCACGTAGCCGGGGCTGCGGGCGGCGGCGGAGAAGCGGATATTGTCGATCTGGCCGGTGAAGCCCTGGCCGACGGCGATGTCGCCCTGCTGCGCCGGCAGCGGCGCGGAAGCCTGGCCGGCCGGCTTGCCGTTCACGAACAGCGTCGCCTTGCCGTCTTCGCCGGCGACCAGCGCGACATGGTTCCAGCTTCCGGCCGTCAGCGCCGCATTGGAGGCGATGGGCACGCCGCCGACACTGGCGGAAGGGGTAAGCCCGGCCAGCGCGATGGAGAAGGAGCCGGGCCGATCGACGATGCTGCCGTTCGACGGGCCTTCCGGCTTCACCCAGGCCATCCAGGTGAAGGGCCGTCCGGCGATATTCAGACTGGAGGAGCCCGTGACGCGGAAGACCTCCGAACCCGAGAAGCGCGCGGACTGGCCGGCGAAGCCCGGCGCAGTCGGCACGGTCGTCACCTGGTTGTTGTTGCGGGTGCGGTCCTTGGGGGCCGCGCCCGAAAAGTCGACCGCCAGCACGTCGGAAGCGTCGAACACGCTCGACGGATTGGCCGTCGAAGGCACGTCCCCGCCATAATAGAGCTGGTAGGTGGCGGAAGCGGCGGGATCGAAGTTCACGCCCTTCACCCAGATGGTGGCGAGGCCGGCCTCAGGGTCGAAATTCTCGACATAATGGTCGACACGCTCGCCGTTCGGCCCGGCGACGCGCAGGTCGGAGCCGTCGGGCTTCACATCATTGAAGGCAAAGGTCTGCGTCGAAAGCCGCAGCATGAAGGGGAAGACGGCCGTCTTCGCATCCAGCCCGGCGCCGCCGGCGCCCGGCTTCACGACGATCTCCTTGCGGACCGCGAGCTTGTCGTCGAGCCAGGCAGCATCTTCATTTTCGGCAAGGGCAGGGCCGGAAAGGGCCAGCCAACCGAGGGCGGCGATCGCCGCGCCGGAAATCAGCTTTTTCATTCTATTTCCTCAGTATTTCACGCCAACTTTGAAATGCACGCGCATGCCGGCCAGGTCGTCCGGCCCCTTTTCCCCCGAAGAGGAGGGGTCGTCGTTCAGCCGGTAGGCAAGGTCGACCTGCCCGTAGAGATTCTTGAAGATGTCGATCGAGCTGGTGATCCCGATCCCGCCCAGCCAGAATTTGGCCTTTTCTTCCGGCAGCGGATTCTCGATCCAGGCGTGCCCGCCTTCCACGAAGGCGGCGACCCGCCAGTCCACCTTGCCCGCCGCGTCGACGGGAATCCTGTAGCCCAGCTCGAGCGAGAGGCGGGCGCCGCTGTCGCCGAGCGTCTCGGCCTCGCGGTAGCCGCGAATGCTGCCGGCGCCGCCGAGCACGAACTGCTCGTTGGAAATGAGCGGGGTCGGGGAAAGCTGCCAGTTCAGCGCCGCCTTCAGGTCGACCGCTTCCGACAGCTTGCGGTTGTAGGCGCCGCTGCCATGGAAATAGATGAAGCTCGCTTCCGCCCCGTCGCGCTTGCCGACCACCGCTTCATTGACGCCGGGCGTCAGCGGATTGTCGGGCCTGCCGCCGAATTCCTCCTGGCGGCCGACCAGCCCGTCGAAGGCGAAGGTGGCGCCGATGCTGAATTCGCCGTTCGACCTGGTGTTGCCGCCCAGCCAGCGATACTGCGCGGTGAACGGCAGGTAGCGCACCGGGGTGTCGAAGGTCATTTCCTCGCCCGTTTCCGGGTCGGTCAGGCCGATCTGGTCGAGATAATCCTTATAGTCGACACCGAACAGCAGCGACTGCACCGTGCCCGCCGGCGAATTGCCGATGCTGTGCATCACCCGGCCGCCGATCGTCAGACCATTGCCGAGCACGGTGAGGCCGCCGACCGTCGCCACGTCGGTGTTGGAATTGACGACATAGGCGAGCAGGCTGGTGCGGCTGTAGCCGATGGGCGCGTAATAGGAGCCGGAGAAGACCTGGATCTGGTCGAAGTCCTGCGGCGCGGTCTGGAAGAAGATGTTGGCGCTGTGGCCCGCCTGCCAGAGATTGTCGTAATTCGCCGACAGGTTCATCCGCAGCCGCTCGGTCGAGCGGTTATACTGGTCGTTCAGCTCGGCGCTCAAACCCCAGGGTTTCTTGTCGTCCACCGCCAGATCGACATCGACGGTGCCCGGCGCGGCGCCGGCCTTGAACTCGGGTGTGATCGTGCGGGTGGTGCGGGCGTTGGCGGTGGAAAGCTCCTGCTGCAGCAGCGGCACATTGGGAACCGTGCCGGGCTTCAGGCTGGGGATCGCCGCCTTCACCTCGCTGGGGCGGACGAAGTCGGCGCCGGTCACGCGCACCTGGCCCACGCGCCCTTCCGTGACCAGCAGTTCCAGGATACCGCCGGCCACATCCTGTTGCGGAATTTCGACGACGACGGTTGCATAGCCGCGGTCGCGATAGGCCTTTTCCAGCTCGGCCCGCGCGACCTCCACATCCGGCACACTCTTCTGGTAGCCGGCATGCGGCATCAGCACGCGCTGGATCTCCGCCGGCTTCAGCACCGTGTTGCCGCGCACCACATATTCCATGACGTCGAAGCGGAACTCCGCCTCCGGCGCCGAAGCGTCCGCCGCCTGCTCGGCCATTGCCGGCTGCGCCGCGCCCACCAGCGCGAACCCGGCGACTCCTGTCAGCGTCGCAAGCGCGCCCCGCCGAACCCGATGCAGCCGCCCACCTGTCATTGGTAGAACCATCACTATTGCGCCCGCTCCCAAGAGGATTTGCGAAATCAACGCCCCCGATTCGGAGCCGATTTGCAGCGCAATATTGGCCTATTGTTTCACCAGAAATACTATACCCAAAGCATAGATATTCAGCATTTCACCAATACAAACGAGTTTATCCGACACATATTCATGTGCCGGATGAAAGTAATTTAAATATACGCAAACAATAACTTCGGGCATTCAGCCCATATTTCGCGCCTCTGGCTCCTGGGATGCGCCCGAGGACTTTCTACGCAACCGCACATCCGGCGCCACCGCGCCGGTATCCATGACCGCGAAGCGCGCGATGGCTTCCGCGCGGCTGCGGACGTTCAGCTTCTCCCGGATGCCCCGGAAGTGGAATTTCACCGTCTGCTCCACCACCGACAATTGCCGGGCTATGGCGGTCGTGGTGAAGCCCTGGGCCGCCAGTTCCAGTATCTCCATCTCGCGCGCGGTCAGCTTCTCCCGCTCCCGCACCAGGGAGAGGCGCTCGATCGTGCGGACCGCGAGGACGGAAAGGATGAGGAAATCCTCGCGAAGCCCGTCCCACCGCCGCAGCATGTCGGCGGCGCGGCCCGACAGGGTGGCGATCGCCACCCTTCCGCCCCGCCCCCAGACGGCAACCGTGATCCCCGCTTCCATCGACAGATCCTGCAGGCCGCGCATCAAGTCGCGTGCCGCCGGAGTCCGGGGGCCCGGCCATTGCTGCGTCGTCCAAAGGAACGGGTCCAGCGAGCGACGGGCATAGCGGTGGACGGGATCGTGATCGCCGAAGCCCAGGCTGTCCAGCCGCGCCAGCAGCGCAATGCCATGGGTGGACCAGCGCGTGCCGCCAGAGCGGGCCGACTGGCCATGCCCTTCTATCTGCAACGTCAGATCGGAGCGGCCATCGTCGCAAAGGCAGGCCGCGAGCATGTGGAATGCCTCATGCGGCGACTGGGCGAGAGCCAGATCGGCCTGCAGACCGGACGCCCTTTCCCATTCAGATGCTGCACTGCTGGACGACATTGCGACCCCCTTTGTCTGTAAGACGAAACCGGGGTCTGAAACGCGAAAAATAAGTGCGCGACTTTTCGTTGGATGCCTCCGCTCAGCCGCGCAGCACCGCTATCCCGCCGGGCAGGCGCGACACCTTCATATCCAGCGAGCGGGCGATATGCTCGACGGCGAGATCGGCCCGGTCCAGATGGATGACGCCGCTGATCGGTACCTCGGCCTGCCGGCCCGTCAGATAGACATGCCCGGGGCGGTAGCGGTTCAGTTCCGCCACCACTTCGCCCGCCGGCCGATCCTTGAAGACCAGCAGGTCGCGCTGCCAGGCGAGTTCGCTGGCCTGCACCTGCTGCGGTTCCGGCGTCTCGACGCCCTTGCGGAAATCGAGGCGGCTTCCCGTCCGCAGATGGTGGGTCGCTTCCCCCGAACGCACGCGCAGTTCGCCGTCCAGGCAGCTGATGCGCGCGCCTGTCTTGTCCAGCCGGAGAAGGAAACGCGCCTTTCGGGCCTGCACCTCGACATTGCCGGCATGGGTCAGCAGCAATTGGCCGTCCCGGCAGTCGGCGTTCACGACGACTTCGCCGCGGTCCAGCTCCACGCGCGGCTGCACGGCATCCGCCCAATAGCTGATGCGGGAATCCGTGTTCAGCTCGACGCCGATTCTGTCCCCCAGCCGCAGGGCCTGCCGTTCGCCCTTGCGGGTTTCATAGACGCGCGCATTGGCTGGGCTGGAATTGCCGCCGACCAGCAGCACCGCAACCGATGCCGCGGCAAGGCCGGCGCCGCCGCCCAGCAGCGCCCGGCGCGACAGGCCCGATTGCCTGGCGACCATGGGTTGCGCCGTATCTGCGCCCAGCGCCGGCCCCAGATTCTCCCACAGATGGAGGGCGCGGCGGAACGACTGCTCATTCTCCGCGTCCCGGGCACGCCAACTGGCGAGATCGTCGAGTTCGCCCACGGTCGCCTCGCCCGATTTCAGGCGCACAAGCCAGGCACGGGCCGTCACATCGGCGTCCGTCCAGTTTGAGAGGCTGTTGTCTTCGAGTTTCATGAAATGGGCTTCACGTTTCAATGAATAGACGTTTTGCGGCGGTCATTAGCGAAATCCTTCCCCATTCCCTTGTTGTTTTTCCGGTTCAGATGCTCGGCGCAATGCTCCAGCGCGCTGCGCAGCTCCATTTCCACGGTGCGGGTGGAAAGGCCGAGCTCGCCGGCGATCTCCCGGCAGGAACGGCCATGGATGCGGGCGGCGATCAGGATATTGCGCCGCCGCTCGGTCAGCGTGGCGATCGCCTGCTCCAGCCGCGCCACCTCCTGCCGGGCTTCGGCGCTGCGGCCGGCCCCGGGGGAGGGGTCGGACAGGTCGAGCACCGTTTCGATCTGCTCCATGGTGGCGAGCCGGCGCGCCGAGCGGTTGAGATCGAAGGCGGTGTTGAGGGACAGCCGGAAGAGATAGGCCGGCTCGTCGCGCACGGCATAGCTCTTGTCCGTCGTGCTGAGCTTCACATAGACTTCGCTCAGCGCCTCGTCGGCAAGGTCGGCCGAGCCCAGATGCCGGCGAAGGCGCTCTCGGAAGTCCGGATAAAGAAGCAGGAAGCGGTCGAGGAGGCTGCGCGACATTCGTCAGGCGCACCATGGGCTGGCTGGCGTTTCGGTCATCCCGGCAATCTCACGCGCATCGGCACATCCACTTCCAGCGGGGCCGGAAGCGTTGCCGGCACCGCCGGAAGCGGGTCGGCCCGCCACAGAGTCGCCAGCGCCAGTTCGCCCGTTTCGGCCCCGGCCGCGCGCAGCACGCGGGCATCGAGCACCCGCCCTTCCCTGTCGATGCGGACCCTGAGCGTCGCCAGGCGCGAGCCGCGCAGCCGCGCCTGCTCCCGCAGGTTCCTTCCATGTTCTTCCAGATGCCGGCGCAGGATGATCGCATAGTCCAGCGCGCCCCCTCCGGCGGAAGGGTCGTCGCTGATGGCCTGCGCCAGCTGCTGTTCGAACAGCGTGGTGCCCGTATCGCCATCGATGCCGGCGTGGGCCGGAACGGGTTTCGCCTCGTCCGCCTCGGCGCTTTCCCGGCCGACCGGCGGCGGCGCGGCCTTGCTCGCCTCCTGCGCCGGGGCTTCCTCCCGGATCGAGGCCACATCCATCAGCACCAAAGCCTCGCCGCTTTCCGCCCCGCCGCGCCCCCGGGCGCCGGACAGGCCGACCCCGTTCAGCATCAGCAGCGCCGGCGCGGCATGCAGCGCCAGCACCGCCAGCACAGCCGTCGCCCGGCGCGAACGCGCGCCCGCGGCATATGCCGGCGCCGGCGCCGGCCCGCTCGTTGCGATCATTGCGCGATGATCCTCAGCACAACGGGCTGCGGCATGTTGGAAGGCGGCGGCGTGCCCACGAAAAGCCCCGTCAGCATCGGCTTCGCCAGCGTCAGCGCGCCTTCGTCGCGTGTGACTTCATAGCCGCTCAGGTCGACCACGCGCCCTTCGTCGGAAAGCCAGACGTAAAGGGTGAAATCATAGGAGCGCGTGCCCAACTCGCCCGAGCGCCGCAGCAGACCCAGAATCGATTGCAGCAGCTTTTCGCCATACCAGCGATAGGCGTCGTCGCCGGATGCGAAGGGCGAGGCGAGAATATCGACCTGCTGCAGCACCAGATCGGCCGCTTGCGGCGCCTGCTGCGGCTCGACGATGAAAGCGTCCCGCCGGGTGAAGCGCGGCGCGAGACCCGTTCCGGCCAGCATCTGGACGAGCTCTTCATAGGGGGAACGGGCAGCGGAAACCGGCCCGGCGCGATGATCGCGCACCAGTTCCTCGGCGAAGACCACATCATAGCCGCTCTTCAACGCGAAGCGGCGCAAGGCTTCGGCCAGCGGCTGCCCGGCAACGACCGTGCGCGCGGCGCGGATGCTGGGTGAACGCGCTGCGGATGGCCGCACGTCTTCCTCCGGCGCCAAGTCCGTCGCCGAGGCGTGCGAGTGCAGCGCCAGCGCCAAAAGCAGGCTGGCAACCACTCTCCCGCCACGCTGAGCAAGAATCTTCATCCAGCGAATCGCAACCCTGAACCGAGGCTCTCGATTGAAGCCGCTTTATGGCCTCTGGATTACAAATTGACGTATATGGCGTGACTCTGTTCCGCCAAAGCTTCGCAAGACCCTACAGGCGGCGCGTGCCGTTCAGCCGCAGGGGGATGCCCGCGGCGCCTTCCCCTCGCAAGGCCTCAGGCAACAGCGCTTCGGGCAGGTCCTGATAGCAGACGGGGCGCAGGAAACGCTCGATCGCCAATGTGCCGACGGACGTGCTGCGCCCATCGGAAGTGGCCGGGAAAGGGCCGCCATGCACCATGGCGTGCGTCACTTCCACACCTGTCGGCCAGCCGTTGGCGAGAATGCGGCCGGCCTTGCGCTCCAATGTGGGCAGCAGGCGGCGCGCGGCCTCCAGGTCTTGCGCATCGGCGTGCAGCGTGGCGGTCAACTGGTCTTCCAGCGCGCGCAGCACCGCCAGAAGCTCCGCCTCGTCGGCGCAGGCGACCACCAGCGACGTGGCGCCGAAGATTTCGTGCGCCCGTTCCGGATCGGCCAGAAGCTCGGCGCCGGTCATGGTGAAAAGCCCGGCCGCGCCCCGGTTGGGGGCGCTGTCCGCCTGCCCTTGCGCCACCTGCCGCATGCCGGCGCTGCCGGCGAGTTCGGCCTTGCCCCGCTCATAGGCGGCGTGAATTCCGGCCGACAGCATCACCTGCGCCGGAGCGGTGGAGACATGCCCGCCGGCATCGGCCAGAAACGCGTCCAGCTCTGGTCCGGCCAGAGCCAGCAGCAGCCCGGGGTTGGTGCAGAACTGGCCCGCCCCCATGGTGAGCGAGGCGACGAAGCCCTGCGCCAATGCCGCCCCGCGCGCCTTCAGCGCCTGCGGCAGCAGGACCACCGGATTGACCGCCGACATTTCCGCATAGACCGGGATCGGCACCGGCCGGGCGGCGGCGATCCGCATCAGCGCCGTGCCGCCGGCGCGCGAGCCGGTGAAGCCGACGGCGGCGATCCGCGGATCCGCGACCAGCGCCGCGCCGATGTCGTTAGAGGCCCCCTGGAGCAGGCTGAAGACGCCCGCCGGCATCCCGGTTTCCCGAATGGCTTCCTCGAAAGCGATGGCCACCAGTTCCGAGGTGCCGGGGTGGGCGGGGTGGCCCTTCACCACCACCGGGCAGCCGGCGGCAAGCGCCGAGGCCGTGTCGCCGCCGGCGGTCGAAAAGGCGAGGGGGAAGTTGGATGCGCCGAACACCGCCACCGGGCCGAGCGGCACGTGGCGCAGGCGCAGATCGGGCTTGGGCGGCACGCGCGCCGCATCCGCCTCGTCGATCCTGAGGCCCTGCCAGCCGCCTTCCAGCACTTCCTTCCCAAACAGGCGCAACTGGCCGCAGGTGCGGCCGCGTTCGCCCTGAAGCCGGGCCAGGGGCAGCCCGCTTTCCGCCTGCGCGCGTTCCAGCAGCGCATCGCCCAAAGCCTCGATGCGCGTGGCGACGGCCTCCAGAAAGGCGGCGCGTTCGGCCAGCGGACGGCTGGAATAGGCCTCGAAGGCGGCCTCGGCGCGGGCGCAGGCGTCGGCGACATCCAGAGCGGTTGCTTCGGCGAAGGCCGGCTCGGGGATTTCCGCGCCCTTGCCCGGATCATAGGCGCGGAAGCGCCTGCCGGCCGCGCGGCGCTCGCCGCCTATGAACAGATCGCCATTCAACATATCTGCGCACTCCTTGAAGATGTTCCGCGTTCCCGACGCCAGTTCAGGAAAAGGGCCGTTCCAGCGAGACCTGCGGCTCGGTGAACCATTTCGCGCCGGTCGCGGTCACATGGAAATGGTCCTCCAGCCGGATGCCGAAGCGGTTTGGCACCACGATCATCGGCTCGTTGGAAAAGCACATGCCTTCGGCCAGAAGCGTCCTGTCGCCGCGCACCAGATAGGCGGGCTCGTGGATGGCCAAGCCGATTCCATGGCCGGTGCGGTGCGGCAGGCCGGGCAGCCGGTAATCGGGGCCTAGGCCCGCCTTCTCCAGCACCGCCCGCGCGGCATGGTCCACGCTTTCACACGTCTCACCCGGCTTCGCGGCTTCGAAGGCGGCGGCCTGCGCGGCCTTTTCCAGCGCCCAGAGGTCGCGCACCTCGTCGCTCACCGCGCCGAAGGCGTAGGTGCGGGTGATGTCCGAATGATAACCCTCGATGGTGCAGCCGGTGTCGATCAGCACCAACTGCTTCTCCTCCAGCTGCTGGTCGCCCGGAAGGCCGTGGGGAAAGGCGGTGGCATAACCGAACTGCACCGCGCAGAAGAAAGAGCCGGACGCGCCGAGCGCCCGGTGCGCGGCGTCGATGAAGCGCTTCACCTCGCTGGCGCGGATACCCGGGGCCAGGATGCGCGCGGCGCGGCGATGGACTTCCAGCGTCATGTCCTTCGCCTGCTGCATCAGCGCCAGTTCCGCCGGAGACTTCCGCATGCGCAGCCCGTCGATGATCGCCGCCCCGTCGACGATCCGCAGCCTTTCGCCCAGCCGGCGGGCGGCCCCGAAGTTCAGAAGCGGGTCCAGCGCCAGCGTGGCGCCGGGCGCCAGCGCATCGGCGACAAGCTCCGTCGGGCTTTCATCTTCTTCCCAAAGGCGGATATCGGAGTCGATCGCCAGTTCCGCCTGCAGCGAGCCCAGCTCGAAGGCCGGGCAGATCAGGATCGGCTGGCCCGAAGCCGGCAACAGCAGCGCCACCAGCCGCTCGGTCGCGCCCCAGCCGACCCCGGTTAAGTAGCGCAGGCTCGGCCCGGCGTTCACCAGCAGCGCGTCGGCACCCATCCGCCCCAGCCCTTCGCGGGCGCGCGCCAGCCGCCCGTCCCGCTCCGCGCGGGCGATGGCGGGCGCGGGCCGCGCCCAGGGGGAAAGGGACGCCAGTTCGGCTTCCGCCGTCGAGCCACCAATCATCAGCATCCTCCGAAACGGGCAAGGTCGAACGGCTGCAAATCCACAGCCGGCGCCCGCGCTTCCACCAGCGCGCCTATCTGCTCCGCCGTGACGGCCGCCAGAGTCAACCCCAGATGCTGGTGGCCGAAGGCATAGAGCAGGTTGGACGCGCGCGGCGAGCGGCCGATGGCCGGCAGATAATCTGGCAAGGTCGGGCGGGCGCCCATCCAGTGGCTGAACGGGCCGTCGATCGGCAGGCCGAGCGCCTGCACATGCGCTTCCAGCCGCTGCCATTTGCGCGGGTCGGCCGGCGCTTCCAGGGGGGCGAATTCCACGAAGCCCGCCGCCTGCAGCCGATCGGCATAGCGGGTGACGATCATCGAGCGATCCTCGAACACCAGCGGCGGCATGTCCGCCGGCCAGCGGCTCGCGCCGCCCCGGATATGGTAGCCGCGCTCGGCGATCAGCGGCACCTTGTGGCCGGCGGGCGCGACAAGCGCCGCGCTGCGCGCGCCGGCCGCAACCAGCAGCAGATCGGCGGGGAAGCCGGCAACCGTGGCGCGGCGGCCCTGCATCACCACTTCGGCGCGCCCGCGCACGATGGTTCCGCCGGCGGCCAGCAGCGCACATTCCAGCGCATCGGCCAGTTGCGAAAGATCGGAAATCTGGGCGCTGCCCTCGAAGCGAACGGCGCCCGCGACAGCCTGAGTGGAAAGGCCCCGGATTCGCGCCAGATCGGCGGCTGTCGCATCCCGAACGCGGGCCGTGCCGGTATCCGCCTGCATCCAGGCCGCGCGTCCGCTGGCCGCCGAAGCCTCGCTTTCCCAGGCGACCAGATGCCCGGATTCCCGCAACAGGTCGGGCCGGCCCACTGCCGCCAACAGCCTGCGCCAGGCGGGAAGCGAGTCCATCAGAAGCGCGGCAAGCGCCGCGCGGCCCTGCTCGAAACGGTCAAGGCTGCTGGCCGCGACGAAGCGCATGGCAAAGGGCAGCCAGTCCGGTGCGAAGCGAAGCGGCAGGTCGATCGGGCCGCCGGCGGCGAACTGCCGCTTCCACGCCCCCAGAAGCGTCGCCGGCGATGCGAGCGGGGCCAGTTGTTCGGTGGCGATATGCCCGGCATTGCCCCAGGAGGCCGCCTGCCGTGCCTCGTCGGCATCCAGCACCGTCACTTCATGCCCGGCGCGGGCCAGAACAAGGGCGCTGCACAAGCCGACGACACCGCCGCCGATCACCAGAATGCGGCTCACCGGTCTCCCCCATTTAGCATGAAGAAGGATTATCGTATACAATATTCAAAGTCAAACAGGGGATAGACCATGCGATCGGCTGCAATGGGGTTTTCCCGGCGGTCACGAAGCAGGCCCACCGGACTGGACGATCCGGGCGCCGCGCATGTCCTCGATCCGGGCGCCCGCCGCGCAGGGCGATTTCCAGCCATTGCCCTCGGGCGACAATCAGGCCAGGCTTCGAACGGCATGCGGCAGAACAAGACAAGGACGAGGCCACGGCTTCCCCGCTGGGGTGGATGACGCCTTGGACCCGGTGATGATCGAAGAGTTGAAGGCAAGGGACAGGGAGCGCTGGCTCTCCGTCCTGTGGGCGCCGCGCGAGGTTCGCGACTCGCTTCTGGCGCTGCACGCCTATGATCTGGAGCAGCAGCGGATCGTCGCGGAAGCGAAGGAGCCGATGCTGGCCGAGATTCGCCTCGCCTGGTGGCGCGAGCAGTTGGAGAAGCTCGCCGCCGGCCGCGCAGCGCCGGGCCAGCCCCTGCTGCGGGCACTCGAAGCGGCGGCGACCACTTCCCCCGGCCTCGACCTCGCCGCCCTTACCCGCCTGGAAGAGGCTTTCCTGCCGCTGCTCACCCAGGGCCCTCTCGATCCGCTGGCCATGGCACATGCTCGGGGGGCCGCGCTGTTCGAGCCGCTGCTCGGCGTGCTGCTGCAACGGCCGCTCACGCAGGCGGAGCGGCTGGACGCCGGCGCCGCCGGCAGTCGCTGGGCGCTCGCCCGCTTCTGGCGCGGCGGCTGGGGGCAAGCGGAAGCCCGGGTCGGCGCCATGTCGCCGCCCGTCTTCCCTTGCCGAGCGATTTCCCCGCTCCCGGCAGCGCTGCGCACATTGGATGCGCTGGCCGCCGAGGACTGGTCGCGCCTGTCCGCCGGGAAAAGCCTGCGAGCGGCCGCTTCGCCTGGGCGGCAATGGAATATGCTCCGGGCAGCTCTGAGCCACCGCTAAGCTGATTCGTCTCGCACCCGGGCGGCGGCGAAGATGAACAGGGCGATCGCCCAATATGTTGCATTTATGCAACTGCCCGTTCCAAAGCTGCACGGTTTGCCATCGGCGCAAAGCCTGCTAGGCGCGCCAGCGGGGTCGGCTTGTCGCGCTTTTCCGGAAAGCGCCGCCGATGGAGATTCCCCGAACATGCCCTCCCGATTCCCGGTCCGCCTGATGGCCGTTGCCGGCGCGCTTACCCTGGCGGGAGCGGGCGCGGCCCTGTGGCTCTCGGCCGACGATGGCCAGGCGATCGCCGCGCCGCAATTGCCGCCCGCGAACCCCGGCGAGGCGGAACTGGAGCCTCCTATCGCCCAGATGCTTCCCGCCGCCCCGCAGGCCCGAAAGAAGAGCAAGGAAGAACAAAGATTTAACAGGGCAGATCGGGACGACGACGGGCGGATCACCCAAGCCGAGTTCCTGCACCAAAGGCGGCGCAACTTCGACAAGCTGGACCTGGATGGCGACGGCAAGCTCAGCTTCGCGGAATATGCGGCATCGGGAATCGCCCGCTTCGAAAAGGCGGACGGCAATCGCGACGGGCATCTGAACGCCGCCGAGTTCGCGACCACCGCCCCCAAGCCGCGCAAGCCGTCGTCGGACCGCTGCAAATGCCCAACGGCTCAGGACACGGCCGCAACCGCGGAGGCCGGCGAAGATTAACGCCAGCAAAATGCGCGATTCAGGATCGCTTCAAGCCGGCTGGCCTTTTTCACCGCCAACCGCGCACCCCTCCCTCAAGCGCGGCAAGCTTATGCACAGGAAAGGTTTTTTCATGGCCAATGCCACCAAGCTCGCCCTTGCCCTGATCGGCACGGCTTCGCTCTTCGCGGCGACCCAGGCGTCAGCCGCCGAGCCGTTCAGCGGCCCCTATGTCGGCGGTGAAATCGGCTGGCAGCAAGACAAGCTGCGCGGCACGATGCGCACCGGCATCGGCGCCCTGACCGCCAGCGACGACGCCTCCGGCTTCGCCTATGGCGGCCAGATCGGCTATGACTTCAAGCTGTCCGAGAAGTTCGTGCTCGGCGCCGAAGCCTTCGTGGGCGGCGACACCGGCAAGATCCGCGACGAAGACACCTGGGCCGACGGCGGCCGCGCTTTTGGCCTCACTGCCCGCGCCGGCGTGCTGGCCGGCCCGCAGTCGCTCGTCTATGTGAAGGGTGGCTGGGAAAACGGCCGCTTCACCTTCTTCGACGGCGAAGACCGTGTGAGCCGCAACCGCGATGGCTGGACGATCGGCGCCGGTTTCGAGCAGATGCTCACCCCGAACGTCTCGGCCCGTGTCGAATATCGCCACACGAAGTTCAACAGCTTCAACGTCGACCTGACGGAAGGCGACGCCTCGGCGCGCTTCAACCGCAACCGGGTGATGGCGGGCGTGAACTTCCGCTTCTGATCGGGAGCATGCACCAGAGCGGCCGGGGCTTATTCAGGCACCCCGGCCGCTTCCGGGAAAGGCGGGCCAAAAGGCCCGCCTTTTTTCGTTTCCGCCAGCCCTGCCTTCAGGCCAGATGTCAGGCCACATCCGGCACCTTGCGCCCCGGTGCCGCCGCCACTTCCAGCAACCGCTTTTCCAACGCCTTCATCCGCGCCGGGCTGTCGATCTTCTCGCCCGTCAGGTCGGTCAGGTAGAAAGTGTCCACCGCCCGCTCGCCATAGGTCGCGACATGCGCCGAATGGATCGTCACCCGCGCGCCATATAGGGCATAGGTCAGCGCATAGAGCAGCGCCGGCCGGTCCAGCGACGTCACTTCCACCACGGTGAAACGGTTGGAGGCGCGGTTGTCGAGGAAGACCTGCGGCACCACCCGGAACGCTTCCTGCCGGCGCCTGGGCAGCGGGCGGGCCGTCAGCCGATCGGCCAGCTTCACCTTGCCCGCGAGCGAATCGAGAATGGCCGCCTCCATGCGGCGCAGCCGCTCCGGCTCGTCGAACGGCCCGCCCAGCGGATCCTGCACGAGCAGATTGTCGAGCGCCATGCCGTCCCGCGTGGTGTGGATGCGCGCGTCGACGATCGTCGCCCCGCCCAGCGCGATGCCGCCGGCGATCCGGTAGAAAAGCCCGGGATGGTCGGCGGCATAGACGGTGACGAGGGTGGTGCCAGCCCCGGCATCCGGCGTGGAGCGGATGGTGAACTGCCGTTTTTCCACATCCGCGTCGGCGACCAGCGCCAGGTTGGCGGCCAGCACGTCGGCAGGCTCCGAAAGCCAGTAGCTGTCGGCGAAGCGCCCGGCATAGGCCGCGAAGCCGGCGTCCGCCCAGCCCATCGCCTGCTGCAGCCCCTGCTGGCGCGCCTCGATCCGCTCCTGCCGGCCGCTCTGCTTGTGGCCCAGGCGCAACACCTCCTCGGCGGAATCGTAGAGTGTGGAAAGCAGTTGCGCTTTCCAGTTGTTCCACACCCCCGGCCCGACGGCCCGGATATCCACCACCGTCAGCACCAGCAGCAGCCGCAGCCGCTCCACCGAAGCCACCGCCTCCACGAAGTCGAGGATGGTCTTGAAGTCGGAGAGGTCGCGCTTGAAGGCGGTCGCCGACATCAGCAGATGCTGGCGCACCAGCCAGGCGACGGTGTCGGTCTCGGAAGCGGAAAGCCCCAGCCGCGGGCAGAGCTTTAGCGCCACCTGTTCGCCGAGGATGGAATGGTCGCCGCCGCGCCCCTTGGCGATGTCGTGCAAAAGCACCGCCACATAAAGCGCGCGGCGCGAGGCGATCTGGTGGACCACCGCCGAAGACAGCGGATGGTCCTGCCTCAGCGTCCCCTTCTCGATCGCCGCGAGCAGGCCGATCGCCCGGATGCTGTGCTCGTCCACCGTGTAATGGTGGTACATGTCCCACTGCATCTTGGCGACGACGCGCCCGAAGTCGGGCACGAAGCGGCCGAAGACCCCGGCCTCGTTCATCCAGCGCAGCACCTTCTCCGGGTCGCGCGGGGAGCAGAGCACGTCCAGGAACAGGGCGTTGGCGCGCGGATCCTGCCGCACGGCCTCGGTGATCAGCCCTTCGTCCCGCGCGGCGAGGCGCATGGTCATCGGATGGATTTCCAGCCCGTGCAGGTCCGCGAGCTGGAACAGTTCGACCAGCCGCACCGGGTCCTTCTGGAAGAAATCGTCGGAAGGCGCTTCGATCCGGCCGGACGCCAGGCGGAAACCGTTCAGCCGGCGCGGCCGGCGCGCCAGCCTCGGGATCCAGGACGAGCGCGCATGCTGTTCCTCCAGATGCGCCAGGAACAGGCCGGTCAGGTTGCCGACCTGCTTCGCGGTCAGGAAATAATGCCGCATGAAGCGCTCCACCGCCGACATCCCCGGGCGGTTGGCATAGGCCATCCGGTCGGCCACCTCGCGCTGGGTGTCGAAGGTCAGCCGCTCCTCGGCGCGGCCGGCGATGTCGTGCAGCGTGATCCGCACCGCCCAGAGGAAGTTCTGCGCCCGCTGGAACTGGCGATACTCCGCCGGGCTGAAAAGCCCCTTCTCCACCAGTTCGTGCGAATCGCGGACCTGGTGCACGAACTTGCCGATCCAGAACAGGGTCTGGAGATCGCGCAACCCGCCCTTCCCGTCCTTCACATTGGGCTCGACGACATAGCGGCTGTCGCCCATGCGCTTGTGCCGCTCGTCCCGCTCGCTCAGCTTTTCCGCGATGAACTCGCGCGCCTGCCCGGCGACGATCTCGCGCTGGAAGCGGGCGGAGGCCTCGTCGTAAAGCGCCTGGTCGCCCCAGAGGTAGCGGGCTTCCAGAAGCGCGGTCTTCACCGTCAGATCGCCCTTCGCCATCCGGATCATGTCGTCGACGGTGCGGGTGGAATGGCCGACCTTCAGCCCCAGGTCCCACAGGATATAGAGCACCGCTTCCACCACCTGCTCCACCCAGGCGGTGTTCCTGAGCGGCGAGAGGAACATGAGGTCGATGTCGGAAAAGGGCGCCATCTCGGCGCGGCCGTAGCCGCCGACCGCCACCATCGACAGGCGCTCGGCGGCGGAAGGGTTGTCCAGCCGATAGACATGCTGAGTGACGGCATCATAGGCGACCCGCAGAAGCTGGTCCGTCAGGAAGCTCTGGGCGCTGGCCAGTTCCAGCCCCCTGCCCGGTGTCGTGGCGATACGGCGGCGGATTTCCGCCCGGCCCTCCTCCAGCGCCTCCTTCAGCGCCGCGGCGATCGCCGGCCGCCGGCCTTCCGGCGGCGCTTGCGCCACTGCCTGTTCCACCCGCTCCGCCAGCTTGCGGCGGTCGATGATGGCGCGCCGCTGGGGCACATGGTCGTAAAGCCCGGTCATGGCTTTTTCATAGCGCCGGCTGCGCCCGGCGCACAGCCGGGAGTTGTTGACCCGCCTCATGAAAAAACCCGTTTCGCGCGCGCAACATGCCTGCTAGGTCCGTGGCCTTGGGAAGCTGCCCTTCGAAGAAGGGTAAGCGATGGGAGGATTGATGCAGCCGACGGAATCCGAGGTCGCCGAAGCACGGTCGCGCGTGGGCGGTCCTTATGCCTGGTATGTGTTGGGCGTGCTGGTGCTGGTCTATGTGTTCAATTTCATCGACCGGCAGATCATGTCGATCCTCGCCGAGGACATCAAAAGAGACCTCGGCATCGGCGATTCCGAAATCGGCTTCCTTTACGGCACGGTGTTCGGCGTCTTCTACGCGCTGTTCGGAATCCCGCTCGGCCGGCTGGCCGACATGTGGCACCGCGTCCGCCTGCTTTCGATCGGCCTCGCGCTCTGGTCGGGAATGACGGCGCTTTCCGGCATGGCGCAGAATTTCGGCCAGTTGGCCGCCGCCCGCATCGGCGTCGGCGTCGGCGAAGCCTCCGCCTCGCCGGTCGCCTATTCCGTGCTTTCCGATTATTTCCCGAAAGAGAAGCGGGCGACCGCCCTCTCCATCTACTCGTCGGGCATCTACATCGGCGGCGGCCTTTCGCTGTTCATCGGCGGCCTCACCGTCGAACGCTGGAACAACGCCTTCCCCGACGGAGGCCCCTTCGGCCTCGTCGGCTGGCAGGCGGCCTTCATGGCGGTCGGCCTGCCCGGCCTGCTGCTCGCCATCTGGGTCTCCACCCTGCGCGAGCCGATCCGCGGCCTGTCCGAAGGCATCGTCATGCCTTCGGAGGAACGGCCGTTCGGCAAGTTCCTGAACGAGCTTTCCAGCGTGCTGCCGCCGCTCACCGTCCTGCACGCCGCCCGCCACGGCGGCCGGTCGCTGGCGGTGAACCTGGTCGGGCTCGCCGTGGCAGCCGTCTTCATCGCGGGCATGAGCCATTTCACCGGCAACTGGCCGCAATGGCTGGCGCTGGGGCTGGCCGGCTATGCCGTCTTCTCCTGGTCGCAGTCGCTGTCCTACCGGGACAAGCCCACGCACAAGCTGATCTGGGGCACGCCCACCTTCCTGCTGATGGTTCTGGGCTTCGGCATCGTTTCCATGACCAACTATGCCCATGGCTTCTGGGCCGCCCCTTATGCCATCCGCACCTTCGGGGTGGACAAGGCGATGGCCGGATTCTTCCTGGGCAGCGGCGGCGCGCTGGGCGGCTTCCTGTCGATCATCGCCGGCGGCAAGATCGCCGACACGCTGCGCCGCGACAACCCGTCCGGCCGCATCATCATCGGCTTCGCGACCGTGCTGCTGC
This sequence comes from Sandaracinobacteroides sayramensis, assembly GCF_022014495.1. GTDB lineage: Bacteria > Pseudomonadota > Alphaproteobacteria > Sphingomonadales > Sphingomonadaceae > Sandaracinobacteroides > Sandaracinobacteroides sayramense. Next base: position 122,183 of record NZ_JAKLSQ010000001.1, read on the forward strand.
CCATCCCCTTCATCCTGCTGCAGTTCACCACCAGTTCCGTCACCCTCTTCTATATCTTCGCCTTCCTGGCCTCGCTGTTCAACTCGATGTGGGTGGGGGTGGCCGGCGCCACCGCGCAGGATCTGGTGCTGCCGCGCATGCGCGGCGCCGCCACCGCCACCTTCTTCCTGGGCACGACGGTGATCGGCCTCGGCCTCGGCCCGTTCCTGGCCGGCCGCCTTTCGGAGCTGATGGGCAACCTCGGCCATGCGCTGATCGCCATGTCGGCCTTCGCGCCGCTGCCGCTCCTCTGCTTCTACTATGTCTACCGCAACCTGCCGGCGGCGGAGGCGACCCGGATCGACCGCGCCCGCGCCGCCGGCGAGCCCATCTGAGGATATCCATGAGCCTGAGGATCGCAGACCTCTTCTCCGTCGCCGGCAAGACGGTCGTCGTCACCGGCGGCAGCCGCGGCATCGGCGAGATGATCGCCCGCGCCTATGTGGAAAATGGCGCCAAGGTCATCCTCTCCAGCCGCAAGGCCGCCGATGTCGAGGCGCTGGCAGGCCAACTCGGCAGCGCCGCCACCCCGATCCCCGCCGACCTCTCGCAAATGGCCGAGATCGAGCGGTTCGCCGCCGAAGTCGCCAAGGTCACCGACAAGGTGCATGTCCTCTTCAACAACGCCGGCGCCTCCTGGGGGGCGGGCTTCGACGAATTCCCGGAAATCGGCTGGGACAAGATCATGGACATCAACCTGAAGTCCGTATTCTTCCTCTCGCAGAAGCTGATCCACCTGCTGGAAGCCGCCGCCACGCCCGAAGACAACGCCCGCATCGTCAACATCGGCTCGATCGACGGCCAGCACGTTTCCCCGATCGAGACCTACAGCTACGCCGCCTCCAAGGCCGGCGTGCTGCACCTGACCCGGATGATGGCCAGGAACCTCGCCCCCCGGAACATCCAGGTCAACGCCATCGCGCCGGGCTATTTCCCCTCGAAAATGACCGCCGGAATAGCCGACGAAATCAACAACAACGCCCTCAAAACCACCCCCATGGCCCGCTGGGGCACGCCCGAAGACATGGCCGGCGTCGCCCTCTTCCTCGGCTCCAAAGCCTCCGCCTACCTCTGCGGTGCCACGGTGACCGCCGACGGCGGCTACGCGACGACGGCGTGAATGGAGAACGCAGGGGCTCTGCCCCTGCACCCCGCAAGGGGCGTGACGCCCCTTGACCCCTTTAAGTTTGCAGAAGAGCCCCCCGGGACCGACAGCTGTGCACGCACGTCGGGCTTCGGGGGGCTCTTCTGCAAACTTATGGAGGTGCAGGAGGGTCACCCTCCTGCTGGGGGTCCAGGGGGCAAAGCCCCCTGGCCTTCTCCCTCACCCCGCCGGCCAGTTGCCGGCGCGGGCGACCAGCGAGGGCATGGGGCGGCCGAGGAGGGGTTCGAACCAGTGGTTGGCTTGGATCAGCTGATCGAGGTCCAGGCCGGTTTCGATGCCGGAGCGGTCGAGGAGATAGACCAGTTCCTCGGTGGCGATGTTGCCGGTGGCCTTGGGGGCGAAGGGGCAGCCGCCCAGCCCGCCGAGGCTGGAGTCGAGGGTTGTGACCCCGGAGTTGCAGGCCGCCCAGGCGTTGGCGATTCCGGTGCCGCGGGTGTTGTGGAAATGCGCGCGCAGGCGGACGCCGGGGGCGGCTTCGCGCACCTTGCCGAACAGCTCTTCCACCTGCGCGGGAACCGCCACGCCGATGGTATCGGCGAGCGCGATCTCGACTGCGCCGGCTTCCGCCATTTCTCGCGCGACGCGCACCACCGTTTCGGGCGGGACCGGGCCTTCGAACGGGCAGCCGAAGGCGGCGGAGATGGTCACCTGCGGCACCAGCCCGCCTTCCTTCGCCAGCCGCAGCATGGCGCGGTTTTCGGCTATGCCTTCCTCGATCGTCTGGCCCTGGTTGCGCTGGCCGAAGCTGTCGGAGGCGACGACGACGCAGCCGGCCTCGTCCACGCCGCGCCTGCCGCCGTCGCGGGTGGCGAGCGCGCGCAGCACGCCGCGCTTGTTGAGGCAGAGGCCGATGTAGGAGACGTCTTTCCGGTCCGGCAGGGCGGCGATCACCGCCTCGCCGTCCGCCATCTGCGGCACGCGGGCGGGGTTCACGAAGCTGGCGACCTCGATGCGCCTCACGCCGGCTGTCAGCAGGCGGCCGATCAGCCCCAGCTTGCCCTCGGTGCCGATCACTTCCTTTTCGTTCTGAAGACCGTCGCGCGCGCCGACCTCGACGATTTCCACGCTGGGCTTCTGTTGCATGCGGCGGCCGATCCTCGCGTTCGCGGCTTGTCTCTCGATACCGCTAACCTCTATGCCCCGGGCCAAGGGTCCGCAAGGCAGGGAATGAGGCAGATAGCATGGCACAGGGCGCGCTGGACGGGCTGCGGCTCATCGAACTGGGGCAGTTGATCGCGGGCCCCTTCTGCGGGCAGCTGATGGCCGACCATGGCTGCGAAGTCATCAAGGTGGAGTCGCCGGCTTCGGCGGATTCGCCGACCGAGGGCGACCCGATGCGCCAGTGGGGGCGCGGCAAGCCGGTGTGGTTCCCGGTGCTGGGGCGCAACAAGAAAACGATCACGCTGAACCTGCGCGACCCGCGCGGGCAGGACCTGCTGAAGCGGCTGGTGAAGAAGTCGGACTTCCTGCTGGAGAATTTCCGCCCCGGCACCCTGGAGAAATGGGGGCTGGGCTATCCGACGCTGGCCGCCGACAACCCCGGCCTCATCATGATCCGCGTGTCCGGCTATGGGCAGACGGGGCCTTATGCGGCGCGCGCCGGCTATGGCTCCATCGGCGAGGCGATGGGGGGGATGCGCAACCTGGCGGGCGAGCCGTCGCTTCCGCCTAGCCGGATCGGGCTTTCGATCGGCGATTCGCTGGCGGCCACCTTCGCCTGCCTCGGTGCCATGATGGCGCTGCACCATCGGGAGCGCACCGGCGAGGGGCAGATTGTCGATTCCGCCATCTATGAATCGGTGCTGGCGATGATGGAATCGACCGTGCCGGAATATACCGAGGCCGGCTTCGTGCGGGAGCGCACCGGCTCCATCCTGCCGGGGATCGCGCCTTCCAACGTCTACCCCTGCGCCGATACCGAGGTGCTGATCGGCGCCAACCAGGACACGATCTTCGCCCGCCTGTGCGACGCGATGGGGACGCCGGCGCTGGCCCGCGACAGGCGCTTTTCCACGCACGAGGCGCGCAGCGAGCGACAGGCGGAACTGGACGAGCTGATCTCGGAATGGACGCGCAAGCGCAGCGCCGCGGACGTGCTGGCGGCGATGGAAGCGAACGGCGTTCCGGCCGGCAGGCTCTTCAAGGCGCCCGACATGCTGGAAGACCCGCATTTCGCCGCCCGCGAGGCCCTGGTGCGGGTGGCGCATCCGGAGTTCGCCAATCTGGTGATGCAGAATGTCTTCCCGAAGCTGAGCGCCACGCCCGGCAAGGTGAACTGGGCCGGGAAGGCGATGGGCGCCAGCAACCAGGATGTCTACCGCGAGCTTCTGAACCTCTCCGACGACGACATCGCCGGGCTTCGCGGCGAAGGGATCATTTGAGAGCCTGATTGCGGGTCGGGGACTCATATTCCCTTCCCCTTCGTCACCCCGGGCTTGACCCGGGGTCCAGCTTTGTCTCTCCAGCGCTGTGCGGGCGAAAAAGCTGGACCCCGGGTCAAGCCCGGGGTGACGGGAAAATATGATCCAATGGCTTGAACAGGTCCCCAAGCCAGCATCCGAGCGCCGATTGTAGGGCGCCGCGCGAACGCCTATGGCAAGGGCCATGGGGACCAAGCTGAACATCGCCGCCGCGCAGCTCAATCCGTCGATGGGCGATCTCGCCGGCAACGCCACCGCCATCCTGAGGGCCCGCGCGGCCACCGCCGCCGACCTCATCGTCACGCCCGAACTTTCGCTGATCGGCTATCCGCCGGAGGATCTGGTGCTGAAGCCGGCGCTCAACGCCGCCTGCATGGTGGAACTGGAGCGGATGGCGGCCGCCACCGCGGACGGCGGCCCGGCGATCCTGGCGGGCACCACCTGGGCGACCGACAAGGGCCTGCACAATGGCTATGCGCTGCTGGAAGGCGGCCGCATCGCCGGCGTCACGCTGAAGCACGACCTGCCCAATTATGGTGTCTTCGATGAGAAGCGGGTGTTCGTGCCCGGCCCGCCACCCGAGCCGATCGAGTTCAGGGGCGTGCGCCTCGGCCTCCCCATCTGCGAGGATATGTGGACGCCCGGCGTCTCGGCGCATCTGAAGCAGCGCGGCGCCGACCTGCTGCTGGTTCCCAACGGCAGCCCCTATGAGCTGGGCAAGGAAGAGCGGCGGCTGGAACTGGCCCGGGCGCGGGCGGCCGAAACCGGGCTTTCGCTCCTCTATGTGAACCGCACCGGCGGGCAGGACGAACTGGTGTTCGATGGCGGCAGCTTCGCCTTGAACCCCGATGGCGAGCAGGTCGCCCGCCTGCCGGACTGGGATGAAAGCGTCGTGCCGCTCGTCTGGCAGAAGGGCGCGGGCTTCGCCCAGTCCACTCGCCACATGCCCGACAGCTATGAGGAGGAAATCTACCACGCCATGCTGGTGGGCCTGCGCGACTATGTGGCGCGCAACCGCTTTCCGGGCGTGGTGCTGGGGCTTTCGGGCGGGATCGACAGCGCGCTGGCGGCGGCCGTCGCGGTGGATGCGCTGGGGGCGGACAAGGTCTGGTGCGTGATGCTCCCCAGCCGCTTCACCGGCCGCGAGAGCCTGGACGACGCCGCCATGTGCGCCCGCCTGCTGGGCGTGCGGCTGGACAATATCCCGATCGAGCCCGCCGTCACGGCGATGGAAATGATGCTGGCCGGCCAGTTCGCCGGCACCCCGCGCGACACCGCCGAGGAAAACGCCCAGTCCCGCCTCAGGATGGTGACCTTGATGGGGCTGTCCAACAAGTTCGGCCATATGCTGCTGACGACGGGCAACAAGAGCGAGCTGTCCGTCGGCTATGCCACCATCTATGGCGACATGGCGGGCGGTTACAATGTGCTGAAGGACGCCTACAAGACCACGGTGTTCCGCCTTTCCCGCTGGCGCAACCGCCAGCGCCCGCGCCTCGGGCTGGGGCCGGAGGGGGCGGTGATGCCCGAGCGCGTCATCACCAAGCCGCCGACCGCCGAACTGCGCGAGAACCAGCGCGACGACGACAGCCTGCCGCCCTATGACGTGCTGGACCCGATCCTGCACGCGCTGGTGGAAGAGGAACTCGCCACCGCCGACATCGTCGCGCGCGGCGTCGCCGACCTGGAGACGGTGAAGCGGATCGAGCGGCTGCTCTACATCGCCGAATACAAGCGCCGGCAGGCGCCTCCGGGGGTGAAGATCGGCCCGAGGAACTTCGGGCGGGACCGGCGCTACCCGATCACCAACGCCTTCCGCACTGGAATCTGAAGGACTTCGCGCCCGATAGCGGGAAAAGGGGCCGCCGGCCTCCCGGCCGACGACCCCTTCTCGATCCGCCCCCCGGCGGTGGCGGAGGCATGGCCTCCGCCATGACGAAAGCCCCTAGAAGTCGACGGTCGCCGACAGCCACAGGCGACGGCCGTCCTGGTTGATGGAATAGGCCGGCGTGTAGACCGTGTTCGCGCCGCTCTGATACGGCACATAGACGGCATAATCGGTGTCGAGGATATTGTAGATCGCGGCCGAAAGGCTGAACTTCCGGTCGATCCGCACCGTGCCGCCCAGGTGGAAGACTTCATAGCTGCGGAAGTCGCCCACCGCATTCTGCTGCGCGTTGTCGCCCCGCCAGCGGCTGGAACGGACTTCGGCTCGAGCCCAGACGCTGCCCGCCTCGCTGATGTTCCAGCGCAGATTGCCGTTCAGCATGTGTTCCGGCGTGCCGATCAGCGGCATGCCTTCCTGCGGCCCGCTCAACTGCTCGCTGTCGGTATAGGTATAGTTCACCCCCAGGCTGATGGCCGGCGTGAAGCGGATTCGCGTGCCCACTTCCACCCCGCGCGTGCGGGCCTCGTCGATGTTGATCGACTGGCCGAACAGGTCGACGGCGGGGAACGGCCCGACGTCCAGGCAGCCGGGGCGGTTGGGATTGCCGGCGAACTGGCAGTTGGGGATGCCGGGGCCGCTGGCGATCTTGTCCTTGAACTTGTTGTTGAAGAAAGTGACGTTGCCGCTGATGAAACCATCGGCGTCATAATAGAGGCCGGCTTCATAGGTGGTGCTCTTCTCCGGCTTCAGGCCCGGCGTGCCGATCAGCGGGATGGTGCCCTGCCCGCCGAAGCCGACGATGCCTTCCGCCGTCTGCTCCAGGCGCGGCGTCTTGAAGCCGCTGGAAATCCCGCCCTTCAGCGTCAGCGCGTCGTTGATGTTCCAGACAGCATAGGCACGCGGCGACCAGTGGCTGCCGAAGCTGGAATGGTCGTCGTAGCGCACGCCGCCCGTCAGGCGGAATTGCTCGACGATGGCCCAGGTGGCTTCGCCGAAGCCCGCCCATTGGGTGAACTTGAAGGGCGCAGGCGCCACTCCGTCGACCATGCGGGCTTTCCAATATTGCCCGCCGACGGTGAAGCCGACCGGCCCCACTTCACCCGCGAAGCGCGAATCGATCACATCGTTGCGCGCCTCCAATATGCGCGGGTCGCCCGCCGTCTTGCCCGGCGTGCCGCGCGGAAGCGTGCGGCCGATGGTTTCCGTGTCGCTGCGGCTGAGCGTGGTGTCGAGGGTGCCGATCCCCGCGCGCCAGCTATGGGCCAGCACATAGTTGGAGCGGTTGAAGCGCTGTTCGTTGGTGTAGCCGCCGCTGATGCCCAGCGTGCCGAGCTGGCCGCGGCTGTTGTCGTAGCGCTGCTGGTTGCGGTCATATTCGAACCAGATGTCGTGGTCCTTGTGCGGGGTCAGTGAAATCCGGCCGCCATAGCTGCCGATGTCGGACTGGACCGGGTTGCGGCCCAGGCTGAGCGCCGGATTGCCGGGGATCGGAATGTCCGACCCGGCGCGGTGGAACAGGCTGCCGCGCAGCGTCAGCCCCACCAGATCCTTCACCACCGGGCCTTGCGCGAAGCCGTTCAGCGACTGGATGTTGCCGAAGCGGTTGTCGAACTGGATGGTGCTTTCGCCGGTGAAGGTGCCCACCCAGCGGTCGCCGACCTTGCGGGTGATGATGTTGACGACGCCGCCCATCGCGTCGGAGCCGTAGAGCGTCGACATCGGGCCGCGCACCACTTCCACCCGCTCGATGGCCGCAAAGGGCGGCAGGAAGCTGGTGGAGGTCTCGCCAAAGCCGTTGGGCGTGACGCTGCCCGGCGTGTTCTGGCGGCGGCCGTCGACCAGGATCAGCGTGTAGTCGCTGGGCATGCCGCGAATGGAGATGTTGAGGCCGCCCGTCTTGCCGGCTTCGCCGCCGACATCCACGCCTTCGATGTTCTGGAGCACTTCCGCCAGGCTGCCGAAGCGGATTTCCGAAAGCTCCTCGCGGCCCACCACGCTGATGCTGGCCGGCGCCTGCGTGATCTTCTGCTCATAACCGGCCGCCGTCACCACGATCACGTCGGACGAGCTCTGGTCCGCGGCATCGGCGGCGAGCGCCGGCTGCGCCAGAAGGCAGGCAAGAGCGAAAAGGCCGGTTTCGGCCAGAAGGCCGGACGCGCGGAAGGGGTTGGCGGTCATTATCTCTCCGAATCTATATTGCGAGGAATTAGCAATATCAATTTGTGCCGGGCTATGCGGAGAAGGCTGCCCCCTGTCAACAGTCAGCCTGTGTTCATAATGCAACAGGTGCCAATGTTTCGACTGTCGTCGTCAGAGTGAAGACATGGTGAAAGGCCCAGCCGGCGGAAGCGGCATTTCGACAATTGGGCTTATGGCTTCACCGCGAATCCAGACGCGACTCTGCTTTCCCCCATGCGGCCATGGGGGGTGGGCAATCTTCAGTCAGATCGGATCTGGCCGCTAGCCGCAGGCTTTTCCCTCGAACCCGGCCGCCGCCTCAGAGCTGGGCGAACGGCTGGGAGAAGGTGTCGCAGATATTCGGATCGCCGCTTTCGAAGCCCTTCGTCAGCCAGCGGATGCGCTGGTCGGCGCTGCCGTGGGTGAAGCTGTCGGGCACGACCCGGCCCTGCATTTGATGCTGCAGCGTGTCGTCGCCGATCGCCTGCGCCGCGCGCACGCCTTCGGCGAAATCGCCGGAATCCAGCAGGTTGCGGTTATGCGCCGCCCATACCCCGGCATAGCAGTCGGCCTGAAGCTCCAGCCGCACGGAAAGCTGGTTGGATTCCGTCTTGCCGGCGCGCTGCTGCGCCTGCGCCACTTTCTGCGAGGTGCCGGTCACCGTCTGCACATGGTGGCCGACTTCATGGGCGATCACATAGGCGGCGGCGAAATCGCCCGGCGCCCCGAACTGGCGGGAAAGCTGGGTGAAGAAGGCGGTGTCCAGATAGACCTTCTGGTCGGCCGGGCAGTAGAATGGCCCGGAGGCGGCCGAAGCCCCGCCGCAGGCCGAGCGGATGGACCCGTCGAACAGCACGAGTTTCGGCGCCGGATAACGCTGGCCGGACGCCGCGAAGATCTTGCCCCAACTGTCTTCGGTGGTGGCCAGCACCTTGGCGACGAAGCTGTCGGTGGAATTCTGGATCTGGCCGGGCGAGGCCGTGCCGGGCGCCCCGGCGGACTCCGCGGTCACCTGCGGCGTCGGGGGCGCCGCCGTCTGCATCGAGCCCATGCAATTGAACAGCAGCACCGCCCCGATCACCACGACGATGCCGACGATTCCGAATCGCGAGCCGATGAGCGGCAGGAATATGCCGAGCAGGCTGCCCAGCCCGCCGCCCATGCCGCCAGCCTGCTGCCCACCGCCGCCCCAGCCGAAACCGCCTTCGCCCCGGCGATTCTCGATGTTGCTGCTTTCCCGCTGATCGTCGAGCCGCATTCCAGTCCCCTGTTCCCCGATGGAGTCCATTTACCCGCGCGGACGATAGGGCAGTTCCTCGCCCGATGCGAGCAAAAGGGGCGGTCCGTCGCACGACCGGACCCCTTGGCCTTGTGTCCGGCACCGCCTCTGGGCGAAACTTTCGGGAAGATATGTCGTTCTGGAAATGGGAGAAGCGGATGCGCAAGCTGGCAATGGCCTCGTTGGTGGGATTGGCGGCGATCGCGGCGCCGGCATGCGCCGCGCCGCCGGTCGTCGCGTTCGAAGTGCCGGCGGAACCGGGAATCGCCACCGAAGTCTGGGCGACGGGGCTCAACAAGCCCTGGGGCATCGTCTGGCTGCCGGATGGCCGCGCCCTCGTGTCGGAAAAGGGCGGCACGCTGCGCATCCTCGGCCGGGACGGCAAGGCGGGCCAACCGCTCGCCGGCGTGCCGGCGGTGGGCGCAGTCGGGCAAGGCGGCCTGCTGGACGTGTCGCTCCACCCGGATTTCGCGACGAACGGCTTCGTCTATCTCGCCCACAGCGTCGGCGATTCGAAGGCTAACCGGACAGTGCTTTCGCGCGGGAAACTGCAAGGCAATGCGCTGGTCGACGTGAAGGAACTGATGCGCAACCCGACGGCGAAATCGGGCGGCGCGCACTTCGGCTCCCGCCTGCTCTGGCTGCCGGACGGAACGCTGCTGATGAGCATCGGCGACGGCGGCAACCCCAATATCCAGCTGGATGGCCAGCCGATCCGCAACAACGCGCAGGACCCGAAAGCCTATTTCGGCAAGCTGCTGCGGATGACGGCCGAGGGTAGGCCGGCGCCCGGCAATCCGACCGAGGGCAAGCAGAAGGGGCAGTGGGATGGCCGGGTGTGGAGCATCGGCCACCGCAACATCCAGGGCCTGGCCCTCGATTTGAAGACCGGCGGCATCTGGGCCACCGAACATGGCGCGCGCGGCGGCGACGAATTGAACCGGATGGTGGCGGGCGGCAATTATGGCTGGCCGCTGGTGACCCACAGCCTGGAATATTCCGGCCAGCCCATCACGAAGGAACGTTCGCGCCCCGGCTTCCGCGATCCGGTATCGGTATGGACTCCCTCGATCGCCGCCTCCGGCCTCGGCGTCTATCGCGGGAGGGCAATCCCCTCGCTTGACGGCGCCATCCTCGCCGGCGGCCTGATGAGCCAGGATGTGCGGGTGGTGCGCATCGGCGCCAACGGCGTGCCGCTTCCCGAGAAGCGGGTGGTGATCGGCGCCCGCGTGCGCGATGTGGCGGTGGGGCCGGACGGGCTCGTCTATGTGCTGACGGACGAGGACGCCGGCCGCATCATCCGGCTGAAAGCCAGCCGCTGAGCGCGGGCCAGCCGCTTCGGGTGACGTAAAGGCCGGTTGCGATCACCGCGAAGGCGAAGATGCGGGAAAGCCGATTCTTCGCGCCGGCCAGATGCCGGCCGAGGCGGGCGCCCAGAAAGGCGCCTGCACCGCCGCCCGCCACCAGCAGAGCGGTCAGCGCCCAGTCCACATGGCCGGCGAGCGCATAGCTGAGCGCCGTCGTCGCCCCCAGCGCGAAGACCGCGACCAGCGAGGTGCCCACCGCGAAACCGATGGGCATGGCCGTCGCCAGCATCAGCGCCGGCACGATCAGGAAGCCGCCGCCGATGCCGAAGAAACCGGCGAAAAGTCCGGCCAGGAAGCCCAGCGGCAGCAACCGGGGCAGCAGGCTGGCGGCGCTGGCCCGCGTCAGCCGCACGTCCGGGTCCGGCGCGGAACGGCGCGGGCGGAGCATCGAAAGCCCCACCGCCACCATCAGCAGCCCGAACAGCGCCAGCAGCAGATCCGGGTCCGTCGCCTTGCCCAGCCGGGCGCCGATCCAGGCGCCGAGGCTGCCGGCCGCCGCGAACACCAGCGCGCAATTCCACTTCACCGTGCCGGCCCGCGCATGCCCCGCCAGCCCCATCAGCGCCGACAGCGATACAGCCACCGCCGCCGTGCCGATCGCCGCATGCGCATCCGCCACGCCCACGACATAGACGAGCAGCGGAACGGCGACGATGGAGCCGCCCGCGCCGATCAGCCCCAGGATGAGGCCGATCACCGCACCGGCAGCCAGCGCCAGCGGCACAAGGCCAAATATTGGGCCAGCTATTGGGCCAGGCATTAAAACAGGCATCAGGCGGTCGCACGGTTCCAGGGCATCCGCTTCAGCAGCCGCGCCAGCCCGCACCAGCCGCTGAGCCCGGCGAAAGCAAGGCCCGCGCCCACGAAGGCCGACAGGCCGAAGAAGCCGGGACTGACCAGCAGGCCGAGGGCGATGCCTGCCAGCACCAGGCTTCCGGCCACGATCTGCACCTGCCGCATCAGGTCTATCGGCCGGCTGCGATCCAGCGCCACGGGGCCGCCGGCCTCGCGCCAGGCCGTCAGGCCGCCGTCCAGGATCCAGGCGTCCGGCCCCACTCTGCCGGCAATTTCGACGGCGCAGGCCGCCGTCCGCCCGCCCGAGCGGCAGGTGAACACAAGGTCTCCGCCCGGAAGGGCGGCGGATGCCAGCTTTTCCTGCGGAATGTTGAGGCTGCCCGGCACATGCTCGCGGCGGAATTCCGCTTCCGTCCGGATATCGATGAGGCGCGCGCCGGACTCCAGCAGGCGCCTGGCTTCCGATGCGGAAATAAGGGTGGGCATGATCTTGACCTTTATATTAGGAAAACCTAATTTAACTGCCACCGACAGGAAGGTCAAGGAGTCGCCCATGCCCACCCCTGCCATTCACGCTTTCTTCGACGAACCCACCAACACCATCAGCTACCTGGTCGCGGACCCGGACTCGCGGGAGGCCGCGATCATCGACTCCGTGCTCGATTTCGACCAGCCCTCCGGCCGGATCGGCACCGGGTCGGCGGACGCCATCCTGCAAAAGGCCGCCGAAAAGGGCTTCGGCATTCGCTGGATACTGGAAACCCACGCCCATGCGGACCATCTGTCCGCCGCCGGCTATCTGAAGGCGAAGACGGGGGCGCCGATCGCGATCGGCGGCGCCATCGGCGAGGTGCAGGCGATCTTCCGGCCGCAGTTCGCCATCGAGGGGCGCAAGTCCGGCGAAGGTTTCGATCGCCTGCTGTCGGACGGCGAGCGCATGCCGCTGGGGCAGTTCGAGTTCGAGGTGATCGCAACGCCGGGCCACACCCCCGCCTGCGTCAGCTACCGGATCACCGATGCGGTGTTCGTGGGCGACACCTTGTTCATGCCCGACTATGGCACCGCCCGCGCGGATTTCCCCGGCGGCGATGCCGCCGCCCTCTACCGCTCGATCCGCAGGCTGCTGGCCCTGCCGCCGGAGACCCGGCTCTTCACCTGCCATGATTACAAGGCTCCCGGCCGCAACGAATATGCCTGGGAAACCACCGTCGCCGAGCAGCGCGCCCGCAATGTGCATGTGCACGACGGCGTCGACGAAGCCGGCTTCGTCGCCATGCGCCGCAGCCGCGACACCACCCTGAGCGCCCCGAAGCTGATCCTGCCCTCGCTGCAGGTGAATGTGGAGGGCGGCCGCCTGCCCGAGCCGGGAAGCGGAGGGGTTCGCCGCCTGGCTCTGCCGCTTTGCCTGCCGGACGGCTATCGGCAGGCGTGAAAGATAGCGAGTTTTCCCCGGTTTACGTGTAGGAGATAATATCGCAGGCTTCCGCCGATGGATCCTGTGCGCAACCCCTTCGCCCCCGGGGCCGGCCGCCGGAACTCGCCGGCCGCGACGAGGTGCTGGAACGCGCAGCCATCGCGCTGGACCGGATCGCCGGGGGGCGGCCGGCGCGCAGCTTCATCCTCTATGGGCTGCGCGGCACGGGCAAGACCGTGCTTCTGGGCCAGATCCGGCAGGATGCCGAGCGGCGCGGATTGCAGGCCGTGCGGCTGGAGGCGCCGGAAGGCCGATCGCTCCCCGCCCTGCTCGCCCCCTCGCTGCGGGCGATGCTTCTGAAGCTGGACCGGATGGAATCGGCGAAAGCCGGGGCGCAGAAGGCCCTGCGGGCGCTGGCGAGCTTCGCCAAGCTGAAGCTGAGCTTCCACGACATCGAAGTGACGATCGACGCCGAGCCGGAAAAGGGCCTTGCCGACTCCGGCGACCTGGAGCTCGACCTGACCGAGCTTTTCACCACCATCGGCGAAGCCGCCCGGGAACGGGGGACGGCCGTGGTTCTGGCCGTCGACGAGCTGCAATATGTGAAGGAGGCGGAGCTGGCGGCGCTGATCTCCGCGCTGCACGCCGTCGCCCAGGCGCAACTGCCGATGGCGATGGTGGCGGCCGGGCTGCCGCAGCTTCTGGGGCGGATGGGGCGGGCGAAAAGCTATGCCGAGCGGTTGTTCGAATATGTGCAGGTGGGGGCGCTGGACCCCGGCGCCGCGCGCAACGCCCTCGTCATCCCCATCGAGCGGGAGGGCGAGGAAATCGAAAAGGCCGCCGTCGACGCCATCGTGCACCAGACGCAGGGCTATCCCTATTTTTTGCAGGAATGGGGCAAGCACGCCTGGGATCTGGCCTTCTGTTCGCCGATCACCCTGCAGGATGTGGCCAACGCCACGGTGACGGCGGTGGCGGAACTGGACTCCAGCTTCTTCCGCGTGCGCTACGACCGGCTGACCCCGGCGGAGAAGCGCTACATGCGAGCCATGGCGGAACTCGGCCCCGGCCCGCACCGCTCCGGCGACATCGCCGAGCTTCTGGGCAAGCAGGTGACGCAACTGGCCCCCATCCGCAACAGCCTCATCAAGAAGGGGATGCTGCACTCCCCCGCGCATGGGGATACCGCCTTCACCGTGCCGATGTTCGACAGCTTCATGAAGCGGATCATGCCGGAACGGGGCTGAGCCTCCGACTCCGGCCTGTCACAAATCTGTTATATGCGAACCGTCATGCTCGATGCCCGAAAATCCTTCCGCGCCGACGACCCGATGCGGGCGCTGGGGCTCCGCCAGCCGGCGCCGCCGGCGGTGGACGACCACCAGCGCGAGCGGATCGCCGCCCGCCTGCTTTCGGGCGACACTCAGGATTCCATCCTTGCCGACCTGGTGCGCGAAGGCGTGCCGCTGGCGCCTGCAAAGGCGGAAATCGAAGCCGCCGCCCAACACCCCTATCTGAAGGGCGCGGCGCTGTTGCAGGCGCGGCTCTCGAAGCGGGACTGGCTGCTGGAATCCCGCGCGAAGCTGGAGCGCGCGGGCAGCGGCGGGATTCCCGTGCGCGACCGGCTGCCGGCGGAAGATTTCTTCGCGGAGCATTACAACCGCCTCTCCCCGGTGGTGCTGACCGGCCTGACGGAGCATTGGCCGGGGCGGCAATGGACGCTGGAGTCCTTGGCCGCCAAAGTCGGCAATCCGGAAATCGAAGTGCAGATGGAGCGCGAGGCGGACCGCGACTTCGAGCTGAACTCCATCGCCCACAAGCGGCGGATGCGCTGGCACGAGATTCTGGCGCTGCTGGCCGAAGACCCGGACACCAACGATTTCTATGTGACGGCGAACAACAGCGGCCTGAACCGCAAGGCGCTGGACCCGCTGTGGCGCGATGTCGGCGACCTGCCCGGGTATCTCGGGAAAAGCCGGCTGGGGGACGGCTTCTTCTGGATGGGGCCGCGCGGCACCGTCACCCCCTGGCACCACGACCTGACGCAGAACCTGCTGGTGAACATGGTGGGCACCAAGCGCGTGGCGCTGGTCTCGCCTGCCGAAACGCACCGCATGCGCAACCACCGCCACTGCTTCAGCCGCTTCGGCGCCGATGCCACCCTGTCGGACGTGCCGGCAAACGAACGGCCACGCATCTTCACTGTCGACATCGGCCCGGGCGACATCCTCTTCATCCCGGTCGGCTGGTGGCATCATGTGTCGGGGCTGTCGCTCACCATCGGCATGAGCTTCATCAACTTCGTCTGGGACAATGACTTCACCAGCTTCTACCGCAGCGAAGGGGCGCTCTGATCGCGGCGATCAGCCGCCGACGGCCTCCACCGCCGGCAGCCGCCATTCGCCCTTCAGGATAGGGTCTTCCGGCAGATAGGCCCGGAAGATCAGCGTGAACGGCCCCCTGGCCGGTGCCGGCAGCCAGTTCGCACCTTCGCCGGGATCGACCGCCGCGATCGTCAGCGTCAGGCTGCCGTCGGCATTCCGCACCAGCCCCGGTGTGCGATTGCCCACGGCGTAGCGGTCGATCGGATTGTCCACATAGAAAAGCCGCCCGTCGGGCAGCCGCTCATAGAGGGAAAGGCTCCAGAAGGCCCTGGCCGGCACGTTCGCCGGCACCGTCAGCCGGTAGCGCTTGCGTCCGTCGAATTCCCGCCCCTGCCTGTCGATCGCCGCCGACCAATAGATCGCTTCCTCGGCCGGAAGCGCGCCGAGCCCGGCAAGCGCCACCGCGGCGCGCAGCGCGTCGCTGGCTTCCGCCGTGCCGATTCCGGGCGGCGTTTGCGACCAGCCGTCCCCCGTGGAGCGCAGGCCATGGAACAGGCCCTTCTCGATCCGCTGGAACAGGCGCGGCAGCAGCAGACGCCACAGCCATTGCCGCCAGACGGGCAGCTTCTCGAAGGCGTCCGCGCCTTGCCCATAGCCCGTCGCCGCCAGCTCGGGCGCCTTCAGCGCCGGGCTTTGCGCCACGATCGGGTTCACCACGCGCAGCAGCGTCGCCGGGTCTGGCTGCACCGGCAGCACCGCAACGGCCTGTGGCCCGCCAGGGCCGGCTTCCAGCGCCTCGAGAACGAAGCCCTGCTGCGCGGCCCGGGCCGCTTCCAGATCGGCCGGCCCGTCCACCAGCGTGCGCACCAGAAGCCAGGCCTCGGGCGATGGGATCCGGAACCGCCGCGCGCCTTCTGCGTCGGCCTCCGGTTCGTCACCGAAATACAGGGAAATCTCGCCGCCCTCGCCGCCATCCCGGGTGCCGACGATCACCACATTGTCGGTGCGGGCGTCCATCACCGCCACCGAATGGTAGCGATCCGGCAAGGCCGGCACCTTCAGCGTGACCGGGCCGGCCGACAGGTCGAGAAAGGCGGAGGAATATAATGTGTCGTTGTTGGGCGTCGTCACGCTACGGTCGCGCGGGCCGGCGAGATCGGGCCGATGCAGCAAGCGGTTGGAGCCGTTCACCCCTTCATGTGCGAATCGCGCCAACTGGCCGTTGCGGACGCGGGCGAGGCTATAGGCCGGATAGGCCTTCAGCGCAGCCTCGGTCGTCTGCGCGAGCGGTGCGCGCAACCAGAGCACGAAGCCGCCGAGCAGCAGGGCGAGGAACAGGAGGGTGACGAGAAGTTTGCGCATGGGCTGGAATTGTGCGCGCTTTCCAGCGCCATGCAAGTGCCGAACGGCATCGGCCGCAAGCCTTCCCCATTAGAGAGAGGGGACAAGCCGTCCCCGAGCGCGCAAGAAACGGGCGCATAGGGGCCCAAGGGAGAATGAGGACCATGTCCGAACGACAGGAAACCAGGCTGGACGTGCGCGACGGGATCGCGACACTGACGCTGCATCGGCCAGACAAGCTGAACGCCTTCACCGGGCGCATGATGCACGAGATCCTTTCCGCCTTCGACGAGACCGATGCCCGCGACGATGTGAAGGTGGTGATCGTGACCGGCGCCGGGCGCGCCTTCTGCGCCGGGGCCGATCTGTCCGCCGGGGCCGACACCTTCGACTACGACGCCCGCACCGACGACCAGAGTTGGGCGGACGGCGAATCCCCCGTCCGCGCCGACGGCACGGTCGATTATTCGAAGGAAGCCGTGCGCGACGGCGGCGGCCGCTGCACGCTTCGCATCTTCGAAAGCCTGAAGCCGGTCATCGGCGCGATCAACGGCCCGGCGGTCGGGATCGGGGCGACGCTGCAACTGCCGATGGACATCCGCATCGCCTCCACCGATGCGAAGTTCGGCTTCGTCTTCACCCGCCGGGGCATCACCCCCGAGGCCTGCTCCAGCTGGTTCCTGCCGCGCCTCGTCGGCATTTCCCGCGCCATGGAATGGTGCGCGACCGGGCGGGTGTTCGGCGCGGAAGAAGCGCTGGCGGGCGGCCTCGTCCGGCAGGTGGTGGCGCCCGGCGAGCTGCTGCCGGCGGCCACCGCCCTCGCCCGTGAGATCGCCGACAACACCGCCCCGGTCTCGGTCGCGCTGACGCGGCAGTTGCTGTGGCGCATGCTGGGCGCGGACCATCCGATGGAGGCGCACAAGATCGACAGCCGTGCCATCTACGCGCGCGGGCGGCAGGGGGATGCCCGCGAAGGGGTGATGAGCTTCCTGGAAAAGCGGCCGGCCGTCTATCCGGACAAGGTCTCGACGGACATGCCCGACTTCTTCCCCTGGTATGAGCCGCGCCCCTATGAATGAGCCGAGCGCAAAGCCGGCTCCGACGCTGGCGCGTTACGCCGGCGCCGAACCGCCGGCGCCGCAATGGTTCCGCGACGCCGTCGACACCCCGCACGAACGCAGCCGGGTGGAGGTGGAAGGCGCGGACATCGAATGGCTCGGCTGGGGCGAACGCGGGCGCCCCGGCCTTCTGTTCCTGCACGGCAACGGCGCGCATGCCGACTGGTGGCGGTTCACCGCGCCCTTCTTCGCCCAAACCCACCGCGTCGCCGCGCTGAGCTGGAGCGGCATGGGCAATTCCGACCATCGGCCAGCCTATACCATGGAATTGTTCGTCGCGGAGATCCTGGCCGTCGCGCAAGCGGCGGGCCTGCTGGACCATGGCCCTTTCACCGTGGTCGGGCACAGCTTCGGCGGCTTTCCGATGATGGCGCTCGCCAGCCGGCCGGACGCGCCGCTGAAGCAGGCGATCATCCTCGACACGCCGTTCGACCAGGAGCAGCGCCGCCGCCCGCGCGACACCGGTGGAGACGCGAGGCCGCACCATGTCTATCCCACCATGGCGGAGGCGTTGGCCCGTTTCCGCTGGGCGCCGCCGCAACCCACCACCAACGACTATATCGCGGACTTCATCGCCCGCCTGTCGCTGAAGCCGGTAGAAGGCGGCTTCACCTGGAAGTTCGACCCCTTCCTGTGGAGCGATTTCGAAAGGCGCGACAGCAGCGACCCGCTCCGCTCCCCCCATTGCCCCGTGGCGCTGTTGTGGGGCGAGCGCTCGGAACTGGTGAACGCCGGGCTGGTCGCCGACATGATCGGGCGGCTGCCGGCGAGCACGCGCCTTGTCCCGATCCCGGAAGCGTATCACCATGTGATGGCGGACCAGCCGCTGGCGCTGCTGACAGCCTTGAGAGGCCTATTCGCATGATAACTGAACCACCCTTCCAGCGCATCGGCGATCTGGTGCGCGCCCATGCAGCGGCCCGGCCGGAAGCCCCCGCCATCACCGTTTCCGGCCACAGTCTGAACTGGGCGGAACTGGCAGCGCGCGCCAACCGTGTCGCCGCCAGCCTGCAGCGCGACGGCCTGCGGCCGGGGCAGGCGATCGCCATCGTCAGCTTCAGCAACACCGATTATGTCGCGCTCTATCTGGGCGCGCTGATGGCCGGCGTCGCGGTTGCGCCCATGCCGCCTTCCGCGACGCCGGAACAGCTTCAGGCGATGGTGGCGGACAGCGGGGCGCCGCTGCTGTTCCTCGACGCGGCGAACGCGCAGGCGCTTTCCCATCTCGATTTCGGCGCCCGG
This sequence comes from Sandaracinobacteroides sayramensis, assembly GCF_022014495.1. Lineage (GTDB taxonomy): Bacteria > Pseudomonadota > Alphaproteobacteria > Sphingomonadales > Sphingomonadaceae > Sandaracinobacteroides > Sandaracinobacteroides sayramense. The sequence continues at coordinate 140,753 of NZ_JAKLSQ010000001.1, forward strand.
CGGATCGGCATCGAGGCGTTGGACGACTGGCTCTCCGGAGAGCAGCCCGCTCTGCTCGCCGTCGACGACGAGACGCTGCTGGCGATGCCCTTCAACATCATCTATTCGTCGGGCACCACCGGCGTTCCCAAGGGCATCATCCACAGTTGGCGGATGCGCTGGTCGCATCTCGTCGGCGGCGCGGCGGTCGGCTATGGGCCGGACAGCGTCGCGCTGCTGGCGACCCCGCTCTATTCCAACACCACGCTAGTCGCGGCGCTGCCGGCACTCGCCTGGGGCGGGCATCTGCTGCTGATGCCGAAGTTCGACGCGCAGGGCTTCCTGCAACTGGCGCAGGATGCGCGCGCCACCCATTCCATGCTGGTGCCGGTGCAATATCGCCGCATTATGGACCTGCCGGACTTCGACCGTTTCGACCTTTCCAGCTACCGGCTGAAGCTCTGCACCTCCGCCCCGTTCCCCGCCGAACTGAAGGCGGAAGTGCTGAAGCGCTGGCCCGGCGGCCTCATCGAATATTGGGGCATGACGGAAGGCGGCGGTGGCACCGTGCTGGTCGCCCATGCTTTCCCGGACAAGCTTCACACCATAGGCCAGCCCTTCCCCGGCACGGAAATCCTGATCGTGAAGGACGACGGCACGGAAGCGCAAACCGGCGAGGTAGGGGAGATGATTGGCTTTTCCGACGCCACCATGAGCGGCTACGCCAACCGTCCGGAAGCGACCGAGGCTGCGCGATGGCGGCATCCGGACGGGCGCATCTTCATCCGAACCGGAGACCTCGCCCGCCGCGACGCGGACGGCTTCATCGAACTGGTCGGCCGCGCCAAGGACATGATCATCTCGGGCGGCTTCAACATCTACCCGATCGACATTGAGCAGGTGCTGGCCGAACATCCGCATGTGAAGGATGCGGCGGTGGTCGGCATCCCCAGCCGCGCCTGGGGCGAAAGCCCGGTCGCCTTCGTGGTGGCGCCCGGAGCCGAGCCCGAAGCGCTGCGGCAATGGGCGAACGAACGGCTGGGCAAGGTGCAGCGCCTCGCCGCCCTGCAACTGACTGACGAGCTTCCGCGCAGCGCCATCGGCAAGATATTGAAGCGCGAACTGCGCGATCGCTGGCAGGGCGAGATCCCCTGACCTTCGCCGACAGGCTGGCCGGCGCCGCTGAAAGCCGAGACTCGCATCGGCGACAGTTTTTTGCTTGACCTGGAGCGTGCTCCAGCAAGTACGCCTCTCCGCATCAAGGAGTGTTCGCCCATGAGGATCAGCGACCTTGCTGCAAAAAGCGGCCTCAGCCCCGATACCATCCGCTATTATGAGCGGATCGGATTGATGCCGCAATCCGTCAGGGACGGCGGCGGGCGGCGGAGCTATGGGGCGCAGGATCTCGCCTGGGCATCCTTCCTTCAGAAACTGCAAGCGATCAACATGCCGATGCGCGACCGCCTCGAATACAGCCGCCTGCGCGCCCGAGGCGACGCGACGCTGCGCGCCCGCCGGGAAATGCTCGAAACCTACCGCGCCGCGCTTGTCGCCCGACAGGCCGAGTTGGCCGGCCTCGTCGCCACGCTCGATGCCAAAATCATCCACTATCATGAAATGGAAGGGACGGTCGAAGATGATGGATCGCCGCACAGCCATGACCGGGGCGGCTGCGCTGCCCCTCTCGATCGACCCGGCGGCCGCCCGAACGCCCATGCCGGATGATCGCTACCGGCGGGGCCTCGCGCAACTCGAAGCGGTCAGCGGGGCGCAGGGCGCGGCGGTCGTCCAGAGCCTCGACGATATCGCCCCCGATCTCGGGCGCTATATTGTCGAGTTCGCCTACGGCGACATCTTCATGCGGCCCGGCCTCGACCTGAAAATCCGGGAAATCGCGACGGTGGCCGCCTTGACCGCGATGGGCACCGCGCAACCCCAGCTTAAGGTCCACATACAGGCGGCTTTGCGGGTGGGCGCGACGCGGGAAGAGCTGGTCGAGACCATCGTGCAGATGGTCCCCTATGCCGGCTTTCCCGCCGCGCTCAATGCCATTGCCGTCGCGCGGGATGTTTTTGCCGACGCATGAAGGCTAAGCCGCCGGAACAGCGGGGGCAGGTTCGAGGAGCCCGAGCCCGGCGCTATTGCGGGAAAGAGCCGTTTCGCCTGAGCGCCTCGCCGGCCAGATGCAGCGAACCGCCGATCAGCACGCGGCTCACGCCTTCCACCAGCGCAAGCGCCTCCTCCAGCCCGTCGGCGCGGTCCGCCTTCATGCCGCTGGCGATCGCCAGCGCCGCAAGCCTCTCGGGCGGTTCGTGGCTGTGGCCGGGGATCGGCACCATGGTCATGCGGGTGCCGCGCGGGAAGGCGCGGATGAAACCGGCATGGTCCTTGGTCGGCAACATCCCCATCACGATGTGCAGCGGAGCGCCTTCGGCGGCGTAGAAAGCCGCCAGCGCCTTGCCGGCGGAAGGGTTGTGCCCGCCGTCCACCAGCAGTTCCGAGCCCGGCGGCAGGGCGGCCGGCAGCGGCCCGGCCGGAAGCCTCTGCAACCGGGCCGGCCACTGCGCCCAGCCCATCGCCGAACGCAAGGCGCTGTCAGGCACGGACAGGTCTTGCTGCGCCCGCAGCATGGCGATCGCCAGCGCAGCATTGTCCGCCTGGTGCGCGCCGGGGAGCTTCGGCAGCGGCAACTTCAGCGCCTCCTCGTCCGTCACCCGCTTGAACAGCAGCTGGCCTTCATAGACGCCCGCATCCCACGCTTCGCCGCGCAGCATCAGCTTCGCGCCTCTGGGCACCGCCACTTCCGCCACCGCCGAGGCGATCGCCTTCGGATATTTCTGCGTGACGAGCGGCACGCCCTTCTTGGCGATTCCGGCCTTCTCGCCGGCGATGTGGCGCAAGGTCGGCCCCAGGATCGCCACATGGTCGAGCGCCAGACTGGCGATCCCCGTCGCCACCGGCTTCGGCACGACATTGGTGGAATCTAGCCGCCCGCCCAGCCCCACTTCCAATATGGTTGCGTCGGCCGGGGTGGCCGCGAACAGCAGGAAAGCCGCCGACGTCAGCACCTCGAAGAAGGAAATGGGCTGGCCGGCGTTGAAGCGCAGCACTTCCGCCAGCGCTTCCGAAAACTCCTCGTCGGAAACCAGCGTTCCGGCCAGCCGGATGCGTTCGTTCACCCGCACCAGATGCGGCGAGGTGAAGCTGTGCACCCGATGCCCGGACGCTTCCAGCGCCGCCCGCAGGAAGGCGGTGGTCGAGCCCTTGCCGTTGGTGCCCGCCACATGGAACACCGGCGGCAGCTTCAGATGCGGGCTGGCCATGCGCTTCAGCAGCCGCTCGATCCGGTCGAGCTTCAGGTCCACCCCCTTCACCTGCTGCGCCCCGGCGGCTCTCAGCAGGCGGTCGAGAACCGGATCGTCCGAACGGGCGAAGTCAGCGGGCTGCAGGCTCATATGATCGGGGTCAGGCCTTCATCAGGTGGCGGATGAGATTGCCCAGCGTGCCGGCGAGATCGTGGCGCTTCACCACCATGTCCACCATGCCATGCTCCAGCAGATATTCGGCGCGCTGGAAGCCCTCGGGCAGCTTCTGGCGGATGGTCGATTCGATGACGCGGGCGCCGGCGAAGGCGATCAGCGCCCCCGGCTCGGCGATATGCACGTCGCCCAGCATCGCGTAGCTGGCGGTGACTCCGCCCGTCGTCGGGTCGGTCAGCACCACGACATAGGGCAGCCTCGCGTCCTTCAACTCGGCGATGGCGACGGTGCTGGCCGGCATCTGCATCAACGACAGGATGCCTTCCTGCATCCGCGCGCCGCCGGCGGCGGTGAACATCACGAAGGGGCAGCGCGCCTCGATCGCGGCGCGGGCGCCGGCCACAAAGGCGGCCCCCACCGCGATCCCCATGGAGCCGCCCATGAAGGCGAAATCCTGCACGCCCACCACCGCCTGCTGCCCCTTGATGGCGCCCTTCGCCAACAGCAGGGCGTCCGTCTCTCCGGTCGCGGCGCGGGCGGCCTTCAGCCGGTCGGGGTAGCGTTTCTGGTCCTTGAACTTCAGCGGGTCTTCCGGCGGCGCCGGCGCTTTCAGGCGCTGATAGGCGCCCTCGTCGAACAGCATGTCGAAGCGCGCGACCGCGCCGACGCGCTCATGGTGGCCGCATTCGGGGCAGACCGACAGATTGGCCTCGAACTCCTTCGTGTAGAGCATCGCGCCGCAGCTCTTGCACTTGGTCCAGAGGTTGTCGGGCGTCTCGCGCCGGGCGATGAAGCCGGTCAGCCGCTGGCGGGAGCGTGTGAGCCAGCTCATGCCGCAGTCTCCTTCCTCGCGCCCCGGACAGCCCGGGACAGGGTGGATACGAAGGCCTCGACCTCGCCCGGAATATCGTTCGACTGGCGGTCGTGCGCCGCGCCGATCCGCTCGACGATGGCCGAACCGACGACGACGGCGTCCGCGTGCGCGGCGATCGCCTCCGCCTGCTCCGGCGTCTTCACCCCGAAGCCGACGGCCACGGGCAGATCGGTCGCCGCTTTCAGCCGGCGAACGGCGGCGGCGACATCGGCGGCGGCCGCGCTCTGCTGGCCGGTGACGCCGGCAACCGCGACATAATAGAGGAAGCCGGACGCGCCATCGAGCACGGTGGGAAGCCGCGCGGCATCCGTCGTCGGCGTGGCGAGGCGGATGAGGTGCAACCCTTCCAGCGACAGTTCCTGCCGCTCTTCCGGCGGCAGGTCGACGAGGATCACTCCGTCCAGCCCGGCGGCGGAGGCGTCCGCCGCGAAGCCGGGGCCATAGGCCAGAACCGGGTTCAGATAGCCCATCATCACCAGCGGAGTCGCCTCGTCCGTCGCGCGGAATTCGCGGACGATGGCCAGCAGTTTCCGCACGCTCATACCCGCGCCCAGCGCGCGGATGTTGCCGGCCTGGATCGCCGGCCCATCGGCCATCGGATCGGTGAAGGGCATGCCGATTTCGATGAGGTCGGCGCCGCCCCGCACCAGCGCGTGCAGGATCGGCACGGCGAGGTCCGGAGTCGGGTCGCCGCCGCTGATGAAGGTGACGAGCCCGGCGCGGCCCCGGATCGCGGCGAAGCGACTGGCGATGCGGTCCGTCACAATTGCACCCCCAGTTCGGCGGCGACGGTGAAGATGTCCTTGTCCCCCCGGCCGGAGAGGTTGACGAGGATGATCTTCTCCTTCGCCATCCCCGGCGCGGCCTTCGCCGCCCAGGCGATGGCGTGCGCGGATTCGAGCGCGGGGATGATACCCTCCACCCTGGCGAGCAACTGGAAGGCGTCGAGCGCCTCGGCGTCTGTGATGCCTTCGTAGCGCACCCGGCCGATGGAATGCAGCCACGCATGTTCCGGGCCGATTCCGGGATAGTCGAGCCCGGCCGAGATCGAGTGCGCCTCGGTGATCTGCCCGTCCGCGTCCTGAAGCAGATAGGTCTTGTTGCCGTGCAGCACGCCGGGGCGGCCGCCGGCGAGGCTGGCGGCGTGGGCGTCCGTATCCAGCCCCTTGCCCGCCGCCTCGATCCCCACCAGCTCCACCGGATCGTCGAGGAAGGGGTGGAACAGGCCGATGGCGTTGGAGCCGCCGCCGACCGCGGCCACCGCCACATCGGGCAGCCGCCCTTCCGCTTCCAGCAGCTGTGCCTTCGCCTCTTCGCCGATCACCTGCTGAAAGTCCCGCACCAGTTCTGGATAGGGGTGCGGGCCGGCGACCGTCCCGATGATGTAGAAAGTGTCGTGGACGTTCGTGACCCAGTCGCGAAGCGCCTCGTTCATGGCGTCCTTCAGCGTCTGCGAGCCGGAGGAGACGGAGCGCACCTCGGCGCCGAGCAGCTTCATGCGGAACACATTGGGCGCCTGCCGCTCGATGTCGCGCGCGCCCATGAAGATGGTGCAGGGCAGGCCGAAGCGGGCGGCGACGGTCGCGGTGGCCACGCCATGCTGACCGGCGCCGGTCTCGGCGATGATCCGCGTCTTGCCCATGCGCTTCGCCAGCAGGATCTGGCCGATGCAGTTGTTGATCTTGTGCGCGCCGGTGTGGTTCAGTTCCTCGCGCTTCAGATAGATTTTCGCGCCGTTCAGATGCCGGGTCAGCGGCTCGGCGAAATAAAGCGGGCTGGGCCGGCCGACATAATGCTTCAGCAGATAATCCAGCTCGGCGCGGAAGGCGGGATCGGCCTTGGCGGCTTCATATTCGCGCTCAAGGTCGAGGATCAGCGGCATCAGCGTTTCGGCGACGTAACGGCCCCCGAACTGGCCGAAGTGGCCATTCGCATCCGGGCCGGCGCGAAGCGCGGCGGGCTTGGTGGTTTGAATGTCAGGCACGGCGTGCGGCTTCCACGAAAGCGGCGATCTTTGCAATATCCTTCATACCCGGCGCGCTTTCCACGCCCGAGGAAACATCGACCAGCGGCGCTCCTGTGCGGGCGATCGCCTCGCCGACGCTTTCCGCCGTCAGCCCGCCAGCCAGCCCCCAGGCCATGCTCGGGCGGGCATCCGCCAATATGCGCCAGTCGAAGCGCAGGCCGTTGCCGCCGGGCAAGGTAGCGCCTTCGGGAGGCTTCGCGTCCAGCAGCAGCAGGTCGGCCGCCGAGAAGCGGCGGGCGGCTTCAGCCACGTCGGCCGCCGTCTTCACGCCCACCGCCCTCCAGACCGGAAGGCCGAAGCGCGCCTTCAGCGCCGCCACCCGCTCCGGCCCCTCGGCGCCCTGCAATTGCAGCGCGCCCAGCGCTCCGGCGGAGACCGCCGCTTCGATCAGCGCGTCATCGGCGTCCACGAACAGCCCCACTTTCAAGAGATGCGGGGCGCGGGCCGCCAGCGGCCGCGCCTCTTCGGGGGTCAGCGCGCGCGGGCTGGGGGGGAAGAAGACGAAACCGCAGGCGTCCGCCCCGGCGGACAGGGTCGCCACCAGCGCTTCGGGAGAAGTGATCCCGCAAATTTTCACCCGTGTCCGCATGATGGCCCTAAAGCGTGTCGGCGATCGCCGCCGCGGCCGAGGCCGGATCCTGCGCTGCCGTGATGGGGCGGCCGATCACCAGCAAGGTCGCGCCGGCCGCCAGCGCCTCCGCCGGCGACATCACCCGCTTCTGGTCGCCCAGTTCCGCGCCGGCCGGGCGGATGCCCGGCACCACGAACAGGCCGTTCGCCCATTGGGCCTTCAGCTCCGCCACTTCATGCGCGGAACAGACCACGCCATCCAGCCCCGCCTCGCGCGTGAGGGCCGCCAGCCGCCGCACCTGCGCCGCCGGATTGCCGAACACGCCGATCCCGGACAAATCGGCTTCGTCCATGCTGGTCAGCACGGTAACGGCGATCAGCTTCGCGCCCGGCGGCCGAACGGCCTCGGCGGCCTGCATCATCCGCAAGCCGCCGCCAGCATGCACATTCACGATGGCGAGATCGAGGACGGAGAGCGACTTCAAGGCGCCGGATACCGTGTTCGGAATGTCGTGCAGCTTCAGGTCCAGAAAGATCGGAAGCCCTACGCGGCCCATGCGCCGCACCCCGCCCGGCCCGTTCGCCATGAAGAACTCAAGGCCCAGCTTCAGCCCGCCTACATAAGGCTTCACGGCGCGGGCCAGACGTTCGGCATGCTCGATGTCGGGCGTGTCCAGCCCGACATAGATGGGGTTCTGCGCCACGCCTCAGGTGCCCGGAGGCGGCGCGGGCTGCGCGGCGGAAACGGCCGGCGGGCGCAGCAGCTCCACCTTGGCCTGCGCCAGTTCCGTTTCCGTCTTGCCGAGGCTCGCCTCCAGCTTCTGCACGCGGCGGCGCAGCATCATCCGGTCGGTGGAGAGCCAGGCCCAGATGGGCACGAAGCCCAGCGCGAACGCCAGCAGGATCATCAGCGGCAACCAGACGTCAAACTGCTGGAAGCCGAGGTTCACCGGCACGAAAATGCTGTTCGCCACCGAGAAGAGTGTCAGCCCCGCGACCAGCAGGGCAATCAGGATTGCACGGACCGTATTCATATTTCCCCCTCCTGCGCCGGGATTCCGCTCGCTTCAAGCCCTGTCTTCAACGCTTCTACGGCCGCGGCCAGCCGGTCCTCGTCAACGGAACGCAGCACGAAGTTCGCCCCGCCCTTGCCTTCCCGCCAGAAGGGGTAGGAACCGACCTGCACGCCCTCATGGCTGTCCTGCACATGCGCCAGAAGCTCCGCCACCTGGCTTTCCTGCGCCCAGGCGCCGACCGCTCGGGAAATCACCGGGCGCCCGCCGGCCAGCTTGCCGTCCAGCCCGCGCAGCATACCCTGGGTGATCTTGGGCACGCCGGCCATGATGAACAGCCGGCCGCAGCGGATTCCGGGCGCGCCCGTCTCCGGGTTCGGGATCAGTTCCGCGCCTTCGGGCACGCGGGCCATGCGCAGGCGCGCCTCGGTGATGCGGTCGCCATAGTAGCGCTTCAATATGTCCACCGCCTGCGGATGGAGCACCGCCGGCACGCCCAGGGCCACCGCCACAGCGTCCACGGTGATGTCGTCATGCGTCGGGCCGATGCCGCCGGTGGTGAAGACATAGTCATGGGCGCCGAGGCAGGCGTTCACCGCTTCGCCGATCGCCGCCATGTCGTCGGCCACGACCCGCGCTTCCTTCAGGCGGATGCCCTGGATGTTCAGCCATTTCGCCAGATAGGCGAGGTTCGCGTCCTGCGTCCGGCCCGACAATATCTCGTCGCCGATGATCACCAGCGCCGCTGTCCAGATCTTTTCCGAGGTGCCGCCTTCGCCCATGCCATTGCCCTAACGCAGGCCGCCCACTAAATCCATGGGCTGAAAGAGCCCATGCCATGACCGATATCGACCTCGACGCCGACGACCGCACCATAGTGATCCACGACGAAGCCGGCTTCGCCGGCATGCGCGCGGCCGGGAAACTGGCGGCCGAGGTGCTGGACATGCTGGCGCCGCACGTCCGCCCCGGCGTGCCGACCATCGAGCTGGACCGGCTCGCCTATGAGTATGTCGTCTCGAAGGGCGGCGTTTCCGCCACCATCTTCTACCGCGGCTATTCGCATGCGCTGTGCACCAGCATCAACCATGTGATCTGCCACGGCATTCCCGGACCCAAGCCGTTGCAGAACGGCGACATCCTGAACATCGACGTGACGGTGGTGCTGGACGGCTGGCATGGCGACACCAGCCGCATGTATCTGGTGGGCGATGTGCCGCTGAAGGCCCGGCGCCTAGTCGACCTGACCTATGAAGCGCTGATGATCGGAATCGAGCAGGCGAAGCCCGGCAACAGCGTCGGCGACATCGGCGCCGCCATCCAGCGCCATGCGGAAAAGCACCGCCTGTCGGTCGTGCGCGACTTCTGCGGCCATGGGCTTGGCCGGCGCTTCCACATGGCGCCGAACATCGTCCACGCCGGCCGCGCCGGCGACGGGCCCGAGCTTCGCCCCGGCATGTTCTTCACCATCGAGCCGATGCTGAACCTGGGCCGGGCGGACGCCAAGATCCTGGACGACGGCTGGACGGCCGTGACTCGCGACCGTTCGCTGTCCGCCCAGTTCGAACATTCGATCGGAATCACCGAAGACGGCTGCGAGATCTTCACCCTCTCGCCCGGCGGCCTTCACCGCCCGCCCTACGCCGGCTGACGATGCCGCCCCGGCAGTTGCGCGAGACGCCGGGGCTGTTCGATGGCGCCGAGCCCGACCCAGCCCGCAAGAACGGGCATCGCGATCGCATGCGCCAGCGCCTGCTGGAAGGCGGCGCGGACGGTTTCCACGATTATGAGCTGCTGGAATATCTGCTGGCGCTCGCCATTCCCCGCCAGGACGTTAAGCCGCTGGCGAAGGAACTTCTGGCCCAGTTCGGCGACCTGCCGGCGGTGATGGCGGCTTCGCCCGGCGAGCTGAGGCGGGTGAAGGGCGTCGGCGAAAGCGTCGCCGCCGCGTTGAAGTTCGTGGAGGCATTGTCCGTCCGCCAGTTGCAAAGGAAGGCGCTGGACAAGCCCCTGCTCTCCAGCTTCGAGGCGGTGACCGACTATCTGCACGCCCGCCTCGCGCATGAATTGACCGAGGAGTTCCGCGTGCTCTTCCTCGACAACCGGAACCGCCTGGTGCGCGACGAGAAGTTCGGCGAAGGCACGGTCAACCAGGCGCCGGCCTACCCGCGCGAGATCGTCAAGCGGGCAATGGAATTGCAGGCGTCGGCGGTGATCCTGGTGCACAACCACCCCACTACCCCCTTTTCGATCCCGCTGGATCACGCTCAATACCGCTGAAACACCAGTGGTTTAGCCGATTTTTGTAGGTTGCGTAGAGGGGGCGGTTATGGCAAATTGGGGGCGGTTGAAGGGGTAGAATTCGGCTTTCCGCTCCCAGCAAACGATCCCCGTTTCTCCTCGACCGATCCCAGTTGCGGAAGAGGAGGAAGTGCAATGCCAAGCCTGACCGACACCGCCATCCGACATGCGCTGAAGCGGGTCGAGATGAGTCAGAAGCAAGAAAACCTCGCCGACGGCGAAGGGCGCGGCACAGGCCGTCTCGTCCTCGTCCTGAAGCCTATGCCCAAGCGCGTGACAGCGGACTGGATGGCCCAGCAGTGGCGCGACGGGAAGCGAACCAAGAAGAAGCTCGGCGCCTACCCGTCAATGACGCTCGGCCAGGCCCGTGAGATTTTCAAACGCGACTATGCAGATGTGATCCAGAAGGGTCGAAGCATCAAGATCGCCACCGACACGCGCCCCGGCACCGTCGCCGATCTTTTCGAGGGTTATGTCACGTCGCTGAAGGCCGCGAACAAACCCTCCTGGAAGGAAACCGAAAAGGGTCTGAACAAGATTGCCGATACGCTCGGGCGCAATCGTCTCGCCCGCGAGATCGAGTCCGAGGAAATCATCGAACTGATCCGCCCGATCTATGACCGCGGCGCCAAGTCGATGGCCGATCACGTACGATCCTATATCCACGCCGCGTTTAGCTGGGGCATGAAGTCCGACAACGATTATCGCCAGCAATCCGCTCGGCGCTTCCGCATCCCGTTCAATCCAGCAGCAGGCATCCCGACCGAGCCCAAGGTCCAGGGCACGCGCTGGCTCGATGAGGACGAGTGGGTCCAACTCTATCGGTGGTTGGAGTGCCCCGATACGCCTGTCCATCCTCCCTACACCCGCGCGGTCCGTATCCTCATGCTGACCGGTCAGCGGGTCGAGGAGATCGCGAACCTTCACATCGATCAGTGGGACGCTAAGGAGAAGATTATCGACTGGTCTAAGACCAAGAACGACCAGCCCCATGCCGTTCCGGTGCCGGATCTGGCCGCAGAACTGATCTCATCAATCAACGTCAACGAGTACGGCTGGTTCTTCCCGTCGGCCAAGGATCCCTCCAAGCCCGTCAGCCATGGCACGCTCTATTCGTTCATGTGGCGCCAGCGGGATCGTGGCGTGATTCCCTACGTGACGAACCGCGATCTGCGTCGAACCTTCAAGACACTCGCCGGAAAGGCAGGCGTGCCCAAGGATATCCGCGACCGCCTGCAGAACCACGCCTTGCAGGACGTCAGCTCAAAGCACTACGACCGCTGGAACTACATGGTGGAGAAACGTGCCGGCATGGCAAAATGGGACAAATTCGTCCGCGTCATGCTTGCGAAGAAGCGCATGAAGGCGGCGGCATGAGCCACCGGCCTCTCCTTCTTGCCGGCATGCTTGTTTTCCTCTGCTCGGTCGCGCCCGCCTATGCGGACCCGTGCAACGCACCTCTGCCAGCCCAAGCTGGCGTGCAGTTCTCTGGCACGGTTCGCTATGTCGGCGATGGCGACAGCCTATGCGTAGGCAAGACGGCCGACCACAACGCGTGGATCGAGGTCAGGCTTGCCGACTTCAACGCCCCCGAGCTCCACGAAGACGGCGGGGCTCAAGGAAAGGTCGCGCTCGAACGCATTGCTCTTCACCGTGAGGTGACATGCACGACGGAGCGCGGCCGCAGCAGGCGCGTGATCTCATTCGATCGGGTCATTGCCCGCTGCCGTGTCGGCTCTCAGCCCATTGGTGACATGCTGCGCCAAGCCGGAGCGCCGGAGGGCGGCAACTGATGCCGGTCTCAACTATTGACTTAACATAGCCTGGAAGCTATATGGATTGGGACGTCAGACTGCATGATGCCTTCGAGGCGGAGTTTCAGGCCTTCGCGAACGAGGTGCAGATGGAAATGCTCGCACTCGCAAAGCTGCTGGCCGAATTCGGGCCGCAACTTGGTCGACCTTACGTCGATACGCTGAAGGGCTCGAAGCATGCCAACATGAAGGAAATGCGCTTTTCAGCGGCCGATGGCGAGTGGCGAACCGCGTTTGCCTTCGACCCAGAGCGAAACGCAATCCTGCTTGTAGCGGGTGACAAGTCGGGCGGAAGTCAGAAGCGCTTTTACAAGCAGCTTATCGCAAAGGCGGATAAGCGGTTTTCCGACCATCTGGAAAACGTGAAATCTGCGAAGAAGGGATGATCCTATGGGACGGAGCCTCGACGAGGTCATAGCTTCCCTGCCCCGCCACCAGCAGGAGCAGATTGAAGCGCGCTATGACGAGCTTCGGCAGGAGGTCGAAGGACTCCGCGAGTTGCGGCAGATCGCCGGCAAGGCCCAGGAAGATGTCGCGACAGCCCTGAACATCAAGCAACCGTCCGTTTCCAAGATCGAGAACCAGGCGGATATGTATCTCTCGACGCTGCGTAGCTACGTCGAGGCGATTGGCGGGAAGCTCGAACTAACGGTGAAGCTGCCGGCCCGGCCGCCGGTAAGGATCGAACATCTTGGCGACCTCACTCAGCCGGCCACGAAAGCGTCAAGTCGGAGGGCTGGGCCTCGACGGAGGACCGCTTGAGCCCTCAGACGATTGCTCGGCTTCTGGCTTCCATGAACGCGGGCCGCCTGCTGGTTGTCTGCGGTGCTGGGCTATCAATGGCGCCGCCGAGCAGCCTGCCATCTGCACGCACGGTCGCCGAGCGCTGTTTCGACAAATACCGTCTCGAATCGGATCCGAACTGCGACCCTGTGCTTCGGGATAATCTTGAGGCGCTCGCTGAGCACTTTGCCGGCCTCAGCACCTTGCAGTCGGTCTTCATCGAACATCTGGTGCCTTGGCGCGCTTTCGTGCGCCCTTCAAACACAGGGCACGCCGCAATTGCCGACTTCCTTATCACCCGTGCCGCCGTTGCGGGGATATCTAGCAACTACGACACTCTCATCGAACGTCGCGCATGGGACTATGGCGCTGACTTCCGCGGCTCGCTCGACGGCGACGAGGCCATCGGCGACGCCATTCGTCAGGCACCGTTGCTGAAATTCCACGGCTGCTCCCACCGCGATAGACCGTCCACCGTCTGGGCGCCGTCGCAACTCGACGATCCGACCATCTCCGCCCGCATCGCCCGAAGCAAGGTGTGGATGGCAGCGAACCTTCGGCACAAGGATCTTCTCGTCGTCGGGTTCTGGTCGGACTGGGAATATCTTAACGCCGTAATCGGCGAAGCCCTGATAGACGTGCAGCCTCTCTCTGTAACGGTAATCGATCTCTCGCCGACAAATGCACTTGAGCAGAAGGCGCCGCAGCTATGGCAGATAGCGCACGCGCAAAACGTGACCTTCGAGCATGTTCAGGAGTCGGGGGCCATGGCTTTGGACGAGCTTCGCCGCGCATTCTCATCAAACTATTTGCGTCAAGTTCTGGATGCTGGACGGGCGGCCTTCGAGCGAGCGACCGGGGTCGCCTGCGATCCGGCATGGCTCGAAATCGGAAATTTCGACAGCGAGGCGCTGTATGGCCTGAGGCGCGATGCGGAAGGCATTCCGGCGGCGGAGCCGGCGAAGCTGCTGCGCCCCGGCAGTCCGGAAGCGCTGGGCTTTTTCCACCTGCTGCTACGCCAGGCTGGAGCCGTACAACGCGCTGATGGTTATGAGCTAAACGGTCGAAGCATTCGCGTCATCAACGGGGCCCAGTCCGTCCTCGGGACGATGCGTGGAAAGTTTGTTGAACCACCCGCTGCGATGCAGTCGGACATTGTTGTCGCCGTCGGCGCGACCGACTTGGGGGTGCCGGGCAACGTGGTTCGCAGCGGGCGCGCAGGCGACGTCATTCGTCCTGACGCGGCGGGCGAATGGTTCGATCTACCTGGGGCAAGAGCGGCGTTGGGCATCTGATGGACATCTTCACACAAGTCGAAATCGTCCTTCGCGACGCCCAGTACGAGACCTGGACATGGGCTGGCTCCGCCGGCCCCGTAACCTGCTTCGAGAACGCGGCGCTGATAGGGTTCGTCCATGTCTTCGACACGGCGGACGCCCTCCTCGGTGATTGGAAAGCAAATCAACAGGTTGCGCTCGCTCGTCATGCCGCATCGTTGCGCGGCGCCGGAGCGAAGGCCTGGAACGTTTATTCGGTCTTGCTGACTCCCGATCAGGATCCGCGCCGCGGACGGGATATCGAGCGGATCGAAGAGGATTTCTCTCTAACGCGAAAGATCGCAAGAGCCTCGGTCACGACAACGGAAGATGTCGAAAAGGCTTTGCTGCCGTTGCTCTCGATCCGCTCGAAACCTCTGCTCGGCGCGTCTAACTTCGAGACCAGACTTCGCACCCGGCTCAAAGATATTCCGCCGGACGCCGTCACTGCTTTCCTCAATGATACGTCGCCCGCAGAGGTCGCTCGAATATTGGGAGCGACCTCATGAGGCTCGATTTCATCGAAATATGTGGCTTTCGCGGGTTCAGGGATCTCGTCCGAATTAACTTCGGTCGTGGCTTCACCGTCATCACCGGACGCAACGGCGTGGGCAAGAGCACCCTATGCGATGCTGTCGAGTTCGCGATTATCGGCTCCATCGACAAATACGCCGTCGAAAAAGCCGCGAAGGAGAGCCTTAGCGATTATCTCTGGTGGCGGGGCGAAGGCGTGCCCAAAGCCCACTACGTGACTGCCTCGTTTATCGACGATGACGGAAAGCCATTCACCATCACGCGCACTCGGGAGTCCGGCTCCGATCGTTCGCCAGAGGAGATCCAAGCCGCGCTTTGCCGCGGACCGGCGCCGGACGACGCGCTTCGTCAGCTCACCCGGACGTCGATCATCCGCGACGAATGGATCGCGGCGCTCAGCTTGGACCTAACCGAAACGGAAAGGTTCGATCTCGTCCGATCGGCACTCGGCGCAGTGGAAGGCTCAGAAGCGGGCAGTAGAGCGAAGGAAGTCGTGGCCGCCGCCGAAGCTGCCCACTCGAAGGATGAAGCCGCCTATGATGCTGCTCGCACCCGGCTGGCGGACAGGCTTACGCAGCAGTCCGAGACGCAAGCAGCCCTGAGCCGATCCGGCGACGTCTCCGCCGCACTTAATGTGATCGCTGCAGCGGCGCCAGATGCGCCCCCCGAGCTGACTGCTCGGCTATCCGCAGGCCGAAATGCGTTGGCCAACGCGCGCGCCCGGCTGGCACGGATGGGGGAAGCGCTTCAACTCGGTCGTGAAGTCGCAGCGACCCAGGCGGCCTTCAACGCTCCGGAGGCGCTTGCTGAACGCGAGGCTGCATCGGCTGCGCATGAGACCGCCCAGCGCGAACACGCGGCCGCCCAGAAAACCATTTCGGATGCCGAAGAGCGCCTCGGCCGTGAGGAAGAGGTTGACGCGATCGCGGCCTCTCTGAGCATTCTCGTGGAGCACGGTGAGCGCCTCGGATTGCACGACGATCATTGCCCACTTTGTGCTGCCCATCGGACGTCGGATGAATTCGCAGCAGGCCTAGCCGCGGCCCGGTATCGGATTACTTCGCTTGCGTCGGGTGTTCAGGGAGCCCGCGATGCTCTCGCGGCTGCCAAAGAGAACGCCCGACAACCGAACCTCGCCCTCAAGGCGGCGGCCGCTGCAATCGAAGCTCACGCAGACGAGTTGCGCCGGTTGCGCGAGGAGGAAGCCGAGCATGTCGATTTCTACACGCAGTGGGGTCTCGATCACCGCTTCATTCAAGACCCTGATGGCCTGGAGCAGGCGATCTCTGTCGAACGGGACCGTTTGATAGATCTTGAGCGTGCGCTCCTCGTGCTGGAGGCTTCGCAAGCTGTGTCGCGGATGTCGTCGATTGAAAGCAACATCACGGCGCTGCGGGCCGATATCGAAAAGCTTGCCAACGCGGTCAGTCAATCGCAAAACGCCGTCACAGCTGCCCGTGAAATCGAACGCTCGGTCAGGCGTGTGAGCGCCGAAATTATTGATGAGCGTCTCGCTCAGATCAGTCCACTCCTCAACGAACTGTATCAGCGCCTGCGACCGCATGCCGACTGGCGGACAATCGATTATAGCATTCGTGGCGACGTGCGGCGTTTCCTCAGCCTCAAGGTCGGGGACGGCCTAAACCCGCAATTTGTCTTCAGTAGCGGCCAGCGTCGCGCAGCAGGTCTCGCCTTCCTTCTCTCGGTCCACCTTGCTCGGGCGTGGACACCACTCAGGTCCCTTCTGCTCGATGACCCCGTTCAGCACATCGACGATTTCAGAGCCCTTCACCTAGTCGAAGTGCTAGCCGCTCTGCGCTTGGACGGGCGCCAGATCATTTGCGCCGTCGAAGACCCCGCGCTGGCCGATCTGCTGTGCCGGCGCTTGGTAAGCACCGCGACGGAGGGAGGCCGGCGTCTTGACATCGACCTTGGACCGCTCGGCGCCACAAGCGTGGTCATTGAGCAGGAAGTTCATCCTATGCCGGTCGGCGTTCTACGTGGCGTCGCCACTGCATGACGGCCGAGAGCGCGCAAATCGAACTTCCGGCGCAGCACGAGCGTCAAGCGCACGGTCCTTGGAGCGACCTAGCGCTCCATACCATCGGTTGGCGCGCGTTTCAGGATCTCTGCTCGCAGGTATGCGAGGTCGTGCTCGGCCAGCCCGTGGAAATCTTCCGCGAAGCCCAGGACGGTGGGCAGGACGCGGTTTTTCTCATCCCCTCGGGAAGCGACGCGCCGCCGATCGGTACGATCCAGTGCAAGCATACGTCGGAGGCCTCAAAGGCCCTGAAGGCGAGCGATCTCACCGCCGAGATCGATAACGTCGAAGAGCTGGTGAAGGCCGGCCAGGCAGACACCTATGCCTTCATGACCAATATGAGCGTGGATGCACCCGTCGCAGCCGCCATGCGCGTCAGGCTTCGCGCGCTCGGCGTGCGCAAGCCGCACATTCTCGGCCGCCAGTACATCGTTCGGGTCATCAGGAGTAGTGCGCGCCTGCGCGCGCTTGTCCCGCAGGTCTACGGCCTGGGGGATCTAACATCGATCGTCGACGAAAGGCTCAGCGAACAGAGCCGTGCGCTGCTCGACAGCTGGATTCCGAAGCTTCGCACCTATGTTCCTACCAAGGCCCATCGCGACGCGATCAACGCGATTTCCAACCATGGCGTGGTGCTGCTGCTCGGCAACCCGTCCAGCGGTAAGTCTGCGATTGGTGCCATCATCTCGACAATCGCTTCGGAAAACCCCGACAACACCGTCCTCGCTTTGACCAGCCCTCGCGATTTCGAGGCGGGCTGGAATCCAAACGACCCGGGCCGCTTTTTCTGGATCGACGACGCCTTTGGCTCGAATGTGCTGCGCGACGATTACGTGCAGGACTGGACGTCGGCCTTCTCGAAGCTGAGGGCGGCGATTAAGCACGGTAACCGTTTTCTCCTGACCTCCCGCAAGCACATCTACGAGGCGGCGCGACGCCGGCTCGGGCAGCGCAACCTTGCGCAGTTCGCTGATGGCGGCGCTGTGGTCGATGTCGGCGAACTGACCTTTGAGGAGAAGGCGCAGATACTCTACAATCATTTGAATTTTGGCGAACAGAGCCAAAGCTGGCGTTCAACCGTCAAGCCCCACCTCGCCGCGGTCGCTGCCGTTCGCGACTTCCTCCCCGGCATCGCCGAGCGTCTCGGCGACCCGAACTTTACCAAGGGCCTGGCGCCGCGCGAGAGTTCGCTCGTTCGCTTTATGGAGGAGCCGACAGAACATCTGATCGACACCGTCAACGCCTTGGACGATCAGCTGCAAGCCGCGCTCATCCTCGTTTATGTGCATCAGACCGGTTTCGATTCCAGCGACCATGACGCTTCAGCCGCACAAGCGGTCGCAGAACTGACGGGCTACACTCTCACCAAGATTCAGGATTGTTTCGCAGAGCTGAAAGGCTCCTTCCTGAAACTCTCCGGCACGAGATGGACCTTTGCACACCCTACGATTTCCGACGCCCTGACCGAGATTTTGCGCCAGAAGCCGCACATGATGGCGGCGCTCATTCGAGGAGCGACAATCGATACCATCCTCAGCAGCTTCAGTTGCGAGGGCTCGCCCGTTATTCGAGATGCGCTTATCATCCCGACCACTCTCGACGACGCTTTAGTCGCAAGGCTCGGCCGCACCCCCGACGAATTGCATCGCAACTGGATGCTGTTCCACTTCCTGTCCTACCGCGCCAGCGAGGCTGTTTTCGCAAAGGCGATTCAGCAGTCTCCGAATTTGCTTCAGCGCTCCTGCTGGCAATCCGACCTGGCCGGCAACGATCCCAGAATTGCCGCTTACGCTCGAGCCCATCATCTCGGTATCTTGCCCGACGATCTGCGTTCGGAGGTGGCCGAAAAACTCGAATTTGCTGCGCTCACAGACCTTGATGTCTCCTTCTTTGACGAAGAAGAAATACTGGCGCTCATCCCGCCGCTGCGTCTCGTAGGCCTCGGGCTGGCTTTGCGAGCAACGATTTTGCCGTCGCTAGAAGATCGCATCGACGAGATCACCGCGGACGCTGATCTGGACGAAGAGCCTGACAGTCATTTCAAAAAGCTTCTCGATGTGCTTGATCGCGTCGAGGCGATCGGTATCGACGCCGACGCTACGGCCGTCATCGACGACGCGCGCGACCAGGTGAAGCGTTCGGTTGAGGCACTCGAAGAACGCAAGCGGGAACGTGATGAACAATCTAAAGATGAGACGGACTGGACGCATATCGTAACGCAGAAGAAGGAAGAGACGCCACCTCCTTCCGCCGCCACCACTAAGAAGCGTTCGGTATTCGACGACGTCGATAAATGATTCCTAGATCGGTGGAGGATGATCGTCGGCTGCTTGTTCCGACGGCCAGCCAACCGCGGAAGTACACGCCGTCGGTCGGCCCTAAGACAAGCCCTCGCCGTTCGAGCCTTCCACATGGCCTAGTCCGGTAGTTTCCCCGCGCCTCAATCCATCCATTCCAACGCCATTGGGTCCGACGTGGCATTGACGCCGACAGCGGCAAAAACCTGCTCACGGATTTGAGTGAATTCCTGCTCTTTCAGAGCATATTCGAAATGCTCGGCGACGACCAGGTGGTGGGCGTGGTGCGCTTCCCTGCCGCAGTCGCATTGCTCCGGATGATCGATGCGATGCCAACGGAACTCGTCATCAACCCGAAAATAGCAGCCTCGGGTGATGCCAAACCCACCGGGACGGGCGCCGAAGTGATCGACCGCCAGTTCCGTGAGAAACATCGTTCCGTCCTCATGCGCCTCCAGATAGACGCCTTTGCCATACTGGCCTGAGTTGGCGGCGTAAGGATGCCGGACTAATCCGTCGATTTCCAACGCGACGCTTGTGCGCTCGCGCAGGACACGGGTCAGATTCGGGAAGATCAGGTCGCCCGACGCCGTGCCATGGAAGAGCGTTTCTTCCGTCAGGTAGAAAGTCGTCTCGGCCAATAGCGTCTCGGGCTTCGCCGCATCGGCCAACCAGAACCGCCGATAATAGGCTGTCGTCTGCCCCGTGCGGCGAATGTCCTTCATCTCATATTCGGGGAGCGGAAGGCCGCGGTCAAAGAAGTCGATGCCAATTCCATCGCTATCGACCTCCCGCTTTACCCAAGGGATCGACAGCAGCGCCGCCATGACCGGGTCCACGGTCGGGCCAGGAAATAGCGCCTCGCATGTCAGTTCAGGCGATTGTGCAGCATAGTCCCGGAAGACTGACGACGGGGCGAAAACCCGAGTCACGATGCAATCATCGGGCAAGGGTCCGTTCAAAGGCCCCACCATGAACGCGGACTGCGCCAAGCAGCGATGACGCCCGGAGGCGGTCGTAATCTCAGCCAGATCGACCGTTTGAAGGTCGCGCGCGCGCAACGCCTTGCGACTGAGCACATAGATACAGCTGCGATCGTCTGCCGGTTCATACCAGGCTCGTTGCCGAGCCACGAAAAGCGGGTCTTCGAAGCAATCCTCGATCATTTCACCGCAAGGCTCGCTTCGGTAGCTGTTGGCGGCAAACCAACAGGCCACGGCCGGGTCCGCCGTCGCATCCAGAAAGAAAGATCGCCAACCATAGTGCTGCAAGATGGCCTGATCCGTCGCCAGATCGGTGAGGCCGTCGAACCCTTTGACGTAGGTGGACAGGATGGCGCGTGAATAGTGCCACCATTTCAGCATACGCGAGGGAATACAGCCGTGCCGATCAAAGCTCGTGCGAATATCGGGACCGCCATCGGCGCGAAGATATTCCCTGGTTTGACCACGAAACAAGACACCGGGAGCTAAAGCATCGAAGAATTTCTGTAACTCCTCTAGCGTCTGGCAGTCGACCGTTTCCATCATACCTCCCCAGCGCATTCCCTTCGGGCGCTCACAATACCAGTAGCATCAAAACCTTTCAGCTTGCTCTCCTGTCCGAATCGCTTAGCTTGGTAGCTGGCTGATCCGGCCATGCCGTCCACAATGGCGAAGCCCCAGGGCAGGAAGTTTCAATCACCCTCTCCGAACCTCTTCCAGGTGCGCGGGCCTAGTGGACACGCCTTCTCATAAGCACCGCTGGAGTGGTTCTATGCGAATCCAATTTCCCGACCTCGCGCGGCCAAAACAGGCCGCGAAAAACCTTGTCCGCATGTCGCCTGACCTGCAGCTCTCAGCAGCCCATGAAGCGCTTGCGCACGTACTCGGCTATCGCGATTGGCACGAGCTTTCGAGCAGTCCCCGTTCAAACACATCAACTGCACCCTTTGAAGCCGACGACGCATTGCGCGTCGTCCTCGGTCTGGCTGACGCTTTGGGACTCCCCGACCCCGATGTTCAGTATGCGATTTCCAAGGCGCGGCTGCTCCAGCACTGGTCTATCGACAATCACTTGAGCCTTCGTTCAGCGATCTGGCGCCAGCGCGTGTTTGGTCCGCCTGGCCGTGGCAAGCCGGGAACGATTGTCAGGGACAAAGCCTATGGGGCAAACGAGCCGGCCTATCTTCGTCAGGCCGGCCGGCCAACCTATCTGTTGTTCGACACTGGCATGGGCGTGCGCGCCGATTTCGAGGTGGCGGTGCCCCGGATTCCGCTCGCTGATTTCGTGCCATCTCGGCTCTGGCTGCCGTATGGCTACTGGACCCTGCAAGACGGTTCCGAGGTGATTTTCGCCCGCGACTATCTTCCGATGTGGCGGATCGCCGAGGGGACGGTCGAACGGCTAGATCCGTGGCTCTGGATCAACGGCATTGCGCGCGAGTTCCATTTCAGCCAGTCCGCCGCAACGGTCGTTTGGGCCAGTGGACCAGCACGGGAACTTGCGCTGCGTTACCTTGAGGAGCGTCGCATTTTCGAGTTGCCCAAACTCGTAGATGTCATGCCGCATCTGTTCGAGGTTGACGTCGAAGCGATCGCGGACGGTGTCGGAAAACTGCGGGAACAGCGTGGCGACGGCCAAACGCCGCCAGCCTATGCCGAAATCAATACCCGCATCTCTTTCGGTTGAGTTCAATATCGGCCAAGCCCATTCGAACCTTGCCGAACAGTGACAACATCCGCCGATACAGTCCTAGCCTATCATCCGACATCATGGGGAAAGCCTTACACTATGGCCGAGTAATCGGTAACGGCGATCGCCTCGATGACGGGAGCGGCAACCTCAAGCGCAGATAGGTAATCTTCCCATGCCGTTGGGCCGGTGAACTGACTATTCATCACTGTGCCGGGCGCATGGATGTGTGGCTCCCAGCGGCGCCATTCCGACCCTCGATTAATCCTGCTCCCCCCGTTTTTCCCTTTCGCGCTGCCTTATCGTGTAGCGACCATCGAATCGTGTGCAATGCGGCTAGCCCTCGAATCCCTGTTTGGGCGACCACCGTCTCATCTCGAGTTTGCGTGAACGGAAAGGGTCGCCCAGCAACGCAAGGCCGTCGCGAAACAGCGCGTAATTATACTCGGAGCCATCGACGCGCCGGCCGCGGCCACCCTCGCCAACACCGAAACCGACGGGGCCGAAGGTGGGCAGGTCGAGCCGCTCTGGACGACCGTCGCCGCCGCTCCGGATCATACCAGTGAGACCGTTGAGGAACGCCGTACAGGCCGTCTCCTCCATGACGAACCAGCCAACCGACTCACCCGGGAAACCCCGGGCGATCACCTCGCGAACAGCGTGGTGCCGCCACATCGGATCGTCCCAGAGTCCGTCGTGCAACCAGTGGGGGAGTAAAGCCGGCCAGATCGAAAAGGCGCTTCCGAGATACCAACGCCCGGCATAGGGCAACCGAACAAAAGCCACTGGTCCAGAATCCACCGGCAACTCACCTGGCGCGCCGATCCAGTCAATCCAATCGACGACCTGGCTCGCACCCATGAGAAAGAAGTTCGAGCGGTGCGTCGCCAGCGCGATCGGCGTAGAAACCCCGCTGCTGACGGGCGATTGGCCAGGGGGCGCCGGCGGAGACTTTTTCTTGGGCTTCGAAATCCGTGTCTCGGCCACACTCAGGAATGCGCCAGTCGTTCCCGGCTTCGAGCCAAAGGCGACGGAGTAGCCGTGGACGACATGGCCAAACGGCGACCCCGTGTTGACGTAGGGCTTCACCTGTCGAGCATATTTTCGCTTCGCCTGAGAAGCGATGGTCTTTGCGGTCGCGTTCGCGGCGAACGAACCGTGCGCCTCGGCCAAAACCACGCCGTGCCCATCGACATTGCCGCCATCATAAAGAAAATCCGCATGCGGGTTGAGCGCCTTTGACAGGCAAGCTGCGTTGGCGCGCCAGACATACCCCAAGGCGTTCATATAGAGATCCGTTATCCCGGCTCCACAGCGCGCAGTGAACAGCGTTCTCTCGGTGTCGGCCAAGTCCGCAAAGTCCGGTGTCAGCTCGAACGACGACCCGTTCGAGATCAGGCATTCTAAATGGGCGAGCGCGCTTTTCTGGAGACCAGCGAGCAGTCGCGGTCGCGCTGGGCGCGTCGTCGCCGTTCTGGCGACGGCTGCGGCCAGCGCGATCGGTCCGAAGGTCAGAGTCGGCGCGGCTCCGGGCGCCTGGAAGAGCGGTGTTACCGGGCTGGGAACGTGCCGATGCTTTGTATGGGTGGTCAGGCCAACGGTGACGTCGACGTCCCACAACTCTACCATTGAGATCAAAGCGCTCATCCGTCCCCCAAAGCCCGTGCGCTACTTGCTAGTCGCCTTGGCCGCGATATCGAAGCCAGGAATGGAAAGGCCCACGATCAGGTTGATGAACGTCTTCGCTTCAGAAATCGCCGCCTCGGCCTCTTCTGCATTACTGAACGCCCCCTGGTGTACGACAGCGTTCCGCACGGAATTGATCCGATCAGCAGATTTGATGAGCGCCTTCCCTGTTTTACTCTTCTCGGGACGAGCGAAGTAAATTGGCACAAACAAGCGCGAGACTTTGAGCTGGAGACCGTTGGCCCATCGCAAAAATTGGTCGACGATCGCCGCGTCGAACTCGGTCTGACGAGCCCATTCCGTTCTGATGGAGTAGTTCGCGGCGATTTCAGCAGCGGTAGCGCAGCGCACGATCGCAGCGGACGGTTCATCCCTCAGATGAAGCCCAGATAGTTTGTTCCATTGCGATTGAAGTTTCTCGAGATCCGATCGCTCGTTGTATGGTTTCTTCGACGTCTTCCGGTGCGCCTCGTCTATCGTCTTCGCCACTTACTTCCCCTCCCGTCTTCAATAAAATGCAATACACGCAAAACGTCATTGATGTCCGTTCTGCTACTACAGTATCGACTATCAAAATTCCATGCATTCAGCGCCTTAAAGACTTTCGAGGCGCGTAGAGAAGATGAATTGACCGCGATGTGCGCTTCGAGCGCATTTCATCGAGCTTGGACGTGGCGGCAGTTACTCGATGAGATCGTCAGGGATGGGCTCGGTGATCAGCACCTCCGCCAGTTCCGAAAGCCATGCCGAGACATCCTCGATCTGCACCGCATCCCCATGAACAGCATAATACTCGCGAACCTTCCGAAATTGGCCGTCGAAACGCTCGGAGAACATCTTCTGCAGTTTGTCGTTCCGGCTTAGCACGCTGGATAGCGCCCGACCGCCGTGGAGGAATTTCAGAGCATGCTCGGTGCCTAGCAAGTACAGGTATTTCCGCTTGGGCGTTGGATGCTCCGCCAGCAGGACATAGTCCTTGAAGACGGAGTTTTGTCGGATCGATTCCGCGCCGCCGCGCCAGCGGATGAACTTGAACTCCGCCACCCGCAGGTTTGTCTCCAGATCGAATTCCCGACCTGTGTTGCCCGCGCCGAGCGAGACATATTCGACTTTCTCGCCTGGCTCCAGAATGTGCGGCAAGCACAGTAGGATGCCCAGAGCGTGGATCGTCACATTGATCTGACCTGCCAGGCGCTTCATCTCGGCGGCCGCGGCAAGCACTTCGCGACCAGCGCCGGCCCCTTCAAGGAAGGCGTCGCAGTCGTCGGCCGATATCCCCCGCACGGCCCCCTCGATCCGCCCGAGCGTATGGGTGAGATCCGGCCCGGTGAATTCCGACAGGAGATGAATGACCTTGGCTGGATCGGACTTCAAGCGGCGCCCCCAACGACCGCATTCAATCGGTCAATCTGATTGTAGTTGATGACCCGGGCGTCGGACCCGATCACCGGAAAGCGGCTGATCAGGTAATGCTCCACCTTATCGAGACCCAGTTTGTCCTTGAGCAAACCTTCACGCTTGCGCTCTTTTTGAAGTGCGCGCCGATAGTAGTTGGTCAGAGACCGATTGTAGCGGACGAACAGGGCCCGGTTTGACTCGACCTTCGCCAGGTCAATCCAGTTGTTCTTGCATTGGAAATTATAGATCACGCCGCCGTGGATAGTGACGACGTCGAACTCCTTGCGGTTGATGCGCTTCACGTCAGTCACCTGAAAACCCATGGCCGACAGGTCGCGCTTCACCATGTCCTCGAAGATGAAGCCGGCATGGATTTGGAAGCGGCGGCGGCTGCCCAGGTGGACGTTCTTGAAGGCATACAGGAAGCGCGACAGCAGGTTGACGTTCGAGATCACCATATCGCCCGCGTCGATAAACGGCTCATAGGCGTTGCTGTTGGTGGCGTAGTCAGAGGGCACGTTCACCAGCAGGCGTTCAAGTTCGTCCGCGTCGAGAACCGACTGCGCCCGAAGCATCGCCTGAAATTTCGCCTTCCCGATCTCGACGAAATAGTCGTCGCGGGCTTGTCGCGCGAAGGCGATCATCAACAGCGCCATCGTCGAGAAATCGGAATCGTTCAGCCCGAAGGCCGCGTAGGTCGCGCCGATCAGCCTCACCGAATTTCGCAGCTCGGCCGCTGAAAAAATCTTCTTCGGATCGAGCGCCTCCATCGGAGGCAACACAATCTGGTCTCGGCGAAGCTCGGCCATCACATGGATGGACGCCCGTTCCGGCTCCAGGAAATTCTCATCGAGCGTGTCGAACCCGTGGCTGGCCATCGCTCCGATCCCGTCAACCTCCAAGATGAAGTCGTCGAGAATCTCCAATTGGGCCAGCTTCAGGTGGAGCCCGGTAATCGTGATGCAGCTATGCTCGACCTGGGGCAGAAGGACATTCAGCGTGTCGAGCGGCACGAGAAGGTCTGTTCCCTTGCAGACAAGGGGCATGGTGTAGAGCAAAGTGACCATGTGCCGGCGGCGCGATTGGAAATAATCGACGGCCGCGCCCACGCTGTTGAGCGTAATGCCGGGTCCGAATGTCTGTCCGTGCATTTTGAACGCGCTGGCGATGGCCGCAGTCTGCAGCATCGTTTGGAGGTAGCGGCTGACGACGCCGGCTTCGAAGCGCGGGGATAATATCTCCCGAACGGCCCTGAAGGCGGACTCCACATTGGACAGCAGCCGATCGTCGAGAGGGATCGAACAAAGCCGCGCCCTCACACGCGGATCGTCGATGCCGAACCGGGGAAGGTTGATGAACTCCTCGACCGCGCGAATGGTCCCGTGCCAGGCAGCCAAGGCATCCGCCAACCGATATCGCGCAAGGACGGCAAGAACGCCGTCATCATGAGCGGCCAGTTGCGCTTCGATCAACGACCTGGCCTCTTCCCCGGAAATCTTACGCGACGCTGCTGATGGCATCGGGAATTTGACGCCCCTCATGTGCCCATCCATCGCCGCTGCCGCATGTGATCGGCGAAATCCGCACGATCCTTAGACATCCCCCGAACACTCGGAATCTTCAATCGTCCAACGCGCACTCATCTCCGCCCCCGAAATCACTTCTGTATTTCTACAGTTGTAGCGCAAATGCCCGCAGCAATCTTGCAGACTCTCGCTGATTACCGAAAGGGGAAAGCCTTCCCCTGCGCCCGAGCCTTGCGTCTCGGTCGACCCCTTCTGCGGGAGGCCCCGCAACGCCCCTTTGAGAGGAAGAGGACGGACCGGCTTTGCCGTGACGGGTTGAGGGCTGGAGAAGAGGTCTCCGGCGCCCGTCATGGAGATTGGTCCCATGACCCAGCTTTCAGTTCTAGAGGCCCGCCGCGACACCAGCGGCGGTTACAAAGTGGATGTCGGCCGCGGCGAGCGAATCGGCCGCGTCTCGTCGGAATGGTTTTCCCGGCCCGCAGACGAGCGCTACCTGTCGCTGTCCGAGCTGGCGTGGGCCGTTCGTGATCGCACCGATCGCAGCCGGACCCGCGTGGTGGAAAGCGCCTTGATCCACGTCGAGGCGAACCGCAGCGACCCCGAACGGCTGGCGTTGATCCTGCCAGGCACGGACACGCCCATTGCCCCGACCCATTGGAGCTTCGGCCAACTGGCCAGCCTGGTCGGCGCGCCGGCAGCCTATCTGCGCCAGCTTCCCGCACCGCTCGCCGCGATCAACCTGCAATATGGCCTGACGTCCAATCGGGCGGAGCAGATCAAGACGCTGGAAACTGACAACGGCCGGGTCGCGCTGCGCGCCGTCACCGGTCCGGATTATGGCCGCATCTTCGACCACGAATTGGTCGAGGCGGTGCAACGCATCGCCGGCAACGGCACAGGCGACACCCGCTGGAAAGTGCCGGGCGTGCTAGACTGGTCGACCGGCATCTACAATCCGCGCGTCGATATCACCGAGGATACGACCACGCTTTATGCGTCCGACCGTGACGTCTTCCTGTTTCTGGTCGACGACCTGAATCCGATCGAGGCCGGGCGCCTTCCAGACGGCTCGCCCGACTTATATTTCCGCGGCTTCTACTGCTGGAATTCGGAAGTTGGCGCCAAGACGCTGGGCATGGCGAGCTTCTATCTCCGTGCGGTCTGCCAGAATCGAAATCTCTGGGGCGTGGAGGATTTCGAGGAGATCACCATCCGCCACAGCAAATATGCCGCCAACCGTTTCGCCCATGAGGCGGCGCCAGCGCTGGCGAACTTTGCCAACTCCTCACCCCTGCCTTTCGTCAACGGCATCAAGGCGGCGCGCGAGCGGATCGTGGCGCGCAGCGACGAGGACCGCACCGACTTCCTGCGTCGACGCGGTTTCTCCAAGGCCGAGACCGGCAAGATCATCGACACGGTCCTGGCAGAGGAAGGCCGTCCGCCCGAGAGCATCTTCGATTTCGTGCAGGGCATCACTGCGGTCGCGCGCGACAAGCCGCATCAGGACGCCCGCCTCGACATGGAAGGCAAGGCCAAGAAGCTGCTCGATCGAGCGGCCTGATTTCCGCAAAGCCAGAGATGCGGTTTTCCGTGTCTCCGGCTTTGCGCTTCCGCGTGTCCCCAATTCCGCTCCGTGGCGCTGCCCCCTTTAGAGGAAGAGGGCGGCGCTTCGCTTCGTGACGGGTTTAGGGCTGAGAGAGAGTCTCTCGGCGCCCGTCGCGGAGTACATTCCCATGGCTACTGCTGCGAAGAAAATCACCCTGTCGTCGTCGCGCGACATTCCCTTCAACCAGCTCGTCATCTCCCAGGCGAACGTCCGGCGGATCAAGGCCGGCGTGTCGATCGAAGAGCTGGCCGAGGACATCGCCCGGCGAACACTGCTGCAGAGCATCACGGTTCGGCCGGTGCGCGATGCGGACGGCAACGAGACCGGCATGTTCGAGATCCCCGCCGGCGGACGCCGCTATCGGGCGCTCGAACTCCTAGTGAAGCAGAAACGCCTCGCCAAGAACGCGCCGGTCCCCTGCGTCATCCGCGAGGGCGGCATGCCCGAGGAGGACTCGCTCGCCGAAAACATCCAGCGGGCGCCGCTTCATCCGCTGGACCAATTCCGTGCCTTCCTGACCTTCCGCGAGAAGGGTATGTCCGAAGAGGAGATTGCCGCCAACCAGTTCGTCTCAGTCTCGGTCGTGAAGCAGCGCCTGCGTCTGGCGTCGGTCTCGCCCAAGCTCCTCGACGTCTATGCCGCCGACGGCATGACCCTCGATCAGCTTATGGCGTTCACGGTCAACGGCGATCATGAGCGGCAGGAGCAGGTCTTCGAGCGCCTCGCACAGGGCTACAGCAAGGAACCGCATCTCATACGCCGGATGCTCACCGAGGGCGCGGTTCGCGCCGCCGACAAGCGTGCACAGTTCGTCGGGCTGGAAGCCTACGCCGAAGCTGGCGGCGTCATCATGCACGACCTGTTCCAGGGTGACGATGGTGGTTGGCTGCAGGATATAGGCCTTCTCGACATGTTGGTGGCCGAGAAGCTGCGTGAGCAGTCCGAGGCGATCTCCGCCGAAGGCTGGAAGTGGATCGATGTGGCGCCGGACTTCCCCTACGGCCACACCTACGGCCTGCGCCACCTCCGTGGCGAGCAGCCCGCTCTCACCGAGGAGGAACAGGCCACCCGCGACGCCCTTCAGGCCGAATTGGACGGACTGGAAGAAAATTATGCCGACGCCGAGGATCTGCCCAACGAGGTTGACGAACGGCTCAGTGAGATCGAAACCGCGATCAGCGCGCTCGACGATCGGCCGATGGTCTTCGATCCCGAGGAGATCGCGCGGGCCGGCGCTTTCGTCAGCATCGACGGATCGGGCAACCTGCGGGTCGAGCGCGGCTATGTCCGCCCCGAGGACGAACAACCGATCGAACCGGAAGTCGATTCCGAGGTCGAGGACGGCGTGAACGCCGTCGCGGCGCGCGCGGAGCATGAGGACGATCACCTGACCGCGGACATCGAGACGACGGCGGACCCCGAGGAAGACGATGGCTTGAAGCCCATCCCGGACCGCTTGATGACCGAACTGACCGCCCATCGCACGCTGGCTCTGCGCTATGCGCTCGGCGAGCAGCCCGATGTCGCCTTCCTCGCCGCGCTCCATGCGCTCACACTTCGGGCCTTCTATCACTATGGCTCGGACACCTGCCTGGAGTTCGACCTGAAGAGCGTCAGTTTCGGCGCGCAGGCGCCAGGTCTGAATGACAGCAGCCTGGCCTCGGCCGTCGCTGGCCGCCATCAGACGTGGGTGACGGCGCTTCCGAAGGAGCCTGGCGATCTGTGGGAGGCGCTACAGGCGTTCGGCGGTGACAGCCGATACGCTCTGTTCGCGCATTGCGTGTCGTTGTCGGTCAACGCGATCTATGAGGCCTATAATCGTCGGCCCCGCGCGCTCGCACACGCCGACCAGCTCGCCCAAGCGGTCGATCTCGACATGGTGGCAGCCGGATGGGAGCCCACGATCGACACCTACCTCGGCCGTGTCACCAAGGCACGCATCGTCGCATCAGTGCGCGAGGCGAAAGGCACGCGTGCCGGTGATCGGATCGAACACCTCAAGAAAGGCGACATGGCCGAAAAGGCGCAGGAACTGCTCGCCGGGTCCGGCTGGTTGCCGGAGCCGTTGCGCACGCCTGGGCACCTGGTCACCGCGGTCGATGACGCATCAGCCGTCGAGACTGGCCAGTCCGGAGATCGTGAGGTCGAAGATACGGTGGAAGACGGCGGCGAAACGGCTATGGCGGAAACCGAGCCGCAGATCGAAGATGAGCCGGCCGAGATCGACATGCATGTGATCGCGGCTGAATAGCCGAAGGAGCAACACGTCCCCCGAGGGCCCGCCGGCAACGGCGGGCCCGTTTTTCGTCTCGGAGTCCGCGATGCAACCTGCCACAAATCTTGCGCGACGGCTCGCGGCTCAGGCCGAGGCCGTTTGTCGCCACTATCTCTCCGCTGGACATCGAGAGGGCCGTTACTGGCTGGTCGGCGATGTGCGCAATACGCCTGGCCGCTCGATGTTCGTGCGGCTGAAGGGCGGCGACACCGGCAAGGGCGCCGCCGGCAAATGGACCGACGCCGCCACCGGCGAGCATGGCGATCTTCTCGACGTCATCCGCGAGAGCTGCGGCCTGGTCGACTTCAAGGACGTCGCCGATGAGGCGCGCACCTTCCTGTCGATGCCACATCCCGAACCGGACCGTCCGCAGGGTTGCGAGCGCAAGTCACCGGCGCCATCAGGGTCACCGGAAGCGGCACGACGGCTCTTTGCCATGGCGCAGCCGATTTCCGGCACACTCGTAACGACGTATCTGCGCACACGTGGCATTACGGATTTGCACGGAACCGGAAGCCTGCGCTTCCATCCCCGCTGCTATTACCGGCCCGGCGAGCATTCCCCGACCGAGACCTGGCCGGCGATGATCGCATCGGTCACCGATCTCGACGGGCGTCAAACCGGCGCGCATCGCACCTGGCTCGCACCTGACGGCTCGGGCAAGGCCCCGATCGAAACGCCGAGACGGGCGATGGGCGACCTCCTCGGGCATGCCGTTCGCTTCGGCGTGGCAGGCGAAGTGATGGCGGCGGGCGAAGGCATCGAGACAATGCTGTCGCTCAGGATGGCTCTGCCCACCATGCCGATGGCGGCGGCGCTCTCGGCGGCACATCTCCCAGCCATCCTGTTCCCCGACACGCTGCGCCGGCTCTACATCGCCCGCGACAATGATCCGGCCGGTGACGATGCGATGGCGACGTTGATCGAACGGGCGAACGCGGCCGGGATCGAGGCGATTGCGGTGTCTCCAACACTGGGCGACTTCAACGAGGATCTCCGTCTCGCTGGTTTGGACAGCCTCCGGGCAACGGCAAGGGTGCAGATCGCGCCACAGGACGTCGCACGCTTCATGGCGCTGGCGGCATAGGCCGACAGGAGAATGCAGGCGGCGGAGCGCCGTCGTCGGCATCGCTCGGATGATCCCCAGGTCGGAGAGAACCGCGCCCCGGCCTTCGAGAGGGCGATCGGCCAGCAAACGGCCCTGACCCGCAATGCCTGCGGCGGACTATTTTCCGGCGGCCCTTCGGGCCTTTCCATCGCGAGGCAAAATAGCCCGCCTTCGTCATCCTCCGCTGCACTCCGGCCCTCCGCTCCGCTGCGGGTGCAGGTCCGAACCGCCCGCCGGCTTTCGTCGCCATGAAGGCCGCGAGGGTCGCGGTCGAACCGACGGAGCATCCCGATGAGCAATCACGACGACTACGAACCGCACCACGCCTCTTCACCCACCGACCATGTCCTCAGCGAACTCCAGCTTTACGGCTACCGTCCCTTCACGGATGAGCCCGATCCCAGACCACTTCCGGAGGGCTACCATGTCGCTGGCGCCATCGCCGATATCTTCGACGCCCTGATCGCAACCCTGGAGGACACCCGCCTCGAACCCGACCTCGACGATCTCCTCTGGTCGACCGTCAACGTCTTCCACCGCGCTACCGACCGGATCGAGCGCGAGCTGGATGACAACGAGCAGGCGCAGCGCCGCGGCCAGCGCGAACAGGACGGCAGCGAAGTGAAGGCCGTCGAACTGGAACGCCTGACGGCCGAGGGTCAGACCATGATCGAACGCCGCAACGCCTTCGAGCTAATGCGCGACCAGGCCGCCGAGCACTACGAGCGCCACACCGGATCGAACTGGCGACCGCGCAGCGGATCGATGGTCAACCATCGCAACCTGACTTCGGCGATGATCGACAGCCGGGACTTCCTCGCCGCCAAGAAACGGGCCGACAATCAGGTGCTGCTGCCCGCAGGTCCAAAGATCGCCTTCACCGGCGGGCTCGACTTCAACGATCACCACCTGATCTGGGCCAAACTCGACCAAGTACACGCCAAGCACCCCGACATGGTGCTGCTGCACGGCAAGTCGCCGAAGGGTGCCGAAAAGATCGCGGCGAAATGGGCCGACACCCGCAAGGTGCCGCAGGTTGGCTTCGCCCCTGACTGGACGAAACACGCCAAGGCCGCACCGTTCAAGCGCAACGATCAGATGCTCGACGTCCTGCCGATCGGGGTCATCGTCTTCCCTGGCACCGGCATTCAGGACAACCTCGCCGACAAGGCCAAGAAGCTCGGCATTCCGGTCTGGAAATTCGGATCAGGCAGCGCGTGAGCGCCGCCTACCGCCTCTTGTAATCCTGTATCCACTTGACCACGTCGCCATAGCCCTGAAGCGAAAGCTGATACTCATGCTTCTTCTGGAACGCGCGAGCGTCAGTCGAAAACGAAGAGGTCGTCACCAGCATCGCACTGTTGGCTTGATAATCACACAGCGTCCCGTAGAGCGTCCGCACGAGCTCAACGCCAACTTTGCGATCTTTTCGGTACTTCTTGGCTTCGACCAGGCACAGAAATTTGCCGATTCCCGTGTTCATATACGCGAGAATGTCCTTCCCGCCGTCGCGCGTCTGCTTGGTCAGCTCAACCTCAAAGCCCATGCCATCGAGCAGTTCCGCAATGACCTCCTCGAACTGGCGTGGCGGGAGGCGATAAATCGACTCAGGCTGGCGCTTGAGACGTTCGACCAACGCCGCATTCGCGACGACAATTTGCGGCCGCACCTCGGAGATGATCTCCTGGGCAGGCAAAACGAGAGCTTTCTCTACATCGTAAATCTCCCCGCGAAGAAGCTCTGCTACTTCGTCGCGGCGACCCTCCCGCACCAGCTGGGCGAGCATTTTTGCTGCAGCCGGGTAACCTGCCGTGATCTGCACAGCCCGCGCCAGCATCTCTTCCGGCAAGCCGCCCTTCAAAAGCTTCTGTAGAAGCTCCTCTGATTCCGCCGGCGCCATCGCCCCGAGGTTCAAAATCTCCGCGCGCGGCATGATCGGCGTGCGTCGCGTCGAAAATATAAGCCCTCGGACCCGCTTCAGATTGAGAACCCGCCGGCTGACGACCTCCATCTGCTCATCGGTCAACCGTTCGGCGCCATCGATCGCAACAATGGTTCCGCCCTCTCTTGAGGCATATAGGTTTTCAACGAACGCCGAGACCTCTCCCATAGGATCAACCGAGGCGTCCAAATTCAGCCAGGTCGTTTCATCCTCGCGCCGCCGCGACGAAAGAAAGAGCTGCAGCAACGTCGTCTTTCCGACGCCTCCAGCGCCCGCCACTACAATCGGCGCGCCCTGGCGACGCCTATAAAGACGCTCATCCAACCAATCGATCTCGGAACGTCGACCGATGAAGGTCGAATCAACATCGTTCACTGTCGTGTCAGCCAAGAATCTAGTGGTCATAAATCATCGTTCTCTCTTGGGTCGGTTTTCTACTTACGTTGTATCCGTCACATTTGCTCGCAACTCATCGTCATCATTAGCACAGGCTTCCGTCGAAGCGTCAGCGTGGACAGCGACATGACAGGTGGCCCCTCTCAGCTCCAGGAGACCATCTCCCGCTTCCATCGCGCTAATCCTTGGTCCAGCCGCTGGCCTGACGCCATCAACCCATAAAGGGTCGGCTATGCGGGCATGCCGCCGCTTTGGCTTTGCCTGCGCGGTGATTGCGGCCCTTGGCCGGACACATCGGGCGCCTGTCGCGCGGGAGATGGTCTCCCGCCTCCAAGACAGGAGCCGGTCAGATGACCCTCAAGCAAGCGCACGCTTTCGCCTTCAGCCTCGCCACCACCCTCATGGTCTCGATCGTCATCTTCCAGGCCGGCGACGGCACCATGGGTGTCATGCCCGCTGGCGAATATGACGGCGAATTCGCCGCCATCGTTCACGAGGTCGATCCTTTCGCCCGCTGATCGCGGGCCAAGCGTTACGGCCGCAAGCGAAAATCCTACGGGATTTCCGCTCCCGTCCTGCCTTCTCTTCGGCTATACTGTCGACGCGCCGCGATGGTGGTGGAGGCGCGACCGTCAGACCTTTATCTCACGGAGAACACCATCATGATCTTCATCGGCATCCTCTCCAGCATCGCAGCCATCGGCGTTCTCTGCTGGCTTCTGTTCACACTGGCCGTATTCGCGCTGCCGTTCTTCGCCGGCGTCAGCGCCGGGACTTGGGCCTATCAGACCGGCGCCGGCTGGCTCGGCGCGATCCTCGTCGGCTTTGTCGCCGCCGCACTGACGCTCGGCCTCGGGCAGTTCCTGCTCGCCTTCGTCCGCCCGCTCTGGATGCGGCTCGCGATCGCACTCGCCTTCGTCGCGCCCGCGGCGCTCGCCGGTTACCACGCGACGCATGGCCTCGTGAAACACACCATGCCCTCCGACACCTGGCAGATCATCTTCTCCGTCATCGGTGCAATCGCCGTCGGCGGCACGGCGCTGATCCGGGTGACAGCAATGGCCGCGCCCGGGCCAACCGGGCAGAACGTCGCGCGCGCCTGACATCGTTGCCGGCGGCGGCAGGGCGGTGGGTTGATGCCTTACGTGTCGCGCTTCTCGTCGTCACGGTCGTTTGCAATCGCGTTGATCGGATCGACGGCTAACCCAACTGACGCGCCATGCCCTCGGTGACGGTGCTGGAGGCAATGCTTTGACAATCCTCCCGACGGTGCGAGTGCCGAGAGGGGGTGATCTTGCGGGCGGCGGGCAGGAGACGGCGGCACTTAGCGTCTGACGGATCATGTTGAACCGCGGTGTCGGGCGGTGTCACGATCATGTCGGTCCGGGGTGGTCGCCACGTTCTCCTTTGATGCGTCTCTGTCAGGTCGACCGCTGCAAAACGGCCTCTTCAATGGGCTGATCTGGCCGAAGGTCGGCTGCGCCTCGATCGCCTATGCCGCAACAGCGGCGTCGAAACTTTCTTCCCCTGCCGGCTGCGCCGTCATTCCTCGCGAGCCAAGAAAGCCCCTCCTTTGCTGTCAGGCCCCTACGGGGTGCGCCGTCAATCGCCTCCGGCCCGTCGATCGCCATCGAGGCCGCAATGGTGCGGGCTCGGAACAGAGTTTAAGGAGAACTACCATGGCGACCATCGGCACCTTCAAGAAGACCGGCAACAACGAGTTCACCGGCGAAATCGTCACGCTCAGCCTGCAGACCAAGAACGTCCGCATTGTCCCCGAGGCCCGCGCCTCCGGCGAGAACGCCCCCAGCCACCGCGTCTTCGTCGGCCGCGCCGAGATCGGCGCCGCCTGGTCCAAGACCTCCAACGAGGGGCGCGCCTATCTGGGCCTGAAGCTCGACGATCCCAGCTTCAACGCCCCGATCTACGCCAACCTCTTCGACGACGAGGAAGGCGAAGGCTACAGCCTCATCTGGTCCCGCCCGAACGGCCGCCGCAACGGCGAGTAAGA
The DNA here is from genome assembly GCF_022014495.1 of Sandaracinobacteroides sayramensis. Classification (GTDB taxonomy): domain Bacteria; phylum Pseudomonadota; class Alphaproteobacteria; order Sphingomonadales; family Sphingomonadaceae; genus Sandaracinobacteroides; species Sandaracinobacteroides sayramense. Next base: position 176,401 of record NZ_JAKLSQ010000001.1, read on the forward strand.
CCAGCGCGACGCCCCGCCCGGTTGATCCGGGCGGGGCCAAACGCGTGAAGATAAAGCGAATCGCCTGCGGCATCCGAAGCGGGAAACGGGCCTGCGAAAGCCACAACCGCTGGCCATCCCTGGCAAGAGCGACTATTATAGCCGTAGTTCTAGCGTGCGAGTAGGTCCGAGTGGGAGGTGATCATGCATGATCACCGCCCGACAATCACGGGCCGCACGCGCGTTGCTGGGTTGGACACAGGAGACGCTCGCTGACAAGGCCCGGGTATCACTGACCGCTTTGAAGCGCCTCGAATCCGACAGCGGGCTCGAGGTGTATGAATCAACGCGCGATCAGGTCCGGCGAGCCTTTGAAGGCAGCGGCATCGTCCTGCTCAACTCCGGCCAAAGCGTGGGAGTGATGCTAGTTGGTGACAAGGACCAACCTTGACCTCGTATCGGGACGTGCCCGCACGGCCATCCCGATTTTGCATCGAACCGCGACGGTGCGCTGTGGAACATCATCACGGTTAACAAATCGCTCCAAATTGGATACGAATGCTCCGTGGGGACTATCGTGACCAAAGAGGAATATCTCGACGAACCGCCGGCAAGCGCGGCGCTCACCGCCTATGATCAGGCGCATCTGAAGCTGTATCTCCGGCTGCTAGACGCCGAGGCGGATGGCGCGGCCTGGGAGGAAGTCGTCAGAATAGTTTTCGGCCTCGACCCCGTAACCGATCCCAACCGCGCGGCAAAAATCCATGCCGCCCACCTCGCTCGCGCGAAATGGATGACCGAGAACGGCTTCTGTGAGCTTCTCGGGGCCCGCCTCCATTGAGGTGATGCAGAACCTGCATCACGTGGATCCGCCTTCGTTCTTCCCAAGTCCGGTTCAACTTGAGATCGTGCCGCCTGCTTAACTCGCGTTGCGTCAAATTTGCGCGGAGGCGTTGGAGGATGTCTGAGGATGAAAGTTGGCGGTCAGAGACCGCCTACGACTATGTGGATGATCTAACCCCAGGCGATCTTGCTTGGGAGTTCCTGCGCAGAAACCCAGACTACCAGAAAGCCTATCAGGATCTTGTGTCCACCGGACGGCTTTCATTTGAAGCCGCCGAAAAATTTGCAAATCTATGGGGGTTGCGATTTCGGCGCAGACCCTCTCATTTCGGCCCATACCCAGCAGATCTTCTGGACCCCGCAAGTCGACCCGGCGGCAATCATGTTCGCCGCAGGTCCGCGTCCTGACGGCTTCTCCATTACGGCCGATGAACTGCGCCTCCGTGCCATATTCCAGCATGGCCCTGCTCATCTGCGGCTCGATATTCGCGGTGAGCAATATGACGTCACGCTAGCCGACCCGCAGGACGAGAATCCGCTCGCAGCAATGGTCATGTTCGATGACCTCACACCGGATCGACAGACCGCGCTGACCCGGTTCTGGAGCGCGATCAAGGGCAAGCGCGTCCCGAACGACCCTCGAATGACCCCGCAGCGGCGCGAGCGCGCGCGACAGATGCTGCGCGCGCTCGATGGGCGTCGCTCCGGGGCGACATATCGATCGATCGGGGAGGCTCTGTTCCCTGGTCACAAAATCGACTCCGCCTCCTGGGCCGGGGACGCGCTGCGCGAAATCACCATCCGCCTGGCCCGCGACGGCCTGAAACTGGTCGGCGGCGGCTACCGTTCGCTCCTGCGCAGACCCCGCCGATCATAGGCCGTAACCGACCGCCTGGGGCGTGTCGAAATTAGATTCCTATCTCCGACATCGTCCGACCCACCGTCTTCACGCCACCGTGCTCTCGAACCGCCGCCTGACGGCAGCGGCCCCTGATGAGACCACGGAGGCTCGACAATGGCCGATACGACCGCCGGCATCCCGCCACGCTATCTGCGCACGCAGGAGGCTGCCCGCTTCCTCGGACTGTCCGAGCGCACGCTTGAGAAGCATCGCACCTATGGTACCGGCCCGGCCTACCGGAAACTCGGCGGCCGCGTCGTCTACGCTATTGAAGATCTCCAGACCTGGGCGGATCGCGGCCTCGTCAGTTCGACCTCTGACCCGCGCGGCACGGTGCTCCCCGCCAAGCGGCAGGAGCCGTCGGATCGCCGCTTTGCCGGCCGCCAGCCGCGCTGAGACGACCCGCCATGTCGTCCCGTCACACACAGCACGACGAGCGTGCGCAGCTCGATCTGTTCCGGGCGCTGCCCGGCGATCTGGCGCCGCGCGACGCGCAGGACCTCATGGCCTATCCGTTCTTCTCGCTCGCCAAGTCGAAGCGCCTGGCGCCGATCGACTTCAAGGCGGGTTCGGTGAAGATCCGTGTCGAAGCCGTGCCCGAGCACGGCATGGCGACGATCTGGGACGCCGATGTTCTGATCTGGGCGGCCTCGCAAATCGTCGAGGCCCGTGACGTCGGCCTGCGCCCGTCACGCCTGATGGCGACCACGCCTTACGAGATTCTGAACTTCATTGGACGCGGTGTCTCGCTGCGCGATTACGACCGCCTGAAGGCCGCGCTCGACCGCCTCCAGTCCACCACCATAGCGACCTCGATCCGCCAGCCGACCGAGCGGCGGATGCACCGCTTCTCCTGGATCAACGAGTGGAAGGAACGCGCCGATCACCGTGGCCGCCCGCTCGGGCTCGAACTGATCGTGCCGGACTGGTTCTACGCCGCTGTCCTCGATGACGCGCTCGTCCTGACGATCGACCGCAACTATTTCAGGCTGACCGGCGGTCTGGAGCGCTGGCTCTACCGCCTCGTGCGCAAGCATGGCGGCAAGCAGGAACACGGCTGGAGCTTTGACTTCCCGCATCTGCACGCGAAGTCCGGCAGTCTCTCGCCGCTCAAGCATTTCGCCTACGACCTGCGCGACATCGTCCGCCGCCAGCCGCTGCCGGGCTATCGCCTAACCATCGAGCAGTGCCTCGGCGGCCCCGAAATCCTGTCCTTCGTACCCACCGATCCCGACGCGCTCGGCGTCCCGCGCCGCCGTCGCCGCTCGGCAACTCGACCTGGGGATAAGCTGTGAATCATCTCGTGCTATCAGGGACCGGCGCTATCGTGCCATCGGGGACCGGACTCTCGTGCTATCGGGGACCGGAATCGTCGATTCATCGCGCTGAATCAGCAGCTTGCGAGCCCCGTAACTTATCTAACCTAGATTCCTACGGAATCTTTCTAACGCAACCGCGCTTTTCGACTGCTGTGGACGAGTCCCCGATCGCCGGGAGACCGTTATGATCGTCGCGTTTCTCAACCAGAAGGGTGGCGTCGGCAAAACGACGTTGGCGCTGCACCTCGCCGGCGAATGGGCACGGGACGGAAAGCGCGTGACGCTGATCGACGCCGATCCGCAAGGTTCCGCGCTGGACTGGTCGCAGCAGCGCAGCCGGGAGGGGTTGGAGCGGCTGTTCGGTGTTGTCGGCCTGGCGCGCGATACGCTCCACCGCGAAGCACCGGAGCTGGCGCGCGATGTCGATCATGTCGTCATCGATGGACCACCGCGTGTCGCCGGTCTGATGCGCTCGGCGCTGCTCGCCACCGATCTCGTGCTGATCCCAGTGCAGCCGTCGCCGTTCGACGGCTGGGCATCGGCCGAGATGCTGACGCTGCTCAGCGAAGCCCGAATCTATCGACCGGACCTCAAGGCGCGGTTCGTGCTGAACCGCTGTGCGACCCGCACGATCCTCGCCCGCGAAACCGCCGAAACGCTCGCCGAGCATGATCCGCCGCCACTCCTGACCACCATCGGTCAGCGCATCGCTTTCGCCGATGTAGTGCAGACCGGACGGCTCGCGGCCGAGCAGGACGATACATCGCCCGCCGCGCGGGAGATTGCCGCGCTCGCCGCCGAAGTCACGAGGATCGGGGCATGAGCGAGCGGTCCTCCAAACGCAGTTTCGCGTCCCGGCCTGCCGATCCGGAAAGCTGGATCAAGGCGCCAGACCGTCCATCGCCGCGCACGGACCCCGCCGCCGAATTCAGCGCCAGGCTGACCATCGACGTCACCGCCGACATGCGAGGCCGGATCAAGTTTGCCGCCTTCCAGCGCGGACAGACGGTCGCCGACATGCTGCGCGCCCTGTTCGAGCGCGAGTTCCCCACCAGCGAAGGAGAGCCGCGATGATCGGTGTCGCTGACACGTCGCTGCGCAGCGGCTTGCCGCACGCGCCTGCGGCAGATGCACTGACCCATGTCGAGTTGACGTGGGTCGAGGAGAAGATCGAATTCTGGATCAGGTTCGGTCGCGAGACTGCCGAACAGATCCTCGACCGACGTCGGCGCGTCGTGTCGTTCGCGCCGGACAGCGTCTTCGCCTTCGTCCGCTGGACCTCCAACGACTACGGCACCGCACTTTCGCGCCTCGACATCGTGCGCGCCGTTAGTGCGGGCGAGCGGTGCCAGACCCTGCCATTCGTGCGCCCCGGCGGCGACATCCTGTTGCGCGCCGACGGCTGGCCGAAGGTCGAGCGCGTCCTCCAGCTCATTGATGCCATCGAAGCGCGCGGCATCGGTGCGATCGATGTTTCGCCCGATCACTGGCGACACGTCCACAACCGTCTGACAGCCGGTGAAGCACCGCGCGCCTACGACTCGCAGCAGCATCGCGCCTTCCTCCTGCGCCGGAGGATCATGCCATGAGCCGCTTTGGATATGTCATGACGACGTACTTGGCGGTGATGTTGATGGGTATCCTGTCGATCGTGTCCTTCGCGCCGAAGCTGATCTGGAATGCCTCCGCGAGCACCCCGATCGGCCTCTATGCGATCAGCGCCAGCGACGGATTGGAAGCGTCCGACCTCGTCGCCGTAGCGGCGCCGGAGCCGATCGCCACGTTCCTTGCCGATGGCGGATATCTGCCGCGCGGCGTGCCCCTGCTGAAGCGGGTCGCGGGTCTGCCCGGTCAACGGCTTTGCCGATCGGGCCACACGATCACCGTCGATGGCCGACCCATCGGCGATGCGCTCGACCGTGATCGCCGGGGCCGCGAACTGCCGACCTGGCAGGGATGCCGCGTCATCGCCGACGACGAGCTCTTCCTGATGAACTGGCAGGTCCGCGACAGCCTCGACGGCCGTTACTTCGGACCGCTGCCCGCCAGCTCGGTCATCGGCCGGGCCACCCCCCTCTACACTGACGAGGACGGCGATGACCGCTTCGTCTGGCGCGCGCCGACGCGGTGACGGCACGCCCATGACCTTGGCCACCGCAATCAGAAGGAGACGCCCCATGTCCGTTATCGGTCAATTCACGCGCGAAAATGACGGCTTCATCGGCCACCTGATGACGCTGTCATTGCACCAGGACATCATCATCGTTCCGGCTGAACCGTCCGATGCCGAGAACGCGCCGGACTACCGCGTCCATGTGCTCGACACCATGAGCAACGAAACCGGCGCGGAGATCGGTGCAGGGTGGAAGCGCACCGGCGAGAAGGCCGGCAACTACGTCTCGCTGCAGATCGACGATCCGACCTTCGGTCATCCGATCCGCGCCAACCTTTTCCAGTCGGCCGACGATAAGTCCGCATGGGGCTTGCACTGGAACCGTCCGCCCAAGCGCGCGGAGCGGGACTGAGCGATGTCGATCCCGCGCCACCAAGCTGTCGCTGGGCGGTCAAACACTGCCCGGCGCACAGCCCTCCTTCTCCTTTCCGGCCTTCTGCTCGCCGCGCCAATCTGCGCCACGGCGAATGCTCAGACCGTGCCGGCCGAGCGCCCCTCTCGCGTCGATCCCTACGCCGCCTTCATCACCGAGGCCGCGCAACGGTTCGGCGTTCCCGAGCAATGGATTCGTGCGGTCATGCGGGTCGAAAGCGCGGGCGACGTGCGCGCGATCTCTTCGGCCGGCGCGATGGGCCTGATGCAGATCATGCCGGCCACCTGGGCGGATCTGCGCGCTCGACATGGTCTCGGCGCGAACCCCTACGATCCGCGCGACAACATTCTGGCGGGCGCGGCGTATCTGCGCAACATGCACGACCGCTACGGTTCGCCGGGCTTCCTCGCGGCCTACAACGCTGGCCCCGGGCGCTATGAGGAGTATCTCGCTGGCCGACCATTGCCAGCCGAAACGCGCGCCTATGTCGCCGCTCTCGCACCGATCATCGGCGGCGGCGATCTTTCTGCCCCGGTTACGGTGGCGACCGCCGATCCGCTCGCCTGGACCCGTGCGCCGCTCTTCATCGTGCAGGTCAACAGCAGCGCGGGTGCAGTCCAACGGCAGCACGACCGCGATCTGGCTGAACCATCTGCGCAGGAGTCCGCGCGCGATCCGGTACTGCCTGCACCGCGATCGGACGGCCTATTCGTGGCGCGAACCGATCGTGCGGAGCCACGATGATGGGCTTCGCACCTCATGCGGCATTGTCGGGCTCTGGCGTGGATCTGGCGTCAGAGGCGGGAAGAGCAAGCAGCACAACCGAACGATGGCGAGATAAAAGCCGGCGATGCGCGGCTTGGTGCGGTCGTGTGTTTTCAGAGGCTTATGGCGCATTGGCGCGAGGTGCGCCTGATCGGCGCAGCCTGCGCATTCGCCATTTCGCCAAGGATTACCGCGCGATTGCGCGATGTGCGGGGCCTCGACCATGAGCGACGAGGACGATTTCCGCATCCGGCCTGGCCGCATCCGCTCCACCCGCGCTCAAGCTGCCCGCCCCTTCATCGCCCAGGCGCTCGCGGCCGCGCAGCGGGCCGGCGGACGCGTCTCACGCTCCGGCCAGATCAGCAAGGGCAATCGCTCGCGGTTCGGACGCGGCCAGCGCGCGACCGTGCAGGCCAATCGGCTGCTCACGAGCCGATCGCGCAACACGGTGATCAAGACGCGCGTCGTGCGCCATACCGCCCGTTCAGCGCCGCTCAGCGCCCACCTCAGCTATCTGCGACGCGAGGGCGTCACCCGGGATGGAGAGAAGGCGCGGCTGTTCGGGCCGGAGACCGAGGACGTCGATCCGAAGGCGTTCGCCGAGCGGACCCAGGACGACCGACATCATTTCCGGTTCATCGTCTCGCCAGAGGACGCGACCGAGATGTCCGACCTCAAAGGCTTCGCCCGCGAGCTGATGGGGCAGATGGAGAAAGACCTCGGCACGAAGCTCGACTGGGTCGGCGTCGATCACTGGAACACCGACAATCCTCATGTCCACATCATCCTGCGGGGCCGGACCGACGACGGCCAGGACCTCGTCATTTCCCGCGATTACATAAAGGAGGGAATGCGCGCTCGCGCGCAGGATCTCGTCACCCAGGAGCTGGGTCCGCGAACGGATCACGAGATCCGTCGCAACCTCGAACGGCAGATCGGCGCGGAGCGCTGGACCGATCTCGATCGTCAGATCGCCCGCGACAGCTATCGCACGGGCGTCGCCGACCTCGCCCCGCATCCCGATCGCCAGCCGGACGAATTCCACGCGATGAAGGTCGGCCGGCTGCGGAAGCTGGAAACACTCGGCCTTGCCGATCAGGTCGGCCCCGGTCAGTGGGTCGTATCGGAGAACGCCGAGAAGACCCTGCGCGCGCTCGGCGAGCGTGGCGACATTATCAAGCGCATCCACCGCAGCCTCACTGAACGCGGCATCGAGCGCGGCGCAGCGAGCTATGTGCTTGCCGGCGAGAGTATCGACGATCCTGTCATTGGCCGGTTGGTCGATCGCGGGCTCGACGACGAGCTGAAGGGCACGGCCTATGCCGTGGTCGACGGCACGGATGGGCGCACCCACCACATCAAGCTGCCCGATCTCGACGCCGCCGGTGACAGCGCGCCGGGGTCGATCGTCGAATTGCGCAAGTTCGACGACGCCCAGGGCCGTCGGCGCGTGGCGCTTGCCGTCCGCTCCGATCTCGACATTGAACGGCAAGTTCACGCGACCGGCGCCACCTGGCTCGACCGTCAGGCGATCGCCCGTGAGCCCGTCGCACTCGGCGGCGGCGGCTTCGGCGCCGAGGTGCGCCAGGCGATGGACCGGCGCGCCGAACATCTCATCAACCAGGGGCTCGCCGAGCGCCAGACACGTGGCGTCAGCTTCTCGCGGGGACTGATCGACACGCTCCGTCAACGCGAGGTCGAGGCGCTCGGCGAGAAGCTCGCGGCCGAGACCGGCCGCCAATTCGCGAAGGCCGGAACGGGCGAGTATGTGGCGGGTACCTATCGGCAGCGCTTCGCGCTCGCCTCCGGCCGCTTCGCCATGATCGACGACGGCCTCGGCTTCCAGCTCGTGCCCTGGTCGCCCTCCCTCGAACGTCAGCTCGGCCAGCACGTCTCCGGCGTCTCGCGCGGAGCCGGCGGCGTCGACTGGAGCTTCGGCCGCAATCGCGGCCTCGGCATGTAGCCCAACCAAGAAAGGAGTACCCGCCATGTCGGCGACGAAAATCCTCTGGGGCCAGATCCTCACCGTCTTCCTGATCGTGCTGATGACGACCTGGGGCGCGACGCAATGGACAGCCTACCGTCTCGGCTTCCAAGCTCAGCTTGGGCAGCCGTGGTTCGAGATCGCCGGATGGCCGATCTACTATCCGCCCGCCTTCTTCTGGTGGTGGTATTTCTACGATGCCTATGCCCCGCCGATCTTTGTCGAGGGCGCCTATATCGCCGCGTCGGGCGGCTTCATCTCGATCGCCGTCGCCATCGGCATGTCGGTGTGGCGGGCGCGCGAAGCGAAGAACGTCGAGACCTATGGCTCCGCCCGCTGGGCACGGCCGGAAGAGGTGAAGGCCGCGGGCCTGCTCGGTCCGGATGGCGTCGTGCTCGGCAAGCATGAGCGCGACTATCTGCGCCATGACGGCCCGGAGCATGTGCTCTGCTTCGCGCCGACCCGCTCCGGCAAAGGCGTGGGTCTGGTCGTACCCTCGCTCTTGACCTGGCCGGGCTCGGCGATCGTCCACGACATCAAGGGCGAGAACTGGATGCTCACCGCCGGCTACCGTGCTCGACACGGCCGCGTGCTGCTGTTCGATCCGACGAACGCAAAGTCGGCCGCCTACAACCCGCTGCTCGAGGTGCGGCGCGGCGAATGGGAGGTCCGCGACGTGCAGAACATCGCGGACATTTTGGTCGATCCGGAAGGCTCGCTCGAGAAACGCAACCACTGGGAGAAGACGTCCCACGCGCTTTTGGTCGGCGCGATCCTGCACGTCCTCTACGCCGAGGCCGACAAGACCCTGGCTGGCGTCGCCGCCGTCCTCTCCGATCCGAAGCGGCCGATCGAGTCGACACTCGCGGCAATGATGAAGACCGCGCATCTCGGCGAGGCCGGCCCGCATCCGGTGATCGCCAGCGCCGCCCGCGAGCTGCTGAACAAGTCCGACAACGAGCGGTCCGGCGTGCTGTCGACCGCGATGTCGTTCCTGGGCCTCTATCGCGATCCCGTCGTCGCCGAGGTCACCCGCCGCTGCGACTGGCGCATCGCCGATATGGTCGGCGGCAAGCATCCGACCACGCTCTACCTCGTGGTGCCGCCATCTGACATCAACCGGACAAAGCCCTTGATCCGCCTGATCCTCAACCAGATCGGTCGCCGGTTGACCGAGGATTTGCAGGCGAAGGGCAACCGTCACCGCCTGCTGCTCATGCTGGACGAGTTTCCCGCGCTGGGCCGGCTCGACTTCTTCGAGAGCGCGCTCGCCTTCATGGCAGGTTACGGCCTGAAAGCATTCCTCATCGCCCAGTCTCTGAACCAGATCGAGAAGGCCTACGGCCCGAACAATTCAATTCTCGACAACTGCCATGTCCGCGTGAGCTTCGCGACCAACGACGAGCGGACCGCCAAGCGCGTTTCCGATGCGCTCGGCACCGCCACCGAGATGAAGGCCATGAAGAACTATGCCGGCCACCGGCTCTCTCCCTGGCTTGGCCACATGATGGTGTCGCGCTCGGAGACCGCCCGGCAACTGCTCACGCCGGGCGAGATCATGCAGCTCCCGCCGTCCGACGAGATCGTCATGGTCGCCGGCATCCCACCGATCCGCGCCAAGAAGGCCCGATACTACGAGGACCGGCGCTTTCAGGAACGCATCCTCACGCCGCCCGGCCAGACCAAGCCGGCGAGCGCAAGGACAGACGACTGGAGCGCGCTGGTTTTGCCCGAACGCCCGGTGCTGAACACGCCCGTCGCCGTGGATGACGTAGCTGACGACGATCCGACGGATTCCGAGCGCCGTCATCAGCCCGAGCTGAGCCGCACCAAGACCGTCGAGCGCAAGCCCGTCATCGAAAACGAATTCGAGATCGATCCTCGCGATGACGTCGAAGAGGATGCCGCCCGCCTCAGCCGCATGACCCAGACCATGCGCCAGGTCGCCCGACAGGCTTCGCTTGATCCGGGCGACGGCATCGAATTGTAGGAGGCGCCGGTGACCAAGCCTCCGAAGAAGCAACGGCTGTCCGTCTATCTCGACCCTGACGTGATGAAGGCGCTCGCCGCCCACGCCGCGCGCCGCGACCTGTCCCTCTCCCTGGTCGCCGAAGCCGGTATCGCCTCCTTTCTGTCGCCAGACGCCGCCGAGCGGCAGGAGGCAGCAACCACGAAGCGCCTCGATCAGCTCGACCGGCGCATGGCGCGCATGGAGCGCGACCTCGGCATATCTGTCGAGACGCTCGCCGTGTTCATCCGCTTCTGGCTGACCTCCAACCCGCCGCTCCCCGAGCCGGCGCAGATCGCGGCACGCGCCAAGGCGGGCGAACGCTATGAGGCCTTCGTCACCGCGCTTGGCCGTCGACTCGCGCAGGGGCCGAAGCTCAGGCAGGAAATTTCGGAAGACATCTCGCCCGCGCGCGACGCGGAATAATCACTGATCCACCCATCACAAGTATTCGGCCATTCCGCCGTTTCCCTGTCTTTGTACGCCACAGTACGACGACCACATGATGGTTGTTGTCAGGCCATGAATTCTGCCTCTTCTACTCATCCCCGATCCAGGGCCGCGCATCGCGGACCCGCAAGAGAACGGGGACGACGTGGCGGCAACTCAACAGAAATCGGAGGCGATACTTCGCGGTGCGCGGATGCTGCGCACGGCCCTCGGGCCGGCGATCGCCACGTTTCTGGAAGATCCCGCGATCGTCGAGGTGATGCTCAACCCCGATGGGCGGCTCTGGGTCGACCGGCTGTCGGAAGGCCTTTCCGACACGGGTGAACGCCTCTCGCCAGCCGATGGCGAGCGGATAGTCCGCCTCGTCGCCCATCATGTAGGGGCCGAGGTTCATCCCGGCGCGCCGCGTGTCTCGGCCGAGCTGCCCGAAACGGGGGAGCGGTTCGAGGGGTTGTTGCCGCCCGTCGTGTCCGCACCGGCCTTCGCGATCCGCAAACCCGCCGTCGCGGTGTTCACGCTCGACGACTATGTCGCCGCCGGCATCATGCAGGCGGGCCAGGCCGAGGCCTTGCGTGTCGCCGTCGGCGAGCGACGCAACATCCTCGTCGCCGGTGGCACCTCCACCGGCAAGACCACGCTCACCAATGCGCTTCTCGCCGAGATCGCGAAGACCTCGGACCGGGTCATCGTCATCGAGGACACGCGCGAGCTGCAATGCACCGCGCCGAACCTTGTCGCTATGCGGACCAAGGACGGCGTCATTACCCTTTCAGAACTGGTCCGATCCTCGCTGCGCTTTCGACCGGACCGAATCCCGATCGGTGAGGTTCGGGGCGCCGAGGCGCTCGACCTGTTGAAGGCATGGGGCACCGGCCACCCCGGCGGTGTCGGCACCATCCATGCGGGCACCGCCATCGGCGCGCTGCGCCGTCTCGAACAGCTCATCCAGGAAGCCGTCGTCACCGTTCCGCGCGCGCTGATCGCAGAGACGATCGATCTGGTCGCCGTGCTCTCCGGCCGCGGCTCCTCGCGGCGCCTCGCCGAACTCGCCCGCGTCGAGGGCCTCGGCCCCGACGGCGACTACCGCGTCACCCCCGCAAGCCAGCCCCTCACAGGAGACCCGTCATGATCAAGCATGCCTTGCGCATCCGCCGCCACATCGCAACGGCGGTGTCCGTCACCTTCCTCTCGCTCGCGCTGTCGCCGGCCGCCCATGCGTCGGGCTCGTCGATGCCATGGGAAGCCCCACTCCAGTCGATCCTCGAATCCATCGAGGGGCCGGTCGCCAAGATCATCGCGGTGATGATCATCATCATCACCGGCCTTACCCTCGCGTTCGGCGACACGTCGGGCGGGGCGCGACGCCTGATCCAGATCGTGTTCGGCCTGTCGATCGCCTTCGCCGCATCGAGCTTCTTCCTGTCCTTCTTCTCCTTCGGCGGCGGAGCGCTCGTCTGATGGCCGACGGAGTGCATCACGGTGGCGAAGTGGCCGGATTTTCGGTCCCGGTCCATCGGGCGCTCACCGAGCACATCCTCCTGGGTGGCGCGCCGCGCTCGCTCGCCATCCTCAACGGCACGCTCGCGGCCGCACTCGGCCTCGGCCTGCGCCTCTGGTTGGTCGGCCTGGGCCTTTGGGCCGTAGGGCACTTCGCCGCCGTCTGGGCGGCCAAGCGCGATCCGCAGTTCGTCGACGTCGTGCGCAAGCATCTGCGCATCCCTGGCCACCTGTCGGTCTGAGGAGCGCCGCCGATGATGAATCTCGCTGAATATCGCAACCGCAACGCCCGCCTCGCGGACTTCCTGCCCTGGGTGGCACTGGTCGGTGAAGGGGTGGTGCTGAACAAGGACGGCAGCCTTCAGCGCACCGCCCGGTTCCGCGGCCCCGATCTCGACAGCGCCGTGCCGGCCGAGCTGGTGGCTGTCGCCGGCCGATTGAACAATGCCTTCCGGCGCCTCGGCTCCGGCTGGGCCATCTTTGTCGAGGCGCAGCGCCACGGCGCCGCGACCTATCCCGCCAGCATGTTCGCCGACAGCGCCTCCGCGCTGGTCGAAGCCGAACGCAAGGCGGACTTCGAGGAGGCGGGCGCGCATTTCGAGTCCAGCTACTTCCTCACATTCCTCTATCTGCCGCCAGCCGAGGACGCCGCACGCGCCGAAACCTGGCTCTATGAAGGTCGCGACCACGCCGGCGTTGACGCGCACGAGATTCTTCGCGGCTTCGTCGATCGCACCGATCGCATCCTCAATCTCATCGACGCCTTCATGCCGGAGTCCGTGTGGCTCGATGACGCCGAGACGCTCACCTACCTGCATTCGACGATCTCGACGAAACGGCATCGCGTCCGCGTCCCCGAGACGCCGATGTATCTCGATGCGCTGCTCGCCGATCAGCCACTCACCGGCGGGCTCGAGCCCCGCCTCGGCGACACGCATGTCCGCATCCTCACTATCGTCGGTTTCCCGACGGCGACGACACCCGGCATCCTCGACGAGCTGAACCGGCTCGCCTTTCCCTATCGCTGGTCGACGCGGGCGATCCTCCTCGACAAGACCGACGCCACCAAGCTGCTGACCAAGATCCGGCGGCAATGGTTCGCCAAGCGCAAGTCGATCGCCGCCATCCTCAAGGAGGTGATGACCAACGAGGCCTCCGCGCTGGTCGATACGGACGCCGCCAACAAGGCCGCCGACGCCGACATGGCCTTGCAAGAGCTCGGCGCCGACTATGCCGGCCAGGCCTATGTGACCGCGACCATCACGGTGTGGGACGACGATCCCCGGATCGCCGCCGAGAAGCTCCGGCTGGTCGAGAAGGTAATCCAGGGCCGCGACTTCACCGCGATGGCAGAGACCATCAATGCCGTCGACGCGTGGCTCGGCTCGCTGCCCGGGCATGTCTACGCCAATGTCCGCCAGCCGCCCATCAGCACATTGAATCTCGCCCACATGATCCCGCTGTCGGCGGTGTGGGCGGGACCGGAACGGGACGAGCATCTCGATGCACCCCCACTGCTTTACGGCAGAACCGAAGGCTCGACCCCGTTCCGGCTTTCCATCCATGTCGGTGACGTCGGCCACACGCTAATCGTCGGGCCGACCGGCGCCGGCAAGTCGGTGCTGCTCGCGCTCATGGCGCTTCAGTTCCGGCGCTATCCGCAGTCGCAGGTCTTCGCCTTCGATTTCGGCGGATCGATCCGTGCGGCAGCGCTCGCCATGCGTGGCGACTGGCATGATCTCGGCGGCGGCCTGACCAAAGGCGCCGACGACAGCGTGTCCCTCCAACCGCTCGCCCGCATCGACGACGTCGCCGAGCGAGCCTGGGCCTCCGACTGGCTGATCGCGATCCTTGGTCGCGAGAGTGTGCCCGTCACGCCCGAGGTCAAGGAGCATCTCTGGTCAGCCCTCTCGTCGCTGGCCTCTGCACCAGTTTCCGAGCGAACGCTGACGGGCCTGTCCGTCCTGCTCCAATCGAACGACCTGAAGCAGGCGCTGCGGCCCTACTGTGTCGGTGGTCCGTATGGCCGTCTTCTCGACGCCGAGGTCGAGCATCTTGGCGAAGCGAACGTCCAGGCATTCGAAACCGAAGGGCTGATCGGCACCGGCGCAGCCGCTGCCGTGCTCGCCTATCTCTTCCACCGCATCGAGGACCGCCTCGACGGCCGGCCGACGCTCCTCATCGTCGACGAAGGCTGGCTCGCCCTCGACGATGAGGGCTTCGCCGGACAGCTTCGCGAATGGCTGAAGACGCTGCGCAAGAAGAACGCCAGCGTGATTTTCGCCACGCAGTCGCTCTCCGACATCGATGGCTCGGCAATTGCGCCGGCGATCATCGAGAGCTGCCAGACGCGCATCCTCCTGCCGAACGAGCGCGCGATCGAGCCACAGATCACCGCCATCTATCGACGCTTTGGTCTCAACGACCGGCAGATCGAGATCCTGGCGCGCGCAATGCCGAAGCGCGACTACTACTGCCAGTCCCGGCGCGGCAATCGGCTGTTCGAGCTGGGCCTGTCGGACGTGGCCCTGGCGCTGTGCGCGGCCTCATCCAAACAGCATCAGGCGATGATAGCCGATATTCATGCCCGCAGCGGCACGGACGGGTTCCTGCGCGAGTGGCTCGCGGCGAACCGGCTCGACTGGGCTGCAGATCTCATCGCCGGCCTCACCAATGTTATCCCCAAAAGCGAACCGGAGGTACGCCCATGACCCGTTTCCTTCAAAACCGCGCGCGGACTCTGCGCATGACGGCCGCAATTCTTGCAGCCCCGCTTGCTCTGTCTCCCGTCCTCACGCCGCCCGCCGCCGCGCAATGGATCGTCTACGACCCGACCAACTATGCGCAGAACGTGCTGACGGCGGCGCGCACGCTCCAGCAGGTCAATCAGCAGATCACCCAGCTTCAGAATGAAGCGACCATGCTGATCAATCAGGCCCGCAACCTGGCGAGCTTGCCGTACTCCTCGCTCCAGCAGCTTCAGCAATCCGTCCAGCGCACGCAGCAGCTTCTGCAACAGGCGCAGGGGATCGCGCTTAACGTCCAGCAGATCGACCGTGCGTTCCAGACCACATACGGCGACGCCTCGATGTCGGCCTCCGATCAGGCGCTCGTGACGCAGGCGCGCGAGCGCTGGCAGAACACCGTCGGCGGCTTGCAGGATGCCATGCGCGTGCAGGCCGGCGTCGTCGGCAACATCGACACCAACCGCAGCGAGATGTCGGCGCTGGTCGGCCAGAGCCAGGGCGCGACGGGCGCCTTGCAGGCGACACAGGCAGGCAATGAGCTCCTGGCGCTCCAGGCGCAGCAGCTTGCCGACCTTACCGCCGTCGTCGCCGCCAATGGCCGCGCCCAGAGCTTGTCCGAGGCCGAGCGGGCCGCAGCGGCCGAGCAAGGCCGAGAACAGCGCCGCCGCTTCCTCACACCGGGCAGCGGCTACCAACCGGGCAACGCCCGCATGTTCCCGAACGGCAACTGAGGGCACGGCGATGGACGGGAAGATGCTCGCCCGACTCGGCGCTGTCGTGTTCGTCGCTGTCGCGGTCACCGCGACCGCGATCGAGATGACCCGGAAAGAGGAAGCGCCCGAGACCTGGCCGTCTGGCCGCGCCGCAGAGGCGCCGACCGATCCCCTGCGGGACGCATTGATCCGCTGCCAGGCGCTCGGCGAAGAGGGACCGCGCGATCCGGAATGCCGCCGTGCCTGGGCGGAGAACCGCCAGCGCTTCCTCGCGCCCGGCGCCCGTCCCGCCGAGCGGTTGCCGGACATGCCGCCTGCACCGCGCGATGGCCTTACTCCTCAGTCGCAGCGAACCGACGCACCCGCCGCGCCACCCTCCGCACCGAACACTTCGCAGCTCGACGAGGCGCGATAAAGTCATGGGTGGCACCGGCGTCATCGACCACTTCCTCGAGGTCTTCACCCGCTACATCGACAGCGGCTTCGGCCTGCTCAGCGGCGAAGTCGCCTTCATCGCCACGACGCTGATCGTCATCGACGTGACACTGGCGGCGCTGTTCTGGAGCTGGGGCGCCGACGACGACATCATGGCGCGGCTGGTCAAGAAGACCCTGTTCGTCGGCGTCTTCGCCTACATCATCGGCAACTGGAACAACCTCGCCCGGATCGTCTTCGAGAGCTTCGCCGGCCTCGGCCTGAAGGCGAGCGGCACCGGCTTCTCGACCGCTGACCTCATGCGTCCAGGAAAGGTCGCCCAGACGGGCCTCGATGCCGGCCGGCCGCTGCTCGATTCCATCTCCAGCCTGATGGGCTATTGGTCGTTCTTCGAGAACTTCATCCAGATCGCCTGTATGTTCCTCGCCTGGGCGCTGGTCCTGCTCGCCTTCTTCATCCTCGCCATCCAGCTGTTCGTCACGCTCATCGAATTCAAGCTGACGACGCTGGCGGGCTTCGTGCTGATCCCGTTCGGCCTGTTCGGCAAGTCGGCCTTCATGGCCGAACGCGTGCTCGGCAACGTCATCTCTTCCGGCATCAAGGTGTTGGTGCTCGCGGTCATCATCGGCATCGGATCGCCCCTGTTCTCAGAGTTCACTTCCGGCTTCGGCGGCGCAACGCCCACCATCGACGAAGCCATGGCGATCGTTTTGGCCGCCCTCTCGCTGCTCGGCCTCGGCATCTTCGGTCCGGGCATCGCGAGCGGCCTCGTCTCCGGCGGCCCGCAACTCAGCGCCGGCGCAGCAGTCGGCACGGGCCTGGCTGCAGGCGGCATGGTCGCGCTGGCCGGCGGCGCCGTTGGCGCCGCAGCGTCGGGTGGCGCCGCGCTGGCAGGTGGCGCTGCCGCCGCCGCCCGTGGCGGCGCGGCAATGGCTGGCGGTGCATCCACCGCCTACAGCCTCGGCGCTGCCGGTCAGTCCGGCGCGGCCGGGGTTGCATCCGGGCTCGGCGGCGTTGCCCGCGCTGGCGGCAGCGCCGCCGTCTCACCACTGCGCCGCGCCGCCTCGCGCGCCGCGGAAAGCATGCGCTCCAGCTTCAACGCAGGCGGCAAGGCCGCCTTCGAAGCGACGGGCGGCACATCCACCGCGGGCTCGATCGGCGGTGACGCGGCCGGTGACGGCGCCGCTGCCGCCAGCTCCGCGAACGCCGGCGGTCCCCCTGCCTGGGCACAGCGCATGCGCCGCTCGCAGCACATGACCCATGCCGTCCAGGCCACCGCGCACGCCGTCCGCTCCGGCGATGCCCATGGCGGCGGCTCCTCTGTCAATCTGTCCGAAGGCGATCGCTGATGTTCAAACGACCCTCGACCCACTACGGCAAAGCTCCCGAGCCAGAGACGCCGTATCAACGCGCCGCCCAGGTCTGGGACGAGCGCATCGGCGCCTCGCGCGTGCAGGCCAGGAACTGGCGTCTCATGGCGTTCGGCTCCCTGATCCTCTCGGTGGGGTTCGCCACCGCGCTCGTCGTGCAGTCGGCGCGCGGAACCATCGTGCCTTGGGTGGTGCAGGTCGATCGGCTCGGTCAGGCGCAGGCGGTCGCACCCGCCGAAGCGGACTACCGTCCGACCGATCCGCAGATCGCCTTCCACCTGGCGCGTTTCATCGAACAGGTCCGCTCGATTCCGTCGGACGCCATCATCGTGCGCCAAAACTGGCTGCGCGCCTATGACTTCACGACCGACCGCGGCGCCATGGCGCTGAACGATTACGCCCGGTCTAATGACCCGTTTGCAAAGGTCGGCCGCCAACAGATCGCGATCGACGTCTCCAGCGTCATTCGCGCGTCTCCGGACAGCTTTCGCGTCGCCTGGGTCGAGCGCCGCTACGAGAACGGCCAGCTCGCCGAGACCACTCGCTGGACCGCGATCCTGACGATCGTGGTGCAGGTCCCACGCAACGCCGACCGGCTCAGGGCGAACCCGCTCGGCATCTACGTCAACGCTATCAACTGGTCACGGGAGCTTGGGCAATGAAGCCGTATTTCCGTAAAGCCGGAAACCCGGCTTC
The DNA here is from genome assembly GCF_022014495.1 of Sandaracinobacteroides sayramensis. GTDB lineage: Bacteria > Pseudomonadota > Alphaproteobacteria > Sphingomonadales > Sphingomonadaceae > Sandaracinobacteroides > Sandaracinobacteroides sayramense. The sequence goes on from NZ_JAKLSQ010000001.1 coordinate 194,654, forward strand.
ACACATATCCGCAGTCTCGGCTTTCCGCAGAGCGTCATTCCCGATGGTCCTGCTGGCGACAACCGCGCTTGCCGGCTGCGCCACCACAAATCCGCCACCGGAGATCTCCTACGACAATGCGGCTCCAGCCGTGCAGACGGTCGATCCGCCAGCGCCCGTAACGGTAGTCGAACTGCCTCGGCCGCTGCCGCTGCCTGGCCAGTTACAGCGTGTGCCGGAGACGCGGCGCGCGCCAGAGCCAACCGATCCCACGGCCAGGGTCAACCAGGCCAATGCCGCTGCGCGTATCCAGCCGGTGCGTGACGGCTTCATCAACTCGATGCAGGTCTATCCCTTCACGCAGGGCGCGCTTTATCAAGTGTACACCGCCGTCGGGCAGATCACCGACATTGCGTTGCAGCCCGGTGAGCAGCTTGTCGGCTCGGGGCCTGTCGCCGCCGGCGACACCGTGCGCTGGATCATCGGCGATACCGAGAGTGGTTCGGGCGCGACCCGCCAGATCCACATCCTCGTGAAACCGACCCGCGCCGATCTGATGACGAACCTCGTTATCAACACCAATCTGCGCACCTATCATATGGAGCTTCGCTCGACCGAGCGGACCTATATGGCCTCGGTGTCCTGGCAATATCCTCAGGACCAGCTCATCGCGCTGCGCCGGCAGAACGCGGAGGCCCAAGCCACCCAGCCGGTGGCGAGCGGCGTCGATCTCGCCAACGTCAACTTCCGCTATGCCATCGACGGTGACCGTGCTCCGTGGCGGCCGCTGCGCGCCTTTGACGACGGCCGCCAGGTCTTCATCGAATTTCCGCGCGGCATCGGTCAGGGCGAGATGCCGCCGCTCTTCGTCGTCGGTCCCGAGGGCAACACCTCCGAGCTGGTGAACTACCGCGTGCGCGGCCACCACATGATCGTCGACCGCCTGTTCGCCTCCGCCGAGTTGCGCTTCGGCTCCGGCGATCGGCAGCGGCGCGTCCGCATCACCCGCACCGACGGGAGGCCGGCATCGTGAGCGAGAACGAGCCCTGGAATGAGGAAGTCCCGGACAAGGATACGCAGCCGCTGACCGGCGAGCCGGTCGGGCCTGCGCCGATGCGTTTGCGTGCGGAGCCACCGCGCGTCACCCGGCTATCGCGCAAGGTCCTCGCGGGAATTGGCCTCGTCGCCAGCGTCGGACTCGGCGGTGCTCTCGTCTATGCGCTTCAGACCCGTGATGGCGGCCGTCCGAACGAGGAACTCTACTCGACGGAGAACCGCTCGACCGCCGATGGGCTCGCTGGCTTGCCGCGGGACTACAGCGGCGTGCCTCGCCTTGGACCGCCCCTGCCGGGCGATCTCGGCCGCCCGATCGTCGGCGCACGGGAGCGGGGTCAGCCTGTTCCAACGCCCGGCATCGCCCCCCCCAATCCCGGCATCAGTCCGGAAGAGCAGCGCAGATTGCAGGAAATCGAGACGGCCAGGACCAGCCGGCTGTTCTCGGGCTCCGAGACTCGCGCCGGAGCCTCAGCCGCAACGCCGGCCATCGCTGCACCGCCGACGCCCGACTTGGCGAGCCTTGGCCTCGCGCCTCAGCCGGCAACGCCATCGGCGCAGGACCGCCAGAACGCCTTCCTCAACGCGGCCCCGGATCGCCGCACCGTCGCGGCCGATCGTGTCGCTGCGCCGGCGTCGCCGAACATCCTCCAGGCCGGCGCGGTTATATCGGCCGCGCTTATCACCGGCATCAGATCCGACATGCCAGGCCAAATCACGGCGCAGGTCACCGAGAACATCTACGACAGCCCGACGGGTCGCATCCTTCTCGTGCCACAAGGTACGCGAGTCATCGGCCAATACGACAACAACGTTCAGTTCGGTCAGAGCCGCGTTCTGCTCGTTTGGACTCGGCTGATTTTCCCGAACGGCCGCTCGATCGTCCTTGAGCGGCAGCCTGGGGCCGATGTTGAAGGGTTCGCCGGTCTGCAGGACGGCGTCGATTATCACTGGTGGGACCTCGCCAAGGCAGCCGGGCTATCGACGCTGCTCAGCGTCGGCGCGGAGCTTGCCACCAACGATGACGACCGGCTGATCCAGGCGATCCGGAACGGGGGCCAGGATACGATCAATGACGCTGGCCAGCAGATCATCCGCCGCCAGCTCAACGTCGCACCCACGCTGACAATCCGACCCGGCTTCCCAGTGCGCGTGATCGTTACGCGCGACCTGGTGCTCGAACCCTACGGAGGTTGAGATGACCAAGCTCAAACTCGGCGTGATCGCAGAAGACAAGCCTGTCAAAGTCACAGTCGAACTGCCGGCGCCGCTCCATCGCGATCTCGTTGCTTATGCGGAGATCCTAGCCCGCGAGACTGGTCAGCCGGTGGCCGAGCCGGCGAAACTCATAGCGCCCATGGTACAGCGCTTCATTGCCACCGACCGCGGCTTTGCAAAGGCGCGCCGCCATTCACCTCAATGACAGTCGCAGTCGGTTTTCACGCCTTCCTGCCGCCACGCCCTACCGCTTCCGCAACTGCTATGAGGCGGAGGACTGCTGGATTTGCATTGTCAGAGCGCCATATCGCCGACGCTGGCAGTGCGTCGGATTCGCCAGCGAGCGGAATGAAACGCAATCCTTCCACTCGGCGGGCGGCAGACTCATCGACAAATGTTATCCCGCATCCCGAGACAACGAGATCAAACACACTGGCCTCTGAGACGTCCTGAATATCTATTTTCGGCCTATGCCCGCCCTGCGTCAGCTTCGCGATTATCCGGTGCTGAACTTCTGAGCCTTGCTCAGCCTTGGATAATAGAATTGTGTCATTGCGAGTGTCTTGCCATGTGAGGACTTGGTGATTGAAAAGTCGGTGAGTGTTCCCCAAGGCCGCTAAAATGGCTTCTCTCCATAACACCCGAGTTTCGCAGACGGGATTGCAGTTGGTTCCGATCAGGAAGGCGACGTCGAGCGTTCCCATGGCCACGTGATGGCTCGTCCTACTCGTCGTATCTTCCGTGAGGGTGATGTTCACCGATGGAAATAGAGCTTTAAACTGACGCAGCACATCACCAAACAACCCGCCGGTGCGCGATGATGCAATTCCGACGCGAACTTGACCCACCTCACCACTGTCGACAGCAACTGCGTAACGAGCGGCGAGATCTAATTGCTGGGCGCCTGCGATTGCGCGTTCCAAGAATGCGGCGCCTGCGGTGGTGGGCGAAACACCAGTTCGACTTCGCCTGAACAGGGGAAAGCCTAATCGGTGCTCAAGATGCTGAATGCGTCGGCTTAGTGACGACTGTGACAACGCCAACATCTCTGCTGCTCGTCGAAAACTGCCAGTTTCCGCCGCCGCGATCGCGCAGCGCAGATTTCGCAGATCCAGGATCATATTGGGCAAACATCACTCCCCCATGCGAATTTGCGCTTCAAACGACCGCGTTTTGTGCCGGACTTTGGCCTTGCCAAAACCCTTGCGGTAGTCCTGCGTCGCGAAAGCTTCGTCGCCGATAAGGGAACACGCTCCTGTGCCGCCCGCGGGAGTCTACAAGCGCTACTAACGACCAAAATCAGACTTCCCCTCACAGCACGGGACGGTGCCGTCTTGAACAAGTGACTTCCAACTTTGCCGCGATCACGATCATTTCTTCCGTCCCGCTCCACTCACCGGGTTGCCATCCGGATCGCGCCATCTAGGCGGATGACTTCGCCATTGAGCATCGGGTTGGTCAGGATCGCTTCGATAAGCTGCGCATATTCGGACGGCTGGCCCAGGCGGCTGGGGTGGGGCACCTGCGCGCCCAGTGCCGCCTGCACATGCTTGGGGAAGGCTGCGACCATTGGGGTCAGGAAAATGCCCGGCGCGATCGTCATCACGCGAATTTTCAACGGGGCTAAGTCGCGCGCGATCGGCAGGGTCATGCCGACCACGCCACCCTTCGACGCGCTGTAAGCCGCTTGTCCGATCTGCCCGTCATAGGCGGCGACGCTGGCGGTATTGACGATCACCCCGCGCTCGTCCTCCACCGCGTCCAGCGCAGCGGCGCGCGCGGCAAATTTGGCAATCAGGTTGAAGCTGCCGATCAGATTAACCTCGACCGTGCGGCGGAACAGGTCGAGCGTGTGGGGCACATATTCCTTGCCCACCGTCTTCATCGCCGGCGCGATCCCCGCGCAATTGACCAGAATGCGGGCCGGACCATGCGTGGCCTCGGCAGCATCCAGCGCGGCGGCGACGCTGGCATCATCGGCGACATTGGCGGCGACGAACGATGCGCCGATCTCCGCCGCCGCGGCCTGCCCCGCCTCCGCATTCATGTCGAGGATCGTCACCCGCGCCCCGGCCTCCGCCAGCATCCGCGCGGTCGCATGGCCCAGCCCCGATGCGCCCCCGGTAACGATGGCAGCCTGTCCCGCGATCATCATGCCTTCGCTCCCTGCACCAGTTCAACCGCCATCGCGGTCGCTTCCCCGCCGCCGATGCACAGCGCCGCGACGCCGCGCGTCTTGCCGTACGTCTCCAGCGCCGAAATCAGCGTTGCCAGCACCCGCGCGCCCGACGCACCGATCGGATGGCCCAATGCCGTCGCGCCGCCATGGACGTTCAGCTTCTCCGCCGGAATGTCGAGGTCACGCGCGGCGATCATCGCGACCACGGCAAAGGCTTCGTTCACCTCGAACAGGTCGACATCGCCCGCCGACCAGCCCGCTCTTCCCAGCGCCTTGCGGATCGCGGGCACCGGCGCGGTGGTGAAGCGCGCGGGTTCCTGCGCATGGGCGGCGATCGCCGCCACACGCGCGACGATGGGCAGGCCCAGCCGCGAGGCGACGCTCTGCCGCGTTATCACCAGCGCGGCGGCCCCGTCGGAAATGGAGGAGGCATTGGCGGCGGTGATCGTGCCGTCCTTCGCAAAAGCGGGTTTCAGGCTGCGGATTTTCTCCGGCTTGGCCTTGCCCGGCTGCTCGTCGCTATCCACCAGCGTCTCGCCACCGCGGCCCGCGACCGTCACCGGCGCGATCTCGCGTGCAAAGGCCCCGCTGGCGATCGCCGCGCGGGCGCGGTCGAGCGAGCGGATCGCGAAATCATCCTGTTCTTCGCGACTGAACTGATAGTCGCGCACCGCATCCTCGGCAAAGACGCCCATCGCCTTGCCCGGTTCATAGGCATCCTCCAGACCGTCCATCATCATCGTGTCGATGATGCGGTCATGGCCAATGCGCGCGCCGCCGCGATGCTTGCGCAGCGCATAGGGAGCGTTGGTCATGCTTTCCATACCACCCGCGACGATGATGTCGGCGGTCCCGGCGGCCAGCGCCTCGGCCGCCATGATCGCTGCCTGCATGCCCGATCCGCACATCTTGTTGACCGTCGTCGCCTCGACCGACAGGGGCAGGCTCGCGCCCAGCGCCGCCTGCCGCGCCGGGGCTTGGCCCAGGCCTGCGGGCAGCACGCAACCCATATAGATGCGATCGATCGCGTCCGGGGCGACGCCCGCCCGCTCGACCGCCGCCTTCACCGCCGTCGCGCCGAGATCGGTGGCCTTGACCGCGGACAGCGCGCCCTGAAACCCGCCCATCGGCGTGCGGGCATAGCCTGCAATGACTACCGGATCGTCCTGCATCTCAGTTCTCCTCAGAGGGCGCGCGCAATCACCATGCGCTGGATGTCGGACGTGCCTTCATAGATCTGGCACACCCGCACATCGCGGTAGATTTTGGCGATGCCAAAATCTTCAAGATAGCCATAGCCGCCCAGCGTCTGGACTGCGGCGGACACGACAGCCTCGGCCGTTTCCGACGCGACCAGCTTGGCCATCGACGCTTCTTTCAGGCACGGCAGCCCAGCATCTTTCATCGACGCGGCGTGCAGCACCAGCTGGCGCGCAGCCTCCAGCCGGGCGGCCTGATCGGCGAGGCGGAAGCCCACCGCCTGATGCGCGATAATAGGCTGGCCGAAGCTCTTGCGGTCCTTGGCGTAATCGATCGCGAACTCCAGCGCCGCTTGCGCCATGCCGATGCATTGCGCGGCGATGCCGATGCGGCCAACCTCGAGATTGGAGAGCGCAATACCATAGCCCGCGCCCTCCGCACCCAGCCGCAATTCTTCCGGCACGAACAGATCGTCGAAGCGGATCGCGCAGGTGTCCGATGCGCCCTGCCCCAGCTTGTGCTCAACCTTGTCGACGCTGTAGCCCTCGCTATCGGTCGGCACGATGAAGCCGGAAATGCCGCGCTTGCCCGCCGCCGGATCAGTTACGGCATAGACGATGGCGATACCGGCAATGCGCCCCGAGGTGATGAACTGCTTGGCCCCGATCAGCCGATAGCCGCCCCCTTGCCTTATCGCGCGGGTGCGGATAGCCGATGCGTCGGAGCCGGCGTCGGTTTCGGTGAGCGCGAAGGCGCCGATCATCCTGCCAGCGATCAGGTCCGGCAGGAAGCGAGCCTGTTGCGCCGCCGTGCCATCCTTCAGCAGGCCCGACACGATCAGGCTGTTCTGGATCGACACGATGGTCGAGAGCGCGCCGTCCGCCGCGGCGATCTCCATCAGCGACAGTGCGTAGGACACATAGTCCGCGCCCGCGCCGCCGACTGCTTCCGGCGCGGTCATGCCCAGCAGGCCCAGCGCTGCCAGTTCTTCGAACAATTCGGGCGGATAGGCCTTCGCCGCTTCATAGGCGGCGCTGTTCGGGCGAATCTGTTCCTGCGCGAAATCGCGCACTGCGTCGCGGATGGCGGACTGGGTCTCGGTGAGAATCATGAACCTCCTCCAAATGGCACATCGCTAAACGACCTCGCTTTTCGCTCGGAGCAACTGCCAAATGAAACGTAGTCCGCGATGAGGAGGGTGCCGTAACTAAGCGTCGCAACAGGCGCGCTGTCGTTCGCCAACGATCCCATCATCAGCGAAAAGGAAAGTGGCGATCTGACGAATATCGCCGAAGCCTGTCGACCTTGAGGGGATGTCGATCTGCGAAAAGAAGTACTGTCCTGCATCAGCGTTCGAAGCGCGCGCTTGTCAGCGCCTCGATCGTTTCGAGATCCACGCCGGGTGCGATCTCGACGAGGCGAAACGGCCTGTGATGATCGGGTCGCTCGAACACCGCGAGATTGGTGACGATCATGTCGACCACATTGAGCCCGGTGATCGGCAGCGTGCAGTCGGGAATGAATTTGGGCGTGCCGTCCTTCGCGGCATGATCCATCACGACGATGATCTTCTTCACACCCGCGACCAGGTCCATGGCGCCGCCCATGCCCTTCACCATCTTGCCGGGGATCATCCAGTTGGCGATGTCGCCATTTTCTGCTACTTCCATCGCGCCCAGGACCGCGAGATCGATATGGCCACCGCGGATCATCGCGAAGCTGTCGGCGGACGAGAAATAGGATGTCTGGGGAAGCTCGGACACGGTCTGCTTGCCCGCATTGATGAGGTCGGCATCCTCCTCGCCCTCGTAGGGAAAGGGACCGATGCCGAGCATGCCATTCTCCGATTGCAGCGTGACCTCGACGCCCGGCGGCACATGGTTCGCAACCAGGGTGGGGATGCCGATCCCGAGATTGACGTAGAATCCGTCCCGGAGCTCGCGCGCGGCACGCGCCGCCATCTGGTCCCTCGTCCAGCCTTGCGAACTGCCGCTCATCATGCCTCCTCCCGCGCGCGCACCGTGCGCTGCTCAATTTTCTTCGTGTAAGGTGCGCCGCAGATCAGGCGATTCACGTAGATCCCCGGCAAATGAATCTGATCGGGCTCGAGGGTGCCGGTCGGCACGATCTCCTCGACCTCGGCGATGCAGATGCGCCCGCAGGTCGCGGCCGGCGCGTTGAAGTTGCGGGCGGTCTTACGGAAGACCAGATTGCCGCTTTCATCGGCTTTCCAGCCCTTGATGATCGACAGGTCGGCCGTGATGGCGAGCTCCAGCACATAATCATGCTCGCCGAACCGCCGGACCTCCTTCCCCTGGGCCACGAGAGTCCCGACTCCGGTGCGGGTATAGAATCCGGGAATGACCGCGCCTCCCGCCCGCATACGCTCGGCGAGCGTCCCTTGCGGACAAAATTCGACCTCGAGTTCGCCGGTCAGATATTGTCGCTCGAACTCTTTGTTCTCGCCGACATAGGAGGCGATCATCTTGCGCACCTGACGGGAGCGAAGGAGCTTGCCGATCCCTTCATTATCGATGCCGGCATTGTTCGAGGCGAAGGTCAGATCGCGCACGCCCGAGGTCTCGATTGCGTCGAGCAGCCGCTCGGGGATGCCGCAAAGCCCGAAACCGCCGCTCGCGATCGTCATGCCATCGGTCAATAGACCGGCCAGCGCCGTATCGGCGTCGGCATAGATTTTTCTCACGCAATCTCTCCTGCTGTCTGAAGGATGCGCCGAGCCTGCTTGAGGTGCGGCGCATCGATCATCTGTCCTTCGAGCTGAAGCGCACCGGCGTCAGGCCGGGCGGCGAACGCCGCGACGATGGCGCGGGCCCGAACGAGCTCGTCCTCGTCCGGCGTAAAAGCCTGGTTGATGATCGCGACCTGCGCCGGGTGGATCGCCATTACGCCCGTGAAGCCGTCGCGCCGCGCGCGGCGCGCATAGTCGGCAAGGCCGTCGAGGTCGCGAAAGGCCGGGAACACCGTCTCGATAGCGGGCACATCGGCGGCGTGCGCGGCGAAGAGCGTCAACGACCGTGCGAGCTCGTACGGCGGGGTATAGCGGCCATCCTCCTCGCGAGAGGTCGCCGCGCCGATCGCGGCGGGCAGGTCTTCAGCGCCCCAGGTCAGACCGAGAAGATGGCGCGAAACCTCGGCATAGCTGCCGAGCCCGAAGATCGCACGCGGCGTCTCGGTCGCGATCGGCAAAATAGGTGCTGCGCCGATGCGCTGCGCGAGCGACATCACGCTTAATGCGCCTTCCGACTTGGGCAGCAGGAAACCATCGGGTGCGCAATCCAAAACCGCCGTCAGATCGTCTTCGAGCAATCCGCTATCCTGAGGATTCACGCGAACGAAAAGTTTCACCTGACGGTCGCCCTGTTCGCGCAGGAAGCGCGCCGTCGCCTCGCGCGCGGCGAGCTTGGCCGAGGGTGCCACCGCATCCTCCAGGTCGAGAATGAGCGCATCTGCACCGGTTCGTAGCGCCTTCTCCATCCGGTCGGGACGATCTCCGGGCACGAACAGCAGCGAACGCAGCCTCATGCCTCCCCCTTCCGATGCAGCAGCGCGGATCGCAGGCATCTGCACACGATCTCGTCGCGCTGGTTGAGCAGCCTGTGCTCGAACGTGACGATGCCGGCTGAGGGACGCGAGCGGCTATCCGTCAGCTGCGCGACGTCGGTTTCCGCGCGCAGCGTGTCGCCGATGAACACCGGGGCCGGCATGGCCAGCTTGTCGTAGCCCAGATTGGCGACAAGCGTGCCGAGCGTCGTGTCACCGACGGACAGGCCGATCATCAGCGCAAAGGTGAAGGTGCCGTTGACGAGGATCCGGCCAAATTCACTGGCCTCAGCTGCCTCCCGATCAAGATGGAGCGGCTGCGGATTATGGGTCATGCACGAGAACAGCAGATTGTCGGTCTCGGTCACCGTCCGGCGGATGTCATGCGTGACGCTGTCGCCAACCTGCCATTCGTCATAATAGCGACCAGTCATCAGGCCTCTCCCTCGACGCGGACCAGCAGCGTGCCTTCCGAAACCTGCGCGCCCTCGCTGGCCTTGAACTCGGCAACGATCCCGTCGAAGGGCGCGAGTAACGCCTGCTCCATCTTCATCGCCTCGATGACGACCAAGCGCTGCCCCTTTGTGACGGCATCACCCTGCCTCACCGCGACCGCGATCACGCGGCCCGGCATGGGCGATAGGATCGCTCCGTCGCCTCCTGCCGCGCCGGTCGTCCCTGGCTCGGCACGCCACGGCTCGAAAGCCCAGGCTTCGCCGTCGACGAATATCAGGCCGTCCTCCACCCGAGCAGTCGAAGGGTTCTTGGACAGACTGACCAGATAAGGCTTGCCGGCAACGGCGACCTCGATCTCCTGCGAAGCGTGCCGGTTGGCGCGGAAACCCTGCAGTGCCGTCCACGGATCGTCGCCATCGCTCGTGAGCAAGGCGCGCGCCGCCGCATCCAGCACGGATGCTCCCGGTTCGGCAGACGGGATCAGCGTTTCAGCGTGACGTTCGATGAAGCCGGTATCGATATGCGCGGCGAGAAAATCGGGATGGCTTGCCGCGCGCGCCAGAAAGGCTGCGTTGGTGCGGACAGGCCAGACCTCGACCTGGCGGACCCCTTGCGCAAGTTGCTGTGCGGCCTGTTCGCGTGAAGGCGCATGAGCGATGATCTTGGCGATCATGGGATCATAATAGGGCGTGACCTCGCCGCCCTGCTTGACACCGCTGTCGATGCGCAGATCGGAGGGAAAGCGCAGATGATCGAGCGGGCCGGTAGACGGCAAAAAGCCGGTGGTCGGATTCTCGGCATAGAGGCGGGCCTCCATCGCCCAGCCGTCGATCGTGAGATCCTCTTGCCGCTTCGGCAGCGGCTCGCCCGATGCAACGCGCAGCTGCCATTCCACCAGATCCTGACCCGTGATGCTCTCTGTCACGGGATGCTCGACCTGAAGCCTGGTATTCATTTCCATGAACCAGATCCGGTCGGCGCGCAGGCCCTCGGAGCCATCGGCGATGAACTCTATCGTGCCCGCGCCGACATAGTCGACCGCCTTGACTGCCCGCACCGCCGCCTCGCAGATCGCGTCGCGCGTCGCGGCGTCCATTCCAGGTGCAGGCGCCTCTTCGATCACCTTCTGGTGGCGGCGCTGAAGCGAGCAGTCGCGCTCGAACAGATGGACGACATGGCCATGGGTGTCGCCGAATACCTGCACCTCGATATGGCGGGGCGAGAGGATATATTTCTCGATGAGAACGCGGTCGTCGCCAAACGATGCCGCCGCCTCACGCTTGCAACTGGCGAGCGCCTCGGCGAAATCCGGCGCCGCCTCGACCCGCCGCATCCCCTTGCCACCGCCACCCGCGACCGCCTTGATAAGGACGGGATAGCCGATCGCATCGGCTTCGCGCTGCAGATGATCGGGCGACTGATCGGCGCCGAGATAGCCGGGCGTCACCGGCACGCCTGCGGCGATCATGCGCTCCTTGGCGGCATCCTTGAGACCCATGGCGCGGATGGCCGCCGGCGGCGCGCCCACCCAGACCAGCCCGGCCGCGATCACTGCCTCGGCGAACTCGGCATTTTCGCTCAAGAAACCATAACCCGGATGGATGGCCTGCGCGCCCGTGGCACGCGCGGCCTCGAGGAGAAGATCCTGGCGCAAATAGCTGTCCCTCGCCGGCGCCGGTCCGATGCACACCGCCTCATCGGCCTCACGCACGAAGGGCATTGCCGCATCGACGTCGGCATGCACCGCGATGGTGCGAATGCCGAGCCTGCGGGCCGTGCGGATGATGCGCCGGGCGATTTCGCCGCGATTGGCAATGAGGAGGCTCTCTATCATGGACGTCCGGCCTTTCATGCGGCCGCCTCCTGGCCGCCATCTTGTGTGTCGAGGGCGAAGAGCCCGAGCTTTGCGAAAAGGGCCGCGTCGCTGTTCGCGCCGGCATTGCCGGCTGTCAGCAATCGGTCGCCCGTGAAGATGGAATTGGCGCCCGCCATGAAGCACAGCGCCTGCATCGTCTCGGACATGCTTTCCCGGCCCGCCGACAGGCGCACCACCGACCTCGGCATCAGGATCCGGGCAACCGCGACGGTACGGACGAACTCGATATCGTCGATCCGGGCCGACGGCACATCGCGTAGCATGTCGCCCAGCGGCGTTCCCGGCACCGGTACGAGGGCGTTGAGGGGAACGCTTTCCGGCGGTTCGGGCAGGTTGGCGAGCGCGTGGAGGAAGCTCACCCGATCCTCGCGGCTTTCACCCATGCCGAGGATGCCGCCACAACAGACTGCCATGCCGGCGGCCCGCACCCGCGAAAGCGTGTCGAGCCGATCCTCGAAGCGGCGCGTCGAGACGATCGCCCCATAATGTTCGGGCGAGGTGTCGATATTGTGGTTATAATAATCGAGCCCCGCGCCTGCGAGGCGCTCTGCCTGATCGTCTTCCAGCATGCCGAGCGTCATGCAGGTCTCAAGACCCAGTGCCTTCACCCGCGCAATCATGTCGAGCAGCGCCGGCATGTCGCGCGCCTTTGGGCTGCGCCAGGCCGCCCCCATGCAGAAGCGCGATGATCCCGCGGCTTTCGCGACGGCGGCGGCGGTGACGACGTTGTCGACATCGACGAGCTTGCCAGCCTTGAGCCCGGTCTTGTGGTGGGCCGATTGCGAGCAATAGCCACAGTCCTCGGCGCAGCCGCCTGTCTTGATGGAGAGAAGCGTCGAAAGCTGGATGGCATTAGCGTCATGGTGCCAACGGTGGATCGCCTGGGCCTCGCCCAGGAGATCGAGCAATGGTCGCTTGAAAAGGGCCGCGATCGCTGGCCGGGTGATGGGTGTCCGCATCGCCATCACATCCGGAAGATGCCGAACTGCGCCCGATCCGGGATCGGCGCGTTCAGCGTGGCGGCGAAAGCGAGGCCGAGCACGTCGCGGGTCTGGACCAGATCGATCACGCCATCGTCCCATAGCCGCGCCGTCGCATGATAGGGATTGCCCTCCTCCTCATATTTCTGGCGGATCGGCGCCTTGAACGCCTCGGCTTCCTCATGCGTCCACCTGTCAGCATCCCTGTGGACGGTGGCGAGCACCGAGGCCGCCTGCTCGCCGCCCATCACCGAGATCCGCGCATTGGGCCAGGTGAACAGGAAGCGAGGCTGGTATGCGCGCCCGCACATGCCGTAATTGCCTGCGCCGAAGCTCCCGCCAATGAGCACGGTGATCTTGGGGACGCTCGCGGTCGCGACCGCCGTCACCAGCTTGGCGCCGTTCTTGGCGATTCCTTCCGCTTCATATTTGCCACCGACCATGAAACCGGAGATGTTCTGGAGGAACAGGAGCGGCACGCGGCGCTGGCAAGCCAGTTCGATGAAATGCGCGCCCTTGAGCGCGCTTTCAGAGAACAGCACGCCGTTATTGGCGAGGATCGCCACCGGCATGCCCCAGATGCGCGCGAAACCGCAGACCAGAGTGGTGCCGTAGAGCGACTTGAACTCATGGAGTTCCGATCCGTCGACGATGCGCGCAATGACCTCGCGCACATCATAGGGCGCGCGCACGTCCTGCGGCACGATGCCATAGAGGTCTTCTGGCGCATGGAGAGGCGGGCGCGGCGCCTGCAGGTCGATGTCGAGCGCCTTGGGCCGATTGAGGGTCGCGACGATGTCGCGCACGATCGTGAGCGCGTGCGCGTCACTCTCTGCGACATGATCGACGACCCCGGATTTGCGCCCATGGGTTTCGGCGCCGCCCAGATCCTCGGCCGAGATGATCTCGCCGGTCGCGGCCTTCACCAGCGGCGGACCGGCGAGGAAGATCGTGCCCTGGTTTCGCACGATGATCGTCTCGTCCGACATGGCGGGCACATAGGCGCCGCCCGCCGTGCAGCTGCCCATCACGCAGGCGATCTGGGGGATGCCCTGTGCCGACATCTGGGCCTGATTATAGAAGATGCGCCCGAAATGATCGCGGTCGGGGAAGACGTCCGCCTGATGCGGCAGGTTCGCGCCGCCCGAGTCCACGAGGTAGAGGCACGGCAGCCGGTTCTCGCGGGCGATCTCCTGCGCCCGCAGATGCTTCTTCACCGTCATCGGGAAATAGGCGCCGCCCTTCACCGTCGAATCATTGGCAAGGATCATGCACTCGCGACCCGAAACCCGGCCGACACCGCCGATCACCCCAGCGCCAGGCGCCGCGCCCTCATACATATCGCCGGCAGCGAGCTGCCCGATTTCAAGGAAAGGCGCGCCGGGATCGAGCAACCGCTCCACCCGGTCGCGCGGCAGCAGCTTGCCCCGGGCCACATGCCGTTCGCGCGCCGCATCCGATCCGCCCCGCGCGGCGGCCGCGACCTTCGTGCGCAGATCCTCGGCGAGAGCACGGTTATGCCCGACATTGTCGCGAAATATGTCGCTTTCGCGCGAGATCGCCGTTTGGATGACAGGTCCGCTCATTGCGCCACGCCGATCAGTTCGCGACCGATCAGCATACGGCGGATTTCATTGGTGCCTGCGCCGATATCCAGAAGCTTGGCATCGCGCATATAGCGTTCGACAGGCCAATCCTTCGTATAACCGGCGCCGCCTAACGCCTGCACCGCCTCCAGGGCGACGCGCACGGCATTTTCGCTTGCCAGAAGGATTGCGCCGGCCGCATCGAAGCGGGTGGTCCTGCCCGCGTCACAATTGCGTGCCACGGCGTAGACATAGGCGCGCGCTGAATTGAGCGCGACATACATATCGGCGACCTTCGCCTGCATCAGTTGAAAGGAGCCGATCGGCTGGCCAAACTGCTTGCGGTCCCGGACATAAGGGATGACCGTATCGAGGCAGGCTTGCATGATGCCCAGCTGGATGCCCGCCAGAACCGCACGCTCATAGTCGAGGCCGCTCATCAACACTTTCGCGCCGCCATTGAGCGGTCCCATGACATTTTCGCGCGGGACTTCGCAGCCGTCGAACACCAGCTCTGCCGTCGGCGAGCCGCGCATTCCCGTCTTGTCGATCTTCTGCCCGATCGAAAAGCCCGCCATGCCCTTCTCGATAAGGAAAGCGGTGATCCCCTTGCTGCCTTCGCCGGTCCTAGCATAGACGACTAACGTGTCGGCATAGGTGGCATTGGTTATCCAGAATTTCGTGCCATCAAGAACGAAGCCGACACTCGTCTCTCGCGCCTTCAACTTCATCGACACGACGTCGGAGCCGGCTCCCGCCTCGGACATGGCCAGCGATCCCACATGGTCGCCGGAAATCAACCGCGGCAGATATTTCGCCTTCTGATCCTCATTGCCCCAGCGGCGGATCTGGTTGACGCAAAGGTTGGAATGGGCGCCATAACTAAGGCCGATCGAGGCGGAGGCCCGGCTGATCTCCTCGCAGGCAAGAACATGCTCAAGATAACCGAATCCGAGACCACCCCATTCTTCTTCCACAGTGATGCCGTGCAGGCCCAGATCTCCCATCGCGGTCCACAATTCGTCGCGCGGGAACCAGTCCTCGGCATCGATCTTCACTGCCAGCGGAGCAATGCGTTCGGTCGCGAAGCGTCTTGTCGTCTCGCGAACCATATCGGCGTTGTCGCCGAGTCCGAAGTCAAAATCAGCAGCCAAATGCCCACTCCATTGTGCCGGGTCTACCCCAGGCATAGCATCGGGCATTCCCCTAGAAAAATTGACCGGACCGCAAGCATTTGATAGATGTCATCTATGATAGAGCGCTACCTCATCCATTATTTTCTGGCAGTAATGGATCAGGGAAATTTCTCGCGTGCAGCACAGCAGTGCCGCATTTCCCAGCCCACCCTGTCAGTCGGGATAGCCAAGCTCGAGAGCCTCGTCGGGCATATGCTTTTCCAGCGTACGAACAGGCGGGTCGAACTGACCACTCATGGCGCGACTTTCGCTCTCCACGCACGCCGCATCGAAGCCGAGTTTGCCAAGGCGACATTGGCAATGGCCGTGGATCAAAAGCGAACACTTATACGGCTCGGTCTCGTTTCGACCCTGCCCGCGCTGTGGATCGAAAGCGCGACGCGTGAAGCGAGCATTGCTGAAGGCGAAAAGCTGGAGATCGTCGAAGGACGAATGAGCGAACTCGCGCCACGCCTGGAGCGAGGGCGATTAGACGTGGTCATCGGCATCGTGAACGGGGACGTCGATGATGAACGGCTTCTCTTTGAGGAGCCCTACAGTCTCGCGCTCTCGGACAACCATCCTCTCGCGACGCGTAGCAGCGTCGATCCTCAGGAAATCGCAGATGCTGACATGATCGTTCGTCGAAGCTGCGAAGCCCTGTCCGATGTCAGTCGGTTTTTCACGCAGCGCGGCGTCAGACCTTCTTTTTCCGCCCGCACATTCAATGACGACCGTGCGGTCGTCTTTGTACGGGCGGGTCTTGGCATGACGGTAATGCCACGCTGCTTCCGGCAGCCAGGTATCGCAATGCCGGAACTTTCAGGCTTTCATATGCGCCGGAAGATCGGAATGCTGATCGATCCTGTGACGGCCGGCAGGGTAAAAGACAGTCAAAGCCTCAAATTCTTCGCCGAGACTCTTCGTTCCGCGGCCACGACTGGGTAATCCTACAATCAGCCCTTGAAACTGACGCCGATCCACAGCGTGCGCGGCGTGCCCAGGTCCATCGATCCGCCGGTGTTGCGCGTCACCACCTTCTCGTCGAACAGATTTTCGCCCCGCGCCGTCAGCGCGACGCCATGGCCCAGCGGCAAGCGCGCGAGCGCATCCACGGTCAGCGCCCTGGGCAGTGTGTCGATCTGAAGATCATCCTCATATTGGCTCGACACATAATGGACCGACGCGGAGAGCGTCGGCCCCTGCGCCGGCGTCCAGGCCAGCGTCGCGCTGGCGCTGTTGCGCGGCGTCTGCGCGGGCGCGAAGCCGTCGAACGCCTTGCCTGGCGCATCGACCTCGCTGTGGCTGTAGGCATAGGAGGCCGACAGGCCGAAATCGCCCAGACGCGCGCTGGCCGTAAGTTCGATCCCCTTGGCGACGATGCGGTTAACATTCTGGCGCTGGCGGGTGTTGGTGCCGATGGTGACATTGGCGATCGCATCGTCCAGCCGGTTGTAGAAGGCGGTCGCGCCCAGGGTCACGCCGGGCAGCGGGGTCAGGTCGAAGCCCGCCTCCACGCCCTTCAGGCGCTCGGGCTTCAGCGCCGCGTTCGCCTGCGTCGTGATCGGGAAGACCACGAATGGCCGGTACAGCTCGTTCAGCGTCGGCAGGCGAAAGCCGGTATAGCCCGCCCCGCGCAGCGCGAGCGCGCCGCTCAGGCGCAGGATCGCGCCCGCCCGCCCCGAAAACTGCCAGTCGGACCGGTTGGCGTAATCGGTCGCTGTCACTGCACCGGTGCTGGCGTTGGCCTGATGATAGAAGCCGTCGCTGATCGTCCAGTGATCCGCCCGCACGCCGCCGGTCAACACCAGGCCTTCTAGCGTCCAGTCGTCCTCGGCGAACAGGCCGGTCGTCACCTGCTGCCCACCGGCATGGCGGCGGAAGGTGACGGGATTGCTGGCGATATTGGCGTCATAGGCGTCCTCATACATGTCGCCCAGCGCGAAGCGCGTATCCGCGCCCAGCCGCAGTACATGATCCGACCCGACCGGCGGGCGGATCTCGATCTTGCCGCCAAGCCCCATGGACGGCGTGTTGCGCTGGTCGAGCGACTTGCGGAAGGTGGAGGCGGAGATCACGATATTGGAAAAGTTGCGCGCCTGGATATAGGCGAGCGCATCAACCTGCCAATCGCCGCGCGAGATGAAGCGAACACTGGCGTCCTGCCCTTCGTTCGCGGAGTCCGCGCCCTTGAACCGCAGCGTCCTGTCGTCCTGAAAGATCGTGGCGCGGAACTGCAATTCGGACGTCACGGAGAGCGGCGCGACCGCGCGTAAATTGGTGGACCAGCTATCATAGGCGGCGGGCACGGTCGCCGCGACGCGCTGCGACTTTGGCGTGGTCTGGAAGCCGTTCCCCCGGTCCCAGCGCCCCGACAGCGAAACATAGCCGCCGCCTAGGTCCGGCGTGACGCTGGCCGACATCTCGGCGGCGTCATGGCTGCCATAGAAGGCGCTGGCAGCGAAATCCGGCAACTGGTCGCGCGTGGCGCTGGCCAGCTCGATCGTGCCGGCGACAGCGCCCGCGCCGAACGCACCCGACCCGCCGCCGCGCGTCACCCGCACAACGGACAGACGGTCCGGAACCAGCGCGGAGAAAGGAATATAGCCAAAGAAGGGATCGGCCACGGGCACGCCGTCCAGCAACACCAGCGTCCGGCTGGATGCATTGCCACCCAGCGCCCGCAGGGTCGCGCCCTGGTTGGACGGGTTCGACGCCCGGCTGTCCGACCGACGAAACTGCTGGGAGCCGGCGACGTTGGCCAGCACATTCTCCAGCCGGCCCGACGCATTGTCGAGCAGCCGTTGCCGGTCGATCGCCACCGATCCATAGGCGGGCGTACCGGGTGGCAGGCCCAGCCCCTGTCCCGTTACGATGATCGAAGGTGCATCGGCGCCTGCATCATCGGGGGGCTGCGCCAGCACTCCGGATGGCACCAGCAGAAGTATCAGCAGCAGATAGTCTTTCATGATGCGTCCACGCCCTCTGGAGTTTGGAGCTTTCGTTGATTGGGCCATCGCGCGTCGCACGCATGTGCCGACGCCGCGGAAACCCGGGCTTAACAGAGCTGAGTTAGATCACAGCATGCGCCGGCATGAGATGAGCAGGATATCACTCAACATTGCCCGAGCAAGTCGCAGATGCAGATCAAATCTACGTAATGATTCTCATTTATCTGTTTCGCGCAAATAACCGAAAAACCTTGCGGTAAGGCTAATGCGCAACCAACTAACACGTCATGGAGAGTTAAAATATGGTCTTAACGCCCTGCACTTCGATATTATACTTACGCATCTTACGATAAAGCGTCGGCCGGCCGACCCCCAATTGACGAGCCGTAGCGGCAATATTTCCCGCACATTGATGGAGCGCCATTAATACCGCATCCCGCTCCGTTCGTTCGAGCGAAGCCACCTCGCGCCCCACATTCGAACGAGTTTGCCTCATCTCCTCTGGAAGATGCCTTGGCGCGATCAGCGCGCTCCCGGCAGCGAGCGCGATGGCCCGACGAAGAATGAGGCTCAGTTGGCGGATGTTCCCGGGCCATGCGAAGGACCGCAGACATTCCAGTGCGTCATCCGAGAGGGAAAGTGTCAAACGATCGCCGATTTCGCGATCGACGATTTGTCCTATGAGTTCCGACAAATCCGCTCGCTCGCGTAAGGGGGGCAAGGTGACGCAGAGTCCATCAATGCGGTAGTAAAGGTCTTCCCGAAATTCGCCCGTGGCGACGAGCGCCTTGAGGTCACGATGGGTCGCACAGACCAGAGAGATATCGATCGGCCTGTCCTTCGATCCGCCCACCGGCATGACGGCCCGCTCCTGCAGAACCCGCAGAAGACGAGCCTGTAGCGAGAGCGGCATGTCCCCGATCTCATCCAGGAAGAGTGTTCCACCATGGGCCTGCTCAAATTTACCCGGAGCGCCTCCCCGGCGAGCGCCGGTAAACGCCCCTTCCACATATCCGAACAATTCGGCCTCGATCAGTCCGTCGGGAATGGACGCACAATTTACCGGCACGAACGGCCCGTTTCGCCGCGGCCCTGAGGCGTGCAGCTCCCGCGCAAGAACCTCCTTTCCAGTTCCCGTCTCGCCGGTTAGGAGAACAGGAATATCACGAGCGAACGCCAGCTTCGCGTCGCCAATGGTGTCCAGCAGGGCGGGATCGGAACAGAACATGTCAGAAGAGGCATGAGACGAACGCTTGCCCGAGGGCGGCGGCAAGAGCGCCTTACCAACCCGCATAACGTCATCTGCATGGCGGGCGAGACTGAGGTGGACGCGGATGCCGGCCGGCGTGTCTGTCACGATCGGTTCGGCATTGCGGCCGCTAAGCTCGTCAACCGCACGCGCAAAAGGCAGGTCGAACATGTGATCGAACTCTGTCGCCGAACGCGTATGCCCAAGCAGCTTGCGCGCGATCTGGTTCCCACCGAGCAATTGCCCATGTTCCGAGAAAGCGAGAACGGCAGCCAAGGGCGTGCGAAGCAGGTCAGGGTGATAATGTAACGAGACGTGCAGAGCGCCCGGAAGGTCAAGCAGCATATGATTTTCTATGGCTCGGGCGGCAACCCGCAACGCCTCGCAAACTGATGACAGATCCCTGCCGCTGCGGCAGGTGGCATTCAAGACGCCGATCAGGTCCCCGTTAACGTCGAACAGAGGAACGGCCGCGCAAGAATAGCCATGAATCTCGTCAAGGAAATGCTCGTTGGCGTGGACAATAAAGGGTTTCTGTTCCACGAGCGCGCATCCCGGCGCTCCGGTGCCGATCGCACTTTCGCTGAGGGAAACCCCGTTCCGGAAAAGACTCTCCAGTTCGCGGCACGGCCCTTCGGCGTCGCCGATCGAGCAAATGACAAATCCGCTGACGTCAAGGCAGGCCAGCACCCAATCCTGCGTGTGAAACGCTTTGTAAAGCCGTGTCATCTCCGGCATCGCATAGCGAATGAGCCGTTCACCCCTTTCTGTGGCGATCCGGCGTTCGCCAGGCGCCGCCATGTCGAACAACCTCTTGTCGGACGCGCTCAAACCCAGGCGTCTTGATCGCTCCCAGGAACGCGTGATCGGCTCGGGCACCCACTGCGACACGATACTCTCGCCCGAGAAGAAAAGATCTCGTGCCCTCCTTGTCTGGCGGACCTGTTCCAGATTCATGGATTGCCTCTCGTACCGTTGTCTTTCCGAACGGTGGGGTGCCCGGCGCCTGGACCGGACGGCGCTGATCCCTCTCTCCATTCGAACATCTTTATCGCCCGTCATGCTAGCTTGTTCGACGGACGCGAACAACCATCTCTCCTTCTCTGGAAGATCCGATCGTGCCGAAACAGATCGATGCCTGGCGATCACAAAAATGGTCGGCCAGGCGACACATGCGCCTGGCCGACCATAGTGGCTCAAGGGGAGAGGAATACTCAAGCCACCAAGCCCAGTTCAGCTTCCATCGTCTTGCGCATCTCGAACTTCTGCGCCTTGCCCGTGACCGTCATAGCGAAGCCCTCGACGATGCGGACATAGCGGGGAACCTTGTAGTGGGCGATCTTACCCCGGCAGTGGGCAATCACATCGTCGGCGCTCAGCCGATGGCCGGCTCGCGCTATGACCCATGCGCAGACTTCCTCACCAAATTTAGCGTCGCTGACGCCAAAGACCTGCACATCGACGATCAACGGGTGGCCAAGCAGGAATTCCTCGAGCTCGCGCGGATAGATATTCTCGCCGCCCCGGATGATCATGTCCTTGATGCGGCCGGTAATGCGAACATAGCCCCGCTCATCCATCACCGCGAGATCGCCCGAGTGCATCCATCCTTCCGCGTCGATGGCATCGTCGGTCTTTTCCGGATCGTTCCAATATCCCTGCATCACCGCATATCCGCGCGAGCAATATTCGCCCTGTTGGTTCACCTGCAATGTCTCGCCGTTCAACCCTACGATCTTTGCTTCGGCATGAGGGTGGACGCGGCCCACCGTCGCCACTCGCTCTGCGACGGGATCGTCTATCGACGTCTGCGTCGTCAGGGGACTGGTTTCGGTCATGCCATAGCCGATAGTCACCTCGCGCATGTTCAACCGATCCATGATCTGCTCCATCATGGCCGCCGGGCAAGGGGCGCCCGCCATGATCCCGGTGCGCAAGGACGAGACGTCGAACTGATCGAGGTCCGGATGGTTGAGGATCGTGATCAGCATGGTCGGCACTCCGTAAAGCGCCGTACAACGTTCATCTCGCACCGCCTCAAGTGTCATCCGCGCATCATAAGCCTCTCCGGGGTAGATCATCGCAGCCCCGCTCGTCACGGATGCAAGATTACCCAGGACCATGCCGAAGCAATGATAGAGCGGAACCGGAATGCAGATGCGGTCCTTGACGGTGAGATTGATGGTTTGTCCCGAAAAATAACCATTGTTGAGAATGTTGCGATGCGTAAGCGTTGCCCCCTTTGGAAAACCCGTCGTGCCGCTGGTGAATTGTATGTTGATGGCATCGTCCGGTCGCAGACTTTCCGATGCCGCGCCCAGCAGCAGGGGATCCGCCGACACGCGCAGTTGCTCCCAAGGAATGAAACCGTCATGTGCCTGCTCACCAAGCGAAATCACCAGGCGAAGGTCAGGTAAACTACGCGTCCCGATCTCGCGTAGCATGGCGATGTAGTTACTGCTTTTGAAGGCAGATGCCGTCACCAGCACGCTGCAGCCGACCTTTGCGAGCGCATACTCGATTTCGCTGACACGATAGGCAGGATTGATGTTTACCAGGATCGCGCCGATCTTGGCGGTCGCGAATTGAATCACGGTCCATTCGGCGCAATTGGGCGCCCAGATGCCGACCCGATCGCCGCGACGCACCCCATGATCGAGCAGTCCGCACGCGACCCGTTCCGCTTCGCGGTTCAGTTCCTGCCAGCTCCAGCATATATTCTGATGCCGGGAAACCAATGCCAGTTCACTCCCCCAGCGCCGGGCAGCCACCGATAGGGCTTCTCCCAGCGTCATCTCCAGCAGCGGAACATCAGCCGCGCCTTTCGCAATTGAGAGCACGGTCACCTCTTGATGTTGATCACTTGGAGCTGCGTATATTCGGCGAGGCCCTCGACGGACTGCTCGACACCCAGGCCGGAATTTTTGAAGCCGGCCATGGGGATGTGCGGGCCGATCGCGATATGCTGGTTGACCCACATCTGACCGCTTTCGATACGCTCGGCGATCGCCGCGGCGCGCTCGACATCTTTCGACCAGATGGATCCACCCAGGCCGTATTCGGAGGAATTGACGCAGCGTACCACGTCGTCCACATCCGAGAAGGCGATGACCGGCAATATGGGTCCGAATTGCTCTTCATCCACGATCGTATGGCCGTCGCTGATATCCCGGACGATGGTCGGTTGGATGAAATAGCCGGCTCGCTCCATGGCTTCGCCACCGGCGATGATCTTGCCGTCGCGCCGGGCCGCCTCCAGGAATCCCTTCACCTTTTCAAATTGCGCGCGGTTCTGGATCGGACCGATATTCGTTCCCTGCTTCAGTCCGTCATCGACGACGGCTTCCTGCGCCAGCCTTGCCAATTCGTCGCACATCGCCTCGTAGATCGATTCATGCACATAGGCCCGCTTCACCGCCAGGCAGACCTGTCCGCAGTTGAGGAACGCGCCGTTGAAGATCGCCAGCGCCGTCTCACGCACATCGACATCCTCCAGCACGATGGCCGGATCGTTGCCGCCCAGCTCGAGCGTGACGCGCTTGAGCGTATCAGCGCTGCTCGCCGCGATCCGCTTGCCGGTGGCGGTCGAACCCGTGAAGCCAATTTTGGCGACATCCGGATGGGCGGTGAGATGCGGCCCCAGGTCATTATCGTCGGTGATGATGTTGACCACGCCCGCCGGGAAGATGTCTCGGCACAGCGCGCCTAATGCAAGGGCGGTGACGGGCGTGGTAGGGGCCGGCTTCAAGATGATGCTGTTTCCCGCCAGCACGGCGGGACCGATCTTCCAGCAGGCGACGAGCAGCGGGAAGTTCCATGCGATGATCCCGACGACCACGCCTAGCGGCCGATGCTTGACGACGATATGGGCCTGCTCATCGTCCTGTATGACCCGGTCGGGAAGCTCGAGAGTGGCGTAGTGCCGGAGATATCCTTCCGTCCACGCAACTTCCCCCTGGGCCTCGGCAAAGGGCTTGCCCTGTTCTTGCACCAGCAGGCGCGCGAGATTGTCGCCATCGGCCGCGATGGCATCGGCAAGCTCGATGAGCTTGGCCTGGCGCTGCGCGAAGGGCGTCTCGGCCCAGCCGGGATAGGCTGCCTTGGCGGCTTTGATGGCTTCGTCGGCCTGAGCCGCTGAAGCGCGCGGCACGGTCACGAACGCTTCGCCGAGTGCGGGGTTGATGACCTCGAGCGTGCCATCGCCCTCCACGAGTTGGCCCCCAATCAGCAACTTATAATCAGACATGCTTGTCTCCAGCCACATACGTGGGAAAATCGAATATGCAGGGCATCCAGAGCGCCCCATGGTCGCCGGTCTTCAGTCCTGACCGGCGCAAGCGTTTGTCGCCGCCTTTTCACAAAGGATCGGATGACCGGCGGCGGGCGCCGAAACCGCCGGTCATCCTCTCTAAGCGAGCCTATTTTTTCGGTTTTGCGCTCGCGGCAGGTTGTCCGCGCACAGAATCTGCAGTGCCTTGAATGAACGCCTTGAGCTTCTTGACGTCCTCTGCGGTAAGCTTGCCCTTGAAATCGGGCATACCCTGCTCGGCCATCGCACCTTCGAAAACGAACGCTTCAAGATTGGCGATCGCCTCGCGGGGCGCATAACCCAGGTTGGGCAAATTGCCTCCCTTGTCGACGCCAGGAACGCCATGGCAGAACAGACAGTTGCTGACGTAGAGTGCGCCTCCAGGAGCGACGTCCTTCTTGTCATAGGGCACGCCCGAGAGCAGTTCCCCCTGCTCATATTTTCCGAACTGCGGCAACGGCGCCTTGCCGCCGATGACGAAGGTGTAGACCGTACCAGGCGAACTGCGGTCGGTAGCGCGCTGGGACTCACCGAAAACACCGCCCCAACCCACCGCAATCGAGACATACTGCTTGCCATCGATCTGGTAGGTGATCGGAGCCGCGATGACGCCACTGCCTACCGGCGACTCCCACATTTTATGGCCGTTGCGCGCATCATAGGCTACGAAATGCCCATCTGCGGTTCCTTGGAACACCAGATTCCCCGCTGTGGTCAGCGTGCCACCATTCCACGGCGAAACTTGTTCCTGACTCCAGACTTGCTTCTGGCGCACCGGGTCCCATGCGATCAGGCGACCGAAGGGTTTGGCCTTCGTCGCCGCGCCTCCCAGCAAACTGCCTGTGTTCCAACCGATGCCGCTCATGGGCTGGCCTGGAATGTTGGAGCGATATTTCCATTTCGGATCGTCCGCCAGCGAAAGCGGCACATGCTGCGCGGGAATGAACGCCAGCCCCAAAGCCGGATTGAACGACATGGAATGCCAGTTGTGCCCGCCAAAAGGACCGGGAATGATCTCATAGGGCGTGGCCGAGCGGACGCCGGGCAATTCGATAGGCCTGCCCGCCTTGTCATAGCCCGAGGCCCAGTTCACCGGCACGAAATTCTTCGCGGAGATGAATTTGCCGTTTGTCCGATCGATGACGAAGAAGAAGCCGTTCTTGGGCGCATGCAGGATCACTTTGCGCGGCGCGCCGTCGACCGTCATGTCGGCCAGGATCATATCCTGCGTCGACGTGTAATCCCAGTTGTCCCCCGGCGTCTCCTGATAGTGCCAGACATATTCGCCGGTATCAGGATTGAGCGCGACGATCGATCCGAGATAGAGATTGTCGCCGCCCTTGGGACTGCGGCGATTGCGCGACCAAGGCGCCCCGTTTCCGACGCCGATATACATGAGATTGAGCTGCGGATCGAACGCCATGCTGTTCCAGACGGTGCCGCCACCGCCCGCCTCCCAATAGCGTCCGCTGGGGTCCCAGGTCTTGGCGGCGGCTTCCATCGCCTTGTTCTCAAACGGCTTCGATGGATCTCCCGGGACCGTGAACCAGCGCCAGAGCTTCTTGCCCGACGACGCATCATAGGCGGTGATATAGCCACGCAACCCCAGCTCCGCGCCACCGTTACCAATGATGACCTTGCCCTTGTACACACGCGGCGCGCCGGTGATGGTGGCTGGCGAGTCCGGCGATAGTCTGGTGTCCTCTTCCCACAATTTGGCGCCGGACGCCGCATCAAGCGCGATGAGACGACCATCGAAGGCTCCGACGAAGACTTTTCCCTCATAGACGGCCACGCCCCGGTTCACGACGTCACAGCACCCCTTGCCGCCCGCGCTGCGCGGCACTTGCGGATCGAACGTCCACAACTGCTTCCCCGTCCGTACATTGATTGCATGCACGACGCTCCAGGATGCTGTCACGTACATGATCCCGTCCACAACAAGCGGCGTTGCCTCTACGCCGCGGGTCGAGCCCAGATCATAGGTCCAGGCCAAACCCAGTCGGGCGACATTGTCAGTGGATATCTGGGACAGCTTGCTGAAGCGCGTTTCCGAATAGTCGAGGCCGTAGCTGGGCCATTCCTCGGAAGTCGCAGCGTTCTTGACAATAAAGTCACCGTTAATTTTCCCGGCGATTTTCGAGGTATCGACGGGTGCCCGGTTGCTCGCTTCGTTCGACCGCGAGCAACCACTCAGTGTCGTACCCAGCAAGAGGAAGCCCGCCCCCACAAGGGCCATTCGCCCCGGCTTTCCCCGCCCGAAAAAGATGATCGACATGTCTTTGTTCTTTCTCTCAAATACTTAGAAGACCTTCAGAAGACGCAAATTGAGGCGGTTCGATTCCCGAAATCCGCTCCTCACCGAAATGTCGCGGCCGTAGGTGGCGAGCAATTGCACGGTCTTCGCCGGAAACCAGGCCATTCCGACATTGCCCTTCCAATTGCTCGCTTGATCCTGCTGCCTGATGCCATCGATCCTCGTCTCGCCACCCGTGACGAACGAGCCGCCGACGCGGAAATCGAGGTTCGGCTTGAGCTGATAACGGGCGAAAGCCTGGAACTGCCCGCTTGCGGATTGCGTCAGACGCGCGGAAGACGAGCCGAAGTCGTTATTCTTGCCATAGAAGGTCACGTCGCCGACGAGGTCGATCGAGATCTTGGGCGTGACCCCCTTAACGAAGCCGCCCTGGAGCACGAACTTCCAACGGTTCTCGCCCAGGTTCAGGGGGCGGGTGCGATCATATGATCCTGTCGGCACATAGACGAATGGCGTGATACCGAAATAGGTATTGCTCTTGGGCTTGTTCACCAGCCAAACGGTGGCTGCGAGGATAAGATCGCCGGCCGCGCCGCCGCTTTTACCCAAAGCGTGCGTATCGCCCTTCCCTTCCAGCTGACCGAGCGGAAGCAGAAACTGCGGGTCGACCGTCAGGCCGGCAATGTCCATATAGTGAACGCCGCGCAGAATGAATACGGTCGAGTCCAATCCGGGATCACCCGGCTGCTTGTCGCCCTTGGCATAGATGGCGTCGCGCTCGGCAAATTGCGCATAGACAATGGCCAGATTGGATCCCGGCGGCAGTGCGACATAGTCGCCGGCATCAACGTCGGTCGCCCATGCCGCCGTGCTGGCCATCGGCGTACACAACGCAACGCCTCCCCACAGGGCCGCCTTCAAAAGCGAACCTTTATTGAGATTACCCATTATCCTCTCCCTCCATTATATCATAGTTGGTAACCCCTAAGCACAAAGCGTGCCAAATCGGAGATTGTCCAATCTGCTGGAAAATGACCACGGTTGGGGGAACGCGTCTCAGCTAACTGTAACGAAATAGAACAGGTGTATTCGGACACCCGTATCGTCAGGTTTCACCTTGGCAGATGGATCAAACCGAGAACTTCGGCATCCAGGCCGATCAAAACAGGATTGCTATCTCTCCTGTCATATTTGCGAGGAGCCATCCGCCGATATTCCGCCCGACAAGCAGCACGTCGGACGCGAGCCAAGGCAATTTCGGACTGGCGTGAGCAAATCTTGTTGTTCGGCCAGAGGCTTTCGCAATGGAGATCACGACCACCCACGCGTAGGCCGTTTCTCGACCCCTTGCCGCAGGTCGAGGAACGGACCTATGGATCAGCAAAATGCGCGGACCATTGCGCTCGTGATGGACCTGGACCCACGGACGTGATTATCGATACCTTTTCGTTCGGCATCATCAGCGAAGGCGACGTCGAGCGTTCCCATGGCCACGTTATGGCTTGTCCTACTCGTCGTATCTTCCGTGAGGGTGATGTTCACCGATGGAAATAGAGCTTTAAACTGACGCAGCACATCACCAAACAACCCGCCGGTGCGCGATGATGTAACTCCGATGCGGACTTGCCCCGCCTCCCCACTGTCGACAGCAACTGCGTAACGAGCGGCGAGATCTAATTGCTGGGCGCCGGCCATTGCCCGTTCCAAGAAGGCAGCGCCTGCCGTTGTGGGCGAAACACCAATTCGACTTCGCTTGAACAGGGGAACGCCTAATCGGTGCTCAAGATGCTGAATGCGTCGGCTGAGTGACGATTGGGACAATGCCAGCATCTCTCTCGCTCATCGAAACTGCCAGTTTCCGCCGCCGCGATCGCGCAGCGCAGATTTCGCAGATCCAAGATCATATTCGGCAAACATCACTCCCCCATGCCAATATCCGCTTCGGACGGCCGCGTTTTGTGCCGGAGTTTGGCGTTGCCAACACCGTCTCGGTAGTCCCGCGTCCTGAAAACTCCGTCGCCGATAGGGGAACACTGATGACAGCAGCTGCGCACGCTGAGGAAGCACCTAACTCCACCGATGGCGATTGATGTCGGCGGCAGCGCTCCTGATTATGCAACACAGATGCACGTTCGCCGATGCTACCGGATCGTGATCGGCAGTGCCACATGCAGATAAATTTGCGTTCCGGTCCCAGCAATTCCTACGCAACCGCCTCGGTCCGTCGCGCATCGAAAGGAACGACGATGAAAGCGGCTGTCTACGATCATAACGGTCCACCGGAAGTCCTTCGCTACACGGACGTGCCCGACCCCAAAATTCGTTCGCGGGATGTCCTGATCCAGGTCGAGGCGATATCCGTTGAGGGCGGAGACCTGATCAACCGTCGCAGTTCGCCGCCGGGGCACCCCGCATATGTCGTCGGCTATGCCGCAGCGGGCACGGTGGTGGCGATCGGTGACGCGGTCACGGACCGCAAGCCCGGCGACCGAGTTACCTCATGGGGCTTGGATGGATCCCACGCCCAACTCCGCGCAGTTCCGACAGATCAGACTTGGCTGCTGCCCGCAGGCGCAGGCGTAGCAGAAGCCGCGGCGATCCCGATCGGCTTCGGAACTGCCCATCATTGCCTGTTCGCGAGAGGGCGGCTCTCAAGCGGAAGCTCCGTCCTCATCCAAGGTGCAGCGGGGGGTGTCGGGGTCGCGGCAGTACAGCTCGCCCGCCAGGCCGGCGCGACCGTAATCGCCGTCGCTAGCGGTGAGGATCGCGTCCGCAGCGTCATCGAGCTCGGTGCATCGCGTGTAATCGACCATAACGTCGAATCGGTCGTGGACGTGGTCCGTGACCTCACCGGCGGCCGAGGCGTTGACCTCATCGTCGATCCGGTAGGTTCCACCTTGGCGACATCCCTCGCCGCGCTCCGCGACGAAGGAGTCTTGGTGTCCGTGGGCAATGCCGGCGGCGGGGCTCTGACAGTGGATTTTTGGCCAGCGGTGCAGCGAAATCAAACGGTCATCGGCGTATTCATGGGAACCGTCCTGTCACGTGCAGCGGTGCGCCAAACCATCGACATGATGCTCGCCGACGTTGCGAAAGGCAGTCTCACCGTGCCAATCGACAGAAGGTTTCCGCTCGCCGAGGCAGGGGCCGCCCATCGGTATGCCGAGGACAACAAGGTCCTCGGCCGTATCGTGCTGATCCCCTGACGCCGATTTCGCGCCCAACCGCTACCGAGCGCCCGCTGTCAGGCGATCGCGCCCGCGTCGGCGGTCAAGGTGGCGCCTGTAATTACACTCGCCGCGGGACTTGATAGAAACACGACCGCATTCGCGATTTCACTCGGCTTGGCGAAGCGGCCCAGAGACGTCAAACTCCGTTGGAAATCTGCCGCCGGGCCGTCTGCGGGGTTCGCGTCAGTATCCACAGATCCGGGCTGCACGAGGTTCACGGTGATGCCCTGCGGCCCGAGTTCACGTGACAACCCGCGAGTGAAGGACGTAAGCGCGGCCTTGGACATCGCATAGGCCGTTACGCCCGGAAATGGGACGCGTTCGCCGAGCCCCGACCCAATCGAGATTATGCGCCCCCCAGCGGAGAGATGCGGAATGGCGGCCTTCGCGAATAGCACTGGTGCTCGCACGTTGACGTCCATCAGCTTCTGATACTCGGCCACATCGAGGTCGGCGATCAGACCGGAATGGCCGATCGCCGCGCTATTGACGAGAATATCAAGACCACCGAGCGCCGAGACGGCCTCGCTCACGGCGCGCGTGATCGCATCCGGGTCTGCGCTATCGGCCTGTATGGCGACCGCGCGACGTCCGACACCATGTATAGCTTGAGCGACCTCGTCAGCCTTTTCGGCGGCGTGCTGGTAGGTGAACGCGATGTCCGCGCCGCTTTCGGCCAGCGCCAGCGCGATCGCGGCTCCGATGCCTCGCGAAGCTCCCGTAACCAACGCACGTTTTCCATTCAGATCGATCATATATTTGTCCTTTTCTACCATTTTGACGCTGCCGGTGGCGCGAGTCCGTATGATGCAAGGCGCGAGCAGTGTGCAGCTCAGTCTCAGCTCGTCATGTTGTGTGAAAGCTATCGCCGCCCGTCACGTCCGCCTCGCGCAAGTGCACGATTGGCGTCGGCAATTTGGTTCGGAGCCTCGTCATCGCTTCGCATTTCCTTGTCCTTGAGATAGGTCAGCGACAAGGAAACGGCATTCCCGATACTACCTTACCCTTGCCTGATCCTACCAAGTGACTAACTAATGGGTATGTTTGATCTCGAGATCGCGACCCGCCGCCTGCTTGACGATATCGCACCCCATATTGCTCCGCGTGGCGGGCTTGTTGGGCAGGCAACACCTGTTCCACGCTTGACGCTATGGACGAGCACGAGTGTCACGCCCCCCACAGCGGCGGTATTTGAGCCTATGTTCTATGCCGTCGCGCGTGGCGCAAAAGTCCTGACGATGGGCGCCAACCGTTTCGAGATGTCGGCCGGCGACTGCGCTGCGTCATCCTTTGGGCTGCCCTATTCTCATCAGCTCATTGGCGCGACGCCGTATGCTCCGTATGTCGGCATCAGCCTCCATCTGGACGTCGATAGGCTCACAAGGGTCGTACTCGACATGCCTAAACATCAGGAGCGATGGACATGCGCGGTAGCGGCGGGCGATCTGGGTGGCGTGGTCGGCGAAGCGTTCACGCAGCTCGTCGGCCTTGTGAACGCGCCTGACGACATAGGGGTGCTCGCGCCACTCTACGAAAGCGAACTCTATTATCGTCTCCTGCAAAGCGCGATGGGCGGTACGCTACGTCAGATCGTGGAGCGGAACGATCGTGTTCGGCAAATCAAGGCGGCCGCAGACTGGCTAGGCGCCCATAACGACGAACCAGTGATCATCCAGGAATTGGCAGCAAGCGCAGGCATGAGCGTGACTTCATTTCATAGGCACTTCAAGGCTGTTACCGGATACAGCCCGCTCGCCTTTCAGCGTCAAATGCGCCTTCTCGAAGCTAGAAAGTTGCTTGTGGCTGGCAGCACCAATGTGGCGCGTGTTGCATTCGAGGTGGGCTATCAAAGCCCGGCCCAGTTCAGCCGAGAATACAAGAACATGTTCGGCAACTCACCGCTGATCGATCTGCAGCGCTGACCTGACCTGATGATGTTCAGCAGGAACAAATGCTGAGAAACCCGGGTCCTCGCGTGCAACGGGACGGTCGAGACACGTATTTCGCCGTCCGTCAGAAATCATTGCGCAAGGAGGTAGAGCTGTTTCTCTCGGTAGTCCCAGACAGTCTTGAAATTCCGCAGGAAGACAAAACCGAGTTCGAGTTCTGTATCTTCGGTAATTCCAACCGGCGCTGCGCTGGCCGACGCGCCCTCTTCGACCTCGATGCCCGGAGCGCTGACGTCGATCCTATCGGCAATCCGAACAGTCGCTAGGTCGAATGTGTCCGGGTTTTCCGTTGAGCTTAGCTGACCACCGTCAAGCAGGCGCCGTCTTTTTTCCTCACCGATATTCAGAGACCCATACATGCCGGTGTCCAGGCTGACGATCGCATCCACATCGCCGATACGCGCCCGTATCAAAGGGATGTTGGGGAGCTTCCGGGTTTCGAACGGCAATGCTGCAACGAGCTTTTCGCCACCCAGAAATCTGTCAGGACCTTCTTCGTAGAAGGTTACTTCTAAATGCTGATAATCAAGTTTCATAGCGTAGCTGGAGAAAAATCCGTAGCCGATCCAGCCTAAAAAATCTGGCGTGATCTTCTCGAGCATACGCGCGTCCTGGCTCCGCACGCTGGTTACGCGCGGATAGTCGATATCCCCGATACGAATCTTCCGGACCTCAGAATGGAGGCGCACATCGTAGGTCTGGCCACTGCCGAAATGACCGGTGCCTATCTTGCTTCCCCCAACTAACGGCACCCGATGATCGTTGATCACAAGGGCATCCTGCATACCGGTGTCGAGCATGAACTTGCCCCTCACACCTGCGATCTCGCCCTCGATGAAGGGAAACTCCCGGACCATGACAAGAGGCAGTGTAACTGTCTTGCCGGCCAGCCGCATTTCCGGAGCGCGGTCTGATTTGGTTGAGATTGGAGGATTGGCGGTCGCAGATAGAGGTGTCACCAACGCTACCAAGAGCGACAGCTGTATCGCTTTACATCGCATGATGACTTTCAGATTGGCCGATAATCCTGATTGAGGGCCCTCATCGGAAGTAGTGATGGCCGCTTTAATCTCCAATTGCATTTTTCTGGTCGCTTTCGTTCGTCGGCATTGTTGGCTGGTTCACTTTCCACGTGAGTGGCCGTCCGGCTCTTACAACACTCGTTCATTCCCGGACTCGCGCGCGAGCGTGCCCACTAGCGGTTCGGGCCGGGGCTGAAGGAGCAGCCGATCGCTTCCTGACATGGCGTCTCCCTGGACCTGCTCGGAAAGGCGCTCATCGTCGCGACGGCGGATATCTTCAGCAACGTCAGCAATCTCAGCCTCGGGAAAGCCCAGCACGCGCAGACCTTCAGCGCCCATCACATAGGCGGACTCGACTGTCTCTCGGACCTGATAGCCTACGCCAGCCCGGATCAATTCCACCGCATGCGCACGGTCGCGGCTTCGAACCAGGAGTTTCGCCTGCGGAAACTCATGCTGCGCCAACTCTACGATCTGCATCGCAGCCTTGGGATCATCGATGCAGACCATGATGACATCGGCACCGCCTGCGCCGGAATGATGCAGCACATCGAGCCGCGCGCCGTCTCCAAAGAACACCTTGAATCCATATCGCTCCGCGTCACGGATTCGATCTGGATCGTTGTCAATGACTGAAAGGTCAACGCCCTGGGCCAGAAGCAGTTGGGAGGCGATTTGCCCGAACCGTCCAAAGCCTATTATCAGCACGCGTCCTTTCAGGTCACGGGCATCATCGACGCCGTCCATCGACGTCTCCGTCCGCAAGACCCGCTCGGCCGCGATCATCAGCAGCGGGGTCAAGGCCATCGAAAGGATGACGACGGTGGCGAAGACGGCATTCTGTCGTGAGTCGATGACGCCACCGGCCGTTGCAGCCGTGTACAGGACGAATGCAAACTCACCGCCCTGGAGGAACATGGAGGTGCGATGGAGCGCCTGGTGATTGGAGCTGCCGAAAAGCCGCGCGACTCCATAGACGACCACGGCCTTGGCGACCGTGAAGGCAGCCAGCATGGCAAGCAGAAGCCGCCATTCGGCCGCAACGATCGCGAGATCGAGGGACATGCCGACAGCTAGGAAGAAAAGCCCCATCAGTAGGCCGCGAAAGGGCTCGATGTCGCTTTCTATCTGATGGCGATAGCTCGAGTTCGACAGCATGACGCCGGCGAGGAATGCGCCCATGGCCATCGAGAGGCCCGCGACGTCCATCAGCAACGCTGCCCCGAGCACAACGAGCAGTGCTCCCGCCGTCAGGACCTCGCGGGTCCGCGCACGGGCGAGGAGCGCGAAGAATGGATTAAGCGCCCAGCGCGAGATGCCGAGCAGCGCGAACAACGCGGCAACTGCAACCAGCAAATTCGCCCATGATGCCTCCCCGTGAGACAAGGGTGACAGAAAGCCGACCACCGCAAGGAGCGGAACGATCATCAGATCCTCGAAGAGGAGGATCGCGACAGACTTCTGCCCCTCGCTCCCCGATATCTCTCCGCGATCCTGCAACACCGACATGATGACGGCTGTCGAGGAGAGGACGAAGCCAGTCCCGGCGATGAATGCGACAGGGCCCGGCAAGCCGAAGAGGAGCGCGCCGGTCAATCCCAGGGTGGCGATAGCGGCAGCGACTTGCGCAAGCCCCAGCCCAAAGATCTGGCCGCGCATCGCCCATAATTTATAGGGTCGCAGTTCGAGCCCGATGACGAAGAGAAACATCACCACGCCAAGTTCGGAGAAGTGAAGGATGGATTGCGCATCGGTGAAAAGACCCAGCACCGATGGCCCCACCAATACACCGGCGCCGAAATAGCCGAGCACTGATCCCAGTCCGAGCCGCCTGAATAGCGGCACCGCAAGGACAGCCGCGCCCATCAATGCGACGGCAGGCCCAATCGTTTGTCCAAGGCTTACATCAGCCATGGTCGCCCTCGGGGTTCTTTCGGAATGGGCTCAATTTTGATTCCTCCCGTCGGACGTAATCGGGGCTGTTTCTTGTGCATCCTGCTTCGGCCATCGCAGTTGCACGAAGCGGCTGATTTCGTGTTGGAGCTCAAGGTCTTCCGGGGTTCCGCCCCCGAAGCCCCCGTGCGGCATCGCTTCGAAGATATGCAATTCGGCCGACACGCCCGCCCGGCGCAGCGCGCGGTGCATACGAACTGTGTTGGAAAGAAAGAGGTCGCGGGTGCCCGACTGTAGAAATGTGGGCGGAAAGCCACTCAGGTCACCATATAGCGGTGATATGTGGGCCTGCGAAAGGTCAGCCCCGGCCGCGTAAAGTAGGTTGCTCGACGTCAGACGCGTAGGCAGCACCAGATCCACAAGCCAATTTGTCTCGAAGCTATCGCCGGACTCCGTCAGATCGACCTGCGGCGACAGCAGCACCAGCCCAGCCGGGAATGGCAAACCCTCGTCTCGCGCTCTGAGCAGGGTCGCGGCCGCAAGATTGCCGCCTGCCGAACGTCCACCGATGACGACGTCTTCCGGTCGGTGGCGCTCAAGCACGTAGCGATAGGCCGACAGGGCGTCGTCCAACGCTGCGGGAAAGGGATGCTCGGGCGGGGTTCGGTAATCCACGCCGTAGCATTTCACGCCATTTTGGTCGGCCTGCATCTGCGCTCCCACACGGCAGGCCTCACCGCCGCCAAACACCAGCGCGCCGCCATGGAAGTCGATATAGGCGCGCCCTTCGTCCGTTAGCGTTCGCGGCGTAGCAAGATGGATCGTTGCGCCATGCCCGGTAAGCGTTTCGACGGTCGAGCCGGATTGTCCGGCCAGCGCATTCACCGCCACCGCATATTGGCCGTCGACCTGGGTCTTGACGTGCAGCCATGCCTGAAGGTCGTCGGGGCTGGGCGCGACGAAGGCCGCGTTCAGCACGCTCCCGTCGGCGCGGACAAGACGTTCCAGCGCGGCACGAGCGGCGTCGCTTATCGAGGACGGGAAAGGGACGGTGTGCTGCGGTACGGCTACGCCGAAGTTCGGATCGTTCATCTGTGCTCGAACTCTTTGATGATGCAGGTACGGATATCCGCCTCCAGGGCTTCCGCCAGCGCTGCGTTGTCATGTCACGATCGCGGTCACCCGAATCTCGATCCGCATTTCCGGAAGACCAAGTGCGTCGACACCAACCTGCGTCCAGATCGGCGCATGATCGGGCATATAGCGCCTGAATAGCGTTGCCATCGTCTCGTTGACCACCGGCGGGAATCCGCCGACGTGGTACGAGTTCACATGCACAACATTCGCCCAGCTTGCCCCCGCGGTGGAGAGTGTGCGCTCGACATTTTGAAAGGCCTGCGCGATCTCGTTTTCGAGGTCGGCGGCTATGACAAGATCGTTGTTCCAACCTCCCTGACCGGAGATTTCCACGCGGTTCCCGATACGCACGGCCTGAGAGTAATGGAGCAGGTCTCGAAGTCGGTCGCCATAACCGGGCGTGACGAAGAATGAGGGTGGTTGCATGATCGTCTCCACGAAGGGGAAAGGTGCGACGGCGCTTTACATGTCGGGCGGGTGGTGGGGCGATGCTTGCTTGGCTCACGAAACCTCGCTCGATCCGCCTGGCGAGCGCAGGCGCCACCAACAGATCGCACCGACAACGAAGATCAGGGCCGTCCTGACGAGATGACCGTCGAGCGCGGAGCCGGAGAGCCGAAGGTCGTCGAAGACCCCTTGCTGGATCGAGTTTACGGCCGCATGCGCAAGCGCCGCGGACCAAAAGCTCCCCGAACGAACGGTCAGCCACCCAAAGAGCAACGATGCGCCAAGCATCTGCAGCGGGAACAGCACCAGCGCGCCGAGCAAGGGGGTTTCCGGGAAGTTGTAGCCGGCGATCAGCCCCGGCAAGTGCCACGCCCACCAGATAAGCGCGACCCATAAGATGGCAGCCACAACGCCACAATGCTGTTCCAGATGGCCTTGAAGAAAGCCGCGCCAGGCAAATTCCTCGCCGGTCGTCGCGACAAGCCCGATGGTCGAATAAATAATCGCAGTGGCGCCAACATTGAGCAGGAAGAGAGGCCAGTGTTGAAAACCAGCGCCCAATACCCATGGTCCTCCCGCGACAGAAACCCCGCTCGCAGCAAAGGTGAACCATCCCGATGTCGCCAATCCCGCCAACATGAGGATCCCGAGCATGGCGAAGGCTATCATCGTTTCCACGCCGATCCCGATCGGGAGGTAGCCTAATTTACCCAAGCGCCAACGGACGCCCTCGCGCGCCGCTCGACTGCGGGTCATAAACGCCAGGGCCAGGAAGGTCGGCGACCACATCACGAGGATGAAGACCGCTTTTGTGAGGCTGTTGTCGAGACCGAGCAGAAGGATAGCCGGAAGCTGGATGCACCAGCTCAGCGCGATAGCCAGGATCGCGTAGAGCACGATTGCCCGGAGCGTCATGGGCCTGCGCAAACTCTCAATGTTGATGGTGGCTCCAGTCATTCAGCACCCACCCGCGCTGGCTCACGGTCGCGGCCGAATACGTCCCAAGCCAGAGCGACGAGAGCTCCAAGAATGAGGAATTCCAAAAGAAACTGGCTCCAGCTCAAAACGCCCACAAGGACGGATTCGCCGGTGAAAGCGCTGTACAAGAGCGTGTTGCCGATCACGCCTTTGAGAAGCGCCACGAGGAAGGCGATGATCAGCACGCGGACTGACCTCGATCTTGGAAGCCCGTCCCAGATAAGCACCGTCATCAGCACCGCCCCGGCGACTGCCTCACCAAAGGACAAATATGCGGCAACGGTGACGTGAAACGGGTATGGAAACGCATAGAGATCGGGACGGGCCAGCCACGCGAAATGCTGGATGAGAG
The DNA here is from genome assembly GCF_022014495.1 of Sandaracinobacteroides sayramensis. Taxonomy (GTDB): domain Bacteria; phylum Pseudomonadota; class Alphaproteobacteria; order Sphingomonadales; family Sphingomonadaceae; genus Sandaracinobacteroides; species Sandaracinobacteroides sayramense. Next base: position 231,691 of record NZ_JAKLSQ010000001.1, read on the forward strand.
GTTCAAGCGCGTGGGCCACAAGCTTTCGAGCGGCCGTGCTGATCGCGCCGATCGCCAATGCGGCAATTAATAACGACGGAATGCCGAGAACCCATCGCACAGCGACCACGCACGACAGCGCAACGATGGCAACGCGTATCAGCGGACGGATCAGGCCGATCGCCGAATAGGCCCAGGCTCCCGTCACCACCCCACTCATGATCCCTACGCGCAATGTCTCTTGAATGGCAGCCATGATGACGAACGCGATGATCGTCCGCGCCATGATGCTGCGATGAGCCATGCTGGGATGGGCGAGCTTGAGAAAGGCGAGCAACGCACCGGCCATGAAGAATTCATTCAGCCATTGAGCCCAGACGGGTGGCTGAGGCAGCGGAAACGGCACGCCGGCCGCCAGCAGACCGACGTGAACGCTCATCGCCACGGCTCCAGCGAGAACCAGGCTCGCGGATAGCAGGCCGGGTCTTCGAACTGCAGATAAGGCGAAGGGAGCAGTCTGCTGCATCAATGCTCCTTCGTGATTCGGGCGTCCGGAGCTAGCTGGCGAAGTCATGGTCATTTGCCGAGGGATTCATCGAGGGACCGTCCGAGCTTCGTATTGATGACGGGGGCGCCCTCCAGAATGCGTTGAATGGGGCACTTGGCCGCGACGTCGAGCAAACGCTTTCGCTGCGCACCGTCGAGTTCGACACCTCGGATGAAGACGGTCTTCTCGAAGACATCGGCAGGGGTAGATGAGCCCGCAGATAGCTTCTTCGCGTGATCGACCACCACTTCCACATGCTCAAGCGGCCAGTTCTGCTGGCGGGCGAACCAGCGCACGGTGATGGCACTGCATTCGGCCAGGGCGGCCGTCATTAGCTCGAAGGGGTTTGGGCCAAGTCCCTCGCCGCCAGCGCTGATCGGCTCATCACCAACAATGCTGTGAGCACCCATTTCGATTTGAACTGCAAAGAGGCTTTCACCGGTTTCCGAAGCCGTCGCGCGGGTACGCAGTGCCACCATTCGATTTCTCTCCGATCCGTCAGCGCGGATCTGCATGGCGACGCCGCGCGTCGGCGTTGATGGAGGCCGCACGACCTGAGTTCTCGAGACGCGTGATGCACAGGCGGCGACCGGCATAGTCGAAAGCGATCACGCCACCGTTCCAAAGAGGGACGCCCAGGGTGCCGTCGATCCCAGTGCCTTCAAAAGCCGGGACGTCCGAGGTAAGGCTGACCTCCAGCGATCCGAAGCTGGAAGCGCCTGCACGGACATCGGCTACGCGAACGACCGCACCTTTCACCGCACCGCCGACGCCATAGCCTATTTCTTTCGCGACGGCCTTTTGGAGCAGCCTCTTGCCGGGTTCGCTACGAACGAAGTCGCCCCCCAGAACCAACGAACTGTGGCGGGTGCCAAGGTCGACCAGCACCTTGAGGCGAACCGGCCGTTCGCCGCCATCCGGGAGGACTTCGATCTCAACGACTGGAGACTCGTGCACGATCTCCAGCGGAATGGGAGAAGCACATCGAACCGTAGCTCCTGATCTGTCGACGGTTACCTGCCGGCGCGCGTAGTCGACACTGACCGTTCCGTTCTGGAAGGCTGGCGCACCAAGAAGTACATCGACGGGAAACCCGGCCGAGGATGACAGATTGCCAAGATCGACCGCGTATGCGGCGAGGTTCTCGAACCGGAACGGCCCCGCCGCCAGCCGTGAAATGGTGACGGGCATAAGCGCCTTCGCTTCGTTGCCGCCACCGGCGGCATCACCGGCCGAGCCACCCTCGCTGAGGCCGAGTTCCTTGCTGGCCTGCCGGTCGATGAGCACCGCACCCGCCCCACTGTCAAGAACCCCGCTTCGTCGCTGTCCGTTCACGTCCACCGATATCCGGACAAGGTTGTCCGCCAACTCGAAGGGTATGACGGTCACCTCTGAGGTCGTTGGAGTCGGGACGCGGGACGCGGGCGCAGGTGCGTCCTGCACCCTTGCCGGCGATCCTGCCTGACCGCTGCCAGCGAGGAAGAGCGCCGCCACAAGTGCGACGCTGCTCGACACTGAGCCGCTCATTTTTCGGCGCTAGCCGGTTGCGCCGGCTCGTCCGGCAGTGGGATGAATTCGCCATCGTCCGCATCCGGCAGCTTCATGCGGCCCGCCTTCCAGTCGGATGCCGCCTGGGCGAGCCGATCCTTCGAGGACGACACGAAGTTCCAGAAGATGTGGCGCTCGCCGATGGGCTCGCCGCCGAGAACCATGACGGTCGAATGCGTCTTGGCCTTGAAGTGCGAGGCACCCGCACCCAGCACCAGCATCTGGCCGGCTTCGTAGCGCGTGCCGTGCATCTCGATCGCGCCCGCCGCGATGTAGAGCGCGCGTTCCTCGTGCTTGTCCGGCACCTCGGCAACCGCGCCTGGCTCCATCTCGAGATGGGCGTAGAAGAGTGGGGAATGGGTCTTGGCACCCGCCGTGAGGCCGTAGGCGCTGCCGGCGATGAGATGACCGGCAACCCCGCCGTCGTTCCAGTGCGGAAGGTTCGTTCCCGCATAGTGGGTGAAAGATGGCGCCGTCTCCTCGAACTCCTCAGGCAGCGCGACCCACGCTTGGATACCATGCAGGCGGTCGCCGACCGCGCGGGCATGCTCGAAACGCTCGCTGTGCGTGATTCCGCTGCCAGCCGTCATCCAGTTCACTTGCCTTGGCCGAATCGGCTGCTCGTAGCCCAGGCTGTCCCGGTGCATGATCTCGCCCGAGAACAGATAGCTCACGGTCGAAAGCCCGACGTGGGGATGTGCCCTTACATCGAACTTGCGGTCGAGGCCGAGAGCCAGATCGACCGGTCCCATGTGGTCGAAGAAGATGAAGGGGCCAATCATACGGCGCTTCGCGAAAGGCAGGACGCGGCCGACTTCGAAGCCGCCGCCCAGGTCGCGGCGACGCTGCTCGATGACCATTTCAATCATGGGGGCTCTCCGGCGCGATGATGTCGGCATATTCGGGATGCCGCGCGTAGTAGGCGGCCATGAAAGGGCAAAGCAGAACTGCCTTGCGTCCTGTGGCACGGATCGCCTCAAAGGTGCCGTACGCGAGTTTCGATCCGAGCCCTTGACCGGAGAAGTGTTCCGGCACGATCGTATGGGTTAGCACGATACTGTCGCCCTCGAGCCTGTAATAGGCTGCAGCCATCTCGTGGCTGCCTTCGATCGGCAGCTCGAAGCGGTGCTCGGGGGGATTGTCCTCGACGGCGCTCACGCGAGGGCCTCCCCTTTGGCGAACGCCAACAGGTCGGCGTTGATGATGTCGGGATGGGTCGCGAACATGCCGTGCGACAAACCGGGGTAGGTTTTGAGCGTGCCGTTCGGGAGAAGTTTGATCGCAGTGCGGGCGGAGGCATCGATCGGCACGACCTGATCGTCTTCGCCGTGCATCAAGAGCACGGGCAGCGATACCGCCTTCAGATCCTCGGTGAAGTCAGTTTCGGAGAAGGCGACGATACAGTCGTAGTGGGCCTTCGCGCCGCCCATCATGCCTTGGCGCCACCAGTTGCGGATCAGGCCTTCGCTGACTTCTGCGCCGTCGCGGTTGAAGCCGTAGAATGGACCGCTGGGCACAGCGAGGAAAAACTGCGCGCGGTTGCGGCTGAGCGCTTGGCGGAAACCATCAAAAACCGACATCGGCAGCCCGCCGGGATAGCGCTCCGTCGCCAGCATGATGGGCGGCACCGCGCCCAGTAGGACGGCCTTGGCGACGCGCCCCGGTGCGCTGCGTGCAACGTAGCGGATCACTTCGCCACCACCCGTCGAATGTCCGATATGCACCGCGTCCTTCAGATCCAGCGCTTCGGCCAGTTCCGCGACGTCGGCCGCATAGGTGTCCATCTCGTTGCCGATATCGGTCTGATCCGAGCGGCCATGGCCGCGCCGGTCATGCGCGACCACACGGTAGCCTTTGCCGAGAAAGAACAGCATCTGGTTGTCCCAGTCGTCGGAGCTCAGTGGCCAACCGTGATGGAACACGATGGGCTGGGCGTCGCGCGGTCCCCAATCCTTGTAGAAAAGGCGGGTGCCATCCTTTGTCGTTAGTGTTGACATCTACTGGTCAATCCTTCTCGTCGGAGTGTCTTCCTGTGGCTCAGATCAGCCACAATCGCAGTGCGGCCGGCTTGGAGGCCATGGTCTGGCGAACGGTGCCCGGCATCAGTTCCGCGTCACGCTTCCCGCGTAACCGCTCAGCCCTCCGCCTGATTGGGGAAGGTGGCTCCGCCGGCCGCGATCTGCGCGACGGCGGCCGCGATCTGCGATCTGGCATGCGCGATCCCCGCTTCACGCGCTTCGGGACCAAAGCCGATCTTCTCGGCGTGGACAAAGGCGACGTCGGTGATCCCGATAAAGCCGAGCAGCTGCTTGAGGTAGGGCTCCTGGAAGTCGATGACCTTGGCCGGCCCCTCGGTATAGAGACCGCCACGCGACTGGATCACGATGGCGCGAATGCCCTTGAGCAATCCTTCCGGTCCGGACTCGCCGTAAGCGAACGTGACGCGCGGACGCAGCACATGGTCGAACCAGGTGCGTAGTGACGACGGAATGCTGAAGTTATACATGGGCGCGCCGATCACGAGGACCGTCGCGTGCTGCAGCTCAGCGATGAGATCGTCCGATAGCGACTTGGTAACGAGCTCATCCTCAGTCGCCGCGACGGCGCGAATGCCGGCGACGGTTTTCGGCGTCAGGTGCGGTATCGGGTCACCGCCCAGGTCGCGACGGGTGACGACGGCATCGGGGTTCGCCGCCAGCAAGGACTGCACGGTGTCCTCCACCAGGGCACGCGAAACCGATCCTTCGCCCGAAGTGCTGCTATTAATCGCGAGAATTCGGTCCATACAGCGCTCCATTCTATCTCTGAAGCGCAGCCTACCATTCCCCCAAGCGGCTCAGTAGCATCGCCCGATGACAAGCTGTGTCGCAGAATGCGGAACTCTCCTGACCGTCTTGGCCCCGGGCGGAGTAGATCCACGGGAGTCGACGCGTGCTTCCCTCCTGAACCGGCGCTCGCCCGACGGACAGTTCCTGTAGCGGCCGTGCATGGTGCGACGGCGCCACCCGCACGTCACCGCCACGGGGCTGAATGGGGTTGCTAACGCGCCGAATTATCCGGCCTTGGGTGGTGAAATCAGTTGGGTCCGGCCAGTTGGATCCGAAGCGCATCAAGTTCCGCGTCGGTTTGTTCGCGGATCGCGCGCATCATGCGTTCCGCATCATGATCGATCGACGATCTGGGCGGAACATGCCGTTGGATCGATAGCTCCACCACGCGCGCCGCAACGGTGGTCGGTTCGCCCTGCGCTGCGGAGCCGGCGAGCTTCTCCATACAGACGCGCAGGCGATTGCCATAGAGCTTCCGCTGAGCCGCCGTCATGCTGTGGTCGATCTGCGCCAATGCCGCGGTAGCGCGCGAACCGGCCGCTTCGAGATCGCTCATCGATGCGACGATGACGTCGATACCGAAGGGCTTCAACTCTGCCCGGTAGGCAGCCGAGAAGGCCTCCATTGCCGCCTGCGACGCACCCGATACGCCATCAAAGTGACGAGGCATCTCCGCCGTCCATGAACTGATCTGGACGATGCGTCCGTGCGCCATCCGCAATGCCGGAAGGAAGGCGTTGATCACCGCGAGCCCGCCGAACACATTCACTTCAAATCCCTGACGGACCTCCTCCAGCGGGAGAAGTTCAAGTGGACCTGGCGACAGGTGGGTCGTGTTGTTGATGAGAATATCGAGTCCGGAGGCTCCGATCGCCTCGGACACTCCTGCGGCCCAAGCACTCACCGGCCCTGCATTCTTCAGATCGCATACCGCCAGACTGACACGCCCGTTGGATGCACGCCGTAAATCCTCCGCCTCCTGTGAAGAATTGGCGGTGCCGAAGACGATGTAGCGCTTGGCGGCGAGCCCAAGCGCGATCTCACGTCCAAGACCCCGCCCAGCACCCGTTACCACGACGGATCGACCGGACCGTCCAATGCGCGTCGGCATGTCGTGTGCCCTTTGCCCTTTGCTCGAAAGTGGAAAGCCTCATCCTGTTCGAAGGCGTTCCCGCACCATGGGAGCGACTTCAGCACCGAGGAATTCGATCGACCTTTTCATCGCGGCCGTTTCGAGCGACGCGGTACTCATTTGGAAGGTGATGCGGGAGACGCCGCCCAGCGCCTCGCTGGCGCGCAACATCTTGGCCGCCACCGTTTCCGGGCTGCCGACCAGGAACGCGCCCTCCGGGCCGGCCATGTCGTCGAACTGCGCGCGTGTCGGCGGCGACCAGCCGCGCTCGCGGCCGACTTTGCCGGTCAGGTGCGCCCAGCCAGGAAAGAAGGCGTCGCGCGCCGCGGCGTCGGTCTCACCGACGAAACCCATCGCATGAATGCCAACCTTGAGTTTGGCAGGATCATGTCCGGCCTCGGCACCTGCCTCGCGATAGGAATCGACCGCCGGCCTGAACCGATCAAACGTGCCACCGATAATGGCCACCATCAGCGGAAGGCCTAGCGTTCCGGCGCGCGCGAACGATTGCGGCGAGCCACCAACGCCAACCCAAACCGGGAGGCGCGGCTGATGAGGCCGCGGGAATACACCCTGACCGTTGAGTGCCGGCCGAAACCGACCTTGCCACGTTGGGTGGCTCGTTTCGCCGAGCTTCAGGAAGAGTGCAAGATTCTCCGCAAACAGCTCGTCATAGGCACGCGTATCGAGACCGAACAGAGGGAACGCCTCGCCGAACGAACCCCGCCCGACGACGAGCTCGGCACGCCCCCGGGAGATCAGGTCGATCGTCGCGAATTCCTGGAAGACCCGCACGGGATCCGCCGCGCTCAGAATCGTCACAGCACTGGTGAGCCGAATACGGCTTGTGCGCGCAGCAGCCGCGGCGAGAATGATCGACGGAGCGGAATCGAGGAACTCGGCCCGGTGATGCTCCCCGATGCCGAACACGTCGAGCCCGACCCGGTCCGCGACCTCGACCTCCTCAAGCAGCTCTGCCATACGATCGGTCGCCGACGGCAGCGCGCCGGTCGTGGGATCGGGCAGAATCGCTGCAAAGCTGTCGATACCTATGTCCATCGAAACTACTCCACTGAAGCCATGTCGAGCGACGCCGGGGAAATCAGGCGACCACCTCGGCAATCTCGATCAGGTTGCCGAAAGGGTCGGCGAAGAAGGCAAGCCGGCGGCTGATGGCTTCGACCAGGAACGGCCCGGCCACGATAGTCACACCGCGTTCCCGCAGCTTTTCGAGCGTCACGTCGATGCTCGCGACCTCGAGGCAGAAATGGTGATATCCGGCATAAACGAGGCTTTCGCCCAGATCAGCGTAGGGCCGCACATCGCGGGGGGCCGGCTCGCCGCCGCCCAGGATCTCGATGTGAAAGCGGTCGTCGGCTGGCGGTGCGATGAAGGCCAGCTTCTGGTCGCCATAGTCCCATTCGGCGACCACCCGGAAGTCGAGCGTCTCTACATACCAACGCTTGACGGTTTCATAGTCGGGCGCGCGCACCGCGACGTGATGGCCGCGCATGTCGGCGAAGGGCGAAGCAGCATTGTACGCGGGCGGAACGAGGTCGGTCATGAGAGCCCTCCTTCGTGATGAAAAATACGAAAACGCGGTAGAACCACTGCCCGCAGAGACCTGTAAGGCGACGATCGACCCCGCAGGCCCATCGCCCCCGCCGGGCCGAGGATGGGGAGCGCCGACCACCGCACGATCAGAACCTGAACGTCGTCTGGAAGCCAATCATCTTGATCGTCCGCGCCGGCCCGGTTTCCCGGATGAATTCCCCGGGCTGGAACGCACTGAGCGATCCCGTAAAGTTCACGTTCGGCGTCGCCTGCCAGCTTACGGCCAGTTCGAGCTCCTTGCCGATGAAACGCGCGTCGCTGTCCTTGCCGCTGCGGACCAGGAAACCGGGGACCGAGTAGACCCCGTCCTGGGTGCTCTGGCGCCAATAGGCCACGCCGGTCAGCGACACCGCGACGTCCTTGTGGGGATGAACCGTGATCGATGGCCGGACGTGGATCAGGTTTCTCGGACCGACCGGCGACAGCGCTCCAAAATACTTGCCGTTGGGGAAAAGTGCATTCAGCGTTCCCAGCTTGTGGTCGTTTGGATTCCCGTCGCCGGATACGACGTCGGCTGTGAGCCCAAGCTCGGGTTGCAGCGATACGTCACGGAAGCGATACCGCGTCTCGAACCCCGCGCCCCACGCCTCAGATTGGTAACCGGCGAAGGTGCCGCGCTGATTCGCCGCCTCGACATTCCAGGCCCAGGTCCCGTTGTCTCCAAAGATTCGCGAACCGAAGGTGTGCGCCAGTTGCCTGCCGGCCCCCTGATCGAAGACGGCGTTCTGATCCTGCAACCCGATGTAATACACATCGAAGCCGTTCAAGTGGCTAGAGTCGAGCCACTGCGTGGCGTAAAGGCCCCATACCTCCTTGCTGCGCGATCGTCTGTCGTTGAAGTCGCCCAGCCGCGTGTCGACCGGCTGGAGGTAGAAGCCGGTCACCTGGCGCGTCTTGCCGGTGTAGATCGCTTCAAACCCGTCGAACGGCAGAGGAACGCCGGTTCCATAGCGCCGGTCGATGAACCGCCCCGATCCGAAAGAAACGAGCTTGCGGCCCGCCGACAGGCGGAGCGTATCGTCACCCGCCACCGGCAGGTCAACGTCGACGAACGCCTGCAGCATATCGATGCCGGTGGCGTCCGCCGGGCCCTTCGGCCGATCTGTGCCCGAAATCCCCGAAAGAATCGGCATCGCGAAAACGCGGACCTTCCCGAGGTGCAGGTCGGCGTAAGGCATCAGACGGTTCCAGACGTAACCGTCGTTCGGCGATGATCCCCACAGCACATTGTCATAGCCTTCGTAGCGCGTGCGCGCCTCGAGGCCGGTCGAGAGGTAAACGCTGCCGTCGTCGTTCAACGAAATATATTTGAATGGCTCGGCCCAATCCCCCGTCCGCTTTGCGGGATCGGCGAGCCAGGACCAGTCTTCCGAATAGCGCTCGATCGTCAGCGTCGGGGCGCGTTCCACGTTGGTCGAAACCTGCGCGTTTGCCGCGAACGGTATCGCCGCCGCGGCGGCGACGAAGAGCAGGCGCCACCCGGCATCGGTGAGCGAAATGTTGCGTTGACCGCCATCGCCGGAAAGAAGATGTCTTGCGCGTCTGAGCCGCAGCATGGTGATGGCGAGCATCGACATGACACCGGTCTTCCACAGCGCGCCTGGCCGATACTCGCCAACCATCGCGATCAGCCCGCGTCGGACTCGACGGGGGTCTTGAGGAGCTGCTGCTCCCACAGATACGCAATTCCGCTGCCGCCAAAGTGCTGAATGAGGATCTCGGTCAGGTCTTCGACATGCTCGGTGCGCGCCCAGTCGCGCTGCCATTCACCAGCGAGCGCCATGACAGTCATCGGGTTCGCACCGGCCGCGATCATCCGCTGGACGGCGACCTCATGAGACTCCTTCGAGATACCGCCCGACGCGTCGGTGATCACCGTCACGTCCCAGCCTTCGCCGGCGGCCTGGATCACAGGCATCGCAACGCAGACTTCGGTCCAAAGGCCCGCGATGATGAGCTGCTTACGGCCGGTCGCCTTGACCGCGTCCACGACCTTCTGGTCCTGCCAGGTGTTGACCCAGGTCCGGTCGATCACCTCCTGACCCGGAAAGACGTCGGTGATCTGCTTGAAGAGGAGCCCGCCGCGGCCCGCGATCACGCTGGTGAGAATGGTCGGAACGTTGAAGGCTTTCGCCAGCTTCGCCAGGGCGGTCGTGAGATTGACCACAGCCTGAGGGTCGTGGCTGTTCAAGTTCGCGAGTTGATAGGGCTGGTGGTCAATCAGAACGAGGACTGAATCTTCGGGGCGAAGAAGCGAGTCGAGGCCGTTGCGGAATGTCATGGCAGGTCTTCCTTCCTAAAATTGGTTCCGTGGATCGCCGACATCGATCAAGACGACGTCCCGGGTTCGAATGTTGCCATTCCCCTTTCCGGTGCGGTAGCATCGGCGGACGATGTACTGTGTCGCACGAAGGGGAACGCTGAATGGAAATTGAAGATTTGCGGACGTTCGTCGAGGTCGCCGACGCGGGGGGTGTGACGCCCGCCTCTCGCCGCCTCGGCATATCCAAATCAATGGTCAGCCGGCGGCTTGTCCGGCTTGAGGCGGAGTTAAGCGTCCAGCTTCTCGCTCGCACCACCCGGGGTGCCGCGCTTACCGAAGCCGGCGCGACGTTCCGGGAATACGCCGCGCGGGTGGTCGCCGAGATAGATCTCGCCAAGGAAACAGTTCTGCCGGCAGGCGAGTTGAGGGGACGCCTCCGCGTCGCAGCGCCGCTGTCATTTGGACCGACGCACTTCGCGCCGGTCCTCGCCGATATGGCCTCGCGCCATCCGGAACTACACATCCACGCCGCCTATACGGATCGGTTCGTCGACCTGGTCGGCGAGGGATACGATTGCGCGATCCGCGTCGGCATGCTGCCCGATTCTAACCTGATCGCCAGAAGAATTGGCCCGCTTATCGGTAAGTACGTCGCGTCGCCGGCCTACATTGCAAAGCACGGATCACCGGAAACGCCCGAAGAGCTGGTGACCCATCAGGCGCTGATGCAGGGAACCGAGACATGGCTCGCTACGGTCGATGACAAGGTCATCACGATGCGACCGCAAGGTCGGTTCAAGGCTGACAACGGCGGCGCCCTGGTCGCCGCTGCGGTGGCCGGGATCGGGATCGCAGCTCTTCCTAACGACCTTATCCAGGAACATCTGGACTCGGGCGCACTGGTGCCAGTGATGCCGAATCATCCCATCCCTGAGCATGGCATTTACGTCGTCCGTCCGCCGGGACAGCACCCGTCGCGTAAGATTCGGGTCCTCACCGAGATGCTGATCGAGTGTTTCGGGCGCTCGACCGAGGATACGGAAACGCTCTCAGTATGAAGACCCCCATCAGCTTGACTTCGCCCTCAATGCGAAGGCGGTTTCGGCCCTTCTCCCACGACGCTTGCGAGGCCCCTCGGAACGGGCGCGCACCGCTGGGACTTCGCGGTCGACGGCGAACGTCGATTGACGTCGGCAGAACTCAGGCAAGGCGCCATCTGCCTCTCTCCTCCCGCAGCAGCGTGGATCAGCGCTGAGCGCCAAGGAAAGCATGCGGCGTCTCGTGGCTGGGATCGTGCCCGCGGCGAGCACCATAGATCTGTGCCCGCCGCCAGGTCTGTCGTTTGGACTTACTTCTCTCCGTAGTAGCTCCCGAAGTATTTGACGGGCGACCATGCCGGAAGGATCGCGGGGAGCTCTGGCGAAAGGTTGCGATAATCCTGCCCGCCGAAGACGACTTTGCCGTTCATGACAGTCAGGACAGAGGAGACCGACTTGATCTGGTCCTCCGGCACCGCGAAGTAATCTCTGTCGAGCACCGCGAAGTCGGCCAAATATCCGGGAGCGATGGCGCCGATCTCCGCTTCTGCGTTCATGAACCACGCGCCTCCGATGGTGAAAAGTCTCAGCGCCTCGGCTCGGGTAAGCCGGTTGTCCTTGGCGAGCGCTTCGGATCCGGACACGGACTTGCCGGTCACCATCCAGCTTATGCCAACCCACGGATTGTACGTCGCTGCCCGGAAGGCATCGGTGGTCATGGCCAGCGGGATGCCGCTGTCGACGAGCATGCGAAGGCGCGGCGTCTCCAATGCCTTCTCCCGACCATATGTCTTGATGAAGCCATCTGCGTGCAGCGCCATCTTGCCATCCAGGGCGATACCGCCCCCCAGCTTCTTCACCCGAGCGATATTCTGCGGACTGATGGTCTCGGCGTGTTCGAGACTCCACCGCAGCCCGCCGAGCGGAATGGTTTCGTTCACCTTCTCCAGAGCATCGAGGAAAGGCGAGATGTTCTCGTTATAGCTGATGTGCATGCGAAACGGGATGCGCCGCTCGACCAGCTTCTTCACATCCTCCTCGACGAAGCGCCGCATCGTGTCCGGCTCGATGACGACCGCTGGGCGGTCGAAATTCTCGTGGTCGTGCACTTCTCCGCTCAAGACCTCGCCGGCTCCGCGATACTCATGCCCGTGCGCCAAGGCGGGATACAGGTTCTGTCCCGGGCTGATCGGCGCGGTCTTCGTGATCGCCTCAAGCTCCAGATCCACCATGTTCACCGGCCCGCCATCGCCGAGTTGCAGATCTACAAAGGGCATACGCACATTGAGGCGGTTGTCGCGAGCAAGGACGCTTACCCTTGCCTGCGCGTCGGGATATGGCCACCTGCCGCCGTTATCGATAATCGAGGTCACGCCGAACCGGTTCAGGCCGTGAACGCTATAAGCCAGCGAACTCACCTGTTCGTCGAAACTGGGCTGCGGCACCATCGCTTCCAAGGCAAGAAACAGCCACGTGTAGCCGTGGACCACGCCGGTGGGATTTCCGCGGCCGTCTTTTTCGATCTCGACGCCGTCGAGCTTCGGAAACCGATCAGTCCCTACGCCGAGCGCCGTCATCGCCTGCTTGTTCAGGAAGGCCTGATTGTACGCATATTGCACGATCGCAGGGTGATTGGGCACCGCTTCGTGTAGCTCGTCCAGCGTCGGGAATCGGTTCTCCTTGAACTGATAAGGAGACCAACCTCCGATTACCTTGACCCACTGACCTTCCGGCGTGCGTCTTGCCTGCTCGCGAAGCATCGTCAATGCTTGGCGCAGCGTCGGCACACCATCCCAGCGGACATTGTAGTTGAAGGCCAGGTCATTGAGGACGTGGATATGGGCATCGACAATGCCAGGCACGACCCTACGGCTGTGGGCATCGATCACCTTGGTCGAAGGGTTCTTCAGGGCCAAGATGGCCTCATCGGGGCCGGCCGAATAGATCCGCCCGTCCTTGACGGCCAATGCCGTCGCCTCTGGCTGGGCACGGTTGCCAGTGAAAATCTTCGCGTTGAAAACGATCAGATCAGCGCCAGAGTTCTGCGGCGCCGGCTGCGCCTGAACTGCGGAGAACCAAACAATCGCTACGAACCCGATCAATGCTTTCCGGATCATTTTCACTCGCCCCATAAGATGTTCGAAATGGCTCGGCGTACCCGCTTAGTTATCGGCGACGGCACTCGCGGCGGTCCGGGTTGCGTTCGCAACGCTGCTGGCGCGCCCGTTCGGCCATGATCTGGCCGTCCCTGGCGATGCGTGAGAGCCTTTCGGTCTCCTCAATCGACCGGAGTTGTTTGGTGTCGCGCCTGTGCTGCTGCGAAAGCATGCAATCGCTGAAGGCGGGTGTGCCATACCTGTTGCCGAAGCTCTCGCACGTGCGCGCGTCCTCGCGTTGCTTCCGATTCCAGCCTTGCGCGCTCGCGTCATCTCCTCCGAAACCCATGCAGAGCATGGTGACGATGCCAACGGATACGAGAGCGGCGTGTTTACGTGCGAGAAGGCGTAGCATTGGGACTCCTGGTACTGTTCCGACGAGGCGCCGCGGTTCGTGTGCGATGCGAGCAGTTTCGTCGTCGGCTTCGTCGCACCCGCCTCCTAATGGGACTAACAATCCTGTGGTCGCGCCAGTAGCTCCACAAAATGACTTGCTGTGTCGCGTAATGCGGAACGCCATCGCCCTTACCAGTCAAGCGCCGCGATCACTTCGAATTATCGTTGCCCAATCAGTCAACGGCATCAGGTCGCGGCGCCACACTGTCGATCACTCCGGCGACCCCGGCGCCTGCGAGTTGGAGCGACTGATTTGGGAAGGTCCCGCTTGATGCCCGGAGACATTCCAACCGTGCCCCAGCCTCGCAAGTCACGGCGACGCAGGCATCGCGGGCGTTCCTGCTTGCGTGACACAGTTGCCCCGGTTCCGGAGCTACTGATCCCGTTCTCGATACGATATGGATTCGACAAATGCGGCCGCCGCCAAAAATCAGGAGGCTTGAATGTCGGACCACTATCAGAAGCTTCGCGTCGCGCACCGGTCGGGCGTCGTGACCGTCACGATCGAAAATCCACCGGTCAACATATTTGCGACGCCGCGCTCATGACGGACCTGCGGAATTTTCTGATCAAGGTTCGCAACGATGATGCTACGCGCGTGATCGTCTTCGAGAGCGGTTCTCCTGACTTCTTCATCGCTCATGTGGATATGGCGTTGATCGACGATCCGCATGCGTTCGACGAGATCGCGCGTGATGTGCCCGCTGGCCTAAACGTCTTCCAGGCACTTGGGGAACTGGTTCGCGAGCTTCCGCAAGTAACCATTGTGAAGCTCGCTGGCGTAGCGCGGGGCGGCGGCGCCGAGTTCATCGCCGCCTGTGACATGGCCTTTGGAGCGATCGGACGAGCCGGTCTCGGCCAGGTCGAGGCACTCATGGGCATCGTGCCGAGCGGAGGCGCGATGCAATATCTTTCGACGCGCATGAGCCGCGGGCGCATCCTGGAAATCATTCTGGGAGGCGGCGTTTTCAGCGCGGAGGAGGCCGCCGCCTATGGTTGGATCAACCGGGCGCTGCCCGCGACCGAGCTCGACGATTTCGTCGATACGCTGGCCCGCCATATCGCCGCCTTGCCGGCTGGCGTAGTGCAGGCAGCCAAACGTGTGCTGCCGCCTCCCGATCTCGGGGCCGGGTTCGTGCGCGAGCAAGCGGAATGGAGCAGGCTCTTCGCCGAGCCAGCGGCTGAGGCGCTGATCCGAGGCGGTCTGGCGCGGGGTGCCCAAACGGTGGACGGAGAAAGGCGTCTGGAGGAGATCCTGCGCAGCATATCGCCGTAGCGCTGCTCGAACGACGCGGCTTGCGACATCAAGCGATGGTTCGGGCCAAGAGAGCCGCGGATCGGCGCTTCGCACCACAGGACCCGACTGGACACGGTTGTGTCGAGGTTGCGTGCGTCTTCACGGCTGATGCCTTGGCAACAATGGCTGGGAGTTGATGTGGAGACGATCGGCAGGGCCCTCACCGAAATGCAACGGGTGCTTCGGCGGGATCTCATATCGCTGCGGCCATACCTGGAGCCAGCTTTTTGACCATGGTCCTCCCGCCCCCTTGTGACGAGTTGACTGCGCGCGGTATGTCAGGCGCTGTCGCGAATCCGGGATCGGGAACCATGGTCGCGACGATCCTAGCCTCGAGCTTGGCTGTGACCGTCGCATCGATCATCACAGTCGCACTGCCTTCGATGCAGCGCGATCTTGGCGCGGACTCCGCCGGTCTGCAGTGGATCATCAACGCCTATCTCCTGCCGATGTCGGCGTTGGTATTGCTCGGGGGGGCGCTCGGCGACCGTCTCGGGCGCAAGCGCTTTTTCATACTCGGCCTGGTGATCTTCGCGCTTGCGACCCTGGGCTGCGCATGTGCGCCCAACCTAGCGGTGATGCTCGCCGCACGCTTCGTTCAAGGCGTCGGCGCCGCCCTTGTCATCCCCAATAGCTTGGCGCTCCTTGCCGATGCCTACTCCGGGAAGAGGCGCGGACGCGCGGTCGGCACATGGGCGGCCGCGAGCACAATCGCCGGAGCGGCGGCTCCGCTGCTAGGAGGCGTCGTGGTCGATCACGCCGATTGGCGCTGGTCTTTCGCGATTGTCATACCTGCTGCAGCGGCGGCTCTTTTGATGGCAATACAAAGCATCCCAACCGATGTATCGCCACCGCAGCGCGTTCCGCTCGACTTAGCCGGAGGCGCGCTCGCCGTAGTCTCACTGGGAAATCTAGTTGTCTCGCTTACCTACCTCCCTCACTCAGGTACGTCGAACCCGGTCGTGATCGGCACAGCCGGGGTAGGACTTATGAGCCTTGTGGCCTTTTTGTGCGTCGAACGGCGCAAGAAAGCGGATGCGATCATGCCCCTCGGCATCTTCGCTTCCGGAAGCTTCTCGGGAATCTCGATCCTCACCCTGCTCCTTTACTGCGCCCTTGGCGGGTTCATGGTCCTGCTTCCCCTCTTCTTCATGAACGGACTTGGCTATTCCGCGACACGGGCTGGTTTCGCCCTTCTGCCGTTACCGCTCGTTATGGGGACGCTATCGCGACCTCTGGGAGGGCTTGCAACGAAATGGGGAGTCCGGCGAACCTTGTCGCTTGGACCTGTGGCAGTCGCGATCGGATTCGCGCTTATCGCAACCCTCCGCGAGGAGCGGGTCAGCTATTTGCTGAATATTTTTCCCGGTCTCGTGACGATATCCCTCGGGATGGCGCTCACGGTCGCGCCCCTCACCACCGCCGTGATGAACGCGGTGGAGAACAGGTTCGTTGGTGTCGCTTCCGGACTGAACAACGCCATCTCGCGAACAGCCGGTCTGATTGCCACGTCTCTTCTGGGTTTGGTCCTCCCAAGCGCAAACACCGATAAGTCCGAGCTTCTAAACGGACTCGTCCACGCCTCGTGGGTCGGATGTGCCCTCGCCATGGCGGCAGCAATCATATCGTTCGCGAAGATCAGGGAGGAAGAGGTCAATTCTGACCTTAACGTCAACTCCCGGTGATCCGAAACACGGAACAGCCGCATATCCTCGCCCAATCGCAGAGATCGTCCACATATCCGTGGCGCAGCACCTGCTCGGCACCTAGCGCCGTCGATAAGGCACCGCGCGGCCAACCCCGCCTATGTGGCCTCTATGGTATCCGTTTCTCCGATACCTGCCTGGAACGTCTTTCGCAGCGGTGAATGCCGCAGCATGTATGTCAGTGCGGAAGCGTGAGGCTCCAGTCCCGGGCGCATGAACAAAAACCCGAAGCGACCCTCGACAGGCTACCGCGATGATCAAACTCAAGACGCGGTGACACGGCCCTGGTTGTGCTACCGAAGGAGGCGGTAGTGCCAGATAGCAAATTCCTTACGCCCGACGAGGTGGCTGAACGCTATAGGGGCGGCATTTCGGTCGGGACACTTCGAAACTGGCGCGCGATGCGTCTCGGCCCATCCTTCGTCAAAATTGGCAAGGCCGTGCTCTACCCGCTCGACGAGCTTGATGCATGGGATGAAAAGAATAAGGTGCAGTGCCGTGCATCCAGGGGCTTCGGCGCGCACGGTGGTGATCAGGCGTGATGGTCACGTTCGGGCATGATCAACCGCTCCCAGCCTCCGGCCCCAGTCCTCGCCACATTCCAATTTATTCCATAATAATCAATGTCTTATGGTATTTAAAGGCATGGTTCACAACCACCCATCGGGCGACCCCACCCCCAGCCGCGACGACATCCAGTTGACCCGCGCCATCGCCGATGCGGCGAAACCGCTTGGCCTGCAGGTGCACGACCATCTGGTGATCGCCCGCACCGGGCACAAAAGCCTGCGCGCCGAAGGGTTGATATAGCCTATTCGCTGTAGGCGAAGCGGCGCAGCGCCTCCAGATCCAGGATGGTGAAGCCGCCATAGCCGAGCCGGACCCAGCCTCTTTCCTCGAACTCGCCCAGCACGCGGTTGACCTGCCTGCGGCTGGCGCAGGCCATTTCCCCCAGTTCCGCCTGCGTCAGCATCACCACATCCGAGCCGGAAGCCGCCGCGCGGTCCAGGGTGGCCGCCAGCCGCCGCGCCGGGTTCAACTGCTGCAGGTCACTGATGATGCGGGTGGCGATATCCAGGGTCGCGACCAGGATGTGGCTGAAATTCCGGATCACCCGCGGATCGTCATAGGCCATGCGGTTCATCTGGCTGAGCGGCAGGTGCAGCAACCATGTCGGCATACGCACCTGCAATTCCACCCGGCGCGGCTGGCGGGTTAGGAAGCTAGCCTCCCCCGTCCAATAGCCGGGCAGGCTTCCTTGCAGCAATTTGGGCGGCAAGTTGGGAGGCGCGGTGTTCACGGTGGCATTCCCGCGCACCAGCCCATAGATGCCGCCAGGGGCGTCGCCGATGCGAAACACCGTCTGGCCCGCTTCGAAATGCATCAGCACGCTGTGCCGCAGCACCTCTTCCCGGAAATCCGCCGGCTGCGTCAGCAGCCAGCCATTGTTCGCGACGATCGCATCGGCCTCGTCCTTGCGGATGCCTGTTCGCAACGGTCTGCCGCCCAACTATTCCCCTCCCGATTTTTCGCCACATTGCACCTCAGGTGCAATTCATGCCCCAAAGCGGGCATATCTCGCAAAACTGCACCAAAGCAATCAGGATTGGCCTTGAAGGGGGTATCTCGATCATGAAATCCATGCCGCGCCAGACCGTTGCATTCGCCCTTGGCATCACCGCGATGCTTCTGGGCTCCGCCGCGCCCGCTTTCGCCAACCCGGCGACCGGCCATACCGCCGCCGCCAACGCCAAGGTTCTGGAACAGCTGCCGTTCAACGACCGCAGCGAATTCCAGGATGCGGCGCGCGGCCTGCTGCTGAAGCCGGACACGCTGACGATCCGCCGCGCCGACGGCGGCATCGCCTGGGATCTGGAAAGCTATCGCAAGTTCATCGCGCTGGAAACGCCGGCGCCGGCCAGCGTCAACCCCAGCCTCTGGCGCAACGCCCAGCTGAACCTGCACTATGGCCTGTTCGAAGTGGCCGACGGCATCTACCAGGTGCGCGGCTACGACCTGGCCAACATCACCTTCATCCGCGGCGACAGCGGCTGGATCGTCGCTGATGTCGGCACCACGGTGGAAACCGCCAGGGCCGCCTATGACCTCGTGACGCAGAAGTTCGGCAGGCTGCCGATCGTCGGAGTCATCTACAGCCACCCCCATGTCGACCATTTCTCCGGCATCAAGGGACTGGTAAGCGAGGCCGACGTCACCTCGGGCAAGGTGAAGCTGGTCGCGCCGGACGGCTTTCTGGAGCATGCGATCAGCGAGAATGTGATCGCCGGCAACGCCATGAGCCGCCGCGCCAGCTATATGTATGGCGCGCTGCTGGCGCGGAACGCCGAAGGCAGCGTCGGCGCCGGGCTGGGGCTGACGACTCCGATCGGCACCGGCACCCTCATCGCCCCCAACCACATCGTGCACAAAACCGGCGAGAAGCTGGTGCTGGACGGCGTGGAGATGATCTTCCAGATGACCCCCGGCACCGAGGCGCCGGCGGAGATGAACTTCTATCTGCCCAAGCAGCGGGCAATGTGGATGGCCGAGAACACCGTCTCCACCATGCACAACATCCTGACGCTGCGCGGCGCGCAGGTGCGGGATTCGCTCGCCTGGTCGAAATATATCAACGAAACGATCGAGCTGTTCGGCGACCGGATCGACGTGAAGTTCCAGTCCCACCACTGGCCGAAATGGGGCAATGCGGAGGTGCTGGACTATCTCGCCAAGCAGCGCGACCTTTACAAGTTCGTGCACGACCGCTCGGTGAACCTGATGAACCATGGCTACACCGGCGAGGAAATCTCCGAGATGATCCGCCTGCCGCAGAGCCTGGAGAATTTCTGGCCCGGCCGGGGCTATTATGGGACGCTTCGGCACAACAGCCGTGCCGTCTATCAGCGCTACATGGGCTGGTATGACGGCAATCCCGCCAATCTCGACAACCTGCCGCCGGAAATGGCCGCGCGGAAGTATGTGGACTATATGGGCGGCGAGGCGGCCGTCGTCGCCCGGGCGCGGCAGGACTTCGCCAAAGGCGAATATCGCTGGGTGGCGACCGCGATGAAGCATGTGGTGTTCGCCAACCCCGAAAGCGCGGCCGGCAAGGGTCTGCTGGCAGACTCGCTGGAGCAACTGGGCTATCAGGCGGAATCCGGTCCGTGGCGCTCGGTCTATCTGCAAGGCGCGCACGAACTGCGCAAGGGCGTGCCCAAGCTCAGCGGCAGCACCGCCAGCCCGGACGTGATCCGCGCCATGCCGCCGGAAATGCTGTTCGACTATCTGGCGGTCCGCCTGAACGCCGAGAAGGCGGAAGGCCAGAAGCTGGCGCTGAACATGCATTTCACCGACCTCGACCAGACCTATGCGCTGACGGTGGACAACAGCGTGCTGAACTACAGCCGCAAGCCCAACCCAGGCGCCACCGCCACGGCGCATCTTTCCAAGCAGGCGCTGGACGATGTGAACCTTGGCAAGGCCAGCATCGCCGACAAGGTGAAATCGGGTGAAATCCGCATCGAGGGCAATGCCGAGACGCTGCAGAAGCTGATGGGCCTGTTCGACAGCTTCAACCCCTCGTTCAACATCGTCACGCCCTGAAACCCGGCTGAAACCCGGCCCGGGCCGAAAACAAGAAGGCTTTCCCATGCCGAAGCTTCAACCTGCCCTGATGATGGCGGCGGGCCTTGCCCTTGCCGCCACGGCCACCCCCGCCATGGCCGACGGCGCGCGCGACTGGATCAACGCGCCCAAGAACATGAACTTCCTCTATGGCTATTATGCCTATTCCAACAGCGACACCTCGTTCGACCAGGCGCTGCCGATCAGCGGCGCTTCGGTCGACGTGCACATGCCGATCCTGCGCTACGCCCGCTCGCTGAGCATCGCCGGGCAGACCGGTGGTTTTCAGGTCGTCGTGCCCTTCGCCTTCGTCAGCGCCGAGATCGACGGCACCCGCGCCAGAACCTCCCGCAATGGCTTGGGCGACATACAGGCCTCCTTCATCGCCAACTTCTTCGGCGCGCCGGCGCTCGACATCCGGGAATTCGCCACCTGGAAGCCGGAGCCCTTCCTGACCGGCTCCTTCTGGGTGACGGCCCCGACCGGCTCCTATGATTCCGACCGGGCGGTGAACATCGGCAAGAACCGCTGGGCCTTCAAGCCGCAGCTTTCCTACGGCATGCCGGTGGGCACGGGCGGCCTGTTCTCCGCGAACGCCAACGCCCAG
Organism: Sandaracinobacteroides sayramensis; assembly: GCF_022014495.1. Taxonomy (GTDB): domain Bacteria; phylum Pseudomonadota; class Alphaproteobacteria; order Sphingomonadales; family Sphingomonadaceae; genus Sandaracinobacteroides; species Sandaracinobacteroides sayramense. The sequence goes on from NZ_JAKLSQ010000001.1 coordinate 252,425, forward strand.
TTCTTCACCGACAACAAGGATGGCGCCCGCGACCGGGTGCTGGCGCAAAAGCCGCTGTGGACGCTGGAGGGGCATTTCAGCCAGAATCTGTCGCCCAGCTTCTGGCTGTCGGCCGACGCCTTCTACCATAATGGCGGCGAAACGAAGGTGAACGGCCTCGATCAGGAAAATGCCCAGTCCACCTTGCGCCTGGGCGGCAGCGGCAGCTTCAACATCACCCCGGTGAACGCCGTCTCGGTGGCGCTCAGCACCTCGGTCGCGAAGCGGGACCATACGCCGAAGAACACCGGCCTCTCGGTCAGCATCAGCCACGCCTGGTAAAGGCGGCTCCCCATGCTTTTCGCGCATTGCCTTCAGCCGGCGAAGCGCGAAAAGAGGCGAAGCGGGGATTTCGATCCCCCGCGAGGGAGAGGAAACGCCATGTCCAGCATCCGGCCGCTCGCGCGTCAGGACACGCATGAGGTCTTCAACCAGGCACCGCCGTTCGAGGATGTGAACCTGTTCACCGGCGACGCGGCGCTGGTGGAGGCGCTGCGCCAGGCCGGCGGCGTAACACATGAAGACCGGCTGGCGGCGCTGGGCGCCCGCGCCGGATCGGCCGAGGCCATCGAATGGGGGATGGAAGCGAACCGGCAGACGCCGGTGCTGGAGAGTTTCGACCGTTTCGGCCACCGCATAGACGAGGTGCGATTCCACCCTGCCTATCACGAGCTGATGCGGCTGGGGCTGGACAGCGGCATCGCCTCCATCGCCTGGGACGGAACGCCCGCCGGCCATGTCGGCCACGCCGCCATCCTGTTCCTGGCCGGGCAGGCCGATTCCGGGCCGATCTGCCCGATGACCATGACCTATGCCGCCGTCCCGGCGCTCCGGGCGGAACCCGCCGTCGCCGCGGAATGGGTGCCGCGCATCGCCGCCGGCCGCTACGATCCGGCCTCGCGCCCCGCCTTCGAGAAGGCCGGAGTCACCATCGGCATGGCGATGACGGAAAAGCAGGGCGGCTCGGACGTGCGCGCCAATACCAGCCGCGCCGAACCGGCGGGCGAGGCAGGCTGGTTCCGCCTGACGGGGCACAAATGGTTCTGCTCGGCGCCGATGTGCGACGCCTTCCTGACGCTTGCCTACACCGACGGCGGCCTCACCTGCTTCCTCGTGCCCCGCTGGCTGCCGGACGGGGAGCGCAACGCCGGCTTCCGGGTGATGCGGCTGAAGGAGAAGATGGGCGACCGCTCCAACGCCTCGTCCGAGATCGAATATCATGGCGCGCTGGCGCAGCGGCTGGGGCCGGAAGGGCGCGGAGTCTCCACCATCATCCAGATGGTGCAGCACACGCGGCTCGATTGCGTCGTCGGCTCCGCCCAGATCATGCGCGGCAGTCTGGCGCAGGCGCTGTGGCACACGGCGCACCGCTCCGCCTTCCAGAAGCGGCTGATCGACCAGCCGGCCATGGCGGCGCTTCTGGCCGACCTCGCCATCGAAAGCGAGGCGGCGACCGCGCTCGGCTTCCGGCTGGCGCAGGCGTTCGACTCCGGCGATCCGCTGACCCGGCTGCTGACCCCCATCGCCAAATATTGGGTTTGCAAGCGTACCCCCGGCCTCGTCTACGAAGCGATGGAGAGCCTCGGCGGCGCCGGCTATGTCGAGAGTGGGCCCATGCCGCGGCTGTTCCGCCAGTCGCCGCTCAACGCGATCTGGGAAGGCTCGGGCAATGTGATCGCACTGGATCTGCTGCGCGCGCTGGCGCGGGAACCGGAAGGCGTGCAGGCATTGCAGGACTTCCTCGCCGCGCAACGCGGGCGCCACCCCGCCTATGACAAATGGCTGGACCGGATCGACCTCCGCTCCGCCCACGAAGGCACGGCGCGGCTGCTGATCGAGCGGCTGGCGCTGGCGGCGCAGGCCGCGACCCTGCTGGAATGGGAAAACCCACTGGCCGACGCCTTCTGCACGCTGCGCCTCGGCGAGCGCGGCATGGCCTATGGCGCCTTCGAGGGCAGCATCGATACCGGCGCGATACTGGAAAGGGCGATGCCCCGCTACCCCCCCCTTCAGAGAAGGAGCCGGGCACGGGAGCAAACCAAAGAGGCGAAGCTGGCAGGCCAAGTCAGCGTTCGCCCCGAACGCCCGTCATCCCGGGCTTGACCCGGGGTCCAGCTTTTCCACGGCCCAATCGCTTCAGGAAGAAAGCTGGGCCCCGGGTCAAGCCCGGGGTGACGGATGGGGAATGAGGGAATTTTTTCAATCCAGATTGCGCCAACCGCTCTCGGATCAGCCCGCCCGCTCCAGTCGCGCCACTCCCGCCGGCACCCGCCAGCTTGCGGCAGTCGAAACCTTGCCGCCTGTGCGGCGGATGCTGTCCACCACCTTCAGGTCCGCCGTCCAGCCGTCGGGCGTCACCGTCATCAGCGAATAGCCGCGCTCGTCGCGGATATATTTGAGGCCCGGGTTGCGGCTGAGGAAAGCGGCATGCTCCTTGCGCTCGCCGGGGCCGTCGCTGCCCGAGGAAATGGAAGTGGTCACGAACTCGATCGCCCGCGCGGGGGCTTCCGGCGCCTCGCCCGTCTTGCGCACCTCGCCGGCGAAATGCTGATGCTCGTCGCCGGTCAGCACCACCAGATTGGGAACGCCCTTCAGCCCGTCCAGAAGCCGGTCGCGCGGCACCGCATAGGCCGCCCAGCTGTCGGTGTTGATCGTCTTCGTCTCGGCCCGGGCGCGGTCGAGGTCCATCACCATGATCTGCTGCAGCAGCGCGTTCCAGCGGGCAGGATCGGCCTTCAGGCCCTTCACCAGCCATTCCTCCTGCTGCCGGCCGAGCACTTCGGCGTCCTTGCGGTTCACCTCGGGGCAGAAGCTGCCATATTTGTCGCCGCAGGGCTGGTCCGTGCGCCAGTTGCGGGTGTTCAGCATCCGCGCGTCCAGCAGCCGGCCGAAACGATATTGCCGGTAAGGCCCTGAAACACCGTTCACCGGCAGCGCGTCGGCCCGCACCGGCATGAATTCATACCAGGCCTGCATGGCGGCCTGCCGGCGCAGCCGGAAGACTTCCGCCGGGGTTTCCGCCTGATCGACATCCCCCACCCAGTTGTTCACCAGCTCATGGTCGTCGAACGAGCAGAGGAAAGCGGCCGAGGCATGCGCCGCCTGCAGGTCCTCGTCGCGCCGGGTCAGGGTGTAGCGGCGGCGGTAATCGTCCAGGCTGAAGATCATCGGCCCGTCGTGCAGGCGGACGGTCGATTCCATCTGCCCGGTGGACCAGTTCATGCGGCTGGCGACCGGCCCGCCTTCATAGATGTAATCGCCATAATGGAAGATGGCGTCCACATCCGCCTTCGCCACATCGCCCCAGGCGGTGTAGAGACCGCCCTGATACTCCTGGCAGCCGCCGACCGCGAGGCGCACCTGCCGAACATCGGCGCCCGCCAGCGGCATCGTCCGCGCCCGGCCGGTGGCCGACAGCATGTCGCCGCTGCGGAAGCGATAATGATAGGGCCGCTCGGGACGAAGACCGGAGACGGTGACATGGGCGGAAAAGCCCAGTTCCGGCCGCGCCAGCGTCTCGCCGGCGGCGGCGATGCGGGAGAACCCCTCATCCTCCGCCACTTCCCAGCGCAGGGGATAGGGGAATGGCTCAAGGCCGGAAAGCGGCTCGCCGGGCTCGGGCACCAGCCGCGTCCAGATGACGAAGCCGGTGGGATCGGGGTCTCCGGCGGCGACTCCCAGCGTGAAGGGGAAGGCGCGGATCTTCGGCGGCATGCGCTGCGCCCAGAGCGGCGTGGCCGCGAGCAGCCCCATCCCCGCCAGAAGCTGCCGCCTGTCGAACCCGCCGTGCATCGCCTTCTCCTTGCCTGTCGGCAGACCCATGTCGCCTGCCGGCAGGGCCATGCCCTCTTCCCATGACAGGGCGAAGACGCCAGAGGCGGCGCATGCCCGAGCTTGTCGCCAGCGCCGTGCCCTCCCCCTGCCGCAACATCTGCCGGCTGAAACGGGGCATCTGCGTGGGATGCGGGCGCACGCCCGACGAGATCGCCGCCTGGCCGACCGCGCCCGACGATAGCCGGCGCGCCATAATTCAGCGCGCCTCCGAACGAATTCGTCGCTGAGCGCCCTTTCCGCCCTTGGCGATGCCCCGGCCAAAGGCTAACACTGGCAAATGCCGCCCGTGAAGATCGCCCCCTCCATATTGTCCGCTGATTTCGCCCGCCTCGGAGAAGAGGTGAAGGCGATCTCCAGCGCCGGGGCCGACTGGATTCACGTCGACGTGATGGACGGGCATTTCGTGCCCAACCTGACGATCGGGCCGATGGTGGTGAAGGCGCTCCGCCCCTGGTCCGCGCTGCCGTTCGACGTGCATCTGATGGTGACGCCCGCCGACCCGCTGGTGGAGGCCTTCGCCGAGGCCGGGGCCGATATCCTGTCCGTCCATCCGGAATCCGGGCCGCACCTGCACCGCACGCTGATGCGTATCCGCGCGCTGGGCAAGAAGGCCGGCGTGGTGCTGAACCCGGCCACGCCGCTTTCCAGCCTGGACCATGTGCTCGACCTCACCGACCTCGTGCTGGTGATGAGCGTCAACCCCGGCTTCGGCGGACAGAGCTTCATCGAAAGCGCCCTTCCCAAGGTGGAGTCGATCGCCGAGCGCGCCCTGAAGGCCGGGCTTTCGATCGAGCTGGAAGTGGATGGCGGGGTCGATGCCGGCAATGCCGCGCGGCTGGCCTCCGCCGGCGCCACCGTGCTGGTGGCCGGCACCGCCAGCTTCAAGGGCGGGCCGGAGCATTACGCCGCCAACATCGCGGCATTGAAGGCCAGATAATGGCGGGCGAGGCGGACGATGGCAGCTTCCGCCTGACGCGGGACCTGGGGGACAGGGGCCCCTCGCTGACCGAGCGCCTGTCGGAACGGCTGGACAGGCTTTCCTTCGCCTCCCCCTTCCACCGCATGCGGTTGAAGGGCCGTTTCCCGCTGAAGCTGATCGCCGTGCCGGAAGACCCGGTTCCCGGCGATCCGGCGCTGGGGCAGAGGCTGAAGGGCGGCCGCCTCTTCCGGGACGGTTACGGCCAGTCGATGCAGGAAGCCCGGCTGGACGCGCCCGACGCGCCGGAAAGCTGGCGGCAGTGGGTGCATGGCTGGGGCTGGCTGCGCGACCTTTCCAGCGCCGGCCCGCTGACGAAGGTGGAAGTCGCGCGCGCGGAAGCGCTGGCCAAGCGCTGGCTCGCCCGCTTCCACGAGTACGACGAGGAGGCGTGGAGCCCCGCCGTCACCGGCCGCCGCATCCTGATGGCCATCTGTTACGCGCCGATGGTGATGCCCGGCCACGACCATATCCACCGCTCCGCCGTGCTGAACGGCGTCGCCCGCTGGGGCCGGCATCTGGACCGCGCCGCGCCGCGCCTGCAACCGGGCTTCGCCCGCGCCGAGGCCGCCGCCGGCCTCATCGGCTGCGCGCTGATGCTGCCGGGCGGAGACGAGCGGCTGGTGCGGGCGGAGACCCTGCTGGCGGAGACGCTGCAGCAACTGCTGCCCGAAGAGGGGGCCGCGAACGCCAGCCGCTCGCCGCTCGACCTCGCGCGGCTGGGGGATCTGCTGTTGCTGCTGGCCGCTTTCCACCAGGCGCGGGCGCAAAAGCCGTCGGCCCTCGTCGCCCGCGCGCTGGAGCAGGTGCGGACCGGCCTCTCGGCGCTGGCGATGGGCGACGGGCTGCCTTCGCCCTGGCATGGCGGCGGCCCGGACGCGGCGCAGATGGCCCGGCTGCGCGCCGCCCCTTCGGAAGCGCCTCCAAGCCGGCAATCCGGCTATCAGCGGCTGCAGGCCGGCGCCACGCGGGTGATGGTGGATGCCGGCCCACCGCCCGCCGTCCGCCTGTGCGGCACCGCGCACGCCTCCACACTGGCGCTCACCGCCACCGACGGGGCGCGGCATCTGATCGTCAGTTGTGGCGGCGAATGCGGGCCGCAAGGGCCGCGCGGCTTTCCGCCCGAACTGGCGATGGGGCTGCGCTCCACCGCCGGCCATTCGGCGCTGGTGCTGGCCGACACCAATTCCAGCCGCCTGCACGAAAGCGGCCCGCGCCGGCTGGGCGGGGTCGAGGAAGTGCTGGTGGAGGCGCGTTCCACCCGCGAAGGCCAGTGGTTCGAGGGCCGGCACGACGGCTGGCGCCGCCGCTTCGGCCAGGACCATGTGCGCCGCCTGTGGCTGAGCCCGGAAGGCGACGACCTGCGCGGCGAGGACCGGCTGGAGCCCGTGCGCGGCGGCCTCGTCCGCCCGCGCTCTGCGCAAGCCCTGCCGTTCGCCATCCGCTTCCACCTGGGGCCGGAGGCCGAGGCGACGCTGACGCAGGACGGGCGCGGCGCGCTGATCCGCCTGCCCGGCGCGCGGCCCGGGCAGGATTCGGCCTGGGCCTTTCGCGCCAGCTTCAACCACGCGCCCGGCGTGCTGGCGATCGAGCCGAGCCTCTTCGTCGACGCCGATGGCGGCACGCATGAAATCCAGCAGCTTTTGCTGACCAGCCTCGTAGAACCGGGCGGCACGGCGGATGTCTCGTGGAGTTTCCGCAAGCAGGGCGCCCGCAAGAACTGAAGCCGGCAAGGGGGGCGGGCAAGGGGGGTAGCCGGCCGGTTCGAGTTGAACCGCGCACCCCTCCCGTCACCCCGGGCTTGACCCGGGGTCCAGCTTTTCCACCACCCGAACGCTCGGAGAAGAAAGCTGGACCCCGGGTCAAGCCCGGGGTGACGGGGATTTGTGACGGGGCCGGGAGCTTGCCATTGCCGCCATGGTCGGGCAGGCGGAAGGAAATTTCCCAGACCATGAGTTTAGCATGACCGATTCCCTCCCTGTCCGCAGGGCCCTGCTGTCCGTTTCCGATAAGACCGGCCTGGTCGATTTCGCCCGCGCGCTGGCGGGGCATGGCGCCGAACTGCTTTCGACCGGCGGCACCGCGAAGGCTCTGCGCGAAGCCGGATTGCAGGTGACCGACGTGTCCGACCACACCGGCTTCCCGGAAATGATGGACGGCCGGGTGAAGACGCTGCACCCCAAGGTGCATGGCGGGCTGCTGGCGCTGCGCGACAATGCAGAACATCAGGCGGCGGCCACCGCGCACGATATCGCCCCGATCGACATGGTGGTGATCAACCTCTACCCCTTCGAGGCGACGGTGGCCAAGGGCGCCCCGCGCGACGAGGTGATCGAGAATATCGACATCGGCGGCCCCTCGATGGTGCGCTCGGCGGCCAAGAACCACGCCTTCGTCGCCTGCGTGACCGACGCCGGCGACTATGCCGCGCTGGCGGACGAGCTGGCGGACGGCGGCCTCAGCCTCGCCACCCGCAAGCGGCTGGCGGCCAAGGCCTTCCAGGCGACCGCCGCCTATGATTCGGCCATCGCCAGCTGGTTCGCCTTCGCCGACCAGGGCGAAGCCTTTCCCGCCGTGCTGCCGGTTGCCGTCCGCCGCGTGGCGGAACTGCGTTATGGCGAGAACCCGCACCAGAAGGCCGCGCTTTACGCAGCCTCCGCTGTTCCCGCCGGCCTGGCCGGAGCGGAACTGGTGCAGGGCAAGGCGCTTTCCTACAACAATATTGGCGACGCCGACGGGGCGCTGAACCTCATCAGCGAATTCCGCGACGCCGCGCCCACGGTTGCCATCATCAAGCACGCCAACCCCTGCGGCGTCGCCACCGCCGACGATCTGGCCGAGGCCTATCGCGCCGCCAAGGCCTGCGATCCGGTTTCGGCCTTCGGCGGCATCATCGCCCTCAATCGCCCGCTCGATGCGGAGACGGCCGCCGTCATCACCGAGCTTTTCACCGAAGTGATCATCGCGCCCGGCGCCGACGAAGAAGCGAAGGCGGTGGTGGCGAAGAAGCCGAACCTGCGCCTCCTCCTGACGCCGCTTCCAGACCCGGCCCGCACCGGGCTGGTGATGCGCACGGTTTCCGGCGGCTTCCTGCTGCAGACCCGCGACAATCAGCTGATGGGCGAACTGAAGATCGTGACGAAGCGCCAGCCGACGGCGCAGGAACTGGCCGACATGGCCTTTGCCTGGACGGTGGCGAAGCATGTGAAGTCGAACGCCATCGTCTATGCGAAGGACGGGGCGACGGCGGGCATCGGCGCCGGGCAGATGAGCCGGCTGGACAGCGCCCGCATCGCCGCCTGGAAGGCGCGGGATGCGGCCGAGGCCGCCGGCTGGGCCGAGCCGAGGACGGCGGGAAGCGCCGTCGCCTCCGACGCCTTCTTCCCCTTCGCCGACGGGCTGATCGCCGCGGCTGAAGCCGGCGCCACGGCGGTGATCCAGCCCGGCGGCTCCATGCGCGACGCGGAAGTGATCGCCGCCGCCGACGAGCGCGGGCTCGCCATGGCCTTCACCGGCCTGCGCCACTTCAACCACTGAAGGGCGCGGGAGGCTTGCCCCTGCTGCCGGCGAACCTGCGCGCCATCTGGTGGATGGTGGTCAGTTGCGTCGCCTTCTCCGGCCTCTGGGTGCTGATCCGAGTCGCCTCCGAAGAGCTTCACCCCTTCGCCATCGTCGTCTGGCGCAACCTCTTCGGGCTGATCTGGCTGGCCCCGATGCTGTTGCTGACGCCGGGCTTGCTGAAGGCCGAGCGGATGCCCAGCCATCTGCGCCGCGCCGCCTCCGGGGTGATCGCCACCTTCGGCACCTTCTACGCCGTCGCCAACGCCCCGCTCGCCAATGTGCTGTCGATCAGCTATTCGGCGCCCCTCTTCGCGACCATCGGCGCCATCCTCTTCCTGGGCGAGAAGATCCGCCGGGTGCGGGGTCTGGCGCTGCTGGCCGGGTTCATCGGCGTGCTGATGGTTCTCCGGCCCGGCTCCGCGCCGCTTTCTCCGGGAATCCTCGCGGCCATCGTTTCCGCGCTCGCCACCGCCTTTTCCTACATCGCCATCAAGGCGCTGACCGGAGCGGACGATTCCCGCGCCGTCGCCGCCTGGGCCTTCATCCTGATGACGCCGATTTCGATCCTGCTCGCCATCCCCTGGTGGAGCTGGCCTTCGGCGCAGCTCTGGCCGATCCTGATCGGCATCGGCGCCTGCGCGGCGGCCGGGCAACTGAGCCTCGCCCGGGCGCTCAGCCTTGCCGATGCCAGCGCGGTGATGCCGTTCGATTTCGTCCGCTTCGCTCTGGTGACGCTCGCCGGCATCCTCCTCTTCAACGAGCGCTACGACCTTTTGACCCTGCTGGGCGGCGGAATCATCCTTGTCGCCGGGCTGGTGCTGGCGCTACGGGAGAGGGCATCGTCAAAACAACACAGCAGTGCAACTTCTATCGACACCTGACAAGTTTGGGAATGCGCCTGGCCGGTCGGCGGCGTAAGGCAATCCCGGCAATGGTTTTCCGCATGACAGGAGAGTTGGCATGGAATTGAAGGGTCTGGCAGCGGTCGTCACCGGCGGCGCATCCGGTCTGGGCGCGGCCACCGCGCGCAAGCTTGCGAGCGAGGGCGTGAAGGTCGCTCTATTCGACCTCAACGCCGAAAAGGGCGAAGCGGTCGCGGCCGAGATCGGCGGCATCTTCTGCCTGGTGAACGTGACCGACAACGACAGCGTCGACGCCGGCTTCGAAAAGGCCCGCGCCGCGCACGGGCAGGAGCGCATCCTGGTGAATTGCGCCGGCACCGGCAACGCCGTGAAGACGGCCAGCCGTTCCAAGGAAACCGGCGAGATCCGGCATTTCCCGCTGGATGCCTTCGACCGGATCATCCAGATCAACCTCGTCGGCAGCTTCCGCTGCATCGCCAAGTCGGCCGCCGGAATGCTGAGCCTGCCACCGATCGGCGAACATGGCGAGCGCGGCGCCATCGTGAACACCGCCTCCGTCGCCGCCGAGGACGGGCAGATCGGCCAGGCCGCCTATGCCGCCTCCAAGGGCGGTGTCGTCGGCATGACCCTGCCGATCGCGCGCGACCTGTCGAGCGAAGGCATTCGCGTGAACACCATCCTGCCCGGCATCTTCGACACGCCGCTGCTGCAGGGCGCGCCGGACAATGTGAAGGCAGCGCTCGCCGCTTCGGTGCCCTTCCCCAAGCGGCTGGGCAACCCGGCGGAATATGCGAGCCTCGCGGTGGAGATGTGCCGCAACTCCTATTTCAACGGCGAGCATGTCCGTCTGGACGGCGCCATCCGGATGGCGCCACGCTAAGCGGAAGCGGGCTGCGGCCTGGAGCCCGATTGCAAGGCAATCGGGCGAAGGCCCGCAGACTCCGCGCACGCCCGGCCGGCGGAATCGGCGATTTCTATCGCCGATCCGTCCGACGAGGCCCGGCTTTGCCGGGCTTTCTTGTGTCTTGCCTGCTATCGGCCGGACTCGCAGGCTTTGCCTGCGGCCGGCTTTCGCCGCCATGAGAAACCCCGACAGCCGCCCGAAGGCCGCTGCCGGGGGAAGCGGCGCGGGGGAGCGCCGCTTCATCCCTCCAACCCGGAAGGATCTCGGGCGTCAGCGCGCGGCCAAGGCCCCGGAGCCGGCCGCGCGGGCCTGCTGGTCGGCGGCCGGCAGCAGCACCTTGTCGATACCGTGGATCAACCCGTTGCTGGCGCGCACGTCGGCCGTCACCACATTGGCGCCGGACACCTGAACCTTGCCGTCGGCGGTCTCGATGGTGACGAGGCCGCCACCCACGGTGCGCATGGCGGCATCGTCCTGCTGCGCCAGGAACTCGGTGGTGGCAAAGCCGGGCACCAGATGGTTCGCCAGCAGCGCCTTCAGTTCCGCCTGATTCTCAGGCTTCAGCAGATTGTCCAGCGTGCCCGGCGGCAGGCTAGCGAAAGCCGCATCGGTCGGCGCGAACAGGGTCACATATTCGCCGGCCTTCAACTGCTCGGTCATGCCGGCGGCTTCGATCGCGCGGGCGAGCGTGTTGAACTGCCCCTGCGACTGCGCCGTGGCAATCAGGTCCGCGGTGGGCGCGGCCGGTTGCGTGGCGGCCGGCGCGGCAGGCTCGGAAGCCTCCTGGGCGAACGTCGGCGAGGATGCCATCAGAATGGCGGCCCCGGTCATCAGCATCAGCTTTTGCATCTGTCAGTCTCCTCCATTTGCAGCGGATGAAGCCGACGTAGGGCCGGTTGTTCCCGATATCCGCCCTTTGCGGGACGAATCGAGCCATGTTGCAGGCGAATGGAGCCATTCGATGCCCATGCCGCTCAGGCATGAGGCCATTGGCGCCCTGTCAGCCGAGCAGCGAGTCGATGCTCTTCGCGAGCTTCACGTCCCGCGCGGAAAGGCCGTTCGCATCATGCGTCGTCAGCGCGATATCCACGCGATTCCACACGTTGAACCATTCGGGATGATGGTTCTGCTGCTCGGCCAGAAGCGCCACGCGCGCCATGAAGCCGAAGGCCTCGCTGAAGTCCGCGAAACGCAAGCCGCGCTTCAGATGCTCGCCTTCCAGCGTCCATTCCGGCAGTTCCGCCGCCAGCTTCGCGCGTGCCTCCGCCCCAAGCTTCTCGACCATCTCTCATCCTTCCGGTAACCGAGCCGCATGGCTCTCCACGCACCCTCTCTCGCCGACATCCAGGCTCTCGCGCAAGCCGCCGTCGAACGGCTGCCCGATCTCTTCCGCACCCACCTCGCCGAAGTGATCCTGAAGGTGGAGGACTTTCCCGACGAGGAGGTGATTGAGGCGATGGAGCTGGAAAGCCCTTTCGATATCCTCGGCCTCTATTGGGGCCATCATGTCGGCGACCCGGGCGCCGGAATGACGGGCAGCATGCCCGCCACCATCTATCTCTACCGCCGCCCCATGCTCGACGAATGGGCGCATGGCGAGGACAGCCTGGAAAATATCGTCACCCATGTGCTGGTGCACGAGGTGGGGCATCATTTCGGCCTGTCCGACGACGACATGGAAGCGATCGAAGCGGCTCTGGACTGAAGGCGAACCGCCCCTTAAGCTTTCACCGAACGGCAATAAAAGGGGGCGCTCATGCGCGGACTTGCGACTGGACTTCTTCTGGCGGCGTCGATCCTGGCCGCCGCCCCTGCGGCGGCGGACACCGCCGCCCTCACCAAGGCGATAGACGCGGACTGGAAGGCGCATCTCGCCAGCCTCTACGACCATTTCCACCGCAATCCGGAACTTTCCTTCGTGGAAGTGAACACGGCGGCGCGCATGGCGAAGGAACTGCGGGCCGTGCCGGGCGTGCAGGTGACGGAGAAGGTCGGCGGCACCGGCGTTGTCGGCGTGCTGAAGAACGGCCCCGGCCCGGTCGTGCTGCTGCGCGCGGACATGGACGGGCTTCCCGTCGAGGAGAAATCCGGCCTCGCCAATGCCTCCAGGGTGCGGCAGAAGGACCGCACCGGCGTTGAGCAGCCGGTGATGCACGCCTGCGGACATGACACCCACATCACCGGCCTCGTCGCCACCGCCCGGCAACTGGCGGCGCTGAAGGACCAGTGGTCGGGCACGGTCGTCTTCGTCGTGCAGCCGGCCGAGGAGATCGTCGGCGGCGCCAAGAAGATGATGGCGGAGGGCCTCTACGACCGCTTCGGCAAGCCCGACTATGCGCTGGGCTGGCATGTGGCCGCCGGCGTCCCCACCGGCACCGTCAATCTGGCCGAAGGCGTAACCTATTCCGCCGCCGACACGGTGGACATCATCGTGCCCGGAATCGGCGCGCATGGCGCCAGCCCGCATCTGGGGAAAGACCCGGTGTTCATCGCCTCCGAGATCGTGCAGGGCCTGCAAGGGATGATCGGCCGGGACATCGCGCCGCTGAAGCCCGCCGTCATCACCGTCGGCGCCTTTCACGCCGGCTCCAAGCACAATATCATTTCCGACAAGGCGGAACTTTCCGTCACCGTGCGCGCCGACGATGTGGAGACCCGCAACGCGCTGATCGAGGGCATCAAGCGCATCTCCGTCAACACCGGGCGCAAATGGGGCCTGCCGGAAGACAAATTGCCGGTCGTCCATGTGCGCGTGGAGGAAGGCACCATCCCGAACGTCAACGACGCGGAACTCACCCGCCGCCTGCGCGCGACCTTCGCGCGGGATTTCGGCGAGAAGATTTTGTGGGACATGCCGCGCGAAGGCATGGGCGCCGAGGATTTCCCCTATCTCGTCGGGCCGGGCGTGAAGGGCGTCTACTATAATGTGGGCGGCACGCCGCAGGCGGCGATCGACGCCGCCAAGGCGGGCGGACCGCCGGTCGCCGGCCACCATTCGCCGCTGTTCAAGGTGGACGGCGAAGCCGCGGTCAAGACCGGCGCCGCGACCATGACCACGGCGGTGCTGGATCTGCTGGCGAAGCCGAAAGGCTGAGGTAGCCGATGAGGAGCCTTCGCCCCCCTCAAACTCCGCCGCCTCTACCCGTCACCCCGGGCTTGACCCGGGGTCCAGCTTCTTCACGCGCCAAGGTCTTTCGCAACGCCGCCACACCTGGGCCCGTTGCGGCTCCCGACCGTCAGCACCGCCTTGCCGGTGAAGTTATCCATGCCGTCCACCATGCACATTCCCATCGCCGGGATAACCACAGCGGCCGCTGTCGAAAGGCATCCATCTTGCGGCGCGGAGTTTTCAGGCCCGGCGAAGGCCCGAACCGACCGCGAACATCGCTGGCCCGACTCCCAGGATCAGCGGCATCAGCCGATCGAGCCCGACCCCTGCCGCCCAGCCCAGGCCGACCAGCACCAGGATTGCGACAGGCACAAGGATCGCAATCAGCCTGGAGGCGCGGTCCCACAGGCCTCGGGGCAATTCGCGTCTCCATTCGGCGATGGCTTCCGGCCGCTCGGCCTGCTGCACGAAGGCCCGGAAACTCTGGTTGACCAGTTGCGGGGCAGGATCGAGGCGCACCAGCCCGCGGCGGATCAGCGAGCGCATGGCCAGCGCCGCCTTGATGTTCACGACCCGGCCGTGGGCGAGGCTGTCGAGCAGGATGCGTTCGGCATGGGAGGAGGCCGCCCAGAGATGCTGATAATGTTCGATCAGATGCCCACGAAGAAAATCGATCGCCGCTTCCCGTGAGGCTGGCGCCACATCGAGCGCCCAGGCAAGAACGGGATCGAGGATTTTGCTCTGCAGATCCTTGGTGGATACCGGATATTCGGATTGGGACCAGTGTTCCCATTCTTCCAGCGTAACCAGCGACCGCCCCACGAGCGAGTCGATGATCGAGACCGGAAGCGTCTGAACTTCACCGATCAGCGCGCGCACGCCCTCTTGCTGGCTTGGGGAGAGTTTCTCCCACTTGTCGTGCAGTTCGGGATGCGCCTCCCAATAAGAGGCTGGAATGTCCTTTTTCCATTCATATTTCGGTATCCGCTCGAGCGAATAGGTGGTGAAATCCTCGAACAGCCGGCTCCAGCGCATCTGCTCGGTGCGGTTCACCGACATGTCCTTGCCATCCTCGCCGGATAGCTCGCGCTCATAGGCCTGGAGAATTCGGTCGAGCGGCGACAGATCTGTCATCACCACGACCCGCCCCGCACCCGGGGCATTTCTGGCGGCAGACAGTTTCTCGAGGATCGACAATGCCTGTTTGCGCAAGGAGGGCAGTTTCAGCGCCAGGTCGAGGCCGGTGACGACGACGGTCTTGCCCTGGAGCAGCGCCTGGCGAAATGGAAAGCTGGTCCGGCGTCGGCTGCCGGATAGCTCTTCGCCGAGGTCCAGCACTTCGCCGTCGCTCGCCAGTTCCTGCAATATCCCGACCTGGCCATTCAGAATGACGCTCATTCCCGCAAGATCGAGCTTGCCACCCTTGCGCTGGATGCGGGGATGCTCGACCGCCTCCAGCGGCACGCCGATCCCGAACAAGGCCTGGGCGGTCCCCGAGAGATTGCGGCCGAGGAGCGCCAGCAGCGCCAGCAGGCCGAGCAGCACGCCTACGGCTGCAGGCCAGTTCACCACGCCCCAGTTCAGGGTGACGGGCGGAAGGCTGAGGGGCCCTACAAGGCCGATTTTGCCGGCGCTTGCGCTGTCGGATGCCACGCAGAAGCGCTCGGGACTGGGGTTGGCCTCGTTCTTCGGTTCGATGGCCGGAGGGTTCGCTCGCGGGGATTTGCCGGGGTTTGCCTTGTCAGCCGTCGCCGGACTGCTTTTGGTCTTGTCCCCCTTCGACACACTGATATTGGCCTTCTCCACTTTCGCTTTCTTACATTTTGTCCGCGATAGGCTGGTGGAGCCGAAACCCGTTCTTTCCGCAAGCCAGCCGAGGAAACCGCCTGGAACTTCGGTGGCGGGATCGCCCGGTACCAGCTTTGCTGCCAGACCGACGGCGCCAGGCCAGGCAGGAGGCAAGACAGCGTCAAGTCGGGTGGCCTTCAATAGGGCGTCTTCCGGCACGGAAATCGCTGTCAGGCCGACAACCTCCATCTGCCGGCGTATGGCCCGCCCATACTCGTTCCAGGCACGCTTGTAATGGATGACCTCCTTGTCGATCATCTGCATGTTGGTGGCATGGCGGGCGCTGCTCCAGGATGCCGCCATCGGCAGGGGCCCAAGCGATACGAGGAGAGCGCACAGCAGCAGCATGTGCGCGCGCTCGTCGTCCGGTAGCAGCGCCTTTTGCGGCTTTGTTCCTTCAGCGCCCGATGGCCAACGCCCGATCAGGCTGGCCCATGCGCTGGCGGCAGCGGCCAGCGGCAACAGAACGGCAAGCCAGATGAGCCAAGGCCGCAACGATGGACAGGGCGCCACCCAGGACAGAATGAGCGCCAGCAAGCCCACAAGGCAGACAAGGCCGACGCACCGTGCGGCGGCCTGCGCGCGCGGCCGACTCCCCGGCACCGGCCACAGCCATGTCCAGATACTGTTGCCGCGAAAGGCAGCCACCCCCGCCAGCGCGGCGCCCGCGATCAGCGCGAGGCCGAACCAGGCGAAGGCCGCCAGAAGGGCCGTCTGGGCCACCGGGGTGTCCACGCCTGCCGCAGGGCGGTGAACCAGAAGAACCCAGGGCGTGCCTTGCAAGCGGCGAGCGGCAAACAGATGCGCTTCTCCGCCGTGATCGGCGACGAAGCTGCGGCTGCCTTCCTTAGTCTTCCCTGTCCTGTGGAAGGCCGTGCGGATTTCGGCGGTCCCGCGGCCGTCGATTGCCCGGGCGAGCGTGTCGATCCCGATCCGGCTGGGGTCCGAACCGAACAGATAGACAAGCTTCGGATCGGAGGCGTCGACGACGACGAAGCGCTGTTCGGGGGGCAAGGTGGGCGCAAGCAATGTGCGACTGACCGCCGTTACCAGAATGACCCCGCTTTTGGGCCCGCCTGATGCCGCAGCATCGGCACTTCCGTCCTCCGATGCGGTTTTCGCATCCCCAGGCGCGGACTCGCATGGCTTGAGGGAGACCTGCCCGTCGTTGCGCGTCTGCTTCTCATCGCGGACGTCGAACGGGATGGCAAAGGCCAGTTTGGCCACGCCATCGGCCTGGGAGCGAACCGCGCCGATCGTGTAGTTGCATGAGATATCCAGACCGGGGATTTTGCGGGAGTAGTCCTTTCCGGGCAACTCCCCACTCATCTCTCCGGCCATGGCCTGGCGGAAATAGGGCCGGCCGTCGATTCGGGCCCGTGCGCCGGAATGGCAGCGGTTGGCAACGGCCGGCATGTTGGGAAAGGCGCGGCCAAGCGGACCGTATAAGCCGACCACTTCGCGCAGCGGCCAGGCCGCTCCGGTTCGGAAGCCTTCCTTCAGACTTGGCAGGAGGTCCACATACTCGGCTGACAGCTGTTTCGCCGCGCCCGAACCGGTATCCGCGCCATCGGGAAACCGGCAGCTCCCCTCTGGAAGATTCACATGCGGGGAAACCCAGGGATGGCTTGTCGAAGCGACGCGGGTAGCGGCAATCGGCAACGACAGGATCGCCTTTCGCTCCCGCTCGAAGTCTTCGGCCAGCCTGTCGGCGGTGGCGGCAAGCGAGGCCTGCGCCCGGGCATGGCTTCGCAGCAGGTCGAACGAGAACAGGGCGAGAAGGGTCAGCAGCGCCGAGACCGCCAGCAGCCCGAAGATGGCGGCGGCGACTTCGGCAGGGTGCAGGTCTCCGGCAGGGCCCAGGTAGCGAAGCTTGGCCACCGGCACCAGCAGGATGGCGATCAGCAGCAGCAGGGAGGCCAGCATCACGGTGTCGCGCGAAAGCTCGAGCGTGCGCGAACGAACATCCTCGGCCCGGACCAGCCCCACCAGAAGACAGGCATCGTTCCGGCCCTGCAAGGAGTCCGGGCTCGAAGACTCTCTGTTATTGTCAGACTTCTTCGAGGTCTCAGCTATCCTTGAGGTTTCACGGGCATCCCCGTTCGTTCCCCCTCCACCGCAGGACTCCAGCGTCCAGGCGCCTGCAAAGCGCAGGGGCCGGAAATAGGCGACATAGGATTCGCCGGCGACATTCACCGACAGTGGCCGGCCGGCGCGCAGGGCCCGCTGCACGGCCTCTTCCCGTTCGCGGCGGATGTCGTCGCTGCTGCGGTCGACTCCGGGCTTCCCGGCTACGGTGGAAACCGCCTTCAGCAACGCTTCTTCCTGATTCCTGCCGAGCACCGGCAATATGTCCTTCACGTCCAGCACCGGAAGCGAACGGCCGCCAAGATTGGCGACCACCCGGTTGCTGGTGTCGATCAGCATCACCGCCTCCATGTTCGGCGCATTCGAGGCGATGGCGCCAAGATCGGTGACAGGCTGCTCGACCGTGAAATTGAGGACGAGGCAGGCGGGATCGATCAGCTTTGGCTTGTCCCTCGACTCGCTCAGCTTCCAGCGGCCTTTGGGTTTGTCCTTGCCCGCTGCTTCCAGCTCCTCTTTTGAAAGCTCATAATAGACGACAGTGCTGCTCTTCAGCACATGTTTGCGCGCTTTTTCGTCGCGAACTGTTCCTTCCAGCAATTCGAGCGCATTGTCGTCGTCGAAGGCCTGCAAATCGCCGAGGGATTTGCTTGCCGCCATGTCGTCATACCAGAGGTCGGCGAGGGGGAGGGCGCCGACGAGGCGCAGGGTGGGGCGGCTTTCGAAGCGGAAGACCGCGCGATAAAGGCCATCGGGGTTGCGATCGGTATCGCCGCGCCTTGTGCAATTTCCGGCAGCATTCAGCTGATAGCCGATCCGGATGATGCCTTGGTCCGGGTGGTGAATCTCGGTGGCCGGGAAGACGCCGCGGTCCCGCACGTGCGGATCGGGATGCAAGGTGATCCGGTCCGGCAGAAAGTTCGTCCGGGCGATGCTCTCCATCGAGGAGGGCCATTGTTCCAAGGTCTGGCCCACGATGTCGAGCGCGCGGTAGTTGCGGGCATGTTCGGCCGAAAGCCAGTCCTGGCCGCGGACATAGAGGCTGATGGCGGCCCCGACTCCCAGCACGAAGGCGGCAATGGCGAAGACCCTGAGCCATTGAACGAAGCGGCCGGGCGCGGCACGCGCCGGCTGCTTGCCATCGCCGTCGGCAGCCGCGGTCATGCGGGAAGTCCGGTTGCAAGAGCCGTTCCATTTTCGAGCATGTACCCCGTCACGATCAAGGCCACCCCCTGTTGCTCAGTAACTCCGCGTCAGGACATCCACATATCTGCTCGCCGAGGCTCGGCCCCCCTTAGAGGTGCGGCGTCAGCTTTCGTTCGATCACCCGGACACAGACCGGGCAGAAATCCGCATTCAGATCGCGCATCCGGCAGCTGAAGGCAGGCCGATAGCGCAGATGGTCGCTGTACATCGCGCCCTCATAGGCACCCACCTTGTGATCCGGCTGGTCGGCGGGCGTGGGCACAGGCGTGCCCGGCGCCACAAGATCGCCCCATTTCAGCGTCGCTGGCGTAAAGGGGCCCGACACATTGGGGAGGACAGGCTCGCCGTCGCTCTCATAGCCACTGGCGGCGGAATATTCGTCGGCAAGGCCGAACAGGCTGTGTCCCAGCTCATGCACCAGCACGCCCTGCATGGACTGCGGATCGCAGCTGACGACCGCGCTCGCCCCGCCCGAGCCGCCATAACGTGGGCTGTTCACGATCACGATCGCCTGCGCCCGCCGCCGGCCGGCCACATTCGATACCTGCCTGCCGACTTTGCGCTCGTCGACCAGAATCACCCGCTCGTCAGCAGCGGCGCTGCGCCAGCGTGCCCCGAGGGGCGTGTTCCCGGCCTTGTGGCTTATGCCGCTGGCCTTTGACGGCAGCAGCAGCTTCACGGGCGCCAGGGCGCGCAACAGCGGCTGCAGGCTGGGCAGGCTCTCGAATGCCCGCAGACAATCGTCTGCCGCTGCATCGAACTTCGCGGCCTCCGCGCTGGTGAACGCTTCGGCGATTAGGATCAGAAGCAGCGCGCGGGGATTGTCATGCCCCCAGCGCGCGATCGGAACCGCCCGGTGCTGCCCGCGCTCGCCTTCGTTCGGGATCAGTTCCAGGGTGAAAGCCCCCGCCCGGGAGCGGCTGTCCAGCCTGTCGCCATCCCCCAGACGAAGGGTGATACGGGTTCCCGGCCCGTACCAGGGCACTTCGAACGAGGCCGTGCGCGGCCCCGCCTCGGCCGAACGGGTCAGCGTTCCGTCCTCCGCGCCCACTTCATGCCCCAGCCTTGGGTCTGGCAGCGGAAACAGGAAGGCAGGCTCGCGGCCCTGAGGCGCATGAACTTCCAGCCAAGCGCCGGCCGGCTCTACGGGCAGGTCGAAGTCTATCAGCGGCGGCGGCCCGTCGAGCAGCCGGACCGACAGGATCTTGCCCGTGAAGCCGTCTCCGCCGGGGCCATAAGAGAGAGTCACGCTGGCGGCGTCTGCCTGCTCGGGTGGGCCCGGGTCGGGGACATATTGGCCGGGCATCGGTCACTCCCGCTCCAGAAGGGTGAAGTCCGGGTCGCCATAGAAGACATAATTGGCCCAGTCGGGCAGCGAGGCGTCCAGCAGCGCCCGGCGCCCGGCAAGCACCGCCGCGTTCAGCGATTCATGCGCTGCGACCGCGCGGTAGAAGCTGTTGGCGAACATGCAGGCGGCGCTGTCCCCCACCTTCCAGTAGGTGCCGACGAAATTGCCCACCCCGTTCCGCAGCAGAACCTCGGCGACGCTCGACTGTTCCATGGCCTGATCTGCCATACGCATGGTGGTTGCACCCTCTTCCCCGCGCACGCGCGCCGCTTCGCAAGCGTTGAAGAAGATCAGCGCGGGCAGTTTCCCGAGGTTCATCGCGTGTCGCCCCGTGAACACCTGGCCGCCGGAAAGCTGCAACCCCCCGTCGTTCCGGTTGATCCTGTCGAAATAAGCGTGGCCGGCATAGTGCAGCACATCGATCCCGCCTTCCGTAAGGGCCTGCAGAACCGCGTTCAATGTTGCCGCGCCCTGGCGCAGTTCCTTGACCAGATGGAAGCTGCCCGGCTGGGCGGCCGCGAGGGCCACAAGCGCATCGGCCTCGCGCATGGCCCCCGGCAGGTCCGTGGTCGGGTCGGCGACCAGAAGGATCCTGAGCGGGCTGTCCTTCTCGCGGGCGGCGTTCCATTTGGCGATCGAGCGGTTGGGCACCAGATAGCGGTGGCTGAGCCCGCCCTTCAGCGCCGGGGCGGCTCCCTCGACATGCAGCGTCTCCCAGGGGATGGGGGAATCATACTCGCCATGCACCACGGCCAGATGCGTATCTCCCAGCTCCGCCAGCGTAGTTCCCACGTCTGGCGGAAGCCCCATCTCGGCCAGCTTCGCGCCGAAGGTCTGCACCCCCTTCAGGCTCCGGCGCGCGCTATCCAGTTCGTCCAGCAAGCTTTCCATCGCCCGGGGGCTTGCAGGCTGGGGCTGCCATGCGGCGGCGGCGGCCGTCGGCCGCGGCAGGATCAGCGCGGCATGGGTTCGCCGTTCGTCTTCCAAAGCGGTGCCGGGCTCTCCGGGGCGCTGTGTGAGGAACAGATAGGCGCGCGGGTTGATCGCCTGGCGCGCGGGCGAGCGCTGCCGCTCGACAAGCGTTCCCTCCTCCACCACCAGTTCGATCTCCTCGCAGAGCTGCGAGGTGAGGATGGTGCGAAGCCATTCGCGTATGTCGGCGATTCGGTCCGGGTTGTGGTCGCAGAAGGTGACGGAGCGGAAGCGGTTCCCGGGCTGCTCGCGGAAGGCGGTGATGAAGCCCTGGAGCAGATGGCCGAAACTGTCTTCCGTCCAGTGCGCCGTGCTGGTTCCAAGAGGCACCATTGCCATCTCGTCGAGCCCGGCCGCGATCATGGTGCGCATCAGGCTCGCGCCAACCGCATCCATCGTCTCGGTGGCGAAGCTGGCAGGCGCTCCAAGCCCGACGAACGCGACTGCGCGCGCCCGCAACAGATGACCGCCATTGGGAAGGATGCCGACCTCCCCTACATTGGCGGAAAACATCCGATGCTGCAGCATGCGCCGCAAGGCGCCGTCCAGTTCTGCATCGACAGCCGCCGCAGCGCCCGCGGGGTCGATGCCGTTGAACAGGCCCAGGGCAAAGCAATCGGCCGCGCAGTCCAGCAGATTGCCATGCCGTAGCTGGATTTCCAGCCGGAGCGGTGCGCCAGCCCCTACCGAGAAGCGCGCGCGGCTTGCCTTGCGGAAGCGCGGAAGCGGCGTGGCTGCCAGGGCGGGAGCGGCGGCATCCTTCGGTTTCAGCTGCCCGATGTTCGCGGCAGATTCGCCGGCCGCCGTGGCGATGAACGGACTTATGGCCCGCAGCAGCGCCTCCTCGTCGGCGATGGCCGTATCGGGCCTGGGCAGCGCCTGGGTGAGGGCCGCCATCCGATAGGCCGTCGGTGGTGGTGGAGAGCTGTCGAGATCTGGTGCCTGGCCCCTCAGAATGGCCGTGACCGCTCGCGCCAGCGAGGGCATGAGCGGCATCCGGGCATGTTCGGCCTGCACATACCAGATGCGATCGGCGCCCTTCCACGCGGCCGATGCAGTTGGCACGGTGCCGTCGCCGTCGCCGGGGAAATAGTCGATTCGACCGGTTGCGCTGGTGGTTGCCGCTCCGACGGCTGTCGATTGCCCGGTGCCGACGATGGCGATGGTTTCCGCCCCCGGCAGCTTTGCCGGCAGGCTGTCGCGCAACGCCCTTGCAGCCGCAAGCGCCGGAGCCGATGGCCGGACGATCGATGCCGGCCAATTGGCGGCGGAGGTGAAATCCGGGGTGCGCAGGATGTCCGGGTCGGGCAGCATCCCCACCAGGCCCTGGAAAGCCGCGAACAGCTGCGCGAGGCCGCGGGCATCGCGCGTCCCGTCGACGCGGTCCAGCCACTGCACGACATCGCTCGACTGGTCGAACGCCCTGGTCACCGCGAACGAGCCGTGCTGCGGGCTGCCGAGCGTGACGAGCCGCGTCACCGGCCCGCGGTTCCGGCCAAGGGCGACCCGGGCGACAAGGCCCCCCATGCTGTGCGCGACCAGCATCACCGGGCCGCGTTCCTGCGCCAGGCTTTGCAGCAGCCTGTCTGCAAGGGTCCCGATGTCGAGGCGCCAGTCGAAGGGGTGGAAGTCCGCGTTGAACCCCGCCAGCCGCAGATGCTGGCGCAGCGGCCAATAGCTGATTCCGATAACGCCCGGCGAAAACACCTCGTCCGTCGCGTCCATCCCGATGCGGCCGAGCTTGCCGTGCACGATGTCCCATGGATCTATCCAGATGAGGTCGGAGCGGGCCCCCTTGCGGACCGCCAGCTGCGACCCGAGAATCCCCGGCAGGATCAGAACCCGCGGGCCAGACCGGCTGCGGACGTCGCTTTGCGCTGCCAGCTGTTTCAGCGCGGCCAGTTCCTCGGGCGGGACCATTCCGGCCAGTTGCGCGTCCAGCGCGGCTTCGGCTGCTGGCCGGGCACCCTGCCGGCTGCTCGCGTCGGCGCGAAGCAGATCTCCGAAAGCGTCGGCGTCCAGCTCCAGGATGGAAGGCGAACGGCCGGGCGGCTTATCGTCGTCCAGCATCCGCGCCGAAGCGTCCGCCGCTTTCCGGCGCGTTTTGCCTTTGCCCTCCATTCCCCCGCCGATGGCCCGCCTGCCACCGGTGCGGCGCTTGTCTGCCATGATTTGCCCCCCGACTGATCGGCCGGTGTCAACAGCGCTGCAGGATCACTCTGCCCGAAAAAGCCCCACGGGCATGATCCGATGTCAGTATCGCAAAATATCAAAAGTTAATGGGCAAGGAAAGTGTATTAAATGCCCCCTCGATCTCGCTTGAAAAGTCCTGGTCCTTTTGGAAGAATGCTGGCGTGGTTTGCAGGGGGATCATCATGACAACGGAGTCGGTCGCTCAAATCTACGCCCTCGATCTGATGCTGGAGCCGGCGATCGACTTCGGCATCCAGCGTTCGAAAGACTTTTCCGATGGCGCCGCCTCGGCTGCGGTCAATGGCTCGTCGGTCGTCGCCTTCAGCCAGGGCATCCCCCTCCAGACGCAGGAGGATATCCTCTATTCGATGCAGATCGCGGCCGCCTCCGCCAACAAGAAGGCCAACCGGCAATCGAACATCGAAGGCTGGTACATCGAATATATCCGCGTGCTGGAGCTGACGGGCTGGGTCATCCGGAATTGGGCGCCGACTCGCAGGTCGATCGACGAGGCCGAAGTGGATGTGGCCGAGGTCGCGCTCGACCTGTTGGCGACCGCCATCACCGGGCCTGCGCTGGTGGTCATGAAGGCGGCCGTCGATGCGATGAAGTCCATGTCGGACGACGATGGCTACATCCGCCTGTTCGAACATTATGGGGCCGATGGCAGCGTCGGCAATTTCCAGCTCGGCGCGGTCGAGGAGGGGGCGGCCGGCGATCTCAACCTGGGGCTCGGCGCTTATCAGTTCACGATGAGCGAGCGGAAGAAGAAGATCCTGTTCATCAAATGGCGCAAGCAGGAAGTGAAGTTGTGGGGCGGGGCTTGTAACGCGGTCTTCAGCCGTGCGGCCTATGACGACGTTCGCCAGGCGGTGAAGGACAAGCTGGGGCCATCCCGCCAGGACGCGGTTGCCCGGCTGGACATCTGAAGGCGGCTGAAGGGCCTTGCCCCGGTCCCTCTCGCAGTCTCTTGCGATTGTCATCGGGATCGATGCCTATGAGCCCGAATTTGCCAGCCTCAGGGGCGCGGTGGCCGATGCGCACGACATTGCGCTGTGGCTGCTGCAATCGGGCGAGGTTTCGGCGAACCGCTTGCACTTGGGGCTTGCCCCGACCGACCGCTCGCCGCCGCTGCCAGAGGCCCTCGCGCAATGCCGGGCTTTTACGCCCGACATCGACGGGCTTGACGAACTGCTTTGCGACCTGCTGGCGAACTACGAAGCGCCGGCAGAGGCGAAAGCGCGCTTTCCCCGCCTGATCTTCAGTTTTTCCGGGCATGGGGCGATTTCGGCCAATCCAGTCTATGAGGCGGAGGCGCTTGGGCTTGCGGGCTTTTCGGGCAGGCGCTGGCGGCGCGCGCTGGAATTGCAGTCATTGTTGCAGACGCTGCGTGCCTTTCCGGCCACGGAGCGCCTGGTCTGGATCGACGGCTGCCGGTCCGCCGTAAATGCCGACACGGCGCAATTCGGTCGGCTTGCCGATGCGAGAAGAGGCGACGAGGCCGTGCTTCGCGAACATGTGCTTCGCGCCACGACGGTCGGGCGCAAGGCCGCGGAAACGGGCAATCGCGGGCTGTTCACCCGACATCTGGTGGAAGGGCTGAAAGGTGCCGGCGATGCAAAACGCTGGGATCCCGACCTGTTCGACGGCGCCGGCGGCTATGCCGTGCGCTGGAACGCGCTTGTCGACCATGTCGCGAACGCCGTCGCGACAAGCCATGCCGCCGCTCGTCAGCAACTCGTCAGCCGGTCGGGCGAGGCAAGCGGAGGCAGCGACCCGCTGCTTGCGACCTTCCGGGCCGAAACTTTCGGCGCCGAGGAAGTGGCTTTGGTGGCCGTCGCGGAAAGCGGAGCCGCGGCAGACACGGTGCTGCTGGTCGGGCGGCGCGACCAATCGTTCGACGAAGTGCGCCACAGCACACGCCCCGGCCAGGAGGTGCGCCTGAGACTTGCGCCCTCGGGCTGGACATTCGCAGCCTCCGCACCCGGCTGCATCGCCATGCCGCGCCTGAAGGCCGTGGCGGTTTATGGGCCGGGCCTCTCGGAGCGTTTCGTGCTGCTGCCCGACGATCCGGTGCGTGGCGGGGCGTTTCAGCTCGCAGCCCCGGAACCGACGGGCATCCGGCTCACCCTTGCCGGGCGGAAGATCGAGGAATTGGTGCCCTTGCCCCGGATCAGCATCCTGCACGACAGCGGCGCGACGATGCTGGATCCGGTGCTGCAATCGGGCGTGAATCCCTTGCCGCCCGGTCTGTATCGGGTGCGGATAGAAGCCGCCGGAGGGCAGGCGGCCGAGCACTCGGTTGCGGTGGAGAAAGGGCGCACCACGAGGGTCGAACTGGAGCAGCCGGGCCGGCCGGATAGCGCATCGGCCGAAATGCTCATGCGGATGGGAAGGCCCGTGGCAGCAGACGGCTTTGCCATGCCGTCGGAGGCGGCGGGCGAACTGTTCGACATTTCGCTTGCGACCACGGCGCTGCTTGCCTCTGCGGGCAGGCAATTGGGCCGGGCGGGTAGCCTTGATGCGCTGCAACTGGGCCTGCTTCCCGATCCTGCCTCAACGACCGGACTTGAAGTGCTGATGGTGAATTCCCGCCTGGAGCCCGATTTGGAGCCCGGCAGCGTTGCGCCCCGTGCCAGGCTGCCGCGGGCGCGGCTGTGGGAAATGGCCCGCAAGAACGATGGCCTTGACGCGCGGCTTCGGGCGTCGCCCGGCGAGCCCGCCTTTTCTTCCGCTGGTTTCGCGGCGGGCCCCGGCCCCTGGTGGCTGGAATTGCAGGACGCAGACCGCGAGGCCCGGCGCGGGTTCAAACTGGCAACCGCGGTGTTCGCCGAACATGTGACGCTCGTGCTGCGCGACCGGCTGCAGACCGGCGGGGTGGCGATCCTGCAGATGGCCCTCCCGCGCAGAGCCGAGCTTCGGGCTGGCAATGTGCGGACGGCGTTGCAGGGACTGGTGAAGGCCGAGGCGTTTCAGCGCGCGCGGGCGCAAGGGCGCGACCCCCTTGCCGACCCGCAACTGGCCGGCCTTGTTTCAGGCAGCTGGTTCGAACCCTTCTCTGCCCTGCTGGCGGGCGCGGCCCTGCTGGATGCGGGAGAGGCCGCCCGCCCGATGCTGGATACGCTGCTGATGCGGATTGCGGAGCAGCGTATCGACGGACCGGATCTGGCCGTGCTGAAAGCGGCCGTGACACCGGATCCGGCGCAGGAGATGGCGCTGATCCGCGACGCGCTGGGGATGCGTGCGGCACCCGTCGTCGATCGCTTGCTTGTCCGTCTGGCGGCCTCTGCCAGTCGGTTGCGGCTGTTCGGGAAAGAGCAGCGCTGGGTCGCGGAAAAGCGTTCACAATCCGTTGGCCATCGTCTGTGGACCATGCGCCGGGAAGACGACAAACGCCGGGCCGGCATGCCCGATCTGGGGTAGTCCCCGGAGTTTCACGAAGCGCGGCGACAGCTATCGAACGCAGCGGTCCGCAGCCGGGCAGTTCATTGCCCCGCAGGAGAGAATCCCACTACCGGGTCTCCGCCGCATCCACGGCGCTTGGTCGGCTTTGCCACGCCAGCATCTCCCCGCCTGGCGAGCGGCCGTCACACAAGCAGCTGGATGGAAATCGAAGCGTGGCAGAGGATAGACTTGACGAAGCGAAAACTCCACTTCTTCCGCAATTACAGTATCATGGCGCGCGCGCTCGCATCATAGCAAGGAGCAAGCCGAAGCCCGCCGTCCCGAGCCTAGCGCGTCACCACCACTTTGGGATTGGAATGCCCGGCCGCCACCAGCGGCGCGCGGAACAGGGTGGCGAGGGCGTCGTCGGCGGAATTGTCGGCCATCTGCATCAGGTCGCGGGAGGCGGCCTGGCCCTTGAACAGGGCTGGCGCCTTCTGGCGATTGTCCTTTTCGAGGTTCCGCTGCACGTCCGTCAGCAGGCTGGCGATATTGCCGTCGGAATAGGTCTGCGCATGCTCCCATTCTATGACGGGCGGGCCGGCTTCCACCGGCGGGCGGCGCACCGTCAGCGTCCGGGTGTCGGCATTCCAGTCGAGGTCGGACTGGGCGAGGCCGGAGAGGTCCACGGAATAGTCCACGCGCGCCGGCAGGATCACCGTCTGCCGCGTGGTGGCGACCGTGACCGGGCCGAGCGTCGTGTCGCGGGCGGAGGTGACCGGGGCGACGAGGCGCGCCGTCAGCACCACCAGCCGGTTCTGCTTGCGCACGGAGACCAGCATGGCGCCGAGGAAATCGCGATCCTTGCAAAGGCCGATCGCGCGACACGCCTCGTAGCGGCGCTGCGGACCAGCCGCGAGCGCCAGGGCCGCCAGCACCAGCGCGATCACCCCCACCCAGGCGAAAACACGTCTCAGCGTCAGCATGGCTTCCAATTCTCTCCGTCACGCTGCACGCGGCTGCGGGATTCGAGGTCGATCAGATGCGCCAGCACGCTGCGCTCGGCCGCCGGCCAGAGGCGCGGATCGACGGGCGCATACATCTGCGCGACCATGTCCGGGATTTTCGCCACGCCTTCGGCCAGCAGCTTCAGTATCTGCGTCTCGCGCTGGCGGCGGTGGGCGATCAGCCCGCGCACGAAGCGCTGCGGTTCCTCGACCGCCGGGCCATGCGTCGGGAAATAGCGCTTGTCGCCCCGCTCCAGCAGAAGCTGCAGGGAGCGCATATAGGCCGCCATGTCGCCGTCCGGCGGCGCCACGACCGTGGTGGACCAGCCCATCACATGGTCGCCGGAGAACAGGATTCCCTCCTCCTCCAGCGCGAAGCAGAGATGGTTGGACGTATGTCCGGGCGTGTGCACGGCCCTCAGAGTCCAGTCGGGGCCTTGAAGCGCCTCACCGTCCGCCAGCACCTGGTCCGGCGCATAGGTCCGGTCGAAGGCGGCGTCGGCGCGCGGGCCATCGTCCGACAGGATGAGCGGCGCGCAGCCGGCGACCTTGCCGCCCAGCCGCGCCTTCAGCGGCGCGGCGCCCGGGGAATGGTCGACATGGGTGTGGGTGATCAGATGATGGGTCACTTCTTCCCCCTCGACCGCCGCCGCGACAGCCTCCAGATGCGCCTCGTCGGCCGGGCCCGGGTCGATGATGGCGATCTTGCCATTGCCGACGATGTAGGTTCCGGTGCCGGTGAAGGTGAAGGGGGAAGGGTTGGGCGCCAGCACCCGCCGCACCAGCGGGCTCAGTCGCTCCACCCGGCCATAGGGGGCTTCGGCCACCAGCTTGTCGAAGGTGTCGTTCACGACTGCGATGCCTACAGAGCAGCAGCCCTGCGCACAAGCTCAACCGGGCGAATCAGACCTGCCGGGCTTTCCAGTTCCGCCAATGGGCGAAGGCGACCACAAGCCCGCCCGTCACCGTCAAAGCCGATTCGATCGGGCCAAATCCATGGGCCAGCGCACCCGCGGCCATCAACGCGAAGCCGGCAAGCGCCAGCCACCAAGGGTAACGATTGCCATGCGCGTGCGCCCCGCGCCAGAGCGCATAGACCGAGACCGGCGCCGCAAGCGCGATCAGCAGCCAGTGCATCCAGACAGGGCCATGCACCAGCTCGTCCACAAGCCCGACCGCCAGCATGGGGGAGATCGCCAGCGCCAGCGGCAGCAGCAGGCAATGCACGAGGCACAGGCTGGAAAGCAGCGCAGACGTGCCGTCGAGAGAAGCGCTTTCCTTATGGTGAAGTTTCACGTGCCCAAGGCCTCAATTGTCGTTGGGAATGTGTGATAATGTATCATAACCGCCTCGTCAACGGGATTCGGGAGGCGGCAGCACGCTGGTTCGAATGGGCCGCGCCCCATTCGTCACCCCGGGCTTGACTTGGGGTCTAGCTTTCTTCTTGAAGCGCTTTGCCCAGGCAAAGCTGGACCCCGGGTCAAGCCCGGGGTGACGAGGTTGGGCGACCGCTGCGCTCCTAATCGAACCGACCACGAAGAGGCGGCCGCCCTACGGCGAGGCTTCAGGCGGCGCCGGGGTAGAGGATGGTGTCGCGCGGCGGGTCCGAAAGGCCGGGATAATCGGTGGTGAAATGCAGGCCCCGGCTTTCCTTGCGCTCGCGCGCGGAGCGGACGATGAGGTCAGCCACCTCAACCAGGTTGCGGAGTTCCAGCAGGTCGGGCGTCACGCGGAAATTGCCGTAATATTCCTGGATTTCCGATCGCAGCAGCCCCACGCGATGCGCGGCCCGCTCCAGCCGCCGGTCGGTGCGGACGATTCCGACATAGTCCCACATGAAGCGGCGGAGCTCGTCCCAATTGTGCGTCACCACCACTTCCTCGTCCGACGAGGTCACCCGGCTTTCGTCCCATGGGCGGATGTCGGCGGGCGGCGGCGTCTCCTCGAAGCGGGCGAGGATCTCGTCCGCCGCGCTGGCGCCGAACACCAGGCATTCCAGCAGGCTGTTGGAGGCCAGCCGGTTGGCGCCGTGCAGGCCCGACTGGCTGACTTCGCCGATGGCGTAAAGGCCGGCAAGGTCGGTCCGCCCCTGCAGGTCCACCAGCACGCCGCCGCAGCTGTAATGGGCGGCGGGCACCACGGGGATCGGCTGCGTCACTGGATCGATCCCCAGTTCGCGCAGGCGCTTCACGATGGTCGGGAAATGCTCTTCCACGAAGCCGGCGGGCTTGTGCGTCATGTCCAGCAGCACGTGCGGGATGCCCAGCCGCTTCATTTCCGCGTCGATGGCACGGGCGACGACATCGCGCGGCGCCAGTTCCTTGCGCGCGTCATGGCTTCCCATGAAAGCGGTGCCGTCGGGCAAGCGCAATATGCCGCCCTCGCCGCGCATCGCCTCGGTGATGAGGAAGTTCTTCACCCTGGGGTGGTAGAGGCAGGTCGGGTGGAACTGGTTGAATTCCATGTTGGAAACCCGGCAGCCCGCGCGCCAGGCCATGGCGATGCCGTCGCCGGTCGAACCGTCCGGGTTGGTGGAGAAGCGGTAGACGCGCGAGGCGCCGCCGGTCGCCAGCACCACCGCGCGCGCCAGCAGCCGGCGCACATGGCCCGACGCCCGGTCCAGCGCGTAAAGCCCCATGGCGCGGCGGCCGGCGAAGCCATGGCCGGCGGCGTGGCGTTCGGTGATGATGTCGATCGCCACCTGGTCGGGCAGGAAGCGGATCAGCGGATTTTCCAGCGCCGCCGTCTCCAGCGCCTTCTGCACCGCCCAGCCGGTCGCATCGTCCACATGCACGATGCGCCGCGTGCTGTGCCCGCCCTCGCGCGTCAGATGCCAGCGTTCGGAAACCGTCTCGCCGGGGTTGAAGGGCACGCCCAGCGCCGCCAGCCGCTCGATGGCGGGGGCGGCGTGCTCCACCACGAATTCCACCGCCCGCCGGTCGTTCAACCCCGCGCCGGCCACCATCGTGTCTTCTATATGGCTCTCGAAGGTGTCGCCCGCGTCGAGCACGGCAGCGATCCCGCCTTGCGCCCAACTGGTGGAGCCGGCGGAAATCCCCGCCTTCGACAGCATCAGCACCTGCCGTCCGCCAGCCGCGACGTTCAGCGCGGCGGTCAGCCCGGCGGCGCCCGAGCCGATGACGATCACATCGGCTTCGATGAGGTCAGGCAATCGCTATCCTTTCGCGGCTTCCAGCGGCGTGCCGGTCAGGTCCAGGAACACATCCTCCAGATCCGCCTCGCGGGTGGTCACGTCCACCACCGGGTGACCGGCCTCCTGCAGGCGGGCGAGGATCGCGCCCGCCTTCACCGTCTGCTTGTCGTAGAGAATGTCCAGCCGGCGGCTGTCGAGAAGCGTCACCCGCGTGGCGCCGGCGATTTCGGGCGGCTGCTGCAGATCATGGTCCAGCGTCACCTCCACCCTCTTGTCCTGCGCCTGGGACAGCAGATTGTCCTTGTCGGTGTCGATGACGATTCGGCCGTGGTTGACGATGGCGATCCGGTCGCAAAGCTCCTCGGCTTCCTCCAGATAATGGGTCGTCAGCACCACCGTCGTGCCGCCCGCGTGCAGCTCGCGCACATAGGCCCAGAGCATCTGCCGAAGCTCGATGTCGACCCCGGCCGTCGGCTCGTCGAGGATGAGGACCGGCGGGTTGTGCACCATCGCCTTGGCGATCAGCAGCCGCCGCTTCATCCCGCCCGACAGCGTGCGGGTATAGACATGCGCCTTGTCGTCCAGCCGCACCTTTTCCAGCAGTTCCATCGAGCGGCGCTTCTCCGGCGGCACGCCGTAAAGGCCGGCCTGCAGCTCCAGCGTCTCGAAGGGGGTGAAGAAAGCGTCGAACAGCAATTCCTGTGGCACCACCCCGATCGACGCCTTGGCGTTGCGGGGGTGCTGGTCGATATCGAAGCCCCAGATCTCGGCGCTGCCGCCAGTCTTGCGCACCAGCCCGGCGAGGATGTTGATGAGGGTGGACTTGCCCGCCCCGTTCGGCCCCAGAAGCGCGAACATCGAACCCCGCGGAATCGCCAGATCGACCCCGTTCAGCGCGCGCTTGCCGCCGGCATAGGTTTTTTCGAGGCCCTTCAGGCGAATCGCAGCCGTCACTTCATCTGCCTCACATCGGTCAGCCGCCCCGTCACCGCCGCCGCCGCCGCCATCGCCGGCGACATCAGATGCGTGCGCGCGCCCGGCCCCTGCCGGCCGACGAAGTTGCGGTTGGACGTGGACGCGCAGCGCTCGCCCGAAGGCACCCGGTCCGGGTTCATGCCGAGGCACATGGAGCAGCCCGGCTCGCGCCATTCGAAGCCGGCCTCGACGAAGATGCGGTCCAGCCCCTCCGCCTCCGCCTGCCGCTTGACGAGGCCGGAGCCGGGCACCACCAGCGCCTGCCGCACATTGGCGGCGACATACCGGCCCTCCACCACCAGCGCGGCGGCGCGCAGATCCTCGATCCGGCTGTTGGTGCAACTGCCGATGAAGATATTCTCCACCGGCACATCCTCCAGCCGGGTGCCGGGCGTCAGGCCCATATAGGCCAGAGACTTTTCCGCCGCCGCCCGCTTCGACGGATCGTCGAAGCTGTCAGGCGAAGGCACGATGCCGGTGACGGCGACCACATCTTCCGGGCTGGTGCCCCAGGTGACGAGCGGGGCGATCGCCGTGCCGTCCAGCACCAGCTCCCGGTCGAACCGGGCGCCCGCGTCGCTGGGCAACTGCCGCCACCAGGCGATCGCCTTTTCGAGATCGGCACCCTTTGGCGCGCGCGGGCGACCGGCCACATAGGCGAAGGTCTTCTCGTCCGGCGCGACGAGGCCGGCGCGGGCGCCCGCCTCGATCGACATGTTGCAGAGCGTCATCCGCCCTTCCATCGAAAGTGCCTCGATCACCGCGCCGCGATACTCCAGCACATGGCCGGTGCCGCCCGCCGTGCCCATGGCGCCGCAGATCGCCAGCGCCACATCCTTGGCGGTGATGGAGTAACCGAGGCTGCCGTTCACGGTGACGGCGAAATTCCCCGACTTCTGCAACAAAAGCGTCTGCGTCGCGAAGACATGCTCCACTTCCGACGTGCCGATGCCGAAGGCCAGCGCTCCCAGAGCGCCGTGCGTGGAGGTATGACTGTCGCCGCAGACCATCGTCAGGCCGGGAAGGGTGAAGCCCTGTTCCGGGCCGATCACATGCACGATGCCCTGTTCCGGGGCATCAATCTCGAAATATTCCACGCCGAACTCGGCGCAATTGGCCTTCAGCGCCGCCAGCTGCGCGACCGATTCGGGGTCGGCGATGGGCTGGCTGCGGTCCGTCGTCGGCACATTATGGTCGGGCACGGCCAGCGTCAGATCCGGCCGGCGCAGGCGGCGGCCGGCGGACTTCAGCCCGGCGAAGGCCTGCGGTGTCGTCACTTCGTGGATCAGATGCCGGTCGATGAAGATGAGGCTGGTGCCGTCGTCGCGCGAGGCGACGACATGATCGTCCCAGATCTTGTCGTAAAGCGTGCGTGGTGCGGTGGATCGAGGGCCAGACATAGGGCTCTGGCGTTAGGCCCCTATCTCACCCCAGGTCAAGCGGCCGTCAGATGCCCTTCTCGCGGCGGTACTGCCGCCACTTTTCCACATTCGCCTGATGCTCTTCGTAGCTGCGGGCGAAGGCGTGCCCGCCCGAGCCGTCCGCCACCATATAGAGATAGTCGTGCACCTCCGGATCGACGACCGCCAGCAGGCTTTCCCGCCCGGGATTGGTGATCGGCCCTCTGGGAAGGCCCTGCATGCGGTAGGTGTTGTAGCCATTCTCGGCCTGCAGTTCCGACTGGCGGATGCGGCGCTTCAGCGGCTTGCCCTGCGTCACCGGATAGATGACGGTCGGGTCGGCCTGCAGCGGCATGCCGGCCTTCAGCCGGTTGCTGTAAAGCCCGGCGATCCGCCGGCGCTCGCCCGCCGCCCCGGTTTCCTTCTCGACGATGGAGGCGAGGATCACCGCTTCTTCGATGGACTTGACGGCGATATTCTCGGAACGCCGTTCCCAGATGCCCGCCAGCTCGGCGTCCATCGCCACCTGCATGCGCTTCAGCACATCCTCGCGGCTTTCGCCGATCTTCGCTTCATAGGTGGCCGGCAGCACGCTGCCCTCGGGCGGCGGCGCCACCTCGCCCTTCAGCCGGCCGACGGCGTTCAGCCGTTCCGCCACCATCACGCTCGGCATGCCTTCGGGAATGGGAATCCGGACCACCAGCGTGTCCCCACGCTTCATCCGCTCCAGGATGGAGCCCCAGCCCTCGCCCTCGAAGATGCCATAGGTGCCGAACTGGATTTCCCGATCGTCGCCGATGGTGCGGGCGAGCAGTTCGAACAGCTCCGCCGACTCCACCACGCCGGCGGCTTCCAGCCGCTTCGCCACTTCCCGGATGGAAGCGCCGCGCGGGATTTCCACTTCCACCCGCTGGGCGCCCGGCACCGGGGCGCGGCGCCACATGGTCGCCGTCCAGACGCTGACCGTCAGCATCGCCAGCAGGCTGAGGACGGCACCCCAGACCAGCCAGCGCGACTGGCCCGCGGCCTTGGTGCCCCCCTCGCCCATGCGTCAGACCTTCCTGAAAACGACCGTCGCGTTGGTGCCGCCGAAGCCGAAGCTGTTGTTCAGCACGGCTTCCACCTTGCGCTCCTTCGCCGTCCAGGGAACCAGATCGACGCCCTCCGCGCCATCGCACGGGTCTTCGAGGTTGAGCGTCGGCGGCACCACCTGGTCGCGCAGCGCCAGCAGGGTGAAGATGCTTTCCACCGCGCCCGCACCGCCCAGCAGATGGCCGA
The DNA here is from genome assembly GCF_022014495.1 of Sandaracinobacteroides sayramensis. Lineage (GTDB taxonomy): Bacteria > Pseudomonadota > Alphaproteobacteria > Sphingomonadales > Sphingomonadaceae > Sandaracinobacteroides > Sandaracinobacteroides sayramense. The sequence continues at coordinate 286,561 of NZ_JAKLSQ010000001.1, forward strand.
TGGCGGACTTGGTGCTGCTCATGGAAAGCTTGCCGATATCGGCCCCGAACAGCCGCTTCACCGCGCCCAGTTCCAGTTCGTCGCCCATCGGGGTCGAGGTGCCATGGGCGTTCACATAGTCGATGTCGCCCGGGTTCAGCCCGGCGCGCTTCAGCGCCATCTGCATCGAACGGAAGGCGCCCGAGCCTTCCGGGTGCGGCGCCGTCACATGATAGGCGTCGCCGGAAAGGCCATAGCCCACCACTTCGCCAAGGATTTTCGCGCCGCGCTTCTTCGCCCGCTCATATTCCTCCAGCACGACGATGCCGGCGCCTTCGCCCATCACGAAGCCGTCGCGGGCCTTGTCCCATGGGCGGCTGGCGCGGTGCGGCTCGTCGTTGAAATTGGTGGAGAGCGCCCGCGCCTGGGCGAATCCGGCGATGCCGATCGGGCAGATGGTCGCTTCCGCGCCGCCCGCCACCATCACATCGGCATCGTCCAGCGCGATCAGCCGCGCCGCGTCGCCGATGGCGTGGGCGCCGGTGGAGCAGGCGGTGACCACGGCGTGATTCGGCCCCATCAGCCCGTAGCGGATCGAGACCTGCCCGGAGATGAGGTTGATGAGCCGCCCATGCACGAAGTGGGGGCTGACGCGGCGGGGTCCGCGCTCGTGCAGCACGATGGCTTCCTCGGCGATTCCCGGCAGGCCGCCGATTCCCGAACCGATGAGCGTGCCGGCGCGCAGCCGCTCCTCCTCGGGCATGTCCGTCAGCCCGGCGTCTTCCAGCGCCTGCCCGGCGGCGTCCAGCCCATAGACGATGAAGGGATCGACCTGCCGCTGGATCTTGTGGTCGACGCGCAGGTTCGGGTCGAAATCCTCGGGCTTCACTTCGCAGGCGATGCGGCAGCTATAGTCCGTGGCGTCGAAGCGGGTGATCGGGCCCGCGCCCGATTTTCCGGCGATCAGCCGGTCCCACGTCTGCTGAACATTCCCGCCCAGCGGGGTCACGAGCCCCAGGCCCGTCACGACAACGCGGCGCATGCCTTTCTCCTGATTCTCTCTATTTCACTCCGCGCGGCCTTTTGCCGGTCCGCGCCCTCACCATCCGCATAGCTTGCGGATGGGAAAAGGAAAACCGCGCGAAAGCGCCATCGCTTTCGAAACCGGCGGCCCCCGAAAACAAACGGCCCCGGGGAATCGAATCCCACGAGGCCGTCAGCGGGCCGCGCGACGGCGGCCCGGCCACCTGTTTACTTGCCGTTGGCCGCGATGAAGGCGATCGCGTCCTTCACCGTCAGAATCTTTTCGGCCGCGTCGTCGGGGATTTCCACGCCGAACTCGTCCTCGAAGGCCATCACCAGCTCGACCGTATCGAGGCTGTCAGCGCCCAGATCGTCGATGAAGCTCGCCTCTTCGGTCACCTTCTCGGCTTCCACGCCCAGATGCTCGACCACGATCTTCTTCACCCGTTCGGCGACGTCGCTCATTCCTCTAACCCTTTCGCTCGGCTGCCAGCCCCTCCCAAAGAACCCCCGGGGAAAAGCCTGGCCCGTCGTTTGTGCCCAATCGCACTAGCCGTCTGCTTGCCCCCATGCAAGCGGCAGCGGACAGCCATCAGGCCATGTGCATGCCGCCATTCACATGAATCGCCTGCCCCGTCACATAGCCGCCTTCGTCGCTCGCCAGCCACAGCACGGCGGCGGCCACATCGCCTCCGTCGCCGAAGCGTCCGGCCGGAATCCGCTCGAACATCTTTGCTTTCTGCTCCTCGTTCAGCGCATCCGTCATCGCCGAGCGGATGAAGCCCGGGGCCACGCAATTCACCGTCACGCCCCGGCTCGCCACTTCGGCGGCGAGGCTGCGGGTCATGCCCTCCAGCCCGGCCTTCGCCGCAGCATAGTTCGCCTGCCCAGGATTGCCGATGGAGCCGACGACCGAACTGATCGAGACGATCCGCCCATGGCGCGCCTTCATCATCGGCCTGAGCGCCGCGCGCGACAGGCGGAAGGCCGCTTCCAGGTCCACCTTCAGCACGGCCGCCCAGTCCTCGTCCTTCATCCGCATGGCGAGACCGTCGCGGGTGATCCCGGCGTTGTTCACCAATATGTCGAGCTGCCCCAGCTTTTCGACCGCCGCCGGCACCAGCGCCTCGACTTCCTCGGCAACATCCAGCCGGCAGGGCAGGATTTCCGCCCCGCCCAATTCGTCGGCCAGCGCCTTCAGCGCCTCCTCGCGCGTGCCGGACAGCGCCAGCTTCGCGCCTCGTGCCTTCAACGTGCGGGCGATGGCGCCGCCGATGCCGCCCGATGCGCCGGTCACCAGCGCGGTGCGCCCTTCAAGGTTGAACATTCTGGTTTCTCCTCGCATTTTCTCGGGCGCTTGCGGCGCTGCGCGCCGGGGTTGTTTCGCTCCCCTCCGCTTCGCGGCGGAGGGTTGCGGACAGTCTAGAGGGCCTTCAGCACCGCCTCGATATCATCGGGCTTCTGCACCGACAGATTCTGGATGTCGGGGGCGATTCGCTTCACCATCGGCCCCAGCACCTTGCCGCCCAGTTCCACCAGCCGGGTAACGCCGGCCGCCGCCATCGCCTCCACCGATTCGCGCCAGCGCACGGTTGCCGTCACCTGCGTGACTAGCAGGCCGCGAATCTCCGCAGGGTCGGAAACCGGGGCGGCCGTCACATTGGCATAGGCCGGCACCAGCGGCGCCAGCAGCGCCGCCGTTTCCAGCGCTTTTGCCATGGCCTCGGCGGCGGGCTGCATCAGCGGGCAGTGGAAGGGCGCCGAAACCGGCAGCAGCACCGTCATGCGCGCGCCCTTGGCCTTCGCCAGCGCCATCGCCCGCTCGACGGCGGCCTTGTGGCCCGAAACCACCACCTGCCCCGGCGCATTGTCGTTGGCGATGGCGCAGATCTCGTCGCCAGCCGCCTCGGCGGCGATCGCCCGCACATCGCCGATCGAAAGCGCCAGGATCGCGGCCATGGCCCCTTCGCCCGGCGGCACCGCCGCCTGCATCGCCTCGCCCCGCAGGCGCAGCAGCCGGGCGGTCTCGGCCAGCGGCAATGCCTGCGCCGCGGCGAGCGCCGAATATTCGCCAAGGCTGTGCCCGGCCACATAGCCGGCCTTTTCACTAAGGCGGATACCGCCTTCCTTTTCCAGCACCGCCAGCGCCGCAAGGCTTGCCGCCATGATCGCGGGCTGGGCATTCGCGGTCAGAGTCAGCGCTTCTTCCGGCCCTTCGAACATCAGGCGCGAAAGGCTCTCGCCCAGCGCTTCGTCCACTTCTTCGAAGATTTCGCGCGCGGCGGCGCTGGCGTCGGCAAAGGCTTTTCCCATCCCGACCGACTGGCTGCCCTGGCCGGGGAAAATGAAGGCTGTCGTCAAGGTTGTCTTGCTCGCATGATGTTTCAGGATGGCGGTTGCACTAGCGCATCCCGCCTTGCTGTCAAAACTGTCCGTCTCAGCAGAATGCGCCATCTGCACATCTGAGCTTTTCAGAGTGGAAGCCTTCCCTTATGACTGGCAGTCGGACTTTAACCAGGGGGCTCATATTCCGGCTGTTCAGTCTCACGCCAGATATGGCGTGGCAGAAGGAAGCTGTTGCCTTGAGGCATGAGAAGAAAGGTCGTCAATGAAGCTGATTTCGAGGCTTTCGCTTGCTCTCTCGCTCGGAATGGCAACTGCCCTTCCGATGGCAGGCGTTCCGCTTCTGTCGGGCGCAGCCATGGCGCAGGCACTTTCTCCCGCAGTCGGCAAGCCGTTGCAGCAGGCGTCCAACGCCGCCAAGGCCGGCAACAACTCCGCCGCCCTCAACTATGTGAATCAGGCGCGCACCGCCGCCAAGACCCCCACTGAGCGCACCAAGGTCGCGCAGATGGCGGCCTTCGTGCACACCCGCAGCGGCCAATATGCGCAGGCGGCGGCCGAACTGGAGCGGATCAACGCCCCGGCCAGCCAGCTCGCGCCGCTCTATTATCAGGCCCGCCAGTACGACAAGGCGATCGCCACAGCCCGCAAGTCCGGACAGACGACCATCGTCGCCCAGTCCTATCTGCAGCAGGGCAAGCCGGCCGAAGCCGCAAAAATCTACCAGGACATGCTGGCGAAGAACCCGAACAACCTGTCGGCGCTTCAGAACCTCGCCGGCGCCCAGTTCAAGATGGGCGACAAGAAGGCCTATATCGGCACCATCCAGAAGCTGATCCGCCTGGATCCGACGCCGGCCCGCTGGCGGGCGCTGCTGGTGGACATGAAGAATCAGCCGCAATCGCGCGATTCCAAGCTGGCGCTTTACCATCTGATGCGGGAAACCGGGAACCTCACCACCGCTGCCGATGTGCAGGAATTCGCCAAGGTCGCCATCGTTGGCGGCCAGTCGGGCGTGGCCGCAGACGTGGTGAAGACCGCGAGCGCCAGCGGCGTGATCCCGGCGGGCGACGCCACCACAGCGCGCCTGATCGACGCCGCCGGCAAGCGGCAGTCTGCAGCGCTCGCCGCCGCGCCCAACGCTGCCAAGGCACCGAACACCGCGCTTGCGGCGGGCAACGCCTATCTGGGCGCCGGCCAGTATCCGCAGGCCATCGCTGCCTTCACCACCGCGCAGAAAGGCCCGAATCCGGGCGAGGCGGCCCTGTTCAAGGGAATCGCCCAGCTGCGTGCCGGCAATATCGCCGCAGCCAAGGCGACTTTCGCGGCCGTGCCCAACGGGCCTGTTTCCGAAGTCGCCGGTTTGTGGCAGCTTTACGCCTCGACCAAGGGGTAAGATCCGGACCGCTCAGGCAAGCGTTCGGTTACGGGAGGGCACAGGTCCTCCGCCTTTTCGAACCATTAGGGGGGCTTCGGCCCCCCTTTTTTTGCTCTGGCAGCAGTGCATGCGGATTCCGCCACGTTCAGGGAATCGCCAGTTCCATTCCGGCCTTCACCCGGTCCAGCGCGATCAGCGAGCGGAAGCTGGCGACAAACGCATTCTCCGAGAACAGGCGCCGCGTCGTCGCTTCATAAACACGCATGTCGGGCGAGACAATCACCAGCACGAAGCTGGTGCCACCCGTGACATAATAGCATTGCTGTACTTCCGGCGCGGCCCGGAACAACGCCTTCGCCCGGTCCACCGTCGCCGTCCGCTCGTCGCTCAGATGCACCTCGACGATCGAGGTGATGCCGAGCGAGATCGCGTCCGGATCGACGAGGGCTGCGTTCCAGCGGATGATCCCCGCCTTTTCCATGGCGGCGATCCGGCGTTGCACCGCCGCCGTCGAAAGATGGACGGCCTCTGCGATCGCCCGTTGCGGCGTCTTGTTGTCGCGCTGAACGATGCGGAGAATCGCCCTGTCGAAGGAATCCAGCGTGCGGCTCGCGGCTTTGAGGGGGTTGGCCATGAAGCGAGTAATTGTTGCGTTTCAGGCCCTGATCAAGAGCGCATTTCCCACCTTATCGATGATATTTCTCACCCATTCGCAACCCAGTTCATGAAAGCATCGGCGTGGATCGAGGATCAGGCAGCGGCTCCACTCTGGCCGGCATCTTATATGGCGCCGGCGCCGGGGCGCTCTGGGGGCTGGTTTTCCTGGGGCCGGAACTGGCGCGCGGTTTCAGCCCGCTGGAACTGACGATCGGCCGCTACCTGCTGTTCGGGTTGATTTCCGCAATGCTGATCGCGCCGCGCTGGCGCAAGCTGGCGCCCGGGCTGGACCGGCAAGCCTGGATCGGGCTCACATGGCTCGCGGTCGCCGGCAACACCCTTTATTACATCCTCCTTTCCACCGCCGTGCAGAAGGGCGGCATCGCCATGACCTCGCTGGTGGTCGGCTTCGTGCCGATCGCCGTCACCATCGTCGGCAGCCGGGCCTTCGGCGCCGTGCCGCTGGGCAGGCTGGCGCCGTCGTTGCTGCTGTGCGCAGCCGGCGCCATCTGCATAGGCTGGCAGGCTATCGCGCTTCCAGCTTCCGGCTCGGTCGGCACGCAACTCGTTGGGCTCCTAGCCGCTATCGGCGCGCTGGTTTCCTGGACCGCCTATGCGGTGGGCAACAGCCGCTGGCTGGCGCGGCTGCGCCATATCTCCGCCCATGAATGGAATCTGCTGATCGGCCTGACGACCGGCGCGCAGTCGCTGCTGCTGATTCCACTCGCCCTTATGCTGGCCGAAGGCAGGCATGGCGCAGCCGACTGGGCGCGATTCGCCGCCGTCTCGATTGCCGTTTGTCTGGCGGGGTCGATATTCGGCAACGCCTTCTGGAATCGGATGAACCGCCTGCTGCCGCTGACGCTGGTAGGGCAGATGATCCTGTTCGAGACGCTGTTCGCGCTGATCTATGGCTTCCTCTGGGAAAACCGGCTGCCGACAGCTCTGGAAATGGCGGCCTTTGCCCTTCTGGTGCTAAGCTTGCTGTCCTGCATCGCCGCGCATCGCAAACCCGGCGCCCGCCTCAGCGAGGCAGGCTGATCAGGCTCAACTGGCGGCCATAATCCGCCTCTCCGGCAAGGGTCGTGCGGCGATAGCTGAAGAAGCGGGCGGACTCGGCCTTCGTGTCGACGCCAAGGCCTTCCGCGCGGGTGACTCCAGCCTCCGCCAGACGGAACAGGCAATAGCCTTCCAGATCGAAGAGAGCATGGCCCGCCCGGCCATCGGTGAAGAAGGCGCCATTTTCCACATTCGCGGCTTCGAAGCGCGCGCGGAAAGCCTCGTCCACCTCGTAGGAACGGCGGCCGATGCAGGGGCCGACGGCGGCGGCGATGCGGCCGCGGCAGGCCCCCAGCTTCTCCATCCGTTCGACGGTGGCGCCGATCACCCCGCCGAGCGCACCCTTCCAGCCCGCATGCGCGGCGGCGATGACGCCTGCCTGCCGATCCTCGAACAGAAGCGGGCCGCAGTCGGCCGTCAGCACGCCCAAAGCAAGGCCGGGCCGGTCGGTCACCAGCGCGTCGGCCTCCGGCCGGGCGTCGTCCGTCCAGTCGCCGGCCTCCACGGCGGTCGCGCTGTGCACCTGGCGCAGGCTCACCAGCCGCGCATCCGGCGAAACCACGGCAAGCGCCCGCGCCCGATTCTCCCGCACCAGCGCCGGATCGTCGGATGAGCCCAGCCCCACATTCAGGCTGTCGAACAGGCCGGTGGAAACACCGCCGGTGCGGCCTAGGAATCCATGCGGGAAGGTCAGGCCATGGGCGGTCAGGCGGGTGATCAAAGCGTCAGCCTCAGGATACGGTCGTCGTCGACGGTGGTGCCGACGACATAGGCGTATTTGCCCACTTCCTCGAAGCCATATTTCTCGTAGAAGCGCCGCGCCCGGTGGTTGTCCACCCAGACGGTCAGATAGAGTTCCTGATAGCCGCGCGCCCGCGCTTCGCCGATCGCCCAGTCCATCAGCGCCTGTGCCAGGCCAAGGCCCTTCGCCTCCTCGCGCAGGTAGAGCATCCGCAGCACCCACCAGCGCCTGTCCGTGTCGAGCGGCAGATCATATGGACCCAATGTGCAATAGCCCAGCAGCCGCCCATCGGCCGCCTCGCCCAGCATCACGGCATGGTCGGCGGCCGCGCATTCCGCCTCGAAACGCGGCACGCTGCACCCATCCAGAAATTCCGCCAGTTCGTGCGGGGGGTAGAGATGGGCGAAAGTTGCGGTGAAGCTCTCGCAGAAGAGAGCCCGCACCGCAGCCCCGTCCGCCGCGGTCGCGCGGCGGAGCGCGAAACTCATGCCGTCGTCCGGCCCAGATGCACGTCGCGGAACTGCTGGCGCAGCGACACCTTGTCGATCTTGCCCGAGCCGAGCTTGGGCAGCGGCTCGTCAAGCACCCACACGCGTGCCGGCACCTTGAAGGCGGCCAGTTCGCGGCTGACGAACTGGATCACCGCTTCACCCTCCAGCCGCTCGCCAGCCTTGGGATAGACGACGGCGCCGACGATCTCGCCCAGCCGGTCGTCCGGAAGCCCGAACACCGAAGCCTCGGCAACGGCGGGGTGGGCGTAGATGGCCGATTCCACCTCCACGGCGGAGACATTCTCGCCGCCGCGGATGATGATGTCCTTCTTGCGGTCGACGATGAAGAGATACTCATCCTCGTCCAGCCGGCCGAGGTCGCCCGAGCGGAACCAGCCGTCGGCGGTGAACGAGGCCGCCGTCGCCTCGGGCTTGTTCCAGTAACCCCTGACATTGCAGACCGAGCGGATGCAGACTTCGCCCACCTCGCCGGTGCCGAGTTGCTTCATGTCGTCGTCGAAAATGCCGATTTCCACCATGGGCTTCGTCGCGCGGCCGGTGGAATCGGGCTTCAGCCGGTAATTGTCGCGGATATTCCCGGCGCCGACGGCGTTGGTTTCGGTCAGCCCGTAGCCGATCGCCGGATTCTTGCCCGGAAACGCCTCCGCCAGACGCGCCACATGCTCGGGCGGGCGCGCCGCGCCGCCGGCGGCGATGTCGAGCAGGGTGGAGAGGTCGTATTTGTCCCGGTCGGGATGCTGCATCAGCTCGAGGCTCATCGTCGGCACGCCGACGAAATAGGTCGCCTTCTCCCTCTCGATCAGTTGCAGCGCCTCGCCCGCGTCCCAGCGATACATGATGACGAGCTTCCGCCCGATGGCGATCGACACCAGCAGGATCGGCACGAGGCCGGTGATGTGGAACAGCGGCAGGTTCAGCAGCATCACCTGCTGCGCCGGAAGCGCGACGCCCTGCGCCATCGCCAGCTGCAGCATGGCAAGGCCCTGCACCAGATAGTTGAGCGCGCCCGACACGATGGAGCGGTGGGTGGCGACCGCCCCCTTCGGCGCCCCGGTGGAGCCGGAGGTGTACATGATCGTCGCATCGTCTTCGGGGTAGATCGGCGGCAGGAACCAGGGCGTCTCCGGGCTGGCGGCGATCGCGTCCTCCAGCGTTTGCGCCCCCATCTGTTCGGCCACCTGGTGGCTGGTGCGAACGGCGACGGCCGTCAGGTTCAGCCCTTCGATTTCATGGATTCGGCGCAACCGCTCCTCGTCCGCGAACACCAGGCGCGTGCCGGAATCCTTCAGGCCATAGGCCAGCTCGTCCGGCCGCCACCAGGCGTTCATCGGCACGACGACGGCGCCCAGCATGGTCGCGCCGATGAAGATCGGCGCCCATTCCGGATAGTTGCGCATGGCGATGGCGATCCGGTCGCCCTTGGCTATGCCGTGCCGCGATTGCAGCATGGCCGCGATCCGCACCCCCTGCTTCTGCACATCGGCGAAGGTCAGCCGCTCGCCCTGATAGACGATGAACTCCTTGTCGGCGTTGGCGGTCAGGAAGAAGGCCAGATATTCGCGCAGCGATTGCGGCGCATGGTCGAACACGGGATATTCCACCCCGCGCACGGTCGCCTTGCCGACGCCAAGCTGGCCGCCCGGTGCGGTGATTGCGGCAGTTGCGGCGTCAATCGCCTTGTCGAGTTCGGTCAGCGCCATTTCTCTCCCCTCAATAGTTCAGCAGCCGGGCGACCCTGTCCGCCTGAAAGGCGGTGTCGCCGAAAGTCTCCTGCGCGGCCCTCGCCCGCTTCATGTAGAAGCCGATATCGAACTCGTCCGTCATACCGATGCCGCCATGCATCTGAACAGCCTCATTCGTCGCAAGCCTGCACACATCGCCGGCTTTCGCCTTGGCCAGCGCCACGAAGAAGGGCGCGCGCGCATCGCCCTCGTCCAGCGCCGTCAGCGCCTTCAAGGTGGCCGAACGGGCCAGCTCCATCTCGCAGAACAGATGCGCGGCGCGATGCTGCAGCGCCTGAAAGCTGCCGATCTTCACCCCGAACTGCTCCCGGTTCTTCAGATAGTCGACGGTCGCGTCGAAGCTCTGCCCGGAAACCCCCAGCATTTCCGCGGCAAGGCAGGCGCGCCCGACATCGAGCGCGGCTTCCAGCGTCGCGAAGCCCTCGCCGATTCCGCCGAGCACATCGGCGCCGTCCACCTGCACGCCCTCCAGCGCGATTTCGGCGGCGTTGCGGCTGTCCACCATCGCGCGGCGCTTCACCGAAACGCCGGCCGCTTTCGGATCGACAAGGAAGAGGGTGATCCCCGCAGGCGCCCCCTCCTCGCCACTGGTGCGGGCGGCGACGATCAGCCGGTCCGCCACATGCCCGTCCAGCACGAAGGGCTTGGCGCCGGTCAGACGGAAGCCGTTCCCCGAGCTTTCAGCCCGCGCCGCCACGAAATGCGGCTGGTGGCGCGGCTTTTCGTCGGCGGCGAGCGCCACGATAAGCTCGGCCGAGGCGATCTTCGGCAGCAAGGCCGCCTTCTGCTCGTCGGAGCCGGCCTTCGCGATCGCCGTCGCCGCCAGCACCGAGGCGGACAGGAAGGGCGAGAGCGACAGGTTGCGGCCGATCGCTTCCTGGATGAGGCCGGCGGCGACCATTCCCAGCCCGGCGCCGCCATATTGCTCGGGAATGGCGACTCCGGCGAAGCCCATTTCCGCCATCTTCGCCCACAGCCCCCGGTCGAAACCGTCAGGGTCGTGGCTGTCGCGCAGCTTGCGAAGCTGGCCGACGGGTGCGTGTTCGGCGAAGAAACCTTCGGCGGTTTCCTTCACCATGCGCTGCTCTTCGTTCAGGACAAGCACCATCGGATCAGGCCCCCGGCAAGCCAAGCACGCGCTTGGCGATGATGTTCAACTGCACTTCCGACGTTCCCCCCTCGATGGAATTGGCGCGGCTTCTCAGCCACTCCCGCGCCAGATCCCCCTCCTCCGGGCCTTCGCCTTCCCAGCTAAGGCCGTCGCTGCCCGAAATGCTCATCAGCAATTCGCGGCGCTGCTTGTTAAGCTCGGTGCCGGCATATTTCAGCATGGAGGAAAGCGCCCCCACGCCTTGCCCGGCCTTCGCCTCGTCCTTCACCCGCTCCATGGTGAGGGCGAAAGCGTAGGAGTCGATTTCGTGGCGCACGATGTCGGCCCGGAGCACGCCATCCTTCAGCCGCCCGTCGCGGCCGGTGCCGATCGATCTTTTGGCGATCTGGTGCATTGATTCGCGGCCGAGGGAGCCCATGTCGCCGATCATCTCCCGCTCGTGCGTCAGCAGATATTTGGCGATGTCCCAGCCCTTGCCGGCGGTGCCGACGAGATTTTCCTGCGGCACCCGCACATCGTCGAAGAAGGTCTGGCAGAAGGGCGAGTAGCCGGAGATCAGCTTGATCGGGCTGGTGGAGACGCCGGGGCTTTCCATGTCGAACAGCAGGAAGGAAATGCCCAGATGCTTGGGCGCCACCGGATCGGTGCGCACCAGGCAGAAGATCCAGTCCGCCTGGTCGGCGTAGCTCGTCCAGATCTTGCTGCCGTTCACCACATATTCGTCGCCGTCGGGCAAGGCGGAGGTGCGAAGCGAGGCGAGGTCCGACCCGGCGCCCGGCTCGGAATAGCCCTGGCACCAGCGGATCTCGCCACGGGCGATCTTCGGCAGATGCGCCTGCTTCTGCGCTTCATTGCCATATTTCAGCAGCGCCGGGCCGAGCATCCAGATGCCGAAGCTGGAAAGCGGCGGGCGCGCCTTCAGCCGCCGCATCTCCTGCGCCAGGATTCGCGCCTCGTCCTTCGAAAGCCCGCCGCCGCCATAGGCGCGCGGCCATTGCGGCACCGTCCAGCCGCGCGCCGCCATCCGCTCCAGCCAGAGCCTCTGCGCCTCGCTCTGGAACCGCCATTTCCGCCCGCCCCAGCAGATGTCGCCGTCGCCCTGCACCGGCTGGCGCATTTCTTCCGGGCAATTGGCCTCCAGCCAGGCACGCGTTTCGGCGCGGAAGGCCTGCAGTTCGGGCGTTTCGTCCATCATGTCCTCTCCACATCCATCCGGACGCAAGCAGCCGGTGGCGCTTCGCCTCTTCTGCCGATATGGAAAGCAGCATGGAGTTCTTCCACGCACCTGTTCAATGGGAGAGCCTCGGGCTCGACCCCGTCGCCCTCGAGATCGGCCCGCTCGCCCTGCGCTGGTACAGCCTTGCCTATATATTGGGCATATTGGCCGGCTGGTGGCTGCTGCTGAAGATGGTGAAGCGCGCCGGCAGCCCGATGACCGGCAAGCATGTGGACGACCTAGTGAGCTGGTGCACGCTGGGCGTGATCCTGGGCGGACGCATGGCCTATGTGATCTTCTACAACCCCGGCCAGTATCTGGAGGATCCGCTGGCGATCCTGAAGCTGTGGGAAGGCGGCATGGCCTTTCACGGCGGTCTTGCGGGCGTCATCCTCGCCATATTTCTCTACGCCCGGTCGAAGGGGCTCTCGGCGCTTCGAATTCTCGATTATGTCGCGGTCGTCACCCCGATCGGCCTGCTGCTGGGCCGCTTCGCCAATTTCGTGAACGGCGAACTGTGGGGCCGGCCGACGGACGGAAGCTGGGGCATCATCTTCCCGGACGCCGGCCCGGAACCGCGCCACCCCAGCCAGCTTTACGAAGCGGCGCTGGAAGGGGCGTTGCTGCTGCTCCTGCTGAACATCCTCTTCTGGTTCACCAGCGCCCGGATGAAGCCCGGCCTGCTGGGCGGCCTGTTCATCACCGGCTATGGGCTTTCGCGCTTCCTGATCGAATTCCTGCGCGAGCCGGACGTGCAACTGGGCGTGCTTCCGGTGGGGCTGACGATGGGGCAGATGCTGTCCCTGCCGATGATCTTCTTCGGCCTGTGGCTGCTGGCCACCTGCAACCGCCGCCAGCCCGTCATCGCGTGATCGCCCAGCTGGAGGACATGCTGCGGCAGCAGGGGCCGCTGCCGCTCGCCCGGGTGATGGCGCTGGCGGCGGAGCATTATTACGCCACGAAGGAACCGTTCGGCGCCTACGGCGATTTCGTGACCGCGCCGGAAATCTCGCAGATGTTCGGGGAGCTGATCGGCCTGTGGCTGGCGGACATCTGGCAGAGGGCCGAGGCGCCTTCGCCGGTGATCCTCGCCGAACTCGGGCCGGGGCGCGGAACGCTGATGCTGGACGCGCTGAGGGCCATCGGCCGCGCCGCGCCGGCTTTGCGCGAGGCGCTGCAATTGCATCTGGTGGAGAAAAGCCCGCGCCTGCGCGCTATCCAGGCCAACGCCCTGCCCGACGCCCGCTGGCACGACGATCTGTCGACGCTGCCGGTCGACGCGCCGCTGCTGCTGGTCGCGAACGAGTTTCTGGACGCCCTGCCGCTGACCCAGTTCGAGAAGCTGGAGGATGGCTGGGTGATGCGCCGGGTGGAATCCGGCCCCCGCTGGGACCGCTCGGTGGGCGCGAACCTGCATTTCATCCCTGCGGAACTGCGCGACGCGCGCATGGGCAGCGTGCATGAACGCAATTTCGGCTCGGAGCAGCTTGCCTCCGCCATCGCCAAGCGGCTGGCGGCGCAGGGTGGAGCGGCCCTCTTCATCGATTATGGCTATCAGGGGCCGGCGCTGGGCGACACCTTGCAGGCGATCAAGGGCGGCCAGTTCGCCGATCCGCTGGAAACACTGGGGGAGGCGGACCTTTCCGCCCATGTCGATTTCACCGCCATCGGCCGGGCGGTCGGCGGGCAGGCGCAGGTCTTCGGTCCGGCGGCGCAGGGGGTGTTTCTGGAAGCGCTCGGCCTTGGCGCCCGCGCGGAAGCGCTGAAAGGCCCGGCCAGCATCGAGCGGCGGGCGGAAGTGGAGGCGGCACGCGCGCGTCTCTCGTCGCCGGGCGCCATGGGCCGGCTGTTCCAGGCGCTGGCGATCGTCGCGCCCGGCTGGCCAGCGCCCGCCGGATTCCCTACATCGACGGCATGACCTTCCAGACCCGACTCACCCGCCTGCGCGAAGCCCTTTCCAACGCGAAGCTGGACGGCTTCATCATCCCGCTGACCGACGAGCATATGTCGGAATATGTCGGCGCCTATGCCCGGCGGCTGGAATGGCTGACGGGCTTCCAGGGCAGCGCCGGATCGGCGGTGGTGCTGGCGGACAGAGCGGCGATCTTCGTCGACGGGCGCTACACCGTGCAGGTGCGGGCGCAGGTGGATGGCGCGCTCTATGAGTATCGCTCGGTCCCGGCCGAGCCGCCGCATCTGTGGATCGCCGAGCAGGCGGGCGAAGGCGCGCGCATCGGCTACGACCCGTGGCTCACCACCCGCGCCTTCCTGCGCACGGCCGAAGCCGCTCTGGCGCCAAAGGGCATCGCGCTGGTGCCGGTGGCCAGCAACCCCGTGGACGGCATCTGGGACGATCAACCCGCCCCCTCCACTGCACCGGCCGAAGCGCTGGGCGACGAATTCACCGGCCGCCCTTCGGCCGACAAGCGCCGGGCGATCGCCGCCGAACTGAAGAAGGCAGGCGCCGACGCGGTGCTGCTGTCCGCGCTCGATTCCATCGCCTGGCTGTTCAACATCCGTGGCACGGACATTTCCCGCACCCCGGTGGTGCGCGCCTTCGCGATCCTGCGCGCGGACGGCAGCGCCACCCTCTACACCGATCCGGTGAAGATCCCGGCGGAGGTGAAGGCGCATCTGGGGCCGGACGTCGCGATCGAACCCTATGACGCCTTCGGACCGGCGCTGGAGCGACTGGAAGGCACGGTGATGCTGGACCCGGCCTGGTCGGTGGCGGCGATCTTCGAGGCATTAGGTCGTGGGAAGGCGCGCGTCGTCGAGGCGCGGGACCCGACCACATTGCCGAAGGCCGCCAAGAATCCGACCGAGCTTGCCGGCATGCGCGCCGCGCATGTCCGCGACGGGGCGGCCATCTCCCGCTTCCTGCACAGCCTGGACACCGCGCCGCCGGCGGACGAACTCGACGCCTCCGACCGGCTGGAGGCCTTCCGCCGCGAATCGAATCTGCTGAAGGACCTCTCGTTCGACAGCATCTCGGCCATCGGCCCGAATGCGGCGCTGCCCCATTACCATTCGGAACCGGCCACCAACCGCGCCTTCGCTGGCGAGCAGATCTATTTGATCGATTCCGGCGGCCAGTATCCGGACGGCACCACCGACATCACCCGCACCGTCGCCATCGGCACCCCGACCGCCGAAATGCAGGACCGCTACACCCGCGTTCTGAAGGGGCATATCGCGCTCGCCACCGCGCGCTTCCCCAAGGGCACGCGCGGCGGCCAGCTCGACATATTGGCGCGGCAGTTCCTCTGGGCCGCTGGCCTCGACTACGCCCATGGCACCGGCCATGGTGTCGGCCATTATCTGAGCGTGCACGAAGGGCCGCAGCGGATCGCCGCCGCCGTCGGCGCCCCGGGCGTGGAGGAAGTGCTGCTGCCCGGCATGCTGCTGTCGAACGAGCCTGGCTATTACAAGGTCGGCGAATATGGAATCCGCATCGAGAATCTGGTGATCGTGCGGGAAGACCCGCGCCCCGGAGATCTGGAGCCGATGCTGGCCTTCGAGAC
The DNA here is from genome assembly GCF_022014495.1 of Sandaracinobacteroides sayramensis. Taxonomy (GTDB): domain Bacteria; phylum Pseudomonadota; class Alphaproteobacteria; order Sphingomonadales; family Sphingomonadaceae; genus Sandaracinobacteroides; species Sandaracinobacteroides sayramense. Next base: position 301,847 of record NZ_JAKLSQ010000001.1, read on the forward strand.
CATCACGCTGGCCCCGATCGACAAGCGGCTGGTGGAGCCGGCGCTGATGACCGAAGCCGAGATAGAGTGGTTCGACCAGTACCACGCCCGCGTGCGCGAGGCGCTGCAGCCGCTCCTGTCCGGCGCGGCGAAGGAGTGGCTGCTGGACGCCACGGCGCCGCTGCTGCAATCCGCCCAGGCTGCCGCCTGAGGCGGGAAGCTTCGCCGCCTTTCGCGGTTGCCATGCGGTTGTCACCCCCCTGTCACCCCGGCGTGGCAAGGATGGAACATGCCTGCGAAATTCACCCTTCCGCCGCTGCCGTTCGATCCCGAGGCGCTCGCCCCAGCCATTTCGTCGGCAACCTTCGCCCAGCACCATGCCGGCCATCACCAGGCCTATGTGGACAAGCTGAACATTCTGGCGGAAGAGGAAGGGCTGGATGACGCGAGCCTCGTGGAGATCATCCGCGAACGCGCCGACGCCGACCCGGAAGAGGTGTCCGAGCTCATTTCGGCGGGCGAGCTGTTCGTGCACGCCGCGCAGCATTTCAACCACAGCTTCTACTGGAAGAGCCTGAGCCCGAACGGCGGCGAGCCGACCGGCGAGCTTCTGAAGGCGATCGAAAAGACCTTCGGCTCCTTCGAAGAGCTGAAGGCGGAAATGGTGAAGCAGGGCCTCGACCATTTCGCCAGCGGCTGGCTGTGGCTGGTCGCCGACGACGATGAGCTGGAGCTGATCTCCACCCATGACGCCCAGACGCCGCTGATCGAGGAGGACATGAAGCCGCTCCTCGTCGTCGATCTCTGGGAACATGCCTATTATCTCGACCACCAGCGGGCGCGGAAAGCCTATCTGGAAGCCGTGGTCGGCAAGCATTTGAACTGGGAATTCGCCGCCGAGGCCTTCGCCGCCGACGATGTCGATGAACTGGAACTGGGCATCGACAACGGCTAAGCCGATCCGCCGCAGAAAGGAAGAAGGCGCCCTTTCCCGGCTTCAGCAGAGCGCCGCGAACTTCTCCACCGCGTCCGTCGGGCCGGAAATGATCAGCAGGTCCGACATGTAGATGACCATGTCGGGCGCGGCCTGGAGGAAGGCCTCGCGCGGGCGCTTAACACCCACCACGCCGACACCATGGCTCGCCTGCACATTGGTTTCCGCCAGCGTCTTCCCGGCCATGAAAGTGGGCGCGCGCGTCTTCACGATGGCGAAATCGTCGTCGAAGGCGATGAAATCCATCATCTTGCCGGTGACGAGATGCGCCACTCGCTCGCCCATCTCGGCTTCGGGATAGACGACATGCGTCGCCCCCACCCGCTCCAGGATGCGGCCGTGGTTGGCGTTCACCGCCTTCGCCCAGATGTCGCGGCAGCCGCATTCCAGCAGCGCCACCACCGTCAGCACGCTCGATTCGATGTCGGAACCGATCCCCACCACGGCATGCGCCATTTCGCCGGCGCCCAGCTTGCGCAAGGTGGCGGTGCTGGTGGTGTCGGCCTGCACCACATGCGTCAGCTCTTCGGACAAGGCCTGCACCATGTCCATATTCTCGTCCACGCCCAGCACTTCATGGCCGAGCTGCGTCAGCGAGCGGGCGACCGAGGTGCCGAAGCGGCCAAGGCCGATCACCATCACCGGCGGGGCGCCGTTCTTCCTGTCAGCCGACAATGGGTCTCTCCTCGGGATAGCGGAACGGGGTGCTCTTCACGCGAAGGGCAAGGGCGGTGGCCAGCGACACGGTGCCGACGCGGCCGACGAACATCAGCACGATCAGCACGACCTGCCCGGCCGGCGGCATGCTGGCGGTAAGGCCGGTGGACAGGCCTACCGTCGCAAAGGCGGAAATCGCCTCGAACATGATCTTCTCCACCGGGGCCTCGACGATATTGGTGAGGATCAGCAGCCCCAGCGAAACCACGCCCACCGCCGTCAGCACCACGGCCAGCGCCTGCCGCTGCACATCGGGCGAAATGCGGCGGCGGAAGGCGACGGAATCCGGCCGGGCGCGAATCTCGCTCCACACCACGAAGCCCAGCAGCAGGAAGGTGGTGATGCGGATGCCGCCGGCGGTGGAAGCGCTGCCGCCGCCGATCAGCATCAGCGCCGAGGAGATGAGCGTGGTATCCACCCCCATCGAGGCCGGGTCGTGGATGGAAAAGCCGCCCGAACGGGTCATCACCGAATGGAAGAGCGCCCCCAGCAGCTTGCCGCCGACGCCTTCGCCGCCCAGCGTTGCCGGATTGGCCCATTCGAACAGCAGCACCGCCAGAAGGCCGAACAGCGTCAGTCCGACGGAGCCCCAAAGCGTTAGCTTGGTGTGGATCGACCAGCGCTCGGGCCGACGCCATTCCAGCCGCAACTCGTGCAGCACCGGGAAGCCGATGCCTCCCAGCATCACCCCGATCATCAGCGGCAGAAGCAAGAGGAAATCGCCGCGGTGCGGCACAAGGCCCTCGGGAAGAGTCGAGAAGCCGGTGTTCATGAAGGCCGAGCAGGCGTGGAACAGGCCGTGCCACAAAGCCTCGCCCGCCGGCATCCCCCAGGACCAGAAGCGCAGCCCCAGCCAGAGCGTCAGCACCGCCTCCGTCGCCAGCGTGGAAATCACCACCAGCCGCAGCACATGCTGCACATCGCCCAGATCGAGGCTGCGCATTTCCGCCGAGGCCATCAGCCGCCCGCGCAACGGCATCCGCCGGGTGACCAGAAGGCCCAGCAGGGTCGCCCCGGTCATGATCCCAAGGCCGCCTGCCTGCAACAGCAGCAGGATCACCAGATGCCCGAAGGGCGACCAGTAGGAAGCGATGTCGACGGGCGTGAGGCCCGTCACGCAGAGCGCCGAAGTCGCCGTGAACAGGGCCGTCAGCAGCGGCGCGCCTTCCGTGCCGCTCAGTCCGCCGGAGCGGGCAAGCGGCAGCATCAGAAGCAGCGTTCCGGCCGCTATCCCCGCAAGGAAGGCCAGCGGCACGACACGCTCGGGATGGCCGATGCGGCGCCTCCCCACCTGTCCCCGCCGCTGCGTCCGATTCAAATGCCCCCCAGGTCCTTGCCGGTTCGCGCCATTCTAGCGCGCGGCGGGGGTAAGGTGCAACGCGCGGCACAGGCGTGCCGCGCGTTGCCGCAAGATCAGGCGATCAGTTTCGTCGCCACTTCGGCGGCGTGGCGGCCCAGGAAGCGCGCGCCTTCCAGTTCGGTGGCGGAAGGCTGGCGGGAACCGTCGCCGTTGGCGATCGTCGTCGCGCCATAGGGTGCGCCGCCCGTCACTTCGTCGTTCCGCATCTGCCCCTGGAAGCTGTAGGGCAGGCCGGTCAGCACCATGCCATGGTGCATCAGCGTGGTGAGGATCGAGAAGAGCGTGGTTTCCTGCCCGCCATGCTGGGTGGCGGTGGAGGTAAAGGCCGCGCCCACCTTGCCGATCAGCTTGCCCTGGAACCAGATGCCGCCGGTCTGATCCCAGAAGTTCGCCATCTGGCTCGCCACGCGGCCGAAGCGGGTGGGGGCGCCGACGAGGATGGCGTCATAGCCTTCCAGCTCGTCGACGGTGGCGATCGGCGCCTTCTGGTCCAGCTTGAAGTGGCTGGCCTTGGCGACTTCGTCCGGCACCAGTTCCGGCACCCGCTTCACCACGGCTTCGGCCCCGGCGGCGCGGGCGCCCTCGGCAACGGCTTCCGCCATCGTCTCCAGATGGCCGTAAGAGGAATAATAGAGCACCAGAACCTTGGTCATTCAGCTTCTCCTGTTTGCAAACATGAAAAAGGGGCCGTGCCAGCCGGCACGGCCCCAGGGGGTTCATTTCTGTGCGTCGACGAAGACCAGCTCGCTGTCCTCCAGCGCCTCGATCCGAAGATCGGCGACGTCGCGGATGGCGACACCGTCGCGCGCCTTCGCCTCCACGCCGTTCACCTTGAAGCGCCCTTCGGCGGCCACAAGATAGCCGACGCGGCCTTCCTCCAGTCGATAATGGGTGGAGGTGCCCGCCTTCAGCGTGGCGCCCAGCACCTTCGCCGGCGTCTGGATCGGCAGCGCGCCCTCATCGCCCAGCCCGCTGGCGAGCGGCACGAACTGCCCGGCGCGGTCGCCCTTGGGAAAAGGCCGTGCGCCCCAGGCGGGCTTCGCGTTCAGCGTTTCGGGCAGGATCCAGATCTGGAAGATCCGGGTTTCCTCATCCTCCAGATTATATTCCGCATGGCGCACCCCGGTGCCGGCCGACATCACCTGCACATCGCCCGCTTCCGTGCGGCCGCGATTGCCCATGCTGTCTTCATGGGTGATCGCGCCCGAGCGGACATAGGTGATGATTTCCATGTCGCGGTGCGGATGCGGCGGAAAGCCGGATTGCGCGGCTATGCGGTCGTCGTTCCAGACGCGGATGGCGCCCCAGCCCATGCGGGCGGGATCATGGTAATCGGCGAAGCTGAAATGGTGGTGCGCGTCCAGCCAGCCATGGTTGGCGGCGCCCAGCGTTTCAAAGGGACGGACTTCGATCATCTCTTCTCTCCTGCCGGAGCTATCGAACGCCTCTTCATTTAGCTCGCCGAACCGGATAGAAAAGAGCAACGATGGAAAGGAATCCTTGCAGAAAATGAATGTTCCGGATTTCGAGGCCTGGGATCTGTTCGTGGCCGTGGCCGAGGCCGGCAGCTTCGCCGGCGCCGCCCGTTCGCGCGGGCTTTCCGTGCCGACCGTGTCGCGCGCCATAGCCCGGCTGGAGGCGCGGCTGGGCGGCGCGCTGTTCCACCGCACCTCGCGGCGGCTTTCCCTGTCGGCACTGGGCGAGGACGCGCTGGGCGAGGCGCAGGCGCTGGTGCTGGCCGCCAGCCGCATGGAGGAACGGCTGGGTGAAGCCACCACCCTGCCCGCCGGCCGCGTGCGGCTGGCCGTGCCGCTGGAATTCGGCAGCGCCCATATCGCGCCGCTGCTGCCGCCGTTTCTGGCGGCGCATCCGAATGTGGAGATCGAGCTGAGCCTGGATGACGCGCGAATCGACATCGTCGCCTCCGGCCATGACGTGGTGCTGCGAATCGGCCAGCTTGCCGATTCCAGCCTGATCGCCCGCCGCTTGTGCCAGGTGGAGGTGCTGGCCGTTGCCAGCCCCGGCTATCTTGCCGCCCACGGCCGCCCGAAACACCCGGCCGATCTCGCCCGCCACCAATGCCTGATCTACACCAACGTCACCCCGCCGGATGTGTGGCGCTTCGTCGGCCCGGAAGGGGCGGAATATAGCGTGACCGTATCCGGCCCGCTGCGCGCCAACAGCGGCGGCGCCCTGACACCGGCGCTGGTGGCGGGCGCCGGAATCGCCATCCACCCCGATTTCCTCCTGTGCAGCGAACTGGCGAGCGGCCGTGTGGAAACCTTGCTGCCGGGCTGGCGGCTGGCGCCGCTCGGCCTCTACATGATCACCCCGCCCAGCCCGCTGCGCCCCTTGCGTGTGCGGCTGCTGATGGAGCATCTGGCGGCCGGCCTGCGCAATCCGCCCTGGCGAAACGCCGAAACCATGGAGCAGCCGAAGCTCGTGGCCGGCTGACCCCTCGCCTCGAAAGCCTGTTTCTCAGGCCGCCCAGGCGGCAATGTCGTCCTGCTCGCCGATCAGCGCCAGCCCGTGCGCGATGGAGGTCAATTCGCCGCCGGTCGCGATCCGATCCTCGCCGAAGCGCTCCCGGAACAGCCGGGCGACCCGGGGCACCAGCGAGGAGCCACCCGTCAGGAACACGCGATCGATCCGGTCCGCCGGCAGCCCGGCCGCCGCCAGCGCCCGGTCGACCGCCGCTTCGATCTGCCGGATGTCGGGGGCGATCCAGCCTTCGAACTCGAAGCGGGAAACCTCCGCTTCGATTCTCAGCCCGGCGCCGCTGAAACGGAAGCGGGCCTCCTCGGCCGAGGAAAGCGCCCGCTTCACCTGCCCCACCGCCTCGTGCAGCGGGAAGCCCTGCTCCTCGTCGATTACCGCCATCATCCGGCCGATCGCTTCCGGGTCGACCGCCGTCCGCCGCAGGGCTTCCAGTTCCGCCATGGTGCGGCGGTTGCGCATCAGCGCCAGCCGCGACCAGTCGGCGAAGTCGGTGAAATAGCCGGACGGGATGTCCAGCAGCTTGTCGAACGAGCGATATTGCCCGCCCTTGCCCAGCAGCGGCAGCACCAGATGCTCGACGATCCGCGCGTCGAAGCGGTCGCCCGCGACTCCCACGCCCGCATGGCCCAGCGGCACGCAGCGGCGCGCGGCGCCGGGGGCGTCGATCCGCACGACGGAGAAGTCGCTGGTGCCGCCGCCGAAGTCGGCGACAAGGATCGTCGCCGGATCCTCGACCCGTGAGGCGAAGCTGAAAGCCGCGCCCAGCGGTTCGTAGACATAGTGCACCTCGCCGCCCAGAGCCGCGAACATCGCGTCATAACGCTGGCGCGCCAAAGCCTCGTTCGGCCGGAATCCGGCATAGACCACCGGCCGCCCCACGATCACCCGCCCCGCGCCCGCCAGCGCGCCACCCGCGCGCGCCGCCATCTTTTCCAGGAAGATGCGCCCGAGATCCTCGAAGCGGAAACGGCGTTCGAAGATGGTGGCATGTTCGAAACCGGCGTTGGCCGCGACCGACTTGAAGGATTGCAGGAAGCGGCTGCCCTGCGGATAGCCGAGATACTCGGCGATCGCCCATGGCCCGGCCTCCGCGGCGATGCCGCCGCGCACATTTTCCTCCTCCCAGAAACAGAGCGCCGACCGGAAAGCCGCCCCGGGGCCGTCCGGCGCCTGGATCTCCAGCAGGGTGGATATCCCGCCGCGCGCGACGGCGGCCACCGAATTGGTGGTTCCGAAATCGAGCCCGAGGGCGAGTGGGTCGGAAGCGGACATGGGCGCCGGCTGCTACACAGTTGCCGTCCGCAGTGCAAAGCCTTGCTTTCGCCATCCGGCCCATGGCTGGAAAAAACACCTCTCTTGATCGAGCGCATTTTATCCTGGCGAATCCCGTCTAGGATTTTCGAAAGGCGCCAAACGCCGTCCGCAAGGGCGCGGCCACTGAGGAAGGAGACCGCATGTCCGAGCCGGCCAGACTGGAAAACAGCCATTGGCACGCTCTTCGCGACAACGAACTGGGCAAAGCCCTCGAAACCGGAACGGACGGGCTTTCAGGCACGCAGGCTGAGGCGCGGCTGGGCCGTTTCGGGCCGAATGCCCTGCCGCCGGCCAAGCGGCGAAGCGCCCTGCTGCGCTTCCTCGCGCAGTTCCACAACACCCTCATCTATGTGTTGCTGGCGGGCGCGCTCGCCGCCGCTTTCCTCGACCATGTGATCGACGCCGCCGTCATCCTGGCCGTCGTGCTCGTGAATGCGGTGATCGGCTATATACAGGAAGGCAAGGCGGAGCAGGCGCTGGACGCCATCCAGCAGATGATCGCCCCACGGGCGAGCGTGGTGCGCGATGGCATGCGGCAGACGGTTGCCGTCAGCGACATCGTGCCCGGCGACCTGGTGCTGATCGAAGCGGGGGACCGGGTGCCGGCCGACCTCCGCCTGCTGCACGCCCGCCGGCTGCTGATCGACGAGGCGCTGCTGACCGGCGAATCCGTCGCCGCCGAAAAGGCCGAATCGGTCCTCCCCGAAGCCACGCCGCTTGCCGAGCGGCGGAACATGGCCTTTTCCGGCACGCTGGTGGTGGCCGGGCAGGCGAGCGGCCTTGCGGTCGCGACCGGGCTCCACTCCCAGATCGGGCAGATCAGCTCGCTGCTGCAGTCCGTGGAGCGGATGGAAACGCCGCTGCTCCGGCAGATCGACCGTTTCGCCCAGCGCTTCACCTCCTTCGTGCTGGCCGGCGGCCTCCTGCTGTTCGCCTTCGCGGTGATGGCGCGGGACTATGACTGGATCGACGCGCTGATCGCCGTGGTGGCGCTGGCCGTGGGCATCGTGCCCGAGGGGCTGCCCGCCGTCATCACCATCACGCTGGCGATCGGGGTCCGGCGAATGGCGGCGCGCAATGTCGTGATCCGCAAGCTCCCCGCCGTCGAGACGCTGGGCGCGACATCCGTCATCTGCACCGACAAGACGGGCACGCTGACGCGCAACGAGATGATGGCGAAACGCATCGTCACCGCCGGCCATTGCCTTGCCGTTTCCGGCGCGGGCTATGCGCCGGAGGGGCGGATCGAACTGCCGGACAGCGGGGCGGAGGCGGCCCTGCAAGAGGCGACGCCGCTGGTGCGCTGCGGGCTGCTCTGCAACGATGCGACGCTGAGGCCCAACGGCGCGGACTGGCAGGTGGAGGGCGACCCGATGGAGGGCGCGCTCTATGCGCTCGCCATGAAGGCCGGGCTGGACCCGGCCGCGGAGCGGACGGACTGGGAGCGGATCGACGAGATTCCCTTCGACGCCGCGCACCGCTTCATGGCGACGCTGCACCGCGGCCCGGGCGATGCGCCATGGGTGTTCGTGAAGGGCGCGCCCGAAGCGCTGTTCGCCATGGCCGATCTCGCCGACCCCGGTCCGTGGGAGGAGGCGATCGCCACCGCCGGCGCGGCGGGGGAGCGCGTGCTGGCCTTCGGCGCCAAGCCACTGCCGCCGGGGGTCGAGCGCCTGTCGTTCGAACATGTGCTGGGCGGCGTGCAATTGCTGGGGCTGATCGGCTTCATCGATCCGCCGCGCGCCGAGGCCAAAGCCGCCATCGCCGAGTGCCGGACGGCCGGAATCGGCGTGAAGATGATCACCGGAGACCATGCGGCCACCGCCCTCGCCATCGCCCGCCAGCTGGAACTGGCGGACGAGCCCAGGGTGCTGACGGGAACCGATCTGGACCGGCTTTCCGACGACGAGCTGCGGGGGAGCGTCGGCGAGGTTTCCGTCTTCGCCCGCACCAGCCCGGAGCACAAGCTGCGCATCGTCCGCGCCTTGCAGGCGAACGACCGGATCGTCGCCATGACCGGCGACGGCGTCAACGACGCGCCTTCGCTGAAGCAGGCCGATGTCGGCGTGGCGATGGGGATAAAGGGCACGGAAGCCTCGAAGGAAGCGGCCTCCATCGTGCTGCTGGACGATAATTTCGCCTCCATCGTCCGCGCCATCCGCGAGGGGCGGACGGTCTATGACAATATCCGCAAAGTGATTTCCTGGGAGATCCCGACCAACGGCGGCGAGACGCTGGCCGTCGTGCTGGCGATCCTGGTGGGCTTCGCCCTGCCGATGACGGCGACGCAGATCCTGTGGGTCAATCTGGTTCTGGCGGCGACGCTGGGGCTGGTGCTGGCCTTCGAGCCGACCGAGCCGAACGCCATGCGCCGCCGGCCCCGTGCCAAATCGGACGGGCTTCTGTCCCCCTTCCTGCTGTGGCGGGTGATATTGGTGTCGATCCTGTTCACCATCGCCACGCTCGGCATCTTCTTCCACACGCTGGGGCAGGGGCGCGATCTGGCGGAAGCGCGGACGATGGTCGTCAACATGTTCATCGTCGCCGAGATTTTCTACCTGTTCAACGTCCGCTTCCTGCACATGACGTCGTTCACATGGCGGGGCGCCATGGGGACGCCCGCCGTGCTGCTGGCGATCGCCGTGCTGCTGGTGGCGCAGGCCCTCTTCACCTATGCCCCTTTCATGAACCGCCTGTTCGACAGCCGCCCGCTGGCCTTTGCCGACCTGGCCCTGCTGGTGGCGATCGGCTTCGCGCTGATGCTGTTGCTGGAAGGGGAAAAGCTGCTGATGCGCCGGCTGGGCTGGTTCAGGGAATTGAACGAAGACGCCGATGGGTGAAGCCATGCTGTGGATCGGCGTCGGGCTGGTGGCGCTGGTCTCGGGGGCGGAACTGCTGGTGCGCGGCGGCTCGGCGCTGGCGGCGCGGCTGGGCATCTCGCCGCTGCTGATCGGGCTGACGGTGGTGGCGATCGGCACCAGCACGCCGGAACTGGCGGTGGGGATAGATGCGGCGCTGCAAGGCGACGGGGCGCTGGCGGTCGGCAACATTGCCGGCACCAACACGGTCAACATCCTGCTCATCCTCGGAATGAGCGCCGCCCTGCGGCCGCTCGCCATCCGCATGCAGACATTGCGGCTGGAACTGCCGGTGATCGTCATCGCCTCGGCGGCGATGCTGGCCTTCGCATGGGACGGGCGGCTGATGCGCGGCGAAGGCCTGGCGCTGATCCTGATGGGGGTCGGCTTCACCTTCGCGGTGATTCGCGTCGCCCGCCGGGAATCGCTGGCGGTGGCGGAGGAGTTCGCCCGCGAATATGGCCGCGCCCGGCTGATGAACCGCCAGGCGGCGGCCGAGATCCTGATGCTGACGGCGGGCATCGCCATCATCGTCGCCGGGGCCGGCTGGCTGGTGGACGGGGCGGTGGCGCTGGCGCGGCTCTGGCATGTCTCCGAAGCCTTCATCGGCCTCACCATCGTCGCCATCGGCACCTCCGCGCCGGAACTCGTCACCACCATCATCTCGACGATGCGCGGCGACCGCGACATCGCCATCGGCAATCTGATCGGCAGCAGCGCCTACAATATCCTGCTGATCCTGGGGGTGATCTGCCTGGTGCCGGCGGACGGGGTGGAAGTCAGCCGGCAGCTTGTGCGGGTGGACATACCGGTGATGCTGGCGGTGGCGCTCGCCTGCGTTCCGGTGTTCGTCAGCGGCCGGCAGGTGTCGCGGCTGGAAGGCGGCCTGTTCGTCTCGGCCTACGCCGTCTATCTCGCCTATCTGATCGCCGCCCACGCCTGAGGGCGGCCGCCCTCAGGCGTCCGGCTGCTCGCGGAGATCGTCGAGCGTTGCCTGTATGTGGTGCGCCAGCAGCCGCTCCACCGCCGGGGCATCGCCGGCGATCCAGGCCTCCAGCATTTCCCAATGCTCCTGATGCGCCCGCGTCCCGCGCCCGGCCGGCTGAAGATGGGCGACCACATAGCGCTCGGCGAGGATCGAAAGCCGCTCGACGAGCTGCGTCGTCAGCGCCCGCTCTCCTGGGCGGACGAGGGCGGTGTGGAACTGCCGGTTGCGGACGGCGACATCGGCCGGATTCTCCCCCGCTGCCGTATCCAGCGCCTCGAACGCCGCACGGGCGGCCTCATGATCGGCGGCCGTGGCGCGCAGCGCGGCCCGGGCGGCGGCGGCCGGCTCGATCGCCAGCCTGAGCTCGAAGATCTCGTCCCGCCGGGCGGCCGACATCGGCTTCACGAAATAGCCCCGGTTAGCGAGGCTGGTCAGCAGCCCCTCCTGCTCCAGCCGGGCAAGCGCCTCGCGCACGGGAATCTTGCTCACGCCCAGTTGCGCCGCCAGCGCGTCCTGCCGGATGGGCGCTTCGGTTCCCAATTGCCCGGTCACGATGCGTTCGCGCACGATGTCGAACACATGCTCCGAAAGCGTGCGGACGACGATGCTCATGGCCGGCCCTCCGGGTGGCGAGGTCCGCGCGGCGGCGATGGAAAGCGCAGGCGTTTCATATCCAGCCGTTTCCATCCCAGATGCCGTCCCTGCGATCAATCCGGGGGACGCGGATTTTCGCGCATGGTGGCGGCTTGCGCATCAGGCCGGGAAGCTCCAGTTGCAGGGCGGCCGGTTGTGTTGCCGGTGCGCGCGGCCGCACGGCTCCGGCCCGCAAGGGCCAGCGCGCCAGATGGTCGTAGCGGGGAACGCCTATCCAATTGTCCACCAGCACCAGTTCCGTGACCTGCCAGCAGACCGGCTCGGGAAGCGGACGCTCGCCGGGAAAAGCGGCTCCATAGGAAGCCGTCACATGCGGAACGACCCGACGGCGCCGGCCGATGTCCGGACGGCGTCCGGCGATCGCCTCGTGCAATTGCCCGGCCAGCCGGTCGGGGCGGTCGTTGCGCGTGCCGCCGGCGAAAACCAGCGGTCGCGGATCCGGCCCCCAGCCGAACGGAAGGAAGCGGTCGAACCGCACTTCGAACGGTCGCAGATGCAGGCCCCCCACGGTTTCCTTCACCTCGGCCACCAGCCGCGCATCCACATGCCGCGCGCAGGCGAGGCCCAATATGGAAAGGTGCAGCTTCTGCCAGCGGAACCGGCCGTCCCCGCCCAGCGCCAGCCAGGCGGTGAAAAGCCGCTTCGCCACCTCCGGCGGCGGGATGGCGGCAAGATAGAGATTATGCCCGCTCCAGCGCGATTCGACCTGCATTCGGGCATCTCTAGACGAATTGGAACAAATAAAGAACATGTCTCCGGGAAAAGCCTGTGTGGCATTCCGGCACGTGCAAGATGGCCACAGTCGCGCCAAAAGTCTGCCGGACGGGTTGAAAAGCGCGCGGCGGAGGCTCATGGGCGATCGACCATGCTGAACATGAAAACGCGCTACGCGATGCGCGCCCTTGGCTATCTGGCCAGCCGCTACGGCGACGGCCCGATCCAGATCGGCGAGATCGCGGACGCGCAACGGATACCGCGCAAATTCCTGACGGTCATCCTCTCCGAGCTTTCGCGCGAGGGGCTGGTCGGCACGAAGCGCGGCCGCGCCGGCGGCTATTGGCTGGAACGGCCGCCAGCCAAGATCAGCTATGGCGACATCGTCCGCATCACCCGCGGTTCGCTGGCGCTGGTGCCCTGCGCCGCCCGCCTCGCCTACGAGCCCTGCGAGAATTGCGTGCCCGAAAGCGAATGCCGGCTGCGGCTGGTGATGCTGGCCGTCCGGGACGCGACCGCCGATGTGCTCGACGGGCTGACGCTCGCCGATCCGCCTCCGGCCGAGGTGCGCCTGGCCCGGCCTGTCACACAAGCTTCGCTTTAGACGGGGAAAGCCCCCCTTGGCTGGAAAGCCGGTTGTCTATCGACAAGGTTGAGTTATCCTCACCCTCCATTCAGGAAAGGGAGAGGACGATGCCAGACCAGCGTCAATTCACCACCTCGTCATCCGGTTCGGGGCCGCCCGGCACGGGGGCGACACAGGTTCTGAACGTTCCGGGCCTTGGAAACAGCGGCGCGCTGCATTGGCAGAGCCGCTGGGAACAGCGTTACCCCTGGTTCGAGCGGGTGGAACTGGGCCTCTGGCACAGCCCCGACCGCAACATCTGGGTGGAGCGGCTGGACCGGGCGATCCGCGCCGCCGGACGGCCGGTCATTCTTGTCGCCCACAGCCTGGGCTGCCTTTCGGTGGCCTGGTGGGCGGCCATTTCGGGGCAGGGCTATCGCGACCCCGTCGCCGGCGCGCTGCTGGTGGCCCCCGCCGATCCGGAGCGGCCGGGGGCCAGCGATTGCATCGCCCGCTTCGGCCCGGCGCCGCGCACACCGCTCCCCTTTCCGTCGATACTGGTGGCCAGCCGCAACGACCCGCACGCGGATTTCGCCCGATCGCAGCAGTTCGCCCGCCAATGGGGCAGCCATCTGGTGGACGCCGGCGACGCCGGGCATCTGAACGCCGACAGCGGGCTGGGCGACTGGCCGCTCGGCATTTCCCTCGTCGACCGTCTGGTGGAAGCCGCCAGCCTGCGCGCCGACGCCGACCGCAATCTGGCGGAGGCGGCGCGTTTCCTGTCGATCGCCCCGGACGCCGCCCCGGCAGGAGCCTTTCCATGGTAAACCCCGCACCCAAGCCCGTTCCGGGCAAGCCGATCGACCACGCCCTGCAACTGATCGCCGAAACGCTGGAGCGGCTGCGCTTCGGCGAGCTCCGGCTGACCGTGCATGAGGGCCGCCTCGTGCAGATCGACGTGACCGAGCGAACCCGTCTGACGGGCAACTGATCCATTCATCACCCTGCACTCATGGCGACCGGACGACCGGAGCTATGCCTCTTTCCAGCCAACTGATGGAGGAAGCCCATGCTCTCCGGCCTTATCCTTGCAACCGCCGCCGCGGCCGCCACCCCCGGCCAATATGCCGAAGCCGCCACAGCCGACGGCGAGATCATCGTCACCGCCCGCCGGCGCGCGGAGAGCCTTCAGGACGTGCCGATCGCGGTATCGGTGGTTTCGGGAAGCACGCTCGAAAGCCAGGGCGCCTTCAATGTGGCGCGGCTGACGCAGATCCAGCCCTCCGTGCAGTTCATCACCTCCAACCCGCGCAACTCCGCCATCAACATCCGCGGCATCGGCGCGCCCTTCGGGCTGACCAACGACGGCATCGAGCAGGGCGTCGGCCTCTACATCGACCAAGTCTATTACGCCCGCATCGCCGCCTCCACGCTGGATTTCGTGGACGTCGAGCGGGTGGAAGTGCTGCGCGGGCCGCAGGGCACGCTCTATGGCAAGAACACCACGGCCGGCGCCGTGGTCATCACCACGCGCAAGCCCAGCTACGACTTCGAGGGCCGCGCCGAACTGAGCGCCGGGAACCACAATTTCTGGCAGGCGAAGGCGAGCGTCTCCGGCCCGCTGGTGGCGGACAAGCTCGCCGCCCGCGTCAGCGGCTCGTTCACGCGGCGCGATGGCACGCTCTACAACACCATAACCGGCCGCGACGTGAACGAACTCGACAATCTGGGCCTGCGCGCCCAGCTTCTGTGGGAGCCGACGGACAGCGTCGAACTGCTGCTCTCCGGCGACTACAACCGGCAGGATCCCGAAGGGTTCGCGCAGACCTATGTGAAGGTGGTGCCGACCCAGCGTTCGGCCACCCGCCAGTTCGCCCATCTGGCCGCGCTTTCCAACTACAAGCCGGCCAGCACCAACCCCTTCGACCGCCTGGTGGACAATGACAGCGCGCTGGACGCCAAGCAGACGATCGCCGGCGTTTCGCTGACCGCGAACTGGGATGTGGGGCCGGCCACCCTCACCTCCATCAGCGCCTGGCGCATGTGGGACTGGCTGCCCTCCAACGACCGCGACTTCACCGGCCTGCCCATCACCACCATTTCCGCCAACCCCTCGCAGCAGCGGCAGTGGAGCCAGGAGCTCCGCGTAACTTCCAACGGCGAGAACCGCTTCGATTATGTGGCGGGGCTGTTCTGGTTCCACCAGACGATCAACACGCAAGGGGTGCAGGAACAGGGGCCTTATGCCTCGCTGTGGCTGCTGGGGCCGACCAACGGCGCCGACCCGGCGCTGCTGAACGGGCTGCGCTCCGACAACGACATCCGCTACAAGAACGACAGCGCCGCGCTCTACGCCAAGGTGACCTGGAACATCTCCGACAAGCTGAGCCTCGCGCCCGGCCTGCGCCTCAATTACGACTGGAAGAAAGGCAGCTACGACGCCCGCGTCTCGGGCGGGCTCGCCAACCCCACACCGGCGCAGCAACGGCTGAAGGACGGCGTGCTGCAGAACCAGAATTACGGAGCGAAATTCTCGGACTGGAACCTGTCCGGCGACGTGACTTTGAGCTGGAAGCCGGCGAACGACCTGCTGCTTTACGGCACCTACGCCCGTTCCTTCCGCTCGGGCGGAATCAACCTCTCCGGGCTGCCGACACTGGCGGACGGCGTGACGCCCGCCACCGAACTGGCGACGGTGAAGCCGGAATCCGTCGACCATTTCGAGCTGGGGCTGAAATCGAAGCTGATCGACGGCACCGCCACCTTCAACCTGGCGCTCTACCGCACGGAAATCCGCGACTTCCAGACGACAGTGGTTTCGGGCGCGGTGGGGGTGATCCGCGGCTATCTCGCCAATGTGCCCAAGGTGCGGTCGCAAGGGGTGGAAGCGGAATTCTCGGTGCGGCCGGTCCGCCACCTCAACGCCTATCTGAACATCGCCTACACCGACGCCGAATATGTGGATTTCCCCTCCGCCCCGCCGCCCATCGAGCTTTCCGGCGGCAGCATCCAGTCCGTGGACGCGTCGGGCGGGCGGCTGCCAGGCGTTTCCGAATGGGCGCTGAGCTACGGCATTCAATATGACATCCCGCTGGCGAACGGCGCCGACCTGTATCTGGGGGTGGACGGCAGCCTCAGGTCGGACTTCTCTTCCAGCCCGACTCCCTCCAGCGTGCAGAATGTGGCGGGCTACGCCCTCACCAACTTCCGCGCCGGCTATCGCCACAGCCGCTACGAGCTGTTCGGCTGGGTGCGGAACGCCTTCGACACCGAATATTTCGACTTCCTGACGGCGGCGCCCGGATCCACTGGCCTGATCGTCGGCCAATTGGGCGACCCGCGCACCTATGGGGTAACGGCGAAGCTGAACTTCTAGGCCAAGCGCTCGATGAGAGGGGGCCCTGCCCCCTCTCCCCAGGTTCGCGACAATCAGCGCCCTCAAGCGCCGCAGGCAGTCTCCCCCCTTTCGCGCGCTAAGCCGGAATTGATCCGCCAACCTAAACATAAGAGGGTGCAGGGAAATCATTTCCCTGCCCGCCGGAGGCAAAAAACTCCAGCAGGCCGCAGCTCGCCCCAAGGGTGCGACGTGTCGCCTCACAATTCGGCCTTTCAACCCGAAACGGGCCGGTCTAGCATCCGGGCGGCATCTATCGGGAGAATCTGCAATGGCAAGGCTTCTGGCATTGGGGGTTGCTCTGCTTTCAGCGTTGCCAGCCTCTGCCCAGAGCGCCAGTGCGACCATCTATCGGGACAGCGGGTTTCGCGGCCCTGCCGTCGCCATCGACCGGGCCAATCCCAATCTGCGGCTGAACTTCCAGGTGCAGTCTATCCGCATCGCGCGCGGCAATTGGGAGCTTTGCCCGGAACCGAATTTCCGTGGGCGCTGCCTGATCCTGGGCGAATCCACCCCGGACCTTCGCCGCACCTACAACTGGCCCGGGCCACTGCAATCGATCCGCCCGGTCAACGGCGGCGGAGGCGGGGGCGGAGGCGGGGGAAGCCCCAAGCCGACACTGCGCGGCATGGCGTCCGAATTCTTCCCCGCGCCAACGCAGGGCAATGGCCGGGTTCTGGCTTGCCCCAATGGCAACGCCACCTCCAACTGTGCCGCCGCCACGGCGGACCGCTTCTGCCAGCAACGTGGCTGGCGCGCTTCGGCGCATGAACTGCTCGAAACCGTGAATCGCCGTGTTTATCTTGCGGATGTGCTGTGCGTCCGCTCCGGAGGCTGATCCTTATGCGCTTGTTACTGGCTACCCTGATTCTGGCCGTCGCCCCCGCGCCTGCCGCCGCCGAGATGGTGATGTTCAGCCAGCGCAATTTTCAGGGCGCCAGCTACGCCCTGACGAACGACAGTTCGAACGTGAATTTCTCGCCGCGCTCCGTGCGCCTGCTGGACACCCCTTGGGAGCTTTGCCCGCGCCCCTTCTTCGGCGGCAACTGCATCCGTGTGGAAACGAGCGACCCGAAATTGAACCTGCCCCGGGCCTTCTCCGGGCAGGTGCGCTCGGCGCGCAAACTGGCCGCTGGCGCAGCCGAGGCGGAGAAGCCGGCGGAGGTTCCGAAGCCGGTGGAAGCCGAAAAGCCGTCGCCGCCCGAAAAGCCCGAGAAAGCGGTGGACGAAAGCGCCGCGAAGAAGGACAAGCCCGCCGATCCCAAATGAGTGCGGCGCCCGCGCCGCCCGAATACAGGCGAGGGCTTGCCGAATGAGCGTGGACGAAACCGTCTGGAAGGGCCGTTTCCTGGAAATGCATGTCGCCCCCTGGGGGGATGGCGGGCAATGGGAATATGTGAAGCGTACGCGCAATATCGGCGCCTGCGTGATCCTGGCGCTGACGGACGCCGGCGAGGTGGCGCTGGTGGAACAGTATCGGCCGGCGCTAGGGCGCCCGGCCATCGAGTTGCCGGCCGGGCTGGTGGGGGACGAAACCGAGGGCGAGGACGCTTTCACCTCCGCGCGGCGCGAACTGTTCGAGGAAACCGGCTTCGAGGCCAAGCATTGGGAGGCGTTCGGCGAATTCGCCTCCTCGCCTGGAATGGTGGGCGAAATCTTCCACTTCTACCGCGCGACGGGGTTGAGCCGGGTGGGGCCGGGCGGCGGCGTCGATGGCGAAGGCATCCGCGTGCATGTCGTGCCGCTGGCCGACATCGCGGCTTTCCTTCAGTCGGCGCGGGGGCGGGACTGCGCCATCGACACGCGGCTGCTCATGCTGCTTTCGCTCGTCTGAGTAGTTCCACGCGGATGGCGCTGGCAAGCGGCGTCGTCCTGGCTTCGTCCAGTTGCGTCACCCAGGCGGTCGGAGTCAGCCCGTCGTGCCGCACGGCTTCGTCGAACGCGATCCAGAATTCCGGCTCCAGCGCGACCGAGGTGCGATGGCCCTGGATGGTGAAGGAGCGTTTGGCGAGCATCGCCTGGCACATAGCAGGGCCCTCCCCTTCAGGGGAGGGGTTGGGGCGTGCCATCGGCGGCGGCGTTGGCGTGGGTAGGGCCGGCCGGCGGCGAAAACAGGAAGAAAGAAAGAAAGAAAGAAACGCGGCAAAGCCGCGTGCCGTCGGACTGGTCGGCGATAGAGATCGCCGACTCAGCCGGCCGTGACTTCGGCGAGTCCGCGAGTTTCGGCTGCGCCGAAATCGCGGCCGCCTTCGTCAGTACATATGCTGCCCGCCATTCACACTCATCGTGCTCCCAGTCACGAAACCCGCATCCTCACCCGCCAGAAACACCACGGCGCGGGCGATTTCCTCCGCCTTGCCCAGCCGACCCACAGGGATCTTCGCCACGATCTTTTCCAGCACGTCCGCCGGAACCGCCGCCACCATGTCGGTGTCGATATAGCCCGGCGCGATGGCGTTCACCGTCACCCCGAACTTCGCGCCTTCCTGCGCCAGCGCCTTGGTGAAGCCATGGATGCCGCTTTTCGCCGCCGCATAGTTCACCTGCCCATATTGCCCCGCCTGGCCGTTGATGGAGCCGATATTGACGATCCGCCCCCAGCCGCGCTGGCGCATGCCCGGGAACACCGCCTTGGCGATGTTGAAGCAGCCGCCCAGATTGACGTCGATCACTTCCTTCCAGGCGTCGTAGCTCATCTTCAGGATGGTGCCGTCGCGGGTGATGCCGGCGTTGTTCACCGCCACGTCCACCGGGCCGAGTTCCGCCTCGATCGCCGCAACGGCGTCCAGCGTCGCCTGATGGTCGGCCACATTCCACTTCCAGGCCTTGATTCCGGTGCGGTCGGTAAAGGCCTTGGCCCTGTCGTCCGAACCGACATAATTCGCCGCGACCAGAAAACCGGCTGCCTGCAACCCTTGGCAGACAGCCTCGCCGATACCCCTCGTGCCACCGGTGACCAATGCTACGCGCGCCATGGCAATCTCTCCCCTCTCGTTCCGGACTCGAAGCTAGCCGGGCGCCATGTCGCGCACAAGTTGCAGCCGCAAGACAATCTCACGCAATCCAGCCGGAAAGCGCCTCTCCCAATATGTTGCGCAGCATTTCCATGCCCGGCTGCGACAAATTGAGGCAGGGCAAAGCCGCGAAATGGTTGCCGCCGGCGGTCAGGAAGGCGTCGCGCACCTCCATCGCGATTTCCTCCAGCGTCTCGATGCAGTCGGCGGAAAAGCCGGGCGTCAGCACCGCCAGCCGCTTCACCCCCTGCCGCGCCATCTCCTCCGCCATCGGCTGGGTGTAGGGCTGCAGCCATTCCGCCTTGCCGAAGCGCGACTGAAAGGCGATCGGCATCTCCGCCTCGCTCCGCCCCATCGCCTCGCGCAGCAGGCGGGCGGTTTTCCGGCACTGGCAATGATAGGGGTCGCCCAGATCGAGCGTCCGGCGCGGCATGCCGTGGAAGCTCAGCAATATCCGCTCCGGCTCGAAATCGAGTGCGGACAGGCTTTGTTCGAGCGAAGCCTTCAGCGCCGCGATATGCGCCGGATGGTCATGATAGGGCGGCAAGGTGCGGATGGCCGGCTGCCAGCGCTGCCCTTTCAGGATGCGGAACAGTTCGTCCAGTGCGCTGCCCGTCGTGGCGCCCGAATACTGCGGGTAAAGCGGCGCGACACAGATGCGGTCGCAACCCGCCGCGCGCAGCGCCTCCACGGCGGACTGCATCGACGGATTGCCGTAGCGCATGGCGTGGCGGACGATCACTTGCCGCCCGAAGGCGCCTTGCAGCAATTCCGCCTGCTCGCGGGTGATGCGGCGAAGCGGGCTTTCGTTCGTCTCCCGGTCCCAGATGAGGGCGTATTTCGCCGCCGATTTCGCCGGCCGCACGTTCAGCACCACCCCCTTCAGGATCGGCTGCCAGAGAAGCGGCGGGATCTCGACCACCCTAGGATCGGAGAGGAATTGGTCGAGATAGCGCCGGACGGCGCGCGGCTCCGGCGCATCCGGCGAGCCGAGGTTGACGAGCAGCAGCCCCACATTCCCCGTATGCACCGGAGGATGTCCGACCGGGAGTGCCACTAGCCGGCGTAAGCCGCGGCCAGAGGCAGGGTTCTGGCACGCTTTCCAGTGGCCCGCGCCAGCGCGTTCGCCAACGCCGGCGCCGCCGGCGGCAGGCCGGGCTCGCCGGCGCCGCCCAGCGCTTCGCCGCCGTCGATGAGGAGCGTGACGAAACGCGACGGCAGATCGGCCATGCGCGCCAGCCTGTAGCGCTGGAAATCGCGCTCCACCGCCTCGCCTTCCCGGAAGCTGATGGCTTCCCCCAGCGCCGCCGAGAGACCCATCGCCGCCGCGCCCTGCAATTGCGCGCGCACGCTGTCCGGCGCGATGGCGCGGCCGCAGTCGATGGCGCTCACCACTTCCAATATCCGCACCCGGCCTTGCTGCACGCCGGCCGTCACCACCATGGCGGCAATGGAGCCGGCGCTTTCGTGCAGCGCCAGCCCGCGCGCGAAACCCTTCGGGGCGGGCTCGGCCCAATCGCCGGCTTCGGCGGCGGCGTTCAACACTTTCCGATGGCGCGGCTTGTCCGCCAGCAGCTTCAGCCGGAAGGCGAGCGGGTCGGCATTCGCCGCCTCCGCCAGTTCGTCGAGGAAGCTTTCCACCACGAAGCCAGAGAAGCTGTTGGCGGCGCCCCGCCAATAGCCGAGCGGCACCGGCTGCTCCACCGGCACATGCACGGCGCGGAAGGCGTCCGTCGCATAGGGGATGCGGTTCAGGCCTTCTATGTCCCGCGCGTTCGGGGAGTCTGCATCCGGCGCCAGGCGCGGCGCGTTGCGGCGGAGGAAGTTGCCGCCGAAGGCCGGTGTCGCCACCCGCCCGTCCCAGGCGGCAAGCGCCGCACCCGTGCCGGGAAGCCCGCGCATCCGCGCCACGACGGGCGGGCGGAACGGGCCGGAAGCGAGGTCTTCGGCGCGGCTCCAGGTCAGTTGCACCGGCTTGCCGATCGCCTTTGCGATGAGGGCGGCCTCCACTATGGCGTCCGATTCCAGCCGGCGGCCGAAGCCGCCGCCCAGCAGGGTCGGGTAGACGGTGACCTGCTCCGCCTCCAGCCCCAGCGCCGCCGCCACATTCCAATGGGCAAGGGTCAGCGATTCCGTCGGCCCCCAAAGCTCGGCCCGCCCGCCGACGAGGCGCGCCGTCGCGGTCATCGGCTCGGTGCAGGCATGCGCCAGGAAGGGCAGGCTGTATTCCGCCGTCACCACGCCCGTGCCGGCGGCGAGCGGGGCCTCCACATCGCCATGTCCGGCAACTTTTTCGCCGTCGCTTCCGCGCACCGCGGCCTGCAAGGCTTCGCCGATCCATGGGCCGGCCTTGCGGCCTTCCACCGCGAAACTGGCCTTCACCTGCTTCAGCGCCCGCCGGGCCTCCCAGTTGGTGGGGCCGATCGTGGCCACCCAGTTCGGCCCCTTCACCAGCGTCACGCCTTCGGGCGCGGAAGCGCTGGCGAGCTTGCCGGCAACGGGGCCGTGGCGGATCGCGGCATAGACCATTCCCGGCAGGCGCACGTCCGCGCCGAAACGGGCGCTGCCGTCCACCTTGGGTGGCAGGTCCAGGCGGGGCAGCGCCTTCCCCGCCAGAGGCCGGGCCTTTTCCGCCCGCAGGGCGACCGACGACGGCTGCACTTCAGGGTCGACCAGCTTCACCGCCTCTGCGAAGGCCATGCGGTTCGCCTTGTAGACGATCTGGCCGTTCCGCGTGTCCAGCTCGCCGGCCGCCACGCCCCACGCCTTCGCCGCCGCCATCACCAGCCGCTGCCGGGCTTCGGCGGCGGCGCGGCGGAGCGCGTCATGGTAGCTGCTGATGGAGGTGCTGCCGGCGGTGACATGCAGGTTCAGCCGCTGGATCGCTTCCTCGCCGGTGCGGGCGGCAAGGCCCCGGACGAGGCCCGGAAGCCCGGCGGCTTCCGTGCGGGCCAGCCCGATATTGGCATAGGCCGGATGCCAGGGCGCGGATTCCACCGCCATCATCCGCCAGTCGGCGCCAAGCTCGTCGGCCACGATCTGCGCAAAACCGGACATCACACCCTGCCCCGCTTCCGCCTGCGGCACCGGCACCGTCACCCGCCCGTCCGGGCCGATCTTCACCCATGGCCCCAGCAGAAGTTCGCCCTCCCCCGCCGTCCAGGCGTTGGGGTAGCTGCGCGGCCACAAGGCGTAGCCCACCACCAGCCCCAGCGCCGCCCCGGTTCCGATCAGGAAACCGCGGCGCGACGGCAGGAAGCGGGCCTTGCCCTTGGCTTTCCGGTCGGCAGGCATGCGGGCGGCGGTCAGGCGCTGGCCCGGCCCGGCGTGTTCACGCCCATGGACTGGAGATATTTGCGCACGTTGCGCGCCGCCTGCCGCAGGCGCTGCTCATTTTCCACCATGGCGATGCGCACGAAACCCTCGCCTTCCTCGCCATAGCCGACGCCCGGCGCCACCGCGACCCCGGCATGGGTGAGGAGCTGCTTGGAAAACTCCAGGCTGCCCAGATGCGCCACCGCCGGCGGCAGCGGCGCCCAGGCGAACATCGAAGCGCGGGGGCTGGGAATCTCCCAGCCGGCGCGGCCGAAGCTTTCCACCAGCACGTCGCGGCGCTTGTGGTAAAGTTGGCGGTTCTGCTCGACGATGTCCTGCGGGCCGTTGAGCGCCGCGCAGGCCGCCGCCTGGATCGGGGTGAAGGCGCCATAATCCAGATAGCTTTTCACCCGGGTCATCGCCGCGATCAGCTTCTTGTTGCCGACCGCGAAGCCGATGCGCCAGCCGGCCATGGAATAGGTCTTGGAAAGTGAGGTGAATTCCACCGCCACATCCTTCGCCCCCTTCACCTGCAGGATCGAAGGCGTGGGCTTGCCGTCGAAATAGAGCTCGGAATAGGCGAGGTCGGAGAGGATCCAGACATTGTTCGCGCGGGCCCATTCCACCAGTCGCTCGTAGAAGGGCAGCTCCACCGTCTCCGCCGTCGGGTTGGAGGGGTAGTTGACCACCAGCACCGAAGGCCGGGGCACGGTGAACTTCATCGCCCGTTCCAGGCTGGCGAAATAGGCCTCGTCGGGAGTCGTCGGAACGGCGCGGATGGTGGCGCCGGCGATGATGAAGCCGAAGGTGTGGATGGGATAGCTGGGGTTGGGCGCCAGGATCACGTCGCCCGGTGCGGTGATGGCGGTGGCGAGGCTCGCCAGCCCTTCCTTCGAGCCCATGGTGACCACGACTTCCGTTTCCGGGTCGACCTCCACCCCGAAGCGGCGGGCATAATAATTGGCCTGCGCCCGGCGCAGGCCGGGAATGCCCCTGGAGGCGGAGTAGCCGTGCGCGTCCGGCTTCATCGCCACTTCGCAGAGCTTCTCGATCACATGCGGCGGCGGCGGAAGATCGGGATTGCCCATGCCGAGGTCGATGATGTCCTCCCCGCCGCCCCGGGCTGCCGCGCGCATCGCGTTCACTTCGGCGATCACATAGGGCGGCAGGCGGCGGATGCGGTAGAATTCCTCGGTCATTCGAACAGTCCATTCTGGATCGGGCGCGGATCGCCCCGGAGAGTCTCCGAAGGCCAGCCATGGCCCACCAAGACGAAAAAGGCGAGCCGGTTTCCCCGGCCCGCCTGTTTCGTTCCTCCAGGAGGATGCGGCGACCCGGGGCATCCGGCCCCGGAGCCGGATGTCAGTTGGCTGCCTTGGTGGCGGCCGACTTGCCTTCGCGCTTCAGGTCGACCCTCTGCACGCAGCGGTCCTTCACCTTGGCCGAGCAGAAGGGCAGGCCCGAATCGGCATGAACCGGAGCAGCGGGCGCAGACGTTTGCGCACTGGCCGAAACCGCGAAAGCCAGACCGAAGCTGGCCACAACCCCCATTGCAAACTTGCTCATCAACTTGCTCCCGTTATGCGGAGACGATGCCGCTTTCCCGCGCCACCGGCCAGCGCCGACTCTGGTCGGGCCGACATGGCATAGTAGCACAGGCAACGGATTCGCCAAGACACCCTTATTGAAGGGAAATCGCCGGCGTGGGCGCGGTCCGGCGGCTTTTGCGACCGGGCTGCCGCGCCCGTCAGTTTCCGCTTGAACCGGGCGGCGGCGGCGGCCAAACCTTGAACCCTGGTAGGGAGAGCATGATGGGCAATTCCAAGGCGGAGGGCGACGCCACCCCCGACGCCGTCGAGGCGTTCGAGCGCCTGACGGAGGTTTCCGGGCGCGCGCAGCAGATGATGATGGAGTTCTGGACGGGCGAGGGGATGAAGACCGGCGCCCGCACCGGCGAGGCGCTGACGCAGATGGAGCAGTTCACCAGCCTCTGGGCGGACTGGAGCCGCGCCTGGGCCACCGCCGACACGGAAAAGCTCCTGAAGCTGACGGGCGACTACTGGGCGGATTCCATGCTGCTCTGGGCCGGCATGCTGACCGGGCGGCCCGACGCCATCCCCGATACCGCCACCGGCAAGGACAGACGCTTCGCCGGCGAGGCATGGGAAGCCGCCCCGATCTTCGACCTCGTGCGGCGCAGCTATCTTCTGGCCAGCCACTATGTCTCGGAAGGGCTTGGCGTCTTCGAAGGCCTGCCCGAGGAGGAGCGCCGCAAGCTCTCCTTCCAGGCGAAGCAGTTCGTGGACGCGATGAGCCCGGCCAATTTCGCCGCGCTGAACCCGGAAGTGCTGGCGGAAGCGCAGGCGAGCAACGGCGAGAGCCTGCTCTCCGGCCTGTCGCACATGCTGGAGGATCTGAAGCGCGGCAAGCTGACGATGACGGACGAAAGCGCCTTCGAAGTCGGGCGCAATGTGGCGGCGAGCGAAGGCAAGGTCGTCTATGAAGGGCCGCTGTTCCAGCTCATCCAATATGCGCCGGCTACGAAGCAGGTGCATGAGATCCCGCTGCTGATCTTCCCGCCCTGGATCAACAAATTCTACATCCTCGATCTCACCCCGGAGAAGAGCTTCATCCGCTGGGCGGTGGAGCAGGGGCTGACGGTGTTCGTGATTTCCTGGGCGCAGGGGTCGGAAGCGCTGAAGGACCATGGTCTAGAGGATTATGTGCTCGAAGGCGAGCTGAAGGCGATCGACCTGGTGCTGGAGGCGACCGGGGCGCCGGCGACGCACGCGATCGGCTATTGCGTCGCCGGCACGGTGCTGGCGGCGACGCTCGCCTATATGGCGGCGACCGGGCAGGCGGAGAAGGTGCGCAGCGCCACCTTCTTCACCGCGCAGGTGGATTTCACCGAGGCGGGGGACCTTTTGAACTTCGTGACGCCCGCCATGCTGGAGACGGTGAACGAACTGGCGAAGGACAAGGGCTATCTGGACGGGCGCTGGCTTTCCACCACCTTCAACATGCTGCGGCCGACCGACCTGCTGTGGGGCTATGTCGTCAACAACTATCTGAAGGGAAAGGAATATACCCCCTTCGACCTGCTCTACTGGAACAGCGACCCGACGAATGTGCCCGGCCGCTTCATGAAGGAATATCTGGGCGGGCTCTACCGCGACAATCTGCTGGCCCGGCCGGGCGGGATTTCCGTGCAGGGCGTGCCGATCGACCTGAAGCAGGTGGCGACGCCGGCCTATGTCCAGGCCGGGAAAGACGATCATATCGCGCCGCTCACAAGCTGCTTCAAGCTGACAAAGGCCTTTTCCGGCGAGCTTCGTTTCGCGCTGGCCGGCTCCGGCCATATCGCAGGCGTGGTGAACCCGCCCGCTTCCGGGAAATATCAGCACTGGGTGCTGCCGGCCGGCACCCACACTCCGCCGACACTGGAAGAGTTCATCTCGCAGGCCACCGAGGTGAAGGGAAGCTGGTGGCCCGACTGGATCGACTGGATCGCGCCGCGCTCCGGCCCGAAGGTGAAGGCGCGGGTGCCGGGGAAGGCCAAGGGCTTCCCGGCGATCGAGGATGCGCCGGGCCGCTATGTGAAGCAGCGCATCGTCTGACGCAGGAACCGCCGGGCGATCAGTGCCCGGTGGTTCTGGAAAAAAGGTTCATGACGAGGACGCCCGCCACGATCAGCGCCATGCCGAGCATGGCGGGCAAGTCCAGCTTCTGGCCCTGCAGCGCCCAGGCGATGGTGGCGATCAGCACGATGCCGACACCCGACCAGATGGCGTAGGCGATTCCCGTGGGGATTTCGCGCAGCGAGAGCGACAGGAAATAGAAGGCGACCCCATAGCCGACGGCGGTCACCACCGTCGGCAGCGGCCTCGTGAAACCGTCCGACTGCTTCAGGAACGAAGTGGCGATCACTTCGGCCAGAATGGCGATGCCGAGATAGACGTAGCTCATGCAAAGCTTGCTAGCGGCTGGCGGTCCGGCTCGCAACGCGCCGACCCCGGCCGCAAAAAACTTGCCTCCTTCGCCCGGCGCGTTATCGCATGCCGGTATGCAGCCCGGCCCGATCCTGTTCCTAGATTCCGGTGTGGGCGGGCTTTCGATCCTGTCCGCCGTGGCGACGCGGTTGCCGGATGCGCCGCTCGTCTATTGCGCCGACTCCGCCGGTTTTCCCTATGGCATCAAGGGGGAGGCAGAGGTCTCTGCCCGGGTGGCGGGGCTTTTGGGGCGGCTGGCAGAGCGCATCCGCCCCTCCCTCGTCGTCATCGCCTGCAACACCGCCTCCACCATCGCGCTCGGTTATGTGCGCCCGGTGCTGGACGTGCCGGTGGTGGGCACTGTGCCGGCGATCAAGCCCGCCGCCGAGCAGAGCGAAACCCATGTGATCGGCGTGCTGGGAACGGAAGCGACCGTGCGTCAGCCTTATGTGGCGGATCTCTCGTCGCGCTTCGCCAGCGGCTGTCGGGTGTTGAAACATGGGGCACCATCGCTGGTACAAGCGGCCGAGGCGAAGCTGAGGGGCGAAGCGGTCGATCCAGCCGTCTATTCGCAAGCGCTGGACGGGTTGCTGGCACAAGCCGGCGGCGACCGTCTGGACATGGTGGTGCTGGCCTGCACGCATTTTCCGTTGGTGGAAGACGAACTCCGCCGCGCCGCGCCCCGCCCTTTGCGTTTCATCCACGGCGCCGATGGCATCGCCCGGCGCGCGGCGCATTTGCTGCAAGGCGTGCGCTGGGATAGCCCCAAGCCCGAGGGTCGCGCGATCTTCACGGGCGGCGTGCAAGGGCTGGACGCGCTGCGCCCCGCGCTCCAGGGCTTCGGCCTGACAAGGCTGGAGGGGCTTTGATGGCGTTGACCGACGCGGAATTGCTGGAACGGATGCGCGGGCGAAAGGCCCCGACTACAGCGCTTCTGGGGCTGGAACTCGAAGCGGTCAGCCAGTCGGCCGGCACCACCCGCTACCGGATGCTGGCGAAGCCCGAATTCTGCAACCCGATGGGCAATCTGCAGGGCGGGATCATCACCACCGCGCTCGACGACGCGGCGGCGACGGCGGTGATCGCGAAAGCGGGGCGCCGGGTGGGCGTGCCCACCATCGAGTTCAAGGTGAGCTTCTTCGCGCCCGCTCGGCTGGGCGGCAGCTATGTCTTCGAAGGCCGGGTGCTGAAGATGGGCCGCAGCATCAGCTTCGCCGAGGCCGACATGCTGGACGAGACGGGCAAGCTGCTGGCGCGGTTGACGACCAGTTGCGTTTTGGTGGAGGTGGAAGGCCCCGGCCTGTTCGCCGGAAATGGAGCGGAGACCGAGGCATGAGCGACGAAATCCTGTTTTCCCGCGAGGGCCGGATCGGCCTGGTGACGCTCAACCGGCCGCAGGCGCTGAACGCCCTCAACCGCTCCATGTGCGTGTCGCTGCACCGCCAGCTGATGGACTGGATTCTGGACGACGAAGTGCAGGCCGTGGTGGTGGAAGGCGCCGGCGGCCGTGCCTTCTGCGCCGGCGGCGATGTCGTCGGCCTGCACACCGCGGGCCGCATGGGCAGCGACGAATGGCAGGGCTTCTTCCACGACGAATACCGCATGAACCAGGCGATCGCCCATTATCCCAAGCCCTATGTGGCGCTGGTGGACGGGATCAGCATGGGCGGCGGCGTGGGCATTTCCGTGCACGCGCCCTTCCGCGTGGCAACCGAAAAGACGCTGTTCGCCATGCCGGAAACCGGCATCGGCCTGATCCCCGACGTCGGCGGCACCCATGCCCTTGCGCGCTTCCCCGGAGAGTTCGGCACCTGGGCCGGGCTTACGGGCGCGCGGGTGAAGGGCGGCGACTGCGTGGCGATCGGCTATTGCACCCATTACACGCCCTCGGCCGAGATCCCGACGCTGAAGGAACGGCTGGCGCACAGCCATGAATCGGTCGCCGAAGTGCTGGCGACCTTCGACACCGATCCCGGCGAACTGACGCTTCCTGCCTTGCGCGACGGCATCGACTATCTCTTCGCGCAGGATCAGGTGGAGGACATCCTCTCGCTGCTGGACGATGGCGACGACTGGGCGCAGGAGCAGGCGCGGATCATCCGCACCCTGTCGCCCACCTCGCTGAAGCTCACCCTGCACGGCCTGCGCGAAGCCGAGGGCGCCACCATCGAGCAGGCGCTGAAACTGGAATATCGCATGGTCTCCGCCATTCGCGGCGGCCATGACTTCTATGAAGGCGTGCGCGCGCAACTGATCGACAAGGACCGCTCCCCCAGATGGTCCCCCGCGTCGCTCGACCAGGTGGACATCTCGGGCTATCTTCTGGAACCGGAGTGGGGCGACCTGACCTTCGATTGAGCGCCGGTCAGTCGGCGCGGTTTTCCGCCGGCGCCTCGACATGCAGCGCTTCGAACACCCGCTTTAGGAAACGCTGCTGATCCCAGGCGGAACGGTCGGGTTGGAAGCCGAGGCGGACGATGACCGTGCGGGTTTCCGGCACGATGGTCACATATTGGCCGCCGAAACCGGCCAGTTCCAGAGTCTTCCCCTTCTGCCCCGGAACACCGCCCCGGAACCATGTCTGGGTGCTGTAACGGCCTCCGGAAAGCGCGGTCGGGGTGGACATGCGCTCCACCCATTCGGCCGGCAGGATCTGCCGATCGTGGAACTGCCCGCCGTCCGCCAGCATCAGCCCGAAACGCGCCCAGTCATGGGCGCCCATGAAGAGGAAGGTGGAGCCGATGAAATCCCCTTCCGCATCCTGCTCGAACACGGCGGTGCGCAGGCCCATCGGCTGGAACAGCGCGGCGCGGGGGAACTGGTTCCAAGCCTGCTCGGAAAGACCGGACTTCAGCCGCGCCACCCGCATCAGGATGTTGGTGTCGCCGCTGGAATAATAGAAGCGGCTGCCGGGCGCCTCGCGGCGCGGCTTGCCGGCTGCGAACAGCGCCGCCGAATTCTCGGCATAGAGCATCCGCGCCGGGTCGCCGCCGGCGCCATAATCCTCGTTGAAGTCGAGGCCGGATTCCATGTTCAGCAGATTGTCGACGCTGATCCCGGCGCGCGGGTCGCCGGCGTTCGCCGTCCATTCCGGCAGCAGCCCCTTGTCGCCCGGCGAAATCTTGCCTTCGGCCGCCAATATCCCGACCAGCGCCGCCGAGACCGTCTTCGCCATCGAGGCGGAATATTGCGGCGTCATCGCGTGGAAACCGCGCGCATGCACCGAGCGGATCAGCCGCCCCTCATGCACGATGACGATGGATCGGGTGACGGGATCCACCTCCGGATTGCCATAGGCGCCCTGCTTGAAGGCGTCGGCGATCGCCAGATCCAGCCCCTTGGCGTCGATGGCTTTGCCTGGGACAGCCTTGGCGGGAGGCGGCGAAAGCGAATCCCCCTGCGGCCAGGGGCGCGGGTCGGGCGTCAGCGTCAACGGCCGCCCGGCGCCGTCGCCGGGGCGGCCGACGGCACAGCCCAGCCCCGGCTTGTGCCCCGCCGTCATGAAGGCCAGCCCCAGCGGGCCGGCCGAGACTTCGCCTTTCTGCCGGTCGATGTCGGCCTTGAAGTCGCCCAGCCGCTTGTCCAGCTTCGGCCCCAGTTCATAGAGGCGGACATCCTCCTCCGTCCGCCCTTGCAGGAACACCGCCGTGCAGAGCGTGCGGGCAACCAGACCGGCGGCGACCGGGGCGGCATCGACCGTCTCCTGCACCTGGCCGCAGGCCGCGAGCGAAAGCAGGAGGGCGGCGAGAAAAGGCTGGGGACGCATGCGGCGAAACTAGCGGCGCAAGCCGGGCAAGGCCAGCACCCCTTGTCTCATGGCAGACCAACACCCATATGCATGGGAACCGCTGAATCGCATTCCGGTGATTCTGGCGGATCGAGCGCCCGGGCAATTCTGCCCTCAGGGCGATTTTTCACAAACAAGGAAAAGGCGCCGCGAAGCGCCTCTAATGGATATTTCATGTCTTTCGAAACAAGCCGCCCGGCCACTGCCGGACAACGGCGCAACACCCTTATCAATCTGACCCGCAAGGCGAATCCGCCGCTTCTGAGCCGCATCGAACTCCGCCGGCTGGTCGCCGAGATGGTGGACTGACGCCGGCCGGCCGGGACGCCGCGCCCGGCCATCCACCCCGCCATGTCGCATCCTGCGCCCAAAGCCTGATTGACATGCCCGCGCGCGAAGGGTCATTCCCGCTCGCGACTGGAGGTTCAGCAACCATGGCGGACAAACCCGAATTGCAGAATGGGCCCGAATTGCAGAATGGGCCCGAATTGCAGGATTGGCAAAAGCTGGCGGCGAAAGAGGTGAAGGGCAAGGACCTCATCTGGCAGACGCCCGAAGGCATCGCGGTGAAGCCGCTCTACACGCCCGAGGATGTCACGACCGATCCCGGCCTGCCCGGCTTCGCCCCGTTCACCCGCGGCGTGCGCGCCAGCATGTATGCCGGCCGCCCCTGGACCATCCGCCAATATGCCGGCTTCTCCACCGCCGAGGAGTCGAACGCCTTCTACCGCCGCAACCTCGCGGCCGGGCAGAAGGGGCTTTCCGTCGCCTTCGACCTCGCCACCCATCGCGGCTACGATTCCGATCACCCGCGCGTGGTGGGCGATGTCGGCAAGGCCGGCGTCGCTATCGACAGCGTCGAGGATATGAAGATCCTGTTCGACGGCATCCCGCTCGACCAGATGTCGGTTTCCATGACGATGAACGGCGCCGTCATCCCCATCCTCGCCTTCTTCATCGTCGCCGGCGAGGAGCAGGGCGTCGACAGGAAGCTGCTGGACGGCACCATCCAGAACGACATCCTGAAAGAGTTCATGGTTCGGAACACCTATATCTACCCGCCCGAACCTTCGATGCGCATCATCTCCGACATCTTCGGCTACACCAGCCGGGAGATGCCGAAGTTCAACTCCATCTCCATATCCGGCTACCATATGCAGGAAGCCGGGGCGACGCAGGTGCAGGAACTGGCCTTCACCATCGCCGACGGCGCCGAATATGTGCGCTACGGCGTCGCTTCCGGCCTCGACATCGACAAGTTCGCCGGCCGCCTGTCGTTCTTCTTCGCCATCGGCATGAACTTCTTCATGGAAGTGGCGAAGCTGCGGGCCGCCCGCGTGCTGTGGCACCGGGTGATGACGCGGCTCGGCGCGCAGGACGAGCGCTCGAAAATGCTGCGCACGCACTGCCAGACCTCGGGCGTGTCGCTGACCGAGCAGGACCCCTACAACAACGTCATCCGCACCACGATCGAGGCGATGGCGGCGATGCTGGGCGGCACCCAGTCGCTGCACACCAACGCGCTCGACGAGGCCATCGCCCTGCCGACCGACTTCTCCGCCCGCATCGCCCGCAACACGCAGATCGTCATCCAGGAGGAAACCGGGATGACGAAGGTCGTCGACCCGCTGGGCGGCTCCTATTATGTGGAGGCGCTGACGCAGGAACTGGTCGACAAGGCGTGGGAGATCATCGAGCGGGTCGAGGCCGAAGGCGGCATGGCGAAGGCCGTGGCGGCCGGCTGGCCCAAGGCGATGATCGAGGAAGCCGCCGCCGCGCGGCAGGCGCGCGTCGACCGGGGCGACGATGTGATCGTCGGCGTCAACAAATACCGGCTGGCGAACGAAGATCTGCTGGAAACGCTGGAAGTGGACAACACGAAGGTCCGCGAAGCGCAGATCGCCCGAATCAACCAGGTGAAGGCCAGCCGCGACGAAGCCGCCTGCCAGGCCGCGCTCGAGGCGCTGCGCAAGGGCGCGGCGGCCCCCGCCACGCTGGAGAACAATCTGCTGGCGCTGGCGGTGGAGGCCGCGCGCGCCCGCGCCACGCTCGGCGAAATCTCGTCGGCCATGGAAGAAAGCTTCGACCGCTACGGCACCGTCCCTACCCCGGTGAAGGGCGTCTATGCTGCGCCCTACAAGGACGACAGCCGCTGGCATCAGGTGCTGGACGGCGTGAAGGCCGTGGAGCGCCGCCTTGGCCGCAAGCCGAAGCTGCTGGTGGCGAAGATGGGGCAGGACGGGCACGACCGCGGCGCCAACATCATCGCCTCGGCCTTTGGCGACATGGGCTTCGACGTCGTCTCCGGCCCACTGTTCCAGACGCCGGAGGAAACCATCGTGCTGGCGCTGGAAAGCGGAGTCGACGTCGTCGGCGCCTCCTCGCTGGCGGCCGGTCACAAGACGCTGATCCCCGAGCTGATCCGAGGCCTGAAGGCTGCCGGCCGCAACGACATCAAGGTGATCGCCGGCGGAGTCATCCCGCCGCAGGATTACGACTATCTGCGCGAAGCCGGCGTGCAGGGCATCTATGGCCCGGGATCGAATGTGGTGGAATGCGCCGCCGACGTGCTGCGCCTGCTGGGCCACAACATGCCGCCCGCCGGCGTGGACGCTGAAGCGGCGGAGTGAAGGCCGTCGGCCCTCCGCCTTCGGGAGGAGGGCCTATCCAGCCGAAACCTCAGCCCCGCTGCTTCGCTTCCGCGCGGAATTTGTGCAGCAAGGGCTCGGTGTAGCCATTGGGCTGCCGCACCCCTTCCAGCACCAGCGCCCGCGCCGCCTGGAAGGCCAGGCTGCCCTGCGGATCGCCGGCCATCGGGCGATAGAGCGAGTCGCCGGCGTTTTGCGCGTCGACCTTCGCCGCCATCTTCGCCAGCGCCGCTTCCACCTCGGCCTCGGTCACTACGCCGTGCAGCAGCCAGTTCGCCATATGCTGCGAGGAAATGCGCAGCGTGGCGCGGTCCTCCATCAGGCCGATGTCATGGATGTCCGGCACCTTCGAGCAGCCAACGCCCTGGTCCACCCAGCGCACCACATAGCCGAGGATGCCCTGCGCGTTATTCTCCAGCTCCTCGCGGATTTCGTCGGGAGACCAGTTGCGGCCTTCGGCCAGCGGGATGCTCAGCAGCTTTTCCAGCGGCGCCACCGGCTCGGCGGCGCGCTCGGCCTGCCGCGCGAAGACGTCGATGGCGTGATAATGGGTGGCGTGCAGCGTCGCCGCCGTCGGGCTCGGCACCCAGGCGGTGTTGGCGCCGCTTTTCGGATGGCCCTGCTTCTGCGCCAGCATGTCCGCCATCTTGTCGGGCGCAGCCCACATGCCCTTGCCGATCTGCGCCTTGCCGGAAAGCCCGCAGGCAAGCCCGATCTGCACGTTGCGATCCTCATAGGCGGCGATCCAGTCGCTCGCCTTCATGTCGCCCTTGCGCAGCATGGCGCCGGCCCGCATCGAGGTGTGCATCTCGTCCCCGGTGCGGTCCAGGAAGCCGGTGTTGATGAAGACGATACGACCCTTCACCGCCTCTATGCAGGCGGCGAGGTTCGCGGAGGTGCGCCGCTCCTCGTCCATCACGCCCACCTTGATCGTGTGTCGCTCCAGCCCCAGCAGATCCTCGATGGCGTCGAACAGGCGGTTGGTGAAGGCGGCTTCGGCCGGCCCGTGCATCTTCGGCTTGACGATGTAGACGGAGCCGGCGCGGCTGTTGCGGAACCGGCCCCGGCCTTGCAGATCGTGCAGCGCGATCAGGCTGGTGACGATCCCGTCCAATATCCCCTCGGGCGCCTGCGAGCCGTCCGCCAGCCGCACGGCGGATGTCGTCATCAGATGCCCGACGTTGCGCACGAACAGCAGGCTGCGGCCGGGCAGGACCAGTTCCGTGCCATCAAGCGCGGTGTAGCGCCGGTCGGCCTCCAGCGCACGGGTGACGATGCGCCCGCCCTTATCGAAGCTTTCCTGCAAGTCGCCCTGCATCAGGCCCAGCCAGTTGGAATAGGCCAGCACCTTGTCCTCGGCGTCCACTGCAGCCACCGAATCCTCCAGGTCGGCGATCGTGGTCAGCGCCGATTCCAGCACCACGTCCGCCAGCCCCGCCGGGTCGTCCTTGCCGATCGGGTGCGCGCGGTCGATCACCAGTTCGATGTGCAGGCCGTTGTGGCGCAGCAGCAGATTGTCGCCGGACCGCGCCACCAGTTGCGAAGGCTCGGCCAGCACCGGCTCTCCGCCGGCCCAGTCCGCCCATTTGCCGCTGGCCAGCGGCACCGCCCGGTCGAGAAAATCTTTGGCCCAGCCAATCACCTGTTCGCCGCGAACCGGATCATAGCCCTTGCCCGCCGCTTCGCCGGGAATGGCGTCAGTGCCGTAAAGCGCATCGTAGAGGCTGCCCCAGCGGGCGTTCGCCGCGTTCAGCAGGAAGCGGGCGTTCAGGATCGGCACCACCAGTTGCGGTCCCGCCAGAGTCGCCACTTCCGCGTCCACATTGCGCGGGGCGACTTCGAACGGCGCGGGTTCCGGCACCAGATAGCCGATTTCGCGAAGGAAGGCCTGATACTCGGCCTGATCGACCGGCTGCCCGGCCCGCGCCTGGTGCCAGGCGTCGATCTTTGCCTGGATTGAATCGCGCTCCGCCAGCAGCGCGGCATTTTCCGGCGCGAAGCGGGCGTAGATGTCGGCAACGCCCTCCCAGAAGCGCTCTACCGCGATCCCCGTTCCGGGAAGCGCCCGCTGCTCGAGGAAATCGGCCAGCGCCGCCGCCACCTTCAGCCCGCTGCGATCCGCGAAAGTCCCGGCCATGCCCATCATCCTTTCAAACCGGCGCCGCCGGCAATTCCATGCGGCTTCGATAGACCGCCGGCAGTCGTTGCGGTAGGCGCATAAAATTCGAAACAGCTTTTCTTATCAGGAAAAGATGATGGACCCGGATTATGAACTGCTGGCGGCGGTCGTGGCGGCCGGAAGCCTCTCCGCCGCTGGCCGAGCGCTGCGCATTTCCCCCGCCATGGTTTCCAAGCGGATCGCCCGGCTGGAGGCGCGCCTCGGCGTCCGCCTGATCCACCGCACTACGCGCAAGCTGGCGCTGACCACCGCCGGAGAGCGGTTTCACGCCGATCTCCTCACCATCCTCCAGTCCATCCGCGAAGCGGAAAGCCGGCTGACCGGAATCCGCGACACCCCGCGCGGGCCTCTGCGCGTGTCCGCACCGACCTCGTTCGGGCGGCTGCATGTCGCGCCGCATCTGCACCGCTTCCTCAGCGCCTGCCCGGATGTGGAACTCAGGCTGGACCTGTCGGACCTCAACGTCGACCTCATCGCCGACCGGGTCGACCTCGCCATTCGAATCACCGCCGATCCGCCCGCCGGGCTGGAAGCGCATCGGCTGGGCGGCAACCGCCGGATCCTCTGCGCCAGCCCCACCTATCTGAAGCGGCACGGCGCACCCGGGAACCTGGGCGAATTGGCGCAGCATCGCCTGCTGGCGGCGGACGGCCAGTTGCCCTGGCGCTTGGTGAACGGCCGCCAGCAGCGGCTGGTGGACGGGCGCAGCCATGTGCAGACCAACTCCAGCGAAATGGTGCGCGAGCTGGCGATCACCGGGGCGGGAATCGCCCTTCGCTCCATCTGGGACGTGGGCGATCAGCTCGCGGCCGGGGAACTGCTGCCCGTCCTCCCGGGCTGGGAGGGGCCGGGCGATCTCGGCATCTTCGCGCTGCATCCGAAAGCCGCCAGCGTGCCGCCGGCGGTTTGCGCCTTCATCGACTTCCTGAAGCATAGCATCGACCCCGCGCGATGGGGGCCGGCCGGGCCGTGAAGCTTCGGCTTGGCCTCAGAAAGGCCAGACCACCGGCACCCAGAAGACGCTGACGAGGAAGAACAGGATCATCATCAGCCCGCCCAGCTTCCAGTAATCGGTGAACTTGTAGCCGCCCGGCCCCATCACCATCAGGTTCACCGGGGTGGCGATCGGCGTCAGGAAGGCCGCCGCGCAGGCGACGTTCACGCTCATCAGCACCGGGGTGACGTTCACGTCCAGCCCCCTGGCCGCCAGCACGGCGATGGGGATGACGATGAGCGCGGTCGCGGTGTTGGAAATCACCTGCCCGAGCACCGCGGAAATCAGGAACAGGCCGGCGAGCAGCGCCGTCGGCCCGGCGTCGCCCAGCACCAGCACCAGATTGTCGGCCAGCATCTGCGCCGCGCCCGTCTGGAACATGGCGGTGGACAGCGGCATCATCGCCCCCACCAGGATGATCGTCGTCCAGTTGATGGCGCGATAGGATTCCTCCACCTTCAAGAGCCCGGTGAGGATCACCGCCGTCGCGGCGATCAGGCCGGCGATCGCCGGCTGCACCAGATCGAAGGCCAGCATCGCCACCATCGCCAGCAGGATGATGATCGCCGCCTTGGCGCCAAGGCCGAAGGGCACCGCCTGCTTGCGCACCACCTCGGGCGAATCCACCACCAGCACCGCCGGGTCGGCCAGATGCCGGTCGAGCGCCGCCCAGCTTCCCTGCACCAGAATCGTGTCGCCCGCCGCCAGCTTCTGCGCGCCGGGCGGCAGCGCCTCGCCGCCGCGATGGATGGCCAGCACCACCAGTTCCCCGTCGCCCGCCGTCATGCCGGGGAAAGCCATCTCCCCTACCAGCCGGGAGCGCGGCGGCACCACCACCTCGGCGAGGCCGGAGGCGCGGTTGAAGAAGGCTTCCTCGATCCCCGGCTTGTCGTCGATCTCCACATCCTCGCTGGCGCCGGCACCGATGAAGGCGAGACCCTTGGCGCCCGCCAGCGCCGCGACCGTTTCCGCCGGACCGGAAAGGATGATGGACTGGCCCGGCAGCAGCGGCGCTTCCGCCGCCATGGGCGCGCCTTCGGCGTCCTTCAGCCGCACCACCTTCAGGCCCGGAAAGCCGGCGAGGTCGAGGTTGCGGGCGGCCGTGCCGACGAGCGGCGATTCCTCGCGCAGCTTCAGCCGGAAGAACTGCCCCTCCAGCCGATATTGTTCGGAGAGCGTGCTGGCGTGGCGCGAGAAGTCGGCGGGAAGCGACGGCCCCTGGGTTTCCGGCAGCAGCTTCTTGCCGAACAGCAGCATGATGAGAATGCCGCCGATCACCAGCGGGATGCCCACCCAGGCGAATTCGAAGAAGGCGAAACTCTCCCCCGTCGCGTCCATCAGCGCATCGTTGGTGATGACGGAGATCGGCGTGCCGGACATGGCCAGCATCGAGCCGCAATGCGCCCCGAAGGCCAGCGGCATCAGCAGTTGCGAGGTCTTGGTGCCGGTGCGGATCGCCATCACCACCACCACCGGCAGCAGCGCCGCCACCGCGCCGTTCACGCTGATCATCGCCGTCAGCACCGCGACGATGAGGATGGTGAAGACCAGCAGCCGGGAGCGGCTTTCCGTCCCGGCCCATTTGATCAGCTTCTGCCCCACCCAGGCGGTGACACCGGCCGCCTCCAGCCCGGCCGACACCACGAACAGCGTGGCGATGAAGATGATCGTCGGATCGCCGAAGCCCGAGAAGACCTCCTGAAGGCTCAGCACCCCCGTCATGTAGAGGGCGAAGGGCACCGCCAGCGCCACGATCACCACGGGCAGCTTGTTCTGTATGAACAATATCACCGCGCCGATGATGATCAGAAAGACAATGGTGATGTCGCTCAAAACGCCTCTCCCCCGGTCGCGCGCACGCTGGGGCAAGTCCCTTCGCAAATCAACCGCTTCCTGCGCTTGACAGGCGGTGGAAGAAAGCGCCTTTTGCCGCCGGATCGGTCTGTTCGGCCGACAAGGCGTCATCAAGGCGTTTAAAGTCTGGGAGGGGGGATCCTGGGAATGGCCGAAACGGCAGCCAAGCGCGGTGGAATGGACCGGCTGCTCGATGTGATCGAGCGGGTCGGCAACAAGGTGCCCCACCCGGCGGTCATCTTCCTGGTGATGATCGGCGTCGTCATCGTCGCCTCCGTCATCCTGTCGGCGCTGGGTTCGGCCGTCACGCTGGAGACGACCGACGCCGACGGCAAGCTCGTCAGCCGCGTGGTGGAGGTGCAAAGCCTGCTTTCCACCGAAGGCCTGCGCTTCATGCTGACGAGCTGGGTCGACAATTTCATGGCCTTCTCGGCGACGGGGATGATCCTCGTCGCGATGATCGGCGTCGGCGTCTCCGAGCAGACCGGGCTGGTGGCGGCGCTGATTCGCAAAATCGTGAAGGTGACGCCGGGCCGGCTCATCACCTTCGTCATCGTGCTGCTGGGCGGCCTGTCGTCGATCGCGGCGGACGCCGGCTATGTGGTGCTGATCCCGCTTGGCGCTCTGGCCTTCATGTCGCTGGGCCGGCATCCGCTGGCGGGGATCGCGGCCGCCTTCGCGGGCGTGTCGGCGGTGTTCGGGGTGAACCTCCTCATCACCCCGCTCGACGGCGCGCTGACCGAAATCACCAACGACGCCATCGGGCTGGTGAACCCTGATATGTCGATCGACCTGACGGCGACCATGTGGTTCTCGATCGTCAGCCTGGTCCTGATGTCTGTGCTGTGCGCCTGGATCACCGAGAAGTTCGTGGAGCCGCACCTGGGCAGCTACGATCCGGCGCAGGCCGGGCATCTCGCCTCCGAAGGCGCCGGCCCCGCGGATGCGCATGATGAAGGCCCTGGCGCCGAGGCGGAGGCGCGCGGGCTGCGCTACGCCGGCTGGACGCTGCTGCTGGTGCTCGCCGCCATCGTGGCGCTGAGCTGGGGCGAAGGGGCGGTGTTCCGCAACCCGGAAACCGGCTCCCTCATTTCCGATTCGCCGCTGATGCAGGGGCTTATCGTGCTGGTGGCGATCATCTTCCTGTCGGTCGGCGTCGCCTATGGCATCGGCGCCGGCACGCTGAAGAGCAGTTCGCAGGCCATCGGCATGATCGACAAGACCTTCAAGAACATGGGGCCGCTGGTGTTCCTGTTCCTGGTGATCGCCCAGTTCCTGGCCTTCTTCGGCTTCACCAACATCGCGACCGTGCTCGCGGTAAACATGGCGGACGCGCTGGTGGCGGCGAATCTCGGTTCCGTCACGCTCATCATAGGTTTCGTGATCGCCATCCTGCTGCTGGACATCATCATGCCCGGCGCCATTCCGAAATGGGCGATCTTCGCGCCGATCTTCATCCCGCTGTTCATCCAGCTGGGCAGCGATCCGGCGACCGTGCTCGCCGCCTATCGGGTGGCGGATTCGCCGATGAACGTGGTGACGCCGCTGATGGGCTATTTCCCGCTGGTGGTGATCTATTGCCAGCAATATGTGAAGGATGCGGGCGTCGGCACGGTGATCGCCATCATGCTGCCCTACACGATGTGGCTGGTGCCGATCTGGACGGCTTTGTTGGTCGGCTGGTATCTGCTGGGGGCGCCGTGGGGATTTTGATCGGGACGGGACAAGCTGCGGACGGCATCCGCATACCCAGAATCAGGGATCGGGATTCATTCGAAACGTAATCTCCTTAAATCCCGCTCGCTGCAAATTGAAAATCACGCTACTAAGGCATCTATACTCTACTTGATCCGAAAGACTGACAAGAACAGCCCGATGATCGTGACGCAGCCGTATAAACTGCTCTAAAGCAGCCTCATGCTCAATTGTCCTCCCATTAGAGATTATGCGGCAAGAACTCCCTTCCCACTGCTCTACATCAACCAGAAGTTGTGGTTTCAACGCAGTGGCGCAACTTACTGTCATCGCAATAGAAGCAAATAATATTACAGCAAGACACGGGTGCATTACCGCAGGCCACCTTTCATCGAGCACGACAGTCTTGCTCGCAGCTTCCTCTATCTAATCGGTCAACTCGTCCCAAGCCCCCTTCAGCCGGTCGAAGAAGCCCTTAGCCTTCGGGCAGGCCTCATGCCCGGAAGTTCCGCGAAACTCCTCCAGCAGTTCCTTCTGCCGCGCGGACAATTTCGTGGGCGTTTCCAGCTCCACCTGCACCACCAGATCGCCGGCGCCATGGCCGTTCAGCGTCGGCATGCCGCGCCCGCGCACGCGGAACTGCCGGCCGGACTGGGTGCCCGCCGGCACCTTCACATCCACCGGCAGCTTGTCGAGGCCGGGGATGTGGATTTCGCCGCCAAGCGCCGCGTCGACGAAGCTCATCGGCACCTGCGCGAACAAGGTCGTCCCGTCCCGCTTCCAGATCGGGTGCGGCTTCATGTGGATGAAGATGTAGAGGTCGCCGGCCTCGCCGCCGCGCGGCCCCGCCTCGCCCTCACCGGCCAGGCGGATTCGCGTGCCGCTGTCGACGCCCTTCGGGATCTTCACCTTCAGCGTCTTGCGCCGCTCCACCCGGCCCTCGCCATGGCAATGCTCGCACGGGTCGGAAATGACCGAGCCGGAGCCATGGCATTGCGGGCAGGTGCGCTCGACGATGAACATGCCGTTCTGCATGCGCACCTGTCCGCGCCCGCCGCAGGTGGAGCAGGCCTGCGCCCGCGAGCCAGGCTTGCCGCCGGTGCCGACGCAATGGTCGCAGGTGACCGCGACATCCAGATCGACGTCCGCCTCGCCGCCCTGGAAGGCGTCCTCGAAGCTCACCTGAAGGTCGTAGCGCAGATCCGCGCCGCGTTGCGGGCCGGAACGGCGGCCGCGCGCCGCGCCGCCGCCCATGAACTGGTCGAAAATATCGGAGAAGATGTCGGAGAAGGGGGCGCCATCGCCGAACGGATTGCCGCCGGCGCCGTTGCCCGCCCCGCCGCGCACGCCGGCATGGCCGAGGCGGTCGTAAGTGGCGCGCTTCTGCGGGTCGGACAGCACGCCATAGGCCTCGCTGATGGCCTTGAAACGCGCCTCCGCATCGCTGTCGCCGGGATTCTTGTCCGGGTGCCAGCGCATGGCGAGCTTGCGGTAGGCCGTCTTCAGGGTGCTGTCGTCGCAGCCCTTCTGCACTTCCAGCAGCTCATAATAATCGACTTCGGTGTACATACCCGACGAGCCTTCGCAAGAAGGGGCCGGAGATCAGACTCCGGCCCGCATTTGATCACTTCTTGCTGTCGTCCACTTCGGTGAAGTCGGCATCGACCACATCGTCGGCCGGCTTCGCCTCGGCGGCGGCGTCGCCGCCTTCGGCGGTCTTCGCCTGCTCGGCGGCATAGACCGCTTCGCCCAGCTTCATCGCCACCTGCGCCAGCGCCTGCGACTTCTGGCTGATCTGCTCCGGGTCGCCGGAATCGAGAACCGCCTTCACATCGGCGATCGCGGTCTCGATGGAAGCCTTGGTCTCGGCATCCACCTTGTCGCCATGCTCGGCGAGCTGGCGCTCGGTCGCGTGCACCAGCCCGTCGGCCTGGTTGCGCGCTTCGGCCGCCTCGCGGCGCTTCTTGTCCTCGGCCGAGAATTGCTCGGCCTCCTTCACCATCTTCTCGATATCGTCCTTGTTGAGGCCGCCCGAGGGCTGGATCTTGATCTGCTGCTCCTTGCCGGTGCCCTTGTCCTTCGCCGTCACGGAAACGAGGCCGTTGGCGTCGATATCGAAGGTCACTTCGATCTGCGGCACGCCGCGCGGGGCCGACGGGATGCCGACGAGGTCGAAATTGCCCAGCAGCTTGTTGTCGGCCGCCATTTCCCGCTCGCCCTGGAAGACGCGGATGGTGACAGCCGACTGGTTGTCGTCGGCGGTGCTGAACGTCTGCGACTTCTTGGTGGGGATCGTCGTGTTGCGGTCGATCATGCGGGTGAAGACGCCGCCCAGCGTCTCGATGCCCAGCGAAAGCGGGGTCACGTCCAGCAGCAGCACGTCCTTCACGTCGCCCTGCAGCACGCCGGCCTGGATGGCGGCGCCCATGGCGACCACTTCATCCGGGTTCACCGAAGTGTTCGGCTCCTTGCCGAACAGGTCCTTCACGAATGCGCGCACGCGCGGCATGCGGGTCATGCCGCCCACGAGGACGACCTCGTCGATCTCGCTCGCCTTCACGCCGGCTTCGTTCATCGCGTCGACGCAGGGCTTGCGGGTGCGCTCGATCAGGTCGATCACCAGCTTCTCGAGGTCGGCGCGGCTGATCGACCGCACGAGGTGCTTCGGCCCGGTGGCGTCGGCGGTGATGAAGGGCAGGTTCACTTCGGTGCTGGCGGACGAGGACAGCTCGATCTTCGCCTTTTCCGCCGCTTCCTTCAACCGCTGCAGCGCAAGCCGGTCGTTGCGCAGGTCGATGCCTTCGTCCTTCCTGAAGCCTTCGGCCAGATACTCGACGAGTTTCACGTCGAAATCCTCACCGCCGAGGAACGTGTCGCCGCTGGTCGACTTCACTTCGAACACGCCGTCGCCCAGTTCGAGGACGGAGACGTCGAAGGTGCCGCCGCCAAGGTCATAGACGGCGATGGTCTTCGCGGAGGTGTTCTTGTCGAGGCCATAGGCGAGCGCGGCCGCCGTCGGCTCGTTGATGATGCGCAGCACGTCGAGGCCGGCGATCTTGCCGGCGTCCTTCGTCGCCTGGCGCTGGGCGTCGTTGAAATAGGCGGGAACCGTGATGACGGCCTGCGTCACCGTTTCGCCGAGATAGCTTTCGGCGGTTTCCTTCATCTTCTGCAGGATGAAGGCGGAAATCTGCGAGGGGCTGTAATCCTTGCCGCCGGCCGACACCCAGGCGTCGCCGTTCGCACCCTTCACGATCTTGTAGGGGACGAGGCCGATGTCCTTCTGCGTCATCGGGTCGTCGAAACGCCGGCCGATCAGCCGCTTCACCGCGAACACGGTGTTTTCCGGGTTCGTCACCGCCTGGCGCTTGGCCGGCTGGCCAACGAGCCGCTCCCCGTCCTTGGTAAAGGCGACCTGCGACGGCGTGGTCCGCGCGCCTTCTGCATTTTCGATAACCTTGGGCGTTGCACCTTCCATCACCGACACGCAGCTGTTGGTGGTGCCGAGGTCGATACCGATCACCTTCGCCATATTCGTCCTTGCCTGTTTCACGCCGGAAAACGCCCGGCGCACCTTTCGCTTGAGATTCTGTCCGGAAACCCGAAGGCTTCCATGTCCGTTCGGCATATAGGTGGATGAAAGCCG
Source organism: Sandaracinobacteroides sayramensis (assembly GCF_022014495.1). GTDB lineage: Bacteria > Pseudomonadota > Alphaproteobacteria > Sphingomonadales > Sphingomonadaceae > Sandaracinobacteroides > Sandaracinobacteroides sayramense. The sequence goes on from NZ_JAKLSQ010000001.1 coordinate 345,004, forward strand.
GCATCAATGGCGAATCCGCGCTTTTCGATTTCATTCATGGCCGGGCAAGCTCGTCTGTTGCAGCCACGCACCGCCAGAGAGTAGAGGTTCGCCGGACCCGATCCAGCCCGACGCGACAGGAAACATGCCCATGCTGCGCACCCTTGCCATTTCCGCCCTTCTTTTGAGCCCCCTGCCGGCGATCGCCCAGCATTCCGAGGCAAAATACACGACACCGCATGTGATGGACGCCTGGGTCCGCCTTCCGGCGGCGGCCGGACGCCCCGCCGGCGGCTACTTCCTGGCGCATGGCACCGCGGCCGCCGACGCGCTGGTGGGGGTCACCTCGCCCAAGGCCGAGCGGATCGAGCTGCATTCCATGGTGAACGAGGGCGGAGTGATGAAGATGCGCGCCGAGCCGAGCTTCGCCCTCCCCGCCAGGGGCGAGCTGAAGTTCGCGCCGGGCGGCAGCCACCTGATGCTCTTCGGCCTTTCCGCCGGGGTGAAGCCCGGCGACCGAATCCCGCTCACCTTCAGCTTCCAGTCGGGCGCCAAGGTGACGATCGACGCCGAGGCGCGCGCCGTCAACAGCCCGGCCGCGAAGCCGGCGGGGTCCGCGCATCAGCACTGATTCCCGCAGCCGCGCGCTGACACAGGGCGAGCGGCAACTGGTCGCGCGCGTCTTCGGCGACGCCGTCGACTGCGCGCCCGTCCGCATCCACCATCTGAAATGGTGGATGTGGCAGCCGGCCTGGGTGACCATGGCCCCGGACGGGCATTTGTGGTTCCACCCCAATGGCGACATCTGGAGCGCGGACTTCAGCGCCGAATCCGTCTGGCTGCGGGCGCATTTCGTGCATGAGATGGTGCATGTCTGGCAGCACCAGCAGGGCATGAACCTGCTGCTGAAACGCCCGCCCTTCGCGCACTATTCCTATCTGCCGCTGAAGCCGGGCAAGCCCTTCAGCCGCTACGGCATCGAGCAGCAGGCGGAAATCGTGAAGGACGCCTGGCTGCTCGCCGAAGGGGTGCGGCTGAAAGGCCGTCCGCCGCTTGCGGCTTATTGCGCGCTGCTGCCGTTCAGGCCGGGAATCAGGGGAAGCTTCGCGAATGTGGGCCCGGTCAGCATCATCGATCGTTCGGCCGAGGCATCGTAGATCTTAAGGTCGACCGACCAGATCGCCTCTCCGAAATTCTCGACGAAAGCCAACATGTGCGGCGACTCCGCATGGCACTGCATGTCGGCCTCGCTGGCCCAGCGCTCGGCGAAGGTGATAACGGCCGGGAAACCGTCACCGCCTTCGGATTCGATGGCCGCGCTGTAGGACAGACAGCCGGACTCGTCGAAGGTGCAGCGCATGATGTCCCGCAGCACGGGCCGAAGCGCCTGCAATTGCGCCGGATCGACTTCGGCGCGCCCCAAGGCGATGATCATGCGGCCGTCTCGCTCTTGGCCTTGGCGACGGTGACGAGCGCCGGACGCAGCAGCCGCTCCTTCAGCGTCCACCCCGGCTGCAGTTCGGAAACCACCGTGCCCGGCTCGGCGTCGGCTTCCACTTCCACCATCGCCTGATGCGCGTTGGGGTCGAGCGGCAGGCCGACGGCCGGCACCCGCTTGATCCCATGGCGCTCGAAGATGGAGACCAGCTCGCGCTGGGTCGCCTCGATTCCGGTGCGAAGCCCGTCCGCCGCCTCGGCCGGCAGCGATTCGAGCGCGCGGGCGAGATTGTCGGCCACCGTCAGCATGTCGCGGGCGAAACCGGCGGCGGCGAACTGCACCGCATCCGCCTTGTCGCGCTCCAGCCGGCGGCGGGTGTTCTCCGCCTCGGCGGCCATCCTCAGCGCCCGGTCGCGCTCGGCGTCGCGCTCGGTCACCAGCGCCACGATTTCCGCCCGCGCGGCGGCGAGTTCGTCTTCCAGTGAAATTTCTGCGCCGTTTTCCGGCGTTTCGGCTGTCATGCCATCAACCTCGACAATCTGTTTGCAGTGAAATCCACCATGGGGACGACGCGCGCATAGTTCAACCGCGTCGGGCCGATAACCCCCACCACCCCGATCACCCGGCCGTCCGCGCCGCGATAGGGGGCGGCGATCACGCTGGAGCCGGAAAGCGCGAACTGCCGCGTTTCCGCGCCGATGAAGATGCGCAGCGCCTCCGCCGACCGCGCCTCGTCCAGCAAACGGGCGAGCTCGGCCTTCTCCTCCAGCTCCTCCAGCAGCGCCCGCGCCCGGTCGAGATCGGCCGAATCGAGGAGATGCGCCTGCCCGCGCACGATCAGCACCGGCCGCGCCCCGTCGCTGGACCAGCTTGCCAGCCCTTCCGCCACCAGCCCAGCGGTCAGCCGGTCGAGCTCCGCCCGGTCGGTCAGCATTTCCGCCTGCAACCGCTCCACCGCATCGGCAAGCGTCAGGCCAGAAAGCCGCGCGTTCACATAATTCTGCGCCTGCTCCAGCGCCTGCGGCGGCACATCCTCGGGCAGCGCCATCACCCGGTTCTCGATGCTGCCGTCCGCCCCCACCAGCACCGCCAGCGCCCGGCCCCGGCCGAGCGGCACCAGGTTGAGCTGGCGGATGATAGCCTCGGAACGCGGCGCCGCCACCACCGCCGCGCATTGTGCCAGCCCGGACAGCGCCGCCGTGGTGCGCGTCAGCACATCCTCGAGGCTGGCGCCCGAACGCGCGGCCTCCGCCTCGATCGCCGCGATCTCCTCGGCGCTGGGGGAGGCGGCCTGCATCATCCCGTCCACGAACAGCCGCAGCCCCTGCTCGGTCGGCACCCGGCCGGCGGAAGTGTGCGGCGCCGCCAGCAGCCCCAGTTCCTCCAGATCCTGCATGACGTTGCGGATGGAGGCGGGCGAAAGCTGCAACTCGCCGGTGCGCGAAAGCGTGCGCGAGCCGACCGGCGCCCCGGTCGTCAGGTAACTGTCGACGATGTCGCGGAAGATGGTGCGCGCGCGGTCCGAAAGCTGCGAGACGCTGATGGCGGAAGCTTCGACCATGGTGGAGCCAATCTAGGGGGGAAAGCCGCGCCGCTCAACCGCGACGCTTGGCAAGGCCCGCGCCCGCGCCTAAGCCCTGCTGCCAATACCCCACCGAACCAAAGGACAGGATATGCGCCCTTCGGGCCGTTCGCCGGACATGATGCGCGAAATCGCGATGATTCCCAACTTCAACGCCCATGCCGAGGGTTCGTGCCTGGTGAAGTTCGGCCACACGCATGTGCTGGTGACCGCCAGCGTCGAGGAAAAGCTGCCGCCATGGATGCGCGGCAAGGGCGAAGGCTGGGTGACGGCGGAATATGGCATGCTGCCCCGCGCCACCCACACCCGCGGCAGCCGCGAGGCGGCCAAGGGCAAGCAATCCGGCCGCACGCAGGAAATCCAGCGGCTGATCGGCCGCTCCTTGCGCGCCGTCACCGACCTGAAGGCGCTGGGCGAGCGGCAGATCACGCTCGACTGCGACGTGCTGCAGGCCGATGGCGGCACCCGCACGGCGGCCATTTCCGGCGCCTGGGTGGCGCTGCGGCTGGCGCTGGACGCAATCCACAAGGCTAGCCCGTTCGAGATCGACCCGCTGGCCAACCAGGTCGCGGCCGTCTCCTGCGGCATCTACGAAGGCACGCCGGTGCTGGACCTCGATTATGATGAGGATTCGGTCGCCCATACCGATGGCAATTTCGTCCTGACCTCGACCGGCGCGCTGGTGGAAATCCAGGCGACGGCCGAAGGCGCGGTGTTCGACGAGGAAGCCCTGCTGCGCCTGCTGCGGCTGTCGCGCATCGGCACGGACGCCATCTTCGCGAAGCAGCGGGAAGCGACCGGCCGGTGATCGGCAGGATCGGCCCGAAGCTCGTCCTTGCCAGCCACAACAAGGGCAAGCTGAAGGAAATCGCCGAACTGCTGGCGCCCTTCGGGATCGAGGCGGTGCCGGCCTCGGAATTCGGCCTGCCCGAGCCGGAGGAGACGGAGGACAGCTTCGCCGGCAACGCGCTGCTGAAGGCGCGCTTCGCGGCGAAGGGCTCGGGCCTGCCCGCCCTTTCCGACGACAGCGGCCTTTGCGTGGAGGCGCTGGGCGGCGAGCCTGGCGTCTACACCGCCGACTGGGCCGAGACCGGGAACGGCCGCGACTGGCTGCTGGCCATGACCAAGGTGGAGGACAGGCTTCAGGCCCTCGGCCCCGATGCGTCGCGCGCGGCCGAATTCGTCTGCGTGCTGGCGCTGGTCTGGCCGGACGGGCGGGAAGAGACGTTCGAGGGCCGGGTGGCGGGAACACTCGCCTGGCCGCCGCGCGGCGAAATGGGCTTCGGCTATGATCCGGTGTTCGTGCCCGAAGGCCACCGCCAGAGCTTCGCCGAACTGGACCCGGCCGAAAAAAAGGCGATCAGCCACCGCGCCCAGGCATTCGCCAAGTTGAAGGCGGCGCTGGGGGCCGCATGAGCGGCGACATCGCCCTCTATGTCCATTGGCCCTTCTGCGTCACCAAATGCCCCTATTGCGACTTCAACAGCCATGTGCGCGAGCGGGTGGACCAGTCCCGCTGGCGCGACGCCTTATTGGCCGACCTCCGGCATGAAGCCGCGCTGACCGGCGGGCAGAAGCTGGTTTCCATCTTCTTCGGCGGCGGCACGCCTTCGCTGATGGAACCGGCGACCGCCGAGGCGCTCATCGCCGAAGCGCTCCGCCTCTGGCCCGCCGCCGCCGATCCTGAAATCACGCTGGAAGCCAACCCCTCCTCGGTGGAAGCGGCCCGCTTCGCCGATTTCGCCGCCGCCGGCGTCAACCGCGTCTCGCTGGGCCTTCAGGCGCTGGACGACGCGGCGCTGAAGCTGCTCGGGCGGCCGCACGACCTGGCACAGGGGCTGGCGGCGCTCGACACCGCGCAGGCGCATTTCCCGCGCGTCAGCTTCGACCTGATCCACACGCGCCCCGGCCAGACGTCGGTCGAATGGGAAACGGAACTGGCGCGCGCCCTGTCCTTCGGGACCGAGCACCTGTCCGCCTACCAGCTCACCATAGAACCGGGCACGCGCTTCCATACGCTGGCAGCCAAGGGCCTCCTTACCCTGCCGGACGAGGAGGAGGCCGCGACCATGTTCGACCTGACCGGCGAACTCTGCGCCGCCGCCGGGCTGCCGCTCTATGAAATCTCCAACCACGCCCGGCCCGGCGCGGAGAGCCGCCACAACCTGCAATATTGGACCTATGGCGACTATGCCGGCATCGGCCCCGGCGCGCACGGACGGCGCGGCGGCCTTGCCACCACGCGGATCCGCCGCCCGGAAAGCTGGCTGGAAGCGGTATCGGCCCGTGGCCACGGGCTGGAGGCGGAAGAGGCCATAGACCGTTCGGCGGCAGCCGAGGAGGCGCTGTTGATGGGCTTGCGGCTGGTGCGTGGAATCGAGCCGGCGCATTTCGAGGCGCGCACGGGCCTGCCTCTCGATTCGGTCGCCGAGCCGCAAGCCCGCGCCCGGCTGCAGGCGATGGGCCTGCTGGAGCCCGGGCTGCGCCTCAGAACCACCGAGGCCGGGCGGCCGTTGACGAACCGCTTGCTGGTCGAGCTGGTTTCCGGGCTTGAATCCGCCGCCGGGCATGCCAAGTAGCAGCTATCGAACCGGGCCAAGATCGGAGGCAGCATGATTGGCAAATTGGTCAGCGCAGTAGCCGGGCGCAGCGTGGCGCAGACGGTGGGCGGAACGGCTGCCGGCCCCGTGGGCGCCGTGATCGGCGCGGCCCTGCCGGTGATGCTGCCGGCGGTTGCACGCCGGCTGGGGCCGGCCGGAATGGTGGCGGCTGCCGTCGGCGGCCTGCTGTTCACCCGCTGGCTGGAGCGCCGCAACGCCCGCAAGCAGGCCGAGGCGGCAGCGCCGGGCGCTGTTCCGCCGCGCCAGCCGGAAGCGGTGCTGGGCGGACCGATCCCGCCCGACGCGCTGGAAGGCGAACTGCTGAAAGATTGAGCGCCGAGCCGGACACCGGCGCGCTTTCCATCGCAAGCCGATGAACGGCCCGTCCCGGCTTTGGCCTTGGGCGGGTTTTCAACGCGCCGCCGGCTTGGCAGAAGGCGGGCATCATGGCTTTCCGCTGGCTCGTCGGCCTGTTCCTGCTGTTGCTGCCCTTGCCCGCGCTTGCCGTCGCGGTAACGGGCGCGCTGCGGCTGCTGCCGACCGCCGAGGGGCTGACGGTGCGCCTCGCGCTTTCGGAACCCCTTGCCGCCCCGCCGCGCGCCTTCGCGCTGGCCGACCCGATGCGCTGGGCCGTCGACCTCGGCGAGGCCTCCTCGCTTCGCCGTGACGTCGCTGGCGCCGGGCCGGCAAAAGCCGCGCGCGTCTCCCAGTTCGATCCGGAAACCGTGCGGCTGGTCCTCGACCTCGAAAAGCCGATGCAGTTGGTTTCCGCCTACCAGGACCGCAACCAGGTGCTGGAACTGAAGTTCCGGCCGATCGACGAGGCCATGTTCCGCCGGCAGGTGTCGCGCGGGCGCAACCCCGTGGCCGGCTTCCAGCAGGAGGCCCCGCGCGCCGTGCCGCCCGGTCCCGCGCCGGCGCCCGATCTGGCCGCCGACAGCGCCGCGCGGCTGGATGCGGTGGAGGCCGCGCTTTCCGCCGCCGATCAGGCGCTGGAGCCGCCGAAGCCCGCGCCCGGCCCGGTGCCGCCGAAGGTCGCGACCCCTGTGCCGCCCGTCGATCTCCGCGCCCAGCCCACGCCGCCGACGAAGCTGGCGCCGCCCCGACAGGCCCCCGTCGTCAGCGCGCGCGCCCCGAGGTCCCGCCGCTATGTGGTGGTGCTGGACCCTGGCCATGGCGGCACCGATCCCGGAGCGCCGTCCGCCACCGGCGGGAACGAGAAGGAGGTGACGCTGGCGGTCGCCAGGCTGGCGAAGGCGGCGATCGAGAGGCGCGCCCGGGCGAAGGGCGTTCCCGTCGAAGTGCGGCTGACGCGGGACGGGGATTATTTCGTGACGCTGGGCGGCCGGGTGCGACTCGCCCGGCAATGGGGCGCGGACCTGTTCATCTCCATCCACGCCGACAGCGCCCCCAACATCGCGGCCCGCGGCGCTTCGGTCTACACGCTTTCGGAAACCGCGTCCGACCGGGAGGCGGCGCGGGTCGCCGCCAAGGAAAACCGCGCCGACCTGATCTCGGGGGTGGATCTGACCGGCGAGGATCGGGAAGTGGCGAGCATCCTCGTCGATCTCGGCATGCGCGATTCTATGAACGCCAGTTCCGATTTCGCCGAGGCCCTGCAAAGGGGGCTGGAGCCCGAGGGCGTGCTGTTCCGCAGCCATTTCCACCGCTTCGCCAACTTCCAGGTGCTGCGGAATCTCGGTGTGCCGGCCGTGCTGCTGGAAACCGGCTTCCTCTCGAACACGCAGGATGCCGCCTATCTCTTCTCGAAAAAGGGGCAGGCGGCGATCGCCGACGGCCTTGGCGAAGCGGTCGTCGATTATCTCGCGCGGCGCTAGGCGGCGACCAGTTCGATGTTCGGATGGCTGGCGATGATGTCCAATATCGTCTGGAAATAAGTCGGGCCGGTGCCCGCTTCCAGCGCCGCCAGATCGCGCTTGATCCGCCCCACATCATATCGCTCCGGCTGCTTCAGCTTTTCAAGGTAGAGCGCGCGTGTCGCTTCCTTCCCGAGGGCGGCGCGGCTCTGCTCCATGTCGCGCCAGACCAGCCGCACCCGCGCATGTCCCTGCAGCGCGCCATAGCCGCCATAAAGCAGGTCATCCAGCGCATCCAGGCTCTGGCCGAGCTTCCAGTCCTCGCCCGCCATGAAGAGGCGGTTCACCTCCGCGTAGAAGGAGGGAATGTCGTGGATCGCACGCCCTTCCAGCGTGAAGGCCGGCACCATCTTCAGGCCGGCAGCACGCCGCCGAAGCGCCAGCCCAGCGTTTCGCCCGCATGGAAGGGCACCAGCGTCGCGGCTTCCAGTTCCAGCTTCTCCGGCACCGGCTCGGCCACCCGTTCCAGCTTCACCCGCTCCTCGTTCAGCGGCAGGCCGTAGAAGCGCGGCCCATGCACGCTGGCGAAGCCTTCCAGCCGGTCGAGCGCGCCTTCCGCCTCGAACAGGGCGGCGTAGCTTTCCAGCGCATAGGGCGCGCAGAAGATGCCGGCGCAGCCGCAGGCGGCTTCCTTCGCCTCGACCGCATGCGGCGCCGTATCGGTGCCCAGGAAGAATTTCGCCGAACCGGAGGTCGCCGCCTTCACCAGCGCCAGCCGGTGCCGCTCCCGCTTGGCGATCGGCAGGCAATAGGCGTGCGGGCGGATTCCGCCGTCGAAGATGGCGTTGCGGTTGATGTGCAAATGGTGCGGAGTGATGGTCGCCGCCAGATTTTCGTCTCCGTCCGCCACGAAATCGGCCGCCTCGGCGGTGGTGATATGCTCGAACACCGTCTTCAGCCCCGGAAAGGCGGCGCGCAGCGGCTGGAACACCCGCTCGATGAACACGGCCTCCCGGTCGAAGATGTCGACCGCCTTGTCCGTCACCTCACCGTGCAGCAGCAGCGGCAGGCCGATCTTCTGCATCCGCTCGAAGACGGGGGCCAGCTTCCTCACGTCGGTCACGCCATGGCTGGAATTGGTGGTGGCGTGCGCCGGGTAGAGCTTCACCGCCGTGAACACCCCTTCCGCCGCGCCGCGCTGCAGATCGTCCGGGTCGGTATGGTCGGTCAGGTAGCAGACGATCAGCGGCTCGAACCCCAGGTCCGGATCGACGGCGGCCAAGATGCGCTCGCGATAGGCGCGGCCTTCGTCGGTCGTCGTCACCGGCGGCACCAGGTTCGGCATGGCGATGGCGCGGCGGAACTGCCGCGCCGTCCAGTTCACCACCGATCTCAGCATGGCGCCGTCGCGCAGATGCACATGCCAGTCGTCCGGGCGGCGCAGGATCAGGGTTTCGGGCGTGCTCATGCCCAGCCTGCTAGCGGCGGGGGAAATGGATTGCCATCGCCATTTCGGTGAAAACCCGCTTTCCCCTCCCCTTCGCTCATGTATAGAGGGGATAAAATTCTTCGCAGGGAAAACGCATGAAGCTGGTTGTCGAGCGCGCTACACTCCTGAGGGCGTTGGGCCATGTGCAGTCCGTTGTGGAGCGCCGGAACACCATTCCCATCCTGTCGAACGTGCTGCTCTCGGCGGACGGCCAGTCGATGAAGCTGATGGCGACCGACCTCGACCTCCAGATCGTCGAGGAAGCGCCGGCGGCGGTGGAAACGCCGGGCGCCACCACCGTTTCCGCCCACACCTTGTTCGACATCGTGCGCAAGATCCCGGACGGCGCGCAGGTGACGCTGGACTCGTCGGGCTCGCGCATGGCCGTCACCGCCGGGCGCGCCCGCTTCCAGTTGCAGACGCTCCCGCGCGAGGATTTCCCGGTGATCGGCGAGAGCGACCTTCCGGTCGGCTTCCGGCTTCCGGCGGAAACGCTGGTGACGCTGATCGACAAGACGCGCTTCGCCATCTCGACGGAAGAGACGCGCTATTATCTGAACGGCATCTTCATCCACGCGCCCGCCGGCGGCAGCACGCTGCGCGCCGTGGCGACGGACGGGCACCGGCTGGCGCGGGTGGAAATCCCGCTGCCCGAAGGCGCGGGCGGCATGCCGGACATCATCATCCCGCGCAAATGCGTGTCGGAAGTGCGCAAGCTGCTGGACGAGCGCGACGGCGAAGTGGAAATCGCCCTGTCGGCCGCGAAGATCCGCTTCGCGATCGGCCAGGCGGTCCTCACCTCCAAGCTGATCGACGGCACCTTCCCGGATTACAGCCGCGTCATCCCGACCGCGAACGACAAGCTGCTGAAGATCGACCCCGCGACGCTCGCCGAAGGGGTGGACCGGGTGACGGCGATCGCCAGCGAAAAGACCCGCGCGGTGAAGCTGAGCCTCGACCGCGACCGGGTGACGCTGTCCGTCACCAGCCCGGAGAACGGCACCGCCAGCGAGGATGTGCCGGCCGACTATTCGTCCGGCAGCTTCGAGGTGGGTTTCAACAGCCGCTATCTGCTCGACATCCTGGGGCAGGTTGAAGGCGATCTGGTGGAAGTCCATATGGCGGATGCCGCCGCGCCCACGCTCATCCGCGAGACCGAGGATTCCGAAGCCCTCTATGTGCTGATGCCGATGCGGGTCTGAAGCGGCCGCCCCTGTTGCCGAAGAGGGGCGCCACCCGGAGAACTGCGCTGCGATGCCGATCAAGAAGCCAAAACAGGCGAAGCTTCCCATGCCTTTCGCGGCGCAGGAGCTTTCGCACGACGACGACGCCCGGCGCCGCGCGATATTGATAAAGCGCGAGCTGGAGCAGGCGGACGGCTTTTCCTGGAATGCCGAGCCGCAGGGCTTCGCGGCGCGGATCCGCAACGCCCCGCGGCACAAGCTGATCGCCGCTGTGGTCGCGCTGGGAATGGCGGTCGCGATCGTGTCCGCCTTCCTGATCGCCATGGACAGCGGCATCGAGGTGCCCGAGCGCGTCGTCTATATGGAAAGCTGGGACGGCAATCGCACGTCCGAGGACGCCTTGCGCGACCAAGCCGAGGCGATGGACAGGCTGCGCGCGCAGGTGGAAGCCAACCGCCGCGCCCATGAAGCGGAACAGGCGCGGCAGAAGGCGCTGGAAGCCGAGCGCGCCGCCGCCCGACAGGCCACGAGCTGAGGTGACGCCGGACGCCGACCGGCGCTGGATGGCGGCGGCGCTCGCGCTGGCCAGGCGCGGCCGGGGGCGGACGGGCAGCAACCCCAATGTCGGCTGCCTGCTGCTGCAAGGCAGCCGGGTCGTCGGCCGGGGCTGGACGCAGGACGGCGGCCGCCCGCACGCCGAAGCCATGGCGCTGACGGAAGCCGGAAGCCGCGCGCAAGGCGCCATCGCCTATGTCACGCTGGAGCCCTGCGCGCATGAAAGCCGGCGCGGCCCGGCCTGCGCCGACAGCCTCATCGCCGCCGGAATCGCCCGCTGCGTCGTCGCCATGGCCGATCCGGACGAACGCACGGCCGGCAAGGGGCTGGCGCGGCTGAAGGCGGCCGGAGTCGAAACCGTTTCCGGCGTGCTGGAAGCCGAGGCGCGCCTGGAACTGGCCGGATTCGTCGGCCGCCTTGCCACCGGCCGGGCCGAACTGACGCTGAAGCTGGCGCTTTCGCTGGATGGGCGGCTGGCCATGGCCGACGGCCGCAGCCAATGGATCACCGGCGAGGCCGCCCGCCTCTACGCCCACCAGCTTCGCGCCGAAGCGGACATGGTGCTGGTGGGCGGTGGCACATTGCGCGCCGACCGGCCCCGCCTCGACAATCGCCTGCCCGGCAGCCATGCGCCGCAGCCGCTCAAGGCGGTGCTTACGTCCGGCCCCGTGCCGGAGGGTTTTCTGGCCTTCTGCGATCTCCAGGCGCTGGAGCATTTTGCAAGACAGGAGGGCCTGAACCGAATCCTCTGCGAAGGCGGCGGCGGGCTGGCTTCAGCGCTGCTGACGATGAATCGCGTGGATCGGCTGCTGCTGTTGCGCGCGCCGATCCTGATCGGCGAAGGGATCGGGCTGGAGGGGCTGCACCCGGCTACGCTCGCCGAAACCCATGGCGTCTGGCGGCTGGAGGAGCGCCGGCCGCTCGGCGCCGACCTGCTGGAACGCTATCGGTTGATGTGAAGCCGGTCTTCCAGCGAGCGCTTGCGGGGCTTCGGCCGCTGCCGGCGCGCCAGCCAGAGGCACGCGCCGCCGGCCAGCGCCAGGGGGATTCCGGTGACGAGCGGCCCCAGCCAGCTCATCCGCACCGGCTGCGTGCCCGGCGACAGGCGCGCCAGCGTGTCGGCGCTGCCCACCGTCAGCAGAAGCGCGGCCGCCAGCAAGGTCCCAAGCCCGGCGGCGAGCGAGAGCACCCAGCCCGCCGGCGCCAGCCGCCCCTCGCTCTCCAGCGCCAGCCCGATCAGCAGCGGCACCAGCCCGGCAACGACGACTGGCAGCACGAACAGGCGCATCTCCAGCGGTTCGCCGTCGGCGAAGGCCATGGCGGCGTAAACCGGCGCCGCGATCAGCAGGATGACCGCCAGACCATAGAAGAAAAGGCTGAGCGCGCGCCGCAATTATCTCTCCGGAACGATGTTGTGGCCGGCCAGTCTAGCGGGCGTCGCGGTTGAATCCAGCGCTTTCCCTCGCGCCCGGCTACGCCTAAACCAGCGGTATGTTCACCGGAATCATCACCGACATCGGCGAAATCGTGGAGCTGGAAGAGCGCCCCGGCGAAGACCTCCGCCTTTCCATCCGCACCGCCTATGATCTGGAAACGGTCGCCATCGGCGCCTCCATCGCCTGCTCGGGCGTCTGCCTGACCGTCACCGGAAAATCCGCCGACCGCTTCACCGTGGATGTCTCCGGCGAGACCGTCAGCCGCACCGCGCCGGCGCAGTGGCGCAACGGCGCGAGGCTGAACCTCGAACGCTCCTTGAAGGTGGGCGACGAGCTGGGCGGCCACATCGTCACCGGCCATGTCGATGGCGTCGGCACGGTGGAAGCGGTGGAGCCGGTGGAAGGCTCCGTGCACATCGCCATCCGCGCCCCCGCCGATCTGGCGCCCTCGATCGCCGCCAAGGGCTCGGTCGCGGTGGACGGCATTTCGCTGACCGTGAACGCGGTCGACGACCAGCCGGACGGAAGCGCCGTCTTCCATCTGAACATCATCCCCCACACCGCGCAATGGACGACACTGGGGGAAGCGCAGCCGGGGCGGCAGGTGAATCTGGAAATCGACGTTCTGGCCCGCTACCTGGCCCGAATGACGCAGGCGCGCGGCGCAGTCTGACATTGCAATGTGATTCAAATCTTGATTCTCACATTTTGATGTGAGAATTGGATGGAATGGCACAACAGCTTCTAGACCGGATCCGCGCGCATCTTTCCGAAACCGGGCTTTCGCGCTCCGGCCTCGCCAGGGCGGCGGGGCTTCACGCTAACACGCTTCGCGATCTGGACCAGCCGGGCTGGAACCCGACGGCCGACACGCTTTCGAAGCTGGAGGCCTTCCTGACCGGCTCCGGCCCTTCGCCGCTGGTGCCGATCGAGGAGATCATCGCCGAGGCGCGAAACGGCCGCATGTACATCCTCGTCGACGACGAGGACCGGGAGAATGAGGGCGACCTCATCATCCCGGCGCAGATGGCGACGCCCGACGCCATCAACTTCATGGCGACGCACGGCCGCGGCCTCATCTGCCTGTCGCTCAGCAAGGCGCGGGTGGACCAGCTCGGCCTGCCGCTGATGAGCTCGATGAACCGCACGCGGCACGAAACCGCCTTCACCGTTTCCATCGAGGCGAAGGACGGGGTGACGACGGGCATTTCGGCGGCCGACCGCGCACGCACGGTGGCGGTTGCGATCGACGGCTCCAAGCTGTCGGACTCGATCGTCACGCCGGGCCATGTCTTCCCGCTCGTCGCCCGCAACGGCGGCGTGCTGGTCCGCGCCGGCCACACCGAGGCGGCCGTCGATGTCTCGCGCCTCGCCGGCCTCAACCCCTCGGGCGTGATCTGCGAGATCATGAACGAGGACGGCACCATGGCCCGCCTCGACGACCTGATCCCCTTCGCCCGCCGGCATGGGCTGAAGATCGGCACCATCCGCGACCTGATCGCCTATCGGATGCGGCACGACCATCTGGTCGCCAAGGTCGCCGAGGTGGAGATCGAAAGCGAGCATGGCGGCCGCTGGACGGCGATGACCTACGCCAACACCGCCGAATATGCCGAGCATCTGGTGCTGATAAAGGGCCGCATCTCGCCGGAGAAGCCGACGCTGGTGCGCGTGCATGTGGTGAACGCCTTCGCCGACCTCTTCGCCGAGACCGGCGGCCGCGCCGGGCTGATCGGCCGCGCCATGGATGCCATCGCCGCGGAGGGCGCCGGAATCCTGATCCTGATCCGCGATTCGCGCAGCGACGGGCTTTCCCGGCAGATGAAGGCGCGCGGCGAGGGGGAATATAATACGGTGCGGGAACTGGGCGTCGGCTCGCAGATCCTGGTGGATCTGGGGGTGGCGGAAATGGAGCTTCTCACCACCGCCCCGCGCGCCTATGTGGGCCTGGAAGGCTATGGCCTGAAAGTGGTCGGCGAGCGGCCGCTTCTTGCGGAAAGCCCGCTTCCTGCGGATAACCGGGGGTAATCGAAATGGCCAAGGTCCTTCTCGTCGGCGCCGGCTTCTACCGGCACATCTTCGAGCTGCAGCTGAAGGGCGCCATCGCGGCGCTGGAGGCTGGCGGCCACAAGCATGAACTGGTGGAAGTGCCCGGCGCGCTCGAAATTCCGGCGGCGATCGCGCTGGCGGCCGACAATGGCGGTTACGACGCCTTCGTGGCGCTGGGCTGCGTGATTCGCGGCGAAACCTATCATTTCGAGATTGTCTCCAACGAAAGCGCTCGCGGCATCATGGCGCTGACGCTGGACGGGCTGGCCGTCGGCAACGGCATATTGACGGTCGAGAATGAGGCGCAGGCGCTCGTCCGCGCCGACCCGGCGCAGAAGAACAAGGCCGGCGAAGCGGTGGAGGCCGCGCTCGCCCTTCTGGAACTGCGCCGCCGCTTCGGCTGAGGGGGCATTCCCGCCGGGCGAAACTTGCTCTAGAGGGCGCGCATGACGGCCCTTTCACATATCCGCAACTTCTCGATCATCGCCCATATCGACCATGGGAAGTCGACCCTCGCCGACCGGCTGATCCAGTCCACCGGCGGGCTTTCCGAGCGCGAGATGTCGGCGCAGGTGCTCGACAATATGGACATCGAGAAGGAGCGCGGAATCACCATCAAGGCGCAGACCGTGCGCCTCGACTACAAGGCGTCGGACGGGGAAAGCTATGTGCTGAACCTGATGGACACGCCGGGCCATGTCGACTTCGCCTATGAAGTCTCGCGCAGCCTCGCCGCCTGCGAGGGCGCGCTGCTGGTGGTGGATGCGGCGCAAGGGGTGGAGGCGCAGACGCTCGCCAACGTCTACCAGTCGATCGAGCATGACCATGAGATCGTGCCCGTCATCAACAAGGTGGACCTGCCGTCCGCCGAGCCGGAAAAGGTGAAGGCCGAGATCGAGGAGGTGATCGGCCTCGACGCGTCCGAAGCGGTGCTGGCCAGCGCCAAGACCGGAATCGGCATTACCGAGATACTGGAAGCGATCGTGAAGCGCATCCCGCCGCCCAAGGGGGATCGCGCCGCGCCGCTGAAGGCGATGCTGGTCGACAGCTGGTATGATCCTTATCTGGGCGTGGTGATCCTCGTCCGGGTGATCGACGGCGCTATCCGGAAGGGCCAGCAGATCAAGTTCATGGCCGGCGGCACCGAGCATCTGGTGGACCGCGTCGGCGCCTTCCGCCCGAAGATCGAGCAATTGCCGGAACTGGGGCCGGGCGAGATCGGCTTCATCACCGCGCAGATCAAGGAGATCGCCGAAGCGCGGGTGGGCGACACCATCACCGACGTGAAGAAGCCCGCCGCCGAGCCGCTGGCGGGTTTCCGCGAAGTGCAGCCGGTGGTGTTCTGCGGCCTGTTCCCGACCGACGCCGCCGATTTCGAGAAGCTGCGCGACAGCATCTACAAGCTTCGGCTGAACGACGCCTCGTTCAGCTTCGAGATGGAGACTTCCGCCGCGCTCGGCTTCGGCTTCCGCTGCGGCTTCCTCGGCCTCCTGCATCTGGAGATCATCCAGGAGCGTTTGAGCCGCGAATATGACCTCGACCTTATCACCACTGCCCCGTCGGTCGTCTACAAAGTGCATCTGACGGACGGCGCGGTGATCGAACTGCACAACCCCGCCGACATGCCGGACCCGGTGAAGATCGACCATATGGAAGAGCCCTGGATCGAGGCCACCATCTATGTGCCCGACGAATATCTGGGCGCGATCCTGAAGCTCTGCCAGGATCGGCGCGGCATCCAGAAGAACCTTACCTATGTCGGCGGCCGGGCGCAGCTCACCTACGAGCTGCCGCTCAACGAAGTGGTGTTCGACTTCTACGATCGGCTGAAGAGCATTTCGCGCGGCTATGCCAGCTTCGACTATCACCAGACCGGCTATCGCTCGGGCGATCTCGTCAAGATGTCGATCCTGGTGAACGGCGAGCAGGTGGACGCTCTGTCGATGATCGTCCACCGCGACGCGGCCGAGGCGCGCGGCCGCCACATGTGCGAGCGGCTGAAGGATCTGATCCCCAGGCACCTCTTCAAGATTCCCATCCAGGCCGCCATCGGCGCCAAGGTGATCGCCCGCGAAACCATCGCCGCCTTGCGCAAGGACGTCACCGCCAAATGCTACGGCGGAGACATCAGCCGGAAGCGCAAGCTGCTGGAGAAGCAGAAGGAGGGGAAGAAGCGCATGCGCCAATATGGCAGCGTCGATATCCCGCAGGAGGCCTTCATCGCCGCGCTTCGGATGGGGGACGAATAATATGAGCATAAGTGAATTGGCGTTGGGGCGGCTGGAGCGAGTGGAATTACGCAGCATCTGGGCAAACGAAGCAGGAGGCTTCACACCATGGCTCGCGCGCGAGGACAATCTGGCGACCCTTGCCGACACGCTGGGCCTTGAACTTGAACTGGAAGCGCAGGAACAGTCCGTGGGACCATTCCGGGCAGATCTTTTGTGCAAGGATATCGCCACCGATAGCTGGGTGCTGATCGAGAATCAGCTTGAGCGTACCGATCACACTCACCTCGGCCAGTTGCTTACCTACGCTTCGGGCCTCTCGGCCGTCACCATCGTCTGGATCGCCGCGCGATTCACCGAAGAACATCGCTCGACGCTGGACTGGCTCAACCGGATCACCGACGAGCATTTCCGCTTCTTCGGCCTTGAGGTGGAACTCTGGCGGATAAGCTCCTCCCCGGCGGCGCCGAAGTTCAACATCGTTTCCAAGCCGAACGACTGGTCGCGCGCGGTGGCGCAGGCGGCGCGGAGCATCGACGATGGCGCGCTTTCCGAGCTTCACCTGATGCAACGCGATTATTGGGCTGGGCTGCACACGGCTCTGGAACAACTTGGTGGACCGCTTCGAGGGAGACGCACGCCGCAGCCACAATCGTGGATGGCTTATCGGATCGGCAGAACAGGTTTCAGCATAAGCGCCGTTATACAAACTCAAAAAAAGCATTTGCGTGCAGAGCTTTATCTAACAGGCAACAGGGCGAAGGCTCATTTCCATGCGCTCGAAGCGCATAAAGCGGAAATTGAACAGTCATTCGGCCGCCCGTTGCAATGGCATGAACTGCCGGATGGAAAAGAGAGCAAGATCAATCTGGTGCTGGAAGAGACCGACCCGACGAACCGGGCTGACTGGCCACGTCAACATGCCTGGCTTGCCGAACAGTTGAATGCCCTACATCGGCTGTTCGCCCATCGCGTAAGGCAGCTTTCCGTCGCCCCATAGATGTTTCAGTCTGATTCGGATGCCTGCGGCAGGTCTTTCGACAGTATTGCTTCAGCTTCGGCTAAGTGTTCAGGCCCGCGCATTGTGCCGGGCGGCGTGCCTTCCGGCGAGGAAGCCGAACACCATCGCCGGGCCGATCGTGCCGCCCGCCCCGCCATAGGTCATGCCGAAGGGCGAGGCCATGGCGTTGCCGGCCGCATAAAGGCCCTCGATCGGCTGGCCGTCCAGGTGCATCACCCGCCCTTCGGCGTCGGTCTGCGGCCCGCCCTTGGTGCCCAGCCCCGAGGGCAGCATTTCCACCGCATACCAGGGGCCGGGGCCGATCGGGCCGAGCGTCGCGCGTTTCTGCCCCTTCCACGCCGGGTCGCCCCACCAGCGGTCGTGCGCGCTTTCGCCGCGCTGGAAGTCCGCGTCGTGGCCGGCTTCGACATGGGCGTTGAAGCGGGCGACCGTCTCGTCCAGCGCGCCGGCCGGGATGCCGAGCTTCAGCGCCAGACCATCCAATGTTTCAGCGGCTGTGATCCAGTCGGGCGCGCTCGCCGTTCCGCCGTTCAGCCCGTCCTTCATGCCGCCGGCGAAGCCGTAGCGGTCGAAATAGCGTTGGTCGAAGACGACCCAGCAAGGCAGGTTGCGGTAGGTGCCGGAGGCCGTGTCCTGCTCCTGCATGGCGGCGCCCACCGCATTGTAGTTGGCGGCCTCGTTCATGAACCGCCGGCCGGCGCGGTTGACGATGATGGCGCCGGGCAGCCCCCGCGCCGAGCTGATGATCTGCCGCCCGGTCGACACCAGCGTGTCGGGAACCACCACCGAGGTCTGCCACCAGGCCTCGCGCATGTTGCCCAGCATCGCGCCCGCCTTCATCGCCATCACCAGCCCGTCGCCGGTGTTGGTCGGCACCGAGACCGGATGCGTCAGCGGCCCGCGCAGGAAGGCGCGCACGAAGCGCTCGTTCCATTCGAAGCCGCCGGTGGCGATCACCACATTGCGGGCGGCGATCACCCGTTCGCCCCCTTCATGCTCCACCCGCACCCCGGTCACACGGCCGTTCGAGAGGATCAGTTCCACCGCCCGATGCCCGGTCAGCGGCTCTATTCCCCGATCGAGGCAGCCCTTCAGCAGCCGGCCGATCAGCGCATGGCCAAGCCCGCGCTCGTCCTCGGCGATCCGGCGCTGCTTCACTTCCGGCGGCATCGGCACCGGCACCGGCTGGCCCAGCGTCGTCTCGCCGATGGCGATATGGATGTCAGGGAAATAGGGCGAGACTTCCACACGCGCCGCCCACTCTCCCAGCTCATGATAGGAAAAGGGCGGGCACTCCAGAGTGCGCCCACCCTCGGCCTTTCCGCCGGGAACCTCGGGGTGATAGTCGGGAAAATCAGCCACGCAGTAGAAGCTGACCGGCGTGCGCTCTTCCAGGAATCGCACCATTTCCGGGCCGGCGTCGACATAGGCGGCGGCCAGATCCTCGGAGATGAGGCCGTTCGACAGGGCGCCGATATAGGTGAGGGCTTCCTCCCGGCTGTCGCTGCGGCCGGCCGCCTTCTGGTGCGGCGTGTTGGGAATCCAGATCATCCCGCCCGACCAGGCGGTGGTGCCGCCCACCCGATCGGACTTTTCCAGAACGCCCACTTTCGCGCCATGCTCGTGCGCGGCGATCGCCGCGGTCAAGCCGGCGGCACCCGTGCCCAGCACGAGCACGTCGAAGCCTTCCTCCGCCATCTGTCCTCCACCATCAAGTCCGCCCGGCGCGTCTCCCGCGCGCCGGACCGTTGCGGCAAAGGATGGTCAAAATTTCACCCAGGCGCAATATCTGCGCGAAAATAGACTTCAGTCTTCCAGCGGGCGCCCCAGCGCTTCCTTCACATAGAGCTCGCGGGTGAGCACATAGCTGGCGACCAGAATCGGCCCGCCCAACAGCACGCCGATCGGCCCCAGCAGCGCGCCGACCGCCAGCAGGCCGAACAGGGTGAGGGCCGGCGGCACCTTCACCGTATGCTGCATGATGAGCGGCTCGATCACGCTGCCCGCCAGTTGCTGCACCACCAGATAGAGGAGGATCGTGCTCCAGAGCACCGTGCCACCAATGGTGAGCGCCACCAATATGCCGACCGCCGCGCCGATCAGCGGCCCGATCATCGGGATGAAGCCGGCGATACCGGCGATCAGGCCCAGCGCCACCGGCGTGGGCACGCCGATCACCGCCAGCCCGATCATGATGGCGGTCGCGGTGAAGAGCATCGAAATCAATTGCCCCTTCAACCAGGCCCGCAGCGAATAGCCGGTGCGGCCGATCGCCCGGTTGAGCGCGTCCGCCCGCTCCGGCGGGAACAGCATCAGAACGCCTGTCTGATAGACGCCGGGCTGCGCCGCCAGATAGATTCCGCCCAATGTCGCCAGCAGCAGCCCCGAAATGGCGCCGCTCACCCCGGTCACCACATTGCCGAGAACGGCAATGATGGTGCCGCCGCTCGGCACGGAGCGGGAGAGTTGCGCGTTCACCTGCGCCTCATAGCCGCTGGCGGAAATCAGGCGGCGCAGATCGTCCCAGGCGGCCGGCAGCTTCGCGCCGAGCTCGCCTAGCTGCGCCGCGATTTCATGGCCGAAGAAATAGAAGAGCGCGCCGATCAGCCCGAACAGCGAGAGCGTCGCCGCGGCGAGCGCCATGCGATGCCCGAGCCCACTGAACCGTTCGATCCGGTGCGCGAGCGCGTTCAAGATGATGCCGACGAGCACGCCGGCAAAGACCAGCAGCAGGATATCGTGCATGCGCCAGAGGCCGAAGGCCAGCGCCACGATCAGCACGGCAATTCCCACCCGGACGGCGAATTCGCCCCGCCCGATCTGTGAGGCCGTCACCGGGCTCAGTTCCTGAGGCTCAGGAACGCCCGATCCCCTCTCAGCGCCCCCCACCAGGTGAGCGGATTGATCGTCTGCGAGCCGTCGAGCGAGAAGGTCGTGAACTCGGCGCGGCCGACGATATTCTCCCACGGCACCAGCCCCAGCCCGCCGATTTCCGGCGGCACGCGGCTGTCCATCGAATTGTCGCGGTTGTCGCCCATCAGGAACAGATGCCCTTCGGGCACCGTGACGGGGCCGAAATTGTCCCGCTCGGTCAGCGCCATGTCCAGCGTGTCATACTGGCGGCCGTTGGACAGCGTTTCGCGATAGGTGGGGAAACGGCAGACCGGGAGACCGTCGGCGCCCATGCCCCGGAATTGCGGCATATAGGGGCAGTCGGTGTTGGGCGTCACCAGCAGCTCGGTTTCCGGCCGGCGTTCGCGCGGCAGGCGCTTGCCGTTCAGCCACAGTTCGCCGTCGCGCATTTCGACGGTATCGCCGGGCAGGCCGATCACCCGCTTGATCCAGTCCGCCCCGTCGGACGGGCTCTTGATGACGATGATGTCCCCCTGTTCCGGCATGCTGCCGAAAAGCCGGCCCGGAATATGCGGCAGGATCGGCACCGAAGGCGACAGGTAGGAAAAGCCGTAGGGGAATTTGGAGACGATCAGCCGGTCGCCCACCAGCAGGTTCGCCATCATCGATTCCGACGGGATGTAGAAGGGCTTGGCGACGAAGCTGTGCACGCCCAGCACGATCAGGATCAGCATCGCCCATTGCTTCAGTTCGCGCCCCCAAGAAAAGGGCTCCTTCGGCGGGCTGGAGGGCTTCGAAAGGTCGGGCGCGGAAGCGTTCATGCGGGACTCGCGGTTATGAGCACGATCGCCTGTGCCCAGGGATGGTCGTCTGTCAGCGTGACGTGAATGTCGGCCTTATGCCCCGGCGGGGTGATGGCGGCAAGGCGGACGGCCGCGCCGCCGGTCAGGCTGAGCGTCGGCCGGCCGGAGGCAAGGTTCACCACGCCGATGTCCCGGAAGAACACGCCGTCGCGAAACCCCGTGCCCAGCGCCTTCGAGGCCGCCTCCTTGGCGGCGAAACGCTTGGCGTAGGTGCCGATGCGCGTCAGCTCGCGGCGGTTCGCCTTCGCCTGTTCCAGCGGGGTGAAGATGCGGTTGATGAAACGGTCGCCGAAGCGGTCGATCGAGGCGGCGATCCGCTCGATGTTGCACAGGTCGTTGCCCAGCCCGATCACCACCAGCCCGTTCGGAATCATGCGGCCCGCGCCTCGTCCATCAACTGGCGCATATGGCCGATGGAAGCTTCCAGCCCGATGAACAAGGCTTCGCCGATCAGGAAGTGGCCGATGTTGAGTTCGGCGAGGTCCGGGATTGCGGCCACCGCGCCGACATTGTCGAAGGTCAGGCCGTGGCCGGCATGCACTTCCAGCCCCAGCGAGGCGGCGAGCGCCGCGCCCGCCTCCAGTTTCGCGAGCGCGCCCTCCTCGCCATGGGCATAGGGCCCCGTGTGCAGCTCCACCACCGGCGCCCCCAGCCGCGCCGCCATCTCGATCTGGCGCGGATCGGGGGCGATGAACAGGGAGACGCGGATTCCGGCGCCCGAAAGCCGCTCGACGAGCGGCGCCAGATGGTTGTGCTGGCCGGCGGCGTCCAGCCCGCCTTCGGTCGTCCGCTCGGCGCGACGCTCCGGCACGATGCAGGCGGCGTGCGGCCGATGCTTCAGCGCGATCGCCAGCATCTCGTCCGTCGCCGCCATTTCGAGGTTGAGCGGCAGGGCGATGCCCGTCACCAGCTCGGCGATGTCGGTATCCGTCATGTGCCGGCGATCCTCGCGCAGATGCGCGGTGATACCGTCGGCGCCGGCGGCGGTCGCCAGTTCCGCCGCCCTGAGCGGGCTGGGGTGCGCGCCGCCACGGGCGTTCCTTATGGTCGCCACATGGTCGATATTCACCCCGAGCCGCAATCGTCGCGTCACGCGGCGCGGCTCCCGGGCTTCACGGCCGGGATGACGGCCAGTTCCTGCGGCAGATTGTCCGGCTCGTAAGAGGGAACCGCCAGACGGATGAGCGGCGTGAAGGGCACGCCCAGGTCGGCGGTGCCGGCCGAGCGATCGACGAGGCTGGCGGCGTGGATCACCTTGCCGCCGGCCGCTTCCACCGCCGCGATGGCCTCCCGGCTGGAAAGGCCGGTCGTCACCACATCCTCCATCAGGATCGCGTGCGTGCCCGGCTCCAGCCGGAAGCCCCGGCGCAGCTCGAAGCTGCCGGTCGGCCGCTCGACGAACATGGATTGCAGCCCGAGGGCGCGCGCCAGTTCATAGCCGCAGATGAGGCCGCCCATCGCGGGGGCGACCACCACTTTCGCCCTTGCCTTCACTTCGGCGGGAATCTTCGCGGCCAGCGCCTGCGCCAGCCGTTCGGCCCGCGCAGGGTCCATCAACACCCGCGCGCATTGCAGGTAGCGTGGGCTGCGCAGCCCGGAGGACAGGATGAAATGCCCTTCCAGAAGGGCATCGGCCGCGCGGAACTCCGCGAGAATCTCGTCGTCGGTCATGCGGCCCAATTAACGCCAAAGGGGGCCGGGCGCCACCCGGCCCCTGATGGCCATGCTCAGAAGTCGTAGACCAGCGTGAAGCGAGTGGTGGTGTCGAGCTTCTCGAGGCCGGCGGGCGGCTCCTCTTCCCAGGCGAGGTTGAAGCTCGCCCGCGCGCTCAATGCGCCGAACAGCTTCGCCGTCAGCGCCGCCGTGTTGTTGATCGAGGACGAGCCGGAGAAGAAGATCGCCGTATCGTTGGTGAAGATCGTCGTGTCCGACAGGTTCCAGGCGAAGCGCGAGGCGCCGCGGCCGGCGAACTCATTCTCATTGTAGGTCAGGAACCGGGTCTGCCGAAGCGCCGGACCGGCTTCCAGATCCCACTTCACCCGCGCGCCGTCGACGGCGCGCCAGCCGATACCGGCCGATTCGGCGAAGCGACGCTTGATCCCAGCTTCTCGGTTGCGCTCATATTCGAAGCGGCCCCAGGCGTAGAGCCGCTCGGAGAATTTATAGTCCAGCTGATAGCCCGCCAGAATCCGCTGCTGGTCGGTGCCGCCGTCGTTGTCGACGATGTCGACGAGGGCGTCGGCCCGGTGCCGCCAGTTGAGGCCATCGCGCTCCAGGGCGATTCCGGCGGTCACGCTCTTGGTTTCGCTGTTGCCGGTCGAGAAGGAGGCGCCGAACTGGCCCGAACCGGTCCAGTTCTGGAAGAAGCCGGCCTGCTTCAGCTCTTCCTCGCGCTGCGCCGTCTTGGTGGCGGCGATGTCGGCGACGATCTTGTCGATCTCCGCCTCGGCGCCCTTGTTGGTGGACTTGGCGATGGCCACGACGGCGTCGATCTTGGCCTGGTCGCCGGAATGGGCGGCGGCTTCCACCATTTCGCGCGCGCCCGGCGAAAGGCTCGTTTGCGCCATGGCCGGCGCGGCCAGCAAAAGTGCCGTGGCAAGAATGAGACGCATGCTGTTTCCCCTGTCGACGCCCGGATATCCGGGCTTTGCCGGCCCCCTTGCCACGCAAGCGGTTCAGGAGAAAGTGCATATGCGGCATTTGGCAAGAGGCAAGGGGCTCAATTCCGGGCGGAAAACGGCCTCGCCCTCCCCGCATGCGCGTCAGAAATCATAGACGAGGGTTATGCGCGTGGTGGTGTCCAGGCTCCGGAGCCCGTTCGGCGGATCCTCTTCCCAGGCGAGGTTGTAGCTGAGCCGCGTGCCGATGGCGCCGAACATGCGCGAGGTGAGCGCGGCGGTGGTGTTGATGGTCGCCGAACTGTCGAAGAAAATGGCGGTGTCGCTGCTGAACTCCGTATGCCGGGAAAATTTCCACGCAAAGCGCGAAGCGCCCCGGCCGGCAACGCTGTTCTCGTCATAATAGACGAATTTCGTCTGCCGGAGCGCCGGACCCGCTTCGAGATCCCAGCGGACCGCCTTGCCCTGGATGGCGCGCCAGCCGAGGCCGGCCGATTCGGCGAAGCGGCGCTTGATCCCCGCCTCGCGGTTGCGCTCATATTCCAGCCGCGCCCAGCTGTAGGCCCGTTCGGAGATCTTGTAGTCGAGCTGGTAGCCGGTCAGGATTCGCTCCTGATCGCTGCCCTTTCGATTGTCGGTGATGTCGAACGCCGCATCGAGGCGATGCCGCCAGGCCACCCCTTCGCGTTGCAGGTTCAGGCCGACGGTCAGGCTTCTCACATCGCTGTTGCCGGTGGAGAGGGAGGCGCCGACCTGCCCCCGGCCCTTCCAGTTGTCGAACAGGCCGGCCTCCGCAAGCGTCGCCTGCCGCTGCGCCGCGCGGATGGCGGCATGATGGGCGACGATCGCGTCGATCTCGGCTTCGGCGCCCTTGTTCGTCTCCTTGGCGATGGCGACGACGGCGTCGATCTTCACTCTGTCCCCCGAGCGGGCGGCGGCCTCCACCATGTCGTGCACCGGCTTCGGCAGCGATTGGGCCGGGGCGGGCGTCGCCGCCAGCAAGGTGGCGGCAGCCAGAATCGAACGCATGCTTACTCCGTGATCAGGCGCGGGGATGGCTGGCGCGCCAAAGAACCGGCCAATGGCCGCCATGGCAAGGAAAAACCGCAGCCGGCGCGCGGCGCGGGAAACGCTTCAGCCTATCCCTGCATCCGTTCGGCGGTGACGACCAGGCTGGGCGCCCGCAGGCCCGCCACCAGTTCGGAAAGATGCTTCAGATCGTCCACCTCCACATCCATGATATAGCGGTGGTGGGCGC
Organism: Sandaracinobacteroides sayramensis; assembly: GCF_022014495.1. Classification (GTDB taxonomy): domain Bacteria; phylum Pseudomonadota; class Alphaproteobacteria; order Sphingomonadales; family Sphingomonadaceae; genus Sandaracinobacteroides; species Sandaracinobacteroides sayramense. The sequence goes on from NZ_JAKLSQ010000001.1 coordinate 369,974, forward strand.
GATCGCGGTCCTTCAGCTGCAGGTTGACGATGTTCGCGCCCTGCTGCGCCAGGATGGCCGTCACCTGCGCCAGCGCGCCCGGCTCGTTCATCACCACCACTTCCACCCGCGCCGTGCCCGAGGAAGCGTCCGGCGCCCATTTCAGGTCGACCCATTCGCCATCCTCGGCCGCCGCCAGCCTCGGGCAATCGATGGTGTGGACCTCGATTCCATGATCGGGCACCCTGAGGCCGACGATCCGGTCCCCGGGCACGGGCATGCAGCAGCTTCCCATTTCCATGCTGCCCATGTCGGCCCCGCCCGCCACCAGGATGGCGCTTTCGACGCCCGTCGGCGGGCTTTTCCGCCGCGCCCGGCGCTGCGTCGCCGAGCCGGGCACCAGCGCCTCCACCAGTTGCGCGTCCGACACCTGCGCCGTCGCCAGCGCCACGAACAGCGCCGACTGGTCGGAAAGCTTCAGCCGCTTCAGGGCGGCGGCGATCGCCTCGGCGCCGATTTCCACCTTCAGCCGGGTGACCGCATCGTGGAACAGCGCCTCGCCGGTCTTCAACTGCGCGGCGCGGGTCTTCTGCCGCATATGCCGGCGGACGGCGGAGCGCGCCTTGGCGGTGACGGCGAACTGTTCCCAGGCCGGGTCCGGCGTCTGCGCCGAGGAACGCAATATCTCCACCTGGTCGCCGTTGTGCAGGCGGGTGCGCAACGGCACCACCTTGCCGTTCACCCGCGCGCCGACGCAGGTGTCCCCCAGCGTCGTGTGCACGGCATAGGCGAAATCGACCGGCGTGCTGCCGCGCGGCAACTGCACCAGCTCGCCCTTGGGGGTGAAGCAGAAGAGCTGGTCCTGGAACATGGCGATCCGGGTGTGCTCCAGCACTTCCTCGGGCGACTGGGCGTTGTCCAGGATTTCCAGCAGGTCGGTGAGCCAGGGGTAGCTGGTGCCGCCGGCGCCCTGCCGCTGCTTGTAGGCCCAGTGGGCGGCCATGCCATATTCCGCCTCGGCGTGCATGTCGGCGTCGCGGATCTGCACTTCGATCCGCATCTTCGCCCGGTCCACGAGCGTCGTGTGCAGCGAGCGATAGCCGTTGCGCTTGGGGGTGGAGATATAATCCTTGAACCGGCCGGGCACCATCGGCCAGCGCCGGTGCAGCGCGCCCAGCGCGCGGTAGCAATCGTCCGGGCTGCGGGTGATCACCCGGAACGCCATCACGTCCGACAATTGCTCGAACGCCACATGCCGCTCCTGCATCTTGCGGAAGATGGACCAGGGGCGCTTTTCCCGGCCGCGCACATCGTCGACCGGCACGCCGGCCGATTCCAGCGTGTGGCGGATTCCGCTTTCGATCCGCTTCACCGTGTCGCCGCCGCCGGCCCGCAGCGCCTCCAGCCGCTTGTTGATCGACTGATAGGCCTCCGGCTCCAGTTCGGCGAAGGAAAGCTCCTTCAGCTCGTCCATGAAGCCATACATGCCGATCCGCTCGGCGAGCGGGGCGTAGATGTCCATCGTCTCCCGGGCGATGCGGCGGCGCTTCTCCGGGTTCTTCAGATGCTTCAGCGTGCGCATGTTGTGCAGCCGGTCGGCCAGCTTCACCAGCAGCACGCGGATATCGTCCGACATCGCCAGCAGGAAGCGCCGCAGATTCTCCGCCGCCCGCTCGCTTTCCGTCTGCGCCTCGATTCGGCTGAGCTTCGTCACCCCTTCCACCAGCCGCGCCACATTCTCGCCGAACAGCCGGCGGATGTCGTCCGGCGTCGCCACCGTGTCCTCGATGGTGTCGTGGAGGATGGCGGTGACGATGGTCTCGTCGTCGAGGTTGAGGTCGGTCAGGATGCCGGCCACCTCGATCGGGTGGGAGAAATAGGGGTCGCCGCTGGCGCGCAACTGGCTGCCGTGCGCCTTCATCGAAAACACATAGGCGCGGTTGAGGAGATCCTCATCCGCTTGCGGGTCGTAGCTCTTGACCCGCTCGACTAGTTCATACTGGCGCAGCATGCTGATGGGATAAGTGGGAAGCGGCCCGGAAGAAAAGAAGATATTGTGGCCGGGACGAAGTCGAGGGAGGAAGGCCATGCCATTCTGCTGCCCGCGATGCGGACATGCCGGGGCGCCCGGCAGCCCCGTGCCGGCCGGCCGTCGGCTGCGCTGCTCCGTCTGCGACTGGCGCGGGCTTCCGGGCGAAGCCGCCTCCATGCCCGCGCCGAAGGCCGCTCCGCTGCCCACCGAGGAACCGGCCCTGTTTCAGGCGCCGTCGCACGAAGAACCCGAGGGGTCGCCCATCCCTTGCGGCCGCTGCGGCGAGGATATTTCCGAAGGGCGGCTGAAGGCGATGCCGGCGACCCGACTCTGCACGCCCTGTGCCGCCATGGCGCCCGTCGGCCAGCGGGCGCGGCGGGCGGAGGAATGGGGCTCCCGGGAGGATTACCGCCGGGATCGCGCCAGCTGGAAGCGGGGCGGATCGGGCTGAAGGCCGGCGGGCATGCAAAAAGGGCGGGGATGACCCCGCCCTTTTTTCGTTCCTGTCTTCCCGAAACCGCCGCTCAGCGGCTGTAGAATTCGACGACGAGGTTCGGTTCCATCTTCACCGGATAGGGCACCTCGTCCAGCGTCGGCACGCGGACGTAGCTGGCCTTCAGGCCCTCGACGGCGACATATTCCGGCACGTCGCGCTCGGACGATTGCGCGGCTTCCAGAACCAGCACCATCTGCCTGCCCTTTTCCGAAAGCTCGATCACGTCGCCCGGCTTCACCATGGCGGAGGCGATGTTGCACTTGCGGCCGTTCACCAGCACATGGCCATGGTTCACCAGCTGGCGGGCGGCGAACACGGTGGGGGCGAACTTGGCGCGATAGACGACGGTGCCGAGGCGACGCTCCAGGAGGCCGATCAGGTTCTGCGAAGTGTCGCCCTTCATGCGGACGGCTTCGGCGTAGACCTTCTTGAACTGCTTTTCGGTGACGTCGCCGTAATAGCCCTTCAGCTTCTGCTTGGCGCGAAGCTGCAGGCCGAAGTCCGACATCTTGCCCTTGCGGCGCTGGCCGTGCTGGCCGGGGCCATATTCGCGGCGGTTGACCGGGCTCTTGGGACGGCCCCAGACATTCTCGCCCATGCGGCGGTCGAGCTTGTACTTGGCGCTGGTGCGCTTCGACATATATCCATCCTTCGCTTGGCCCCGGCGCGGAATTGCACCAAGGCACGCCCCTCGTCAGGGCAAGCCCGGAACCGCGCGATTCTCTTTTGAAAAGGAAACCGGGCCACCGCTTCACCGGGCGTGCGGGGCCGAATGCGAAGCGCGGCCCCTAGCGCCGGAGCCGGCAAAGGTCAAGGCGCAAACCCCGCCCGTCCTTGACCGGAAGCCTCGCCATCGCTATGTCCCGGCCCCTGCCCGAAATTCCAGATACGAAGAGGCCTTGATGGCACGCGTCACCGTTGAAGACTGCATCGAGAAGGTTCCGAACCGCTTCGAGCTGGTTCTGCTGGCCGGCCAGCGCGCCCGCCAGATCTCGGGCGGCGCCGAGCTGACGCTGGACCGCGACCGCGACAAGAACCCGGTGGTGGCGCTGCGCGAGATCGCCGAGTCGAACGTCTCGCCCGAAGCCCTGTCCGACAAGATCGTGACCGACCTGCAGAAGGTGCGGATCGACGAGGACGATGTGGCCGACGAAGTCGGCTCGCTCGCCGCTTCCGCCGAGGCGCTGCGCCTGACGGCCGCCGCGCCGCCGCGCAATCAGAATCTGGGGCCGGACTACGAGTAAGTCCCGCCCTAATCCGAACAAATGCGAAGGGCCGGCGGAAACGCCGGCCCTTTTGGCTTTCAGGCCGTTTTCCCGGCTCAGCCCACGGCCACCAGCGCCAGCGGCGCGATGCAGCCGACCCTGAGGCGCGCCAGCAACTGCCCCGAGGATTCCGTGCCGAGTCGCATCTCCAGCCGATCCAGATTGTCCCGGCACAGCGTCAACGTCACGCCAAGCGCCGCATAGCCCGCCATCTGCTCAAGGCTTCCGGGCTCCGTCGCGCGCAGGACCGCCGCGACGCGCGCATGTTCAACCGCGATCCGCGCCCCCTCAAAATCGGGCTCTCCGCCCTGCTCGGCGCTCAGCACCAAGGCACGGACGGCATCGGCCGCCGCGCTCATCAGCAAAGCCAATTCCCGATCCGCCGAATCACCGGCCCGAACCGTCACACAGCCGGTCAGCAACAAAGCCGACGCCACAACCACCCATCGTCTCATTGGTCACCTTTCTTTGAAAATGACCAATATGGTATATTTATTCCGCCATGTAGGACAGCAATGGCGAGTGCTGTCTCAAATCCTTGCGGCGCGGACTTGGCGGACTTTCAACCGCCTCCCCCGTCACCCCGGGCTTGACCCGGGGTCCAGCTTCCTCGCGCGCCGAGGTTCGCTGCTCATGCCCGAATGGCGGGCCAAACAGCTGGACCCCGGGTCAAGCCCGGGGTGACGGGAAAGTGGGGTGTAAAGCGCCGCAGGCAATCGACTATGTTCGCATGCCCGAGCTGGCCGGTTCCGCACTCACCTGAAGAAAAGAGGGTGCAGGGAAATCATTTCCCTGCTGGGGTGAAGGGGCAAAGCCCCTTCGGACTTTCTGCGGTCGCCATCCGGCGACGGGGGGCAAAGCCCTGGCCGCCGGAGGCAAAAACCTTACGCCCGATCCGCGCCCTGCTTCTCCCGCGCCTGCTCGACCGCGAGCTTCAGCTCGTCATAGCCGACTGCGCCCGAGAGAATGCGGTTGCCCACCACATAGCTTGGTGTCCCCGTCAGCCCCAGCGCCCGGCCGAGGCCCATGTTCTTCTCGATCTCGGCCTGGAGCGCCTTCGATTGCAGGTCGTTCGCGACCTTGCCTTCATCCAGCCCCGCCTGGCGGACGCTGCGGATCAGCCGCTCCTGGTTGAGCGCGCCCTGGCCGGCGAACACGGTGGAATAGAATTTCCGGTAGCGCCCCTGCTGCGCCGCCGAGAGGCTGGCCATGGCGAAATGCTCGCTGTCCGGCCCCAGCACCGGCATGTCGCGGAAGACGACCTTCAGCTTCGGGTCTTCCTTCAGCAGCCGGTCCACGTCCTCCGCGGATTTGCGGCAATAGGGGCAGTTGAAGTCGAAGAACTCCACCAGCACCACATCGCCGTCCTTCGCGCCCGCCCAGGCGCCGGCGAACGGGGTTTCGATCGCCTCGCGGTTGCTGGCGAGCAGCTTTTCCACTTCGCGTTCCTGCAGGCGGTTGATCGCCTCCGGGATCAGTTCCGGGTTGGCGAGGATGGTTTCCCTGACGATCGCCTCGATTTCCGCCCGGCTTCCGGGCGGCGGAGCGGCTGGGGTGCGCTGGCCCGAAAGGGTGGTGGCGAGAAGCGCGACCAGCAGCCCCGCCCCCAGTCCGCCCGCCCACCAGCCCCAATGCGCCGCCCCCTGCGGCAGGGCGGAACGCTTCACGCGCGCCCACCACTCCCCGGCATCGGGGCTTTCGGGGGCTGGATCGGGTTCAGCGGTCATTGCGGCCCTTCTTCTTCATGTCCTCGGCGCGGTTGCGCGAGAATTGCACGATGTCCTGCGCGCGGATCCATTCCGGCGTGCCTTGCGGCAGCCCTTGCGCGGCGACCATGGCGGAATTGAGCGCGGCGCGCGGGTCCCCGCCCGACAGCGTCAGCCGCTCCGCCGTGGCAAGGGCGAGGCGCGGCTTGTCCCCCTTACGCTCATAGACGGTTTCCAGTTGCAGCCAGGCGAAGGGGTTGTCGTCGTCGCGCGCCAGCGCCGAGCGCAGCACCTTCTCCGCTTCGTCCAGCATGGCGTCGTCGTGCTCCCGCTCGCTGGTCTGCACCAGCGCATGGCCCAGCATGCCGGCGATCAGCGGGTTGCCGTTCGACAGCCGCACCGCCTGCCGGAGCGGCGGGATCGCCTCCTTCACATGCCCGGATTCCAGCAGCACCTGCCCTTTCAGCTCCAGCAGATAGGGGTCGTCCGGCAGCGTCTTCAGCAGCGCGTCCACCTCCGACACCGCCTTTTCCGGCTCGGCCAGCTTGTGGAAGGCATAGGCGCGCGCCACCCGGGCGGGCGCGGAGGTGTCGCCCGGCGGATAGGCCCTCAGCGTGTCGGCGGGTTCGGACAGATAGCCGATCAGCTTCGCGCGCACCCGCTGATAGCGCGCCTGGAGGACCGGATCGGCGCCCTTGCCCCAGGCCGGCGAGCGTTGCAGCACATCCTCCAGCGCCGCGATCCGCTCCCCGGACAGGGGGTGGGTGCGGTTGTAGCTGTTGTCCTGCGGGATCGCCAGGCGATACTCCTGCCCCTGAAGCTCGCGGAAGAAGCTGATCATGCCATGGCCGTCGACTCCGGCCTTTTCCAGGAATTGCGCCCCGGCCTGGTCGGTGCGGCTTTCCTGTTCGCGGCTGAAGGCCAGGAACTTGCCTTGCGCGGCCTGCTGCCCGGCCATCATCGCGGCCATCCCGGCGTCGCCGGCGCCGGCCGCCAGAAGCGCGGCGCCGATCACCAGAGAGAGGAGGCTGATGTTGGTCGCAGGCCCAGCGCCCTCGTTGAAGCGCACGGCATGGCCGCCCGCCACATGGCCCAGTTCGTGCGCCAGCACGCCCTGCACTTCCAGCACATCGTCGGCGGCGATGATGAGACCGGAATAGAAATAGATGCCCTGCCCCAGCGTCGCGAAAGCGTTGATCTCGTTCGCGCCGACGAGGTTGATCGTCACCGCGCGCGGATCGAGGCCGGCGGCCTGCATCAGCGGCTCGCCCATGTCGCGGAACAGTTTCTCGGTTTCGGCGTCGCGCAGCAGCGACTGCGCGCGGGCGGGCACGGCCCAGGCCTGCGCCAGCACGAGCGCCAGAATCGCCATCAGGGCGGAAGGAATATGGGACCGGTTCATGGCAGAGCTACCCCACGGGTTGCCGTTCAAGCCCCGTCCTGTCTAGAGGGACGGCTTTCCACCGCCTGAATGGACGAGGATTTTTGGAAGCCATGAAGCTGATCGCCGGCAACTGGAAGATGAACGGCCTGAAGGCGGGCGCCGCCGAACTGGAGGCGCTGCTGGCGGCGGAGGTGCCCGCGGGCGTCGAGCTTCTGCTCTGCCCGCCGGCGACGCTGGTCGCGGCCTTCGCCGGGCTGGCCGAGGGCAGCAAGCTCGGAATCGGCGCGCAGGACTGCCATTGGGAGGTGTCCGGCGCCCATACCGGCGACATTTCCGCCGAAATGCTGGCGGACGCTGGCGCGCGCGATATCATAGTCGGCCACTCCGAACGCCGCGCCGACCATGGCGAGACGGACGCCATCGTCCGCCGCAAGGCCGAGGCCGCGCACCGCGCCGGCTGCACCCCCATCGTCTGCGTCGGCGAGACGCTGGCCGAGCGCGACTCGGGCGAGACGCTGGCGGTGATCGCGCGCCAGCTGGAAGGCTCGGTGCCGGAAGGCATCGCCGGCCTCGTCGTCGCCTATGAGCCGGTCTGGGCCATCGGCACCGGCCGCACGCCCACCACGGAACAGGTGAGGCAAGTGCATGCCGCCATCGCCGCGCGGATGCCGGCGGGCACCCGCATCCTCTACGGCGGTTCGGTGAAGCCCGCGAATGCGGCCGAACTGCTGTCGGTGCCGCATGTGCATGGCGCGCTGGTGGGCGGCGCCAGCCTGAAGGCGGCCGATTTCCTGGCGATCGCGGCCGGCGCGGCGACATGATCCTCGTCATCGACAATTACGACAGCTTCACCTTCAACCTCGTCCAGTATCTGCAACAACTGGGCGCCGAGGTGGAGGTTGCGCGCAACGATCGGTTGAGCGTCGCGGAAGCCCTGGAGAAGCAGCCGAAGGCGGTGCTGCTGTCGCCGGGGCCGTGCACGCCGAACGAGGCCGGAATCTGCCTGGACCTGATCGGCGCCGCCGCCCGGACGGGGCTGCCGCTGTTCGGGGTGTGCCTGGGCCATCAGGCGATCGGCCAGGCCTTTCAGGGGCGCGTGGTGCGGGCGCCGGCGCTGATGCATGGCAAGACCAGCCCGATCACACACGCCGGGCGCTCCGTCTTCGCCGGCCTGCCCTCGCCCTTCACCGCCACCCGCTACCACAGCCTGATCGTCGACCGCGCCACGCTGCCGCCGGCGCTGGAAATCACCGCGGAGTCGGACGATGGCCTCATCATGGGCCTCGCCCACCGGGAGCTGCCCCTGCATGGCGTGCAGTTCCACCCCGAATCGATCGCCACCGAACATGGCCACGCCCTGCTGGCGAACTTCCTGGACATCGCCGGAATCCCGCACCTCAGCCCCGAGGGGTTGAGCGCGTGAAGGCCATCGCCACCCGCCTGCCGGACCCGGGCCGGCCTCTCGACAAGGATGCGGCGGCGGACGCCTTCCACCATATCGTCGGCGGCGACCTTGCCGACAGCGACATAGCCGCCTTTCTGCTGGCGCTGGCGGAGCGCGGCGAGACCGCCGACGAAATCGCCGCCGCCGCCTCGGTCCTGCGCCAGTTGATGCTGCCGGTTTCCGCGCCCGAAGGCGCCATCGACCTTTGCGGCACCGGCGGCGACGGCTCGCACAGCCTCAACGTCTCCACCGCCGCCACCTTCGTGGTGGCCGCCGCCGGGGTTCCGGTCGCCAAGCATGGCAATCGCGGCGCCTCGTCTCGTTCGGGCACGGCCGATGTGCTGGAAGCGCTGGGCTGGCAAAGCGACCTCGCCATGGACCGGGTGGAGGCCGCCCTGCACGAAATCGGCGTGACCTTCCTGTTCGCCCAGCGCCACCATCCGGCGCTGGCCCGCGTCGCCCCGGTTCGCCGGGCGCTCGGCCGCCGCACCATCTTCAACCTGCTGGGGCCGCTCGCCAACCCGGCCGGCGTCCCCCGGCAGATGATCGGGGTGGCGGCGCCTGAATGGCTGGAGCCGATCGCCCGGGCCGGAGCGGCGCTGGGCGGCACCGAGATCCTGACCGTGCATGGCGGCGGGCTGGACGAAATCGCCGTGCATGGCCAGACGGACCTGCGCCGGCTGCGCGAGGGCGTGCTGATCCCGGAAGCCTTCGACCCGCAGGCGCATGATCTCGGCCTTCACGCCCGCGAGGCGATCGCCGGCGGCGACCCGCCGGAGAATGCGGCCGAGCTTCGCGCGCTCATGGAAGGGCGCGGGCGCCCCGCCTATCGCGCCATCGTGCTGGCGAATGCCGCCGCCGCCCTCACCCTCACCGGCCGGACCTGGGATCGGGCGCTCGCCGATGCCCGGACCGCCCTCGATTCCGGCGCCGCGGCCGACAAGCTCGCGCGCTTCCTCGCCTTCCGTTAGGGACCAGCCATGCCCGCCGACCGCCTGCAGCCGATCATCGAAGCCAAGCGCGCGCATGTCGCCGCCCGCAAGGCCGTGAAACCGGAATCGACGCTGGACCTGAAGGCCAACGGCCCGACGCGCGGCTTCGCCGCCGCCCTGAAGGCCGCCCGCGCCGCGGACCATTTCGGCCTGATCGCCGAAGTGAAGAAGGCAAGCCCGTCCAAGGGCCTGATCCGCGCCGATTTCGACCCGGCGGCGATCGCCGAAGCCTATGAGGCGGCCGGCGCCACCTGCCTCTCGGTGCTGACGGACGAGCCCTATTTCCAGGGGAAGGACAGCTTTCTTGCTCTTGCCCGCCACGCCGCGCCCTCGCTGCCGGCGTTGCGCAAGGACTTCATCATCGACCGCTACCAGGTCGCCGAATCCCGGGTGTTGGGGGCGGACGCGATCCTGCTGATCGTCGCCGCGCTCACGGACGCGGAACTGGCCGAATTCGAAGCGCAGGCGATGCTGCTAGGCCTCGACGTGCTGGTGGAAGTGCATGACGAAGCGGAACTGGAGCGGGCGCTGAAGCTGCACACGCCGCTGATCGGGGTGAACAACCGCAATCTGAAGACGATGGCGGTCGACATCGGCCTTTCCGCCCGGCTGGCCGAACGCATCCCGGAAGGGCGCCTGATCGTCGCGGAATCCGGGCTTTCCGCCCACGCCGATCTCGCCAGCCTGAAGGCCGCCGGCGTTTCCACTTTCCTCGTCGGCGAGGCGCTGATGCGCGAAGCCGATGTGGAAGCCGCGACCCGCCGCCTGCTGACGGGCCAGTGAATTCCGCCGGTTGACGGCCGACTCTTGACCTGTTCGCCTCTATTCCCCTAATGTTCCACTCATGTTCCAATGTGGGGAAGAAGGTGGAAGGCTGCCATGCTGACGTCGAAGCAACATGAACTGCTGCTTTTCATTCATCGGCGCCTCGCGGAAACCGGCGTTTCCCCTTCGTTCGAGGAAATGAAGGAAGCGCTGGACCTGAAATCCAAATCCGGCGTGCACCGACTGATCGGCGCGCTGGAAGAGCGGCAATTCCTCCGCCGCCTGCCCAACCGCGCCCGCGCTCTGGAAGTGGTGCGATTGCCTGGGGCTTCCGTCACCGACATTTCGGCCGCGCGGGCCCGCCGCTCTCCGGCCGGCGCCAATGATTTTCCCGCCGACACCAGCGACGCCCCGGCGCTCGCCGTGCCTCTGGTCGGCCGCATCGCCGCCGGCCTGCCGATCGAGGCGATCGAGGACCATGAGCAGCTCGCCGTGCCCGCCACCCTGCTGGGGCCGGGCGACCATTATGCGCTGCAGGTTTCGGGCGATTCGATGATCGAGGCCGGCATCTTCGACGGCGACTTCGCTCTTATCCGCAAGGTGGACGACGCGCGCGACGGCGAGATCGTGGTGGCGCTGATCGACAATGCCGAGGCGACGCTGAAATATCTGCGCCGGGAAAAGGGCATGGTCCGCCTCGATCCGGCGAACAGCCTCTACGAGCCGCAACTCTATCTGCCCTCGCGCGTGAAAATCCAGGGCAAGCTCGCGGGCCTGCTCCGGCGCTACTGAAGCGCCGATTGAGGCGAGTCGGCAATGCAAAGGGGCTGCACCAGCGAGGGTGCAGCCCCTTTGTCAAAATCCATGCCTTCAGGCTTGCGTCTGGCGCGCCACCCGGCGGCGGGCCGCCACGCCTACCAGGCCGAAGCCGGCGATCAGCATCGCCCAGGTCGTCGGCTCGGGCACGCCGCCCACTTCGCCGCCGCCGACATTGGTGAAGACGAAGCGGAGATCGTCATAATCCCGGTCGCCGCCGCCGAGCAGATCCTCGAAGCCGACATAGACACCGGCGGGAATGCCCCAGTCGCCACCGGCATAGTCGGCGGAATAGATATGGGTCAGGCCATCCGGGTTCAGGCTGCGCTGGGAATAGAAATATTCCCCCGTGTTCACGACGCGGATTTTGAACACCAGCTTGTCGCCGGCGTTGACCGATCCGAAGTTGAACGAGGTGCCAAGTGCGGTCACCTGGTTGTTCAGCCCTTCGAGGCCGGTGTCCACCCCATTAACTTCCAGCCGCAGCCAGTTGGTGTAGCCGGCCGTATGCCCGGCGAAATAGGCGACGATGTCGCCGGTCGCGAGCGCGGTGAAGCTGTAATCCGCCTCATTGAAAGTCCCCGGATTCGGATATTGCGGCAGCGCGGCCTGAGCCGCGGTCGCCGCGCCGAAAACCAGTGCGGAAGCAAGAAGAAACTTGTGCATGCGCATTGTCCTATCCTGTTCGGCCGACCCTATGCCCCGGCCACAGGAAGAAGCCAGCAACAAGCGTGCCAAACGGCTAACAAGATCTAACCTGTTGAATTATCATATACGGCCACATTGGCCAGGCGGCTGCGCTGTAAAATTCGGCAGACAGCATGTCGGCTTTAACCAAGATCAGCAGCGCAGGCCTCGCCCCTTCGCGCCCGGTTTCAGTGCCCGTTGCGCGGTGCGCGCAAAAGCGCAAAGCTCCTCGCGCGTTTCATCGGGGGCGATGATCGCTTCCACGCCGAAGCGCTCGGCCGTGCGGAAGGGGCTCCGCACCCGTTCCAGCCGCGCCCGGATCTCCGCCAGCCGCGCCGCCGGATCCTCGGCCGCTTCCAGCTCGCCGCGATAGGCCGCCTCCAGCCCGCCGGATATGGGCAGGCTGCCCCAGTCACCGCTCGGCCAGGCCATGCGCCAGCGGAAGCGGTCGGCCGGCGCATGGGCGCTGCCGGCCATGCCATAGGCCTTGCGCAGGATCACCGTCGCCCAGGGCACGCTCGCCTGATAGATGGCCGCCAGCGCCCGGCTGCCCCAGCGGATGGTCGCTTCCTCTTCCGCCCGGCGGCCGATCAGGAAGCCCGGATTGTCCACCAGATGCACGACCGGCAGGTGGAAGCTGTCGGCCAGATCGACCATCCGCTCCACCTTGCGCGCGGTTGCCGCCGTCCAGAGGCCGCCCAGCGCTTCCGGGTTGGAGGCGATCACCGCCACGGCATGGCCATCCAGCCGCGCCAGCCCGGTCACCACGCCCAGCCCCCATTCGCGCCCGATCTCGAACCAGCTTCCCTTGTCCACGATCGCCTCGACGATCGGCCGGATCGGGTAGAGCCGCCGCGAATCGCGCGGCACGGCCGAGTTCAGCCACCCCTCCCGCCGCGACGCCGGATCGCGCGTCTTCACGCGCGCCGGAAGCTCGTCGACGCTGGAGGGCAGATAGGAAAGGAAGCGCCGCAGCCGCTCGAATGCTTCCGCCTCGCTCTTCACCCGGTCGTCGACCGCGCCATTCTTCGCATGGATGTGCGCGCCGCCGAGTTCCTCTTTGGTGCGCACTTCGCCCGCGGCCGCCACTACTGGCGGCCCCGCCACGAACATCTGGGAGAGGCCGTCCACCAGCAGGCTGTAATGCGCCATCGCCATGCGCCCGGCCCCCAGACCGGCGACGGGCCCTAGCCCCAGCGCCACCACCGGCACCTGGGACATGTTGGCGACCATCACCTCCCAGCCGGGGATTTCGGGCACATAGGTGTAGCCCATCGCTTCCAGGCTTTTCACCGAGCCGCCGCCGCCCGTGCCTTCGATCATGCGGATGAGCGGCATGCGATATTCGCCGGCCAGGCGTTCGGCTTCCAGCAGCTTGCGGTGGAGGGCGGCGTCGGCCGCGCCGCCGCGCACGGTGAAGTCATCGGCCGTCAGCACCACCGGCCGGCCATCCACCTCGGCGCGGCCGAAGAGGAAATTGGCCGGCAGCATCGCCTCCAGCCCGCCGTCTGCGGAATAGGTGGCAAAGCCCGACAATTCGCCGATCTCGCGGAAGCTGCCCGAATCCGCGACCGCCGCCAGCCGCGCCCTTGCGTCCAGCCGGCCGGCATCGGCCTGCCGTTTCAGCTTCTCCGCCCCGCCCATGCGCTTCGCCAGCTCCTGCCGGCGGCGCAGTTCCGCTATTTCCGTTTCCCATGCCATGCAGCCAGCATAGCGCGAAGGCGCAACGCCGGAAGCCTGACGGAAGCAGCGGGGATCAGCAGCGGCCGGCGCGCCGCCATTCGGTGCGGCTGGCGAAGGGGCGCCCGCCTTCCAGCCCCTGCGCGTCCACGGTGAAAAGGTCGCTGGTGTCGCGCCGCACTTCCGTGCGGCCCTGCCGGCCGCCCGCGCAGCGGTAGGTGACGACCGCCATGTTGGACGTGTCCTCGATCACGGTGAAGACACAGCCGGCGTTGGGCCGGCCGGCCAGCAGCATCGTTTCCGGCGAAGCGGCGCAGATGGGGGCGGCAGGATGGCCACCGACTTCGGCCGCGCGCCACTGTCCCGCCTGCCAGCCGGACAGGGCTTGCAAGGAAGGGGCCGCCGCCAGCGCAGGCCCCGCCAGCAGGCCGGCGACAAGCGGAAGAAGAATTCGCATATGCCGCAATCTAGGGGTGGAATGCGGAAATTCCACGGCAAAGCGCAACAGGAAGAAAATCTTCAGCTATAGGCCTCGGCCAGCGCTGCGTTCACCTCCACGCCCGCCACCAGGGCGAAGCCGATGGCATAGAAGAACAGCATGGCCAGCATCACCCCCGACAAAGCGCCATAGGTGAGGCCCATATGGCTGAAGCTGGAGAAGGTGGGGCCCAGCAGTAGCGAGCCGATCACCCAGGCGAAAGTGGTGATGAGGGCGCCGGGCCAGCTGGGGCTGTATTTGAATCCCGGCGGAGTCAGCAGCTTCAGCAACGCCCAAAGCACCAGGAACAGGCCGACGGGCGTGACGAGGCGCGACCAGTCGATCCAGCCCGGAAGCTCTATCCCCAGCGGCACCAGCCCCTCCACCGCCCGCACCGCGACCACCATCACCACCTGCAGCAGGAAGGCGACAAGGGCGAGGAAGATGGCGATCAGCGTGCCGGCCAGCGATTGCAGCCGATAGGCGAGGAAATGCCGCTCCGGATTGACGCCGAACGCCCGGAAGCTGATGTCGCGCAGCGTTTCGATGAAGGTGGTGACGGTCCACAGCGCGACCAGGCCGCCGATCCACAGCAGATTGCCGGTGCGCGCCTGCAGCACTTCCTCGATCACCGGCGCGAACAGATCGGCGATATTGGCCGGCAAGGCCCGCAACAGGGCGTGGATGGCATATTGGCCGGCATCCGTCTGGCCGAAAGCCACGGTGACGGCGGTGATGAGTATGATGAGCGGCAGCAGCGTGACCAGCGAAAGATAGGCGATGTTGCCGGCATGGATATAGCCGTCGCGCAGCGTGCGGCTGACCACCCGCCGCGCGGCGGCGATGGTGCGCGGCTTCCGGCTCGCCACGCCTGCCCACCAGGCGGCGGCCGTTTCGCGCACGTTCATGCCCGCACGCTCAGCCGGCCCGCACTTTGCCGCGCAGGAAGTCCGCCAGTTCAGGGTCGTCGGGCACGTCCACCAGCACGCGGGCCAGCAGATCCCCCCGGCTGCCGTCGCGCAGGGTCCAGCCCTTGGCCTTCAGGCGCATCACCTTGCCTGAACTGGTTCCGGGCGCGATGCTCAGCATCACCTCGCCCTCGGGCGTCGGCACGCGCTGCTTGCCGCCCAGCACCGCCGTTTCCAGCGGCACATGGATGTCGGCACGGATGTCGTCCCGGTCGCGGGTGAAGCGGCCGTCGGGCTGGATGGTGATGGTGACGATGGCGTCCCCCGCTCCGGCCGGCCCCTGGTCCCCCTGTCCCGCCAGGCGGAGCTGGCGGCCTTCCTCCACGCCTTTGGGGATATTGAGGTCGATCGTCTTGCCGTTGCGAAGGGCGAGGCGCACCGTCCTTGCCAGCGCCGCGTCGGTGAAGGACACGGTCAGCCGATAGGAGACGTCGGCGCCGCGCTGCGGCGGCGCGCGGAAACCGCCGCCCATGCCGCCCCCGCCCACTCCGCCTCTTTGCGCGCGGCCGAACAATTCCGAGAAAAGGTCGCTGGTGTCGCCGCCGAAGTCGAAGTCGAAATCGGGCGCACCGGCCGACGCCCGGCCACCCGGCCGCGGGCCGGCGCCACGAAAGCCGCCGGCGGTGCCGCCGCCGAAGCCGGCGAATTTGGGATTGCCCTGCTCGTCGATCTCGCCACGGTCATATTCGCCGCGCCGCTTCTCGTCGGACAGGATGTCGTAGGCGGCGGTCACCTGCTTGAAACGGTCGGCCGCCTCTGCGTTGTCCTTGTTCTTGTCCGGATGATATTGCTTGGCGAGCTTTCGATAGGCGCGCTTGATTGCCGCGGCGTCCGCGGCCCGGGGAACACCCAGAACGGAATAGAGATCAGCCATCAGTCGCGCATCACCTGTTGCATAAATGTCACAGTGGATATAGGCCGATCCGAATGATCCGGCAAGTCCCCAACGCCCGGGAAAGCGCGTGGAAAACTGCCGCATTGCATGTGTCGGGGCGACGCCCTAGCGCTTTTCGCCATGACGCACCCTTTGCAGATATTTGAGGCCTGGTTCGTCGAGGCGCAAGAGCGGGAGTTGAACGACGCCAACGCCTGCGCGCTCGCCACCGTCGATCTCGACCAGGCGGGCCTGCCCCGCCCCGATGTGCGGATCGTGCTGCTGAAAGGCGTGGGCGCGGAAGGCTTCACCTTCTTCACCAACTATCGCAGCGCCAAGGGCCTGCAACTGAGCGCCTGCCCGGTGGCGGCGCTGGATTTCCACTGGAAGAGCCTGCGCCGGCAGGTGCGGGTCCAGGGAGTCGTCGCCCGGGTGAGCGAGTCGGAAAGCGACGAGTATTTCGCCACCCGCCCCCGCGAAAGCCAGCTTTCCGCCTGGGCTTCCCGGCAATCGGAACCGCTCGACGACCGCTCCACCTTCGAGGCGCGGCTGGCGGAAGCGGCCGAACTTTTCCCGGGCGAAATCCCCCGCCCGGCGCACTGGGGCGGCTATCGGCTGCGGCCGGACTGGATCGAATTCTGGGAAGACCGGGTCGGCCGCCAGCATCACCGCGAGCGCTTCTCGCGGGTGGAAGGCGGCTGGGACATGCAACTCCTCTACCCCTGAGCTTCCCTAACCGCCGAAGAAAGCCGCGACGCGGGCCTGCGCCTCGGGCGACAAGCGCAGCCCCAGCTTGCTTCGCCGCCAGAGCGCATCCTCGGCGGTCCGCGCCCACTCCCTGTCGCGCATATGCTGCAATTCCGCCTCGAAGATGCCGCCCAGATTGGCGCCCAGCCCGGCTTCCAGCATCGCTTCGGTTTCGGTGCCATAGAGCCGCGCCATGCGCTCTATGATCAGCGGATCGTAGAGCGGGTTGCGCGCCTTCAGATGCGCGAGCCATCGGGCGAAATCCTGCCCTGCGGTGCCGCCGAGGCGCGGCACATCGCCTCCGGGAAGCGGGGCATCGCGCGTCCAGCGTTTCGTCTTCGGGAATAGTTTCGCCAGCACGGCTTCGGCCAGCAGGCGGTAGGTGGTGATCTTGCCGCCGATCACCGTCATCGCATTCTGCCCTTCGTGCGGAACCAGCCGCCAGTCGCGCGTGGTCTCGCGCGCGCCCTTGCCCTCCTCCAGCACCAGCGGGCGGATGCCGGCGAAGCGGTGAACGATGTCGTCCGGGGTCAGCGGGCGGGCGAGGCTGCGGTTGACGGCCGCCAACAGATAGGCTTCCTCGTCGGCCGTGATCCTTGCCGCATGCGGCTCTGATACCGGGGTTTCGGTGGTGCCTATCAGGCTGAACTCGCCCTGATAGGGAATCACGAAAACGATACGCCCATCCGGCTGTTGCAGCATCCAGGCGTCCGTCGTGCGGTTCACCTTGCGGGTGACGATATGCGCGCCCTGCACCAGAGAGAGCTTCGGCGCATCGGCCACGCCCATCAGTTCGTGCGCCACCTGTCCGGCCCAGGGACCGGCGCAATTGACCAGATGCCGCGCGGCCAGCCGCCGTCCGCCGGCGGTCGTCACTTCCCAGCCGAGTTCGGTGCGCCGCGCCGCCGTCGCCGCTTCGCGCACCAGAATCTGCGCGCCGCGCGCGGCCGCATCCTGCGCGTTCAGCACCACCAGCCGCGCATCGTCGATCCAGCCGTCCCAATAACGGTAGGCTCGCTTCAGCTGCGGCTGGAAGGCGGGGCCGGCGGCATCGCTCCTGAGATCGACGCGCGAGGAGCCCGGCACTTCCTTCCGCCGGGCCAGATGATCGTAGAGGAACAGACCGGCGCGGATCATCCAGCCGGGCCGCAGATGCGGCTCCAGCGGCAGCAGGAAAGGAAGCGGCCGGGAAATGTGCGGCGCCGCGCGCAGGATCACCTCCCGCTCCGCCAGCGCCTTTCGGACAAGGGCGAATTCGAAGAACTCCAGATAGCGCAGCCCGCCATGCACCAGCTTGGTGGAAGCGGACGAGGTGGCGCCGGCCAGATCGCCCATCTCGACGAGGGCGACGGAAAGACCCCGGCCCGCCGCGTCCCGCGCGATGCCCGCCCCGTTCACGCCGCCGCCGATCACCAGAAGATCGAGGACGGAATCGGCGCTGTCGGGAGAAATCGGCATGGGCTGTCGCCCTAGACGAGCCACGGCCTGTCGGAAAGTGGCGGGCCGCCATGCGCCGCCCCGATCGCTGCCACAAGCGAATTGCGTGGCGCGCATCGAACAGGCGCGAAAGCCGCTCTTCCTGCCGCCCCGCTGCAAGCGGCTCGCATTTCCGCCTTGTGCGACAGGCTGGGGCGGCTATGCAAAGTGGCAAGTCCCGACGAAATCCGTCCGATCGCAAGGGAGCGACCATGCTGAAGCCTTTCGCCGCACTCCTTCTCGCCGTTGCAGCCCCGGCGGCCATCGCCCAGACGGCGCCAGCCGCCGCTCCGGCCGCGCAGGGGCCGTTCGTGCTGGATGCCCTGCCCTATGCCGCCAATGCGCTGGCGCCGGTGATCGACCAGGAAACGATGGAGCTGCACTGGGGCAAGCACCACCGCGCCTATGTCGACAATCTGAACAAGGCGGTGACGGCCGACCCGGCGCTCAAAGGCGTTTCGCTGGAGCAGCTTCTGGCCCGCGTGTCGACGCTGCCCAAGGCGGTGCGGGACAATGGCGGCGGCCACTGGAACCACCGCTTCTTCTGGGCGCTGATGGCCCCCGAGGGCAAGCGCGGCGCCCCTTCCGCCCCACTGCTGGCCGCGATCGAGCGGGACTTCGGCGGGCTCGACAAGTTCAAGGCCGCGTTCCAGCAGGCCGGCGCGACGCAGTTCGGCTCGGGCTGGGCCTGGCTGGTCGTCACGCCCGAAGGCAAACTCGCGGTCACTTCCACGCCCAACCAGGACAATCCGCTGATGGACCTGGCGCCGGTGAAGGGCACGCCGATCCTGGGCAACGACGTCTGGGAACATGCCTATTACCTCACCTACCGCAACCGCCGCGGCGACTATCTCTCCAAATGGTGGGACGTGGTGAACTGGGGCCATGTGAACGAGCTGTTCGCGGAAGCCTCCGCCAGGCGCTGATGCGAAACGGGCGCCGACACGAAACCAGGCCCCGCCTAGCGAAAGCCCGGCGGGGCTTTCTTCAGAAGATGCGGCCGAGGACCAGATAAAGCGCGCCGTTGCCGCGCGTGAGGCCGCCGGCGATCACGAACGGCCCCAGCGGCGTGTCCGTGCCCGCGAACAGGCTGGCGGCCGGGCGCAGCGCGCTGAAGGACACGTCGTCGATCGAGCTCCAGGTGTTTCCCACTTCCACGCTGCCGCCCAGATAGACCGGCACATTCACGATCGGCGCCTCCTCGGACAGGCGGTGGAAGAAGATCGCCCGGCCCAGCAGCTTGTGCCGCCCCAGAAGCTGGTCGGGGTCGAGGCCGGAGAGGTTCAGGAAGCCGCCCAGCCGGAAATCGCCGACGGACCGGCCATCCCCCCGGCTGGTGAAGCCGAATTCGCCGGAGAAGAGGATGGTGTTGCGCCCCCAGGAGACCGGCTTCCAAAGCTCGCCCGAAACCACCGTGTAGCCGAGGTCGCCGCCCAGCAGTTTCACATGGTCGACCATGCCGAGGCGCAGATAGAGGCCTTCGGTCGGGAAGTTCAGCTGGTCCAGCGTGTCGGCGGTCAGCGTCACCCGCCACTGCGCGTCCTGCATCTGGGGACCGATGTCGGCGGGAATGCCGATCAGCGTGTCGAGATCGACCTGCGCATAGCCGACGCCGAAGCGCAGCTCGGCGTGGTTGCCGAACAGGAAGCCGCCATCCAGATCGAGGCCCAGCCGCGCGTCGCGCACTTCGGCCACCGCCTTGTCGCCTTCGTAAAGAACGGTGTCGATCCGCGACCAATAGGGGGTGATTTCCGCGAACATGCGGTTCTTCCGGCCCGGCAGCAGATCGGCGCTTCCGAACTCGGTGTAGAAGCCGCTGGCGATCAGCAGATTGGTGCCGACCCGCACGTCCGTCCGCCATTCGGCGCCGGTGCCCATGAAGTTGCGGTCGGTATAGCCGAGGCCCAGGCGGATCGCCGAATGTCGGTTGAAATCGGTGGAGATGCCCAGCCCCACCTGCAGCCAGTTGGCGGCCGTCGGGTCGCCGTCGGCGGTGATGGTGACTCCTTCGCCGCCCAGCCTGTCGGACGCGCCTATGCCGTAGCGCACGGCGCGGAAGCCGCCCAGCGCATAGACGTTGTGCAGATCCTCGGTCATCTGCCGCGCATCCAGCGGCTGCCCCGGCTTCTGTTGGATCAACGCCTCGATCTGCTGGGTGTAGGTGTCGGAACGGTTGTCCACCTTCACGAAATCGACGACCGGCGCGTTGCGCGGCGCCCGGGCCTGCCGGGCGGCCAGATGCGCCTGCCATTCGCCCTCGGAAAGCTGATAGGGGCGCAACTGCTCCAGCGCCGCCAGGGCGGCGGCGCGGCCGGCGGCGATTCCGGCGGCGCCATGCTCGAAGCCGGTGGTGGAAATGTCCGGCTGGTCCGGGCGGATCAGCACATCCTGCGGCGTCAAGGTCGCCACCTGCCGCTCGATATTGTCGCGGCCCAGCAGAAGCTGCATCTGGTTCAGCACCGAGACGAAGCTGGAAATCCGGTCGCGCGGCAGCAGCGGCGTGCCCACATCGACGACGATCAGATGGTCGACACCCATCGCGCGGCCGACGTCGATCGGCACATTGTCGACGATTCCGCCGTCCACCAGCAGCCTGCCGTCGCGCTCGACCGGGGGCAGCCCGCCCGGCACTGACATGGAGGCGAACACCGCGGTCGCGATGTCGCCCGAATCCATCACCACCGGCCGGCCCGTCTCGATATCGGCGGCGACCGCGCGATAGGGGATGGCCAGAAGGTCGAAATCGGTCTGGCTGCGCGCCGGCGCCAGATATTCCGCCAGCGTCAGGAACAGGTCCTGCCCGCGCAGCACGCCCTTGGGCAGCACCAGGCCCCGGTTGTCGAAGCTGATGCGATAGTCGATCAGCACGTCGCGCTGGTCGCGCTTGCGGCGGAAGCTGAGGCGGTCGCGCGGGATCGAATCGTTGAACACCGTGGTCCAGGGGATTTCCTCGGTGATCGCCGTCAGTTCGGCCGGCGTCTTCCCCTGCGCGTAGAGGCTGCCAACCACGGCCCCCATGCTGGTGCCCGCCACGGCGTGCACGGGGATGCGATTCTCTTCCAGCACCTGCAGAACGCCCACATGGGCAAAGCCGCGCGCGCCCCCGCCCCCCAGGACCAGGCCGATCCGGGGCTGGCCGGGCGCGGGTTGGGGAACAGTCTCGGCAGCCAGCGGAGCCGCCAGCGCGAGGAGGGCGAAAAGTGGCAGGAAGGTGCGACGCATCGGCCTTCTCTATGGCCTCAGCCGGCGCAACACGCCAGCGCCTTGGCGAACGCCGCGAATTGCGGCAAAGCCGCTGCAAAGCTTCAGGACAATGATCGTGCAACTCGCTGATTCCAGATGGAAGTATTTGGCGCTGGCGCCTCTTGCCATCGCCGCTGCGCCGATTGCCCTGGCTGAGGTACCTCCGGCGCTGCCGCCCGGGCCGGAAACGAATCGGGTGATCGAAAGATGCACGGCCTGCCATGGCCTCGATTATCTGACGAAGCAGCCCGCCGGCCGGGGCGCCCAATGGTGGAGCAGAACCATAGACGATATGGTGGACACGCACGGCGCCGACATTCCGGACGAGGACCGCAAGGCGATCGCGGACTATCTGACCCGTCAATTCGGCTGAGCGTTCAACTGCCTTCCAGCTTCAGCTCCATCCGCGCCCGGCCCTCCTTCTCCACGGCGGAATCGCGGGCGGAGATGAACAGCCGGGCCGGGTCGACGGCGGTGCCGCCCTGCAGCAACGTCTGGCGGACCGATTCGGCGCGCGCCTTGCCCAATGCCGCCAGTTCGGCGGGTGTCGGGGCGAAGGATTTGCGAAGCTCGGCCATCAGCCAGTCCGCCTCCCGTTCGCGCCGCGCCTCCTTCGTTTCCCCGTTCGGGCCGGCGGCATAGGCGGGCTTCGCCTTCAGGCGCGCCTTGTAGAGATCCTCCAGCCGGTCGTGACGTGTGGCAGGCTCCAGCGTGGAGAGGTCGGCTGCGGCCCCTTTCTTCACTTCCTTCGCCATGGCCGCCGCCGCGATTCGGCGATCCGCCATGCCCTGCGCATCCAGCGGCAGGCCGGGGCCGGCCGGTATGTCCAGCCGCAGTTCCGGCTTCTCAGCCAGTCCCTTGGCGATTCCCGCCAGATTGCCGGCCGCCCCCGATGGCACGGTGGAGGAGCCGGGATCGAAATCCACGAACTGCACATCCTCCTTGCCGCCGAACAGGTCGCCCAGCGCCCGGAACGGGGCCGTCAGCACTTTCTCGAACAGGTTGCCGACGACCTTCCAGATGATCGGGCCGAGACGGAAGCTGGGGTCGTCGAGCGACCCGGTCACCGGCACGTCCAGTTCGATCACCCCATTCTTGTCCTTCAGAAGCGAAGTGGCGAACTTGATCGGCATCGACACCTTTTCCTTGCTGTCGGTGGCGTCGCCCCATTCCAGCTGGTCGATCAGGATGTGGTGCTTCGCTTCCAGAGCGCGGTTGTCGATGGCGTAGGAAAGCTCGGTCGTCAGCTTGCCTTTGGCGATGGCATAGCCGGCCCAGCGACCGGAATAGGGGTTGAACACCGGCAGCTCGATGTTGCGGAACGCCATGTCGATCCGGGTGCGCCGGTCGTATTGCATGGGTGTCAGCTCGCCCGAAATGCTGACGGGGGAGTGTTTGTCGATCACATAGCCGTCGAGCTTCACCGCCGCCACGGCGCGCGGGCTGTTGGAGATGTTGGCGACATGCCCGTTCACCCCTTCCACCTTGGCGGCGAAACTGGGCTGGAGCGAGTAATCGGCGAAGTTCATCGTGCCGCCTGTCACGTCCAGCCGCTTCACCAGAACCGGTATATCCGGTTCGCGGACGGGGGCGGCCAGCGCCGCACGCGCCTTTAGGGCGGTGGCCTGTTTCTCGGCGGCGAGGCGCTCGGCCTCGGCCCGCCGTTCCGCCCGCGTCGGCTTCTTCATGGGGGCCACGTCGGCGGCGGGCGGCACCACCGGCTGCGGGTTGAAGGTGACGAGACGCTGGAAGTTCAGCGTCCCGTCCGGGAAGATCGTCAGCGCGCCATAAGGCTCGACGATGCGCGCGCGGGCGACGACCGCCTTCTTCGGCGTAGCGTCGATTCCCTCCAGCTGCAGCCGTTTCCAGCGCACGAGGTCGCTGCGCTGGTAGGTTTCGACAAGCTCCAGATTGTCGATGGCGGCCTGCCCGCGATAGCCCATGTCCTTCGCGCTGTAGCGAACCCGTCCGTCCGCCGAGGCGGTGCCCGAAACGATTTGCAGGGCCGGGAAATCGACGGTGTAGGGAACGGCGCTTTTGACGGGGAAGCCGGCCAGCTTCACGGCAAGGTCGGCAGCCGTCGTGACCGGGTTCACCTCGCCGCTGGCGGAAAAGCTGGTCGAGCCGTTGAGCCGGCCGGAGAGGCTGACTTTCAGCGCTCCCCCCTCCGCGCCGCGCGCGGTCAAGGCCAGCGGAGTGACCGTCCAGGTGGAAACGGGTTTCACCGCCTGGTCGATGAACCGGATCTTCGTATCCGACAGGCTGATTTCGCCGACTGCCGGCATCGGCGCCGAAGCCGTGGCGGACGACGGCCTGGCGAGCGGTTGGGCCGGCGGTTGTGCAGAAGGGGCCGGCATCAGTTTCAGGAGCGAGATACCGCCGCGCCGGTCACGGGTGATAGTGGTGTCGAGCCCGGCCAGCCTGACCGTCGACAAAGACAGCGCCGAAGTCGCCGGATCGAGCTTTATCCCTTGCACATCGGCGGCCTTCAGGGCGATCGTCTGCCCGGCGGCGGGGCCATTGCCCTTCACCTCCACGGCGCGCAACGCCACATCGGCGACGGACAGGCGGCTCTTCAATTCACCGCCCGCCGGCATTTCCGCCTCTGCCGCGATCCCGGCCAGCGCCAGCCCGCCGATGCCGACATCGGCGTGCACCAGCTGCGGCCTGCCGGATACGGCCAGCCCTTTCACCAGGAACTTCGGCAGCCTGGCCGTCGCCTTCAGGCCATCGGCGCCATAGGCAGCGGTGTAGGAAAGGTCGAAGTCCATCGCCCCCGCCTTCAAGGCGGCCGGCAGCGCCTCTCCGGCAAACTCCTGCACGCTCGCAGCCTTCAGGTTGCGGACCGCCAGCCCCCCGCGCGAGGCGATGGGCGCCATCGAGACATGGCCCTTCCAGACGAAAAGCTCATCCGCGTCCGACCGGCCCTGCAACTGGAAGCCGCCGCCCTCGTCGCGCGTGGTGTGGAGATTCTGCAGGCGGAAACCGATCGGGGTCAGAAGCGCGTCCGGCCTGTTGGGCTTGCTGTGATCCGCCAGCAGGGCGCGGCCCCGCTCCACCTTCAGGTCCGCGATCAGCAGCGGCGGCATGGGGTCCGGGCTGGGCGGCGGCATCAGGTCGAGAAGGTTGAGGCTGCCGTCCGGGCGGACGATCGCCTGCACGTCCGGTTCCACCACCCGGACCTCGTCGAAGCGGTAACTGTCCCCGAACAGCGAGCGGCCGGCGAAATTGACGCGCAGCGCCTTCACCCGCAGCATCGGCGCGTCCGCCGGAATGGCGATCCCCTCGATATCGACGGTGAAGCGGAACGGGTCCACCTTCACTTGCCCGATCGCCAGTTCCTGCTTCAGCTTCTCGCGCGTCCAGGCCTGCGCTTCGGAACGGATGAGGCGCGGGGCGAGAAGATAGCCGGCCGCCGCGTAAAGGCCGAGCAGCAGGGCGAGAAGGGCTGCGGCAATCAGCCACGGACGGCCGCTGCCGAACCGGCGCCGCTGTCCTTCCGGCGGATTTGCATCTGCTTCCATCACTTCGCTCACAGTGGCTCCCACACATCCCGCTGCGCGTCGAGCGGGGCACAGCTAGCGCCTTGCGGGGCATTCCGGTCAAGCCCTGTGCCCGCAATCGCCCCGATTTGGGCGATTTTACATCGTTTCGCTAGCCGGAAGCCGCGGCGGATGTTAGCGAAATGGCAGATTGCCTGAGGAGGATTTTATGCCGAAGCGGATTTCCCTGGTGGCTCTTGCGGCAGCGCCGCTGCTGGCGCTGGCGGCCTGTTCCAGCGGTCCGAACATCCAGACCCTGTCGGACCCGTCCGTCAGTTTCAGCCAGTATCAGACGTTCGGCTTCGTCGAGCCGCTGGGCACGGATCGGGCGGGTTACCAGTCGATCGTGTCGCAGCATCTGAAGGATTCGACGCGCCGGCAGATGGAAGCGCGCGGCTTCCGCTACGATCCGGCCAGCCCGCAGCTGCTGATCAACTTCAGCGCCAAGCTCGACGACAAGATGCGGGTCACCACCGTGCCGGAACCGAGCTATTATGGTTATGGCTATTATGGTTATCGCCGTGGCTTCTACCAGCCCTGGCCGATGTACACCGACCGGACGGAAGTGACGCAATATCAGCAGGGCACGCTGACCATCGATCTGGTGGACGCGGCGCGCAAGCAGCTCGTCTGGGAAGGCACGGCGACCAAGGCGGTTTCCTCGAAGGACGTGGAGAATGTGCCCGCGACGATCGAGAGCACGGTCGCCGCGGTGTTCGCCAAATTCCCGGTTCCGGCGACCGCGCAGTAGATTGGCCCATGGCGTTCGGGCGGGCCGGCCAGCGGCTCCGCCCGAACGTCTTCTCAGGCCTTCAGTTCGCGCGCCAGCGCCTTGCGCGTCTTTTCGCCATAGGGCGGCTTGAAGCCCGCGAGCCCGGCCAGATCCAGCTTCGGCTGGCGATAGACGGCCTTCGGGTGGCTGAACTCCCTGAAACCGTCATGCCCATGGTAATTGCCCATGCCCGCCGGGCCGATCCCGCCGAAAGGCAGATCCTCGGCGGAGACATGGAACACCACGTCGTTCACCGTCACCCCGCCGGAGATGGTGCGGTCCAGCACCTGCTTTTCCTCGGCCGCGTCGGTCCCGAACCAGTAGAGGCCGAGCGGCCGGTCGCGGCGGTTCACATAGTCGATCGCCTCCTCGACCGACTTGTAGCTCCGGATTGGCAGAACCGGGCCGAAGATCTCCTCCTGCATCACCGTCATCTCGTCCGTCGGGTTGCGGATCAGCGTCAGCGGCATCTTGTTGGTGTTCTGGCGGGAGAAATCCTCGTTCGCGGGATTCACTTCAACGATTTCCGCCCCCTTGGCGCGGGCATCGGCGATATGCGCGTCCAACCTGTCGCGATGGCGCCTTGAAATGACGCTGGTGTAGTCGTCGTTCGCCAGCAGCGTCGGATACATGCGGGCGGTCGCGGACTTCAGCCCTTCCACCACGTCCGCCTCCTTCTCGGCGGGCACCAGCATATAATCCGGCGCCAGGCAGATCTGCCCGGCGTTCAGGAGCTTGCCCATCGCCACCCGCTCGGTCGCCTGCGCGACGTCGGCGGAGCGGCTGATGAAGGTGGGGGACTTGCCGCCCAGCTCCAGCGTCAGCGGCACCAGATTCTTCGCCGCCGCCGCCATCACATGCCGGGCGACGGACGTGGCGCCGGTGAAGATGATGTGATCGAAGGCGAGCTCGCTGAACGCCTTGCCGATTTCCGGCCCGCCGGCGACCACCGCCACTTCCGCCTCGTCGAAATGCTGCGCGATCGCCTTCGCCATCAGTTCGGACGTCGCCGGCGTAAATTCGGACGGCTTGATCATCGCCCGGTTGCCCGCCGCCAGGATGTTGGCAAGCGGCGCGAAGGTCAGGTTCACAGGGAAATTCCAGGGGGAGATGATCCCGACCACGCCCTTGGGCTGCCACTGCACTTCGGCCCGCGCGCCCAGCAGGCCCAGCGGGAAATCCAGCTTGCGCTTTTCCGGGCGCATCCACGCGTCGACATGCTTCAGGCTGTGCTTCAGCGGCTTCAGCGACGCCATGATGTCGGTCACCAGCGACTGTTCGGCCGAGCGGTGGCCGAAATCGTCGCTGAGCGCTTTCACGAAACCCTCCTTATGCTCGAGGATCAGGGCGATGGCGCGGCGCAGCCTGTCCTTGCGGACGGCGCCGCCGACCGGCAGCTCGGCGGTGAAGGCGGCGCGCTGCTTTTCCAGTAGCGCCTGCATGGCGGCGGTGTCGCGGGCGAGTGTCTCGGCGGCGATGGACATGATGGGCTCCCTCTTTTGCGAAGGAGCCTAGGCGCTTCCAGCGGCGCTGAAAAGCATGACGGCTTTCAGAGCTTGCCCTCAGGCGCGGCGCACATTCTCCAGCCGTTCCCGGCGATAGGGGTAGCCGATGCCCTCCGGGATGGAGAGCCAGCCATCGCCGTCCACCTCCGGCTGCACGAAGGGTGGCGGCGTCTGGTCCATCAGCACGGCGGCGAGGCTGTCGAACTGCGCCAGCCGGGCGATGTTGCACCTCGTCGGGAACAAGAGGCTGATGCGGCCCGCGTCGGCCTCGGCGAGAAGCGCGGCCGGCGGCGCCCAGCGCGCATGGACGGCTTCGTGCCCGTCCGCCTGCATTTCCTCGCCCGGCGGCAGGGCCGCCAGATAGAAGCGGGTGTCGAAACGGGTATGGAAGCCGAACGGCGGCAGCCAGCGGGCGAAAGGGCGCAGCTCGACGGCGTCGAGCGTATGGCCGATTTCCGCCAGCAGCCGGCCGAAGGCGATCTCGTGCCGGTCGGACAGGGGGCGCAGGCGCGCCCGCGTTTCCGCGCCGACCGCCGGGCCGCGCGACAACAGGATGCCGGATTCCTCGAAACATTCGCGGGCGGCCGTCACCATCGCCGTCGCCTCGTCCGGGTCCAGCCCCTCGAATCCCTCGAACACCGGGTCTTCGGGCCAGTCGCTGGCGTCCACCTTGCCGCCGGGGAAGGCGATGGCGCCGCCGGCGAAGCCCATGCCTCTGGCGCGCTCGATGGCGAGGATTTCAAGGCCCTGCGGGCCGTCGCGGCCGATGATGACGGTGGCGGCGGGGATCGAATCCGTCGGATCGGGTGCTTGCATTTCCATCCCGTCTGCTGCCGGAAGATTCCGGTCTTGATACGGCCAGGTTAGCAGAGGATAGGTCGCTTCCCACCCGGAAATTGTCAGGGGCGTGAAGGAGACGGGCATGCAGACGGTTCGGGAATGGGACGGGGTGAGCGCGCCGGAGCTGATCGCGCTGGAACGGCTGGACCGCGACCTGTTCCGCAACCATTTGAACCAGAGCAACGCCAACGACGCGCTGTTCGGCGGGCAGGTGCTTGCGCAGTCGCTGACGGCCGCCACCCACACCGTGGACGATATGGGCGGCCTGCCGCGCGGCGTGCATTCGCTGCACGGCTATTTCCTGCGCGCCGGCCGGGCGCATGCGCCCGTCATCTACCAGGTGGACCGCACGCGCGACGGCGGCCGCTTCTCGACCAGGCGGGTCATCGCCATTCAGGAAGGCGAACCGATCTTCCACATGGAATGCGGCTTTCACGCCGCCGAGGGCGGATTCGAGCATCAGGCCGCCTTGCCGCCCGGCATTCCCGCCCCTTCGGAATTGCTGGCCCTGCCCGAGCTTGCCGAAACCATGGGCGAGCGCCTGCCCGATTGGCTGCGCGAGCGCTGGGTGCATCGCGACACCCATATCGACGTCAAGCCCGTGGACCCCGAGAGCTTCCTGCGGGTGGAAGGCGTGATTCCCCGGCGGGCGATCTGGATGCGGCTGAAAAGCGGCGCCGGCGCCACCCCGCACGAGCAATGCTGCCTGCTCGCCTATCTCTCCGACTATTGGCTGGCGGGAACGGCCGCCATGCCGCACACGCTTCCCTGCCCCAGCCCGTCGCTGTTCATGGCGAGCCTCGACCATGCCATGTGGTTCCACCGGCCGATGCGGGTGGACGAATGGCTGCTGTTCGACACCGACAGCCCGTCTGCCCAGGCCGGGCGGGGCATGTCGCGCGGCCTGATCTATTCCGGGAACGGGGTGCTGGTTTCCTCGGTGGCGCAGGAGGCGCTGCTGCGGCCGCGCCGGGCCGACGGATGAGCGAAGCGGCGATCCGTCGCGAGGGCGACGACTGGCTGCTGAACGTGAAAGCGCGGCCGGCGGCCAGGGTGGACCGGCTGAAAGGTGTTTCCGGTGGCCTGCTGCTGCTCGACGTGGCCGCGCCGCCCGAGGACGGCAAGGCGACCGAACGCATGCTGGGCTTCCTGGCGAGAAGCTTCGGAGTGGCGCGGCGCGAGGTGGAGATCGTCTCCGGCGCGCACGCCCGCTGGAAACGGGTGAGGGTGCACGGAGGCAGCCTGCCCGACGGCCTGACCGAAGGCTGAAGTTCCCCTAGCGTGCTGGCGCCCTGATCGTCCGGCTCGCCTGCATTCCCGGGATCAGGATTCCGGGCCGCTCATCTCCTGCTGGCCGGGTTCTGGCGGCGAATCATAGTCGCTGCTTCCGCGAAACTCGGACTGGCCCGGTTCCGGCGGAGAGTCGCCGCTGACGAGGCAGCCCACGCCATGGCAGCCGTTGTAGCGCGAGCCGCTCGATGTCCGCGCGCTGTAGTGGCCGCCCGAATAGTTGCTGGTTTCGTGCTGATAGTCCCCATGCTTGCTGGTGACCATGCCCTCGATCAGGGCGCCGATGATGGCGCCGCCGACCGCCGCCCCGACATCATGCCCATGCTCATTGTACATGCGGGCGTTGGAATCATAGCCGTCGCCCCTGCCGTAATGGTAGCCGCCGACATCGGCGAAGACGCCGGCACAGCCTTGCGCCACCCAGAGATAGCCGCTTCTGGGATTGTAGCCCCAGGTGCGGTTGAGCACGCAGGAACTGCTGGAAATCTGGTGGACGAGCTGCGGCTTCGACAGGCTGCCCGCGCTGCATTCGGTATATTGATAGTTCACCGAATGGCATTCCACGGTGGTAGCCGCCGTGGCCGGCGAAGTCGCCCAGAAGACGCCACCCGCGAGCGCCAGAAGTTTCAGCCCTGCCTTGATCATTGGATGCTCCCCCTCAATCCCGGCTGGCGGGCGGGGCTGCCCCGGAAGGTTCCGCCGGCCACGCCGATGCCGCAACCCGGTTCCTAGACCCCATGGCGGATCGATGCACATGGACGAGGGCGCGCGGCGGATCGTTCGT
Source organism: Sandaracinobacteroides sayramensis (assembly GCF_022014495.1). Classification (GTDB taxonomy): domain Bacteria; phylum Pseudomonadota; class Alphaproteobacteria; order Sphingomonadales; family Sphingomonadaceae; genus Sandaracinobacteroides; species Sandaracinobacteroides sayramense. Next base: position 399,739 of record NZ_JAKLSQ010000001.1, read on the forward strand.
GAGCGATTCCCGCAATTCCGCACAAATCGGGAAGCCGGCGGCTCCAGCATCTTCGCCAGCCGCGCTATGTTCCGGCCGCAATTAACAGGAGATGGAGATTCATGAGCGCATCTTTCGCCCGCCGGATGGCCCTGGCCCTGCTGCTCGCAATTCCCGCCGCGCCGGCGCTCGCCGCCGACTGTGCCGACAGCAAGACGCAGGCCGCCATGAACGCCTGCATCAAGGGCGACTTCGCCTCGGCCGACAAGACGCTGAACACGCTCTATCAGCGGCTGCTGAAGAAGCTGGAGCCGGAGGACGCGAAGCTGCTGCAGGCCGCGCAGCGCAGCTGGATCTCCTTCCGGGACAAGCACTGCGCCTTCGTCGCCAATCCCAATTCGGGCGGTTCCATCTATCCCACGGTCTTCGCCTCCTGCGCCGCCAGCGTGACGACAACCCGGGCCGCCCAGCTGCGCGGCCGGCTCTATTGTCAGGAAGGCGACATGGGCTGCGGCAGCTGATCGACGGCAAGGGCGGCGCGCCCGCCGGGAAGCCTCCGGTCGGCGCGTCCGCCACGGCGGGTCAGAAGGCAAGCTCCGCGAAGGCGAAAGGGCCATGGTAGCGATAGTCGACCTCGGCCCTGAGGTCGCTCTTGCGCACCCTGAGGTCATAATCGACATAGCGATAGCCGAGGCCCGCGCCGAAGTGGCGGTGGATTCGCGCCGAAACGGTCGCCTGCGCGTCCACCAGCTTGCCCTTGTAGCCCCCCATCTTCATCGACAGCAGGTCGACGCGGCCGTTCAGCCCCCATGTCCCGTCGATGCTGTAGTTTCCGAACAGCGACACATTGGGAAGCGGAACGGTTTTGCTCTTCGCCTCGCTCAGTTCGACGCCGGCTACTTCGGCCGAAAAGCTGTAGCGCGCCCTCGTCAGGTGAACGCCGGCGGACAGCCCCAGCTCGCCCTTCTGCGAATGCAGGGGGGACCAGCCGGCGGCGATGCGCCAGACGTCGGTGCGGAAGGACGCATCGAGTTCCGCGTCCACCGGAAAGACGGTGTCGTCGATTCGGATTTCCGCATCGATGGCCGCGCCTCCCGAACGTCCGAGGCTGAAATAATCCGCCTCGACCCGGAACGCCTTTCCGAATCGGACTCCGCCTTCGACCTTGGGTTTCCAGGCATGTCGCCTGAAGCCCAGATCCTCCTCGAAATCGATCCTCGTTCCGGGAATGCCCAGCTTGCTGTCGTCGATCTTCAGCGAGGTGTCGACACTGGCGCGGAAGACCCCCGCCTTCAGCCACGCCTTGTCCTCCGGACGTTCCGCATGGGCGGGCGCCGCGGCCAGCATCGCCAGGAGCAGCCGCGCCCCGAAACCGACCCGCTGCCGCGACCCCTCGCGACGGGGACGGCTCTCCGCAGTCCGTTCGGCATCTGTCGGCAACTGGCCTTGCACAGCCGCTCTCCGGTTGGAATGGAAGCCCACTGCCCGACTAACCCACGCCGCCCGCAGTTGCGTGTGTCGCGCGTCTTCGGATTCGGCCGGATTCCAGAATCCGATCTCCAAGTCGGCGAGACATGCGTCACCCCTAGCTATCGGAGGCGTCGGAGAAGATTCCGGCCTGTCGGCGGATCTGTCCTGGAGTGAGGCTCAAAAGGGCCTTCATCACCGTCGTCATATGGCTCTGGCTGGAGAAGCCGCAGCGAAGCGCGATCTGCTTCAGCGGCAGGCTGGAGAATGCGGCCAGCTCCCGCGCCAGATTGGCGCGTTGCAGCATGATATAGCGGTGCGGCGACACGCCCGCGGTCTGCCGGAACGCGCGGAGGAAATGGCTGTAGGAGAGGCCCGCCCGATCCGCGAGGGTCGCCAGCGCCATGTCGGAGGCCAGATTTTCCCGGATGAAATCCTCCATGTCCCGCCAGGTCCGGGGCGCAAGCCCGCCCCGGAAGCCATCCTGCACCGAACGCCCGGCAAGCGAGGAATGGCTGCGGATGAAATGCAGCATGAGAGCGGTGTTGAGCGACTCCACATAGAGCCGGTCGAAACCCTCCGGCCGGGCGAGATTGTCGCGCATGAGGGCGGCAATCCCGGCTGCCGTCCGGTCGATCATGCCGGGCTGCACGGTCTGCATCTCCACCCGGCCGGCATCGAATTCCCGCGCGGCGAAATCCGCCATGCGCGCCGGGTCCAGCGAAATGAGGATATTCTCCTTGGAGACATGCCACCGCGCCTGGAAACTGGCGCCGGCCGGGATGACCTCCACCGATCCGGCCGGGGCGTCGAAGACGATTTGCCGGCTGCCTGCCAGCCGCACCTCGCGCTGCGGCTGCGGCGTCAGCAGCACCAGCAGGAAGTGGGAGCCGACCTCGAACTCGATCTCGTCGGGCCCGCGGCGGGTGAGCGCGACGTCGGCGATGTCGCTGTAACTCTTCGGACCCCAACTGTCCGGAACGAGGTCTATCGCCAGCGGCGAAGCGGATTGGGGCACGATCTTGTCGTCCGGCCCGCCGGTCAAGGTCGTCATCCTCCTGCACCTCGCGGGATCATGGGGATGGCCTGCCGGTTACACGCGATCCGAACGAAGGCTGAAATGAAAGTCGCCGGGCGACCTGCCGCGCAGTCCCGCTTCGTGCCCGCTTCATGGTTGCATCCGCCCTCATCCCCCGCCTCGCTTCATCGGCCTGTCTGACCCCGACTGCGCGCTCGGACGGCTTTCCTGAATGGCAAATAACGGTCGCCGCCGCGATACGCACCCCACGGCATTGCGCCTGGACATCCATGAAATCCCGGGCGCGACCCAGTATGGGGCACCTCTATTTTGGCGAAGTCGATGACGGAAAGCGATCTGCTTTACGGGAACAAGGCATATTTCCACGAATCGACCGGGAAGCGCCCGTTTCGCCAGGCTGGACTTCCTGTTCCCCTTCGTCACCCCGGGCTTGACCCGCGGTCCAGCTTCCCGGCCGGCGTGAGAAAGAAGCGGGATCCCGGGTCAAGCCCGGGATGACGGAAAATATATCCATTACGTCCAGGAGTTCTCGACCTGATCCTGGATGGCAGCGGCGCCGGATTGCCGGCGCACCTCGCCGGGGGTCTCGTTCAACAGGGCCTTCAGAACAGTCGTCATATGGCTCTGGCTGGCGAATCCGCACTGAGCGGCGATCTGCTTCAGCGGAATGCGGGACGTGGCCGCCTGATGGCGTGCCTGATAGGCGCGCAACTGCATGATATAGCGATGCGGGGAGACGCCGGTGGTCTGGCGGAAGGCCCGCAGGAAGTGGCTGTAGGACAAGCCGGCGCGGCTCGCCAGGCTGGCAAGGGCTATATCGGCCGCCAGATTCTCCCGGATGAAATCTTCCATGTCCCGCCAGACGCGCGGCGACAGCCCGCCACGCAGCGGCTGCGCCTCCGGCTGCTCGGCCAGCGAGGAATGGCTCCTGACGATATGAACCATCAAGGCGGTCGTCAGGGATTCGATGTAGAGCCTTGCGGGCGAATGGTCCGCGCGGCGCATCTCGTCGCGCAGAAGGCCCGCTATTCCATTCGCCGTGCGATCGACCGTGCCGGGCTTCAGCGCCCGCAACTCGATCCGGCCGACGCCGAACTCCCTTTGGGCGAACTGCTGGAGCCGGGCCGGTTCCAGCGAGAGCAGCAGGCACTCCATCGGATGCTGCCAGCGGGAGAAATAGCTGGCGCCGGCCGGAACGATTTCCAGGCTTCCCGCCGGGGCATCGAATATGGTGCTGCGGGCGGCGTCAAGCCGAAGCTCCCGGCGGCGCTGGGGGGACTGGAAGACAAGCAGGAAATGCGCGTCGGCCTCCGCGTCGGCGTCGTCCGGGCCAGGCCTGATCGCCGCCAGATCGGCCAGGCCAGTGGAGATTCGGGGCCCCCAGCTTTCGGGAACCCGATCGAAAGATCGGAGGCCGGGCTTGTCGCCCATGCCGGCCGGAATGCCAGCTTCATGCGTCTTTGCCATGCGTTGCACACTTTCGAACCGTGCGGCCGAGGCTGGAACCGGCACGGAGTCAGGCCCTCGCCCGGAGCCTGCAGCGGAAGGCCTCAGCGGATACATTATCGCCCGTCTTGCCGCACCACGACAAGACGGACGCAAAACCCTTCTTGCGGACCCACTATTTCCAGGCACGGTTTTACAGGGAAGCGGCGCCACCCCGTGACACAGACGGTGATGGGCGGATTAGAAGCCAAGCCAACTGTCAGCAAGTCACGCATATGGAAATCGGATGTGCAAGCATAAGGATGTCGTTTGAATATGATTTCTCCAAACAGCATTGAAGTATATTATAAACATTCTCCACATTTTATCTCTTATTCTAGAATGACATGATGGATATTTATCGAATATTTCTGATTTCAGAATAATATCGATTTTCAGGAAACCGCTTTAATTTCCGAGAGCCGGCTCGTCAGCCTATCCTTCCCGAGCGGAATGGGCGCATAGCCGATCATATTACAGGGTCGGGGCCGGAGGCGGCTGTGTTCCGCCGCCTCCGGTCATTCAAGGGAAATGGAGTGTCCCGTTTGATCAACCCAATCCTGGCCCTGCTGGCGCTGTCGACGATGGTCGGGGCGCAGCCGGTTCCGGCCAAAGCCCCGGAAGGCGCGGCCGGCGCCGGTGATGCGCAACTGGGATTCGATCTGCGGATACTTCTTTCCCAAAAGGCCGCCGAAGACCTCGCACGGCGCGGCGAAGGCATAATCGTCAGCGCGAACTATTATGGCACCCCCATGGTCGCGGCCCGGCGCCACGCCAATGCGGCAGGCATGATCGATCTGGGGGAGGAAACCCGGACGTTGTCGAAGCCGCCCGGCTCCGTGCGCCTGACCGGAGACCCGGTCGACCGGAAGAAGATCGGCTGGCTGCAGGAGCCGCCGATGGTGAATGTGAACATATTCACCGCGCGCCGAAGCAGCCCCGACAATCTGATCTCATGCGATTTCATCGACGGGCCGGTCGCGCGGGTCGCGGGGCGGACGACGACGCTCACCTGCAGCCTGATAGGCGAAAACCGCGAAGTCTCCCTTTATCCGCGATAGCCCGACGACGCGCATGACCATGCCCCTGACCCAGCCCGATCCGAACGACATTCATGACCTCTTCGTCCACATCCGGTTGCTGATCGGCGTCATATTGGGCTTGTCGATCGGGCGTCTTTTGCAAGGCATCGCCAACATTATCGAACATCCGCGGGCGAAGAAGCTGTGGTGGGTGCATCTGGGCTGGGTGGCCTGGGCCATCTTCTTCGTCATCAGCTTCTGGTGGTGGGAGTTTCATCTCAGCCAGATCGGGAACTGGACGATCTGGAAATATTTCTTCCTGTTCGGATACTCCGGCCTTTATTTCCTCGTCTGCGCCATTCTCTTTCCTTCTTCGCTGGAGGGCTATGACGGCTATCAGGACTATCTGATCTCCCGCAGGCGCTGGTTCTTCGGCTTCATCGCGGCGATTACGGTCTTCGACCTGGGAGACGGCCTGCTGAAGGGGGCCGACTATCTGACCGCGCTGGGGCCGCGCTACGCCTTCCACATCGCATGGCTGCTGGTTCTGGCGATCGCCGGCGCGCTGACACGCCGGCCGGCGGCACATGCGGCGATCCTGATCCTGGCGCTGACCGAACTGCTGGGCTGGTCGTTCCACGCCTATGACCGGCTGTTCTGAATCCGCGGGCCAGCCGGCGATCACCCGCCCATATTCTGGCAAAGGAGCTTGTTGAAATGACGGATCACAGCATCAAGGGGAAGGCCGTTCTCATCGCCGGCGGCGCGAAGAATCTGGGCGGACTGATCGCCCGGGACTTCGCCGGACATGGCGCGCGCGCGATTGCCATCCACTACAACAGCCCTTCGGCCAAGGCCGAAGCGGAGGCGACCGTGGCCGCCATCGAGGCGGCGGGCGCCAGGGCCTTCGCCTTCCAAGCCGATCTCTCCACGGCGGGCGCCATGGAAAAGCTGTTCGCGGACGCGAAGGCGGCGCTTGGCGGCATCGACATCGCCATCAACACGGTCGGCAAGGTTCTGAAGAAGCCGATCGCCGAAGTCAGCGAGGCCGAATATGATGAAATGAGCGCGGTGAATGCCAAGGCCGCCTTCTTCTTCCTGAAGGAGGCCGGAAAGACGCTTGACGACAATGGCCGGATCTGCACGCTCGTCACTTCGCTGCTGGGGGCCTACACGCCATTTTACGCCAGCTACGCCGGCACCAAGGCGCCGGTCGAGCATTTCACCCGCGCCGCTTCCAAGGAGTTCGGCGATCGCGGGATTTCGGTGACGGCGATCGGCCCCGGGCCGATGGACACGCCCTTCTTCTATCCGGCGGAAGGCGCAGAGGCGGTCGCCTATCACAAGACGGCCGCGGCCCTGTCCAGGTTCACCCCCACGGGCCTCACCCATATCGAGGATATCGTGCCCTGGATCCGCTTCCTGGTGACCGACGGCTGGTGGATGACCGGCCAGACGATTCTGGTGAACGGCGGCTACACCACGAAATAAGCCGCCTGCGGGGCGCCGGATGCACGAGCCTGCATCCGGCGCCGCTGTCAGAAGCTGACCTTGCCGGTGACCCCATAGGTGCGCGGATCGCCCAGCACGCCGATGTAGGGCGAAACCGGATTGGCGGGGCCGACCCCCACGAAATAGGTCTTGTCGAACAGGTTCCGGCCCCAGACATTCAGCGACCAGCGGCCATCCGCCGCGCGGATGCCCAGGCCGGCGTTGGTGAGGCCATAAGCCTCCTGCCGCCCATATTCGGAGAAGGGGTTGGAGAGGTTGACCGCCGACCGATAGGTCTGGTTCGCGAAGCCCGTGATGTGGAGCGCGCTCGAAATCGGCACATCCGCGTCGAGGCTGACCTGCCCCGACCATTTGGGCGCTCCGACCACCCGTTCCCCCGACCAGTCGACATAGGTGGGGGCGCCCGGATATTGCGCCTCTACCGGCGAGGGGCCCTTCTCATAGGAGACGTAGCGCGCGTCGTTGAAGGCGCCATTGGCCGAAAGGCTGATGCCCCGGGCCAGCGAGACCTGGCCTTCCAGTTCCACCCCGCGCAGCCTGACCTTGCCGACATTGCCGAGATAGCTGCCCAGCGCCAGCCGGTTCGGGTCCACCTGCGTCGCCTGGAAATTGGTGATGTCGTTCCAGTAAAGATTGGCATTGAGGAAGCCGACGCCCGGGAAGCTTGCCTTCACCCCCGCTTCGTAGGCGGTCGATTTTTCCGGATCGATCAGCAGCGGCTTGCCGGGCGTCGCCGACAGGTTGGCGGCGCCGGATTTCTCGCCGTGGCTCACGGAGGCGTAGAGTAGCACATCGTCCGACAGCTTGTAGGACGGGTTGACGAGCCACGACCAGCCGGTCGTGGTATGGGAATCCGCCAGACGGAAATTGCCGGCCAGCGCCGGGGTGGTGCCGCCAAAGGAGGCGAGGACGGCGGCGCGGGCAGGCGCGAGCGCCGCGAGCGGGCCGACCAGCGGCGTGCCGCCGAAGCTCCGGCCGAGGTTGATGGCGGATTTCGCCTCCCGCGAGAGGCGCAGGCCGAGCGTCAGGTCGAACCTGTCCGTCGCATGCCATGTGCCCTGCCCGAAGAGGGCCGAGCTTTCGATCTTGGCCGAGCCGCGCTGCTGATATTCCACCCCATCCAGTACCAGCGGCAGCAGATAGGCCGGCGGCAGCTGGCCGGTCAGGAACCATCTGGTGGCGTCGGACTGGAAGAGGGAGCGGTTGTTGGAAACCAGATCCTCGTAAAGGTAGAAGGCGCCGACCTGATAATCGACCGTCTGGCCGGTGGGGGAAGCGAGGCGGATCTCCTGCGAATATTGGTCGACGTCGACGTCGAACCCGGCGCGCAGGATGGAGAAGGGTGAATTGTCGCTGTCGTTCTTGGGGCGGAAGCGCAGCTGTCGCCAGGCGGAGACGGAAGTGATGCTGTGATCGCCCAATTGCACGTCGAACTGGTTGGAAATGCCCCAGACCTTGCTGGAAATCCGCTCCTGCGTGTTCACATTGGCGTTCTGCGGATAATCGTAGCTGGGCGTGAAGCCGAAGATGGTTTGCAGCTTGCGCTCCCAGCTCGCGGCGCGGACCGTGCCATTGGTGAAGTTGTTGGCATCGGCGAACGGCGGGTAGAAATTGTTGTATTCGTTGGTTTCGTAACGCTCGACGATCAGCCGGTTGGTGAAGGTCGGCAGCTCCAGCAGCAGTTGCCCGCGCAGCGCCCAGCGGTTCACGTCCAGGAACTTCTGGCCGTCATAGGCGTTGGTGATCCAGCCGTCCGACTTGTCGCGATAGCCGGTGATGCGGAACGCCAGCCTGTCCTTGATGATCGGGCCGCTCACATTGCCGCGCAGTTGCCAGCGGCCGAAATTGGCGTAGCCGGCCTCCACCGTCGCCTCCGGCTCGAAGCTGGGCTTCTTCGTGGTGATGATCAGCGCGCCGATAGTGGTGTTCTTGCCCAGCAGCGTGCCCTGCGGGCCGCGCACGAGTTCCACATTTTCCACATCCACGAAGTCGAGCCAGGAGAAGCCGACATGGGTGTAGAACACATTGTCGACGATGAGGCCGACGCCCGATTCCGCGCCGTCGTTGTTGGCGTTGCCGCCAAGGCCGCGCACATAGAGGCCGGACACGCGGGTATTCTGCTGCACCGCGCCGAAATTGGGCAGCTTGGCGGAAAAGTCCGATACGCGGTTGATCTGCTGCCGGGCCAGCGTGTCGCCGGAAATGGTGGAAATGGCCACCGGCACGTCCTGCAGCCGCTCGTCGCGCTTGCGCGCGGTGACGACGATCTCCCCGCTGGAAGCGGCCGTCACCTCGGCGTCCGCATCCGCTTCCGCCTGCGCGGGCATGGCGAGCACGCCCAGCCCGGCGATCAGCGCCGAAAGGCTCGATTGAACCGTGAACCCCTTTTTTCGCATATCCGTCCCTTTTCGGATCTCATGTTCCAATCCGACAGATATCTATTGTTTCAATAGAGAATTTAGGGAGACAGTTTTGATTGGAGCGCCAGAACCCGTGCTTGCCTTGCCCTCATGCCCACTTCCGGGGCAGGCTGAACGGTCGGGCCGGGGCCGGACCTTCCAGGCTGCGCAGCGCCCTCGATGGGAATCAGGGTTTCAGTCCAGTTCCTTCGGCACGTCTTCATCCCCTTCCGTGCGGTCGCGATAGAGGGCGGCGCGGGCCAGCAGCATCAGCGTGACCGGGGTTGTCAGCGTCAGGAAAAGGGCGATCAGCACTTCATGGATCACCGCCCGCCCCTCCAGCACCGAGAAGCAGAGGATGGAGGCAACGAGGATCCCGCCCGCCCCCAGCGTAGAGCCGAGCGTCGGGGCGTGGACGCGCTGGTAGAAGGATTTGAGCCTCAGCAGGCCGATCGAGCCGATGGCGGTGATGCTGGCGCCGGTCAGCAGCAGCAGCGCCGTCAGGATCGCGGCCCAGAGCGGCAGGTCCGGGGCCTCGGTCATTCGATCACCTCGCCGCGCATCAGGAATTTGGAAAGCGCGACCGTGCCGGTGAAACCCAGCATGCCGATCACCAGCGCCGCTTCGAAATAGAGCGTCTGCCCCGACTGGATCCCGAAGGTGACCAGCAGCAGCATGGCGTTCACATAAAGCGTGTCCAGCCCCAGCACCCGGTCCTGCGCGCGCGGGCCGATCACCACGCGCCATGTGGCGCAGGCCATGGCGAAGCCCAGGATCAGCTGCGAGATGGTGATGGACCAGCCCAGCAGAAGCGTGGCGCTCATTCGAAAATCTCCATCAGCAGGCGTTCGTAGCGCTCTTTGATCAGCTCGACCCAATGGTCGGGATCGACGAAGTCGAGCACATGCAGCAGCAGAAGGTTCCGCGACCGGTCATATTGCACCCAGAGCGTGCCCGGAGTGGCGGTGAGGATGATGGCCAGCACGCCGAGGCCGAAGCGGTCGCGCATGTCGAGCGGGATCTGCAGGAAGCCGGAACGGATATGCTGCCTCTGCCCCTGCAGGATGATGCGGCCGACGGCGAGGTTCGAACGGAAGATGTCCTGAAGCACCACCAGCGGAAGCCGCAGCATGGCCATGCCGAAGCGGATGTTCGCGGTTTCCGGCTGCAGCGCCGACATGGCGTTGGTGGCGATCAGCGCCACGAGGCAGCCGAGCAATATCTGCCCCGGGGATATGGACTGCATCAGCAGCAGCCACATCACCAGCAGCGCGAGGCCGAAAAGGGGATAGGGCAGGATGCGCTTCATCATGGCGCCACCTCTCCCACGGACTTGCCGATGGGCGCCAGCACGGAATCGGAATAGACGGCGCGGTCGGAGAGGTCGCGCACCGTGTCCTCCATGAAGGTCATCGCCGGACCGGCCCAGATCATCAGCGCCAGGCAGGCGGAAAGCAGGATGGCGATCGGCACCGCCTCCAGCACGCCGAGCGCCGGGGTCTGGGTTTCGTCGGGCGTCCAGATGAGGTCGATTCCGGCGCGCACGCAGGCGATGAGCGCCGCCAGCCCGGAGGCGAGGATGAGGCCGATGAACCACCAGGAGGAAGTCTCCATCGTCGCCCGCTCGGCGAGGATGCCGTCGATCATGGCGAATTTCGCGATGAAGCCCGAAAGCGGCGGCAGGCCGGACAGCAGCAGGGCGCAGAAGGCGAAGCCGCCGCCGATGATGGCGAGCGTCGCCGGGATGACGACCCCGATCTCGTTATCCTCTTCCTCGGCCAGCGCGCCCAGATATTCGTCCTCGAACACCGGTTCCGAAGTCGAGCCTTCGCCTTCCTCGACACTGCCGCGTTCCACCAGTTCGACGATCAGGTAGAAGGCGGCGATCGCCAGCGTCGAGCTGACGAGATAGAAGAGCGCGCCCGCCAGCACCCGGTGGCTGCCGGTGCCGATGGCGGCGAGCAGCGTGCCGGACGACACCAGCACATAATGGCCGACGAGCCCGGTCAGCGTGGAGGCGGAGAGGATTCCGACGGCGCCGAAAGCGATGGTCGCCATGCCGCCGATCAGCAGCCAGTCGTTGGCGAAGCTGGCGGCGAGGCCGGCCTGGTCCCCGAAGAGCAGCATGGAAAGGCGCAGGATGATATAGACGCCGACCTTGGAGAGCATGGCGAACATCGCCGCGATCGGCGGGGCCGCCGCCGCATAGGTGCGCGGCAGCCACAGGCCCAGCGGCCACATGCCCGCCTTCACCAGGAAGGCTATGCCGAGGATCGCCGCCCCCGCCTCCAGCAGCATCACATCCTCCGGCGGGACATTGGGGATGCGCATGGCGAGATCGGCCATGTTGAGCGTGCCGGTGACGCCGTAGAGCAGGCTGACGCCGATCAGGAACAGCAGCGAGGTGGCCACATTGATGGCGATGTAATGCAGCCCGGCGCTGACGCGCGGCTGTCCGGAACCATGCAGAACCAGCCCGTAGGAGGCGGCGAGGAAAACCTCAAAGAAGACGAAGAGGTTGAAGAGATCCCCCGTCAGGAAGGCGCCGTTCAGCCCCATCAGCAGCAGCAGGAACAGGGCATGGAAGCGCGGCCCCGACCTGTCCCACCGCGCCAGAGCGTAGAGGAGCGAGGTGAAGCCCAGCACCGAAGTCAGCAACAGCATCAGCGCCGAAAGCCGGTCGACGACCAGCACGATGCCGAAGGGCGCGGCCCAGTCCCCCAGCCGGTAGGTGCCGACCCAAGGCTGCAGCGGCCCGCCGGCGAGCGTCTGGTAGAACAGCACCGAGGCGATCAGCACAAGCAACGCCGTGGTGGCGAGGCCGAGGCTGCTCCTGAGGCGAAGCCGGCGGTCGTGCAGCAGCAGCATCACCGCGCTGGCGACCAGTGGCAGCACGATCGGCAGGACGACGAGATGCTGCATCCATCCGCCCGTCACGGCTGATCCTCCTCGCCGTCGACATGGTCGGTGTTGGTAAGCCCGCGCGAGGCGAGCAGCACCACCAGCATCAGCGCCGTGGTGGCGAAGGAAATGACGATCGCCGTCAGCACCAGCGCCTGCGGAAGCGGATCGGTGTAGGCGGCCGGGTCCACCGCGGCGCCCTTGGTGAGGATGGGCGGAGCGCCGACGCGCAGCCGGCCCATCGCCAGGATGAACAGGTTCACCGCATAGGAAAGCAGCGCCAGCCCGATCACCAGCTGGAAGGTCCGCGGGCGCAGCAGCAGCCACACCCCCGAGCCGGTCAGGACGCCGATGGCAAGCGCCATTATGATTTCCATCAGCCCGCCTCCCCGCCCGCCTGGGTTTCGGTGGCGCGCGCGGCGCGCGGCGTGCGGATGGACTGGTGGGCGAGCGCGATCAGCACCAGGATCGTGGCGCCGACCACCACCGAGAAGACGCCGATGTCGAACAGAAGCGCGCTTGCGACCGGCATGGTGCCGATGACGGGCAGCTCGATGTAGCGGAAATAGGTGGTGAGGAGCGGATAGCCGAACAGCCAGGCGGCGGCCCCGGTCAAGGTGGCGGCCAGCAGCCCGAAGCCGATCCAGCGCAGCGGCATGATCATCAGCCGGTCTTCGACATGGCGGGTGCCGCTCGCCATATATTGCAGGATGATCGCGATCGACATGACGATGCCGGCGGCGAAGCCGCCGCCCGGCAGGTCGTGGCCGCGCAGCAGCAGGTAGATGGCGAAGGTGACGACGACGGGGAACATCCATTCGATCACCGTGCGCGGGATCATCAGATAATCGGCAAGGGTGTCGCCCACGTCGCGGCTGGCATGGGCGCGGTCGAACTCGTTCTGCACGCGCTGCTGTTCCGGTGTCTTGATGCTGTCGGCCGCCGGACGGAAGCGGCGCAGCAGCGAGAAGACGGTGATGGCGACGATCGCCAGCACGGTGATTTCGCCCAGCGTGTCGAACGCGCGGAAATCCACCAGGATCACATTGACGATATTGGTGCCGCCGCCCTTGGAATAGGCGTTCTGGGTGAAGAAGCTGCCGATGCTGTCGGTAAGCGGCCGGCTCATCACCGCATAGGCGGCGAGAGACATGCAAAGACCGGCGATAATCGCGATCACCAGATCGGCGCCGCGCCGCGCCGCCACGCGCACGGGCATATGCTTTTCCGGCCATATGTCGGGGCGGCGCTTGGGCAGCCAGCGCAGCCCCAGAAGCAGCAGCACCGTCGTCACGATTTCCACCACGAGCTGGGTGACGGCGAGATCGGGCGCCGACAGCCAGACGAAGCTGAGACAGGTGACGAGCCCGGCCACGCCGACGAGAATGAGCGCCGCCAGCCGGTGGAACTTGGCGAGCCATGCCGCGGCGATGGCGCTGGCGCCGCCGATCGCCCAGAAGATGGCGAAAACCGGATCGAGCGGCGTTAAAGGCTTGCTGCCCACCGAATAGCCGAAGAGCCAGAAAGGCAGGACGGAGGCGGCGAGCGCGATCACCACCAGCGCCCGAAGCTGCGGCTGCAACCGGGCGGTGCCCGCCCATTTGTGCAGTTGGCCGGCCCCGTCGACGATATGCTCGATCACCGCCTCGAACGTCCGCCGCGCCTTCAGCCGCCCGACCACCGGCGAGGTCTTCACGGCGTTCAGCCGCTTGCCGAACAGCGCATAGAGGCTGACCCCGCCCACCAGCGCCAGCAGGCTGAGCAGCAGCGGCCGGTTGAAACCATGCCAGATGGCGAGGCTGTAGTCCGGCGTGCGCGGCCCCAGCATGTCCTGCACGGCGGTCGCCAGGAACGGCCCGATCGTGATCGCCGGGAAGATGCCGATCACTAGGCAGGCCAGCACCAGAATCTCGATCGGCAGGCGCATCCAGGGCGGCGCCTCATGCGGCTCGTGCGGCAGGGGTTCGGGCGGGGGCGCGAAGAACACCTGGTGGATGAACCGCACCGAGTAGAGCACGGCGAAGGCGCTAGCCAGCGTGGCGAGCCATGGGAGCATCTGGTCGAGGATGGTGCCGCTGTGCTTTTCCAGAACTTCGGCCAGGAACATCTCCTTGGAAAGGAAGCCGTTCAGCAGCGGAACGCCGGCCATGGCGGCGGCGGCTACCATGGCGAGCGTCGCGGTGATGGGCATGAAGCGATAGAGGCCGCCGAGCTTGCGGATGTCCCGCGTGCCGGTCTCATGGTCGATGATCCCTGCGGCCATGAACAGCGAGGCCTTGAAGGTGGCGTGGTTCACCGTGTGGAAGATGGCCGCCACCGCCGCCAGCGGGCTGCCGAGGCCCAGCAGCAGGACGATGAGGCCCAGATGGCTGATCGTGGAATAGGCCAGCAGGCCCTTCAGATCCTGCTGGAAGATTGCCACCCAGGCGCCGATCAGCAGCGTCGCGAGGCCGATGGGTGCCACCGTGAAATACCAGGCGTCCGTCCCCGAAAGCACCGGCCACAGCAGGATCAGGATGAACACCCCCGCCTTCACCATGGTGGCGGAATGGAGATAGGCGGAAACCGGAGTCGGCGCCGCCATCGCGTGCGGCAGCCAGAAGTGGAAGGGGAATTGCGCGCTCTTGGTGAAGGCGCCGATCAGGATCAGCAGCAGGGTCGGCAGGTAGAGCGGGCTGGAACGGATGGCCTCGCCCGAAGCCAGCACCCGGTCCAGCGAATAGCCGCCGGCGATATGCCCCAGCAGCAGGAAGCCCAGCAGCAGGCAGATGCCGCCCGCGCCGGTGACGATCAGCGACATGCGCGCCCCGTCCCGCGCGCTCTGGTTATGGTGCCAGTAGCCGATCAGCAGGAAGGAAAAGAGGCTCGTCAGTTCCCAGAAGAAGACGATCTGCACCAGGTTGCCCGACAGGATAACGCCCAGCATCGAGCCCATGAAGGCCATCAGGAAGGCGAAGAACCTGGGAACCGGATCCTCGGGCGACATGTAGTAACGGGCGTAGAGGATCACCAGCGCGCCCATCAGCAGCACCAGCATGGAGAACAGCCACGACACGCCGCTCAGGCGGAAGGTGAGGTTCAAGTCGAGCGAGGGCAGCCAGGGCGTGGTGCTGACGAGCACCTGCCCGTTGGCGATCAGCGGATAGAGCCCGCCGATGGCGCCGGCGCAGAACAGCGCGATCAGCCCGGCGAGCATGGTCGCCTGGGTGCGCGCCCGCGTCGGAATGAACGCAGCGGCGAAGCTGCCGAGGAACGGCAGCGTCATGATCAGCAACAGGATATGTTGCGGGTCCATCGGGGTCGTCAGCTCCTCGCCAGCGGCCTCGAGCAGGGTTGCTCCCGCCCTTAATCTTCAGCGAGGGCCGATGACGCAAGCATAAGTTGATCGCTTTGGTGCGTTTTTTGCCTGGCCCCCCGCTCGGCCCCCGTTCGGCCCCTACGCCAGGCGATCCGCTTCATCCGGAGGCGACCTCCCGCAAGAGCAGCGCCTGCTTGCGTTCCACGCCCCAGCGATAGCCGGAAAGCGAGCCGTCCGTGCGGATGACGCGGTGGCAGGGAATGGCGACGGCCATGCGGTTGGCGGCGCAGGCCCCCGCCACCGCGCGCGTGGCGGTTGGCGAGCCGATTCGCCTGGCAATGTCGGCGTAAGTCGCCGTCTCGCCCGGCGGTATGTCGCGCAGCGCTTGCCAGACCCGCTGCTGGAAGGCCGTGCCGCGCACATCGAGCGGCAGGTCGAGGCCGATCCCCGGCGCCTCCACGAACCCTATGACCTGCGCGACCAGATGCTCATAATCCGTATCGCCCCCGACCAGCCCGGCGTTCGGAAAGCGGTCCTGGAGGTCGCGGACCAGCGCATCGGGATCGTCGCCCAGCAGGATCGCGGCGACGCCCTTTTCGCTGGACGCCACCAGTATCGCCCCCAAGGCGCATTGGCCGACCGCGAAGCGCAATATCTCATGCCGGCCGCCGGTGCGATAGCGCCCGGGCACCATGCCGAGAAGGTCGGAGGATTGCGCATAGAATCGGCTGCTGGAATTGAACCCGGCCTCATGCATGGCGTTGGTCACGGGGCTTCCGCCGGACAGCTTCTCGCGCAGCTTTCCGGCCCGGTGCGCGGCGGCATAGGCGCGGGGGGTAAGGCCCGTTCCGGCCTTGAACAGCCGATGGAAATAGCCGGGGCTCAGTTGCACGGTGTCGGCCAGCTTCTGCAGCGGCACGATCTCCTGCGCCATTTCGATCAACCGGCAGGCCTGCTCCACCAGCGCGGCGTTTTGCGCGTCGAGAGAAGCACCTTCCGGATTGCAGCGCTTGCAGGGGCGGCAGCCGCTGGCGCGGGCGCTTTCCAGCGTATCGTGCAGCGTGACATTGCCGGGGTCGGCGCGGCGCGAAGGGCAGGATGGGCGGCAATAGACCCCTGTCGTCCTGACCGAATACCAGAACTGGCCGTCCGCGCTTGTGTCGCGGGCCAGCACCCGCGCCCAGCGCGGATCGCATGCAATATCCGGCCGGGCTGTTTCCATGGGCTTTGTCATCATCGCCACATCCTGGCGGCAAATCGTCGACGCCGCGCTCCGTTTCCTGCTTTCAAACCCGATATCGGTGCGCGGCCCATGCAGGAAGAGCAACCGCTCGGTGCGGCCTTTCCGGCAGCTCGCGGGAACCATTTCGCCCGTCGGCGGTTATTTCCCTCCGGGAAGGGAGAGGTTTGATGACGATTCTCTATATTCTGATTGTCGGCGGTATCATCGGCTGGCTTGCCAGCATCGTCATGCGGACCGACGGGCAGCAGGGAATCCTGCTGAATGTCGTCGTCGGTATCGTGGGCGCGATCCTGGCGGGCTTCATCGTCACGCCATTCCTGGGCGGTGCCCCCATCACCAGCGGCGCCTTCGATATCCGATCGCTGCTGGCTTCGTTCATAGGCGCCATCATCCTGCTCGCAATCGTCAACATGGTTCGCCGCGGCACGCCGCGCTGATCGGGAGACAATCGATGAATTTTCAGATCATGAAGTTCCACGCGCCTATCGCCGTTGCTGCCCTGCTTCTGGCCAGTGGCTGCTCCAATGCGGCCCAGAAGGAAGCCGAACGAGAAGCGAAGGCCCTGGAGAATCAGGCCGACGCCGTTCGCGCCGACACCGATTTGCAAGCCGAAGCCCTGGAAGACCGGGCGGACAGCCTCGACACGCATATCGATGGAACGGATACCGCGGGCGAGCGCGCGCTGGAGGAAAAAGCCGACCGCGTGCGCGATTCCGGAGAGAGGAAGGCGGATTCGCTGGAAAATCAGGCGGATGCCGTTCGGGATCGCGCAAAGGACAAATAAACCATCGCTTGAAAATGAATCACCCGGCCGGATTTCCTCCGGCCGGGTGATTGCCTTGTAAGCGCTGTCCTCAGCGCGGTTGGCCGGACACGCTTCCGTCCGCGGCTACCCGGACATTCACCGTTTTGCCGGATTGCACGGCGCGCGCCTTCCAGCCCTGCCCGTCGCGTTGCAGGTCGGTGATGTTGGTGTAGCCCGCTTCCATCAGCAGGCGCCGGGCCTGCGCCTCCTCGGTCGAGGCCGGCGCGGCCTCCTTGCCATATTGCGGGGCCGGCTCGGGAGGCATCGCCTCCTGCGCCATCGCCATCGTGGCGGGGCCGATCGCCAGGAACAGGCCGGGAATCCACTTTTTCATGACTGTCTCCTCTCTTGAACCCCCTGCGTCATAACCGCCGCGCTCGGACCAAGGTTCCAAGGCCCGGCCCGCCAGTCGCCGTGGGAACGGACCAGTCCAGCCGGCCGCTGCGCAGACTGGCGGGGGAAATGCGGCCAAGTCACCGATTTGCAGGCCAGCCGGGAGGGCGGAAAAAGCCGAAGTTCCTATGTTGTTCGCAAGACATTTGCACGCCTCCCATGTCTTCCGATATGCCGGAAGGAGGCCCGAAGGACGAAAATATGAATTCTGGAACGGAATATGGTCGGGCGGACGTCATACAGGGATTGAGTGAAAGAGCCTGGCTGGCGGCGATCGTCGAATCCTCGGACGATGCGATTGTCGGCAAGACATTGCAGGGCGTTATCCTGAGCTGGAACGGTGCCGCCGAACGACTGTTCGGCTATTCGGCCGAGGAGGCCATCGGTCGGCATATCTCCCTCATAATCCCCGAAGACCGGTTGAACGAGGAAAGCGAAATCCTCTCCCGGCTGAGCCAGGGGAAGAGCATTCGGCATTTCGAGACCTTGAGGCGCCACAAGGACGGCAGCCTGGTCGACATATCGCTCACCGTTTCGCCTGTCTGCGACGAGGAAGGCAGGGTCGTCGGCGCGTCGAAGATCGCGCGCGACATCCGGGATGCCCGCCGGCATGCGGAACAGCAGGCGCTGCTGCTGCGCGAAATGGGGCATCGTATCAAGAATCTGTTCGCGGTCATCTCGGGCCTGCTCTCGCTGAGCGCGCGCGACGCCGGGGATGTGGATGACCTGGTCCACAATTTCGCCGGCCGCGTGGCGGCGCTCGACCGCGCTCATGCCCTGACGATGCCAGACTCGGGCGCCGATCCCGTCGCCGCCGCTGTCGATGTCCGCGAGCTTCTGGCGACCATTGTCGCGCCCTACGAGCGCCGGGGTGCGGAATGCCGCTTCGTTGTCGACACCGATATCCTCGCCGGTGCCCGGTCGCTGCCGATGCTGGCGCTCATCGTGCACGAGCTTGCCACCAATGCGGCGAAATATGGCGCCCTTTCGCATGCGGATGGTCGGCTGGCTGTCAGCCTGAAGCATGTGGAGGGGGAGATATGGCTCGACTGGGTCGAGGCCGGTTGCCCCGCCGGGAAACCCGGCGAGATGCAGGAAGGCTTCGGCAGCCTGCTGTTGCGGACGGCGGCGCGCAGTCTCGGCGGACAGATAACCAGGCGATGGACCCAGGACGGATTAGTCGCGCAACTGAGGCTGCCATCCGCTACATTTGCGCAATAAATGCCGGTAGTCATGGCTTTTAAACCCATCTCGAACGCATAAAAATGGGCTGGTGCGCGTAAGGCGGCACCAGCCCAGTCAGGGTCGCATCCGCGAAGCGCGGACTGGTTCAGCCTCGGAGCGGAAGCAGGCGCTTCCAGTGGCTCCGCTCGACCTTCCCGTCCTCTTGCTCCGGCTGTCCTTCCAGCAGCTTGAGACTGGCGTTGACCCGGCGCAGCAGCTCGGCTTCCGCCGCTTCCCGCTTCTGGCCGGGGGCAATCATGCCCTCTCCATCGGCCTGCTGCCGATCCGCCAGATCCTGCGCCCATTCCGTCAGGAAACGCCGCTTCTGGGAAAGCGACAATTCGCGGTCCGCCAGGATGGTTTCCGGGTCGGCATAATAGGCTGCGGGATCGGCGAGCGCCGTTTCGAAGTCCGCGAGATCGCCTTCTTCGGCCTGAGCGGGGGTCATTTCCAATTCCTCTCAGTAGTCCGAGCTGAACTTGTCCAGCTGGCGCTCGGCCTCATCCTTGGCGATGCCATAGCGTTCCTGGATCTTGCCGATCATGATGTCGCGCTTTCCGGCGATTTCCGTCAGATCGTCATCCGTCAGCTTGCCCCATTGCTCCTTCACCTTTCCCGTAAGCTGGGTCCAGTTTCCCGAAATCCTATCCCAGTTCATGGCCGCTCCTTTCGATCATCCTGTCAGGAGGCGTCTGCGCCTCGGGAATGAAACCGGCGAAACGGGCCATTGTTTCCGGGCTGCCGACGGCTGGACGGCGAATTGCCACGCCCTGCCAACCCGGACGATTCCGGGCGGGTCAGGCCGGCGCGAACAGCGGCTGGCGGGCGAGGAGGGCCTGGCCGATCGTGGCCACCACCGCCTCCGCCTGGAACGGCTTGGTGACAAGATAGGTGGGCTCGGGCCGCTCGCCGGTCAGCAGCCTTTCCGGATAGGCGGTGATGAAGATGACGGGAACGTCCTGGCGGGCGAGAATATCGCCCACGGCATCGACGCCGGAAGAGCCGTCGGCCAGCTGGATGTCCGCCAGCACCAGATCGGGAAGCGTCCGCCCGGCTTCCTGCACCGCCTCCTCGCGGGTGATGGCGTTTGCGACCGTTTCATGCCCCATGTCGGCGACGATCTGTTCCAGATGCATGGCGATGATCGGTTCGTCCTCGATGATCAGCACGCGGGAGCGGATGGCCGCGGCGATGCGCGCCTTCATATCGGCGATCGCGGCCTCCATCTCGGTTGCGGAGATGTTGAGGATGCTGGCGGCCTCGGAGGAGGTGAAACCCTCGATCGCCGTCAGCATCAGCCCTTCGCGGCCATGGAGCGCCGCGCCTTCCGGCTCGGCGATGCCGGACGGCTGCAAGACCGGCGACCGGAAAAGATGGAACAGCCGGAACAATTCCAGCCGGGGGTTGGACGGATTGGTGTCGAGCCCGCCCGGATCGGCCAGCAAGGCCTCGAGCGCCGCGCGGACATAGGCGTCCCCGGCTTTCTGCGAGCCGGAGATCGCGCGCGCGTAGCGGCGCAGAAATGGCAGATGCGGGGCATAGGTGTGGCGCGCGCTCGTCTGATCGACCGTCATTCGATTCTCTCCGGCAGGAAGCTTCCACTGCGCAAAACCACGAGGATCGCTGCATGTTCCCGCGCTCCATCAATTTTTTTGCGACGGTGGGTGCCGGCACGGAACTTTCGCGCCACAGGGCGATTGTTGCCGGTTAAGATCGTGCAGGAGAAGAGAGCAGGCCATGGCTAAGGACGAAAAGGCGGGGGTCGGACGAGCCGTCGGAAGACGGGCGGATGATCCGATTGCCCTTGGCTTGCGCAAGCTGTGGGCGGATGTGGAGCAGGAAGACGTGCCTGACCATTTCCTCGACCTGCTGGACAGGATCGACGACCATCGCGCCACCGCGCCTTCGGAAAGCTCCGGGGCGGAGAATCCGGCCGCGACGGCGCTGGAGGACGGCCCCCGGCGGGCCGGAGGCGACCGGCTATGACCGCCGATCTCGTCTCCGTCTCGCGCACGGGCGTGGCCGGGGAGCCGCCGGAGCCGCCGGCCGAGAATGTCGCGGCGGCCGATGCCGAATTCCGCCGGGATCTCGTCGGCATCATCCCTTCGCTGCGGGCTTTTGCCCGCGGGCTGTGCGGTAATCGCGACCAGGCCGACGATCTGGCGCAGGAAGCGCTGGCGAAGGCCTGGGGGGCCCGCCGCACCTATACGCCCGGCACCAACTTTCGCGCCTGGATCTTCCGAATCCTGCGAAACCATTTCTACACCACCGCTGCGGTCGCGCGGCGTTTTACCAGCTACGACCCGGAAGCGGCGGAGCGGCTGCTGACCACCCCGCCCAACCAGGGCGGGGAACGCATGCTGGCCGATCTGCAGCGCGGCCTGCGGGCGCTGCCCGACGAGCAGCGCGAAGCGTTGCTGCTGCTGGAATCCGGCTTGCAGTGGGCGGAAATCGCCGATGTGGCCGGAGTGCCGCTGGGCACGGTCAAGAGCAGAATCACCCGTGGCCGTGCAGCGCTCAAGCGTTACATCGAGGGGCCGGAGGATAGGCCATCGGCTCGCGCGACCGCGGCGAATCCGGGGTGAGACCTCCGGACGCGGAGCCGGTCGAAGCAGCCCCATCCCCCCTCGTTTCCCTCGGCCGGCGGCTTGTAACCTTCCTCACCCGGCGGCGGCCGATCCATCAGGCCCTGCTGATCGTGCTGTCCCTGGCGCTTGTGCCGCTTGCGATTCTGGCGGCGATTCTGGGCGTGGACCGGCTTCTTAGCGATGTGCGCAGGGCCAATCAGGAACTGGGGGCAGCCGTGCTCCAGGCCGCTTCGCCGCAGATGAATCCGCTTCACCGCGTCCAGCCCCTTGTCGCCCTGCTGGACAGCCATCCGGCCATACGGGCAGGCCGCACCGAGGAATGCGCGAGCCTGCTGCACGCCGCCGGCGAGATGCTGGGGCCTTATGTGAAGCTGGTCGCCCTCGACGAGAAGGGGCGGGTCCGCTGCGGCGGCGAGGCGGGGCGGCAGATGACGGCGGGCGAATTGTGGCGGATGCCCCGCTCCGGCCCGCCTGCCAGCGGCCCATATGTCGTGGCGCTGGTCGATCTTGCGAAGCTGGCGAACTCCATCGAGCCGCCGCAGCGGCAGCGCGGCGCCTTTTCCCTGCTGGCCGACGGGAGCGGCAGGATATTGGCCGGCAAGGCGCCCGCGGGGCTGGACCCACTGCCCCTCGGCCCCGCGGCGGGCCAGCCGGGTTCGCTCGTCAATGCCGTGGGAGAGCGCTGGGCCTGGAGCCATGCCCCCCTGCATTCGGCCGAGCGGGCGGAGGACAGCCTGCATCTGGTCTTTGTCCGGCCGTGGATGGGCGGGCTCGCGGGGGACTGGTGGTTTTTCGCCAGTTCCTTCGCGCTGCCTCTGGCGGCCCTGCTGCTGACGTCCGTGGCGATCTGGGTGGGCGCCAACCACAGCATCCTGCGCTGGGTCACCGAGCTCAGGGGGATCACCGGCCTGATCGGCGAGGGGAATTACCGGCTTCCAGCCGAGCGGTTCGAGGAAGCGCCGCTGGAGATCCGGGCGCTCGCGGCGGATGCGCAGCGCATGGCCCGCACCATCGCCGAGCGCGACCGGACATTGACCGAGGCGCTGGAACGGCAAAAGGCGCTGACGCTGGAATTGAACCATCGCGTCCGCAACAATCTGCAGCTCATCTCCAGCTATCTGACGCTGCGGGCCGGAAACGCCGGCCAGGCGGAAATCGGCCCGCTGCGCGAATTGCGCCTGCGGGTGGGGGCGCTGACACTGGTGCATCGCCTGCTCTACCGCGATTTCGAGCGGGCGGCCGTGCGCGCGGATGTGCTGCTTCAGGGGCTTGTCGAGCTTGTGGCCACCGAGTTCGAAACGCAGGCGCTAACGGTCGACGCCCCTCCCGTCGCCGTCGGAATCGACAGCGCCGTGCCGCTGGCGCTCTGCGTGGTGGAGGTGGGCGCCTGGCTGCGCGAACCGGAATGCCTGGGCTGTCGCCTGCAATCGCTTTCGCTGCGGCTGGCGCAGGGCGAGGCGGCGCTGCATTTCGAAGTGGAGACAGACGCCGGGTCGACACGGGACTTGCCGGAACCGCCGAGGCTGCTCACGGCCTTCGCGCGGCAATTGGGTGGGCGGTTCCTGACGGTCGAGGACGACTGCGGCAGGATTTCGCTTTGCCTCATTTTTCCAGAATCGAGGCTTGATCAGGCCTTTCACCCGAATGTGGGAACAATTCGCAACGCCGGAGGTTGAATTCGCAAGAGGCAGGAAAAGGAAAGGAAGACTGCTATGCTGGGTTGGGCCATCGGCTTTCTGATCATTGCGCTGATTGCAGGCGTGTTCGGTTTCGGGGGTATCGCCTCCGCTTCGGCCGGAATGGCGCAGATATTGTTCTTCATCTTCGTCGTGCTGTTCATCGGAAGCCTGGTGATGTCGCTGATCCGGCGCGCGGGCTGAAACGCCAACGTCGGGCCACGGGCCTTCGCCCCCGACGCCCATGGCCGACGCAAAGGGGCGGCCCCGCCGAGACGCGGGGTCGCCCCTTTGGATATGCTGCGCAGCCGCTGGCTGCTTCGGCCACGCTCTTTTTCAGCAATCCCCGTCAGGCCTTGGGGCCGCGTCGCAGGCGAGAGGCGGACGAAGCGAGCTTTTCGACCTGCCGCCGCCAAGCGCCGATATTCTTCTCCACGCCGCCATGGCGCACCGGGCCGAAGCGAGCCACGCGCAGCGGCTTGAATCCGCAGAAGCCCAGAATCTGGCCGCGCCAGCGGCGCACCACCGGATTCCCATAGGCCCAGCGCAGATACCAGGATGGTGTGTCCGTGGTGATGAGCACATCGGCCGAACGGCCCGCAAGCAGCCGGTCCCAGAACGGATCGTCGCGATGATAGCGGAAGGCGAAGCCGGGCAGCAGCACCCGGTCGATCAGCCCCTTCAACTCGGCGGGCTCGCTGCCCCACCACATCGGAAAGGCGACGACGAGGTGATCGCAGGCGGCGATTGCGGCAGCGACGCGCTCGAGGTCCGGCTCCCATGGCTGAACGACCTTGTAGCCCTGCCGCAGAATCGGGTCGAAGGCGAGATCGCGCACCGCGATCCGCTCGACCTCCATATCGGCGCCGAGCCCGGCCTGATAATGGTCGAGCAAATGGGTGACGAGACGGCCTTCATCGGGATGGCCGTCGAGGATGAGAACGCGCATCGCCAGCTCCGGACATGGGGATGTAAGATATGAGGATTTAAGACTCGGGGCAAAATATCAGCCCGTCGGCGGAGCGTCGCCCTCCATATCCGGATGGGCTGCCCTGCCGGAATGCAAAGCGAGAGGAGAGGAACATGCCCGGCAGCATCCGACTTCACCGTGTCATCGCCGCGCCACCGGAAAAACTCTATCGCGCCTTTCTGGAAAGCGACGCGATCGCCAGCTGGCTTCCGCCTTATGGCTTCCTCTGCACCGTCCATGAGATGGACGCAAAAGTGGGCGGCGGCCACCGCATGTCCTTCCGGAACTTCACGACCGGAGCCAGCCATTCCTTCAGCGGCCGCTATCTCGAACTCGTGCCCGGGGAGCGTCTCGTCTATACGGACCGCTTCGACAACCCCGAGCTGCCGGGCGAGATGCGGGTCACGGTCGTCCTGAAGGCGGTACCCGCCGGCACAGACATCCGCATCGAGCAGGAAGGCGTGCCCGACGTGATTCCACCCGACGGCTGTTATCTCGGCTGGCAGGATTCCCTGCACAAGCTGGCAAGGCTGGTGGAGCCCGAGATCAACCAGTAGCCGGGCCGCGCATGATCCCGGTCGACCGGCGCAGGTTCGTCAGCAAGACCGATGTCGTGGAAGGCCTGGTGGAGACGAGGGGGATCGAACCCCTGACCTCAGCAGTGCGATTGCTGCGCTCTCCCATCTGAGCTACGTCCCCGTTCTCGTCCGAACGTCGGGGCCCAGGCCATGAGAAGGGCGGCCTATAGCGGCGAGCAGGGCCTTGCACAAGCCCGCGCGCGCAAGCTTTTGCCCGGCACTTGTGAATTCGTCGCATCCTGCTAGCTTCCTTCCCAAGTGCCTGAGGCGGTTGCCGCTTCAAGCGAGCCGGGACGACGACGATGGGCGAGTATCAACGTGCCGGGGCCGAGGCCCATGGCGCAATCCGGCGGCCGGGAGAGGCCGCCGAGGAAAGTGCAGGCCCCGAAGGGCGAGAGCGGCCCGGCCGCTTGCATGCCGGGCAACCTTTCCTGAGAAGCGGCCCAGCCAGCCGGAGCGTGTTCGGAGCCCTCGACCTCGGCACCAACAACTGTCGGCTGCTGATCGCCCGGCGCAGCCATGGCGACGACGGCGAGTTCCAGGTGATCGACGCCTATTCGCGGATCGTGCGGCTGGGCGAGGGCCTGCTGCAATCGGGCCGCCTGTCCGACGCGGCGATGGACCGGGCCGTGGCCGCCCTTTCCGCCTGCGCCGACAAGCTGGCGCGGCGCGGCGTCACCCAGGTGCGCAGCGTGGCGACCGAGGCCTGCCGCCGCGCCGTCAACGGCCCGGAGTTCGTGCGCCGGGTCTATGAGGAGACCGGCCTCGCCCTCGACGTCATCACCCCGGCGGAAGAAGCGCGGCTGGCGGTCCTGGGCTGCCAGACGCTGATCGACCGGACGGCGCGACGCACGCTGGTGTTCGACATCGGCGGCGGTTCCACGGAAGTGGTGCTGCTGGAGCGGACCAGGGGCGACAAGCCCCGCGCCCCCGCCTTCCGGATGGAGGCCTGGGTGAGCGTGCCCTGGGGGGTCGTGTCGCTGGGGGAAACGGAATTGGCGGATGCCGGAGACCCGGCGCTGCGCATGGAAGCCTATGAGCGGATGAAGGCGCGGGTCGCCGAACATCTGAAGCCGCTGGTGAACCGTATGCGCGGGGACGTGCAGCTGCTCGGCGCCTCCGGCACGGTCACCACGCTCGCCAGCCTCAACATGGGGCTGCCGCAATATGACAGGCGGCAGGTGGACGGCTCCCTGGCTTCCACCACGGAACTGGTGGCGCTGAGCCATGGTCTCGCACGCAAGTCGCCCGAAGAGCGCGCCGCCATTCCCGGCGTCGGCACGGACCGGGCCGACCTGGTGGTGGCGGGGGCGGCGATCCTGGAGGCTCTGATCGACCTTGGCAGCGCGCCGCGGCTTCGAGTCGCCGACCGGGGAATTCGCGAAGGGATATTGCGCAGCATGATCGTGCGCACGGATGCCGCTGTGGCGGTGCGGGCATGAGCGGGCCGGCAAGAGGCGGCGGCGGGGGTGGTGGCACGGGCAGTGGCGGCAGCCGCAGCACCGGCGGGCGCTCTCTGGGGGGGCGCAACCGGCTGAAGAACCGGCGCGGCCGCTCGGCCAGCTCGGCCCGCTGGCTGGAGCGGCAGTTGAACGACCCCTATGTGAAGCGCGCGCATCTGGAAGGCTGGCGCGCCCGCGCCGCCTTCAAGCTGATGGAACTGGATGAGCGCTTCCACCTGCTGCAGGGCGCCGACCGCATCGTCGATCTGGGCGCGGCGCCGGGTAGCTGGACGCAGGTGGCGCTGAAGCGCCGGCCGAAGGCGAAGATCATCGGCATCGACCTGCTGGAGGTGGAGCCCATCGCCGGGCTGGAGTTCGTGCAGGGCGATTTCCTGGAAGACGGCATGGATGAACGGCTGATCGCCATGCTAGGCGGCCAGGCCGATCTGGTGATGTCCGACATGGCGGCGAACACCGTCGGCCATCCGGCGACGGATCATCTGCGCACCATGGCGCTGGTGGAGGCGGCCGCCGACTTCGCCATGCGGGTGCTGAAGCCGGATGGCGCCTTCGTGGCGAAGGTGCTGGGGGGCGGGGCGGAAGGCGCGCTGGTCGCGGAGCTGAAGCGCCGCTTCGCCAGCGTGAAGCACGCCAAGCCGCCGGCCAGCCGCAAGGATTCCTCCGAGACGTTCCTGGTCGCGACCGGCTTCAAGGGCGAAGCGTCGCCGGCCTGAGGCGCGGCCGGCTTTTTTGCCCGCTTTGGGCCGGGGCAGATGCAAAGGGCATTGCGGGCCGGCCTTTCCCCCGTCCATTAAGGCGGCCGACGAGAGGAAGCCCGCCATGACCCTATCCACCGACGACATGGCCACCCAAGACATGGCCACCCAAGACATGGCCTGGATTCCGGGCGGGCGCTTCCGCATGGGCTCGGACCGGCACTATCCCGAGGAAGCGCCCGCGCATGAGGTGGAAGTGTCCGGCTTCTGGATGGACCGGACTCCGGTCACCAACCGCCAGTTCGCGGCCTTCGTGGAGGCGACGGGCTATGTGACCATGGCCGAGGTGCCGCCCCGGGCCGAGGATTATCCCGGCGCCGACCCGGCCATGCTGGTGGCGGCCAGCCTCGTCTTCACGCCGCCGCCCGGCCCGGTCAGCCTCGACGACTGGAGCCAGTGGTGGGCCTGGACTCCGGGCGCCAGCTGGAAGCATCCGTTGGGGCCGGCGAGCAGCCTCGATGGGCTGATGCAGCATCCTGTGGTGCATGTCTGCCACCATGATGCAGCCGCTTATGCCGAATGGGCCGGCAAGTCGTTGCCGACCGAGGCGGAGTGGGAATTCGCCGGCTGGGGTGGAAACGCCGGGCGGGAATTCGCCTGGGGCGACGAGCTGACGCTGGGTGGCCGGCATATGGCGAACGTCTTTCAGGGCCGCTTCCCCTATTTCAACAGCCTGGAGGACGGGTTCGAGCGCACCTCGCCCGTCGGCAGCTTCCCCGCCAATGCCTTCGGCCTTTCCGACATGATCGGCAATGTCTGGGAGTGGACGCAGGACTGGTATGCCCCGCGCCACGAAGGCCAGCCGCAGGGCAAGAGCTGCTGCGTGCCCAGCAACCCGCGCGGCGCGGCGATCGACGGCAGCTACGATCCCGAGATGCCCGACATCCGCATCCCGAGGAAAGTGCTGAAGGGCGGATCGCATCTGTGCACGCCCGATTACTGCCGTCGCTACCGCCCGGCCGCCCGCCACGCGCAGATGCTGGACAGTTCCATGAGCCATCTGGGCTTTCGCTGCATTCGGCGCCCGGCGAACTGAAGCTCAGCCGCCAGCCGCAGACGAGCAGGCCGGCCGGCGAGGATTGTCGTTCCGCGTCAGCCGAGGTTGAGGCACCGTCCGGCCAAACCCACGATCGCCGGCCGGTGGCTGGCGATCAACGCCCCGGCGCCGGTGGCGGAGAGCCATTCGCCAAGCCGCCGGGCCAGTTCCGCCTCGGTCCGGGAGTCCAGGCCTTCGCTGGGCTCGTCGAGCAGCAGCCAGGGGCGGCCCGCCAGCAGCGCCCGCGCCAGCGCCAGCCGCTTGCGCTGCCCGCCCGACAGGCGCGCGCCGCCATCGCCCAGCCAGGTGAGAAGCCCTTCGGGCAGGGCGCGCACTTCGTCCGCCAGGCAGGCGGTTTCGAGGGCGGCCCAAAGCGCCTCCTCGGTCAGCCCCGGGCGAGCCAGGCGCAGATTGTCGGCCACCGTGCCGGCGATCAGCACCGGGTCTTGCGGCGAAAGCGCGAACTGGCGGCTGAGGTCGGCGAAGGCGAGGGCGCGCGGATCCTCCCCGCCCACCCGCAAGGCTTGCGGCGCGTCGGCGCGCAGGCCGGCGAAGCTTTCCAATATCCGCGTCTTGCCGCTGCCCGAACGGCCGGTGAGCGCCAGCCTATCGCCCGGTATCAGGCGAAGCGCGTCTATTGCCAGCGGCTGCGGCTGACTGGCGGCCGGCAAGGATTTCGCCGGTGCGTCGGCAGCCTGCGCCGCCAGCGCTTCCAGCTGCCGAAGCCCGGTGCGGGTGCGGCTTTCTTCCAGCCGTGCCCGGATCGGTCCACCCAATATCTCGCACGCGGCCAGCACGGCGAGCGCGGCGGCCGCCACCAGCGGCGCGGAGCCGGTGCCGAGCAGCAGGACCAGCGCCGCCATCAGCGGCCCGGCGGCCGTCAGCAGCCCGGTGGCGAGCGCCGTTCCGCTCGCCGCGCGGCGCCGGGCCATGTCCATTTGCGCGGCCGTCCGCTGCAACCGCCCGGCGGCTTCCGCTGCGAGCCCATAGACGGCGATTTCCGGGCCGGCCGCCAGCATGTCGGCCATTTCCGCCTTCAATTGCCCCAGCAGCCGCTGCGCCTCTTCCGCCGGCGCATCCACCCGCCACCGCGCCACCGCTGCCACCGCCGGCGGCAAGGTCAGGAACAGCGCAGCCAGAGCCGGAACGGCCCATGGGCTGGCAGCGCCGGCCAGCAGCAGGGCGAAGGCCGCCGAGGCGAGCGCCGCCGGCCGCGCGGGCGTGCGGACGATCCGGTCCTCCAGCGCATCGACATCGCCCGTCAGCCGCGCCGCGGCCTCTCCGTTCGACAGAACCCGTGCCCGGCGCGGATCCAGCGCCGCCACCTGCGCCATCAGATCCACCCGCACCGCCGCCAGCGTCCTGAGCGCCGCCCGGTGCGACAGCAACCGCTCGAAATAGCGGCCGCCGGTGCGGGCGACGGCGGACAGCCGGATGAAAGCGCTGGGCACGAGATAGTTGAAAGCCAGAACCGCGCCGCCCCCCGCCAGCCCGGCAAGGCCGGCGCCGGTCAGGAACCAGCCGGACAGGCCCAGCAGCAATGTCGCCGCCAGCGCCGCCGCCACGGCCGCGAAGATCGCCCCGCGCAGCGCGCTTTTCTGGCCCGCCATCCGCCCGGCGACGAGCGCTTCCAGATCCTGTTCGGGCGCACTCATGAAAGCCGGACCCGCTGGTCGGCCAGCACTGCGAGCGCCTCGTCGTGCGTGGCGACCACCAGCGCCCGGCTTCCAGCCATTGCCCGCAATGCCTCACGCACATGCGCGGCGCTTTCCGCATCGAGGTCGGCGGTCGGCTCGTCCAGCAGCAGAAGCGGCCGGCCAGAAAGCAGGGCGCGGGCCACGCCGATCCGCCGCCGCTCGCCACCGGAAAGGCCGGAACCGGCCCAGTCGATCCGGGCCTGAAGCCCGCGCGTGGCCAGCAGTTCGTCGAGCGCCGCCGCCCTTGCCGTCGCGAGGATTGCCGCCTCGGCGGCGTCGGGCGCGGCGAGGGCGAGATTCGAAGCCAGGCTGCCGGACAGGATCAGCGGCCGCTGCCCCGCCCAGCCGAGCGGCGGCACGCCGCCGGCCGCCCATTCGAGGGCACCGGATTCCAGCGGCACCCGCCCGGCCAGCGCCGCCAGCAGCGTGGACTTGCCCGAACCGGTCGGCCCGACAAGCACGGTCAAGCCCGTGGCGGCGATCGCGAACGTCACCGGGCCGATCACCGGTCCGTCTGGGTGGCGTGCGACGAGATCGCGCGCGGAAACGCCGGCAAACTGTTCTGCCCTCGGCAGCGGCGGCGGGGATTCCGCCCGCGTTGCCAGCGCCTCCCGCGCCGCCTCCCCCATCTGCTTGTCGTGATAGGCGGCGGCGAGCCGCCGCATCGGCAGGTAGAATTCCGGCGCCATCGCCAGCGCGAAGAAGGCCGCCACCAGCCCCAGCCGCTCGGGAACCGGGAATGGCAATATGCCGAGCAGGTTGAAGCCGGCGTAGATCGCCACCAGCGCCACGGCGATCGCCGCGAAGAACTCGATGATCCCGCCCGACAGGAAGGCGACCCGCAAGGTGGCGAGCGTGCGGTCCGCCACCTCGGTCGAGGCGTCGGCCATCTGCCGCAGCACCCGCTCCTCGGCCTGGAAATGGCGGATTTCGGGAAGCGCCCGCAGCCTGTCCAGGAACAGGCCGTTCAGATGGCGGATGGCGCCCAGTTGCCGGTCCGCCGCCGTGCGCGCGGCCGTGCCCGCCAGCGCCATCCCCATGGCGAAAGGCGGCAGGGTGAAAACAAGGATCGCCGCCGAAACCGGGCTCTGGAAGGCCACCAACAGGGCGACCAGCAGCGGCGCGACGACGGCCGCCGTGCGCATCGGGCGGAAGCGCGCCTCGAACCCCTCCAGCATTTCCACGCTGTCGATGGCGCGCGCCATTTCCGCGCCGGCCAGCCGGCCGGCCGGTGGCGCCTCCAGCAGCGCCCGCCAGTGCCGCGCACGCTCCGCCGCCTTCAGGCGCATAGCATCTGCCATCCCCAGATCGGCCGCCAGCCATTGCGCCCCGGCGCGCGCCAACCCGCCGGCCAGCAGCAACAGCATCGCCATCCAGAGCGGGGGCACCGCCACACCCGAAACATGCCCCACCCCCAGCGCAAGCCCGGCCGCCACCAGCCCGGCGCCCAGCACGTCGCCCATCCACGCGAAAGCGGCCGCATGGCTTCCATGCAGGTGGGTGCGCTGTTCTGACACCTTCACTTCGCCATTTCGAAAATTAGGAAAGTCTCATATAAACAGGCGGACTCGCCCGGCAGGCGAGGCCTGCGCTCAAGGCTATCGAGGTGACCCATGGTCGATATGGCGGTCGTCGAAATGTCCCGTCTCCAGTTCGCGTTGACGGCGCTTTACCATTTCCTGTTCGTGCCGCTCACGCTTGGCCTTTCCTTCATGCTGGTCATCATGGAAAGCGTCTATGTGATGACGGGGAAGGCGGTGTGGCGCGATGCCACACGCTTCTGGGGCAAATTGTTCGGAATCAACTTCGTGCTGGGCGTCGCCACCGGGATCACCATGGAATTCCAGTTCGGCACCAACTGGTCCTACTACAGCCATTATGTCGGCGACATCTTCGGCGCGCCGCTGGCGATCGAAGGGCTGATGGCCTTCTTCCTGGAGGCGACCTTCGTCGGCCTCATGTTCTTCGGCTGGGACAAGCTAACGCGGCTGGGGCACCTGTTCGTGACCTTCATGGTGGCGCTCGGCTCCAACCTCTCCGCCTTGTGGATCCTGGTCGCCAATGGCTGGATGCAGAATCCGGTCGGCTCGCGCTTCAACACCGACACCATGCGCATGGAGATCACCTCCTTCATGGAGGTGCTGATGAACCCGGTGGCGCAGGCGAAGTTCGTCCACACCGTGTCCGCCGGCTATGTGACCGGGGCCGTCTTCGTGCTGGGGGTGTCCTGCTGGTATCTGCTGAAGGGGCGGTTCCGGCCGGTCGCGCGGCGCTCCTTCGTGGTGGCGGCCTCCTTCGGGCTGCTGGCCTCGCTGTCGGTCGTCGTGCTGGGCGACGAGTCGGGCTATGCGCTGACCGACAACCAGAAGATGAAGCTCGCCGCCATCGAGGCGATGTGGGAAACCGAGCCCGCGCCCGCCGGCCTCACCCTGTTCGGCCTGCCCGACAAGGAGGCGCGCACCACCCATTTCGAAGTGCGGATGCCGGCCGTGCTGGGGCTGATCGCCACCCGCTCCTTCACTGGCGAAGTCACTGGAATCAAGCAGCTTGTGGAGACGGCGGAGGTGCGGATCCAGCGCGGCATCCTCGCCTATGACGCGGTGGAGCAGCTGAAGGCGGATCGCCAGGATGTCGCCGCCCGCGAACAGTTCGAGCTGCACCGCGCCGACCTCGGCTACGCCATGCTGCTGAAGCGCTTCGTGGAAGACCCGCGCGCCGCGACCAGGGCCGATATCGAGGCCGCCGCCTGGAGCACGGTTCCCAATGTGCCGGTGCTGTTCTGGCTGTTCCGGGGCATGGCGGGGATCGGCTTCTTCCTGATCGCCTTCTTCGGCACCGCCTTCCTGCTGGCCTCGAAACGGCGGTTCGACCAGCGCTGGTTCCTGAAAGCGGGCGTGGCGGTGATGCCGTTTCCGTGGCTCGCGGCGCAGATGGGCTGGATCCTGGCGGAATATGGCCGCCAGCCCTGGGCGGTGGAAGGCGCGCTGCCCACCTTCCTGGCGCCTTCCAGCCTGACCGTGGCGCAGATCTGGGCCACCATCGCCGGATTCACGCTGGCCTATGGAATCCTGGCGGTGATCATGGTGCGGCTTATGCTGGCCGCAATCCGCCACGGGCCAGACCAGTCCGTCGAGTGCGGCCCGGCCGCCCATGAAGATCGCGTGCGCGGCGCCTTCGTGCCGCTGCCGGCCGAATAAGGAGAGAGGCGATGCCCATTCCCTTCGATTATGAAACGCTACGCCTCATCTGGTGGGTGCTGCTGGGGGTGCTGCTGATCGGCTTCGCGCTGACGGACGGCTTCGACCTCGGCGTGGCGACGGTGCTGCCGTTCGTCGCCCGGACGGACGAGGAGCGCAGGCTCGTCATCAACTCCATCGGCGCCACCTGGGAAGGCAATCAGGTGTGGTTCATCCTGGGCGGCGGCGCCATCTTCGCCGCCTGGCCCTTCGTCTATGCGATCAGCTTCTCCGGCTTCTATCTCGCCATGTTCCTGGTGCTGATGGCACTGATCCTGCGGCCGGTCGGCTTCAAATACCGTTCGAAGCGGGCCAGCGCGAAATGGCGCAACGGCTGGGACTGGGCGCTGTTCGTCGGCGGCTTCGTGCCGGCTCTGGTGTTCGGCGTGGCGGTGGGCAATGTGCTTTCCGGCGTGCCCTTCCATCTGGACGACAATCTGCGCGCCTTCTGGGACGGCGGCCTTCTCGACCTGTTCACGCCCTTCACCCTGTTGGCGGGGCTGCTCTCGGTTTCTATGCTGGTGTTGCACGGAGCCGGCTGGTTGAGTCTGAAGATCGAGCATGGGCCTGTGCTGGACCGGGCCCGGCGTTACGGCCTGGCCGCCGGGGCTCTGGCGATCCTGCTGTTCGCGGTCGGCGGCGTTTTCATGGCGCTGGGCGAATTCGGCGTGCGCATCGCCCCCGGGGTCGATCCGAACGGCCCCTCCAATCCGCTGATGCATGGCGCGGTGGCGGCGCCCGGGGCGTGGCTCGACAATTATGCCAGCCACCCCTGGATGCTGATCGCGCCGGCGCTTGGCTTCATCGGCCCGGTGCTGGCGATGGCCGGAATCGCCCGCCGCTGGGATGTGGGCGTGTTCCTCGGCTCGTCGCTGGCGGTGGTGGGGATCATCTCCACCGTCGGCCTGTCGATGTTCCCGGTGATCCTGCCCTCCTCGGTGGACGCGGGCTCCAGCCTGACGGTCTGGAATGCGTCTTCCAGCCACATGACGCTCTGGATCATGCTGCTGTCGACGCTGATCTTCCTGCCGCTGGTGCTGCTCTACACCGCCTGGGTCTACAAGGTGCTCTTCGGGCGGGTGACGACCGAGGCGGTGCGCTCCTCGGCCGACTATTACTGATCGACTGGAAAGGACGACTCCATGTGGTATTTCACCTGGGTGCTGGGGCTGGGCCTTGCCGTCGCCTTCGGCGTGCTGAACGGCATGTGGCACGAATTCCACGCCGATGACGATGGCGAGCCCTGGTGGGAATGAGGGGCCAGATTAGGGCCTCCTATTCCCCTTCGTCACCCCATTTCCTTTCGTCACCCCGGGCTTGACCCGGGGTCCAGCTTTCCCGCCGGCGGGGGGAAAAGCGGGATCCCGGGTCAAGCCCGGGATGACGGAGAATATATCCATTACGTCTATCGCTTCTGAACCTAAGTCAGCGCCTCCAGCCAGGGCCGCACCAGTTCCGGGTGCGTGACCGGCAGGAAATGCCCGGTGCCGGGGAATCGCCGCACGATCGCCTGTGGTTGCAGCGCGCGGACAGCGGCTTCGAAACCGGCCGGGGCGGGGCTGTCCTTTTCCGCCAGCAGCAGCGTGAACGGAAAAGCGGCCGCCTTCAGGCTTTCCCGCATCGTCGTCGTCACCCCCCGGAAGCTGGCGGCTTCCCAGGCCGGCGAACAGGCGAGCCGCACGCCATCGCCTTCCGCCAGCAGGCCGCCGTCCAGATAATCGTCCAGCGCGCGCTCGGGCCAGTCCCGAAAGACGCCGCGGTCGCGGTAGGCGGCGCGAACGGCCGCGCGGCTGGCGAACCGGCCACGGCGGCGCTCCGCCTGATCCGCCATGGCATTGGGCGGACGGCCATCCGCCTCCCGCGCCGCGCGATAGGAGTCAGCATGTTCGAAGGGAATGGCGGGCGGGTCGATCAGGCAGACGGAGGAAGCCAGCCCCGGATTGGCGGCAGCCGCCTCGAAGGCGACGGCGGCCCCGAAACTGTGCCCGGCGAGGCGCACCGGCCCGCCGCCCAGCGCCGAGACGAGATGCCTCAAATCTTGCCCGTAGATTTTCCAGTCCGCCGGAATCCGCGCCGGATCGGCTTCCAGTTCGGTCAGCCCATGGCCGCGCGCATCGGGCGCCACCACCCGGAACTTCGCGCCCAGCGGCTCCAGCAACTGCAGATAGACGCGCGCGCACATGCCGGTGGCATGGGTGAAAAGCAGCAGCGGGCCTTCGCCCCATTGCAGGGTGAAGATTCGCCCGCCGGGCACGGGCACGAAGATTTCCTCAGGCGTCATTCGCTATCCTGCATCAGGCCAACAGGATGTGCGCCCCTTCCGCGTGCCAGCCGAGCCAGACGTCTTCGTCCCAACTGAAATCCTCCTGATCCCAGCGGGTGAGGTTGGGGCGGATCACGCGCACGCGCTTGCCGCCTTCCAGCCTGACGTCGAACACCGACTCCGACCCGAGATAGGCCACATCCAATATGCGGCCCTTCACCACATTATAGCCCTTGGGTGTCCCCTCCATGTCGGGAGGGCCTTCGCCATTCTCGCGCTTGTGCAGCTCCACCTTTTCCGGCCGCAGCGCCAGCCAGATCTGCACGGTTTCCGAAGCGCCGGTGCCATGGTCCAGCCAGGCCTTTATCCCCAGCTCGGGCAGGTTGATGATGGCATGATCGTGGTCGTCCTCCTCCACCCGGCCCTCGAACAGGTTCACCGAGCCGATGAAGTCGGCGACCAGCCGCGAGGCGGGGAATTCGTAAAGGTCGGCGGGCGTCGCCACCTGCATCAGCGAACCCTTGTGCATCACCGCGCAGCGGCTGGCGAGCGCCAGCGCCTCGTCCTGGTCGTGCGTCACCATCACGAAGGTGATTCCAAGCCGGTCCTGAAGCTCGGACATTTCGAAGCGCAGTTCCTCGCGCAGCTTGGCGTCCAGCGCGGAAAGCGGCTCGTCCAGCAGCAGCACGCGCGGGCGCTTGACGATGGCGCGCGCCAGCGCCACCCGCTGCCGCTGCCCGCCGGACAACTGGTCGGGCATGCGGTCGCCATAGCCTTCCAGCTGCACCTGCGCCAGCGCCGCTTCCGCCCGCTCGCGCCGCTCGGCAGACGGCACGCCTTCCATCTTCAGCCCATATTCGATGTTCCGGATGACCGAGAGGTGCGGGAAGACGGCATAGCTCTGGAACACCATGTTGACCGGCCGCTTGTTCGGCGGCTCGCGGGTGATGTCCCGCCCGTCGATCAGGATCTGGCCGCTGGTCGGCGTTTCGAAGCCGGCCAGCATCCGCAGCAGCGTGGTCTTGCCGCAGCCGGAGGGGCCGAGCAGCGCGAAGAACTCCCCCTCCTCGATCGTCAGGCTGACATCGTCCACCGCCACCACCGGGCCGAAGCGCTTGGTGATGTTGCGGAACTCGATGATGGTGCGGCGCGGCTCGGCCGGCTGCTTGGTCGCGGGGCTCGTCATCAGTGCTTCTGTTCCGTCTCGGCGCGGGCCTGCAGCCTCAGCGCGATGAAGGTGAGGATGATGGTGAAAAGAAGAAGCAGGGTGGAAATGGCGTTCACCTTGGGCGTGACCGAGAAGCGCACCATCGAATAGACCTTCACCGGGAAGGTCAAAGTGTCCGGCCCGGCCGTGAAGAAGGTTATCACGAAATCATCGAGGCTCAAGGTGAAGGCCAGCAGCGCGCCGGCCAGCAGCGCCGGGCGGAGATGCGGGATCACCACGTCCCACATCGCCTGCCACTGGCTGGCGCCGAGGTCGCGCGCGGCCTCCTCCTGCGAGCGGTCGAAGCTGCCCAGCCGGGCGCGCACCACCACCGCCACGAAGGGGAAGCTGAAGGCGACATGGGCGATGACGATGGCGCCCAGCGACAGCGGCCAGGGCAGGCCGGGCGGCCAGGGCATGACTCGGGCGAAGAAGATCAGCATCGCGACGCCCATGCAGATTTCCGGCACCACGATCGGCAGCGAGAAGGCGCCGTCCACCAGCGGCTTGCCCGGGAAGCGGAACCGCCACAGCGCCAGCGCCGCGAGCGTGCCCAGCACCACGCTGAGCGCGGTGGAAAGCGCGGCGATGGTGAGCGAGTTCATCAGCGCCTGCACCAGCTCGGCGTCCTCGAACACTTTGCGATACCAGTCCAGGGTGAAGCCGCGCCACTGCGTCGTCCGGCGGCTGTCGTTGAAGCTCATCAGCACCAGCACGGCGAGCGGCGCGTAGAGGAACAGGCCGACGAGCCACATCCACAGTTGCAGCGGCCAGCGCCGGGCGTAATCGAGAAGGCCGGGCTTTTCCCTCATTCCGGCCGCTCCCGCCGCTTCAGCAGCGATTGCATGGCGATCCCGAACAAGGTCAGATACATCAGCATGAAGGCGAGCGCGGCGCCGAACGGCCAGTCGTTGGCGCGCTTGAACTGCCGCTCGATCACATTGGCGATCATCTGGCTGTCTGGCCCGCCCAGCAGGTCGGGGGCGAGATAGCTGCCCAGCACCGGAATGAAGGTGAGGAGGATGGCCGACGCGATCCCCGCCGACGCCAAAGGCAGCACGATGTTCCAGATGGTGCGGATATGGCCGGCGCCCAGGTCGAGGCTGGCTTCCAGCAGGGAGCGGTCCAGCCGGTCCAGCGCGGCGTAGAGCGGCAGGACGGTGAAGGGCAGGTGCACATAGACCAGCCCCACCATCACCGCGAAATTGGTGTGCATCATGCGAAGCGGCTCGAAGCCGGCCCAGCCGAAGGCCAGTTCCAGCCCATGGTTGATCAGCCCCTCGTCGCGCAGCAGGGCGATGAGGGCGTAGGTGCGGATCAGCAGGTTGGTCCAGAAGGGCAGCATCACCCCGATCAGCAGCCAGGTCTTCAGCCTGGGCGGGGCGAAGCTGATCGCCAGCGCCACCGGAAAGCCGATGACGAGGCAGATGAGGGTCGCCAGCGCCGCAAACGCCAGCGACTTGCCGAGGATGCCGAGATAAAGCGGCTCCAGCGCCCGCGCATAGTTGGCGAAGGTGCCGGAAATCTCGATGTCGGAAATGCCGACATTGGTGCCGAAGCTATAGGCCCAGACCACCGCCATGGGCACGGCGAAGAACAGCAGGAACCAGCCGAGCGGCGGCCCCATAAGCCCGGCGAAGCCCGTAAGCGATCGCCGCCAGTCGATCCCGTTGTTCATCCGTCCGCCCCCTTTGCGGCGTCAGGCGGCGCGAACGCGGGTCACGGCTTCCTCGAACATGCGCTGCTGCTCCGCGCCTTCGAACTTGCCCCATTCGCTGGCGTCCATCCCCGGCCCGCGCGGGAAGATGATGGGGCTGTCCCGATAGCTTTCCGGCATCAGCGCCTTCGCCGCGGCGTTCGGCGTCGGGTAGAGGATCGTCTCGGCGATATGCTTGCCGGCTTCCGCGTCCAGCAGGAAGTTGATGAACTTGTGCGCCAGTTCGGCGCGCGGCGCGCCCTTGGGGATCGCCAGCGTGTCGGCGTTCAGCAGCGAGCCTTCCCTGGGCACCACGAAGCCGATGTCCGGGTCTTCGGCCGCCACCTGCGCGATGTCGCCGTTGAACTCCATAACCAGGTCGACATCGCCGGCCAGCAGCAGATCCTGCCCATTGTCCTCGTGGAAGGTCTTGATGTTGGGCTTCTGCCGGATCAGCATTTCCTCGACCTGCTTCGTGGTCGCGGCGTCGATCCCGTTCAGCGACTTGCCCAGATATTTGGCGCCCAGCCGGATGATGTCGGCCGCTTCCGACAGAAGCGCGATGCGCCCCTTGTAAAGGTCGGAATCATAGAGCCACTTCCAGCTGTCGGGCACGCCGTTCACGCGGGACTTACGATAGCCGATCCCCGTCACCAGCCAAGTGTAGGGTAGGCTGTGCTTCGGCTCGGGATCATAGTCCAGCCCCATGAATTCGGGGGCGACATTCTTCGAATTGGGGATCAGCGACATGTCGAGCGGCAGCAGCATGCCCGCCTCGCGCATGCGCGTCACGAACTCGTTGGAGGGCACGATCACATCATAGCCGGGGTTGCCGGCCTTCAGCTTGGCGAACAGCTCGTCGTTGGTCGCGAAATAGCTGGTCTGCACCTTGACGCCGGAGGACTTCTGGAAGTCGGCCAGCGTGGTTTCGCCGATATAGGTGTCCCAGGTGTAGAAGTTCAGCTTCTCGCCGCCGGAATCGCCGCCGCTGCCCGAACCGCATCCGGTCAGGCTGAAACCGACCGCCGCCGCCCCAAGCCCGGCCAGCAAACCGCGCCGAGACAATTTGGACCGGCCCAGATTCGCGAAAGAAGCCTTCTCGATGCCGAAAGCGTTCATGCCCCCTGCCCTCCATTATTCCAGCGTTTGCCGGCAGTCGTAGAACAGGGCGAGCGCAAGGTTAAGCCCGTTTGTGCATTGCAAAAGGCGCCGCGCGAAAAAAAGCCGCCCCGCGCTTATCGGCGGCTGGTCTTCGGCGCCGGGCCATCGCCGCTGCCCTGCTCCACAAGCCGGGTCAGCAGTTCGTCGTTCAGGTCGCCCGGCTCGGAAAGCAGGTCGGCCACCTGCACCTGCCGCCCGCGATTGCGCGCGTCCAGAACCGCGAATCCCGCCGAGAGGAGGCTTTCCACATTGCTGTCCCGCGCCACGCGCGACGGCCCGCCCAGCACCACCGCGATCAGCCGCCTGCCGTTGCGGACGGCGGATGCCGCCAGCGTGAAGCCCGCCGCATTGGTGAAGCCGGTCTTGATACCGTCCACGCCGGGCATGGTGCGCAGCAGATGATTATGGTTCGGCAGCACCTGGTTGCCGAACACGAACTGCTGTTGCTGGTAATAGCTGTAATATTGCGGAAAATCCCGAATCGTCGCCTGCGACAGGATGAAGATGTCGCGCGCCGTGGTCACCTGGCGGGAATCCGGCAAGCCGTTGGGGTTGACGAAATAGCTGTTGCGCATGCCCAATTGCCTGGCGCGGTTCGTCATCAGCCGGGCGAAGGCGTCGGCGCTGCCGGCGATATGCTCGGCAAGCGCCACGGACACATCGTTGGCGGACTTGGTGGCAAGGCTGCGGATCGCCTGATCCACCGTCAGGCTCTCGCCCGCCTTCAGGCCCAGTTTCGAAGGCCGCTGACCGGCCGCGAAGCGGCTCATCACCACCCGGTCCTCCAGCTTCAGCGTTCCGGCCGCAAGCTGCTCGAAGACGATGTAGAGCGTCATCACCTTGGTGATGGAGGCCGGGAAGCGCTGCGTATCCGCCTGGCGCGAATAGAGCACCTCGCCCGTGTCGGCATCGGCCACGAAGGCCGCATATTTGGGCTGGGAAAATAGGCTGACCGCGCCCGCCGGCGCGGCCGACGCAAGTGTGGCGGCCAGCAGGGAAGCAGCGCCAATTGCAATGCGACGATGTTTCATGTCGCCGATTGTTTAACACTTTGCGGAATCCGCGCCTAGAGTCCTCGAAGCCCGCAAGCTGGCGCCATCCCGCCAGAGAGGCTATTTGCCGCAGATGGCCGCACTCCAGTCCCCTTTGACGCAGCCCGATTGGCAGGTCTCCCCCGGCCTCACGCCCTATGGCGAGGCGCTTCGCGAAATGGACGCCCATGTCGAGCGGATGCTTCGGCAGCAGGCCGGCGAACGTGTCTGGCTGGTGGAGCATGAGGCGGTGATCACCGCCGGCACCAGTTCGGCCGCTGCGGAACTGGTCGACTCCTCCCGCTTTCCCGTGGTGGAGGCCGGGCGGGGCGGACGCTTCACCTACCATGGGCCGGGGCAGCGCGTCATATATCCCATGCTCGACCTCGGCCGGCGCGGCCGGGACGTTCACCGCTACGTGTCCAGCCTGGAACAATGGGCCATCGCCGCGCTCGGCGAATTCGCAATCCGCGCCTTTCCCCATGAAGCCGGCACCGGAATCTGGGTCGACACCGCCAATGGGATAGCGAAGATCGGCGCGATCGGGGTTCGCGTCCGCCGCTGGATCAGCTTCCACGGGCTGGCGATCAATGTCGCGACCGATCTCAGCCACTATGGCGCCATCATCCCCTGCGGAATTTCGGCGCATGGCGTGGCGCGGCTCGCGGATCTGGCGCCAGGCGCAAGCCTCGCCGATCTCGACGCCGCCCTGCTGCGCCATCTTCCGTCCATGCTCACTTCCCTAACAGGCTGTCGCGCCTCCACGATGAAGGCGCTTGAGGCAGAGGGGGATTGCAGCTAGGTTCGCGCCGGTTCTGGGTCGTCAGGGACCGAAGGCTCTGGAACTCTCAATAGACAATCAGGAGTCAGATAATGGGTGAAGTTCTTCTGAAGGTGAAGTCGGCCGCTCTGGTCGCCGGTGCGGCCCTGTTCGTTGTGGCCTGCGGCGGCGCCAAGCCCGCCGAGGAAACCGCCGTCACGACCGAAGCCGCTCCGGTGGAAGGTGGCGATGCCGCCGCTGCCGACGCCGCCATTGCCGCCGATGCCGCTGCGACCGCGGCCGCCGACGCTGCC
This sequence comes from Sandaracinobacteroides sayramensis, assembly GCF_022014495.1. Classification (GTDB taxonomy): domain Bacteria; phylum Pseudomonadota; class Alphaproteobacteria; order Sphingomonadales; family Sphingomonadaceae; genus Sandaracinobacteroides; species Sandaracinobacteroides sayramense. The sequence continues at coordinate 440,937 of NZ_JAKLSQ010000001.1, forward strand.
GTGGCTCCGGCTGCCGACGCCGCCGTTGACGCCGCTGCCGCTGCGACCGACGCCGCGACCGCCGCTGCCGATGCCGCCGCTGCGGCTGGCGAAGCTGCCGCTCCGGCGCAGTAAGCGGTCCTTGCGCCGGCGGAATGGCTGGCCAGGATTGGAAAGGCCGCCCCTCAAAAGGCGGCCTTTCTCTTAAGTTTCGAGGAGGGAGGAGTTCAAGATGAGCATCGCGGAAATTACCCAGGGCCTGACCGATCGGGTGGCCAAGAACGGCGCCATTGCCGGCAAGGTGGTCGTGTTCGATTTCGGAGACGACGGGCTGGTGCGGATCGACGGATCGAGCGAGCCCGCGACGGTTTCGAACGACGCCGGTGACGCCGACTGCCGGGTGAAGGTTTCGATTGCCGATTTCACGGATATTGCGTCGGGCAAGCAAAACCCGCAAATGGCTTTCATGATGGGTAAGCTGAAGGTCGAGGGCGACATGGGCATTGCCATGCAACTGGGCAAGATTCTGGGATGATCCAAGCGCGCGCGCACCGCACGACCGGCAGGTCGGCCTCCGCTGTTCGGCTCGCCATGGCCGTGGCTTGCGCGTTCGGCATAGTGACGGGGGCGAGGGCACAGACCCTCACCCCCGAAACGCTGCCAGGCCTTAACGTGAAGGAAGAGCGGGCAGACAGGATCTGGCGGCTCCGCGCCGGTTTGAACGTGGCCGCCTTGCAATGCCAGTTCTCACCGTTCCTGGCGACCGTGCCCACCTACAATGCCCTGCTCCGCCAGCATAGTGACGAGATGGCCGACAGCTTCAAGACGATGACCGGCTATTTTGTACGCAGCAAGGGGCCGCGAGTTGGCCAGCGCGCCTTCGACAGCTATGCGACGCGCACCAACCAGAGCTGGGCCACCTTCGATGCCCAATATAGTTTCTGCAACGCCGCAGCCATGGTCGGCCGTCGGGCGCTTTCGGTGCCGAAAGGCAAGCTGGGGGACTTTGCGGAATCCGAACTTGGGACGTTTCGGGAAAGCCTGATTTTCAATAACAGCGTACCAGAAGCTTTGCATCCCAGACTGGAGTGGGCGGATGTGCCGAACGTGGGCACCTGCGACAGGAGAGGGCGTTGCCGCTATTGATAGGGATATGCATCCGACATTGATCGGATTCTCATTCTCTTTCACATGCAGTTTCAGCGGGCTTCAAGTGTAAGACTATTCCTGCCAAGTTCAGGACTTAAAGCCTGAGCAACATAATGGCGGCAAAACGGCCCTTATAGCAGACAGCGCTCCGTAGCCTGTCCTTAAGCCTGCCTCGAACATGATCTCAATAGGATCATGGCGCCTTCATATTTCACGAACTATTACGGCATTTCGCTCTGAAATGCCGTGCGTGTTGCTCTTTGCCTGTAAGTTATTGCTTACTAGTCGGCATGATATCCAACTTGCACTACGATCAACGGCCCGCCGTCTACATCGGCATTTTCACCTTAGTCCCGATTGGTTGATCAGCAACCAGATTCGACTCTGAGAAAGAAACGCCACTTACCACGTTCAAACTTCCCCAGATCAAACAACAAGCAAAAGACGCTCAACAAGAAAAGGCCCGCCTCCATGAGGAGGCGGGCCAAATCTTTCCGGTGAAGCGCGAAAGCGCTTCAGCCGATCATCATCAGTTGGCGGGTTGGCCGAAGATGATCTCGGCACGCCGGTTTTGCGGTTCGCGCACGCCCAGCGGCGTGTCGACCAGCAGACGGTTGAAGCCGAAGCCACGGGTCGTCATCTGGCTCTCGGCGATGCCCTTGCCAGCCATATAGGCCTTCACGGCATTCGCACGACGCTCAGACAGCGCCTGGTTATAGGCAGCCGGACCCGAAGTGTCGGTGTGACCATCGATCACCACCGAAGACTGGCCAGTCTGGACATAGGCTTCGGCAGCGCGGTCGAGGATCGCGGCAGCTTCGGGCGTGATGTCATACTTGTCCCAGTCGAAGAAGACCAGGAACGGCCCCGGAACCACAGGCGCCGGCGGAGGCGGCGGAGGCGGCGGAGGCGGCGGAGGCGGCGGAGGCGGCGGAGGCGGCGGAGCAGCCTCTTCCTCATAAAGATTGAAGGTCAGGCCAGCCAGAAGGCTGTGGCTGCGCCAATTGCCCGAAAGATCATGACCGTTGGTCGTCTGAAGATCGATACCGTTCATGTTGAAGAAACGATACTTCAGCGACAGGTCGATCTTGTTCGAGAGCGAGTAGCGGATGCCGGCAAGAGCCTGCCAGGCAAAGCCCGTGTCGCTGTCGTCCGAGAAAGCCGGGCCATACTTCTGAAGCTGCCAGATGTGGGCGTTGAAGCGGGCGATACCCGCACCACCGCCGACGAAACCGCCAAAGCGCGAATCGTCGTTGTTCCCGAAGTCGAACATACCGTTCAGCATGAACGACAGGATCTGGGCATTGCCGTCGGCACTGTCGTAACGGCCGGCAGGCGGAACGCCTACGCCGCCAAGGCCACCCCACTCAGGGTTGCCCCAAGCGATCGGCGGAGTGCCGTTGGCCACAGTGATCGCATCCAGATTGGCATTCTTGTAGGCAACTTCGAATTCCGAACGGAACGGACCGAAATCGTAACCCAGAACACCACCGACTTCCCAGCCGGCCTCATACTTGTTCCGAAGCGCGGAATCGACACCGACGCCAGCGGCGGTTTCGATATCCCAGCTCTTGGTTTCAGCGATGAAGCCGCCACCTTCAAGGCCGATGTACCAAGCCTTGTCACGCGCATGCGCGGCTCCGGCCAGCACCGTGGTCGCAAGGGCGACCGCAACGGCGAACTTCCCCATGATTATCCCCTTCTACGTATTGACGCACTCAGGCAGAGGCCATGTAAACGAGCACGACATCGGTTAGCAAGAGGGCGTTTCGCCAAAACTGTTGCGTGTAAGCAACATGTTGATATGCAAATCGAACATGACTCAACCCTCGGATGGCTGCACAAGCCCCAGTTCGACGAGGCGCTCCACCAAAGTCGAAATCGCCAGGCGAGCTTCTGAATCCACCACAGCTCCACCCGCGGGCAAATCCACCGCTTCCGCCCGCGGCCCCACAGTTCCGGAGCGCACCCAGGCCCCATTTCCCCTTCGCAAGACGACGGATTCGTCCAGCAGCCACAGCGCCCAGCCTTCGGCAGCCACGGCAAAGCGCCAGCCCCCGGCTGTCCAGCAGGCAATGCAGTCCCCATGTCCTTGCCATTCGCCCGTGGCGTTCGCCGGAACCATCCAGCATTGCCCTTCTGACGGAGAGGCAGGGGGCACAGTCGCGGTGGCGCTCACCGCCACCGGCTGTACCAGCATATCCAACGCCATAAGCGCCTCATTGTGGGTCACATCTTTCTGCCCCTGCCCCGGTATCAGCAATGGCAATCCCAGCCGAGCACTTGTCTCAAACATTCCAACCCCCCTCTCTCAAACCACCAGCGGCCGGCTCATCCGCAGATCCGGCGGGCCATCGCCCAACACCTCCACGACCATGGTTCCCGCCTGCAGCATTGCCCCGAACGCCGCTGCCTGCTGATCCGGGCCAAGATACAGTCGCTGCTCCCGAACCAGAATCACCAGCGAGCGCCCGTCCTGCGACAAAATGTGGCAGCGCCAACCTGCATGCGCCCCTTCAGCAGCATCCCAGTGCCAGTTCGCAGCCGACCGGGGCGCCCAGTTGCAGGTCAAACCGCCGTCCGGCTCGCGCCGCACCGTCACATGCACGGGTGCGATCGGCGAAGCCGCCAGCCCTTCCACCGTCAATCCGGCTTCCGTCCCGCCGACGGGATCACCCGCGCCCGATGCCAGAACAAGCAGACTACGCCCTGCCATATCCCCCTGCGTGCCCACCGGCAGAATCCGATCGACCTCCACCAGCCGCACGATCTCTCCCACCTCCAGCCGACGACTTCGGAAACCGGTGCCGAACCGCCCCCGCAACAGCCCGGACAGCCGCACCCTGTTCGCGGCCACGACGACCGCCTCGCAATATTGGATAAGCTCCTCGCCAACGCGCAGCAGATTGGCGCCGGCCAGAACCTCCGCCCGGCTTCGGCTCTCGAAGATGCGCGCACCCTCCTCCACCTCCAGCAGAAGCGAGTTGCGCCAGTCCCAGATGGCCTCCTGGCCCGCTTCCAGCGGCGCAGCCAGCCATCCGCGCGGCGAGGCCTCGCGCACCTCGCCGATCAGGCTCTCGCCTCCGGCGGACAGCAGGCTCGCCCGGGCCCCGCGCCAGCCGGCCCCGCCACCCATCCACACCCAGGCGGCCGATGCGCCAGCCCGCAGCGGAACGGGCACCTCGAACAAATGCACGTCGGTAGATCCGGCCGGCACCACGGGCGCCGGCAAAACCCGCCCCGGATCACTCACACCCACACGCGAAGGCGCGCCGGACTCCGCCCGTTCCGCTTCACAGAACAGCCGCAGGCCCCGCACCTCGCGTTCCAGGATTCGCCAGGCTCCAAGCCCCTCGATCCGCACATGATCCCCAACCCCGATCCCCAGCCACCGCCACGACAAGCCGAACCGCAGCCGATCGGCCCCCACCTCGGATTGCCGCAGAAAGCGCGCCGCCAGAGAAAGCGCCATGCCGGCCGTCGCACAGACGGGCGCCTCGCTCTCCAGTTCCCGTCCGCGCCGCGCCCGCGCCACACGCTGACGCCCCGGCTGATAGTCACGGTCCGAATCCAGATAGGTCAGCGCCATCGCAGACGGGCGATCGCCCCGCGCGAGATTCACGGCCCCTTCATCGCTCGCCAGCAAATCCTCCAGCCGCAGGTCGAAACCGGGCGGACTGGCTCGAAAGCGCGCCCCGCCTTCGACATAGCCGACGGACAAATCGCCAATCCGTCCAATCCGGGCAGCCTCCTCCAGGCCCCCTTCGAACGCCGCATACCCCAGCGCGGCGGGATCGACTTCATCCGCCTCCACGGTGATCCCGGCCTGTCCGGCCAGATCATCCAGCCACTGCGCCGGCCCCGCCGCATCGGCAAATATCTCGAAACTGAGATTGGGAATGCGGTTGCCGAAAGGCGCCAGCGCAAAATCCTCGAACAGCACATAAGCCAGGCCAGGATAGGCGAGAGCATTTTCGGCTCCCTCCGCCGCCACGATCAGCGGATCGGCCACCTGGTCGAGACCGCCCGCATGAACGCGCATTTGCGTCCGCGCCTCGAAACGCCCGCTCGAATCGCGGATTTCCCGCCCGTCCGCCCAGATTCGCCCCACCCGCTGAATCGGCCCGGAGGAAAGCGCGATCGCGAAGCTCGCCCCCGAATCCCGCCGGCCGCTGCCTTTGCCGGCCGCCCCCTTGATCGGCAGCGCCCAGATCAGCTGCCCCGCCGCCCGTGTCCGCCCATAAAGCCGCGGCAATATTTCGCCATAAGCCGAACGCTGCACGAACAGCTCCGCCGTTCCCCGCCGCCGGGCACCGAAGAGAAGGGAATCGACACTGCCCCCCACGGCAGCCCCGACGGCAGCCCCCAGAGGTCCGCCTACTGCCTGGCCAATGGTCGAAAACAGAACCGATGCCATTCACCCTCGTCCTTTCACCGCACCCGCCCCGATGCACCACGCCGAATCCCAGACGCCCCCGCCTCCCCAGGGGCGCTCCACCACCCGCCGCAGTTGGGCATTGGCCTCGACAAAGCCTTCCGCTGTCCGAACCGCCAGATGCGCCTGCCGCGTGGCAGGAAAGCTCAGAAGCAGATCCCCCGGGGAAGCCTCCTCCACCTCCAGCCGCGCAAAGCCGGCCGCGCAAAGCCAGCCATGCACCTGCTCGACCGAATGCCCGCGCATCGGCAGGCGCGGCATGTCCACCCGGCAGCCCCCGGCAGCCAGGGCACGAAGCGCCAGGCCCAGGCAGTCCAGCCCCTCCTCGCCCCGCCCCTGGGGCCGAAACGCCCCGCCCAATTCCGCGCGAGCAGCCGCCACGATGCGCGCGGCACGCGCCTCTTCGACCGTCACGCCTCAACCATCGCCATAACGAAGCAAGGCGTCATTCCCCGGCACATGCGGCTCGCCATCGAACGCCAGCGCATTGCCGAAGCGACGGCCACAGGTCTCGAAACGCTTGTCGCAACCTTCCCACAACCAGATCGCCCCCGCCCGCTCCGGCAAATCGGGCAGTGTCTCCTCCAGCCAGATCGTCCGGCCCTCCACGGCAGCTACCCGCCGGTCCACCCCCGCCAAACCCCCGGAAACCCAGCGCATCAGCCCCCAGGCGTAACGCTCGGGCGCCTCGGGGGCAGCGGCCAGTTCCAGCCGATCGCCTTCCCAGGCCAGCACATCCAGCTCCACCCGCCGCCCGGCCATATCCACCCCGCAGCGGCCATCCCCCAGCTCCGCGCGGCACAGCGGCGAAAGCCGCAACGGCTCCAGCGCTTCCAGTTCCGCCAGATCGGAAAGCAGTTCCGCCCGGAACCCGCCCCCGGCCCCCAGGCCAAAGCGGGAAACCCGTCCCATGCGGCCCCGCATCAGCCCCAGAGTGCCCGCTTGCGGAAAACGCCAGTCGCAAGCGAACAGCTCCACCCGCGCCTCCGCCCAGCGCCCGCTTTCCAGATCGAGTTCGGTGAGGCCCGCAGAGCTCAGAAACCCCTCCGCCTCCATGCTGTCGGCAGCCAGGTCCACCGAATGGGTCACCGCCGAAGGCGTCATCCCCGGCCGCGCCCGATAGCGCACGCCCCCCAGCAGCAGATCGCGATCGTGGCTCGCAAAGCCCAGAACCAGCCCGTCGCCACGGGTCAGCTTCCAGCACAGGGCAAGCGTCGTCACCTCGCCCTGCAACGCCCGCTCGGCGAAATCGCTCATTCCCGCACCTCCACCAGAGGCACGGAAGGCACCTCGCCCGACCGCACGCCCGACAGGGAGACATCCAGCCGATCGGCGGCAAACCGCACCGGCACATCGAAACGAAACCCGGCCCGCACCGCCGCTCCGGCGGCCGGAGGCACTTCGAACAGCAGCACGCCGCCGGGCTGCAAGGCCCAGCCCTGCGTCCGTTCGACGCCGCCCACGGAAACCCGAACGCTCGCGCCCACCGGACGGGTGATGCGCCGCACCTCCGCATCCTCCGGCTCGCCATAGCGCTTCACCAACTGGAACCGCATGGACGTCCCGTCGCCCACACCCAGCAACTGGTCGGTGGCCGCCACCTCCGCGCCGAAGGCGCCGCTCACCCAGTCCAACGGATCGCGGAACCGAAAGGCGAAGGCTTGCCCCCGCCGCGCCCGGAAAAAGCGCACAAGCTCCGCCAGATCCGCCTCGGACCGCACTCCTAGCCCGGCGTCATAGCGCAGCCGCGCCTCCGCCCACAGCAGGTTGCGCTGCTCATGGCCCGAGACCAGCTCCGCCACCTGCGTCGCAAACTCCGGCCCGCCGACCGCGTCGAACCCGAGCGAGAGCGGAAACCGCACATCGTGAAACCCATTCACTTCCGCTTCCTCCCCGCTTCCAGCGTCCGCCGTCCAGACGAAGCCGTCCCGCGCCACCTGCGGCCAGGCCCAGAGGAACACCTCCGGCACCCCCCGGCGCTGCGCCTCTGCCGCCGCCTCGCCGATGCGCGGCCACGCCACGCCGGCATCCGCCGCGTCCAGCACGAATCCCGAAAAATACTGCTGCCGCTGCAACGGGTAACCCAGAGCCTCGCCCACGGCCGCCCGCCCCCGCGCCTGCCCCCATTCGTCGCCGGCCACGACGAAATCATAATCTTCCAGCTGCAGCACATCCCATGCGGGAAAGGCCCAGCCCACCGGCATGTTCGCCCGCTTCAGATCGGGCTTCGCCTCGTCCAGCACCTGCGGCGCGTAGAACAGCAGATAGGAGGTAAAGGCCGCCTCCCCCGCCGCCGAGCGCGCAGCCTCCCGCACGCCCACACAAGCCTCGGCAAGCCGCGCCCCCAGCCAGTCCAGCCAGGCCCGCTCCGCCGCGCTGCGCCCGCCCGCCACATCCGCCATCGCCGGCGGCGCTGCCGCCTTTTCCGCCGTCCAGCGCGCCACCGTCGCCGCATCGTAGAAGCAGGGGGCGCCCGAAGGCCCCACCCACCACCAGGGTTCCCCCACCTGAAAGCGCACATGCCCGCCTTCGGCAGCGGCCATGGAGGCGAAAGCCCCAGCAATTCCGCGCAACCAGTCCATCGCGCCCGCATGGCAAGGCGAAAGCAAGGTCGAAGGCGGCGCCCAGCCCGTCAGCGCCCGGCCGCCACTCACATCCCGCTGCGCCCAGCCAGCCGGCGCATGTTCATCGAACAATTCGAAGCTCAGGGACAGGATGGCGCCCATCCCGGCACCCGCCAGCGCCCGCAGGAAAGCCCGGTGCCAGACCGTCGCCGAAGCGCAAAGCCCCCCCGAAACCTCGAACCGCCCGCCGCCCACCGGCGCCAGCGCCGGGAAATGGCTCATCCCCACATAATGGGTCACCAGTTCGCGATACCCCAGCGCCCGCCACTGCTCCACCAGACGCTCGGGCGCCTGGTTATAGCTGTCGTCATAACCAGAGCAGATCCGCATCCGATGCTCGGGCAGAAAGGCGTCGCCCCGCCGCAAGGTCGAATTGGGCCCGGTCGCCTGCAGGTTCCGCAACTCCACCCAGGTGGAAAGCGGCAGCGCCAGCGGCGTAGAACTTCCATCGAAATCCGCCGGCACCAGCGAAAGAAACAGCCGGTCGATGTCGCGTGGGTAAACCAGCTCCCCATCCATCCCGAATCCCGAACGCAGCCGGTCGAAATCCAGCGTCACCCGCGCCGCCATCGGCCCGCCGACCGCATGGTTCCAAAGCCGCACATACCAGAGCCGCGCCACCCCTTGCGCGTCGCGCCCTTCCACCGTCAGCACCGCGCCGTTCACCGCATCCAGCGGCATCATCCCCGCGCCCGCCACCCAGTCGAAGGCCAGCACCGTCCCGCGATAATCCCGCCGGGTCTCATAGGCCAGCAACGGGTGGGACCAGCGATCCGCGCTCTCCCAGATCAGCCCGGCCAGATCGCCCCGGGTCTGAAAGTCCAGGTCCAGCCGCAAGGTGCCGGCCCCCGGCGCCGTCAGCGTCGCCATCATCGGCCGTGGAAAATCCACCGTCCAGAGCTCCGGGCGGAACCGCTTCACCCAGCCACGCCGCAACTGGTCGGCGGCGGTCGCAAGATAATGCCCCATCTCAGCGCCCCGCCCGTTCCAGCGCCCGGCGCACGCCCAGCGCCACCTGCCGCCCGGTCTGTGCCATGAAGGCGCTCCCCGCCTCGCGCGGCGCGGCCACATGCACGCTCACATTCACCGGCCCGCGCGCCGGCGCCCCCGTCTCCACCCGGCCGCTCGCGGTCGGCACGAACAGCTCCGGCCCGCGCTCGCCCACCACATAGGCCTGCCCCGGCGAAACCGGTCCCCCGGTCGCCCGCCCGGCCAGCCCCAGCAACCCGACACCCGCGCCAGACAAGGCGGAGCCAAGCCCGCCCTGCATCTGCAAGGCGGCGCCGGCGATTTCGCCCAGCGCCCGCCCGGCGACCCGCGCCAGATCCTCAAACTCCAGCCGGCCGGACCGCGCCGCCCGCCGCAAGGCCTGCTCGATCCCGCGTCCGGCGGCCTCGGCGCCCTCCGTCAGCGCGCCGGTCAACGTCCCGCGCATCTCCAGAACGTCACGGGCAAAAGCCTCCTTGTCCGCCCGCACCGAAAGGGCGAGCGCCTCCAGATCCTCATCCATCGCCCAGGCTTTCCCTCAGTTTCGCCAGTTCGCGCCGCCCCAGCGCCGCGCCGGCCGCCGCCCCGAACCGGCCCTCCAGAGCCAGTTGCAACTCCGCCGGCGTCGCCGCCCAGAAGCGCTCGGGCGGCCACCCCAGCCCCCCGGTCGCCACCCCCGCGGCCGAGCGCGCCAGCGCCCGGAAATCCCCCATCAAACGCGCCCGAAGATCGCGGCCAGCAACGCCCGATACGGCCCCAGCAAGCCGGAAGGCCCGGCCTCCAGCAACGCCGCCTCGAAATCCGCCCGCGCCCCCGCCTGCCCCCCGCAATGCCAGAACAAGGCCCCGATGTCGGCCAGCCGCACATCGCCCGCCGCCGCCCGGTCCAGCATCCGGAACAGGCTGCCGCCCTCGGCTTCCGCCGCCACCAGCGCCGAGAAACTCGGCCGCAACGTCAGCGACAGTCCGGGCAGCTTCAACGCCACCTCGCCCCGCAAGGGATTGGCGCTCACAGGCTCACCACCGGGCCGGAGCTTTCCAGCGCCAGCGTGTAGGTCCGCTCGCCATTGAAATCGCCGCTGTAGTCCAGCCGCGCCACCTGGAAGCTGCCGCGCAGCCGCTCGCCGCCCTCGAAACTCACCTCGAACCGATCCAGCGCCCCGGTCAACGCGCGCGCCTTCAAGGCCAGTTCGGCGTCGGATCCAGTGAACACCCCGGCCCCGGAAATCGAAACCGAGCGCACCCCGCCGGCCGGCAAAAGGTCGCGCCACCCGTCCGAGCCCTTGTTCGTCACCACCACCTGCCCGGTGGCGATGCTCATCTGCGTCGTCCTCAGGCCCGCCACGGTCCGAAACTGCTCGGGCGCGCCGCCGTCGCTCATCTTCAGCAGAAAGGCTGCCCCGCTCTCAACCGCCATCTTGATCCTCCCTTACCGAAAGCGCGCGGAATTCCGCGATCCCCTGCGTCCAGTTGCGCCCCGTCCGCCGCACGGTCGCGCGCAACAGCCGCACCCCCGTCAGCCGCACGCCGGCGAAATGGCGCGGCATGGCCAGCACCACCCGCTCCACATCCGCCAGCGCCTCCTTCGCGGGGGCGAACCCCTCGCGCACGTCCCACAGGCTCACGGAAAAGCGGTGCTCATGCCCGCCGCCGCCCTGCCAGCCCCGCGCCGAGACCATATCCGCGCCGACCGAAAGATAGGGCGCCCGCGCCTCGGCCGGCGGCCCGTCGTAGATCTTCAGCCCCCGCGCCCGGATGGCGCCATCCGCCACCAGCGCGGACACCAGCGCCCGCTGCAATTCCAGGCTCGCCCGCACGTCACTCCTCCCCCCGATCCTCGGCCCATATCGTCAGCCAGCCGGGGCTGGCCGGATCGGCCTCGATCCCGGTCAGCGTCAGCGAAGCCCCGCGCCACAGCGCCCGCATCTCCAGCGTCGGCCGCAAGCCGTCCCGGATCGTCAGCCGCCAGCGCCGCGCCGAATGGCGGGTGTCGGCCGCCGCCGGCAACGGATCGGCCCGCGCCAGCAACTCCACCCGCGCCCAGCGCTCGAAACGATACGCCCAGGCCCCCGGCAAATTCCCGGCCCGCGCCCGCGCCTCATCCCGGCCCTCGAAGCGCACCCGCTCCGAAAGCCTGCCCGCCCGCTCGCCCATGAATTCCCCCTACCGAAGCCGCCGGGCCCGCTGCGCCCGCAACAACTGGCGCACCGCCAGCGGCATGGCAGGAGCCTCCGGGGAATCCCGATGCCCATGGAAATGCGCCGCCAGCCGCACGACGGCCTGCCGCAGCATTTCCGGCAGCCTGTTCCAGCCATCGGCCATCCCCGCGCGATAACGCGCAGCAAGCAACACCCCGTCCGCCACAGCGGAAACCCGCAGCCGCGCCGCACCATCCAGCGCATATCGGCCGACCGGCAACACCCCCGTCCCCATCTCGCGCAGCTCCAGAACCAGCCGCACCGGCCCATGCGTCAGCCGCAGCAAACCGCCACAGACCCGCCCTTCCTCCACCACCTCGCGCTCAAGCAGGAACTGCCCCAGCTCCACTTCCGCCGTCTCGGTAGCCGCCCGCAGCCAGCCGGCCAGCAGCGCATCCTCCAGGCTGTCCTCGATCCGCAGATACGCCTTCAGCTCGGCGAGCGCCGCGGCCGGCGCCGCCCGTTCCACTTCCAGCATCAGCGCGCCTCCACCCTCAGGATCAGGCTGCGCTCATCGCGCGTCCCGTCGGAAAACCGCACATGGTTCCGCACTGCATACAGATGCCCCGCCACACCGCCGCCCAGCCGCACCCCGGCCTCCGCGCCATCGACAAGGGCGGACGCGACAACGACGCCCCCATCCTCCACCGGCTCCACCCGCCATTCGCTTTCCACTATGCCGGCCCCGCCTTCCAGCGCCGCCGCCCAGTCCACGCGATACTCCAGCACCGCCTGCGGATCCTTCAGAAACATAGCCCGTCCCCCTTCAGAGCGGCGCCCCGATCTCGACGGACCAGCCGTCGAAATTCACCTCGCCGCCCGGTTCCAGCACCTGCTCCGGGCAGGTCGTCACATAGAGAAGCCGCCCGGCCGTCCTGTCGATCAGCGCCACATGGTTCGCCGCCCCGGCCGCCGCCACCGGCACCGCGGCCTTGGCGGCGATCGCGATCCGCCGGCCTGAGGCATTGCCCGGCCCGATCGCGAAGTCAGCCTCCCCCAGCACCGTCTCCGCCAGCCGCCCGGCCATCGCCTCCGCATAGTCCGCCGGCCGCGCCGGCACCGCCAGCATGTGCGTTGCCGCCGCGATTGCCCGGAGCGCGCCATCCAGCACCTCCGGGGCCACCCATTTCCCCATCCCAGAACTCCCCATGCCAAAGCGAATATCTCAGTCGCGAACGATCCGCGCCGTCCGCCCTTCCCCGTCCACCCGCAGCATCCGGCCGGCGGGCAAGGGCCAGCCCGCGCCACGCGCCGTCAGCCAGGCCGTCGTGTCCGAAACGCCGTGCGCCGCCGCTTGCGGCCGCAACCCGACCCGAAGGGAAAGCCGTGCCGCTTCACCCTGATGCGCAAGCGCGGCGCTTGCGGGCAGCAGTTGCGCCGGCGGCAAAGGCACGGCCTCCAGCGCCCCGGCGGTGAAAATCCCGCGCCGGGGCAGATTGTCGATATCGACCGCCGTCGAAGCCGCCCGCCCGCGCCCGCGCGCCGGCGAACCGGCATCCGGGCGGTAATCCCCATTTCCCGGCCCCACCGGTGCCCGCGGCCCACGGTCCGACATGTCCGACACGAAACGCAGGAACGCATTGCTTCCATATCCGGCGTAGCTGGTGTCCACCGCTGCCCCGAGGCCGAACCAGGCGAACTGGAAATTGCTCGACTCCGTAACATTGCTGTTCGCATGCACATTGCCCGCAAAGCCGACGCCGTAGAGATACTCCCACTCGGCGGTCAGACTGCCGTCGCGGTTGAAGATATCCCCCTTCTTCGCATGCCGGCCGAACAGGTTGTTGCGCAGGGAGTTGCCGATATGCGCCAGGTCGGTATAGGGCGCGCCCAGCGCGCCCCCATTGTAGCAGCCGTTCCAGCCGTTGCCCTGCAGCGTATTGCCTTCGATCACGCTGTCCTGCAGTTGTTCCGGGCTGCTTTCGCCCATGCTCCATATCCGGGTGGACGATACCCCGCGGGACCGTTCGCACAGGCAGTTGACCATGGCGAAGCGAAGATGGTTCACGGGATCGCCGGTCACGCCCGCGCCGCTGTCGCGCGATCCCTGGACGTTCACGAAACGCCCCGCCCAGTCCATTGCCCGGCAGCCCCACAGCATCGCATCGCTGTTGGTCAGGGTCGAAAGCCCCCAGGTGGCGAAAGCCGGCGCCGAACCCGTGTCGCGCGTCGGGAAGAGCGGGTCGGCGCATTTCGACGAACTGATATGCACCACCGCCGAAGCCGAACGGCTGTGCTCGCAATTGCGCATCAGCAGGAAGCGAAGGCTGGAACCTTCCGGGCCGACCCCGTAGCGCCACCAGCGCATCCGCGTGGCGGACATGCGCGCATAACCCGTCGGCGAGGAGGCACTCACCGGAGGGGTGGTGCTCGCCTCGAAGCCCGGCTTGCCCCGCAGTTCCACATTCTCAAAGTGCCAGAGCGCCCCACCCAGAGAGGCTTCCCCGGCCTCCACGGTCAGATTCCGCAACCAGAAACGCCCCGCCCGTTTCGTCGGCGAGGTGCCGCCGGAGCGCCAGATGCAGTTAGCCCTCGGGTCGCTGTCCGAAGGATCCCCCTCGATCCGTATCCGGCCCTCGTTGCAGGCCAGCCCGGAGGTCACCGCCGTCTCGCCCCAGCCGTGCACGCCCGGCGCCAGAGTCACCGTCGTCCAGTCCGCGGCCCGCTGCGTATCGGCCGCCCAGCCATTGCGTTCAGGCAGGGCGTAGTTCCTCAGATAAAGGGCCTGGAACGCCGTCGAGATATCCGCCGCCCGTCGCCCGGCCTTCGCCTCCGCCAACGAGCCGCCAACGGTCACCGCCGCCGCATCGGTCGATCCGCTCGCCGCATCCACATAGACATGGCCGTTCGGATAGAGCGTGCCGTCGGGATCGTAACAGACCATCAGCGGCGAAGCCCAGGCCGTAGGCAACCCATCGGTCGCATCGGTGGAATGCCCCGCCCCGGTCGAGCGCGAAGCCCCGATCCAGGGAAACTCCTCGCGGTGCAGCGTCACCGGCCCGGGGCTCAGCCCGGAAAGGTCGATCTCGCCCCCCCAGCACAGCAGATTGTCGCCATGCTGCGCAGACACGCGGTCCCGCGCAAACCAAAATTCCTTCGCCAGCACCCCGTCCGTCGCGGTGATCTTCATCGCCGCCAGCGCCTGATGCAAGGATGTCCCAAAATGCCGGGGATGGTGCGCCGCCACGATCACATCCACGTCCATCCGCGTGGTGCCGCGCACCAGCGCGAACGAAGGCTGCGCCCAGCGCGAAATGGCCACCGGCAATGCCCGCGTCGAGCCATTCGCCACCGCCCCGACCAGCGCCTCGCCGCCGCCCGGCTTCCAGCCGGCCGCGAACCGCGCGCCCGTCACCACGTCGCCGGCATAGACCCGCCCGGAAAGCGCCAGCCGAAGCGTCCGCGTGCCATCGCCATGATCGGTTTCGTCCAACTGCGTCTGGTTCGGCCAGGGCCGCCGCAACGCCTTCACCGCCACCAGAAGCTCGGAATCCCCCACGGACGGAACGGCCCGTCCGCCCTCGCGGGCAAAGCCCTGCCGCACCACGCTAAGCCGCACCCGCGCCGCGCCATCGGGGTCCAGCGCGAACTGCTCCACGCCGTTCAGCAGGAACCGTCCCTCGACGCGATCGTCGCCGCCGTGGCTCCAGGCGCCCGCCGTCGCGGCCCAGTCGCCGCGCACGGCCAACACCCACCCATTGGCCTCGACCGCCGCAGACAGGATTCCCATCGGCCCAAACCCCTCGTCCGAAAAAAGGGGGGGGCGAAGCCGCCCTCCCAGTCACCCTCGCCGCCCGAAAAGCCCGGCTCAGGTCGCCGAGAAGCGCATCAGCTTCAGCGCCTCGCTGTTCACCAGCGCCCCGCCCACGCGGCGGGTGGCGTAGAAATGCACGAAAGGCTTGTTCGAATAGGGGTCGCGCAGCACGGCGGTCTCCCCGCGCTCGGCGATCACATAGGCCGAGCGGAACTGCCCGAATCCGATCGACAGGCTGTTGGCGCCGATGTCGGGCATCGCGTCCACCTCCACCACCGGATAGCCGAGCAGGGTCGAGGCCTCGCCCTCCTGCAAACCGTTCCGCCAGATGAAGTCGCCGGTCGTGTCCTTGAACTTGCGGATCACCGAAATGGTGTTCGAGTTCATCACCCACACAGCGCCCTGGCGATAGGGCGAGCGCAGCGCATGCACCAGGTCCACCAGCCTGTCCGCCGGATTGGCCGCCGCAAAGCCCCCCGCGGCGCCAGAGGCAACGAACTGCACCGTCCCGAACGGCCGCGTCGCGTCGCCGGTCGCCGCCACCGGATAGGTCAGGAAGCCCTTGGGCTGCCCGGCGCCGGTGCCGGAAACAAAGGCCACACCCTCGGCGCGGGCGAACTCGGTGGCGATCTCGTTCGCCAGCCAGCCCTCCACGTCGAACTGGGCATCGTCCAGCATCGGCTGCGTCGCCGCCGGATTGGCGTAGATCTCGCCCATCGGCGGCGCCACCTCGCTGAAGGCCGGAGTCGCCGTCTCCGGCCGCGCGCCGGCTTCCGCCACCCAGCCAGAGGCGACACCGCCCACCGCCACCAGCTTGCGGTAATTGGCGCTGCCCACCTTCACCACATCGGCGATGGCGCGAATGGGCGAGATCGTCTTCAGCGTCGCCTCGATGCGCTGGTCGATCTCCAGCGGCACCGCCAGCCCTCCTTCGCCGGCCACGCCGACGGAAAGCCGCTTCGCCTCGAAGCCCGCCTCGATCCCCTTGCGCAGATAGCCGTCACCGAAACTGCTCCCGGCAAAACTCCGCCCGGCCGGCGCCGCACGCGGCGGCACGCTCGCCATCTTGCGCGAGAATTGCTCCAGTTCCTGCTTCACTTCCGCCCGCAGGCTCTCGCGGATTTCCGCGCCCAGCATTTCCAGACCGGCGCGCACGTCAGCCGGCGTCTCCTCCGCGGTCACCACCGCGTCGGCCTTGGTTTCATATGCCATTTTTCACTTTCTCCCAGCTGGCCTATCCGGCCGCCCAACCCGCGCGTCAGCCCACAGAAAGAACCCGCGCCTCCTCATGCATCGGCAAGGTCACCACCGAGCATTCGATCAATTCCAGCCGCAGCAATTCCCGCCCGCCGCCCGGCCGCCGCCGCGCCGACTTCACGCGATAGCCAAAGGACAGCCCATCGACGGCGCCGCTCCGCAGCAACGCCAGCGCATCCTCGCCATCCCGGCACCCGGGGCTGACGGCGGCCAGCATCTTCAGCCCATGCCCGTCTTCGGACAGGCCCAGCACCCGCCCGATCGGGCGCGAAGGGTCATGCTGCCACAGCAGCGGCACAGCGGCCGGCGCCCCCACGAACGCCCGGCGCCGCACCACATCGCCCTGCCGGTCGGGCACATCGAAACGGCTCACATAGCCGGTCAGCCGCACCTCAGAGCCCATCCCGGCCCCCCTTCCCGACAGGCGCCCAGCCCAGAATCTCGCGTTTCTCGTCGTCGCTCAGGAAGGTGGCGTCGCCCACATGCCGCCAGAGCCGCTCGCGGTCGGCCCAAAGCGCCGGCACCAGATCCAGGTCCGGCTCCAGCCTCAAGCCAGGCCACCATAGCCCCAGATGCCGCGAAAGCCCGTCCAATATCCGCCCCAGCATCGGCAGGATCGTCAGCCGCCACAGCGCCACATTGGCCTCGGCGTAATTGGCGTGCGTCGAATCGCCGGGCAGCCCCAGCAGCATCGGCGGCACGCCGAAGGCCAGCGCCACATCCCGCGCCGCCGCTTCCCGCGCCTTCTGGAAATCCATTTCCGCCGGTGTCAGCGAAAGCGCCTGCCACTTCAGCCCGCCCTCCAGCAGCATCGGCCGCCCGGCGTTGGAGGCGCCCTGGAACCCCGCCTCGATCTCGGCCGCCAGCCGCTCGAACTGCTCGGGCGAAAGCACCCCATCCTCGCTGTCCAGCACCAGCGCCCCCGAAGGCCGGGCGGCGTTGGCGATCAGCGAGCGGTTCCACCGCCCGGCCGCCTGCAACAGCGCCACCGGCTCACTCGCCGCCTCCAGCGCCCCAAGCCCCAGATGGTCGTCCAGCGGATTCACCGCCTTCAGATGCAAAACCCCCGGTTCCAGGGCATCGCCCTCCGCCGGCAACCGCTGCACCCGCCCGCCCAACTGATAGGCCCAGCTTTGCGGCCGTCCATCGGCATCCGTCTCCAGCCGCATCCGCTCCGGCCGCAGCAGCCAAAGCTCACCCGGCCGCCCGCCCAGATCCAGCCCCACCTGCACATGGGCATTGCCGGCCAGCAGCAGGTTGGTGGCGATCCCTTCCAGCAAGGCCGGAGTCACCAGCGCCAGAGACGGATGCCCCGGCTCGTTCGCTTCCAGAGTCACGCTCGCCAGCCCCTCGGCCACCAGCCGCACGGCCCGCAACGCCACCGGATTGCGAAGCGCCGCGCGCACCTGCCCCTCATAGGAGGCCGGAACCTCGGCCCCGCCGGCCGCCACCGCCCACGGCCGCACGGCGTGCAGAGACTTCCGCCCGGCGCCGCCAAGCCAGCGCCGCGCCCAGTTCAAGACTCGTCTCCGCCGCGCCCGGCCTCACCCGTCGCCACCAGCCCGCCGCCGACGATCAGCGAAATCGCCTGCACCAGCCCCTGCGCCTGCATCGGGTCGGAGCCAAGCACCACCGCGATGGTCGCCAACCCCACCCAGGTCGAAGGCTCCCGCACGCGCGTCTTCAGCCAGGCCGCGAAGGCGATCAGCCCCGGCCCGTTGCAATCCTTCTGCATCCCGCTCTCCCGTCAGTGCCCCAGCACACGCACCCCCGGGCCGGCCTTGCGCCCGCCCAGCATCAAATCCGTCAGCGCCCACACCAGCGCGTCGGCGCGATCGGGCGAGCTCCCGGGCCCGACATAGCCGCCGCCCAGCATCAGGCCGCACATCTCGTCTTCCAGCTCCGCGAACATCCCCACATGCCGCACCCGCCCGGCCGCATAGAGCGCCGAAACCGGCTCCGCCCGGGCCGACTTCCCCCGGCTCGCCTTCACCTGCTTCACCGGCAGCGCCAGATCGACGGCCCGCAGGGTCGCCTCCACCATGTCGCCGCCATTGTTCGTCTCCACCACCACCCGGTCGGCCTCGAACCGCGCCCGGGCAGAGGCCACCGCCCGCGCCCAGGTCTCCGGCGGCGCCGCCGAAAGGCTCGCATCCGCCAGCACATAGGCGACACCCGCCGCATCCAGCCCGGCCACCACGATCCCGCAGCCCCCCGGCCCGGCCGGCGGGTCCACCCCCACCACCACGCGCCGCAGTTCCGGCGCTTCGGCCACCCGGCAGCTATCCAGCCCGTCCCGGCTCCACAGCGCCCCTTCGCGATCCTCCAGCAGCTCGCCCAGCAGTTCCTGCCGCCCCAGCGCGGTCCCGGCATAAGCGGCATGCACATCGGCCAGAAAGGCCGGCGGCAGATTGGCGCGGTTGTCGAAGGTAGACCCCCGCGTCACCGCCACCCCATCCCCCGCCTGCAACTGCCGCAGAAAGGCGAGCGGCCGGGGCGTGGTGGTCACCACCGCCCTCGGCCGCTCGCCCAGCCGCAGCCCCATTCTCAAGTTCGCCCAAACCTCGGCCGGTTTCGGCCAGGCGGCGATCTCGTCGCACCACGCGAAATGGAACTGCGGCCCCCTCAGCGAATCCGGCTCCACCGCCGAAACCAGAGAGGCCATCGCCCCGTTCGGCCAACGCACTTCCCGCCGCGTCGCCCGCCACTCCGGCCTCATCCCGTCCGGTGCCACCACCAGAAGCCCGGATTCGCCCTCCAGCATCACCGCCAGCGCGTCATGCGCCGTCGGTCCCACCAGCGCGAAACGGGCACCCGGGTGCAACGCCGCCTGCGCCGTCACCCACTCGGCCCCCGTCCGCGTCTTTCCAAACCCCCGCCCGGCCAGAATCAGCCAGACGGCCCAGTCGCCTTCAGGCGGCAGTTGCGAAGGCCGCGCCAGCCAGCGCCAGTCCCGCGCCACCCCCGCCCGCCGTTCCGGCGCGATGCCTTCCAATATGCGCGCCCGCTCCGCATGGGGCAGCCGCACCAGCCGCTCCATCAACGAAAGCTCCCGCCCCACCCGGCCTCCCGATAACCATCATTGTCCTCAAGAGCGGACGACCCCGGCCGAACCCGCAATTCTCGAGCATGCCGATTCCATTATTCCATAGCGTCACGATTGTCAATATGAAAAATACCATATTGGTTTTCATAGTGCGCCACGAGCCGATCCAGCGCCAACCCCAGCACCAGCTTCCCGGCCCGTGTCGGCCAGCCCAGCCCCTTCTCGGCCTCGGCCAGCCCCTCGCCTTCGCAGGCCACCCGCCACAAGATATCGGAAAGCCCGGCGCCCGCGGCCGCCATCGCCGAATCGAATCGCCGCTTCGCGTCGATCGCCCCCAGCGCCTGCCCCTGCGCACCCGCCCCGCCGCGCTCGCGCCCACCGGCCGGCGCCACATCCCAGCGCATCGTCACCCGCGCGGAAAGCCCGGCGCGCGCATGATCGCCGCGCAACCGCTCGCCCGCGGCCACCTGCCGGGGCGTCAGCATTCCCCGCCGCGCCAGCCAGCCCAAAGGCGATTCGGCAAGGTTCACCGCCACCATCTGCCGGTCCACCGCATCCGAAGGCGCCAGAATCTGGCGGACGATCTCACGATTCGGATAGTCTTCAGCTTCAATCACATGGCCTCTCCTTCTTCAGACTCGACAAGAAGAGGCCTTTGCCATAATGGTAACCCTGTAGGACATCGAGTAACCGGAGCATAAGAATGACAAGTCGCCTCCGCGAAATTCGGAAAGCCAGAGGATTGACGCTCGCGGACGTAGCCGCCCGCTGCGAACCGCCCACCACCGCCGTCACCATCGGCCGGCTGGAAACCGGCACCCGCCAGCTCACCGTCCCCTGGATCGAACGCCTCTCCCGCGCGCTGGACGTGGAGCCGCGCGAACTCATCGCCCAGGAAGGCGATTCGCGCGTCCCCGTCGCCGCCCAGCTCACGGCGGAGGGCGCGCAATCGCTCAGCACACCGCTGGCGCTGCACCCTCCCGCCCCGGCGCCCGGCGCCATCGGCCTGGTGATCCGCGACTCGCAAGGGGACTACCGCGCCGGCGACCAGCTCTGGCTGGAGCAGCTTCCACCGCCCCGCTTCGCGGAAGCCGTCAATACCGACATTCTGGTTCCGCGCAGCGTCGGCCGCTTCACCTTCGGCCGCCTGGTCGCCAGCGAGGGCAGCAAGCTGCACATCCTCCCTTCGCGCCCCGGCAGCCGCCAGACGGTGGTGGCGGACGCCCCCTGGATAGCCCGCCTCAGCCAGCTGATCCGCAACTTCTAGGCCAAAAAGACCCCGCCCCCTTCAGGGGAGGGGTCCAGGTGGGGCCGCCCCCACGAACACCGCTGCCAAATCACAATCGCGGCAAGGTAACCCCGCGCTGCCCCATATATTTCCCCGCCCGGTCGGCGTAGCTCACCTCGCAAACGCTGTCCCCCTTCAGGAACAGGAACTGGCAGGCGCCTTCATGGGCATAGATCCTGGCCGGCAGCGGCGTGGTGTTGGAAAATTCCAGCGTCACATGCCCCTCCCATTCCGGCTCCAGCGGGGTCACATTCACGATAATCCCGCAACGCGCATAGGTGCTCTTGCCCAGGCAGATCACCAGCACATCGCGCGGCACGCGGAAATATTCCACCGTCCGAGCCAAGGCGAAGCTGTTCGGCGGGATCACGCACACATCGGTCTTGCGGTCGACGAAGCTCGCGTCCGAAAACGCCTTCGGATCGACGACCGCGCTATCCACATTGGTAAATATCTTGAACTCGTCCGACACCCGAGCGTCATAACCATAGCTGGAAAGCCCGTAGGAGATGCAGCCATCCCGTTTCTGCGCCTCCACGAAGGGCTCGATCATCCCGTCGCGCAACGCCCGTTCGCGAATCCAGCTATCCGGCATAACGCCCATATTTTTCCTTTCGTTCGCATCCGCGAACGCTCCGCGCACAAGCGCGGGCGCGCAGTCGCGCTTGCGGCGCTTCGCGCCGGAGTTCAAGCCTTTCGTTCGCATCCGCGAACGCTCCGCGCACAAGCGCGGGCGCGCAGTCGCGCTTGCGGCGCTTCGCGCCGGAGTTCACTGCCGGATGTGAAGAACGCAGATCAGCGTGAACAGCCGCCGTGCCGTGTCGAAGTCCATCTCGACCCGCCCGTCAAGCCGCTCCATCAGCAGTTCCGCCGCGCCATTGTGAATCCCCCGCCGCGCCATGTCGATCGTCTCGATGGCGCTCGGCGAAGCGTTGCGGATCGCCTTGTAATAGCTGTCGCAGATCGCGAAATATTCCCGCACCACCCGGCGAAAGGGCGCCAGCCCCAGCAGGATCGTGCCTCCGGCGCTTCCGCCCTCCTGCGTCAGGTCGATCGCCAGCCGGCCGTCCTCCACGCGCAGCACCAGCCGCCAGGGGCCGCCGCCTTCCACCTCCAGCGGCCGGAACATATTGCCTTCCAGCAGGTCGAAGATCGCGACCCGCCGTTCCTGTTCCACATCGGCGTTGCGCCAGATGACCGTCCGCTCATCCAGTTCCACCGCGACAATTCTGGGATCCAAATCCGCCATCGGCGAGACCCTAAAGCCCGGCCGCCCTTTGGCAAGCCTCGGCGCCAACGATCAGAAAACCGGCTCGCCCCCATCGGCGCTTCCAACCTTGTGAATCCCGCATTCGGATTTGTCCCATCCGCGCCAGCGCCCGGCGCGCGGGTCTTCCCCCGGCTGCACCCGGCTGGTGCAAGGCGAACAGCCGATGGAGGGATAGCCGTCCGCCACCAGCGGATGCGGCGGCAGCTTGTGCGCCACGGCATAATCCCGAAGCCGCGCCGACGACCAGTCGTGCAGCGGGTTCAGCTTAAGCTGCCGCTCCTGCCCCTCGAACAGTTGCAATTGCGCCCGCTCCCGGTTCTGATGGCTCTTGCGCCCCGAAACCCAAAGATCGAACCCCGCCAGCGCCCGGTCCAGCGGCTCCACCTTGCGCACTTCGCAGCACCCGTCCGGGTCATAGCTCCAGCGCAACCGCTTCGGGTCCTTCGCCTCCAGCACACCCCGGTCGGGCCGCAGCCAGCGCACATCCTTCAGCCCCAGCCAGGCGGACAAATCCTCGGCATAGCGAAGCGTCTCGGGAAACAGCCAGCCGGTCTCGACGAACAGCACCGGCACATCCTTGCGGATTCCGGCCGCCACATGCAGCAACGCCGCCGAATCCGCCCCGAACGAGGAAACCAGCGCCACCTCGCCAAAAGCCGGGTCGGTCAGCACATCGGCCAACGCCAGATCGCCCCGCCCTTCATAACGGGCGTTCAGATCCGCCGCATCCGCCGGCCGCCAGGGCGCCTCGTTTCGCGCCAGTTGCGCCGTGCTCACGCGGCGCCATCCCTGTGCCGAAGCGCCCAGGCCGGCGCCCGGCCGTCGGCCGCCTTCTGATAGACGAACTCATAGCGCGCCAGCGCCCGCGCCGCCACTTCCCGGTCTATGGCCCGCTCCGGCGCCAGAGAGGAAAAGCCAGCCCGCTTCAGGAACACAAGCTGGTCCACCGTCAGGTCGCCGACCGCCCTGATATCCCCCTCGAACCCCGCCTCGCGCAGGATGCGGGCGGAAGAATAGCCGCGCCCGTCCCGCCACTTCGGGAAGGCGATGGCAACCACCCGATGGTTGCCGAGCCCGCCATGCGCCCGCACATCCTCCTCCGGCCCCAGCACCAGTTCGGGCTCGGCCGAAAGCTCGGCCCGCTCGTCGATCGCGAACAGCTCAGCCATAGACCGCCTCCTTGAACGGCTTGGCCCCCACGCGCCGATAGGTGTCCAGGAACCGCTCGCCGTCCAGCCGTTCCGTCAGATAGGCATCCGTCACCTTGCCGACCGCCGCCACCACCCCGTCCTCGTCGAAGCCAGGCCCCAATATCTGCGCCAGGCTCGCATCCTCGGCACCGGAACCGCCCAGCAAAAGCTGGTAATTCTCCACGCCCTTGCGGTCCACGCCCAGCACCCCGATGTGTCCGGCGTGGTGATGTCCGCAGGCGTTGATGCAGCCGGAAATCTTGATCTTCAGCTCGCCCAGCTCCGCCTCCTGCGGCGCCAGCAGTTCGGCGATCTTCTGCGCCAGCGGGATGGAACGCGCATTGGCCAGCGCGCAATAATCCAGCCCCGGGCAGGCGATGATATCGCTCGCCAGATCGAGGTTGGCGCTCGCCAGCCCGGCCCCGCGCAGCGCCTCCCAGACGGCCCTCAGGTCCAGCAGCCGCACATGCGGCAACACCAGATTCTGCGCATGCGTCACCCGGATCTCGTCGAACGAGAACCGCTCCGCCAGATCGGCCACCAGCTCCATCTGCTCGGCGGAAGCGTCGCCCGGAATCCCCCCGGCCGGCTTCAGCGAGATGTTTACGATGGCATAGCCCGGCGCCTTGTGTGGATGCGTCTGCCGCTCCACCCAGCGCGCGAAATCCGGCTCCGAAAGCTCGATGGTCTCCGCCAGCCCGGCCTCGAACGGCGGCGGCGCGAAAAAGCCGCGAATCCGCTCCACCTCGGCGGCCGGCGCGTCCACGCCCAGCGTCTTCACCAACGCGAATTCGGCCTCCACCTGCCGCGCGAACTCGTCGGCGCCCAGCTCATGCACCAGGATCTTGATGCGCGCCTTGTAGATATTGTCCCGCCGGCCATAGCGGTTGTAAACGCGCAGCGCCGCCTCGCAGTAACTCAGATAATCGGCCACGCCCACGAAGTCGCGGATCACCGGCGCCACGATCGGCGTCCGCCCCATGCCGCCGCCCACAAACACGCGAAAGCCCAGTTCCCCCGCCTCGTCGCGCCGAAGCTGCAAGCCGATGTCGTGCAGCTGCACGGCGGCCCGGTCCTGCTCGCTCGCCACCACGGCGATCTTGAACTTGCGCGGCAGATAGCTGAACTCGGGGTGGAATGTGGACCATTGCCGCAGCAGCTCCGCCCAGGGCCGGGGGTCGTCCACCTCGTCGGCGGCGGCGCCGGCATATTGGTCGCTGGAAATGTTGCGGATGCAGTTACCGCTGGTCTGGATGGCGTGCATCTCCACCGTCGCCAGCTCGGCCAGAATGTCGGGCGCCTCCTCCAGCCGAATCCAGTTGTATTGCAGGTTCTGCCGGGTGGTGAAATGCCCATAGCCCCGGTCGAACCGCCGGGCGATGTCGCCCAGCTTGCGCATCTGCCGCCCGTTCAGCGTGCCATAGGGAATGGCGACGCGCAGCATATAGGCGTGCAGCTGCAGATAAAGCCCGTTCTTCAGCCGCAGGGGCTTGAAATGGTCCTCGTCCAGCTCGCCCGAAAGCCGCCGCTTCACCTGATCGCGAAACTCGTCGACACGCGCGTCGACAATCGCCTGATCGATCTCATCGTAGAGGTACATCAGCGCCAGTCCTGTCCCGGAATTGCAAGATCGGCCCGCACCGTCGGGCCAAAGGCGCGAATCCGCTCGCGCGCCTTCACCGGCCGCCAGCGGCTTCCCGCCGCATCGGCCACTTCCTCGGCGTCGATCAGCGCCAGCTCGTTCACCCGCTCCAGCGGAGTCTCGCGCTCGATGATCGCCTGCGCCTCCTCGCCCACCGCTACGGCGTCCGAAATCCGCTTGCTCCAGCCGTCTCCCGTCCACCAGAGCACATCGCCGCGGGTCAGCTCATTGCCCGTCAGCAGCTTCACCATGCGCCCAACCCCTCCAGTTGCCGCATCGTCGCGCGGGCGATCACATCCTCGGCATTGGCAAGGCCGGCCACCCGGCCCACCACCAGCACCGCCGGGCTGCGCACGCCCTCGCGCGCCACCACCTCGCCCAGCTCCGCCAGCAAGGTGCGAATGGCCCGCGCGCCGGGCAAAGTGCCGCGCTCCAGCACGGCGACCGGCATGTCGGGCGAAACCCCGTCCGCCATCAGCTTGTCGGCGATCAGCCCAGCCGTCGTCACCCCCATGTAAACCACCAGCGTCCGCCCCGGCCCGGCCAGCCCGCGCCAGTCCTGTTCCTTCAGCCCCTGGCAGGTGCCGGCCACGAAGCTGACGGCGCTCGACAAGGCCCGATGCGTCAAAGGCAGCCCAGCCTCCGCCGCGCAGCCCAGCGCCGCCGACACCCCCGGCACCACCTCGCAGGGGATGCCGGCCGCCCGCGCCGCTTCCAGCTCCTCGCCGCCGCGCCCGAACACGAAGGGGTCGCCGCCCTTCAGCCGCACCACCTTCAGCCCGGCCAGCACCTTGCGCACCAGCAGGGCGTTGATCTCCGGCTGCGGCAGGCTGTGCCGGTCGCGCCTTTTCGCCACGCTGATGGTCTCGGCGCCCGCGCGCGCCATCTCCAGCACGCCCGGCCCGATCAGCCCGTCATGCACCAGCACATCGGCGTCGGCGATCAACCGCGCCGCCTTCAGCGTCAGCAGATCGGAGTCACCCGGCCCGGCGCCCACCAGCCACAATTTGCCCATCTCGCTCATCCCGGCCAGATGCGCTTCCCCGCCCTTCCCGGCCAGAAGCGAAATCTTGCCACCGGCAAACCGTCGCTTTCCCCTGTCGCCTGCGCGAAGTCGGCGCTAAAGGGGGCCGATGGAGTCAAGCCCGGAAGCCCAGTCCCCCCGGTTCACGGATCGCCTGAAGCAACTGCTGGCGCGCATCCCGCGCAGCCTCCTCTGGCTGCTGGCGGCGCTGGGCGTGCTCGGCCTCGCCGGCATCGGCCTCCTCTGGTTCCTGATCGGCCGCGGCCTGCCGGATGCCGCCAGCCTCGCCAACTACCAGCCGCCGCTCCCCACCACGCTCCGCGCGGACGACGGCACCCCGTTCCACAGCTTCGCCAGAGAGCGGCGAATCTACCTCCCCTATGCGGAAATCCCGGCGGTCGCGATCCAGGCCGTGACCTCGGCTGAAGACAAGACCTTCTTCGAGCATTCCGGCCTCGATTACGCCGGCATCGCCAACGCCGTCCTCGTGAATGTGCAGTCGCTCGGGTCCGACAGGCGCCCGATCGGCGCTTCCACCATCACCCAGCAGGTGGCCAAGAACCTGCTGCTCACCAACGAGGTCTCGATCGCCCGCAAGCTGCGCGAGGCGATCCTCGCCCGCCGGATCGAGCAGCTCTTCACCAAGGAGCAGATCCTCGAACTCTATCTGAACGAGGTGTTCCTCGGCCGGAGCGCCTATGGGATAGAAGCCGCGTCGCAGGCCTATTTCGGCAAGCCCGCGGCCGAGCTGCGGGCCGAGGAAGCCGCCCTCCTCGCCGGCCTGCTGAAGGCGCCGTCCGCCTACAACCCCGCCACCAACCACAGCCGCGCCATGGAAAGGCGCAACTATGTGCTGGGGGAAATGGCGAAGAACGGCCACCTCACGCAGGCGCAGGCGCGCACGCTGCAGGCCACCCCCATCGACACCACCAACACCGGCGTCCCCAGCCTGCAATCCGATGTCGGCGGCTATTTCATCGAGGAAGTCCGCCGCCAGCTCATCGAGCGCTTCGGCGAGGACGCGCAAAGCGGCCCCAACAGCGTCTACGCCGGCGGCCTCTGGGTCCGCACCACGATCGATCCCGTGGTCCAGGCCGCCGCCGAAAAGGCGCTGCGCAACGGCCTCCTGCGCTACGATTCCGGCCGCGCCTGGCGCGGCCCGGTCACCAGCATCGAAACCGGCGAGGGCTGGGCGCAGCGCCTGCGCACCGCCAATATCGGCGTCGGCTACCCGGAATGGCGCGCGGCGGTCATCCTCGAAAAGACCGGCGGCGGCCTCACCATCGGCCTGACGGACGGCAGCACCGCCCACATGTCGAACGGAGACGCCGCGCGCCCGCGAAACGGCATCCCCGCCTGGCAGCAGCTGAAGCCGGGCGACGTCGTCCCTGTCACCCGCATTTCCGGCCGCAGCTACGCGCTCCGCCAGATCCCGGAAGTCTCCGGCGCCATGGTCGTGCAGGAACCGCAGACCGGCCGAATCCTCGCCATGGTCGGCGGCTTCGACGTGCGCGGCTCCAGCTTCAACCGCGCCACGCAGGCGATGCGCCAGCCCGGCTCCAGCTTCAAGCCCTTCGTCTACGCGGCGGGCCTCGACAATGGCATGACACCGGCCTCCATCGTCTCCGACGCCCCCTATTGCGTCTACCAGTCGCGCGCGCTCGGCACCAAATGCTTCCGCAACTTCGGCGGCGGCTACGCCGGCGCGCAGACCATGCGCTGGGGTCTCGAACAGTCGCGCAACCTGATGACCATCCGCATCGCCTACAACAGCGGCATGGACAATGTGGTGAAGCTGGCGAAGGATCTCGGCATCGGCGACTATCAGCCGGTCCTCGCCATCGCGCTCGGCGCCGGCGAAACCACGCCGGCGAAGCTCGTCAACGCCTATTCCATGCTCATCAACAACGGCAAGGCGGTGGAGCCCGTCCTCTTCGACCTCGTGCAGGACAGGCACGGCAAGGTCATCTACCGCGCCGACAGCCGCCCCTGCGAAGGCTGCAACGCCACCCGCTGGCAGGGCCAGCAGATGCCCCGCCCGGCCGACAACCGCCGCCAGGCGATGGACGCCCGCACCGCCTATCAGGTCACCCACATGATGGAAGGGGTGATCCAGCGCGGCACGGCGGTGACGCTCCGCTCGCTCGGCGTCCCGATCGCCGGGAAGACGGGCACCACCACCGGCCCCAAGGATGTCTGGTTCGTCGGCGGCACCCCCAATTTCGTCGCCGGCCTCTACATCGGCCACGACAAGCCCCGGAACCTCGGCGGCCTGCAGGGCGGCACCTTCGCCGCCCCCATCTGGAAGCAGTTCTACACCGAGGCCTTCAAGGACAGTCCGCCCGATCCGGACCCCTTCCTTGCCCCGCCGGGCGTCCGCATGGTCCGCGTCGACCGCCGCTCGGGCCAGCGCGTCTACGGCACCTGGCCGTCGCTGGACCCGAAGGCCGGAGTCATCTGGGAAGCCTTCAAGGCCGACAGCGAGCCGCGCCGCATCTACCGCAGCGCCGACGATCTGAAGGCCCTGCAACCCGTCCAGCCCAAGGCCCGCGTCAAGTCCGACAGCGACTTCCTCCGCCAGCAAGGCGGCATCTACTAGCCCCCTCTCCCCCGGCCGGGGGAGAGGGAAACGCCCTTCCACAGCCCAAACATCCGCGCTAGCAACGCACATGGCCACAACCGCATCCGCCGCCGAAGCGGCCCCCGCAGCAGACCGCGCCTTCCTCGGCCACCCCAAGGGCCTCGGCTACCTCTCCTTCTCGGAGGCGTTCGAGCGCTTCTCCTATTACGGGATGCAGGCGCTCCTCGTCCTCTACATGGTCAAATATCTGCTGCTTCCGGGCAATATGGAGCGCGTCTGGCTGCTCCGCCCGCTGCAATCGCTGCTCGGCGGCCTCGAAGGCCAGCCGCTCGCCTCGGCGATCTTCGGCCTCTACACCAGCCTCGTCTATCTCACCCCGATCCTCGGCGGCCTCATCGCCGACCGGCTGCTCGGCCGCCGCCTCACCGTCCTCATCGGCGCCATCACCATGGCGGTCGGCCACTTCCTGATGGCGTTCGAGCCGGCCTTCCTGCTGGCGCTTCTCTGCCTCATCCTCGGCACCGGCCTCTTCAAGGGCAATATCGCCAGCCAGGTCGGCGGCCTCTACGGCGCGCAGGACAACCGCCGCGCAGACGCCTTCCAGATCTTCTATCTCGGCATCAACGCCGGAGTCATCGCCTCGCCGCTGATCGTCGGCACGCTCGGCGAAAAGGTCGGCTGGCACTGGGGCTTCGGCGCCGCCGGCATCGGCATGCTGATCGGCCTCGGCATCTACATCGCCGGCCAGAAGCACCTCCCGAAGGATCCGCCCATCCAGCGCGGATCCGGCGAGAAGATCCGCCTGACATCGGCCGAAAGGAAGCAGACGCTCGGCCTCCTCGCCCTCATCCCGGTGATGGCGATCGCCATCATCCCCAACAACCAGATCTTCAACGCCTATCTCGTCTGGGGCGACGGCGCCTTCGACCTCGCGTTTGGAGACACCCGCCTCCCCACCACCTGGCTCGTCACGCTGGACGCCATCGTCTCCGTCTCCTTCCTCGCCGGGGTGGCGCTCTTCTGGCGCTGGTGGGGCAGGAAGCACAAGGAGCCGGACGAGCTCGGCAAGATCCTGATCGGCAGCCTCTTCACCACCGCCGGCATGCTGACGCTCGCGTTCGCCGCCGCCACGCAAGGCGGCGGCAAGATCGGCCTCGCGCTTCCCGTCCTCTTCCATGTGCTGAACTCGATCGGCTTCGCGCACATCATGCCGGTCACGTTGGCGCTCTTCGCCCGCGTCGCCCCGGCGCCGCTCAACGCCACCGTCATCGGCCTCTATTATCTCGCCTTCTCGGCCGGGAACTGGCTGGTCGGCCGCATCGGCGGCCTCTTCTCCACGATGGACGCCGCCAGCTTCTGGCTCCTCCACGCCGGCCTCGCCGCCGGGGCCGGCCTCGGCTTCCTGCTTTTCCGCCTGACGGTCTGGCGCGGCGTCAACAGCCGAAAAGACTTGCGGACCGAGCCGCCCGCCGCCTAGACGACGCCGATCATGCGTGCAGAAGCCCAGAACCATATCGACAAAATCCAGCAGGCGCTCGCCCTGCTGAGGAGGTTTCTTTGACTGGGATCGCGCTCTCCAGAAGCTCGACCAGCTGAACCACCGCGCCGAAGACCCGACCCTTTGGAATGACCCGAGGGCGGCGCAGGAACTGATGCGCGAGCGCCGCAAGCTCGACGAGGCGATCACCGCCACGAAGAAGATCGAGTCCGACCTTGCAGGCACGGTCGAACTGATCGAGCTCGCCGAAATGGAGGGCGACGAAGCCCTGGTCGACGAAGGCGTGAAGGCGCTCGCCGAGCTGGAAGCCAAGGCCGAGCACGACAAGGTCGAGGCGCTGCTCTCGGGCGAAGCGGACGGCCTCAACAGCTTCATCGAAATCAACTCCGGCGCCGGCGGCACCGAAAGCCAGGACTGGGCGGAAATGCTGCAGCGCATGTATATGCGCTGGGGCGAACGCCGCGGCTTCAAGGTCGAGCTGATCGACTACAACGCCGGCGAGCAGGCGGGCATCAAGTCGGCCACCATCCTCCTGAAGGGCGAAGGCGCCTTCGGCTGGGCGAAGACGGAATCCGGAGTCCACCGCCTCGTCCGCATCAGCCCCTACGACAGCGCCGCGCGCCGCCACACCAGCTTCTCCTCGGTCTGGGTCTATCCGGAGATCGACGATTCGATCGAGATCGACATCAAGGAGTCCGACTGCCGGATCGACACCTATCGCGCGTCCGGCGCCGGTGGCCAGCACATCAACACCACCGATTCGGCGGTCCGCATCACCCACCTGCCCAGCGGCATCGTCGTCGCCTGCCAGACGGAGCGATCGCAGCACAAGAACCGCGCCACCGCCTGGAAGATGCTGCGCGCCCGCCTCTACGAGGCCGAGCTGCAGAAGCGCGAGGCCGAGGCGAACGCCGTCAACGCCACCAAGACCGACATCGGCTGGGGCCACCAGATCCGCTCCTACGTCCTCCAGCCCTATCAGCTGGTGAAGGACCTGCGCACCGGCCTCACCAGCACCTCCCCGCAGGACGTGCTGGACGGCGCGCTGGACCCGTTCATGGCGGCCGCCCTCAGCCAGCGCGTCACCGGCGAAAAAGCCGATGTCGAAGATGTCGACTGAGCCACCAACGGAAGAACCCCTTCCCTCCAGGGCAGGGGCAGGGCTGGGGGCGACCCGCAAACCCAACGCCCCCGCCGATCAAATCCCCCCGGACAGCTACACACGCCGGGTGGAATCCGTCCTCTTCGCCGCCGCCGAACCGCTCTTGCCGTCCGACATCCGCGCCTATGCCGGCGAAGGCGACCTCGGCGCCGCGCTCGAAACGCTGGTCGCCGATTATGCGCCGCGCGGCGTCAACCTCGTGCAGCGCGGCGGCCGCTGGCTGTTCCAGACCGCGCCCGACTGCGCCTCGGTGCTGGAACGCGCCCGCGAGGTGCCGAAGAAGCTCGGCCGCGCCGCGCTGGAAACGCTCGCCATCATCTCCTACCACGAGCCGGTCACCCGCGCCGACATAGAGGAGATCCGCGGCGTGCAGACGGCGCGCGGCACCCTCGATTCGCTGATGGAGGCGGGCTTCGTCCGCCCCGCCGGCCGCCGCGAGACGCCGGGCCGGCCGATGCAATATGCCACCACCCCCGCCTTCCTCGCACACTTCGGCCTCGAAACCCGGCGCGACCTCCCCGGTCTCGCCGAACTGAAGGCGGCCGGCCTCCTCGACCCGCTGCCGGAAGAAAGCTCCGCCTTCCCCCCGGCCGAGCCGCAAGAAAGCGAAAGCGGCGAAAATGGACCGCTCTGACTGCAATCCGCCACTCCGTCACCCCGGGCACGACCCGGGGTCCAGCTTTTTGACGGCGCAACCTTTCTCCAGAACCCGGCCGACCCCCGGGCCGGGCCATGAAGACGGCAATGGGC
Organism: Sandaracinobacteroides sayramensis; assembly: GCF_022014495.1. Taxonomy (GTDB): domain Bacteria; phylum Pseudomonadota; class Alphaproteobacteria; order Sphingomonadales; family Sphingomonadaceae; genus Sandaracinobacteroides; species Sandaracinobacteroides sayramense. The sequence goes on from NZ_JAKLSQ010000001.1 coordinate 472,770, forward strand.
AAAACGGCTCCGCACTGGCGCCGGGCGACGCGAACGACTAGATGAGGCAGGGTCCGGGCCACGCAAGGCCCCCAGAGGAGTGAACATCATGGGCAGCATGAGCATCTGGCACTGGGTCATCGTCGCCCTCGTCGTGCTCCTGCTCTTCGGCAAGGGCCGCATCTCCGAGATGATGGGCGACCTCGCCAAGGGCATCAAATCCTTCAAGAAGGGCCTGGCGGACGAGGAAAACGCCCCTTCTGCTCCGGCTGCGTCCACCCCGGCCGCGCCGCCGGCGCAGGTCACGCAGCAGCAGGCCCCCACCCCCACGGCAACGCCGGACCAGGCGCCGCGCTGAGGCGCCGGCGCCCGCTCGCTGAAGGCCGGAAACCATGTTCGAGATCGGCGCAACCGAACTCCTGCTGATCGCCGTCGTCGCGCTCATCGTCATCGGCCCGAAGGAGCTGCCGAACGCGCTGCGCACGGTCGGCCGCTACACGGGCAAGGCCCGCGCCATGACGCGCCATCTGCGCTCCGGCTTCGACGAGATGATGCGCCAGGCCGAACTGGAGGAAATGGAAAAGCAGTGGGCCGAGCACAACCGCAAGATCATGGCGGAAACCCCCTTCGCCGAAACTGAAAACCCCCTCTCCCCTCATGGGGGGAGGGCCGGGGAGGGGGGTGGGGCCACCCCCACAGACCCCTCCGCCGAAAGTCCCCCACCCTCCGAACGCCCGCTGCCATGAAGGACATAGACGACAGCAAGGCCCCGCTCCTCGATCACCTGATCGAGCTGCGCACCCGCCTGCTCTGGTCGGTGGGCGCGATCCTCATCGCCTTCTTCCTCTGCTTTGCCTTCGCGCAGGAGATTTTCGCCCTCCTCGTGCGCCCCCTCGCCGCCGCCGGGCAGGACAGGGTGATCTTCACCCAGGTGTTCGAGGCTTTCTTCGTGCAGGTCCGCGTCGCCTTCTTCGGCGCGCTGATGCTCAGCTTCCCGGTGGTCGCCACCCAGCTCTGGCGCTTCGTGGCGCCGGGCCTCTACCGGCAGGAGAAGCAGGCGCTCGCCCCCTTCCTCGCCGCCACCCCCTTCCTCTTCGCGCTGGGCGCCTGCTTCGCCTATTTCGTCGCCATCCCGACGGCGCTCAAATTCCTGCTCGGCTTCCAGGGCGACCTCGGCAACAGCGGCGTCAGCCAGGAGGCGCTGCCCTCCGTCGGGCAGTATCTCAGCTTCATCATGCAGTTCCTCTTCGCCTTCGGGGTGGCCTTCCTGCTGCCGGTGCTGCTGATGCTGCTGAACCGCGCCGGCATCGTCACCCGCGAGCAGTTGCTCGGCTTCCGCCGCTATTTCATCGTCGCCGCCTTCATCATCGCCGCCATCTTCACCCCGCCCGATGTCGTCTCGCAACTGCTGCTCGCGGTGCCGCTGATCATCCTCTACGAAATCAGCCTGATCGCCATCCGCCTCACCGACCGCCGCAAGCCGGCGGAGGAAACCGCCCTCGCCGCCACCGAGGAAAAACCCGCCGAATAGCGCCTTCAGGAGAGTGAAGATGCCCCTCCCGCTCGATCGCCCGGACCTGCTGCGCGGCGCCAATCGCATCGCCGGCCGCTGGATCGAAGCCGGCGGCGACGGCATCCCGGTCACCAACCCGGCCACCGGCGAAACGCTCGCCCACGTCCCCCGCTCCGGCCGCGCGCAGGCCGCAGAGGCCATCGCCGCTGCCGAGGACGCCATGCCGCAATGGGCCGCCCTCACCGCGAAGGCCCGCGCCACGGTTCTGCGCCGCTGGTTCGAGGCGATCATGGCCAACCAGGCCGACCTCGCCGCCATCATGACGGCGGAGCAGGGCAAGCCGCTCGCCGAATCCATGGGCGAGATCGCCTACGCCGCCAGCTTCATCGAATGGTTCGCCGAGGAGGGAAAGCGCGCCTATGGCGACGTCATCCCCGCACATGCGGCGGACCGGCGGATCCTCGTCCTGAAGCAGCCCGTCGGAGTCGCGGCCGCCATCACGCCGTGGAACTTCCCGGCGGCGATGATCACCCGCAAGGCCGGCCCGGCGCTCGCCGCCGGCTGCCCGATGGTGGTGAAGCCGGCCACCGCCACGCCCTTGTCGGCCATCGCCCTCGCCATCCTCGCCGAGGAGGCCGGCCTCGACCCGCGCCTGCTCTCGGTCATCACCGGCAGCGCCTCGGCGATCGCCGCCGAATTCACCTCGAACCCGGCGGTGCGCAAGCTCAGCTTCACCGGCAGCACGGAAATCGGCAAGCAACTCTACGCCGCCGCCGCGCAGAATGTGCAGAAGATCAGCCTGGAACTCGGCGGCAACGCCCCCTTCATCGTGCTCGACGACGCCGACCTCGACGCGGCGGTCGAAGGCGCCATCCAGTCGAAATTCCGCAACGCCGGCCAGACCTGCGTCTGCGCCAACCGCATCTACGCCCAGAGCGGCATCCACGACGCCTTCGTCGAGAAGCTTGCCGCCCGCATCGCCCGGCTGAAGATCGGCAACGGCGCCGAGCCGGGCGTCGACATCGGCCCGTTGATCGACATGGCCGCCGTCGAAAAGACCGAGGAGCATATCGCCGACGCCGTGTCGAAGGGCGCGAAGCTCGTCGGCGGCGGCGAAAGACAGGGCGGCACCTTCCTCTCGCCCGCCCTCCTCACCGGGGTGACCGCCGAAATGGCGGTCGCAACGGAGGAAACCTTCGGCCCGCTCGCCCCGGTCTTCCGCTTCGAAACCGACGAGGAGGCGATCGCCGCCGCCAACGCCACCCGCTTCGGCCTCGCCGCCTATTTCTACGGGCAGAATCTCGGCCGCGTCGTCCGCCTCGCCGAGCGGCTGGAATATGGAATCGTCGGAATCAACAGCGGCCTCATCAGCACGGAAGTGGCGCCGTTCGGCGGGATCAAGGAATCCGGGATCGGCCGCGAAGGCTCCCGCTATGGCCTCGACGAGTATCTGGAAACAAAATATCTCTGCATCGGTATCTAGCCGCGCCGCCGGAACAAGGCCCGATCCTCCGCGCGGAAGCCGAATTTCCAGATCGCCGCCCCGAACAGCAGCAGCACCCCCGGAATGGCGACGACCATCTGCGGCAGCTCCGGCAAGGCCCGCGCGGCATAGCCGAAGGCAAAGGCGAGGGCACCGGCCGCCAGCAGGCTCCAGCGCCACATGCCCACATCCGCCCCCAGCACCCGCCCCAGCACGACCTGCCGGACGATCGCCGCCGCGACCAGCCCCAGCAACAGCGCGCCCGCCGCCCCCTCGCCGCCGAAGGCGGGGATCAGAAGCAGGCTCAGAACCGCCTGCAGCAGCAGCCCGCCGACGGCGATCACCAGATTGAAGCGCGGCCGCGCATAGATCAGGCCCATTTCGGAAACGCTGCTGGTGGCCGCCGCCAGCTCCGCCGTCAGCAGCAGCGCCATCACCGCCGCGCCCACCGCGAACTCCGGCCCGAACAGCCCCATCACTCCCTCGCCCGGCAGGCCCAGCGCCAGCACCACGGGAATCTGGAAGGCCAGCACCCAGAAGCCCACCTGCCGGATGTGGGCGGCGGCCTCCGCCGGCCGCCCGGCCTTCAGGGCGGTGGACAGCATCGGCGCCAGAATCGGGTCGAAGCTCACGCGGATCTTCCCGGCCAGCGTCGCCACCTGCTGCGCCACATAATAGATGCCCACCATCTCGGCGCCGGCAAATCGTCCCAGCAGGAACACATCCAGCCGCCGGATCGACCATTCCACCAGATCGGCCCCGGCCAGAGGCAGGTTCCGCGACGCCATCCCCCACATCCGCCCGAAGGAAGGCCGCCAGCCTTGCACCGGCCCGAACAGACGCAACGCCGGCCAGAGCGAGGCGGCGCAAGCCGCCAGCATCGAAAGCGCATAGGCGATCAGCAAGCCGTCCCGCTGCCAGGCGGTGAAGGCCAGCGCCGTCGCGGCGATGGTCAGCACCCAGGGCTCGACCAGAGACCGGGCGCGCACCGCCACATCGATCCGGTGCCGAAAGGCGAGGCCCGAAAGCGCCACATCGCTCATCACCGCCGCCGGCACCACCAGCGCCAGCCAGCGCTCGCCGCCGCGCACCTCGCCGCCGGGCAGCATCAGCCCCGGCACCAGCATCAGCACGCCGGCCCCCAGCAGCGCCAGAAGCAGGGTCAGCAGCAGCCCGTCGGCCAGCACATGCGTCTGCGGGCGCCCGCCATGCGCCATTTCCGAGGCCAGCCCCCGCTTCAGCCCCAGGGTGGCGATCGCCGCCACGAACTCCACCACCATCGTCGCATAGGCGAAACGCCCAAGCTCCTCGGCGCCGTAGAGCCGCGCGGCCAGCACCAGGAACGGCAGCCGGGCGCCAAGCCGCAACAGGAAACCCGCGAAATTCGTGCGCCCGCCCTTCGCCAGCGCCTGCACGGCGGTCCTGCGGCTCTCCTCCGTCTCACCCATCGACAGGCCCCTAGAGCAAACCCCCTGCCTCCCACAACTGATCGGTATCGCGCCCTAGCCTCGGCCCATCCTTTTCGGCACAATCGACGGGGAGAGAGAGTGGAAAGGTCAGCATGCGGGTAAGGCTCAAGCATCTGCTCGCATGGTGCGGGCCATGTCTGCCGATTTCGGCGCTCGGCCTGCCGCTGGTCGTCTACCTTCCCCCGCATTACGCCGGCACGCTGGGGCTTCCGCTCGCCACCGTCGGCTTCATCTTCGCCTTCGTGCGAATCATCGACATCCCCATAGACCCGCTGCTCGGCGCGTGGATGGACGGCACCCGCAGCCGCATCGGCCAGTTCCGCCCCTGGATTCTCGGCGGCGGCTTCGTGCTGGCGGCCGGCGTCTGGCTCCTCTTCATGGCCAGGCCCGGAGTCACCGCGACCATGGCGTTCCTCAGCCTGCTGCTGCTCTACATCGGCTGGTCGATGGTCTATCTGGCGCAGACGGCCTGGGGCTCCCGCCTCTCGCCCGACTATACCGAGCGCACCCGCATCTTCGGCTTCTGGACGGCGGCCAACGCCTTCGCCACGCTGCTGGTGCTGCTGATCCCGCCGGCGATCGCCTTCTTCGGCCTGGCGGGCGGCCCCTCCTCCAGCGTCCACGCCATGGGCTGGTTCGTGCTGGCGCTCATCCCGCTCACGGTCGCCGCCGCCATCACCCTCGTCCCCGAAGGCGAAGCCGCCGGCCCGCAGCACCGCATCCGCTTCGCCGACGTCCGCCGCGTCATGGCGGACAGGCGGATGCAGCTCCTCCTGCTGGGGGACCTGCTGCTTTCCGTCGTGCCCGGAATCACCGGCGCCCTCTTCCTCTTCTTCTTCACCGCCGCGCGCGCGATTCCCGCCGGCACGGCCTCCGCCCTGCTGCTCGGCTATTTCCTCGCCGGCCTTCTGGCCGCCCCGCTCTGGGTGAAGGGCGCGTCGCGCTTCGGCAAGCACCGCATGGCGGCGCTGGCCGGCTTCTGGCTGGGCGCCGCCCAGCTCGGGGTATGGGCGATCCCGGAAGGCGCGATCGCGCTCACCGCGCTCGCCTTCCTGCTGGCCGGAGCGCCGATTTCAGCCCCTCCCTTCCTGCTGCGCGCGATGCTGGCCGATCTGACGGACGCGCAGGAGCTCGACCGCCGCCGGAGCGGCGACATGGCGGCCGACACCACCGGCCTCAACTATGCGCTGCTCACCGCCACGCAGAAACTGGGCTATGCCATCCCAGTAGGCCTCACCTATCCGATCCTCGGCCTCATCGGCTTCGACCCGACGCCGGGCGCCAGCAACGGCCCGTCGGCGATCGCCGGCCTCACCGCCCTCTATGTCGGCCCACCCTTCCTGCTCGGGGCGCTCGCCGCCTGGCTGATCTGGCGCTGGCCGATCACCGCCGAGGTGCACGCCCGGATCCGCGCCGAGCTTCAGGAAACCCAACCCTGACGGCATAATCGCTTGCCCTAACCGGCCGACCGCTCGGGCAGCACCCGGTCCCGCCCGGCCCGCTTCGCGGCGTAGAGCGCGGCATCGGCGCGGTCGATCAGGCTTTCCGGGCTGTCGCCCGCGCGCAACTGCGCCACACCGGCGGAAAAGCTGATTCGCCCCAGGCTCACCCCGTCGTCCGCCCGCCGCAACAGCTGCCGCGCCAGGATCGCCCGGCTGCCGTCCAGCGCGGCCGCCGCCTCGGCCAGAGTCAATCCGGGCAGCGCCACCAGAAACTCCTCGCCGCCATGGCGCCCGGCAAAGGCCCGCTCGCCCGCCGTCCGCCGCGCGCAGCCCTGCAGATGCCCGCCGACGCAGCGCAGCACCTCGTCGCCGATGGCGTGGCCCCACAGGTCGTTCACCCGCTTGAAATGGTCCACATCCACCAGCCCCACCGCCAGCGGCACCCCCTCGCGCAACGCCCGCGCCTGCGCCCGCTTCAGCGCCTCCAGAAGCCCGCGCCGGTTCAGGAGCCCGGTCAGCGGATCGGTCCGCGCCGTCCGCTCGGCGCTTTCCAGCCGGTCCAGCAGGCGGCCGGTCTCCAGCCGGGTTTCCTTCATATCGGCTTCCAGCCGCCGGTTCACCGCCATCATCTGCGCATTGGCGCGCCGCAGCCGCTGCACCATGTCCGCCAGCTCATGCGCGGTGCGGCTCACGCGCAGCGCCTCGTCCTCGGCGGCAATGGCGGCGTCATAGGCGCGAAGGTCGCTGTGGCCCCGGTCCAGCCGTTCCGCCAGCAGCACGGCGCTTTCCTGCGCCGCCTCCACCAGCGCCAGCAATTCCGCGCCGGCGATATCGCCCAGATGCGCGCGCCGCAGCGCCTTCACCTGCTCCGGCCCCAGCTCTCCCGCCAGCAAGGCCCGCTCCACCCCCCGGCAAAGCGCGGCATCGGCGCCCCCCACATGCAGGTAGAGCAGCTCATAGGTCTCCGGCTCGGGCGCCAGCCCGGTCCGCAGCAGCAAGTCCCGCACCGCGTCGAATCGCAACAACTCCGGATGTGGCCCGGCATGATCCCGAGCCCCGGCCTCGCGCACGGCCTGCAACTGGCCCGTCTGTTCCATGCCCTGCACCTCATCCTTCGGCGGCTCTGTCCGGATAACGGCCGGCTCAGGGCGCCTTTAGACCCCTACGAAAGGCCGGGGGCGCTTGCCGCCTGCGATAGGTCGTTCTAGGACGGCCCCGCATTGCACGGAATCTGGATACGAGGATCTGAAGAATGACCGCCATCGGCCACGACAAGCTTTCCACCCGCCGCAGCCTCTCGGTCGATGGCAGGCAATATGATTATTTCAGCATCGAGGCCGCGCAGGCCCACATCGGCGACGTCTCGCGCCTGCCTTTCTCGATGAAGGTGCTGCTGGAAAACCTGCTCCGCTTCGAGGACGACTTCACCGTCAAGACGACCGACGTCGAAGCCATGGCCCATTGGCTGAAGAACCCCGGCGGCGACCATGAGATCCAGTATCGCCCGGCCCGCGTGCTGATGCAGGATTTCACCGGCGTCCCCTGCGTCGTCGACCTCGCCGCCATGCGCGACGCGATGACGAAGCTCGGCGGCGACCCGCAGAAGATCAACCCGCTGGTCCCCGTCGACCTCGTCATCGACCACTCGGTCATGGTCGACGAATTCGGCACCCCCAAGGCCTTCGACCAGAATGTCGAGCTGGAATACGCCCGCAACATGGAGCGCTACGAGTTCCTGCGCTGGGGCTCCTCCGCGCTCCGCAACTTCCGCGTCGTGCCGCCCGGCACCGGCATCTGCCACCAGGTGAACCTCGAATATCTGGCGCAGACCGTCTGGGTGTCCGAAGCCGCCGACGGCGCTGAGATCGCCTACCCCGACACGCTCGTCGGCACCGACAGCCACACGACGATGGTGAACGGCCTCGGCGTGCTGGGCTGGGGCGTCGGCGGCATCGAGGCGGAAGCCGCGATGCTCGGCCAGCCGGTCTCCATGCTCATCCCGGAAGTCGTCGGCTTCAAGCTCACCGGCAACCTCGCCGAAGGCATGACCGCGACCGACCTCGTGCTCACCGTCACCCAGATGCTGCGCAAGAAGGGCGTCGTCGGCCGCTTCGTCGAATTCTACGGCCCCGGCCTCGACAATCTGTCGCTCGCCGACCGCGCGACCATCGCCAACATGGCGCCGGAATATGGCGCCACCTGCGGCTTCTTCCCCGTGGACGACAAGACGCTGGACTATCTGCGCCTCACCGGCCGCGACGACCACCGCATCAAGGTGATCGAAGCCTATTGCCGCGCCCAGGGCATGTGGCGCGACGCCGCGACGCCCGATCCGGTCTTCACCGACACGCTGGAACTGGATCTCGCCGCGGTCCTCCCGTCGCTCGCCGGCCCCCGCCGCCCGCAGGACCGCGTGCTGCTCAACCAGGCGGACGAAGCCTTCGAAGCCGAACTGCTCGGCGGCTATGGCAAGTCGGAAAACCCGGATGAGCGCGTCGCCGTCAGCGGCGAAGCGCACGACCTCGGCCACGGCGATGTGGTGATCGCCGCCATCACGTCGTGCACCAACACCTCCAACCCGAACGTGCTGGTGGCCGCCGGCCTCGTCGCCCGCAAGGCGCGCGCGCTGGGCCTCAACCGCAAGCCCTGGGTCAAGACCAGCTTCGCCCCCGGCTCGCAGGTCGTCACCGACTATTTCGACCGCGCCGGCCTCACCGCCGACATGGACGCGCTCGGCTTCAACCTCGTCGGCTATGGCTGCACCACCTGCATCGGCAACTCCGGCCCGCTGCCCGAGCCGATCTCGGAAGCCATCAACAAGAACGACCTCGTCGCCGTCTCGGTGCTCTCGGGCAACCGCAACTTCGAAGGCCGCGTCTCGCCGGACGTGAAGGCGAACTATCTCGCCTCGCCGCCGCTCGTCGTCGCCTATTCGCTCCTCGGCTCGATCCGTTCGGACATCACCGAAACCCCGCTCGGCCAGAAGGCCGACGGTTCGGACATCTTCCTGAAGGACATCTGGCCGACCAACGGCGAAGTCGCCGAAATGGTGCAGCAGGCCGTCACCCCGGAAATGTTCCGCTCGCGCTACGCCGACGTCTTCAAGGGCGACCGGCACTGGCAGGCGATCCGCGTGACGGGGGGAGACACCTATGCCTGGAACGCCGGCTCCACCTACGTCCAGAACCCGCCCTATTTCGAAGGCATGACGATGACCCCGGCCCCCGTCGCCGACATCGTCGACGCCAAGGCACTGGCCTTCCTCGGCGACTCGATCACCACCGACCACATCAGCCCGGCCGGCTCGATCAAGGCCGACAGCCCGGCCGGCACCTATCTCACCGATCGTCAGGTGCCCAAGGCCGAATTCAACAGCTACGGCTCGCGCCGCGGCAACCATGAAATCATGATGCGCGGCACCTTCGCCAACATCCGCATCCGCAACCGTCTGGCGCCGGGCACCGAAGGCGGAATCACCACCTACCTGCCCACCGGCGAAGTCATGCCGATCTACGACGCGGCGATGAAGTACAAGGAAACCGGCACGCCGCTCGTCATCCTCGCCGGCAAGGAATATGGCACCGGCTCCAGCCGGGACTGGGCGGCCAAGGGCACCAACCTGCTCGGCGTCCGTGCCGTCATCGCCGAAAGCTTCGAGCGCATCCACCGCTCCAACCTCATCGGCATGGGCGTCCTCGCTCTGCAGTTCGTCGACGGCCAGTCCGCCGAGAGCCTCGGCCTGAAGGGCGACGAAAGCTTCACCTTCGACAGCCTGCAGGCGCTGAAGCCGCGCCAGAAGCTGAAGGTCGGCTTCACCCGCCCCGACGGCACCGCCGGCAGCTTCGAAACGCTGTGCCGCATCGATACCGAGAACGAGATCGAATATTTCTACGCCGGCGGCATCCTCCCCTACGTCCTGCGCAAACTCGCAGCCTGACGAAGAACCCCTCCTGCAGGGGAGGGGCAGAGGGGTGGTGGCGTCCCGCCAGCGCAACGACACGGCAAAAACAGAACGGGCGAAAACAGGACGAGCGCGGAGGGACTTCCCCCGCGCCCGTCTTTTTTCTAAAGCCCATTCACGCCACCGCCACCCACCGGCCGGCAAGAGATTCCGCCGATGCTCCGCCTCACCAGCCTGTCCCGCCCGGATCGGCGCCTTTCCGAAGGCGCCCGGCAACGCGCGGCGGGGCTGCTCGGCGTGGCGCTCATCCATCTGGCGCTCGCCATCCTCCTCCTCTCCCTCGCCCCGGCCGTCGTCCGCCAGAAGGTGGCGGAGATGGTGATGTTCAGCGTCGACGTCGCCCCGGAAGCGCCAGAACCGGACGAGCCGGAAACCCCGATCGAAACCCCCGAACCCGCCGAAAGCCGGCCGCGCCCCGCGCCGCCCACCCCGCCGGAACCGCTCGACCAGCCGCAACCTCCACCCCCCGAGCGCCCCCGCGTCGAAATCCCGCTGGACCTGCCAACGCCCGTCCCGGAGGCAACCCCACCCCCAGCCACAGCGCCAGCCCCGCCAGCGCCGATGTTCGGCCCCCCGGCCCCGCGCCGCAACGCGGCCGACACCGCCGACACCCCGCGCGTCGAAGGCTCAGGCCCCAATGGCGAGCCCCTCTACGCCGCCGCCTGGTACCGCGAACCCTATGACGACGAGCTGAAAGGCTATCTCTCCACCGCCCGAGGCCCCGGCTGGGGCCTGATCGCCTGCCGCACCGCCCCGGACTACCGAGTCGAAGATTGCGTGATCGTCGGCGAATATCCGAACGGCTCCGGCATCGCCCGCGCGGTCCAGGCCGCCGCCTGGCAATTCAAGGTCCGCCCGCCCCGGATCGCGGGCCGCTACAAAGTCGGCGAATGGGTGCAGATCCGCATCGACTACGGCACCGAGCCAAGACGGCGGGGATAGCGCCTCCGGCAGCCAGGGCTTTGCCCTGGACCCAGCAGGGGCGTGACGCCCCTGCACCCCCAATTCTCGACGCAGCGCCAAACCGGCCGAGCCGCTTAGGCAACCAACCTCCCATCCCGTCACCCCGGGCTTGACCCGGGGTCCAGCTTTCTGCCTCCACAGCCGCGCGCGCACCCGATTCGATTGCCTGCGGCGCTCGAACCAACCAGCGCCGCAGGCAGTAAACTATCGAATCAGCACAACCTCCCCGCAAACCCCGAGAACCGGGGGTGCAGGGGCGTCACGCCCCTGCTGGGTCCAGGGCAAAGCCCTAGCCGCCGGAGGCAGCCCCACCGTACCCCACCACCACTACCACCGAACCCCCTTCTGCTTCTTCTGCGGCTTCCCCGCCGGCACCGCCTTCGCCGCTTGTTTCGGCTTCTCCGCCCCCTTCGCTTTCCGCCCCAGGATGAAGTCGGTGTAGTCGTCCAAAGAGCCGTTGAAGTCCTTAGCTGTCCCCGAATCCACCAGCAGCAGCCGGTCAGCGGCCAGTTCCAGCATGTGCCGGTCGTGGGAGACCAGCACCACTGCCCCGCCGAAGCCGTTCAGCGCCTGCACCAGCGCCTCGCGGGTATCTACGTCCAGGTGGTTGGTCGGTTCGTCCAGGATCAGCAGGTGCGGCGCGTCGCGGGTGATCAGCGCCAGCGCCAGCCGCGCCCGCTCCCCGCCGGACATTTCGCTGACCTTCTGCGTCGCGCGCGGCCCGGAAAAGCCGAACCGCCCGAGCTGCGCTCGCACCGCCCCCGGGGTCGCGCCCTGCATCTGCCGGGTCATATGCTCCAGCGGCGTGTCGCTGCCGTCCAGTTCCTCCACCTGATATTGGGTGAAATAGCCCACCTTCAGCTTGCCGGGCGCGTGGATTTCCCCTTCCATCGGCGGCAACTGCCCCGCCAGCAGCCGCGCCAGAGTCGTCTTGCCGTTGCCGTTGCGGCCCAGCAGCGCCAGCCGGTCGTCCGGGTCCACCCGCAGGTTCAGCTTCGTCAGGATCGGCTTCCCGGCCTCATAGCCGACGGCCGCCATGTCCATGGTGATCATCGGCGGCTTCATTTCCTCGGGGCTGGGGAAATCGAAGCTCAGGCTGGGGTCTTCCACCAGCGCCGCGATCGGCTGCATCTTCGCCAGCGCCTTCTGCCGGGATTGCGCCTGCTTGGCGGTGGAGGCCCGCGCCGAGTTCCGCGCGATATAGTCCTGCAGCTTCGCCCGCTGCGCGTCCTGCGCCGCCCTGGCGGCCGCCTGCTGCGCCAGCCGCTCGGCCCGCTGCCGCTCGAAGCTGTCGTAGCCGCCGGTGTAGAGCGTCACCTTGCCGCCCTCCAGATGCAGGATGGCGTCCACCACATTGTTCAGCAGGTCGCGCTCGTGGCTGATCACCACCATCATGCCCGGATAGGATTTCAGGAAATTCTCCAGCCACATGGTGGCTTCCAGGTCGAGGTGGTTGGAAGGCTCGTCCAGCAGCAGCAGGTCCGGCTCGGAAAACAGCAGCGCCGCCAGCGCCGCGCGCATTTTCCAGCCGCCGGAATAGCTGGCGAGCGGCCGGTTCTGCATCTCCTCGTCGAAACCCAGCCCCACCAGGATCCGCGCCGCGCGCGAAGGCGCGGAATAGGCGTCGATCGCCATCAGCCGCTCATGAATCTCGCCGAAGCGATCCATGTCCTCGCAGCTTTCCGATTCCGCCATCAGCGCCGCCCGCTCGGTGTCGGCGGCCAGCACCAGGTCGATGGGGGTGGTCTCCCCGTCCGGGGCCTCCTGCGCGATATAGCCGATGCGGGTGCCGCGCGGCATTTCCAGCTTCCCCTCATCGGGGTCGATGAATCCCATCATCACCTTCATCAGCGTGGACTTGCCCGCGCCGTTGCGGCCGATCAGCCCGATGCGGCTCTTCCCCGGCAGCGCCGCCGAGGCCTTGTCGATGATGGTGCGCCCGCCAAGGCGCACGGTGATTCCATTGATGTTCAACATAACGCGGCCGCGCCTAGCCGATCATGGCCGCCAGCGCGAAGGGAAACTGCTACTTCCCCTTCACCACCTCGCCGCCCTTCATCACGAAATCCACCGCCTTCAGCGCCCGCACATCGCCCAGAGGGTCGCCGGCCACCGCGATGATATCCGCATGGTATCCGGGCCGGAGCGCGCCGATATCCTTCACCCCCAGCAGGTCGGCGGCATTGGTGGTGGCAGCGGCGATCGCGGTCGCCGGCGTCATCCCATGCGCCACCATCAGCTCGAACTCGTCGGCGTTGCGGCCATGCTTGGAAACCCCGGCATCGGTGCCGAAGGCGATCTTCACCCCCGCCGGCACGGCCTTCTCCAAAGCCTTGCCGGTGATCTCCAGCCGCCACTTCACCTTCGCCAGCACATCCGGCGGATAAGCGTCAGGGTTCGCCGCCAGCCGCTCCCGATAGCCGTTCACGGTCGAAAGCGTTGGCACATAATAAGCCCCGGAGGATTTGAAGAGGCGGATCGTCTCCTCGTCCGGCATGGTGCCATGCTCCACCGAGGCCGCGCCATTCGCCAGCGCTACATTGATCCCGCCCGTGCCATGGGCATGCACCGCCACCTTCTTGCCGTGCAGCTTCGCGGTCTCCATCACCGCCTTCGCCTCGTCCGGGAACATCTGCTGCCCCAGCCCGGCGCCGATGCGGCTGTTCACCCCGCCCGTGGTCGCGATCTTGATCACATCCACCCCGCGCCGCACCTGCAGCCGCACCGCCCTGCGGCAGGCATCCACCCCGTCGCACAGATTGGCCTGCAGGATCGCCGCATGCAGCCCCTCGGCCAGCGAATTGGCGCTGTCCATATGGCCCGATGTCACGGAAATCGGCTGCCCCGCATCGACGATGCGCGGCCCCACCACCCAGCCGGCGTTCACCGCATCGCGCAGCGCCAATGTCGCGCCGCTGATGTCCCCCAGATTGCGCACGGTGGTGAAGCCCGCATGCAGCGTCTTCATCCCGTTCCACTGCGCCCTGAGCGCCGACGCCCCCGGAGAAGAAGTCAACCCCTCCACCAGCGCCGCCTCGCCGCCCGCATCCGAGTCCAGATGCACATGGCTGTCGATCAGCCCCGGCAGCACGAACCGCGCGCCCAGATCGATCACCTCGGCCCCCGCCGGCGCCTGCCGCCCCGGCAGCAAGGCGGTGATCCGCCCCTTCTCCACCACGATGGAAGTCGGCCCCAAAGCCGGCCGCCCCGGCTCCGCCAACACCCGATCGGCCTGGATCACCGTCACCTGCGCCAAGCCGGGCGCGGCGGCGGCAAGGAGCAGGCAGGCAAGAAGCTGGCGCATGGCTGGTAACCCCCTTTTTTGAACTTTGGGCGGAGCCTAGGCGGGAAGGGCGGAGCGGTGCAAGGCTTGCCTCCGGCGGCCAGGGCTTCGCCCTGGACCCAGCAGGGGCGTGACGCCCCTGCACCCCCGATCCTCAACATCCACCGCTCTCGTCACCCCGGGCTTGACCCGGGGTCCAGCTTCTCAGCGCCCCGCGCCCGCCAACAATTCCAAAAGCCTGCGGCGCAAGAAAGAAGAAAGCCCCTCCCCTGTCAGGGGAGGGGTTGGGGTGGGGTGGGAGCGTCCCACACCCACAAGGCGTCCAAAGAATTAAACCACCCACCCACCAAAACCAGCGCCGCAGGCAATCAAACCCACCAGCAGCCCAACACCGCCAATCACCCACAACCAAACAAAAAGAGGGTGCAGGGAAATCATTTCCCTGCCGGGGTGAAGGGGCAGAGCCCCTTCAAAAACTTCAACGCGGAACAGCTCACCCGCCCATCCGCGCCAGCGCTTCGCCTTCCAGCCTCCAGGTCTCCCACCCGGCGGCCTGTCGCGCGCCCAGCATTTCGTAGAAGCCTTTGGCGCTGTTGTTCCAGTCCAGCACGTTCCACTCGACGCGGGCGCAGCCCTCGGCGACAGCCAGGCGCGCCAGCCGTTTCAGCAGGTCCAGCCCGACCCCTTGCTTGCGCAGTTCGGGGGAAACGAACAGATCCTCCAGGAACAGCCCGCGTTTGCCGGTCCAGCTGGAGAAGTTGAAGAAATAGAGCGCCATCGCCACCGGCCGGCCGTCCACGAAGCCCAGAAGCGCGTTCAGATGCCCCGCCGCCAGCGCGTCGCGCGCGCCGGCTTCGGTCATCTTCACCTTGTCGCCTTCATTCTCGTAAGCCGCCAGTGCCGTCACCAGTTCCAGCACGGTTGCCGCGTCCTCGGGCGCGGCCGCCCGGATTTCGATCGTCATTCCGCTGCCTGCGCCTGCTCCGCCGCCAGCTTCCCGGCCTCGATCTCCGTGGCCTTCGCCTCCACCAGCTTCACGATATGGTCGACGATGGCTTCGTCCGCCACATGGTGGTCGGTCACGCCCGACAGATAGACCATATGCTTGCCGTTGCCGCCGCCGGTCAGGCCGATGTCGGTCTCGCGCGCCTCGCCGGGTCCGTTCACCACGCAGCCCAGCACCGAAAGCGACAATTCCGTGGTGATATGCGCCAGCCGCTTCTCCAGAGTCTCCACGGTGCGGATTACGTCGAAGCCCTGCCGCGCGCAGCTCGGGCAGGAGATGATCTTCACCCCCCGCGCCCGGATGCCCAGAGACTTCAGGATATGATAGCCGACCTTCACTTCCTCTTCCGGCTCGGCGGAGAGGGAAACGCGGATGGTGTCGCCCACCCCGCCCCACAGCAGCATGCCCAGCCCGATCGAGGATTTGACGGTGCCGCCGATCAGCCCGCCGGCCTCGGTGATTCCCAGATGCAGCGGATAGTCGGAACGCGCCGCCAGCTCGTTATAGGCTGCAACCGCCAGGAACACGTCGGAGGCCTTCACCGAGATCTTGAACTCGTGGAAGTCCGCATCCTCCAGCAGCTTCGCATGCTCGAAGGCGGATTCCACCAGCGCCTCCGGGCAGGGCTCGCCATATTTCTCCAGCAGATGCCGTTCCAGGCTGCCACCGTTCACGCCGATGCGGATGGAGCAGCCATTGGCCTTGGCCGCCCGCACCACTTCGCGCACCCGCTCGGCCGAGCCGATGTTGCCCGGATTGATTCGCAGGCACGCCGCGCCCGCGTCGGCGGCTTCCAGCGCCCGCTTGTAGTGGAAATGGATGTCGGCGATGATCGGCACGCTCGCGGCGCGGGTGATCAGCCGCATCGCCGCGGTCGCTTCCTCGGTCGGGCAGGAAACGCGGACCATGTCCGCGCCCACTTCCTCGCACCGGCGGATCTGGTCGATCGTGGCGGCCGCATCTTCCGTCGGCGTGTTGGTCATGGTCTGCACGGCGACGGGCGCGTCTCCGCCCACCGGCACCTTGCCGACCATGATCCGACGGGATTTGCGGCGGTGGATATCCCGCCACGGTCTATGCGACATTATCGGCCTCCGGCCACCACCACGGTCACCGCCCGGCGGTTCCTCGCCCAGGCTTCCTCGTTCGAGCCGTCGACTGCCGGCCGCTCCTTGCCATAGCTGATGATCGACATGCGGTCAGCCCCGACACCTTGGGCCGCAAGAAAATTCTTGGCGGCGTTCGCCCGCCGCTCGCCCAGCGCCAAATTGTATTCGCGTGTGCCGCGCTCGTCGGCATGGCCTTCGATCAGCACCCGCACGCCGGGGTTGCGGGCGATCCACTCGGCCTGCGCGCCCAGAATCTGCCGCGCCGTCTCGTCCAGCCCATAGCTGTCGAACGGGAACAGGATGGTGTCGGAGCCGGCGGCCTCGATCAGCGCCGCCTGGCTGCCCGGCAGCGCGGAGGAGCCGACCTGTTCGGGCGGCGGCACGGTGCCGGCCTGGTCGATCGGCGCTTCGGCCGGCGGCTGCGCCGGGGCCGGCTGCCACGCTTCCGGCGGCAGCACATCGCGATTCTTCGTGCAGGCGCCCAGCGCCAGCGCACCGGCCAGCATCAGCAGCGGAAAGGCCCGTGTGTTGAGTTGGCTGTTCATCTTCATCTCCTTACGCGCGCGTCCCTCCCGAGGGAACCAAAAGAGTGGGGAACCAAAAGACAGGTCGGATCATTTCAGAAGCGGCCCCCAGCTCGGGTCGCTCGCTTCCATGGGTGTCGGAATGCGCCGGTCGTTCCGCCCGGTCAGGTCGATCGACCTCAGGCTCGAACGGCCGTTGCGCTCGGACCGGCTGAACAGGATCACCCGCCCGTTGGGCGACCAGCTCGGCGATTCGTCCTGCCAGCTATCCGTCAGCAGCCGCTCGCCCGAGCCATCCGGGCGGATGACGGCGATCCGGAACTTGCCGCCCTGCATGCGGGTAAAGGCGATCAGGTCGCCGCGCGGGCTCCAGACGGGGCTGCCGGCGCGGCCGTCGCCGAAGCTGATGCGCTGCGCGCCGGAACCGTCGGCGTTCATCACATAAAGCTGCTGCGCCCCGCCCCGGTCGCTCTCGAAAACGATCTTGCGCCCGTCGGGGGAGAAGCTGGGCGAGGTGTCGATGGAATTGCCGCTCGTCAGCCGCCGCGTGGTCTTGCTTCCAATGTCATAGGCATAGATGTCGCTGTTCCCGGCGCGGGTCACGCTGAACACCAGGGTCCGCCCATCGGGCGAGAATCGCCCGGCAAAGCTCATGCTGTCGAAGCTGCCGACCGATTCCTGCTGCCCCGTGCCCAGATTGTAGATCCACACCCGCGGCCGGTCGGCCGAGAAGCTCATATAGGAAATCGTCTCGTTGGCGGGGGAGAATCGCGGCATCAGCACCAGCGACTGGCCAGACGTCAGGAAGCGGTGGTTGGCGCCGTCCTGGTCCATCACCGCCAGCCGCTTCACCCGCTTGGTCCGGGGGCCGCTTTCCGCCACATAGACGATGCGGCTGTCGAAATAGCCCTTCTCCCCCGTCAGCCGCGAATAGACGAGGTCGGAACATTTATGCGCCGCCCGCCGCCAGCCGGCCGGGGTGACGGTGAAGCCCTGCCGCACGAGCTGCTCTTCGGAGAAGACGTCGTAGAGATAACAGCCGATGGTCAGCGTGCCGTCCGGGTTGGCGGTCACGAAGCCGGTCGCCAGCGCCTGCGCGGCCGCCGCGCGGAAGCTGCCGAACTGCGGCCCGGTCACTTCTGAAAAGCCCGGCGCGGTGAAGGCCTGCGGGTTCAGCGGCTTGAACAGGCCCGAACCGGCGAGATTGCCGGAAATCACCTCGGCCACCTGCCGCCCCAGCTCCACCGTGCTGCCGGCCGGCGTCTGCACCGCCGCCGAAGTCGGGAAGGCCGGAACGGCGATCGGCATCGGCTGCTCGGTGCCGCTGGTGATGTCGATCCGAAGCTGCGCCGCGGCGGGCGCGGCCAGCGTCAGGGCAAGAAGGGCAGCGGCAAAACGCATCATGTCATCAACCTCGGATCGAAGTTCAGCTCGAACTCCCGCCAATAGGAATAGAGATCGTCCGGCAGTTCAAGCGGCGCGCAGCGCAACACCGCTCTGCGCGCCGTTTCCACAAACGCCCGGGCATAGGCCTGGTTCCCCGCGGTGGCGCCGGTCTGGCTCACGAATTCCGGCGGCGCCGCCACACTCCCGTCCTTGTTCAGGCGAATCTTCAGCACCGCCGTCATCCCCGCCACATCGGCGCCGCCGATCGGCGGATTCCAGCAGGGCGCCACTTGCGCGCGGATCGCCTGCTCCAGGGTCGCCGCCTGGATCGGGCTCAGCCGCGCCTGCTTCGGCAGCGCCTGCTCGATGGTTTTCGCGAACTGCGACGTGTCCTTCGGCTTCACCGGCGCATCGGGCTTGGACTTGTCGATAAGGCTCGCCATCGCGCCGGCGTCGAAGGTCTTCGGCTTGGCGTTGCGCGGCGCGGCCTTGGGCGGAGACGGCTTCTTCACCTCCTCGGCGATCGCATCCTGCGGCGCGGTGTCCTCGGCCTTCACCTGCGGCTCGGGCGGGGCCGGAGGCGCCGGCGCCGGCGGCACGGGCGCCACCATCTCGGCCGGCGCCGGAGGGCCGGCCTCGCGCGGCGCCGCCTCCATCGAAGGCGCCGGCGGCTTCGTCACCTGCGCCACATCGGCGATGTCCAGGAACTCGACCGGGGTGACGTCCGGCTCGGAATCGAAACGCGGGATATGGTTGGCCAGCCCCAGCGACAGCGCCGCCAGCAGCGCCAGATGCAGGCCGGCGGCCAGCAGGAAGGCGCGCGCTTCCGTCATCCCGCCGGCGCTTCCTCGATCGTCACCGGCCGGTTCACCAGCGCCACCTTGGTGAAGCCAACTCCGGTCACATCCGCCAGCAAGGCCGCCACCTGCCCATAGGGCAGGGAGGCGTCCGCCCGGATCACCACCCGCGCGTCCGGCCGCGCTTCCTTCAGCGCCTGCAGGCGCGTGTCGAAGGCCGCTTCGCCCAGCAGCTCGCTGCCGATCGAGCGCTGCCCCGCCCGGTCGATGGTGACGGAAATCGGCTCATTGTCGCTCGGCAGCGCCTTCGCCGCCGTCTGCGGCAGGTCGACGGAAACCCCGGTCACCAGCAAGGGCGCCGCCACCATGAAGATGATCAGCAGCACCAGCATCACGTCCACCATCGGCGTGACGTTGATCTCGGCCATGGGCGCCCGGCGACGCCGGCCCCGGCCCTTCGCCGCGCCCGCCCCCATCGCCATCAGGCCGCTCCCGCGGATCGGTTGCGCATCAGGAAACCCCGTCCAGCTCGCGGCTCATCAGCGCATGGAAGGCCGAGGAGAATCCCAGCAGCCGATCCTCCAGCCGGGTGATGCGGTGCAGCAGCCGGTTGTAGCCGATCACCGCCGGAATGGCGGCGAAAAGGCCGATGGCGGTGGCGAACAGCGCCTCGGCGATGCCCGGCGCCACCACGGCGAGGCTGGTGTTCTGCGTCGCGCCGATGGCGATGAAGGCGCGCATGATGCCCCAGACGGTGCCGAACAGCCCCACGAAGGGCGCGACCGAGCCAATGGTCGCCAGAAGGTTCAGCCGGTCGGACAAATCGGAAATGGAACGGTCGATGGAGGCCGACATCACGCTCGCCAGCCGCGCCCGCACCCCTTCGCGGTCGACATTGTTGCGGCCTTCCACGCTCGCCTGCCACTCGTCCATTCCGGCCAGAAACAGGTCGGCGGTCGGGTGCTGGCCCTTGGTGGCGGAAAGCTCGTCCAGCGTCTTCGCCTTCCAGAACCGCTCCTCGAAGGCGTTCGCCTCGCGGTCGATCATCCGCAGCCGCCGGGTGCGTTCGAAAATGACCGCCCACGAGAATATGCTCGCCAGCAGCAACCCCACCATCACCACCTTCACGACGATGTCGGCCTGCAGGAACAGCGCCCAGGGAGACATGGTCTCCGCCGTCTTGACCATCAGCTCGTCCAAGAATTCACTCCGGCTTGGGGGCATGGGGCAGCCCGGGATGTGGCCCCACGGCTTTACGGGAAGTGAACGGCTCCGCTCAAGAGTCGGCGGGCAGCATCGTGCGGAACTTTTGCATCCAGTCCGCCGGCTGCCGGCGCGGGCGCCCCTCGGGCGTCAGGAAGCCGGCGCGCACCTGCGCCTCGATCAGCACCTCCGCCCCGCGCAGGATGCGCTGCCCCATGCTCACCTGCGCCGCCCCCAGCGCCCGGCAGCGGGTCTCCACCAGCAGATCGTCGTTCAGCCTCGCCGGGCGCAGATAGCGGATCTGCAGGTCCGCCACCACATAGACCCCGTCGCCCGCCTCATGCGCGGCGCGCTGGTCGATCCCCAGCACTTGCAGCAGGTCGCTGCGCCCACGCTCCATGAAGCGCAGGTAATTGGCGTGGTAGACCACGCCGGACAGATCGGTGTCCTCGAAATAGACACGGACGGCGAGCCGATGCGCGCCGTCCGCAATCCGTCCGGAAACCGGCGCCGGAAAAGCGCCGGCCGCCAATAGGCGCCGATCGGAATCGGCGCCGGCCTGCATCAGGCTTCGGTCGTGGCGGCGGCCTTTTCCGCCGCCTGGCGCCAGTCGCGGCGCTCGGCGATCCGGGCGGACTTGCCGCTGCGGCCCCGCAGATAATAGAGCTTGGCGCGGCGCACGGCGCCCCGGCGCACGACCACGATGGATTCGATGCTCGGCGAATAGAGCGGGAACACCCGCTCCACGCCTTCGCCGAAGCTGATCTTGCGCACGGTGAAGCTGGAGCCGATGCTCTTGTTGGAACGCGCGATGCACACGCCTTCGAACTGCTGCACGCGAACGCGCTCGCCTTCCTTCACCTTCACGCCCACGCGCAGCGTGTCGCCGGCGCGGAATTCGGGAACAGCGCGGGCTTCCTTCAGCTTGGCGATCTGTTCGGCTTCAATCGTCTGAATCAGGTTCATTCTTCGCTCCATGTTCCCGGCTGTCCGGGAAACTTGCCCTCTTCGGGGGCGGTTGGGGGCGCCAGAGGGCGGATGCCTCGGGCCTGAAACTCAGTCCGTCAGCAGGTCGGGCCGCCATAGCCTCGTGTCTTCGAAGGCCTTGCGCTTGCGCCAGGCCTCGACCTTCCCATGGTCGCCCGAAGTCAGAACCTCGGGTATCGCATGCCCCTCCCACACGGCGGGTCGGGTGTAATGCGGATATTCGAGAAGGCCGCTTTCGAAGCTTTCCTCGACTCCGCTGGAAGCGGCGCCCATTACGCCGTCCAGCAGCCGAACGCAAGCGTCCAGCAGCACCAGCGCCGCCGTCTCGCCGCCGGACAGGATATAGTCGCCGATCGACACCGGCTCCACGCCGCGCCCTTCGAAGATGCGCTCGTCGAATCCCTCGAATCGCCCGCAGAGCAGGGTCACCCCAGGCCCGGCGGCCAGTTCCCGCACCCGCTTCTGCGTCAGCAGCGGCCCGCGCGGTGTCAGCGCCAGCACCGGCGCGCCGGGCAGGCGCGCCCGCGCCGCGTCCACCGCCCGCGCCAGCACATCCACCTTCAGCACCATGCCCGGCCCACCGCCCGCCGGCGTGTCATCGACGGTCCTGTGCCGGTCCTCGGCAAAGTCGCGCAACTGGATCGCCTCCAGCCCCCAGCGCCCGCCCTCCATCGCCCGCCCGGCCAGAGACACGCCCAAAGGCCCCGGAAACATTTCCGGGTAAAGCGTCACCACCTGCGCCTGCCAGCTCATGCCAGCCAATTCTCGATCTTCAACCCTGGGACGTCCGTAAAGTCGGCCACATTGTTCGTCACCAGAACCGCCCCGATGCTGAGGCTATGGGCGGCGATCAGCCTGTCCAGCCTGCCCCGCCGAAATGGCAGCCGGGCATATTGGGCGGCAGCCTGCTGGTCATAGGGCAGCACCTTCACAAATTCGAACAGCTCCAGCGCCGGTCCACTGTCCCCGCCCCCCCGCTCGAACCCCAGCAGCACTTCGCCGAAACAGATGCTGGAGGTAACAAGCCCGCGCTCATGCGCGCGCATCCGCCGCCGCAACCCTTCCCCGCCGGCGGCGAGAAAGGCAATGCAGATATTGGAATCGAGCAGGAAACGCCGCGGCTCAGTCAAGCTTCAGCCCCAGCAGATGCCAGTCCAGCTTGCGCTCTTCCAATTCGCGGTCTTCCGGAGGAATCGGCTGCAGTCCAGGCACCGAGCCGTAAAGCTCGTCCAGTGCGCGACGCTTCCGTACCGGCTCGATCACATAGCGCCCGGCCTCCTCGCGCACGATCACTTCCTGCCCCAGTTCCAGCGGATAGTCGGCCGGCAGGCGCACGGCCTTGCTGTTCCCGCTCTTGAAAACCCGCGTGCTGCGCTCAACGCCCATCGCATCCTCCGTATATACGTCATGTATA
The DNA here is from genome assembly GCF_022014495.1 of Sandaracinobacteroides sayramensis. Taxonomy (GTDB): domain Bacteria; phylum Pseudomonadota; class Alphaproteobacteria; order Sphingomonadales; family Sphingomonadaceae; genus Sandaracinobacteroides; species Sandaracinobacteroides sayramense. The sequence goes on from NZ_JAKLSQ010000001.1 coordinate 495,289, forward strand.
TACTACTGAAGCCACTCCGGATCAATCACCAGCGGCTCGGCGACAACAGGCACAGCCGCCGGAATCAGCGGCACCAGCACCCGCGCGCCATCGGGCCGAGCGATCTCCAGCAGGTCGGAGGCGCCGAAATTCTCCACCGCCACCACTTCGCCCAAGACATCGCCAGCCGGCGAAACCACCTTCAGCCCCAGCAGGTCGTGCCAATAATATTCGCCCGGCGGCAATTCGGGCAGGCTCTCGCGCGGCACCGTCAGCAGCGTGCCGCGTAGGCCTTCCGCCGCCGTGCGGTCGCCGATCTCGGCGAACCGCGCCACCGCGCCCTGCGGTCCGGGCCGCACGGATTTCAAGGTCAGCAGGCGCCCGCCCGCCTCGAAGCGGGCGTGCGGCTTCAGATTGTCGGCGGAGGCGGTGAACAGCTTCAGCCGCACCTCGCCGGCCACGCCATGCGCGCCGGCGACGGCCGCCATCACGACAGGCCGCCCGGCGCGCACGCCGATCAGCCTTCGGTCGACTCAGCAGCAGCTTCTTCGGCCGGAGCCTCAGCCGGAGCTTCCTCGACAGCAGCTTCCTCGGCGGCCGCTTCCTCAACCGGAGCGGCAGCGGCGGCAGCGGCTTCAGCAGCAGCCTCGGCGGCCTCCGCCTCCTTCTGCGCCTTCAGTTCGGCGCGTTCCTTGGCCTTTTCGCCCGGCTCGGCCTTCTTCGGGTTGTTCTTCGCGGCGCGGGTCAGCAGGCCGGCGGCGTCCAGGAAGCGCTCGACGCGGTCCGTCGGCTGCGCGCCCACCGAAAGCCAGTGCTTGGCGCGCTCGGCGTCCAGCGTCACGCGCTCGGCCGAATCCTTGGGCAGCAGCGGGTTGTAGGTGCCCAGCTTCTCGATGAAGCGGCCGTCACGCGGGGCGCGGGCATCGGCCACGACGATGCGATAGAAAGGCCGCTTCTTCGCGCCACCGCGCGACAGTCGGATGGAAAGTGCCATGTCTTTTTTCTTCCTTCGTTGATCTGGATATCAGCGTTTCTTGAACTTGAAGCCGCCCGGAAACTTGGGCGGCGTGAAACCCGGCGGCAGGGCCGGCATCTCGCCAGCCCCCGGAAGAGCACCGGGCGCCCCGCCCGGCATCCCCGGAAGCCCGGGCATTCCGCCGCCCCCGAACATCCCGGCCAGCGCGCCAAGCCCGCCCATCTTCTTCAACCGCTTCATCGCGGTTTCCATGTCGGCGTGCATCTTCAGCAGGCGGTTCACCTCCTGCACCGTCACGCCCGAACCATTGGCGATGCGGATCTTGCGCCGCGCGTTCAGCAGGTCGGGCTTCGCCCGCTCCTTCGGCGTCATGGACAGGATGATGGCCTCCAGCCGGGCGACCGACTTGTCGTTCACCTTGCCCTTGTCCATCGCCTCCTGCGCCTTGGCCATGCCCGGCAGCATCTTCGCCAGCGCGCCGAGCCCGCCCATCTTCTTCATCTGCCGGAACTGCGCCAACAGGTCGGTCATGTCGAACTTGCCCTTGGCAAGCTTCGTCGCCATCGCCTCGGCCTCGGCGATATCGATGGTCTCGGCCGCGCGCTCCACCAGAGAGACGACATCGCCCATCCCGAGGATTCGCCCAGCCGCCCGCTCGGGGTGGAAGGCCTCCAGCGCGTCGATCTTCTCGCCGGTGCCGACGAACTTGATCGGCTTGCCGGTGATGAAGCGCATGGAAAGCGCCGCGCCGCCGCGCGCATCGCCGTCCATCCGCGTCAGCACCACGCCCGTTAGCGGAACCTGCGCGTTGAAATTCTCGGCGACATTCACCGCGTCCTGGCCGGTCAGCGCGTCCACCACCAGCAACGTCTCCGCCGGCTGCGAGGCTTCAGAAACCGCCTTCATCTCGGCCATCAGCGCCTGGTCGACGTGCAACCGGCCGGCGGTGTCCAGCAGCAGCACGTCGAAGCCCTGCAGCTTCGCCGCCTGCAGCGCGCGGTTGGCGATCTCCACCGGCGGCTGGCCGGCGATGATCGGCAGCGTCGCCACGCCCACCTGCTCGCCCAGCACCTTCAACTGCTCCTGCGCGGCCGGGCGATTGACGTCGAGGGACGCCATCATCACCTTCTTGCCGCGCTTTTCCTTCAGCAGTTTGGCAAGCTTCGCCGTCGTCGTCGTCTTGCCCGAGCCCTGAAGCCCGACCATCATGATAACGGCCGGCGGCGTCACCCCCAGCGTCAGGTCGGCGCTGTCGCCACCCAGCGTTTCCACCAGGCAGTCGTTGACGATCTTCACCACCTGCTGGCCGGGCGTCACCGACTTCAGCACTTCCGCGCCGACGGCCCGCTCGGTCGCGCGGTCGACGAAGTCCTTCACCACCGGCAGCGCGACATCGGCTTCCAGCAGCGCCACGCGCACCTCGCGCATCGCCGCGCGCACCTCAAGCTCGTTCAGTGCACCACGGCCGCGCAGCTTGTCGAACACGCCGGACAGGCGTTCGGACAGGCTCTCGAACATCAGCGCTTCCTCTTCGCAGGCGGCTTCACGGCGGCAATCAACTCCAGATCAGCCCCGCCATCCCCCTGTCTCCGGCCCAACGCGAAACGCGCCGGTGGGCGAACCTTCGCTGACCGGCGTGCATCCGTGGACACTCGAAACCAGGATTTCGGGTGCTGTAGCCGCAGTCCAGTATCGACAGAGCGCTCCCGAGTCAAGAAACCCGGACCCAATCGAAGCTCCACGGAAAAGGGCGGGCCGCCACGGCGGCCCGCCCTCTCGTCGGTCCGAATGAAAGCGGTATCAGGCGATCGCCGCGCGGCGGCGAAGGGCGAAGCCCACCATGCCGAAACCGGCGATCAGCAAGGCCCAGGTCGCAGCCTCGGGAACGGCATCCGCCGTCTGGCGCAGATAGAAGGGCTCGGTCGCATCGGTTTCGCGGCGGTTCGTCAGGCCATAGCTGAAGAAGACCGTCTCGCCCGAGGCCACCACGCCATTGTAGAAATCCAGATAGTCGCGGTGCGCGACTTCATCGACATAGAGGTCGAGGAACTTGTCGGAAGTGCGCGGGAAATGGGGATTGCCGAGTTGGGCGAAGCTCAACCCGTCATCGTCCGGCGAACTCCCTTTGTCCGACTGCAGCAGTTCGTGCCGGAAGCTGGTCCAGCTCGCGCCTGTCTCGTTCGTCACATATTTGTCGATCCGCCAGGCCGTGTAACCATGCGGCCAGTCGATGAACTTCAGCAGCACATCGGTCGAGGTGTTGACACCCCAGGTCTCATACAGCGTGATCACCCTGGCCGCGGCGTCGACCGTATAGCTGAACGCCGCCAGATTGCTGCCCGGCTCCTCGACGACAGTCAAAGCCGAAGCAGCTCCAGCCGCTCCGAAACCCATCAGCGCGGCAACCGAATATTTGAAGAGAAGAGACATCTCGCCCTCGCATGTAAAACCCACCACGAAACATATCAGCAATTTCCATGCCAACAGATGGGTTGCAAGGAATCAAGGTCTTAAGTAACGGGGAATCAGCGCACCTGTTAATCATTCCGACAGGTTTGCAGCCATTATCTCGAATGAGACGCATTTGCGACGCGCTGTCGAAGGCAAAAAAATGCCCATGAAAAGAGCGGGACCGTTTCCGGTCCCGCTCCAATTTCATTCACGCACCGGCCGGCTTGGCCGGCCCGTTCGTCAGGCCGTGACGGCCGAAGCCGATTGGCGGCGGCGGCGCAGGGCCGAACCGACGAAGCCGAAGCCGGCCACCAGCATCGCCCAGGTCGCGGGCTCAGGCACCGCGTCCAGGAATTCCGACTGGCGCAGGTAGAAGGGGTTCACATTCTCCGAGCGGCGCGCGGTGATCCCGAAGGTGAACCACACGGTTTCGCCCGACAGAACCGAACCGCCATTGTAGAGCAGATAGTCGCGCAGGGCATCTTCATCGGCCACCACGTTGCTGAACAGATCGGACTCACGCTCGACGGTCGGCTTGCCCAATTGAGCGAAGCTCAGGCCGTCGTTGTCGGGCGAACCCGCCTTGTTGGCGTTCAGCAGTTCGTGCGAGAAGCTGCCCCACTCGCCACCGGTCAGGTTGGTGACATATTTGTTCACCGTCCAGCTGGCGTGGTTGTACTTCCAGTCCTCGAACTTCAGGACGATGGCACCAGCCGTGTCCGGGCCGAAGGTTTCCCAGATGTTGATGGTGCGGGTCGCCTCATTCACTTCATAGTGGAAGGCGGCAAGGTTGCTGCCGGGCTCGACCGTGATGGTGAGAGCGGCGGCAGGAGCGGCAAGGCCAAGAGCCGCGAGAGCGGCAGCAGAAAGAAGCGTCTTGAACGTCATCGGAAACCCCCAACTGGTGGATGGTGAAAAATCGTAACTCCTCATGCAAGGCCCGTGCCAGAGTCAAATTCCTTGAATATCAGTCGATTAGATTCATTAACGGGCCAAATGCTGTAAAAATTCCCGACACTTCTTCCAGGAGTCGCCGCACTGCAACAAACCAGTTCCCCACGGCCTGCGCCACGGCGCACCAACAGGGACAAATGAAAGGGGCGGGGCCCTTTCAGGCCCCGCCCCTTCCGAAAGCCCGGGCCGAAACGGCCCTGGCACCGATGTCAGGCAGTCACGCTGCCGATTCCGGCGCGGCGCCGACGCATGGAAACGCCAACCATTCCGAAGCCCGCGATCAGCAGGGCCCAGGTCGCAGGCTCGGGCACGCCCGGCTGCGCCTGGCGCAGATAGAAGGGGTTGGTGTCCGCGGTATCCCGGCGGTTGGTGATGCCGAAGCCGAACCACACGGTCTCACCGTTCGCAACCGTGCCGTTCGAGAACTTCAGGAAGTCCCGCGTCGAGAGCTCGTCGGCGTAGACGTCGGCGAACAGATCGGATTCACGCGGGCGAAGCGGAATGCCCTTCTGGGCAAAGCTCAGGCCGTCGGCGTCAGGCGAAACCGACCTGTCCGACTGGAGGAGCTCGTGCGAGAAGTCGAGCCAGTCACGACCGGTGTTGTTGGTGACATACTTGTTGATCTGCCAGGAACCCAGCCCATAAGGCCAGCCTTCGATCAGCAGATACACGTTGTTCAGCGTGTTCTCATCCCAGGTCTCAAAGATATTGATCGTCCGGGTCGCTTCATCAACGGTGTAGCTGAACTCGGCGAGGTTGCCCGCCGCCACCGAAATCGTAACGGCGGCATTTGCAGCGGTCGCGAGACCGAAGCTTGCAAGCGCGGCCAAAGGCGCCACAAATTTGAACATCAAACCGACTCCTGCTTCAGGATTGCCCACCAGCGCTACTGGCGCAACTTCTACTTGCAAACATCGTGCCAAACTCATCGGAAAGAAGATTCAATGGGTTGGCCAATATCCTCGCAAGTAGAATGTCAGATTCTTTTACAGGTTTAACAATTGGCAACAGATCGCCCCGCTTCGCCGAACACCCGTGCAAAAATCACGTCGACCCGTTGAAAATGATGGTCGAGTGTAAACAACCTGTCCAATTCCGCAGCCGACAGCCGCGCCGCCACGTCCGCATCGGCCGCCAGCAATTCCTTCAATTGCAGCGCCCCGTCCGACTCCCAGACCCGCATCGCGTTGCGCTGCACGATCCGATAGGCGTCCTCGCGCGAAACCCCGGCCTGCGTCAGGGCCAGCAGCACCCGCTGGGAGTGGATGAGGCCGCCCATGCGGTTCATGTTCCGCTCCATCCGCTCGGGATAGACCAGCAGCTTGTCCACCACGCCCGTCAGCCGCGCCAGCGCGAAGTCGAGCGTGATGGTCGCGTCCGGCGCGATCCCGCGCTCGACCGACGAGTGCGAAATGTCCCGCTCATGCCACAGCGCCACATTCTCCAGCGCCGGAGTCACCGCCGAGCGCACCAGCCGCGCCAGCCCCGTCAGATTCTCCGTCAACACCGGGTTGCGCTTGTGCGGCATCGCCGACGAGCCTTTCTGCCCCGGCGAAAAATACTCCTCCGCCTCAAGCACTTCGGTCCGCTGCAGGTGGCGGATCTCCACCGCCAGCCGCTCGACCGAACTGGCGACGACGCCGAGAGTCGCGAAGAACATCGCATGCCGGTCGCGCGGGATCACCTGCGTGGAGATCGGCTCCACCGCCAGCCCCAGCTTCGCCGCCACATGGCGCTCCACCTCGGGCGAGATGTTGGCGAAGGTCCCGACCGCACCCGAAATGGCGCAAGTCGCGATTTCCGCCCGCGCCGCCACCAGCCGCGCGCGGCAGCGGTCGAACTCGGCATAGGCCTGCGCCAGCTTGAAGCCGAAGGTCACCGGCTCGGCGTGGATGCCGTGGCTGCGGCCGATGGTCGGCGTGAACTTGTGCTCGAACGCCCGCCGCCGGATCGCCGCCAGCAGCGCGTCCATGTCCGCCAGCAATATGTCGCTCGCCCGCGCCAGCTGCACGGCCAAGCAGGTGTCCAGCACGTCGGACGAAGTCATCCCCTGGTGCATGAAGCGGGCTTCCTCGCCCACCTGCTCCGCCACCCAGGTCAGGAAGGCGATCACGTCATGCTTCGTCACCGCCTCGATGGCGTCGATCGCTTCCACGTCGATCGCCGGGTTCGTCGCCCACCATTTCCACAGCGCGTCGGCGGCCGATTTCGGCACGACGCCCAGTTCCGCCAGCGCCTCGGTGGCGTGCGCCTCGATCTCGAACCAGATCTTGAAGCGGGTCTCGGGCTGCCAGATGGCAACCATCTCGGGTCGGGAATAGCGCGGGATCATGGGCGGACGCCCTAGCCCTCCTTCACCCCATCTGCAACCGCCGCTGCCCCGCCCCCACGCCGCCGCGCACCACGCCCGCCAGCTGCGGCGCGCGCGAAGCGACCGGCGCCGTGAACCGCCATTCGCAGGCCGCCCGCAGCGGCGTCAGCGTGACATGCATATAGCCGCGCTGAGAGGTGTCCGCCCATTTCAGCGTCGGATTGGCCTGCACCAGCGCCCCGGCCAGCGCCGCCGGCGGCGCGTTGCGCAGATAGGCCTCGAACCCCGGCGAGGTCACCGAATGCCCGGCGAATTCCACCCCCGCCGGCCGGCCGTCGTTCACCAGGTCGCTCGCCCAGGCGTTGTGGCTGTCGCCCGCCAGCACCACCAGATCGGCGCCCGCCCGCTGCGCCGTCGACAATATCCGCGCCCGCGCCGCCGGATAGCCGTCCCAGCTGTCCATGTTGAAGGGCAGCCCCGCCTTCGCGGCCAGCTCCGCCGCCCCCAGATAGGCGGCCACCTCGCCGGGCGTGTTCGGCCCGGCCATCGCCGAGGCCCCCGGCGGCGCGTGCAGCTTCCCCATCACCACCTGCTGCGCCAGCACCTGCCAGCGCACCCCGCGCTTCGCCGCCGCCTGCATTTCGGTGAAAAGCCACTGCTCCTGCGGCTGCCCCAGCATCTGCCGGCTGCCCGCCACCCACTGCTCGTCTCGCAGCCGCTTCAGCGCCGTCATCGTGTCCGGCCCGCGCTTGATCGCCGCGCCGATGTCCAGCGGCTCGTCCCGCCCGCTCACCCGCGTCTCCAGCCGGTAGAGCGTCGCCAGCCGCCCGATCTCATATTTCGCCCAGTAATCGTCGGAAACCGGCAGCCAGTCGCGATAGGCCGAGGTCGCTGCCGCCACCCGCGCCTTCCAGTCGCCCTCGCTGCGCGGATCGTGATTCTCCGCCCCGCCGCGCCAGGCGTCGTTGGCGATTTCATGATCGTCCCAGATGGTGATCGCCGGCACGCTGGCGTGCAGCTTCTGCAGGTCAGCGTCTGAGCGATAGCTGCGATAGCGCGCCCAGTAATCCTCGCGGCGGATCGTCTCCCCCGCCGGCTCGATCACCCGCCCGGCGACCGTCTGCGCGCTCGCCGGATAGGTGCCGCGGGCATATTCATAGATATAGTCGCCCAGATGCACGAACAGGTCGATGTCGTCGGCCGCCGCCGCATGGCCATAGCCGTTGAACCAGCCAAACGGCAGGTTGGAACAGGAAAACACCCCCATACGAAAGCTGTCGGGCGCCCCGTCCGGCAAGGTCTTCGTCCGCCCCAGCACCGAAGCGACATTCTTCTCCGGCCCCCGCCAGCGGTAATAATAGGTCCGCCCCGGCATCAGCCCCTTCACCGTCACCCGCGCGGTCCAGTCCCGCGCCGGATCGGCCAGCGCTTCCCCCATCAGCCGCGCCTTCGCCATCCTGGGGTCGGTGGAAACCTCCAGCCCCAGCGCCACCGGCCGGTTCCCCACTCCCTGATAGCGAGTCCAGAACAGCATGGAGGTCTGCCCCGGCTCCCCGGTCGCCACCCCGTGCGAGAAGCCGCCCAATATCTGCGCCGGCTCCTTCCGCCTCGACCGCTGCGCCAGCGCGTCCGCCGGCAGCAGCAGCCCGGCACCCGCCGCCCCCACGCCCGCCAGCAGGTCCCGCCGCGAGTAATCCCGACCACTCATGCGTTTCTCCTTTGCGCCCATCCCCCGGGCGCGCCCCGCAGCTAGCGGCCATTGATGACAGGCCGGTTGCCTTCCATGGCCCGGCCCCCGCTCACATTCAATCCGCCCGCATTCAATCCGCCCCGATCCGATCCTCCCGACACCCTCTCTCAAGAAACGGGCGCACAAGCCCTTCCATCTGCGCTAACCTCCCCCACATTCTGGCTCGGGAGAAGCCGCGAGGCGCAGCCGCCCAACCCCGGGCAGAGCGTCGCCGCAGGGAGAGACAGCATGGCCACCCAGTTGAAGACCCCCACCGACGTCCGTGCCCAGGTCTCGCCCGAGGAGTGGGAGCGCCGCGTGGACCTCGCCTGCGCCTACCGCCTCGTCGCGCATTATGGCTGGGACGATCTCATCTTCACCCACCTCTCCGTCCGCGTGCCCGGGCCGGAGCATCATTTCCTCATCAACCCCTACAACCTCATGTTCGAAGAGATCACCGCCTCCGCGCTGGTGAAGATCGACGTGCACGGCAATCCGGTGATGGAAACCCCCTACATCACCAACCCCGCCGGCTTCACCATCCACTCCGCCGTGCACATGGCGCGCGAGGACGCGCAGGCCGTCATGCACCTCCACACCCCCATGGGCCAGGCCGTCTCCGCCCAGTCGGACGGCCTCATGCCCCTCACCCAGACGGCGATGCTCATCCGCGAGGAAATCGCCTACCACCATTATGAGGGCGTGGCGGTGGACCTCGACGAGCGCGAGCGCCTCGTCGCCGACCTCGGCCAGAAGAACGCCATGATCCTGCGCAACCACGGCACGCTGGCGCTCGGCGAAACCGTAGCCGAAGCCTTCATCCGCATTTATTTCCTGGAGCGCGCCTGCGAAGCCCAGATCCACGCGCTCGCCGGCGGCACGCAGCTCATCAACCACCCCCCGCAAGGCACGCCCGAAAAGACGCGCGACCAGGGCGCCGCCGGCCTGAAAATGGTGGGCAACTACCTCGCCTGGCCCGCTCTCCGCCGCAAGATGGACCGCCTGGACCCAAGTTACGCCCAATAAACCCCGGGAAGGGTTGGGGCGGGGCGTCCTACCAGCGCCCACCAGCCAGCTTGGGGAGCCTCCGGCGGCCAGGGCTTTGCCCTGGACCCAGCAGGGGAATGTTTCCCCTGCACCCCCGATTCTCAACCAAGCGCCACCCCTCACTCCGTCACCCCGGGCTTGACCCGGGGTCCAGCTTTTCCGCCAGCCCAACGCCGCAGAAGCAAAGCCAGACCCCGGGTCAAGCCCGGGGGGACGAATGGCTATGGCCGATCAAACCCCCGAACACAGCCGCGCCCGCAACCGGTTTCCATTGCCTGCGGCGCTCGAACCAACCAGCGCCGCAGGCCATAAACCACCCCACCAGCCCAACCCCGCCGCAAATCCCGAGAACCGGGGGTGCAGGGGCGTCACGCCCCTGCTGGGTCCAGGGCAAAGCCCTGGCCGCCGGAGGCAAAAACCCCCTACCCCCGCACCAACCCCAACCCCTTGAAACCCGCCTCCAAAGCCCCTAATTCCCCAGCCAATTCCGGGCCCCTCTGGCCGCGCGGGCGCGTGCGGTGATGTCGGAAGCGCAAGCTTGCTCTGCGCTGACGCGGCGCGTTTCAAGAGCCCATAGGGGACATCGATGGAAATCCTGTTCGGCGAATGGCTGGGCACGCCGCTTTGGCTGTGGCTCAGCTTTTTCGGAATCGTGATCGCGCTGCTCGTGCTCGACCTCGGCGTGCTGCACCGCGAGAATCGCGAGATCGGTGTGCGGGAATCGCTCACCATGTCGGCTTTCTACATCACATTGGGGCTGGCCTTCGGCGGCTTCGTCTGGTGGCAGCTCGGCCCCACGGCGGCCAAGGAATATGTCACCGGCTTCGTTGTCGAGAAGAGCCTGGCGATCGACAATGTCTTCGTCATCGCCATGATCTTCGGCTATTTCGCGGTGCCGCGCCTTTACCAGCACCGGGTGCTGTTCTGGGGCATATTGGGCGTGATCGTGCTGCGCGGGCTGATGATCGGCTTCGGCACCGCGCTTGTCGCCAACTTCGGCTGGGTGCTGTATATTTTCGCCGCCTTCCTGATCTTCACCGGCGTGCAGATGTGGCGCAACGCCGAGGTGGAATTCGACGTCGGCAACAGCCCGGTGCTCAAATGGGTGAAGCGCCGCTTCCGCGTGACGGAGGAACTGCACGGCGACAAATTCTTCGTCCGCCTGCCCGATCCGAAGACCGGCAATCTCACCACCTTCCTCACGCCGCTGTTCCTGGCGCTGGTGATGGTGGAATTCGCGGACGTGATCTTCGCGATCGACTCCGTGCCGGCGATCTTCGCGATCACCACCGATCCGTTCATCGTCTACACTTCGAACATCTTCGCCATCCTCGGCCTGCGCGCCTTGTATTTCGCGCTGGCGGCGATGGTGCACCGTTTCCATTATCTGAAATATGCGCTTTCGGTGCTGCTGGTGTTCATCGGCTCGAAGATCTTCCTCGCCGATCTCATCGGCCTGCCCGGCGGCAAGTTCCCGCCGGAATGGGGGTTGGGGATCACCTTCGCCATCCTTGGGATCGGGGTCGGCTATTCGCTCTGGAAGACGCGGGGCGACAAGCCGGCGCTGCACTAGGTCGGGTTGCCTGCTCTCCTCCGTCACCCCGGGCTTGACCCGGGGCCCAGCTTTCCCGCCGACGTCGACAAGAAGCGGAAGGACGGAAAGTCCCTAGCTTCTCAACCTGGCGCCTGAAGAAGCCGGCCGGCGGCAAAGCCGCCGAGTCCGGCCGGGGGTTTGGAAGCAGGAAAGGAAAAAACGCGGCAAAGCCGCGTGCCGTCGGACTGGCGGGCGATAGAGATCGCCCGCTCAGCCGGCCGAGCTTGCGCCGAGTCCGCCAGTCAACGCTGCGCGTTGATGGCGGCCGGCTTCAGCTTACAAAATTCAGCTTCGGCATCGTCACCAGGCTCTGCCGCTTGGCGATCGTCAGCCTTGCCAGCCAGGGCGAATCCTTCGCCGTGAACTGGTTGGGCGTCATCCCCACGAAGGTCTTGAAATCCCTTATGAAGTGGGACTGGTCGTAGAAAACGCCCCCGGCCGCCACCTCCCAGCCGGCCTCCGGGTCCAGCCCCAGCCGCACCGCCGCCTGCAAGGCGCGGTATTTCCGCGACAGCAGCTTCGGCGAAGCGCCATAGACCCTCAGCGCCAGCCGCTCGATCTGCCGCGACGACATGCCCGTCATCTTCACCAGCTCGTTCACATCGGGGTTGATGCTGCTCGCCAGCCACTCGTCGGCGGCGCGGGTGAACCAAAGCGGCGGCGGCTTCGCCTGCATCGACAGCAGCAGGAAGAAGGCATCGGCCGCCGCCACCACCTCCCGATGGTTGCGCGCCTCGGCCATGCGGTGCAGCGCGCGGCGGGCCACCGGCCCGGCCACATCCTGAAGATCGGCCAGCATGTTGGAAAACTCGCTGGCGCCCGCCCCCACCAGCGCCGCCCAGCCCGCCGGCAACAGCCCCGCGCCGAAAATCTTCAGCGGCCCCCGCGCCACGAAGCCCACGGCCACATTGGTCGGCCCGCACAGCGCCGCCTGCGGCATCGGCACAGCCACACCGCCGCCATAGGAAAAGGTGCCATTGCCCTCATACATGAAGCGCACCTGCGGCAACTCGGCCCGCAGCGTGTCCGACAGCATCGGCACGTCCGCCTCGAAGATGTAATAGGAAGAAACCCAGCTGCGCAAAGGCGCTGCGGGCGAAAAATATTTCAGCGAAAAGGCAGGCGTTTTCAAAGCCTTCCTGCAATCCCCATTGCGACCACCAGCCCCGTTTCGACAAACTGTTGAACATCCGCTCGCCCTGGAGGGACAGTCCATGGCCCTGCCCCGGGGCCTATGGCGAAAACAGGAAGTCCGTAGGCGCGCATCCGGCCTGGGATCGAAGCGGAGTCCTGTCTGGTCCGACCAGCCCGCCCGATATGGGCAAGAATCGCTTTGCCAAGTCCGGCGGGCGCACAATAATCCGCCCGGCAGCCACCAAGGTCAACCCTGTTTCCAATCACAGGGCAAAAAGCACCCTGGGGCGTTAAGCCCCAGGGTGGTAAAAGTAAGGATGGTGGCCATCACGGCGAAAGTCAGAGCCCCCTGTTGCGGGCCTTCCTCAGCCGATCCGGAAACGACCATCCTTTGGGTCGCATTTGTTACATAGCGCCAAACGTCCGAAATGTCTTGTATGGATTCGACAAGTTTCCAGCGCCGGCGCGCCCGCTGTCACCTGCGTGCAACAGCCGGCGCCGCGCCGGACCACAGCCGGACATTCTCCGCCAGCACGTCCAGAGGCACCGCGCCGGACTTCAGCACCACGTCGTGGAAGCCCTTCAGGTCGAAACGGTCGCCCATCTTCGCCTTCGCTTCCTCGCGCAGCTTCAGTATCTCCAGCTTGCCGATGGCATAGGCGTTCGCCTGCCCGGGGAAGATCGCATAGCGCTCCACCGCCCGCACCACTTCCGCCTCGTCTGAGGGGGTGTTCTCCATATGGTAGCGGATCGCCTGTTCCCGGCTCCAGCCCTTGTGGTGCAGGCCAGTGTCGGTCACCAGCCGGATCGCCCGCCACAGGTCCATCTTCAGCCGCCCGAACTCCTGCCAGGCGTCGGAATACATGCCCATCTCATGCGGCAACTGCTCGGAATACAGCCCCCAGCCCTCGGAATAGGCGGTGAAGCCGCCGAACTTGCGGAAGGCCGGCACATCCTTCAGTTCCGTCTGCACCGCAAGCTGCAAATGGTGCCCCGGCAGCCCCTCGTGGAAGGCCAGCGCCTCGATCTCATATTTCGGCATTTCCCGCATATTGTAGAGATTGGCGTAATAGGTGCCCGGCCGCGAGCCGTCGGGCGCCGGCCGGCTGTAGAAGGCCTTGCCGGCGGACTTCTCCCGGAAGGCTTCCACCCGCTTCACCACCAGCGGCGCCTTGGGCAGGGTGGAGAAGGCCTCGGGCAAACGCGCTTCCATCCGCGCCAGCGCCGCCTCGGCCTGCTGCAGATAGGCCGCCCGCCCTTCCTCGGTATCCGGGAAGAACAGCGCATCGCTCGCCCGCACATGCGCGAACAGGTCCGGCAGGTCGCCCTTCACCCCCAGCGCCGGCATCAGCGCCCGCATCTCGCCATGGATTCGCGCCACCTCGTCCAGCCCCAGCTGGTGCACCTCGTCGGGCGTCATGCCGGTGGTGGTGTGGAAACGCAGCCGCTCGGCATAATAGTCCGCGCCACTGGCCAGCCGCCCCACGCCATCGCCCGGACGGGACAGTTTCGCTTCCGCCTCCATCGCCGGGATCAGCCGCCGATAGGCCGGCCCCACCCCATCGCGCAGCGCCTTTTCCGCCTCCGCCACCAGCCGGGCCTCCTCGGCCGCCGGCAGCTTCAGCGCCTGCACCTTGCCGCGAAAATCCGCGAGCAGGCTGGAATCCGCCCCCGCCTCGAAGGGCGCGCCCTTCAGCAGGGCGCGCGCGTCGTTGACGACATGCGGATAGACCCACGCCGGCGCGGCCGCCCCCGCCTGCGCCCGCTTCGCGGAAATCGCCACCAGCTGGTCCATCAGCGGCCCCAGCCCGCGCAGCCGCTCCAGATAGGCTTCCGCCTCGGCGACATTGCCGATGCGGTGGATGTTGATCAGAAAGGCCGGCAGCCCGCTCTGCGCCCCGTTCATCTGGTCGAACGTCAGATCGAGGTCGCGGTATTTCGCCGCCGCCACGCGGCGCTCCATCTGCTTTTCGAACAGACGGTAGGACAGGCGCGAATCCGCGCTCAAGGGCGCCTGGGCGAAGTCTCGGCGCATTTCGGCCAGAAAGGCCACATCCTCGGCTAGGTCGGCCGCCGCCTTCGCGTCCGAAGGGTCGTTCCACTTGCCATAGTCGCCGTCACGCACGCCGCGATAGGCCTTGGCCTGCGGCGATCGGGCCAGCGTCGCCTTGTCGTAGCGATCGAAGAGCGCGGCCAGCGCCCGATCCGCCTGGGCGGTCGCTTCCGCCGTGGCGGGCGCCGGCTGGGCGGCAACGGCCCCCGGCAGCGCGGCGGTGGAAAGGAGAAGGGCGAACAGGGGGGCGATGGATTTCAGCATGCCGGAACAATCGCCGGCCCGCCGCCCTCGCGCAAGCCTCTCCCTCGAAACAGGCCCCTCGAAACAGCATCGCCCCGCGAAAGCCCTCAGGCCTTCGCGGGGCGATCCCGATTTCCGTTCCGCTCGCCGATCAGGCGGCGGCGCGGGTCTGGCGGCGGCGGGCGGCGAAGCCCACCAGGCCGAAGCCCAGGATCATCATCGCCCAGGTGGCGGGCTCGGGCACGCCCGGCGTCGGGTCGACGATTTCGCCGTCGATCTGGATTCCGGTGAAGGCGAGGCCGGTGTCATAGTTTCTGTCGCCGAAGTTGGTGGCGCCGAACTGCAGCGTGTAGATGCCGGCGGTGGTCACCGTGTAGGTGGACTTGATCCAGCCGGTGCTGCCGCAGCCGTTGCCCAGCCCCTGATAGCAGTTGCCCGACGAACCGCCGAGTTGCGCCCAGTTCGTGAGGCCGGGCTGGATCGGCGTGCTGCCGGGGGTCAGCACCACACCGTCGGCAAGGCCGGGAAGACCGAAGCCCGGAACCGTGTCCGCGCCGCCCGTCACGGTGCGGGCGGTGAACAGCACCAGGGCATCGGCGCCGAGATTCAGCGAGGCCCAGGCATAGTCGGGGAAGTTGCTCGTCCCGTCCGAAGTGATGAAGTTGAAGTAGAAGACCAGTTCCGAACCGGCCGCCGCTTCGAAGCTCGCCGTGGTGTAGAGCGAGCCGTTGGTGCCGCCGACGCCCGGAAGCCGGCCGACGGCGGTCTCGCCGCCATTGGTGCTGACATAGCGATAGGTCGGGCCGAATTCCGGCGGAGCCGTCACATCGCCGTTCGGCGCGGCCACGCCGCAATTGCCCACGCAGGATTGCGCGGAAGCCTGGCTCGGCACCAGCGCAAGACCAAGCGCCACGGCGCCAAGGCCGAGGATATTCTTCACGAACATGGATTGCCCTCCATTATATGGCCGCCAGCCCAGGCGGCCTTGCCGGCCTCACGTAGCAAACCCCGTGCCGATCGAATTTCGCCTTTTATTTCAGTCGATTGTGTTTTTGCCGCTGGCCTGGATTGTAAATTATTATTACAGGTTCCGCAGCATATCTTCCCCATGTCCACCCGTGACGGACTTGTGATGGAGTCGTCCTCCGCCTAAGCGCGCAGTCGATGTTCGGCCTTCTCCGCCCCGCGCTTTTCGCCTTGCAGCCGGAAACGGCGCATAACCTCACGCTGTCCGCCCTGTCCCGCCTGCCACCGGCAAGCGGCCCGGCGGCGGACCCGGTCCTCGAAACGAAATTCGCCGGCCTCGCCTTCCCGACTCCCATCGGCCTCGCCGCTGGCTTCGACAAGGACGCCCGCGTCTGGCGGCAGATGCTGGGGCTGGGCTTCGGCTTCGCGGAGGTCGGCACCCTCACGCCCCGGCCGCAGGCCGGCAACCCGAAGCCCCGGGTCTTCCGGCTGGTGGAGGATCGGGCCGTCATCAACCGCCTGGGCTTCAACAACGGCGGGCTGGAGGCGGCGCTGCCGCGAATCCGGCTGCACCCGCGGCTCGGGGTCAATGTCGGCGCCAACAAGGATTCGGCCGACCGCATCGCCGATTATGTGGCGGGCGTCCGCGCCGTCCGCGACCGGGCGGCCTGGATCACCCTCAACATCTCGTCCCCCAACACGCCGGGCCTGCGCGGCCTTCAGGGCGAGGCGCTGCCCGAACTGCTGGCCGCAGCGGCGCAAGCCCGCGGCGAACAGGGCCCGCCCCTGTTCCTGAAGGTCGCCCCCGATCTCGACGACGCCCAGATCGACGCCATCGCCGAGGCCGCGCTCGCCAGCCGCCTCGCCGCCCTCATCGTCTCCAACACCACGCTCGCCCGCCCGGAGACGCTCCGCTCCCCCCACGCCTGCGAAAGCGGCGGCCTTTCGGGCGAGCCGCTGAAAGCCCCGGCGCTCGCCGTGCTGAAAGCCTTCCGCCGCCGACTCGGCGCGCGGCTGCCGCTGATCGGCGCCGGCGGAATCGCCTCGGCCGACGACGCCTACGCCCGCATCCGCGCCGGCGCTTCCGCCGTCCAGCTTTACAGCGCCATGGTCTACGAAGGCCCCGGCCTCGCCGCCCGCATCGCCACCGGCCTCGCCGCCCTTCTGCGGCGCGACGGCTTCGCATCCGTCGCGGATGCGGTCGGAGTGGACATGCGGGCTTGAGCCCGCCGGCCGGCTTGCCTAGGAAGGCATTCATGGTTCGCATCCCGCTGCTGGCGGCCCTGGGGCTCGCCACGCTGTCCTCCCTCGCGATCACGGGGCCGGCATCGGCGCAGACGGTCGCGGCCGCGGCAAGAGTCGACACGGCGCCTGCCACCAGCTTCTACGAACCCGGCTCCGCCACCCTCCGCCGCGAGCCCATCGGCACGGTCGCAAGCGCCCCGCAGATCGCCAGCGCGGCCGATCCGCTCGCCGCCGCCGCCGGCGCCGAACTGCTGCGGGCGGGCGGCAACGCCGCCGACGCCGCGCTGGCGATGATGATCGCCCTGACTGTGGTCGAGCCGCAGTCGAGCGGCATCGGCGGCGGCGGCTTTCTCCTCTGGCACGACGCCGCCACCGGCACGACCCACAGCCTAGACGGCCGCGAGCGCGCGCCGGCCGCCGCCGGCCCCACCCGCTTCCTGCTGCCGGACGGAACACCGATGCCCTTCCAGACGGCCGTCCCCGGCGGCTATTCGGTCGGCGTCCCCGGCGCCGTCGCGCTCATCGCCGAAGCGCACAAGCGCTGGGGCAAGCGCCCCTGGGCGGAGCTGTTCGCCCCGGCCATCCGCCAGGCGCGCGAAGGCTTCCCCGTCACCCCGCGCTACAACCGCTTCGCCGACAGCCGCAAGCAGATGCTCCGCGCCGACCCGGCCGCCGCCCGCATCTTCCTCGACGCCGATGGCGAGCCATGGCCCATTGGCCATGTGCTGAAGCAACCGGAACTGGCGGCGACGCTGGAAACCATCGCCGCCCAAGGCCCGGACGCCTTCTACAAAGGCCCGATCGGCGCGGAGATCACGAAGGCCGTCGCCAACGCCTTCCAGAACCCGGCGGCGCTGACGGCGGAAGACCTCGCCGCCTATCAGGCGACCGAGCGCCCGCCGCTCTGCGCCCCCTACCGCCGCTGGAAGATCTGCTCCATGGGGCCGCCGTCGTCCGGCGGCACCGCCGTGCTGCAGATCCTGAAGCAGCTCGAACGCTTCGACATGGCGAAGCTCGGGCCGGACAATCTCCTCTCCCAGCATCTTTTCGCCGAAAGCCAGCGCCTCGCCTACGCCGACCGGGAGGCTTATGGCGCCGACGCCGACTTCGCCCCGGTCCCGACCGAGGGCCTGATCGCGCCCGACTATATCGCCGCCCGCAGCGCCCTCATCCGCCTCGACCGGGCGATGCCCTCGGCGCAGGCCGGGGTGCCGAAGGGCGCCGCGCCGCGCAAGCCGCAGAAGCTCGCGGACATCCCCTCCACCAGCCACATCGTCGCCGCCGACAGCGCCGGCAATGTGGCGACGCTCACCTCCACCATCGAAGGCCCGTTCGGCTCGGGGCTGGTCGCCGCCGGCTTCCTCCTCAACAACCAGTTGACCGACTTCGATCTCGACCCCCGCCGCGCGGACGGGTCGGAAAGCTTCAACGCCGTGCTGCCGGGCAAGCGCCCGCGCAGCTCCATGGCGCCCACCATCGTCTACGATCAGGCGGGCAATCCGGTCGCCGCCTTCGGCGCCGCCGGCGGCGCCACCATCATCGCACAGGTGGCGAAGGCCATCATCGCCCATCTCGACTGGGGCCTCCCCGTCGAGCAGGCGCTCGCCTTCCCGCAGATCTACGCCGACCGGCGCGGCCTGCGTTACGAGGAAGGCACCCGCCTCGCCGGCATGGCCGCCGGCCTGCAGGCGCTCGGGCACCGGAATGTTCAGGCGGCAACCTTGCCGCTCAAGGGAAATGCCGTCCAGAGGGTCGGGGACGGCTGGCGCGGCGCGGCGGATCCGCGCAGCGAGGGGCAGGCGCTGGGAGCGCCCGTGTCAGGGGCAGCAGCCGCAACTGGGGAGTGACGGGATGAGCAAGGCCGATATCGCCGAAGCCGAACGCCTGAGGCTTGCCGAAAGCCTCGCGGCCGAAACGGGAATCGAGAAGTGGCCGAACCTGGTCGAGATGTTCTTCGCCCAGGCGGAACGGCGCGGCAGCGCCCCCTTCCTCTGGCGCAAGCAGGAGGGAGCCTGGCGCTCGATCAGTTGGGCGGAAGCCGCCGAAACCGTCGCGACGATCGCCGCCGCGCTTCAGGATCAGGGCATGAAGCCCGGCTCCCGGGTGATGCTGGTTTCGGAAAACCGCCCGGAATTCTGCCTCTGGGATCTCGGCATCATGGCGGCCGGCGGAATCACCGTCCCCACCTACACCACCAACACCGCGCGCGACCATCTGCACATCCTCGAGAATTCCGGCGCCGTCGCGGCCATCGTCTCCTCGGCGAAGCTCGCCCGCCCGCTGCTGGAGGCCGCCTACCAGTCCAGCCACTGCCGCCACATCATCGGCTTCGAGCCGCTGGCGGTCGGCCAGGCGGCCACGCAGGTGGAATTGCTGCACGCCGAAGCGCTGCTGGCGAAATACAAGGGCGATGTCGCCAAGGTCCGCGCCGACGCCGGCATGCGCCGCGCCGACCTCGCCTGCCTCATCTACACCTCGGGCACCGGCGGCGTGCCGCGCGGGGTGATGCAGCACCATGGCGCCATCCTGCACAATGTGGCCGGCTGCGCCGACATCATCTTCAACGATTTCCCGCCGGAAACGGGGCAGGAAACCTTCCTCTCCTTCCTGCCGCCCAGCCACGCCTATGAACACACCGCCGGCCAGTATCTGCCGATCGCGCTCGGCGGGCAGATCTACTACGCCGAAAGCCTCGAAAAGCTCGCCGCCAACATCCAGGAAGTATCGCCGACCATCATGGTCGTCGTCCCCCGCCTGTTCGAGGTGCTGCGCACCCGCATGGTGAAGGAGATCGAGAAGCAGGGCGGCCTCGCCCCGCGCCTCCTGAACGCGGCGCAGCGCATCGGCCGCAAGCGCTACGACAATGGCGGCCTTTCCTTCTTCGACAAGCCCGTGGACTTCCTCGTCGAGCGCACGCTCCGCCGCAAGATCCGCGAGCGGATGGGCGGCCGGCTGAAGGCGATGGTCTCGGGCGGCGCGCCCTTGAGCCCGGAAGTCGGCTTCTTCTTCGACGCCATCGGCGTCACCCTGCTGCAAGGCTATGGCCAGACCGAGGCCGGCCCGGTCATCAGCTGCAACCGCCCCGGCGCCCGGATCAAGATGCACACGGTCGGCCCGCCGCTGAAAGACACGGAGGTCCGCATCGCCGAGGACGGCGAGATCCTCGTCGCCGGCGAGTTGGTGATGCACGGCTATTGGGAAAATGCGGAAGAAACCGCCCGCGTCCTGACCCCCAACGGCTGGCTGATGACGGGCGACATCGGCCTGCTGGACGAAGACGGCCACATCGTCATCACCGACCGCAAGAAGGACATCATCGTCAACGACAAGGGCGACAATGTCGCCCCGCAGCGCGTCGAGGGCATGCTGACCTTGCAGGACGAGATCGCCCAGGCGATGGTCTATGGCGACAAGCGCCCCTATCTCGTCGGCGTGGTCGTGCCCGACAATGAGTTCATGCTGGAATGGGCGGCGAAACATGGGGTGGAGCCTTCCGCCCTGCGCCAGAATCCGGA
This sequence comes from Sandaracinobacteroides sayramensis, assembly GCF_022014495.1. Lineage (GTDB taxonomy): Bacteria > Pseudomonadota > Alphaproteobacteria > Sphingomonadales > Sphingomonadaceae > Sandaracinobacteroides > Sandaracinobacteroides sayramense. The sequence goes on from NZ_JAKLSQ010000001.1 coordinate 515,486, forward strand.
GTTCCAGCGCGCCATGCAGGCGGCGGTGGACCGGGTGAACGCCGGAATCTCGGTGATCGAGAAGGTGCGCCGCGTGATCCTCGCCGACGCCCCTTTCACGGTCGAGAACGAGCAGATGACCCCCAGCCTGAAGATCCGCCGCCACATCCTGAAGAAGGCCTACGGCCCCAGGCTCGACGCCCTCTACAAATAGGGAAAAGGAAAAAGCCCCTCCCCTGCAGGGGAGGGGTTGGGGTGGGGGCGAGCCGCAAACACAAGCCCCAATCCCACCCCCCCAAAAACCAAACGTGCGGGGAGAAATCCCCCCCGCACGCCGGACGCCCACACCCGGTTCCGATCCGGCCGGGCCTCGCAACCAATAAAAACTCTCAGGCGTTCGCCGAAGCCAATCCCGAACACCGCCTGCTGCGCTGACACGAATCGTCGTCAACGAACCTCCCGAACCATCATACGCGCACAGTCACGCCTCGACGTTAATCAATAGGGCTCATTCTCTACGTCATCATTATCGTCATTGTTGCCGACTATCGCTCCCATGAATGCTTTCGTAAAAGCATCCGCTGCCGCCTTGCTTTTTTCATGGGATTCCTGGGCTTTGCGCCGCCGTTCTGCATTCATTCGCGCCAGAGCCTCGTCCGCTTCCTTGATAGCCGCAGCCCGCCATGCGGCATCTTGTTGAGCACCGGAAGGTATGCCGTCAGTTCCACATTGGACATGATGTGGAACAACGGTACCATTACTGCAAACCTTCTGCGCATGTGCCGCACTTGGTCCGATTAAAATTGCGAATGTGATAATATTGCGAAACGTATTTCCAGATGATGAAGAATTTTTCATTTTTTCTCCATTTCCTATTTTTATCTATTTATTGAACATGGTGTAGAATTAATAGTTTGCCATGCCGGATTTCCTCCAACATATGAGCATGTTTTTATATCTTTAGATGCGAAATCAAAGAATTCGCCATTGACTGGCTGTGATGGATAGGTTTTACCATCATCATATGCAGAGTATAACTCGACGATTTTTCTGCAATTTCGGCCAGCCCTTTCGCACTGAGCGAAGGCTTCCATTTCCGCATCCAGTCTTGAGGAAGAGCCGCACGAAAACCCGACTGCCTGGTGTCTGAAGCCGAATACAAGTTCCGGTGCGCCGTAGGCGGTCGCAAACCAACCGGGTTTTGTGCAGTGCAGGGATAATTTCCCGGTAACCGGCCACCCATTGTTGGCTGACCAATTTGCGAGAGTCGACGTTCCAACCGTTCGCATGTGGCCCGCGCCATCCGCCATTGTCTTGGCCGCAAAGCAGCCCGAACCAGCGCGCGCGTGTGTGCTGGTGACACAAAATACTTCGGGTTTGGCAGGCTCTGTCCAGATAATGATTCCCGACAGGGCCAGAAGCAGGCACGAGAATAAGTTCCTCAAAGACTGGTTCATGAATATCTCCCGTAAGAAATCTCCATCGGGAGAGCTTCGGAGATCTCTATCCCGATGGATTACGTATGACCCGCTGGTCAGGATTCAGGCGGCGGCCTGCTCCCGGCGCCGGCGAATGGCCACGCCCACAAGTCCGAAGCCGGCAATCAACATCGTCCAGGTAGCAGGTTCAGGAATGTCGGGCACAACAAAGCCCGTATCGCTCAGCTTGAAAATGGTGCCATAGTTGCCGATTACACCGCCATATGTTGTGCCATAAAGGTTCCCGGAGGCATCGGCGATCAGATTGCCGATGGGATTGCGCCCATCCGACCCATTGAAGCTATACAGCAGGCTGTAGACGCCATCATTGTCAATTTTGAACACTGTTCCATGGTCGGTCTCAGCCCCGCGGCCTGTTCCAGTGGTGCCATACAGGTTGCCGACGGCATCAAGGATCAGGCCAGTGGGATAACGCCCATCCGATCCGTCGAAGCTGTGCAACAGGTTGTAGATGCCATCTGCGCCAAGCTTGAACACAGTGCCAAGGCCGTTCGCGCCGCCGCTACGTGTTGTTCCATAGAGGTTGCCAGCAGCATCGGCGATCAAGCCAGTATCGGGATTGTTCCCATCCGACCCATTAAAGCTATGTAGCAGACTGTAGCTACCGTCTGCGCCCAGCTTGAACACCGCGCCATAGCCGTTCGCGCCACCGTAGCCTGTCGTCCCATAGAAGGTGCCGGAAGCGTCAGCGATCAGGCCAGCAGTGGGATTGCCTCCGTTCGTTCTATCGAAGCTGTGTAGCAGGCTGTGGCTACCGCCCGTGCCAAGCTTGAATACTGTGCCATAGCCATTCGCGCCGCCCATGACTGTCGTGCCGTAGAGGTTGCCTATGACATCCACAATTAGACCAGCATAGGGCGCACTCCCGTTCGTCCCATCGAAGCTGTGTAGCAGGCTGTGGCTACTGCCCGTGCCAAGCTTGAACACTGTGCCTAAGCCGTTCGCGCCGCCCGCGCGTGTCGTTCCGTAGAGATTGCCCGCGGCGTCAAAAATCAAACCAGCATCGGGGCTACTGCCATTCGACCAGCTGAAGCTGTGCAGCACACTGTGGCTGCCGTCCGGGCCCAGTTTGAACACCGTGCCAAGGCCGTTCGCGCCGCCACCAGATGTCGTTCCATAGAGGTTGCCAGCAGCATCGGCGACCAGGCCAGCATAGGGATTTGCCCCATCCGACCCGCTGAAGTGGAACAGATTCGTGAAAGTGACAGCCGCGGCCGGCGTCGCCAAGGTCGTGCCGGCCAGCAGCGCTGCGGCCACGACGAACGAATGCGTGAATTTGCTGATAAACATATGCCCCGTCTCCCGCTGTTCATCCCGATGGATGTAGGCGGGGAGTCGCATTCACAGCCTCCGCGATCCATCACCCATATGGGTGAAATCGGACGATATTTTCTGGCAGCGGCTCAGTTTGAATTCGATGTCGGCAATTGCCTCCAACCCCCCTCACCTCGGGTCAAGCCCGGGGCGACGCGGGGGCTGCCCGGTTCCCTCAAACCGCCCCAACCGTTCAAACCGTCCGCAACATCGCCTCCAGCTTCGCCAGCAGCAGGCTTTGGCGGCTGGTGTCCGTCTTCAGGAACAGGGATTTCAACTGGCTCCGCAGCGTCTCCACCGACCGTCCCCGCTCTCCGGCGATCTCGGCCAATGTCCGCCCGGCATGCAACCCTCGCGCCAGCGCCAGCTCGCCGGGCGAAAGCGCGAAGCGCTGCGCGATCGCCGCCCAGCCGTCGCGCACCCGCGCCTCCGGGTCGGTGATGGAGAGCGCGCACAGGCTCCGCCCCTCCAGCGCGAAGGGCATCACCGCCACCTCCAGCGGCGGCCGTCCGTCCGGCCGGGGCAGCAGCAGGTGGGAGGGCACGCCGGCCCGCCGGGCCAGCACATCGTCGATCGCCCGCAAAAGCGCGCGGCCCTGCCCCGTCCCGCGCAGCCGCAGCCGGCCCTCGCGCAGCCGCAGCGCATCTCCGGCCGCCAGCAGCCGCTCGGCCGCCTCGCTGCAAAAGCGGATGGAAAGCCCCGGCCCCACCACCAGGATCGCCCGCCCCGCCTGCTCGATCAGCGCCCTCAGCAAATCCCCTTCGCGGCGCAGCCCCCCCAGCAGGTCGCGCGCCGCCAGAACCCGGCGGACATGCCGCAAGGCCCGGTCCATTCCCGCCTCGTCCGCCTCCCCATAGGCCTCGGCACCAAGCGCGCGATGCGTGGCGATGATCAGCCGGCTGTCCCCCAGCACATATTCCCCGCCCAGGCAGCGGCCGGTATCGTCTCCATGATAGTGGAAGAAGTCGCGGTAGAGCGCGCTCTCCAGCAACTCCCGCTCCGGCACATAGGGGCAAAGCGCCACGGCCCGGCCCACCAGCCCGAAAGACCGAACGCGCGTCGCCCAGGGGTTGTTCAGGGCGAAATGGCCCACATAAGCAGCGCTCATCTCGGGCGAGAAATGGCAGTAGGACTCGATCTGGCACGCACCGTCCGCCCCGAACCGATAGATCAGCGCAGATCGGGAGTGCGCCATCCGGGCAAGCGTTGAAGGCAGCCGGCCGAACGCATCCTCATCGTCGATCGCCGCATAGAGATCGTCCAGATGATCCGCCTCAAGCATTGCAGAACGCCCCCGTCAGCAAAAGCTGCCGGTCATTTACCATGATTGTCCGATTCTCCCACGCGCAAACAGACCCGGGGCTTTTTCGACGGCGCTGCGCTTCAAGAAGAAAGCCGAAGCCCGGAGCACGGGCCGAAGGCGCGGCCCAGCCCCGCAGACCGCCCCCACCCCGCCCTTGCGCAAGGTTGCCAACCGCCCCGCAATCGGCTTTCCCTCAAGCCATGCGCTTCCTCCTGCTCCTCGCCTGCCTCGCGCTCGGCATATTGGCCCTGGGGTGGATCCTGCGCCTGCTCCGGCCGCTGCCGCCGCTTGCCGACCGTCCCGCCTCCGCCGCGCTCGGCAACACCGCGGACACCAGCCTCGGCCGCCTCCTCGCGCCGCTCGCCGCCGCCCATCCCGGCCTTTCCGGCATCCTCCCCCTGTCAGACGCGCATGAGGCCTTCGCCGCCCGCATGCTGCTGATCCGCAAGGCCGAACGCAGCCTGGACCTGCAATATTATATCTGGCGCGCCGACGTCTCCGGCCGGCTGCTGCTGGAGGAGGTGCGCAAGGCCGCCGATCGCGGAGTCCGCGTCCGCCTGCTGCTGGACGACAACGGCACCTCCGGGCTCGACCGGGAACTGGCCTTCCTCCACCGCCACCCGCATATCGAGGTGCGGCTGTTCAACCCCTTCACCATCCGCCGCCCGAAGCTTCTGGGCTATGCGATGGACTTCTTCCGCCTGAACCGGCGGATGCACAACAAGAGCCTGACCGCCGACAACCAGGCCACCATCATCGGCGGCCGCAACATCGGCGACGAATATTTCGGCGCCAGCCAGGAGAGCCTGTTCGTCGATCTGGACGTGCTGGCGGCAGGCGCCGTCGTCCCCCGGCTGTCGGCGGACTTCGACCGCTATTGGGAAAGCGAATCCGCCTATCCGGCCGACCGCATCCTGCGTCTTGCCGGCGAACCCGTCGCGATCGCCCCCGCCTCGGCAGAGGCGCAAGGCCGCGCCCAGGCCTATGAGCATATGGTGCGCGAAAGCCTCATCGCCCGCGAACTGGCCGCCCGCGAACTCGCATCCGGCCGCTCGGATTTCGAATGGACGGCGGTGCAGATGGTCAGCGACGATCCGGCGAAGGGGCTGGGCAAGGCGCGGGACAGCGACCTGCTGATTGGCCGCCTGCTGCCCCTGCTCGGCAATCCGGAACAGCGGCTGGCGCTGGTCTCGGCCTATTTCGTTCCCACCACCAGCGGAACGGCGCAGCTCACCGCCCTGGCGCGCGGCGGGGTGGAGGTGTCGGTCCTCACCAACGCCCTGAACGCCACCGATGTGGCGGTGGTCCACGCCGGCTACGCCAAGCACCGCCGGGCGCTGCTGGAAGGCGGCGTGCGGCTCTACGAACTGAAGGGCGAAGGCAAGGCCAGCCTCAAGCTCACCCCCAGCGGTTCGGGCAGCATCTCCCGTCCGGTCTTCCGCGCTTCGGGGTCGTCGCTCCACGCCAAGACCTTCGCGCTGGACGGCGCGCGAATCTTCGTCGGCTCCTTCAACTTCGATCCCCGCTCGGCCAGCCTCAACACCGAACTGGGCTTCCTGATCGACAGCCCCCGCCTCGCAGGCGCGCTGCAGGCGATGTTCGACGAGGAGGGCGGGGAGGCGGCCTATGAAGTGCGTCTGTCCGCCGACGGCCGGAGCCTGATGTGGCTCGACGAAGCCGATGGCAAGCGAAGCCTGCTCCTGAAGGAGCCGAACAGCGGCCCGCTGCAGCGCACGATCCTGAAGCTGCTGGCGCTGCTGCCGATCGACTGGCTTTTGTAGCGCTTCACATATTGCGCATCTGCATCGCCTTCTGCATGGCGGCGCGGCCTTCCTCGCGGGTCACCTTCCCGTCCTTGTTCAGGTCCATCATCGCGAAACCGTCCGGGTTGCGCCCGGCGGCGATCCACTCCTCGCGGGTGATGACTCCATCCTTGTTGGCGTCCACCGCCTCCCAGAAGCGGCCGGGCTGCGCGCCGCCCTTGGCCGCCGCCGGCATCTGAGAAGAAGGAGGAGTCTGGGCGGAAAGCGGCAGCGCCACGACCAGCGCGGGCAGGATCAAAAGAGCGGTGCGGGGCATGTCGTCGATCTCCTCTCCACCCATCCAGCGGGGCGGAATCCTTTCCCCATCTACACATTCCGCCCCATCGCCGCCAGAAAGCCTGTGGCTTCATTGCCCCAGCGGAAGCCGGCGCTTCTTCATCCACCCTCCCGTGGCCGGCTTCCGATCCGCCATTTATGGCACATAAAGGGCCAATAGTGACAGGCCACCAAAATTCCGCCAATATGCCGCCATGTCCAGCGAAGCCGCCCTCCGCCCGACCGCCCGGCCCGAACCGGACGGCCGCCGCCGTCGCTCCCTCGACAGCCGCCGCCGGATCGTCGAGGCGATGATCGCCCTGGTGAAGGAAGGTGATCTCACCCCCAGCGCCGAGGCGATCGCCAACCGCGCCGGGGTCGGCCGCCGCACCGTCTTCCGCCTCTTCTCCGACATGGAGGGGATCTATCGCGAGATCCATGCGATCATGCGCGACAAGGTGGAGCCGGTCCGCCAGATGCCGCTCGCCGGCGACACGCCCGAGGCGCGGCTCCACGCCCTCGTCGACCGGCGCGCGCGGGTGTTCGAGGAAATCCTCTGGCTGTTGGCGGCCGCCGCCATCCACCGCCACGGCTCGCCGGTGCTGCAGACGGAGCATGCGGCGATCCAGCAGGAGCTGCGCGCCATCCTCCAGGCCCTGCTGCCGCCGGCGCTCGCCACCGACGCCCAACTCATCGAAGCCCTGGACGCGGTGATGAGCATGGACATGTGGCGCCGCCTGCGGCTGGAACAGAAGCTCGACGCCGAAGCCGCCACCGCCATCGTCCATCGCCTGGTATCCGGCATAGCCGGCGGCTGACACCCCCACTCCCCCACCCCACCCCCACTCCCACCCCTCCCCCGTCACCCCGGGCTTGACCCGGGGCCAGCTTTCCTCCCCCCACCGCCTTGCCCGGCAGAAACCGCCCGCAGGGCAAGCCAAAGCTTGCCCGCCCCGCCGCGCTGCGCTAAAGCCTGCCATTCCTGTTGGGGAGTAGCCTCCGGCGAGCCGAAATCGCCGGGATCGCGTCAACATGATCGTGGCTTCGGCCGCGTGGCGCGTTCAGCGGAGCATCCGCCTGGCGAGACCAGCGCCTCTCACGGCCGCACCGGCCGGCGTGGGAAGCGCGTCTCGTCGCCCGGTGGAAAGCCTGATCGAAATGACCCCGATCGCCATCGTCATCCTGTCGATCAGCATGTCGACCGACGCCTTCGCCGCCGCCGTCGGCCGGGGCGCCGCGCACCGGCCGACGCTGAAGGCGGCGCTGAAGGCCGGCCTCGTCTTCGGCGTGATCGAGGCCATCACCCCCATCCTCGGCTGGGCGGCCGGCACCGTCGCCGCCGGCTATGTCGAGCGGGTCGACCACTGGATCGCCTTCGCCCTCCTCACCCTCGTCGGCGGCCATATGGTGAAGGAAGCGCTTTCCGAAGACAGCCACGCCGAAGACAGCCCGGAAACAGAGGCCCGGCCGCGCAACGCCGGCCCGCTCGCCCTCATCGCCACCGCCATCGGCACCAGCATAGACGCGGCGGCGGTCGGCGTCGGCCTCGCCTTCCTCGGCGCCAACATCTGGGTGATCGCCGCCGCCATCGGCGTCTCCACCTTCATCCTCACCACCATCGGCATGCTGATCGGCAAGGCCGTGGGCGCCCGCTTCGGCAAGAAGGCGGAGCTTCTGGGCGGCCTCGCGCTCATCGGCATCGGCCTCGCCATCCTCGCCGACCATATGGGCTGGATGGCCTTCGGCCTCGGCGGCGCAAGCTGATCAGGCCAGCGTCGTCACCATCCGGCTGATCTTGCCGGCGGAATTGACGGTGAATCGCGTGCGCATGCGAAAGCTGCCCACCGACCCCAGGGCGACGATCTCGCTGCCCTGCACCACCGGCTTCTGCATCTCGCCGCGCCCCATATGGGCGTTCGCCTGCACCGCCTGCCGCACCGCCGCCTTCCCCCGATAGGTGCCGTTGGGCGACACCAGCACCACATCGTCCGCCAGTTCAGCAAGCGCGGCGGCTTCGTTCTGGCGGTTGGAGGCGGCGACGAAGCGGGAAACGGTCGCCACCTGCGCCGAGGTGGGCCCGGCCGGCCGCGCGGCCGAAGCGGTGGGCGCGGCCGCCGGCGCCCGCGCCGTGCGGGTTTCCCGGTTCACCAGTTCCGCAAGGCGCGTCCGGTAGGCGGAGACGGAAGGGTGCTGCCCGCCGTCCTGGTCCAGCCGATACTGCTGCCCCAGCAGGCGAAGCGCGCCCGAGCTGGAAGCGCCGGCGACGGCCTGCTGGAAAGCCGGCTCGTTGGCCGCGAAGATCGCGCCGCCCAGCTCCGCCCGGCACTGCGCCACCCGGGCGGAAAGGCGCGCGAACGTCGCCTGCGCCCCCCCGTCGGCCAGCCCCTGCCGCCACTGCTGCAACTGCGCCTCGTGCGACAGCAGCGGCTCCAGCGGATGCGGCGCGCCGGGCGCCACCCGCGTGTCCGCCTGCGCGGTGGACGCCAGTTGCAGCAGCGACGCCCGCGCGGCGGCGGCGACGATCGACCAGTTGCCAAGCGCCGTCAGCATCGGCCGGCTGGCGGCATCCACATTCGGGTCGGCCGCCATGGCGCGCAGGGTGGATTGCAGCTGCGCGATCCCCGCCGCCTCGCCGCGGATTCCCTGCGCCAGCTTCGCCGCATCCTCGGCCCCGCCCACATAGCCCCGGTCCCCCGGCGCCGGGCAGGCCCGGTTCTCCAGCGCGGCGACCGTCTTCTCGGCCTCCGCCCGCGCGGCGGCCGACGGATCGCCCTTGCGCTGCGCGAAGGCCGGCGCCCCCGCAAGCAGGACCGCCGCAGCGATAAGAGCCGCGCCCCCGCCTGCGCGCCTCATTGCGGAACGGAAAGGTTGGGCCGCCCCGCCAGTTGCACCGCCGTCGAGGAGTCGCGCAGCTTGCGGCCGCTCGGCCCGAACGCCGCCATCGAAAGCGCGCCGCCCGCCTTGCCCTGGAAGCCGGTGCAGCTCCGGCCGTTCTGCCGAAACTGGGCGGCAATCTGCTCGGCCATGTCCTGCCGCGCCGACGGATCGAGGCGCGGATTCTCGATGCTGACCGTCGACTCGGCGGGGTCGCCGCACAGAAGCCCGCCGGAAAGCGTGGTGGGCGTGCTGACGATCGCCTCGGTGGCGCCGCTTCCGGCCCGGTAGCGGTTCACCGACACCAGTTGCGCGCCCCGGCGCTGGAACTGGCCGACCACCTCGCAGCCCGACGGGCCACGGTTGAGGCAGAGATAGGGGTGGCTGGCGGACAGCTTCACGACTTCGCCGGCATCCAGGAAGGCCGCGTTCTTCACGAACTGCGACTGGTCCGATGGCCCGCCCTGCTTCGCCAGCCGGTCCTCGGCCGCGGCGTCGATGATGCCGGACCCCAGGATGACCGCTTCCCAGTCGTTGCTGCGGTCGGCCATGGCGGAGAACATGATCCGCTCGTTGTAGAGCCCCCGGGCGATCATCCGGCCCATCTGCGGGCAGGTCAGGCCATGGCCGGCGCGCACGCCGCCGAAGAAACGCGCGGCGGGCGAGACCGCCCCTTCGAACAGTTTCGGATCCTTGCCGACGATGGTGACCGACACCTTCGGGCCGCAGGCGGGATTGGCGGCATAGGCAACCAGATCGGTTCCCGAACGGCCGATGACCCGCCCGTGCGAGGGTGCCGCCTGCTGCGCCGCGGCCGGGAATGCCAGCCCCGCGACGCCCAGAATGGCAAGCGCCGCCGCGACCGGCGGCCCAGACCGGCGGCCGGCGGCGGCCCCGCCCGATGCCGCCCGCATGACTTTCCTGATCCTCGATGGAAACCGCATGATCGCCCCTGTTTTCAGAATTGGACCGTGAAACCCCCGACGCCCTCGCGGGCGCCGGACAGTGGCCGAAAGCAGCGGTGCAAGTCAAACGGACATAAAATTGAAAAACTACTTGTCAGCCATTCCGCACATTGGCGTAGATCGCCGATATTTCGGCTTGCCAACAGAGTTCGCGTCTTTCACCAAGAGTCCGGTTGAGTCGGGGCGGCCTTCGCGGGCTGGAAGGGATGCGGCGGCGCAAGCGGGCCCCTTTCTTTCCGGCCAGGGTGGGCGCCCCGGCTGTCGAGCAGATTGGGGGCAATCACGATATGGTTATAAAAGGTCCGGCGCTGTGCCTGATGGCCATGCTGGCCGCAGTCGCCACCGATGTGCGGGCGCAGACGGCCGAAGCCGAAACCCCCTGCCTGCAGGCGTTGCGCGCGGAGCAGGCCAAGGCCCCGCCCAAGAAGAAGAAATCCAACACCGGCAAGGCCGTGCTCGGCCTGCTGGGCGGCGGCGCCGGCACGCTCATCGGCAAGGCCGTCTGCGGCAAGGGCAACACCGGCTGCATCGTCGCGGCTGCCGCCGCCGGCGGCAGCCTCGGCGTGGCGCTCGGCAAGAAGCTGGACGAGAAGTCCGAGAAGAAGCTGACCGAAGCCTCCTATGCGGCGGCGCTGAGCGGCCAGCCGGCGGCGGTCTCCCTCACCAACGGCTGCGCCATCGCCGACACCGTCACGCCCGTGGAGCTGGAGGACCGGGAGGTCGTGCTGGCCTTCGCCGGCGGCGTGGCCAGGCCGACCGAGACGCTGACGACCATCGCCAAGTGGCAGGCCCCGGGCGGCACGGTCGCCATGTCCGCCACCCCGGCGCCCGCGAAGAAGGGCGGCGCCACCCTTCCCGCCGGCAAGCCGGCCTTCGTCATGGGTTCGGTGGCGGACGGCCGCTACCTCCTCGTCGGGCGCGAGGATGCCGAAAACGGCAAGGCCGCCGCCGGCTATGTGCCGGCCAAGGGCTGGACCGCCATGGAAGAGCCGGAGAATCCCGCCGCCCAAACCGCGGCCGCCGGGCAGGTGAACACCGTCACGCTGAAGGCCGCCGTCCCCTGCTGGGTCACGCGCACCACCCTGCGCAGCGAAGGCCAGAAGGCGCAGCAGGACACGACGGACATCCGCTACTGCCGCCTGCCCGACGGGAACACGGAAACCGTTCTGGCCAGCAGCTGATGCAGCCGGAAGGCGGGGCGCCGTCGGCAGGGACGGCCGCAAGGATCGCGCATGCCCTGATCGAGCGGCGCTGGCGGCTGCTCGCGCTTGGGCTGCTACTGACGGCGATCTGCGTCGCCGGACTGACCCGGCTGGACATAAGGCACGACTATCGCCTGTTCATCGATCTCGACGACCCGGAGCTGCAGGTCGCCGACCGGCTGCGCGACCGCACCGCCGGCGGCCGCGAGCAGCTGGCGCTGATCTACGTCCCGGAATCGGGCAAGCTGTTCGAATCCACCTCCATGCTGCAGCTGGCGAAGCTCGCCGACCGGGCAAGCCGCTTCCCGCATGTGGAGCAGCCCCAGTCGCTGATGACGGCGCAGAAGCTGGTGCGGATCGCCGATGCCCCGGCAGGCGCTCGCCCGCGCGACTCCTGGGCGGTCGTCCCCTTCATCCACCCGGACGGCCTGTTCGACGACGCCGGCCTCCGGCGCATGTCCGCCGACGCGGCGGCGCTGCCGGGGATCGGCGGGCGGCTGGTCGCGCGCGACCAGAGCAGCGCCCTCGTGCTGCTGGCCGCCGACCTCGGCGACGAAAGCCATGCGCGCGAAGCGCGGATGGACGAGATCCTCGCCAAGGTGGAGATAGCCCGCGAGGATCTGCAGGGCCTCCGCCCGGGGGACCGGGTGGAGCTGGTGGGGGCGGCGATGTTCGACCGCTCGCTCGCCGACATATTGGTGGACGACGCCATCCGCCTCGCCCCGGTGGCGCTCGGCCTCTATTTCCTGCTGCTGTTCCTCCTCTTCCGCTCCGTCCCGCAGGCGCTCCTGGTGCTGATGATCGTCGTCGCCGCCTCGGCGTCGGCGCTGGGGATCATCGCCTGGATGGGGGTCACCACCACCGTCCTCGCCTTCTCGGGCCTGCTGCTGGTGGCGACGCTCGCGGTCGCCGAGGCGCTGCATCTGGTCAGCGGCTACACCTCCGCCCAGCTCGACGGCCATCCGCCGCTCGACGCCATGCGCCACAGCCTCGACCACAATTTCTGGCCCATCCTCGTCACCAGCCTGACGACGGCGGTGGGCGAGGCGGTGCTGCTGTTCTCCACCTCGCCGGCGGTGCAGGACATGGGGCTGGTGATGATCGTCGGCGCCATCCTCGCCTTCGTCTTCACCCTCGCCTTCCTGCCGGCGCTGCTGCCGCTGACGAAGAGCAGCCGCCGCTCCGGCTTCGGCTGGATGCAGCCGATGTTCGAAGGAGTCGCCGACCGGAGCGCGCGGCGCCCGCACGCGGTGCTGGCCGTCACCGCCTTCCTCTGCCTGCTGATCCTTCCGGGCATCGGCGTCATGACGCTGCACGACAGCATGCCCGGCTGGTTCTCCGAGCGCACCAGCTTCCGCCAGGGGCTGGACCGGCTGGATTCCGGCTATGGCGCGGTCAGCCAGTTCACCGTCGCCAGCCCGGTCGACACGGCGCTGCGCAACGCCGGCTCCGCCTGGAACGGCGACAGCGACGATCCCGGCCTCAGGGCCGAAGCCGCGCTCGACGGCCTCATCGCCCAGACGCCCGGCGTCGCCCGGGTCACCGGCCCTTCGAGCGCCCGCGCCGCGCTGGAGGCAAGGCTGGCCTCGGCCCCGCCGGAGGAAACCAGCCTCGCCCTCCCCGCGACGCTCGTGCAGGAGGCGGTCACCTCCGGCCGGCCGTCGCCGGCCATGCTGGAGTCGGCCGGGCTCGCCACCCCCACCGAAGCCGGCCGCCGCGACCATCTGCTGCGGCTGGTGGAAATGCGGGAGAAGGACAATGCCGCGATCCTCTCCACCGTCACGGGCGTCCGAAAGGCCGTGGCCGATTCCGGGCGCGAGGCCGAGGCCGGCGGCCTGCCGGTGGTGTTCGCCAGCCTCGGCGACCGCAACCTGCGGGCCACCGTCGGCGGAACGCTGATCACCGCCATCGGCATCACGCTCTGCCTGATGATCGCCTTTAGAAGCTGGCGGCTGGGGCTCTTGAGCCTCATGCCCAACCTGCTGCCGGTGTTCCTGGTGTTCGGCGCCTGGGGCTGGTTCTCCGGCACCATGAACCTAGCGGCCACCACCGTGCTGGCGGTGGCGCTGGGAATCGTGGTGGACGACACCACCCACATCTTCCTCCGCCACGACCGTCTGGTCCGCCAGGGCGTGCCGCCGGTCGAGGCCAGCCGCCGCACCGTCTCGGAAGTGGGGCCGGCGATCACCGTCACCAGCCTGGTGCTGGCGGCCGGCTTCTTCCTGCTCGGCCAGTCGGATTTCGCGCTGACGGCGCAGCAGGCCAACATGATCGGCGCCGCCATCCTGGCGGCCGTCCTTTTCGATCTGACGGCGACGCCCGCCATGCTGGCGCTCGCCGACCGCCGGAAAATCACACCAGCCGCAGAGGATGCCGGGGCATGACAGGAATTGCGCGCAGCACAGGCGAAGGCCGTCGCAAAGGATCGGCGGCAAAGCTGCTCGCACTCTGCCTCGGCGTGGGGCTGGCGGCGCCGGCGCTGCCACAACAATCCGGCTTTCCCTTCCCCTTCCCGCTGCCCTTGCCGCAGGCGGGCGGCGCCGGCCTGCCGCGCATGCCGTTCAACCTGCCCTTCATCGCCCCGCCGCTTCCCGCCGTCCCGGCCGACAGCGCCGGCCGGCGGCAGGTGATCGCCCAGGAAGGCGCGCCCATGACCGGCCCGGCCGCCGACCTCGTGGCCCGCAGCATGGAGGCGGTCTCCACCGCGACGCGTCCGGTCTCCCCGCCCGGCGGCTTCCGGGTGACGCTGATCGACTCCCCCGCCGTCAATGCCATGGCGCTGGGCGACGGCAACATCTTCGTCACCCGCCAGATTCTGGCGCTGATGAACAGCCCGGAAGAACTGATCGGCATCCTCGGCCACGAGGTCGGGCATGTGATGGCCCGCCACAGCCTGTTCGACGCCACCACCGGCACCGGCCAGCGCGGCTCGCTGGGCCTGCTCGGCGCGATCGCTCCCGATGTCGCCAAGGCGCTCGGCCTTTCCAGCACCCTCGCCCTGCGCGTCTTCGACCGCGCGCAGGAACATCAAAGCGACGTCACGGGAACCAAGGTGCTGGCCGACATGGGGCTGGACCCGATGGGCATGCACAGCGGCATCGCCCTTCTGGAGCGCGACGCCGTGCTGCAGCAGCGGATCAGCGGCCCGGTGCGCGAAACCATGATGGACTATTGGCTGCGCACCCACCCCGTGAGCGGCGAGCGGCTGCAACTGATCCAGACGGCCGCCGCCATGGCACCCGTCGCCGGCCCGCCCCGCAAGCTGGACCGGCAGGCGTTCCTGCGCACCCTCGACGGCCTGCCCTTCGACGACGGGCCGGCGCAGGGCGTGGCCGAAGGCGGCGTGTTCCGCCAGCCCGGCCAACGGCTGGCGCTGACCATCCCCCAAGGCTCGAAACTACTCGGCGGCGGCAATCGGCTGGCTCTGCTGGCGCCGGGCGGCGGCAAGGCGATGGTCGTCACCGTCTCGGAAAAGCTGCCGACGCAAAGCCTCTTCGCCGCCGCCTGGAAGTCCGAGCTCGGAAAATATGGCGCCGCGCCCACCCCGGCGCCGGTGGCGCTGCCCGGCGGCACGCCCGCACTCTACGGCGCGCGGGAATTCAAGGTCGAGGGCAAGCCGGTCACCATCGGCCTGCAAGTGGCCCCCTGGCGGGACGGGCGGCATATCGTCATGCTGCTGATCGCCCCCCCGGGCGGCTCGCAACCCGCGCTCGACAGCTTCCGCACCTCGCTCCGCCCGATGACGGCCGCCGACGACGCCGCCTTCCGCTACCGGGTGATCCGCGTCGTCACGGCCGGACCGAACGACAATGTCGCCACGCTGGCGCGGCGCATGGCCTATGCCGACCATGCGGAAGACAGATTCCGCGCCCTGAACGGCCTCGGCGCCAACGACCGCCTGGCGTCCGGGCAGATGGTGAAGCTCGCGGTCTGGAATCGGTAGCCCCCCGGCGCCGATGGCTTTGCCGGCGAGGTTCGAAGGGGCTCTGCCCCTTCACCCCGGCAGGGGAATGATTCCCCTGCACCCCCGGTTCTCGGGATAGGCGGGGAGGTTCGGTTTTCGGGGTTTCGATTGCCTGCGGCGCGGGCCTGTTCCAGCGCCGCAGGCAATCGATAATCGTCGCACGCACAAGATCGCCGCTCTGGCGCCGAGTTGAAGATCGGGGGTGCAGGGGAATCATTCCCCTGCCGGGGTGAAGGGGCAGAGCCCCTTCGAACCTCGTCGGCGCACCTACCGCCCGGTGGTCCCTTCCCGGATGAAGCTCCGCACATCGTTCGACAGCTTCACGAGGTCCGCCTCCCGCACATACATCATGTGCCCGGAGTCATAATATTCGTAGCGGATGCGGTCCTGCGGGATTCCGGTTCGGGAAAGCGAATATTCGGCGGCGAAGAAGGGGGTGGCGAAGTCGTACCAGCCCTGCCCCACGAACACCCGGAGGCCGCTGTTCTCCCGCAGCGCCCGGCCGATATAGGGGGCGACGTTCAGATAGGCGTTGGCGTCGCGGCCGCCGATCCGCCAGTCCCAGTCGCGCACGCCGCCGATACTCACATAGTCGCGCGGCGGGGAGAATTTCAGCTCCTCGCGCGCATAGGCGTTCATGGCCGCGGTGTAGGCGGCGTCGATGCCGTAGAAGCTCGGATCGTTGTCGGGCTTTTCGCCGGCGCTGTCATAGTCCTTGCCGGTGTAGCGCGCGTCCAGCCGGCCGACGGTCAGGCCCCGGTCGCGCAGCAGTTCCTTGTAGAAGCGGCCGGGCACCACCCGCAGGTCGGCGCGCTCCAGGAAGGCCTCGGAAAGGCCGGTGTAGCGGGCAAGCTGCGCGCGGATCTGCGCCCGCTCGGCGGCCGGCAGCTTCTGCCCTTTGGCGAGCGCGGTCAGATAGGGGCCGATCGCCCACTGCCGGGCTTCCTCCACGAAGGCGGGCAGGTTTTCCGGCCGGTCGGGCACCTTGCCATGATACCAGGCGGTCGCCGCCATGGAGGGCAGGTTGGTCACATGCACCAGCTCATTGCCCTCCGCCTCGGACCCCAGCGCGAAGTCCAGCACGGTGGAGATCAGGATCAGCCCGTTCAGCCCGACGTCGTTGTAGCTGCCTTCCAGTTCCCTCACCAGCGCGGCGGTGCGGGTGGTGCCATAGCTTTCGCCGCCGATATATTTCGGGCTGTTCCAGCGGTCGTTGGCGTCCAGCCAGCGGCGGATGAACTGGTTGATGGACTTGGCGTCGGCGGTCACGCCCCAGAAGATCTTGGGGTCGGTCTCCCCCAGCGCGCGGGAAAAGCCGGTGCCGACGGGGTCGATGAAGACGATGTCGGTCACGTCCAGCAGGCTGTGCGGGTTGGCGACGATCGGATAGGGCGGCGCGCCATCGTCGCGGCCGTCGTTCGGAACCACCACGCGCTTCGGCCCGAACGCCCCCATGTGCAGCCAGAGCGAGCCGGAACCCGGCCCGCCGTTGTAAAGGAAGGTGATCGGCCGTCCCGGCTCCCGCCCGTCCTTCACATAGGCGGTGGAGAAGATGGCGGCGGTGGGCTTGCCTTTCTCGTCGGTCAGATAGGTTTCGCCGGTGGTGGCGGTGTAGCTGATCGCCTTGCCACCGAACACGCCCTTGTGCTTCGTCACCGCAACCACAGGCGGCGGAATCTCGGCCGCCTTCTCCTTCCCGGGCTCCGCGCCCTTCCCGGCCTCGGCGGGTTTCGGTTGCGCGGCAAGCGCGGCGGGCAGCAGGGCGGAGATCAGGACGGCGGCGCCGAAGCGGGCAAAAGATTTCACAGGCATGGCCGATAATCTGCCGGCAGAGGCGGCGGCCCGCAAGTCTTCGGTCGGTCACACATATGTGGAAAAGCTTGGTGGGCTCGCCGGGACTCGAACCCGGGACCTACAGATTAAAAGTCCGTTGCTCTACCAACTGAGCTACGAGCCCGCACCAAGGTGGTGCCCCTTAAAAGCTCATCCGCCGCTAATCAACCGCCCTTGGCTTTTTCAGGCGGGCGCGCATCTGCCGCACCGAAAGACCCGTCCGCGGATGCCGCCACCCCGGCCAGACCGTTTCCAAGGGCCCCAGCACGAAATCGCGCTGCTGCAGGCGCGGGTGCGGCACTTCCAGCCCCTTCAGGCGCAGCTGCGCATCCCCAAGCGCGATCAGGTCCAGATCCAGCACCCGCGCGCCCCATCTACGCCCCCGCCGCCGCCCGAACGCCCGCTCCAGCCGCTTCAGCAGCGCCAGCAACTCCAGCGCGCCTCCCCGCCAGCGCCCCTTCAGCGCCGCATTGGCGTAGCGGCGCTTCGAAGGCCCGAGCGGCGCCGTCTCGACGATCGGCGAAAGCCGCTCCACCTCCAGCCCGGCGGCCCTGAGCGCCGCCACCGCCGCGCGCAGCACCTGCCTCGGCCGGCCATGGGTTCCGTGTGGCACATTGCTGCCCAGCGCCACCGCGACTTCCACCGCCGGCCGCCGCCTGCTAACCGGCTCAGCCATGGAACCCGGCCGCGATTGCCCGCTCTGCCCCCGTCTCGTCGAACATCGGCAGGCCCTGCGCCTCCGCCAGCCGGACTGGCACAACGCCCCCGTCGGCGCCTTCGGCGACGCAGGCGCATGGCTGGCGATCGTCGGCCTCGCGCCCGGAGAGCGCGGCGCCAACCGCACCGGCCGCCCCTTCACCGGCGATTTCGCCGGAGACCTGCTCTACACGACGCTTGCCGAAGCCGGGCTCACCCAGGGCGCCTATGCCGGCACGCCTGACGACGGCCTCGCCCTCGTCGGCACGCGGATCGTCAATGCGGTGCGCTGCCTGCCGCCGCACAACAAGCCGGAGCCGCTGGAAATCCGCACCTGCCGCCCGTTCCTGGAGGCGGACCTGAAGGACATGCCCAATCTCAAGGTGGTGCTGGCGCTGGGGCAGGTGGCGCACCAGTCGGCGGTGAAGGCGCTGGGCGGCAAGCTGCCGAAACACCCCTTCGCGCATGGCACCGTCCACCGGCTGCACACCGGCTACACCCTCGTCGACAGCTACCATTGCAGCCGGTACAATCAGAACACCGGCCGGCTGACGGCCGAAATGTTCCGGGAAGCCGTGCAAGCAGCGCTCAACGAACGCCTCAGCCCCGTGGAGACGACGCCCGGAGGGCGCCTCAGCGCCTGAGGATATAATGCGCCGGGCGGGTATGCCGCCCCCCCACTTCCGAGGCCCCGCCCAGGAGGTGAATGGCGCCGTCCGCCGCCACCGCGCCCAGCCCGTGCAGCGGCGCCGGCATTTCCGGCCCTTCCGCCCAATTGTCGGTCAGCGGATCATAGACGAACACCTCCGAATGCGCCCGGCCTCCAGCGCCGAAGCTTTCACCGCCGAAACACCACAGCCGCCCATCCATCACCGCCGCCGCATGGCCGCCGCGCGCGGCCGGCATCGGCGCCAGCGTCACCCAGCGCTCGCGCGCCGGATCCCAGGCCTCGTGCGCGGTCAGATTTTCCAGCCCGCCCGACTTCACCACGCGCCCGCCCGCCACATGCAAGCGCCCGTTCAGCACGGCGGAAGCCGAGCTGTTGCGCGGCGTCGGCAGCGGCGGCATCGCCACCCACTGCTTCGCGCCTGGAGACAGCCGCCACGCCGCCCCGGTGTCGCGATGGTCGGGGTAGCTGCCGTTCTGCCCGTCCCATGGCGTGCGACCGCCGGCGATCAGCAGGTCGCGCCCCACCAGGCCGCCGGCCACTTCCGCCTGCGGCGCCGGCAGCGACGGCGCGGCGCGCCAGGCCCCGCGCGGCGAATCCAGCACCCAGCATTTCGCCTGCATCTGCCAGATCGCGCCTGGAGACGCGACGAAGCCGCCGATCGCCAGAAGCCGCCCCGCCTGCACCGTCAGGAAGGGGTGGTGCAGCGCCTCCGGCAGGCTCGGCAGATCGCGCCAGCCCTTGCCCAGCGGCGGCATGGAAACGACGCTGCTCGTCGGCCACAGCGCCCCCAGATTGGCGACGAACTGCGGCCCGCGCGCGCGGAAACCGCCGCCCGCCACCAGCTCGCCGCGCCAGAGCGTCGGGTAGATCTCCTGCACCGGATAGGGCAGCGCCGTTCCCTCCACCCATATGGCGGTTTCAGGCGCGGCCGGATTGCGCCGCTCGTCCGCCGCCCGCGCCGGCATCGCCGCCATCGCGGCCGCCCCCGCCAGCAGCTCGCGGCGCGCCAGCATCAGATATCCTCGGCCAGCCGGCCGTAGAGGCCGGGCCGCCGGTCGCGGAAGAAGCCGAAGGCGGCGCGATGCCGCGCGATCTCCGCCAGATCGAAAGCGGCGGTGATCACACCCTCGCCGGCCGTGCCCAGTTCCGCCACCATGTCGCCGCGCTGGTTGCAGATGAAGCTGTTGCCATAGAAATGCGCGCCCGCGCCGTCGGCGGTCGGCTCGCTGCCGACGCGGTTGGCGGCCACCACCGGCACCACGTTCGAAACCGCATGCCCCACCATCGCCCGCACCCAGAGGCGCCGCGTGTCCAGCTCGGGGTCGTGCGGCTCGTTGCCGATCGCGGTCGGGAACATCAGCAGGTCGGCGCCCATCAGCATCATCGCCCGGGCCGTTTCCGGATACCATTGGTCCCAGCAGATGCCCACACCGATCACCCCGTGCGGCGTCGGCCACACCTTGAAGCCGGTGTTGCCGGGGCGGAAATAGAATTTCTCCTGATAGCCCGGCCCATCCGGGATATGGCTCTTGCGGTAGACGCCCTGCACCATGCCGTCGTCGCCCACGAAGGCGAGGCTGTTGTAATAATGGTGCCCGTCGCGCTCGTAGAAGCTGGTGGGGATGAAGATTCGCTCGGCCCGCGCCACTTCCCGCGCCGCCTCCACCGCCGGATGGCTGGTCACCGGCGCGGCGGTCGCGAACAGGCCCTCATCCTGGGAGGTGCAGAAATAATGCCCCTCGAACAATTCGGGCGGCAGCACGACCTGCGCGCCGTTCGAGGCCGCCTCGCGCACCAGCCGCATCGCCGTGGCGATATCGGCATCGCGCCCGCCCGACATCGCCATCTGCACCGCGCCGACGTTCAACATGCCCAAGGCCCTTTCGAATAGTCCATCGCCCGCAACTCAGGCCGGCACCTGCTGGGTGATGCAGTGGAAGCTGCCGCCGCCCGTCAATATATGGTTGGCGGCAAGGCCCGTCACCTTGTGGCGCGGGAAACAGCGGCGGACCGCCTCCAGCGCCTTCGCGTCGCTCGGCCCGCCGTAAAGCGGCACCACCACCTGCCCGTTGGCGACGATCCAGTTCATATGGCTCGCCGGCACCAGCTCGCCGTCCATCTCATAGGCGCCGACGGAGGGGATTCCCACCACCGCCAGCCCGGCGGCCCGCAGCCGCTCCGCCGCCTCGGCGAACACCTCGGTGTTCGGATCGTCCAGAGTCCAGGCCTCGGGCAGCGCCACCGTGCCCGCGCCCACGAAGCGCGCCAGATTGTCCACATGCCCGTCGGTATGGTCGTTCAGCAGCCCGTCGCCCAGCCACACCACCCGCCGCGCGCCCAGCGCCGCGCCCAGCACCCGCTCGGCCTCGGCCTTCGTCCAGCCGGGGTTGCGGTTGGGGTTCAGAAGGCATTGCTCGGTCGTCAGGATCAGCCCGGCGCCATCATATTCGATCGCGCCGCCTTCCAGGATCGCGTCCACCGCGTCGACGGCGGCCGACATCAGCCCGGCGACATGCGCCCCCACCGTGTCGTCGCCCGGCAGGTCGTATTTCCCGCCCCAGCCGTTGAAGCGGAACCGCACCGCCGTGTCGGCGGAAGTGAAGATCGGCCCGGTGTCCCGCAGCCAGATGTCGCCGAAGGCGATGTCGAACACTTCGGCCTTGCCGCCGACCGCTGCCTCGGCGGCCGCCACCGCTTCGGCGCCGTCCGCCAGCAGCTTCACCGGCACGGTTTCGGCCAGTTGCCGCACCATCGCCGCCATCTCGGCCTGCGCCGGCGCCAGATCCTCCTCCCACAAGTCTTCGTGGGAAGGGAAGGCGGTGAAAAGCGCCCGTTGCGGCGCCCATTCGGCGGGAGGGGTGCGAGTCATGGCCGCCCTCTACCGTTCTTCCCCTTGAACTTCCACCTCGCCCCCACAATCTCCTCCGGCAAGAGAGAGCGGGCCCCGGAAACCACAAGGAAAGCAACTGCAAATGCTGAATGTCCTGTCCCTGCTCATCGGCATCGCCACCGGCGTCGTCGCCGTCTTCGGCCTCATCCCCTTCCTCGGCTGGGCCAACTGGTTCGTGATCCCCATCGCCGGGATCGGCCTCATCCTCGGCCTCATCTCCAAGCGGAAGGAGGGCCAGATCCTGAACCTGGTGGTGATCGCCATAGCCCTCGTCCGCCTTTCGCTGGGCGGCGGCCTGATCTGACCCGGAAAACACCCCGGCCCCTCCGCAAAGGGAGGGGCCGGCGCGCTTTCCGCTTCGATGTTCAGCCCGGGAAGAGCCTCGCCCTTTCGGGGCGGAAGGAGAAGCCCGCGCATGTCCCCGCCGCCGGCGGCGCCTTCGTCAGGCGAATGGCGATGCCGAGGCCGTTGACGGACAGTCCGACCATATGATGCGCTCCGCCGAAGGCGGTTTCGACGACGGTCGCGGCTGTTCCCTTTTCGTCCAGGCGGAAATCTTCCGGCCGCAAAAGCAGCCGCGCCGGCCCATCCTGCATATCCGGCGCGGGCACGGGGCCGAAATCCGTATGCGCCACCTGCTGCTCCACCCGGGCGGGAAGGATCACCACTTCGCCCAGCAGCCGGGCGGCCTCGATCGACACCGGATGGTGATAGCAATCCTCGGCGCCCCCGGTCTGCAGGATGCGGCCGGACGACATCAGGATCAGGTCGTCGGCGATCATCATCGCTTCTTCCGGATCGTGGGTGACGATCAGCACAGCCGTCCCCGCCGCCTTCAGGTCGGCCAGCAGCGACTGGCGCACCGAGGCGCGCAGATGCCCGTCAAGCCCGGAGAAGGGCTCGTCCAGCAGCAGCAGCGCCGGTTCGCGCGCCAGCGCCCGGGCGATCGCCACCCGCTGCTGCTCCCCGCCCGAAAGCATGTGCGGCCAGGCAGTGGCCAGCCGTTCCACATGGAAGCGCGCCAGCAGCGCCATCACCCGCTCCCGCCGGGCGGCAGGCTCCATCCCCGCCAGGCCGAAGCCGACGTTCGCCGCCACGTCCAGATGCGGGAACAGCGCGAAGTCCTGGAAGACGAGGCCGACGCCGCGATGCTCGGGCGGCACCAGCCCGGCGGGCGTCGAAACCGCCCGGCCTTGCAGCGCGATCTCGCCCGCGTCCACGGATTCCAGCCCGGCGATCATCCGCAGCAGCGTGCTCTTGCCGCAGCCGGACGGGCCCAGCAGGCAGGCGATCCGGCCGGGGTGGAGATCGAAGCTGGCGCCCGCCACCACCTGCCGCCCGCCGAAACGGCGCGAGACATCGCGGACGGAGAGGATCGGCATGGCCATGCCCGGGGGCTTAACGGCCCGGCCGCGACGCTGCAATCTGGCGTGTCAGCCAGACGACCGCCGGCAGCGACAGCGCCACGATCAGCAGGGACGGCAGGCCCGCCTGCCCCAGCCGCTCGTCCAGCGCGTAATTGTTGGCGACCACCGCCAGCGTGTCGAAATCGAAGGGCCGCAGGATCAGGGTGGCGGGCAGTTCCTTCAATATGTCGATGAAGACGATCAGACCGGCCGTCAGCATGGCGCCCCGCGCCACGGGCAGTTCCACGGCGAGCGCCGCGCCGGCTTCGCCGCGCCCCAGCGTTCGCGCCGCCTCGGTCATGGAAGGAGTCACGCGGGTGAGGCCTGCGTCGATCGGCTCCAGCGCCGCCGCCATCAGCCGCGCGGCATAGGCATAGATCAGCAACACTATGGCGACCGCCCGGCCGGAACCGGGCAGCAGCGTCCAGACCAGCCCGGCGGGCACGAGCAGGCCGATCGCCATCACCGCCCCGGGGGTCGCATAGCCGAGGCTCGCCAGCCGCGCCGCCATCGGCAGGCGGCGGGTTCCAAGCGCCAGCGTGGTTGCCAGCAGCACGGTGACGGCCGCCCCCACGATCCCGAGCGTCAGGCTGCGCGCGCCGGCGCCCGTCAGGCGCGGCCAGTCCGGCCGGGCCTCGAGCGCGGTCCACATCAGCCAGCCGACCGGCAACAGCAACGCGGCGGTCAGCAGCAGCAGGCAGAAGCCGGCGGCGAGCGCGGCGCCGGCCCCGGAAAGCGCCCTGGGCTCCAGCGCGCGCCAGCGGGCGTTGCCGGCCTCGTGCGTGCGGCCGATCCGCCCGCGCCGTTCGATCCACAGCAGCAGCGCGGCGAACGCCATCAGCGGCAGGGCGAAGCGCGCCGCGCTCGCCGTCGAGCCATAGACCGACCAGGAGCGGACGACTCCGGTCGTCAGCGTCTGCACGCTGAGGAACTGCACCGCGCCATAATCCGCCAGCGTTTCCATCAGCGCCAGCGCCACTCCGGCGGCGAGCGCCGGCCGCGCCATCGGCAGGGCGACCCGGCGCAGCGCCTGCCAGCCGTCGCAGCCCAGCATCCGCGCCGCTTCCAGCACATTCACCGACTGGTTGAGGAAAGCCGCGCGCATCGCCAGATAGACATAAGGGTAGAAGGCGCAGGACAGCACGAACACCGCGCCGCCCAGGCTGCGCATGCCGAACGGCAGGTCGAAGCCGGGCCCGGCGCGCAGCCATGTCCGCAGCCCGCCCGCCACGTCGAAGAGGTCGGCATAGGCATAGGCCAGCGCGAAGGCCGGCACGGCCAGCGGCAGCGCCAGTGCCCAGGCGAAGACATCGCGCCCGGGAAAGCGGTGCATCACCACCAGCCAGGCGGCGATGGAGCCGACGAAGCCGGTGGCAAGCCCCACCGCCAGCGCCAACAGCAGGGAGGTGGCGGCGTAGCGCAGGATGTCGCGGAGGGCGATGCCGGCGCTTTCGCCCTGCAGGGCGGCGATCAGCACCCCGGCGAGCGGCAGCGCCGCCATCAGCCCCGCCAGCGCCGCCAGCGCCATGGGGACGGAAAGGCGCCAGCCGGAGCGGAGTTGCGCCGCCGCTAGCGCCACCCCGCCGCGCTCATCATCGTCTGCGCCTCGGGCTGCCGCGCCGCGAACGCGGCGACGCCCATCGGGTTGGCGACGAAATCGGCATAGGCATCGACCGGCGGCGGCGGCGCGACATCGGGCGATGCCGGAAACTCGTTGTTCTGGCTGGCGATATGCCGCTGGGTCTCCGCCGAGCTGAAGAATTCCAGCAGGCGCAGGGCGTTATCCTTGTTAGGCGCGTTGGTCGCGATGCCGCCGCCCGAGATGTTCACATGCGCGCCCTTGCCGCCGAGGCTGGGGAAGCCGAGCTTCACCCGCTCGGTGACCTTGCGGTCCGCTTCGCTGTCGCCAGTCGCCATGCGGATATAATAATAGCTGTTGGTGAGCGCGACTTCGCAGACGCCCGCGCCCACAGCGCGGATCTGGTCGCGGTCGCCGCCTTCGGGCGGGCGCGCCATATTGCCGACGATGCCGCGCACCCATTCCCCGGCCTTGTCGGCGCCCAGTTCCTCGATCATCGCCCCCACCAGCGACAGGTTGTAGACGCTGTCCGCCGATCGCACGCAGATCTTCCCCTTGAATCGCGGCCCGGCGAGCTTCGCATAATCGTCGATCTCCTCGGGGCGGACTTTCGCGCTGTCATAGGCGACGACGCGCGCGCGGCGCATGAAACCATACCAGTTGCCATTGGGCTCCCGCAGGTTTTCCGGAATGCGGCTGTCGAGCGTCTCCGACCGGACGGGCTGGAACAGCCCCGCCTGCTGCGCCCGCCAGAGGGCGCCCGCGTCCGCCGTGATGAAGAGGTCGGCTGGGCTGCTGGCGCCTTCGCTCTTCATGCGGGCGATCAGCTGGTCGGCATTTCCTTCGATCCGGTTGATGGTGATTCCGGTCTCCCGCGTGAAGGCTTCGTAGAGCGGCAGATCGCTGTCGTAATGGCGCGCGGTGTAGAGGTTCACCTCCTTCTTGCCGCCGGCCTGCTTGCCGTCCGAGCAGGCCGTCAGGATCAGGCTGCCCATGAGAGCGATCATGAAGGTTCGTTGCGCCACATTCCATCCTTTCAGTGCATTCCAGGCCCGCGGAAGCGGACTTTTGCGGTTCGCCATCGCGCGCCGGCTTTCGAAGCCGGGTTCGATTGCATAGCCTCTCCGGCCGGCCGTTCCGGTCATGCCGGGCTCGCGGGGCCGAACCGCACTTCCACGGCAAATCCGGGATAGCCGGATATCTGCAGACTAGCCTTGTGCAGCTCCAAGATCGCGAAGACAAGGGTAAGGCCAAACCCCCTTCCCGGCCGCGTGCGACTGTCGTCTGCGCTGTAGAGGCGTTTTGTGAGCTTCGGCACTTCCGCTTCGCTCACGCCCGGCCCGTCGTCCTTCGCCAACAGCCGCACACCGTCCGCCGCAAACGAAAGGGCGATTTCGACGCGTGTCGGCCTTGCGGCCGATGGAGGATACATCGGACGAAGGCGCCATAACGATGCCGGCAGGATTTTCTCAGGGCCGGTTTCGTGAAGGTGCGGTTCATGGGCCTGGCCAAGCTGCGCAGGGCAGCATATTTCTCCTTCGGACAAGGATTCCCTCTGAGCCATGGATCGCATGTCCGGGGAGCCGCCCGGATGTGTCGAACTTTTCCTCGATCGGCGCACGCTCGAGATATCCGACCCTTATCCGCGCCTTTCTCCGGACGGCGGCCTCTGCGAACCGACAGGCTGTCGAGATATCTTCCCTCCCCCCCGTCAACTGGATTTGCGCCGTTCGGTATTCTGCTGCATCTCGGCATCATGAGCCCCGATCGGATCGAAATGGCTTATGCCGTGCGCGAGGAAGTAACGCCGGCGTTTGTGCGGCAGCCGAACATCTTCTCCTGCGACCGCCCAGCGGGCAGCCGCAGCCGTCGTCGGGCGCCTATTCTGTCGGACGGGCGCACGCCATCGGCGCAATACGGGCTGCGATGAACGCCCGCCCGCCCGCGGCTCCGTTGAGCGTCGCCGATCTGTTCACGATCGGCATCGGCCCATCGAGTTCGCACACCGTCGGGCCGATGCGCGCCGCGCTGTCGTTCGCGAAACGGCTTCGCGAGGATGGCATCCGCCCGCTCCGGCTGCGCTGCGACCTGCACGGCTCGCTGGCCTTGACCGGCCGGGGCCATGCGACCGATGTCGCAGTGCTTCTGGGTCTTTCCGGGGAATCGCCCGAAAGCGTCGACCCCGACGCGGTCGAGCCCGTCGTCCAGCACATCCGCCAGAGCGGGCGGCTGAAGCTGGCAGGCGGGGAAGAGATGGATTTCGACGAAGAACGCGATCTGGTCTTCGATCCCGCCTTCCTGCCGGAACATCCCAACGGCATGGTCTTCACCGCCTTCCTGCCGGACGACGGCCGGATCGTGCGGCGCTACTTCTCGATCGGCGGCGGGGCGGTCCGCTGCGGCGAGGAGCCGCCGCCGCTCGCCAATGTGCGGCTGCGCCACCCCTTCCACACCGCCGCAGAACTGCTGCAGGCAGCCTCGGCCGCCGGCCTTTCCATCGCCGAGCTGATGCGCGCGAACGAAACCGCCTGGCGGACGCCGGCCGAAACCGATCTCTTTCTGGACCGGGTGCGCGCCGCCATGTTCGCCTCCATCGAACGCGGCTGCCGGGGCGAGGGCGAGCTGCCCGGCGGCCTCAAGGTGAAAAGACGGGCGCGGGGGATGCGCGAAGGGCTGCTGGCGCGCGGACCGCGTTCGGACCCGAGCCTGGTCTTCGAATGGGTCAGCCTCTACGCGCTGGCCGTCAACGAGGAGAATGCGGCCGGCGGCCGTGTCGTCACCGCCCCCACCAATGGCGCGGCCGGGGTGATTCCGGCCGTGCTGCGATATTATGAAACATTCGTGCATGGCGCCGATGCCGAAGGCGCCCGCCGCTTCCTCTACACGGCCTCGGCGATCGGCTTCCTCTACAAGCTCAACGCTTCCATCTCCGCCGCCGAAATGGGCTGCCAGGGCGAGGTGGGGGTCGCCTGCTCGATGGCGGCGGCGGGGCTGGCGGCGGCGCTCGGCGCCAGCAACGCCCAGGTCGAGAATGCCGCCGAGATCGGCATGGAGCACAATCTGGGCCTGACCTGCGACCCCATCGGCGGGCTGGTGCAGATCCCCTGCATCGAGCGCAACACCATGGGGGCGATCAAGGCCATCAACGCCGCCTATCTGGCGCTGCACGGAGACGGCAGCCACATCGTCAGCCTCGACCAGGTGATCGAGACGATGCGGCAGACCGGCGAGGACATGAAGAGCAAATATAAGGAAACGAGTCTCGGCGGCCTCGCCGTCAACGTCGTGGAGTGCTGACGGCCCCGCTCGCCACCACGGCTTCCTTGCGCTTTTCAACCGGACGGGGGATTGCGGGCCGGTCGGCAACGCCGCCATGGTGGATTCGTCGCGTCGGAGCCTGTCTTCAGGCTTGCCGACTCGGCAAGGCCCGCGCGATGGCGCTGGCCAGCGGAATTCATCTGTTCAACCAAAGTGGACCGACATGCACAGTTCAGAGACATTCATCGTGACGCCGAGCGCCTCCAGGCGCTCGGATGAGGATCGGGCGCGCCTGCTGGCGGATGCGGGGTTCGGCCGCATCTTCACCGACCATATGGTGACGATAAGCTGGAGCCGGGAAAAGGGCTGGCACGACGCAAGGGTGCGGGCGCGCGAGCCCTTCCTGATCGACCCCGCCAGCGCCGTGCTGCACTATGCGCAGGAAATCTTCGAAGGGATGAAGGCCTATCGCCGCGATGACGGCTCGATCACCCTCTTCCGGCCGGAAGAGAATGCCCGCCGCTTCAATCGCTCCGCCGCGCGGATGGCGATGCCCGAAATCCCGGAAAGCCTGTTCATCGGCGCCATCGACCAGCTTCTGGCCATCGACGCAAGCTGGGTGCCGCAGGGCGAGGGCAGCCTCTATCTGCGCCCGTTCATGTTCGCGGACGAGGCTTTCCTGGGGGTTCGCCCGGCGGATCATTACATCTTCTGCCTGATCGCCTCGCCGGCCGGCGCCTATTTCAAGGGCGGCGCGAAGCCGCTCACCCTGTGGGTGACCGACCAGTTCAGCCGCGCCGCGGCGGGCGGCACGGGGGCGGCGAAATGCGGCGGCAACTATGCCGGCAGCCTGGTCGCCCAGGCCGAAGCCACGGCCAATGGCTGCGACCAGGTGGTGTTCCTGGACGCGGCGGAGCATAAATGGGTCGAGGAACTGGGCGGCATGAACATCTTCTTCGTGCTGGAAGGCGGGGAAGTGCGGACGCCGCCGCTGGGCACCATCCTGCCGGGCATCACCCGCGCCTCGATCCTGGAGCTTGCGCGCCTTGCCGGGCATCAGGTCGTGGAAGACCGCTACAGCTTCGAGGAATGGCAGGCGGATGCGGCCAGCGGCCGGCTGCGCGAAGTGTTCGTGTGCGGCACCGCCGCGACGGTGGTGGGCGTCGGCGAGGTCCGCTCGGGCGCGGGGCGGTTCGCGATCGGCGACGGCAAGGTCGGGCCGGTGACCGAGGCGCTGCGGGAGAAGCTGCTGGGAATCCAGAGCGGCAGCCTGCCCGACGACTTCGGCTGGTGCCGCTCCGCCGGCGGGAAGTGACGGGACGGGAAAGGCGATCATGCAGTTTACCAACCAACGGCAATTGTGCGGTCGCCAGCCTGACACCGGAGATTTCCAACAGCCGTCACCCCGGGCTTGACCCGGGGTCCCGCTGTTTTCCTCAAGCGCTGCGCCGGCGGAAAAGCTGGACCCCGGGTCAAGCCCGGGGTGACGAGGGAGTGTTACAGCCGCCGCTTCCCACCGGAACCGACATTAGCCGCCTGGGTTTGCAAACCACACAATCACCATAGGAAAAGGGGCCGGAATCCCCGGCCCCTTTCCCTGTCGCCTGCCTGTCGTGCCAACGCGTGAAGGTCAGGCGTGGACGCTGCTCCGGCGGCGGGGGCGGGCCCGCNCATCGCCCAGGCCGCGGGCTCGGGAACGACGCCGCCCGGCGTTTCGGAACCGAAGGTGATCTGGTCATAGGCGACATAATCGGCGCCGCCGGCGAAATCGATCGACTTCGCCACACCGGCGAAGGTGACGCCGATGGGCGTCCAGACGCAATAGCCGCAGCCTTGCTGGTAGTTGATTCCGAGATCCAGCGTCGCCAGCACATTGCCGGTGCCGTTCTCGCCATCATAGACGGTGATGGAAGCCGCGCTGTTCGAAGCATAGTAGAAAGAGAAGCCGGTGGTGAAGCCGGCGGCATAGGTGATGTTCACCGAGCCGCCCGACAGGAAATAGAGAACGCCGGGGTTGGGCTCGTTCGTGCCGTTATAGTTGTTGATGGCCAGCGCGTTCGGAGTGAAGGCGACGCCATAGTTGGGGCCGCTGTTGCCGTCTCCGCTGGTGCCACCGTTGTAGAAATCGCCGATGGTCGTGCTGTTGCTCGGGTTGGCGACACCATTGAAGTCGAGCACCACCACAGCGGCGGCGGCCGGCATCGCGAAGACGGCCAGCATCGCAGTGCCAAGTACGAACTTGAGCATTGAAAGTCCCTCCTGTTTGCTAATCTTAGCGGAAATAAAACTGCAATTTTCATGCCATAATTAAGTATGATAACTTCTATATTGATATTGTGCGGGATTTTCCGAGACAGGCCGCTCGCCGTCGCACGCAACTGTAAATCCAGCCGACAGCAACGGGGCTTTTCAGCGTCCGGGCGCGGCAGTCTCCGGCCGGGGACGGAGCAGCATCGGCCCATATCCGATTGCGAACAGCAGCATTCCGGCGGACCAGAGCAGGCCGGCGACCGAGGCGCCGAGCGCATGGGAAATGGGCGCGAAGGGCAGCAGGATCCGCGCAAGCGCGCCCAGCGAGACGAGGGCGTAGATGGCGGCGGTGAGCTTGTCGGCGTGTAGCGGCCGGCCGGTGTGGCCACGGCTGGCGCGGGTCATCACCGCGACCGTCAGCAGCCCGATGCCCCCGGCCGTGAGCGCGTGCAGCGCCCCGGCGCCGGCGAAGAGCGCCGGGGCGAGGATGGAAAGGCCGATCAGCGCCAGCCCGGCGGCGAGCCAGAGATAGGCGGCGTGCAGCACCAGCACCAGGCTTTCCCGGCCCGTCCGCCAGCCGCGCCAGCGGGCCATGCGGACGGCGTGGAGCAGCCCGGCGACTATCAGCAGCCAGCCGGCGAGAGCCGCGAAGGGGGCGGCGCACCAGGCGGCGAGGGCGAGCGCGGTGGCGGCCAGCACCGCCTTGTCGAAGCCGTTGAAAGGGGTGGGGAGCGGGGCGAGCCCCTCCTTCTGCATCCAGTTGCCGGTGAAGGAGGGAATGATGCGCCCGCCGATCAGCGCCATCAGCAGGGCGATGGTGGAAAGCGCCAGCCTCTGCCCCAGACCGGCCGGCACCGCCAGGCCGATCGCCTCCGCGTGCCAGAGAAGGTTGGCGGCGGCGAAAAGCGCCAGCATCAGCACGATCGGCAGGTTGCGCCAGTTCCGCCCCGTCAGCACTTCCCGCAAGGCGGCCGCCAGCAGCACGAACAGGAAGCCTGCCTCCACGAGCCGGCCGGGAAGGCCGGCCGCCGGCCACCACATGGCGATGCGCCCCGCCAGCCACAGCGCGAAGAGGCCGGCCAGCGGCGCCCCCATCACCGGCGCCCGCCCGGTCCAGTTGGGGATGGCGGTCAGGAGGAAGCCGGCGACGATGGCGCCGGTGTAGCCGAAGATCATCTCATGCGCGTGCCAGCCGAGCGCATCCCCGCCGATTCCGAGCCGGTAGCCATGGACGAAAGCGCCCATCCACAGCGGCACCGCCAGCGCCCCGAACAGCGCCCCGAACAGGAAGAAGGGGCGGAAGCCGAAGCTGAAAAGGGCGGGGCCGCGAAAGGCGCGGCGCTTCTCCCCGGCGTCGCGGCTGGCGCTTCGGGCGCGCATCAGGCGGGCACCTTCGACGCAGGAGCGGGCGATGCCGGAGCGGGCGGCAGGCCGAGGAGGCGGCCGAGATCGCCCCTGCGGCTGCCGAGGTCGGCCAGCGTGTAGCCGTCGAGCACCGAGAGGAACGCCTTCAGCGCCTTGTCCAGCGCGCAGGCCAGGCCGCAGGCGGGAGCGAGGCGGCAGGTCGCGCAGTCCAGCAGCGCCAGATCCGCCTCCGTGTGGCGGATGATCGCCCCCACATTCATCTCCTCGGCCGGGCGGGCGAGGCGGATTCCGCCGTTGCGGCCGCGCGTGCTGGCGACATAGCCGGCGTTCGCCAGATCGTTCACCACCTTCATCAGATGGTTGCGCGAGATCCGATGGGCGTCGGCGATTTCGGAAATGGAGGACAGGCGCGCCGGCTGCTGCGCCAGATGCATGAGCGTGCGCATGGCATAGTCGGTGTAGCGCGTCAGGCGCATGGGCCCTCCCGAATTGATGCATTTCATTTGCATGTTTTGAGGCGAAGGGCTAGGCCTTTCTTCCAAACGGACGAGGAGCGGCGGCGATGGCGGGGCTGGCAATGGACGAGGACGGGCTGCGGCGACTGGTGCACGCCTTCTATGCCCGCGTCCGCGCCGACGCCGAGCTGGGGCCGATCTTCAACGACGCCGTCCACGACTGGCCGGAGCATCTGCAGACTCTGAGCGACTTCTGGTCCTCGGTGATGCTGACGACGGGGCGCTACAAGGGGCGGCCGATGCCGGCGCATCTGAAGCATCGGGACCGGATCACCCCCGAGCTGTTCGGGCGCTGGCTGCGGCTGTGGGCCGAGACCAGCGACGAACTGATGCAGCCGGAGGTGGCGGCGGCCTTGCAGGCGAAGGCGGCGCGCATTGCCGAGAGCCTGCAGATGGGCCTCTTCTTCCGGCTGGAGCCGCGCGGGACAGCCGCCTGACGGCCCGCCCCCGGACGGGTTGACGGCAGGCGCTTTCCTGCCCGACATTCCGGCTTTTCCCGGAAAGGCTGTTCATGGTTTCAAGGCTCGTCCTTCTGCTGCTGCTGACCCCTCTTTCCCTCGCGCAGGCCGCGCCGGCGGTGGAGACGCGGCAGGTGGGCAGCGCCACCTTGCAGAATGTGCCGCCGGTGCCGGCCGAGGTCTCGGCGGCGGTGCAGCGCTACCAGAACAGCCGCGCCGCGCGGTTCGAGGGCTGGCTGCCCGACGGCTCGATTCTGATCGCCACCCGCTTCGGCGCGACGCAGCAACTGCACCATGTGGCGGGCCCCGGCGCGGCGCGCACGCAGATCAGTTTCGGCGACGAGCCGGTCGCTTCCGCCCATGTCATTCCCGGCACGGACAGGTTCGTGAAGCTGCGCGACACCGGCGGCGACGAATGGTTCCAGCTTTATGTGCAGGGGCTGACGGGCCCGGCCCGGCAGCTTTCGGCGCCAGGCACGCGCAACGGCGCGCCGGTGTTCACCAAGGACGGCTCGCGGATGGTCTGGTCGCAGGCGACGAAGGGCTCGCGCGCCTACAGCCTGCTGGCGGCTGATCCGCTACGTGAGGCCGCACCGACGAAGCTGATCGAGGTGGAGGGCGCCGTCTCCCCCGCCGATCTCTCGGCCGACGGCGGGCAGCTCCTCTACATCCGCAGCCTGTCCAACCGGGAAAGCCAGATTTTCCTGCTGGACGTGGCCAGCGGCAAAAGCCGGCGGGTCACCGCCGAAAAGCCCGCCGCGCGCTATCAGGATGCCCGCTTCCTGCCCGGCGGCCAGAGCCTGATCGCCATTTCCGACCGCGACAGCGACACCCGCCGGCTGGTGGAGATCGATCTGAAGAGCGGCCGGGAAACGGTGCTGACCCCGGGGCTGAAATGGGATGTGGAAGCCTTCGACCTCTCGCCGGACGGGCGGGTTCTGGCCTGGTCGGTGAACGAGGACGGCTATTCTAGGGTGACGGTGACCGACCGGGTGACGCGCCGGGCGCTGCCGCAGGCGAAGCTGCCCGAAGGCG
Organism: Sandaracinobacteroides sayramensis; assembly: GCF_022014495.1. Taxonomy (GTDB): domain Bacteria; phylum Pseudomonadota; class Alphaproteobacteria; order Sphingomonadales; family Sphingomonadaceae; genus Sandaracinobacteroides; species Sandaracinobacteroides sayramense. The sequence continues at coordinate 548,619 of NZ_JAKLSQ010000001.1, forward strand.
TGCTGACGGCCCTGCAATTCTCGCCGGACGGCGGGCAGCTGGCGCTGGGCTTCACCGGCGCGACCTCGGCCGGCGACGTCTGGAGCTGGAAACTGGCGGACGCCTCGCTGACGCGCTGGACCACGTCCGAACTGGGCGAGCTCGACCCGGCGAAGCTGGCCACACCCAGTCTCATCCACTTCAAGAGCTTCGACGGCCGGCAAATTCCGGCCTTCGTCTATCGGCCGGCGGGGCTGGCACCGGGCACGCGCACGCCCGTCATCGTCGACATCCACGGCGGGCCGGAATCGCAGACCCGGCCGGTGTGGAACTATGGCGCGCAATATTTCGCCGACGCCTTGCAGGCGACGGTGATCCTGCCGAACGTGCGCGGCTCGGACGGCTATGGGAAACTGTATCTGAACCTCGACAATGCCGAGAAGCGCGAGGATTCGGTGAAGGACATCGGCGCGCTGCTGGACTGGATCGGGGCGCAGCCCGATCTCGATCCGAAGCGGGTGGCGGTCTATGGCCAATCCTATGGCGGCTATATGTCGCTGGCTTCGATGGTGCATTATTCCGACCGGCTGGTGGGCGGGGTGGAGCGCTATGGAATCAGCGATTTCACCACCTTCCTGGAGCGGACCGAGGCCTATCGGCGCGACAACCGCCGGGCGGAATATGGCGACGAGCGCGATCCGAAGATGCGGGCGCTGTTCCGGCAGATCGCGCCGGCCAACAATGTGCACAGGATCGGCAAGCCGATGCTGGTGATGCAGGGCGCGAACGACCCGCGCGTGCCGCAGTTCGAATCCGACCAGATCGTGGAGAAGCTGCGGGCGAACGGCAACGAGGTCTGGTATGTGCTGTTCGCCGACGAGGGCCATGGCTTCCTGAAGAAGCCGAACAACGACCTCCGCCGCGAGGTGGAGACGCTGTTCCTGCGCAAGCTGTTCGAGGAAGGGAAATAAGGCTTTTCCATTAGCTTGCGCCCCCTATCCCTCTCGTCACCCCGGGCTTGACCCGGGGTCCAGCTTTTGCCCACGTCGGCGGAAAAGCGGGATCCCGGGTCAAGCCCGGGATGGCGGAAAACACATCCCTTACCTGTATGAATCCCCAAACTGGCGCCGCAGGCCGTTACCCCTTTTCACAGCCCAGCCTGGACACATCCGCCGAGAATCGGGGGTGCGAGCGGCGTCACGCCCCTGCCGGGTCCAGGGCAGAGCCCTGGCCGCCGGAGGCAAACCCCGACGCCCCCATATTTTCAGGCAGCCTCCCGCCAGCGCATCTGCTCGAGCCGCACGCCGCGCACGCCGACGAGGCTGCGCATGCGCTGGGCGATCTGCTCGGCTTCGAGATCGGCGAGGCCGGCCACGTCCACGTCCACCTGCAGCTGGCCGGCGAGGACGCGGCTGCGCACGCGGCTGGGCACATGGTCGCGCAGCGCGAAGAGGTTGAGGATGCGGATGAGCATCCCCGGGTCCGGCTCGGCGGTTGCCTGATAGCTGGCCTGGTGACGCGTCATGTTCCTGTTCTCCGCCTGGGTTGATCGAGGCGTTTTTTTAGACCCCGGCGCCGGGCAATTCCTGTCTTTCTCTTGCGCGCAGGGGATTTGGAGAGCAATAATCCACCCATCACTATGCTGTATGGGGTGAAAATTGCCTTTGGATAGCTGGGATCGCCGGATTCTTGCCCTGCTGCAGGAAGACAGCTCCATTTCCATCGCCGAGCTTTCCGAGCGGGTGGGGCTTTCGCAATCGCCTTGCTGGCGGCGCGTGCAGCGGCTGCGCTCGGAAGGGATCATCCGCGCCGAGGTGGCGCTGGTCGATCGCGGCAAGGTGGGGCTGAAGACGCAGATCTTCGCGCAGGTGAAGCTGTCGGCGCAGGGGCGGCAGCATCTGGACGAGTTTTCGGAAGCGATCCGCCGATTCCCCGAAGTGCTGGAATGCTGGGTGCTGATGGGGCCGGTGGACTTCCTGCTGCGAATCGTCGCGCCCGACGTGGAAAGCTACGAGCGCTTTTTCTTCGAGCGGCTGTCGCGGGTGCCGGGCATCCAGGAAATCACCTCGACAGTGGCGCTGTCGGAGATCAAGGCAACGACGGCGCTGCCGATCCCGGCGGCGGACGGCAATGGAGGGCGGTGACGATGGCTAGCCGGCATCAGGGCGAGGATTGGGCGGGCGACCGGGGCGCGAAATGGCTGCGCGACCTTGATGTGATGGAAGCGATGCTGGCGCCGGTGGGCGAGGCGCTGCTGGCGCAGGCGGCGCTGGCGCCGGGCGAGCGGGTGGTGGACATCGGCTGCGGCGGCGGCCCCACCAGCCGGCGCGCAGCCGACGCCGTGGGCGCGGACGGGCTGGTGCTGGGGCTAGACATTTCGCCGGCGCTGGTCGCCGAAGCCGCACGGCGCGCGGAAGGGGTGGCGCAGCTTGCCTTCCGGCTGGGGGACGCCGGCCGCGAGACTCCGCCCGAAGCGCCGTTCGACCGGCTGATTTCCCGCTTCGGGGTGATGTTCTTCCCCGATCCGCCGCAGGCCTTCCGGCATCTCGCCTCCTTGCTCCGGCCGGGCGGGCGGATGGACCTCGCCGTCTGGGCGGACCCGCGCCGGAACCCCTGGATGATGGAAATGCGCGCGGCGATCGGCGCGCATGTGGAGCTGCCCAGCCCCGAGCCGCTGGCCCCCGGCCCCTTCCAGCTGGCGGACCCGGATTATCTCGATTCGCTTCTGCAAGGCGCCGGCTTCCAGGCGGTGGAGCGGCGGCTGGTGGAAATGCCCTTGCTGCTGGCGGGGCCGGGGGCCTCCCCGGCGGAGACGGCGCGCTTCGCCAGCCGCGCCTTTGCGATCGGCGAACTGCTGGACGCCGCCGACGAGGGCGTGAAGGCGGCGGCTCTCGCCGACCTGGAGGCGCTCTACACCCGGCACCAGACGGCGGAAGGCGTGGCGATGCCGGCGGCTTTCTGGCTGGTCCGCGCTGCGCTTTGAAGCGCCGGCGCGCTACGCTTTGAAGCACCCGCCATATTTGCGGATTTCATAATAAGTGGCATTTAGGGGAAGCACGGCGCTTCCGCCGCCGGCTGAGCGCTGGAAAGAGGATTGCAATGACGGCTGCCGCCCTCCCCGCCGATGGCGAACTGGTGCCGCTGGGCCGCGACGCCGATCGCATGGCGCGCGTGCTGCGGCTGCTCGCCAACCCGGACCGGCTGAAGATGCTCTGCCGCATGGGCATGGGCGAGATGGATGGCGGCCGGCGGCCGACGGTCGGCGAGATGGTGGGGATGACGGGGCTGTCGCAATCGCGGGTGTCGCAGCATCTGGCGCTGCTGCGCGAGGTGGGCGTGGTGACGCCGCAGCGCGAAGGGCAGCAGGTGCGCTACCGCCTCGTCGATCCGCGCGTGCGGGCGGTGATGGAAGCGCTCTGCGACCTGTGCGAGGCGGGGCTGCCGCCCTCGCGCCTCGACGCGCTGGAGCCGGGCGATGGCTGAGGCGGCGGAACTCTGCCCCTGCCCGGCCTGCGGCGCCGTCAACCGCGTTCCGGCCGCCCGGCTTTCGGACGGGCCGGTCTGCGGGCGCTGCAAGGCGCCGCTGTTCGCTGGCAAGCCGCTGGCGCTCGACGAGTCGGGCTTCCGGCTGCACCGGGATCGCGGCACATTGCCGCTTCTGGTGGATTTCTGGGCCGGCTGGTGCGGCCCATGCCGGGCCATGGCGCCGGCCTTCGAAGCGGCCGCCGCCCGGCTGGAGCCGCGCCTGCGGCTGGCGAAGCTGGACATGGACGCCGCGCCGCAGCTTTCGAATGCCCTTCAAATCCAGTCGGTTCCAACGCTGATCCTGTTCCGGGGCGGGCAGGAGGCGGAACGGGTTTCGGGCGCGCTTTCCCTGCCGCAGATAGAGGCGTTCGCGCGGCGCGCGCAGGGCTGAAACGCCTGTCGCGGTTTTTTGCCTTCCCACGGCCCGCGCCATGGCTTGACGGCCATGCCCCCTCCCCGCACAATCCGCGAAACTTCGGCTGAAAGCGGTCAGACAAAAGTCCGCGCAGCCGGGCATGGACCTGATCCGGGCCTTTCAGCAAATGGCCGGGCCAGCGGGAGGAGACTGGAATGACCCTGGGCGCGGTTGCCGTTTCATCGAAGGCGGATATCTTGCGAGCCGCGATCGCTTTTCGCGACGCCGTCGCCGCATTGGGCGATTATAACGTCATCATCAGCGACAATATCGCCACCCGGCGCCCCATGGCGGACGCCAGCGGCGCGGTGCTGGCCGATGTGGTGTTCGGCTTCCAGCCGCCCGAGGAGCAATGGTGGCGCAACGGCCAGCTAGCCCTGCAATCGCCGATGGCGCGCGCCTGCCGCTACGAAGGCCAGCCCTTCTGGGCCAATTCCGACGGCTTCTTCACCCGCCACCACAATATCTATCTGGACGCGCTCAGCCGTTCGGATTTCGATTTCCGCTCGCTGTTCACGGCCGCGATCGTGGTGCCGGTGCATCTGCCCTTCGGCCAGATCGGCATGGCGGCCTTCGGCGTCGCCGACCGCGCCCGGCGCGACCTCTCCGCCGAGTTCGAAGCCAACGCGGACCAGCTGATGCTGCTGACCCACCCCTTCATCACCAGCTACACCCATGTCACCCGCCGCCGCCAGTGGCTGCCGACCGACTGCCAGTTGACGAAGCGGGAAGTGGAATGCCTGCGCTGGGCCGCCGTCGGCAAGACGGACAAGGAAATCTCCATCATCCTCTCGCGCAGCCATGCGACCGTGCGATTCCACATCCAGAACGCCGGCGCCAAGCTGGACGCGGTGAACCGCAGCCAGACGGTGTTCAAGGCGGCGCAACTGGGCTTCATCGGCCTCGCGAACTAGGCCGGGAGCCCATACAAGCCCTTGCTTCCTTCCCCGTCACCCCGGGCTTGACCCGGGGTCCAGCTTTTCCGCTGGCGCCTCGCTGGAGAAAGAAAGCCAGACCCCGGGTCAAGCCCGGGGTGACGAAGAATAATGGGGCGCCGAAGCGGAATACCGCGCCCTGAACCTGGCCAGGCCGGGTCGCAAGGCGGCGCGGATCAGCCCAGGGGCGTTGGCACGCCGGCGACCGCCGCAGCCGCCCGGCAGACGGCGGCTTCCGCCTCGGCCGGAGACATGTCCTGCTGATCCCGCAGGCGCTGCCAGGTTTCGATCGACAGCACCAGGTTCAGCAATTCGACCAGTTGCCGGTCCGACTTCACCTGCTCGGGCAGGAAGGCCGCGATCATTTCGCGGCTGATGGCCGTCACCTGCTGGTGCTTGCCGGCCACCAGCCGGCTGCGGTGGCGGTGCACGTCCATCGCGGTCTTGTAGGGGGCGATGGTTTCGAAAAGCTGCGCCCGGCGGGAAACGGATTCGAACAGCACCGCGGGCCATCCGCTTTCTTCCATCGGTGCTTCCAGCATCGGCCGCACCCGCTCGAAGACGATCGCGGCGATTTCGATGTGGAGATTCTCCATCTCATCGAAATGACGGAACACCGTCCGCAGCGACACCCCCGCCTTGGCGGCGATGGACTCCGCCGTCGGCGACGGTTCCCCATTTTCCAGAAGGGCCACAAGGGCCGCCAGGATTTTCCGGCGACTGGTTGCGGAACGTTCACGACGGCCATCCACTTTGGAGGCGGTGTGCGAGGGGGCGTTAACACCTGAGCTGGCCATGGGCGCCTCCCCTAGGCGATGTGCCTGGCCATTAAAAGTGCTTCCGGCTGCAGCTTTATCAAATAACGCCAATTAAACGCATTTTCCACAATTGTCTGTCCTACAATATCCAATATGGTTATCTTTCGACCATGAACAGCGAACAGGACAAGCGGATCGGCTGGTTGGCGGCGCATGGCGGCCGGCTTCTGCTGACGGAAATGGCGCTGCGGCTGCGCCGCCCCTCGCGCCTGTCCGCGGCCGAGCAGGAGCGGCTGCTGGCCGCGATGCTGGAAACGGGCGGTCTGGAGGCCGCCTGCCGCCAGGCCGGAGTGACGCTGGGGATGGTGCTCGGCGAGCGGCTGTCGAACCCGGCGTTCCGCCGCAACTGGGCGCGGGCGCAGCAGGAACGCCGGGCGATCCTGGAAACGCTGCTGACGGATCTGGTGCTGCGCGGCCTGCTGCCCGACCCGGAAAAAACGGTCGGCGAATCCCGCGAGAAGTTCCTGGCCGGGCTGGCGCAGACTTTGGCGGAACGCGCCGCCCCCGCGGCAAGAGGCGCGAAGCGCACGCCGGAAAAGACACGCGCCGCACGGCCGGCAGCCCCCTCGCCGGGGGAGGCCGACGAGCTCGTGAAACTGATGCAGCAGGTGGAGAGCCGAATCGCCGAGGCGGAAGTGGCCTCCGTGCCGAAGTGAAACTCCATGGCCCCATCATACTCCGTCTCCCCGGGCTTGACCCGGGGTTCAGCTTTCCTCCTCCGACGTCGTGCTGGCAGAAAAGCTGGACCCCGGGTCAAGCCCGGAGAAACAGAAGCAGGCGAGAACGGCTTTCCACGAATAGGAACCGACCCATGGCCTTCACGGCGCCTGGATGTTCAGTTCCCGGATCATGTCGTAAAGCGTCGGCCGGCTGATCCCCAGCAGGCGGGCGGCCTGGCTGATGCTGCCGCTCGCCGCCGTCAGCGCCGCCGAAATCACCCGCCGGTCGGAGGCCATCCGCGATTCCCGCAGCGTCTGCAGCGCCGCGTCCGGGCTGTCGGCGAGGTCGAGGTCGGCGGCGGTGATGCTGTTGCCGTCGGCCATGATGGCGGCGCGCTTCACCCGATTCTCCAGCTCGCGCACATTGCCGGGCCAGCTGTGCAGGTTGATCGCCGCCAGCGCGCCCGGCCCGAAGCGCAGCTGCGCCCCGCCGGGCCGGTCGGCCGTGTAACGCCGCAGGAAATGGTTGGCGAGAAGCGCCGCATCCCCCTCCCGCTCGCGCAGCGGCGGAATGCTGATCGTCACCTCGGCGATGCGGTAGTAGAGATCGTCGCGGAAGCTGCCGTCGGCGATCATCTTCTTCAGGTTGCGGTGGGTGGCGCAGATGATGCGCGTGTCCACCTCGATCGACTTGCGGCCGCCCACCCGCTCGATCACCCGCTCCTGGATGAAGCGCAGCAGCTTCACCTGCAGCGGCAGCGGGATGTCGCCCACTTCGTCCAGGAACAGCGTGCCGCCCTGCGCCAGCTCGATCTTGCCCTCGGTGGTCTTCACCGCGCCGGTGAAGGCGCCGCGCTCATAGCCGAACAGCTCGGCCTCCAGCAGGTTTTCCGGGATGGCGCCGCAATTGATCGCCACGAACGGGCCATTGGCCCGGTGGGACGACATGTGCAGCCCCCGCGCCAGAACCTCCTTGCCGGTGCCGGACGCGCCCAGCAGCAGCACCGACACATCGGTCGGCGCCACCCGCTCCACCATCGCCGAGACCTTCAGCATCTCGGGCGAGGCGGTGATCAGATTCGCCAGCGGCGAGGCGACGGCGCCGGCCGCCAGCCGGCGGTTCTCCGCCTCCAACTGCGCCACATGGAAGGCGCGGCTGACGATGAAGCCCAGCTCGTCGATGTCGACGGGCTTCATGTAGAAGTCGAAGGCGCCCAGCGCGATCGCCCGCCGGGCGTTGTCGCGCGCGCCATGGCCGGAAGCGACGATCACCTTGGCGTGCGGCGCCAGGCTCATGATCTCCTCCAGCGTCGCGAACCCTTCGGAGGTGCCGTCGGCGTCGGGCGGCAAACCAAGGTCCAGCGTCACCACGGCGGGCTTGCGCGCCTTCAGCTGCTCGATGGCGCTTTCCCGGTCGCCCGCGATCAGCACCTCATAATCCTCATAGGCCCAGCGGAGCTGGCGTTGCAGCCCGGCGTCGTCCTCGACGACCAGAAGGACCGGCTTTTCGTCTGTCATGCTGGATGAACCCTGTGGCGTATGCCCTGCCCGGATTCCGGAAGGGCGGGTAGATAGATGGTGAAACGGCTTCCTTCGCCCGGCCGGCTTTCCACTTCAAGCCTGCCGCCGTGCGCGCGGGCGATCTCGCGCGCTTCAAATGCGCCGATTCCGAAACCTCCGTCTTTCGTGGAACGAAAAGGCTTGAACAGCTCGTCGCGGATGAAGCTGCGGGACATGCCGTGGCCGCTGTCGGCGACGGATATCCTGAACTGGGCACCGACGCGCTCCAGCGAAAGCCGGATCAGGGCTTCCGGCGCGCTGGCGTCGACGGCGTTCTGCACCAGATGCGTCAGCATCGCCTCCAGCCGCGAGGCGTCGCCCGCCACCGGCGCCGGAAGCTCCGCGCCTTCCAGTTCCAGCGCCGCATGCTGGCGGCGGACGGAAGCGGCGACCATCGTCAGGATCCGCGCCACATCGGCCTCGCCCATCGCCCCGTCCCCTGCGCCACCACCGGCACGGCCGTCATTCTCCCGCCCCATCAGCTTCAGGAGGTCGGTCATCTTGGCGACGCTGCCGTTCAGCGTGGCGATCATGTCGGCGCGGAACTCCGGCTTGTCGGCGTGCCGCTCGGCGTTGCGCGCCACCAGCCCAAGTTGGCTGACGACATTCTTCACATCGTGCATCACGAAGGCGAAGCGGCGGTTGTATTCGTCGAAGCTGCGCGCCTCGTCGAGTTGTGCCTGGGTCTCCGCTTCCGCCAGATAGGAGGCCCCCTGCCGCCCGAGCGTCCGCAGCAGGTCGAAATCCTCCCAGTTCAGGTCGCGGGCGGCCAGGCTCCGCTCCAGCAGCAGGATGGCGATCAGCTTCTCCCGGTGGATCAGCGGCACGCCCAGCCAGATGGCGCGGTCGGCCGCCGCCCATTGCGGCAGCTTCAGCAGGCCATGGCTGCCCGGACCGCCATTCGCGCTCGCGGCCTCGCGGCGAAGCTGGTCGAAGTCGGCGATCCGCCCGCTTTCGTGGAAGAACAGCAGGATCGCCGAGCTGTCGGCGATGTGCGGCGCGTCGAGAGAGGGCCAGCCCCAGCGCGAGGACAGTTCATAGCCGCCGGCGTCCGAAGGCTCCAGCAGCGCGCCGCCGGGGCAGTCGAGCACGGTCGCCACCGCCTCGATCAGCCGCTCGCGGAAAGGCGCCTGCCCGGCGACGCCGGGCTGGGCGTCGATCTTCTCGATGAAGCGCAGCCACTCCACCCGATAGTCGTAGCGGTAGCGGTAGAAGTTGCGGGCGATCCGCACCTTCAGCTCGGCGCGGAAGCGCGGGCTCAGCACCACCAGCGCCCCGGCGATCAGCGTCACCGCCAGGAAGGTCACCTGCAGCAGCTGCCCCCAGTTGCCGCCCGTCATCTTCAGCCCGTAGGCGAGGATCGACATGGCGATGAGGTAAAGCCCGATCATCGAGAAGCTGACGGTCTGGAAGGCGGCCTGCCGGGAGAGATGGAATCGCCCACCGCCATCCTGCCGCAGCGCCAGATAGATGAGCGGCGCCGCCAGCGCGTTCACCGCGCCGCGAATCTCCAGCAGCGACAGATTGGGTTCGCCGATCAGGAAATGCAGGGTGTAGAGGTTCAGGTCGTAGGCGAAGATCACCCCCAGCCCCACCGCGAACAGCCGGAAGGAAATGCCGCCGTCGTTGCCGCTGTTCACATAGAGATTGTGCAGCAGCACCAGCCCCGAGATCGCCAGCACCAGCCGCAAGGCGACGAACAGCAGCGCGCCGGGATGCTGTTCCGACAAGGGCAGGGCGTTGGCCCCCACCTGGAACATCACGTCCAGCGCCAGTTGCAGCGCGATCACGAAGCCCAGCCCCAGCGCCACGGCGAAGCTCTGGTGCGGGCTGCTCGCCAGCCCAAGCGAGCGGCGCTGCAACAGCAGCAGCACGCCGATCCAGGCGGCCGACCGGATCGTCTCCAGCCGAGAGAGCCAAGGGAAGCTGTCCGCGCCATAAAGCCCGGCGATCACCTGCCCCACGGCCCAGAAGGCGGTCAGGAACGAGGCCAGCGCCACTGCCAGGCGCACGCCGCTCGGCGACCGCTTGATGGCCAGCGCCAGCCCAAGCATGGCGAAGGCCAGCGCCGCCGCCATATGGCTCAATTGTCCGATCGTGCCCATCATCTCCGGCCAGCGTAGCCGATCACGCCCTCCCCAACGAGCCGGCACCCCCATTGCGGGCCGCCCTGTAAAAGTCTTTTACATTCAACTGACCGCTGCGGCTACGGTTTTCCCCCAGGAGCCATGCCGCTCCAGATGCCGCACGGCTTGCCCGGCCCTCTCACCGCCTGTTATCGCCCGCTTGCGCCGAACCCTCGCAGGCGCCAGACGCCTTGCGACCGGCAAGCTATCGCGCCGCCCGGGGGGAAGCAATATCCGGGGGGGAAAGCAAGATATGGCAGAGAAGAAGGCGGAACGGGAGGCGCGGCTGAAGGCGGCGCTCCGCGACAATCTGAGGAAGCGCAAGGCGCAGGAGCGCGACTCGCGCGAGCCGTCCGCGCCAGACCCGGAACCGGACGCGGGCTGACGCCAACCCCCGCTTCCCGTCTTGGCTTCCGGCCCGCCTCTGGCCTAAGGAAGCCGCCGTCCACGGATAAGGAGGCGGAGCCATGAAGACACGGGCAGCAGTCGCGTTCGAGGCGAAGAAGCCTCTGGAGATCGTCGAAGTCGATCTCGAAGGGCCCAAAGCCGGCGAAGTGCTGGTGGAGATCATGGCGACCGGCGTCTGCCACACCGACGCCTACACGCTGGACGGCTTCGACAGCGAAGGCATCTTCCCCTCGATCCTCGGCCATGAAGGCGCCGGCATCGTCCGCGAGGTGGGCGCCGGCGTCACCAGCGTGCAGCCCGGAGACCATGTGATCCCGCTCTACACGCCGGAATGCCGCCAGTGCAAATCCTGCCTTTCCGGCAAGACCAACCTCTGCACCGCCATCCGCGCGACTCAGGGCAAGGGCCTGATGCCGGACGGCACCAGCCGCTTCAGCCACAAGGGCCAGCCGATCTTCCACTATATGGGCTGCTCCACCTTCTCCAACTTCACCGTCCTCCCCGAAATCGCCGTCGCGAAGATCCGCGAGGACGCGCCTTTCCAGACGAGCTGCTACATCGGCTGCGGCGTCACCACCGGAGTGGGCGCGGTCGTCAACACGGCGAAAGTGCAGGTTGGCGACAATGTCGTCGTCTTCGGCCTGGGCGGCATCGGCCTCAACGTCATCCAGGGCGCGCGCCTCGCCGGAGCGAGCCGGATCGTCGGCGTCGACATCAACCCCGACCGCGAGGAATGGGGCCGCCGCTTCGGCATGACCGACTTCCTCAACTCCAAAGGCCTCTCGCGCGAAGAAACGGTCGCGAAAATCGTCGAGATCACGGACGGCGGCGCCGACTACACTTTCGACGCGACCGGCAACACCGAAGTGATGCGCACGGCGCTCGAAGCGTGCCACCGCGGCTGGGGCACCAGCATCGTCATCGGCGTGGCCGAAGCCGGCAAGGAAATCGCTACCCGCCCGTTCCAGCTCGTCACCGGCCGCAACTGGCGCGGCACGGCCTTCGGCGGCGCCAGGGGCCGCACCGACGTGCCGAAGATCGTCGACATGTACATGACCGGCAAGATCGAGATCGACCCGATGATCACCCATGTCATGGGTCTGGACGAAATCAACACCGCCTTCGAGCTGATGCACGAAGGCAAGTCCATCCGCAGCGTCATCGTCTACTGATGGCCGAAGGCTATACCCTCGCCTTCACCTGCCGCGACGCGGTGGGGATCGTCGCCGCCGTCACCGGCGCGCTGGCCGGCAACGACGGCTTCATCCTCGACAGCCAGCAATATGCCGACCTCGAAACCGGCCGCTTCTTCATGCGGCTGCACTTCCAGTCGGCCGGCCCGAAGCTGCCGCCCACGCGCGACGGCGTGGCCGCCCTCATCGCCCCGGTCGCGGCGCAATTCGGCTTCGACTGGCGGCTGGTCCCGGCCGACCACCGGCCGAAGATGCTGATCGCCGCCTCGAAGCAGCTCCACTGCCTGCACGACCTGCTCTACCGCTGGCAGACGGGGGCGCTGCCGGTCGACATCGCCGGAGTCACCGCCAACCATGAAGACGGCCGGGCGCTCGCCGAGCGCCACGGCCTGCCCTTCTTCCCCCTCCCCACCGCGCCCGCCGCGAAGGCCGAGCGCGACGCGGAGCTCCAGCGGCTGATGCGCGAAACCGGCGCCGACTATCTGGTCCTCGCCCGCTACATGCAGGTGCTGGGCGCCGATCTGGTGCAGAGCTTTCCCGGCCGCATCGTCAACATCCACCACAGCTTCCTGCCCGGCTTCGTCGGCGCGAAGCCCTATCACCGCGCCCACGACCGCGGCGTGAAGCTGATCGGCGCCACCGCGCATTTCGTGACCGAGGAGCTGGACGAAGGCCCGATCATCGAACAGGCGGTCGAGCGCGTGGACCATCGCGCCTCCGTCGAGGAACTGATCGCCATCGGCCGCGACATCGAAGCGCAGGTCCTGAGCCGGGCCGTCGCCTGGGTGGCCCAGCAGCGCGTCTTCCCCAACAACGGCCGAACGGTGGTGTTCCGATGACGATCGAGACGGTTTCGCAATGGAAGAGCCACGGCGGCACGCAGGGCGTCCACCGCCACAAGTCCGCCGCCACCGGCACGGACATGCTCTTCTCCCTGTTCCTCCCCGAAGGCGAAGGTCCTTTCCCGCTCGTCACCTATCTCTCGGGCCTCACCTGCACCCACGCGAATGTCACCGAGAAGGGCGAGTATCGCGAAGCCTGCGCCCGCCTCGGCCTCGCCTTCCTCGCACCGGACACGTCCCCCCGAAACCATCAGGGTAACGAAGGCGTGGCGGACGACGAAGCCTATGACCTGGGCCAGGGCGCCGGCTTCTACGTCGACGCAACCCAGACCCCATGGGCGCCGCACTTCCGCATGTGGAGCTACGTCACGCAGGAACTCCCAGCCCTCATCGGCGCGCACTTCCCGCTGGACATGGCCCGTCAGGGCATCACCGGCCACTCCATGGGCGGCCACGGCGCGCTGACCGTCGCCCTTGCCAACCCCGACCGCTACCGCAGCGTCTCCGCCTTCGCCCCCATCGTCGCGCCGTCGCAGGTGCCATGGGGCGAAAAGGCCCTAACCGCCTATCTCGGCCCTGACCGCGCCGCATGGGCAAAACACGACGCCGTGGCGCTGATCGAAGCCGGCGCCCGCCTGCCCGACCTGCTGGTGGACGTGGGCGAGGCCGACAGCTTCCTCGAAACCCAGCTAAAGCCCGAACTCCTGCGCGCCGCCTGCCACAAGGCCGGAATCCCCCTCACGCTGAACCTCCGGCCGGGCTACGACCACAGCTATTATTTCATCTCCACCTTCATGCCCCAACATCTGGAGTGGCACGCGGACCGCCTGCGCCGCTAAGCCTCCGGCGGCCAGGGCTTCGCCCTGGACCCAGCAGGGGCGTGACGCCCCTGCACCCCCGATCCTCAACATATCCATCACCCGCGTCACCCCGGGCTTGACCCGGGGTCCAGCTTCCCAGCGCCCCGCGCCCACCAACAATTGCAAAAGCCTGCGGCGCAAGAAGGCAAAAAGCCCCTCGCCTGTCAGGGGAGGGGTTGGGGTGGGGTGGGACCGTCCCACAACCACAAGGCGTCCAAGAAGCAAAACCACCCACCCACCAAAACCAGCGCCGCAGGCAATCAAGCCCCACCACCAACCCAACCGCCCCAATCCCCCACAACCAAACGAAAGAGGGTGCAGGGAAATCATTTCCCTGCCGGGGTGAAGGGGCAGAGCCCCTTCGAAAACCGCGCCACCGACACAAACCACCGAAACCCCTCCACCCCCTCCCCCAGTTGCGCTAGAGGCATCGAACACAATGGAGACGCACATGGGTTTGATGACGGGAAAGCGCGGGCTGATCATGGGGGTGGCGAATGACCGCTCGCTGGCCTGGGGCATTGCCGAGAAGCTGGCGGCCGAGGGGGCGGAACTGGCCTTCAGCTATCAGGGCGAGGCGCTGGAGAAGCGCGTTCGTCCGCTCGCCGAATCGCTGGGCACGGCGCGGCTGTTCGATTGCGACGTCGGCTCGGACGAGTCCATCGACAAGCTGTTCGCCGACCTGTCCGCGCAATGGCCGACGATCGATTTCCTGGTGCACGCCATCGGCTTTTCCGACAAGAACGAGTTGCGCGGCCGCTATGCCGACACCAGCCGCGAGAATTTCCGCCTGTCGCTGGACATCAGCTGCTACAGCTTCACCGCCGTCTGCCGGCGAGCGGCGGCGCTGATGCCGGATGGCGGCAGTCTGCTGACGCTTAGCTATTATGGCGCCGAGAAGGTGGTGCCGCATTACAATGTGATGGGCGTGGCGAAGGCGGCGCTGGAGGCGAGCGTTCGCTATCTGGCGGTGGATTTCGGCCGCGACAACATCCGCGTGAACGCCATTTCCGCCGGCCCGGTGAAGACGCTGGCGGCCAGCGGCATCGGCGATTTCCGCTATATCCTGAAGTGGAACGAGCTGAACGCGCCGATGAAGCGCAACACCAGCCTTGCCGACGTGGGCGGCGCGGGCGTCTATCTGCTGTCGGATCTGGCGTCCGGCACCACCGGCGAAGTGCTGTATGTGGACAGCGGTTACCACGTCGTCGGCATGAAGGCGGAAGACGCGCCGGATATCGCGCTGGCCTGACCATTGGGTCGGTCGCGAATATTTGATTCCTGCAATATATTTACTTTCGGGTCGCAGGCACTTGACTTGCGATCCGCCACTGGCAAGTTGCTGCGCGAATTATCCGGCGACAGCCATTTGCAAAAAGGGGGTATCTGATGTTCGTGCGTGCCATGTTCATAGGCGCGATTCTTGCCGCTGCTTCGGCGGCGGCCCCGGCCGCCGCCCAGCCCGCCCCGGCTCCCGCTTCGGCCCGGACGCTTCCGCCAAGCACCCCCATCAAGCTGAATTCTCTGGAGGAAGTGTCTTCAAAGACGGTCGAGGTGGGAACGAAGGTTCGCTTCGCCGTCGCCGAGGATGTGGTGGAAGGCGGCGTGGTCGTGATTCCGCGCGGCGCCCCCGCCACCGGCACTGTGAGCTGGAAGACGGGCCGTGCCATTGGCGGCAAGTCCGGAAAATTCGAAGTGACCTTCGACGAGGTGACGGTGAACGGCCGTTCCCTGCGGCTGATGGGCAAGCACCGGCAGGAAGGCAAAGGCAACACCCTGGGGGCGGTGCTGGGGTCGGTCGTGATCTCCGGCCGTTCGGCGGTGATGCTCCCCGGACAGACGGTCCAGGCGCTGACCGGGGAAGCCGTTCCCTTCTGAGACAATTTCGCCGTTTCCTCCCGAACGGAACAGGACAGGTTTGAATCGTCACCCCGGGCTTGACCCGGGGTCCAGCTTTTCCACGCGCACAGCGCTGGAGGAAGAAAGCCGGACCCCGGGTCAAGCCCGGGGTGACGAGGCATAGCTGACCTCCCATTCGGTCCGCGCCCGCCATCGGCATTTGCCATTCGCCGCGCACTCCGCCATTCCGCCCCCATGTCCATGAACAGCTTCGGCCACCTGTTCCGCTTCACCACCTGGGGGGAATCCCATGGCCCGGCGCTGGGCGCCGTGGTGGATGGCTGCCCGCCCGGGCTGCCGCTTTCGGAAGCCTTCATCCAGCCCTTCCTCGACAGGCGCCGCCCCGGCCAGTCCCGCTTCACCACGCAGCGGCAGGAGCCGGACAGCGTGGAAATCCTCTCCGGCGTTTACGAGGGGCTCACCACCGGCACGCCGATCAGCCTGATGATCCGCAACCTGGACCAGCGCTCGAAGGATTATTCCGAGGTCGCGCGCAAATACCGCCCCGGCCACGCCGACTATGCCTATGACGCGAAATACGGCCTGCGCGACCCGCGCGGCGGCGGCCGCTCCTCCGCCCGCGAAACCGCCGCCCGCGTAGCGGCCGGCGCCGTCGCCCGCGCCGCGCTGGGGGAAGGCGTCTCCATCCGCGGCTATCTGGTGGAACTGGGCGGCGACGCGATCGACCGCGCCCGTTTCGACCCCGCCGAGATCGACAGCAACCCCTTCTTCTGCCCGGACGCCAAAGCCGCCGCCCGCTGGGAAACCCTGCTGGATTCGGCCCGCAAGGCCGGCTCCTCGCTGGGCGCGGTGGTGGAAGTGGTGGCGGACGGCGTGCCCGCCGGCTGGGGCGCCCCCATCTACCACAAGCTGGACGGCCAGTTGGCGGCGGCGATGATGTCGGTGAACGCGGTGAAGGGCGTGGAGATCGGCGACGGTTTCGCCGCCGCCCGCCTGCGCGGCGAGGAGAACGCAGACCGGATGCGCCCCGGCGCGGACGGCAAGCCGCTGTTCCTGGCCAATCACGCCGGCGGAATCGCCGGCGGCATTTCCACCGGCCAGCCGCTGGTGGTGCGGCTGGCGCTGAAACCCACCAGTTCCATCCTCACCCCGGTCGAAACCGTCACCCGCGAGGGCGAGGCCACCGAAGTCGTCACCAAGGGCCGGCACGACCCCTGCGTCGGCATCCGCGCCGCGCCGGTGGCGGAGGCGATGATGGCGCTGGTGCTGGCGGACGCGAAGCTGATGCAGCGCGGCCAGACCGGACGCTGACGAAGGCGCGCCGGCCTGGGCTGAGAACCCATACAGATAATGAATATATTTTCCGTCACCCTGGGCTTGACCCGGGGTCCAGCTTTCCAGCCAGCGCAGGAAAAGAAGCTGGACCCCGGGTCAAGCCCGAGGTGACGAAGGGGGAATATCAGTCCCCAACCTAATCGTCGGCGCTCAGATCGTCCTCGCCCCAGTCGCTGTCCAGGTCGGACATCTCGCCGTCGAGGTCGGGAATCGAATCCAGCTCCTCGTCCCCCGGGTCGGTATCCCCCAATATCTCTTCCTCGTCGTCATGCATCGGCTCGCCCTCGAAGGCGCCGGTGTCGATCTCGCCGCTTTCCACCATTTCCCGCATCACATCCACCAGATCGGCGGGCTCGTCGTCGTAGAGCGAAGTCGGGTCGGAAGGGCCGTGCGCGCTTTCCGAAAGCGCCGGGCCGGGATGCCGCGCGTCCTCGGCCACATCCTGCGCCTGCGGGCCGTCATCCTGCTCGCGGTTGAGGGACTCGGGGGCCTCGTCGGCATTGTCGCGTGGGCGCGCGCTCATCTTCCGGCTCCTTTTTCCTTATACCAGCCAGGTTTCCACATTCGTCACCGGCTGGTGCTTCTGCGCCGCCAGCAGGCTCTTGATCGCCCGGGCCGCGAACCACACCGCCACCAGCGGGAACAGGATCCAGGCCAGCAGGAACAGGGTGATGATCGAGCCGATCACCGCCACCACGGTCCAGGCGATTCCCATCCAGAAGGTGCGGATATGGTAGCGGTAGTGGCTGTCC
The DNA here is from genome assembly GCF_022014495.1 of Sandaracinobacteroides sayramensis. Classification (GTDB taxonomy): domain Bacteria; phylum Pseudomonadota; class Alphaproteobacteria; order Sphingomonadales; family Sphingomonadaceae; genus Sandaracinobacteroides; species Sandaracinobacteroides sayramense. The sequence goes on from NZ_JAKLSQ010000001.1 coordinate 565,886, forward strand.
TCCCAGGTCTCGTGCGGCTCGCCCTTCCACACATAGGCGAGGATCACGCCGATGATGGTGGTGATGCCCATCAGGAAGCTGCCGATATAGAGCAGGCTGATGATGGTGGGCCGGTTCATCTGGAAATCGTTGCTGGTCGCCGGTTCGTTCGCCATGGGGGACTCCTGTTGCACCCGCACAGCTTGACGTTTCGCGGCCTTCTGCACAAGTAGGGGCGTGCCAGAGGTCCGGGCGGCCGCGTGCGGGTTATCCCGTTCGAGGAAAGTCCGGGCTCCACGGATCGACGGTGGCGGGTAACGCCCGCCGGGGGCGACCCCAGGGAAAGTGCCACAGAAAGGACACCGCCGCCCCGGCTTCGGCTGGCGGCAAGGTCGAAAGGGTGCGGCAAGAGCGCACCGCGCGTCCGGCAACGGGCGCGGCAGGGCAAACCCCACCGGGAGCAAGACCGAATAGGCGCGCGGCGCCCGGCAACGGGCAGGCCTGATCCGGCCGACGCGCGCGGGTTGGTTGCTGGAGGCCTGCGGCAACGCAGGCCCGAGAGGAATGGTCGCCCCCCGCAAGGGGACAGAACCCGGCTTACAGGACCTCTGGCGCTTTTTTGTTTGGCCGGGCGAAGCCCGGTTCCGCGCATTGGCGCGGGCGGCCGGTCGGCCTTGCGGCGCTGCGCGCCGGTTTGGCCGGCCTTCACCGATCGCGAGCCCCGGCGCGAAGCGCCGCAAGCGCGACTGCGCGCCCGCGCCAATGCGCGGAACCGGGCTTCGCCCGGCAAACGAAACTTGTGCGCTGCACCACCCTCCGCTAAAGGCCCCGCCAATTTCCCCCTCTCGTCAGGAACCGACCATGGCCGTCACCCGCACTTTTTCCATCATCAAGCCCGACGCCACGCGGCGCAACATCACCGGCAAGGTGACGACGATGCTGGAAGAAGCCGGCCTGCGCGTGGTCGCGTCGAAGCGCATCCACATGACGAAGGAGCAGGCGGAAGGCTTCTACGGCGTCCACCGGGAGCGTCCCTTCTTCAACGACCTCGTCGCCTTCATGACCTCCGGCCCGGTGGTGGTGCAGGTGCTGGAAGGCGAAGACGCCGTGGCGCTGAACCGCCAGGTGATGGGCGCCACCAACCCGGAAAACGCCGACGCCGGCACGATCCGCAAGGAACTGGCCGAAAGCATCGAAGCCAACACGGTGCATGGTTCCGACTCCGAGGAGAATGCGGCGATCGAAATCGCCTTCTTCTTCAAGCCGGAAGAGGTTGTGGGCTGAGGCCAAGCGCGGCTGCGATCAACGCGCAAGCGTTGACTCGCAGACTCGCGCGCAGCGCCCGGCCGGCTGAGCGGGCGATCTCTATCGCCCGCCAGTCCGACGGCACGCGGCTTCGCCGCGTTCTTTCTTTCTTACTTCTCCAAACCCGGCCGGACTCGGCGGCTCCGCCGCCGGCCGGCCCCCAGAGTCTGCCCAGCAATCCGGCAAGCCAGCACCACCCCTAAACGGCCGAATGCCCAAACAGGCCCTCAGGCCTCCAGCTCGACATCCCAGTAGAGATAGTCCCGCCAGGTCTCATGGCAGTAGTGCGGCGGGAACCCCCGCCCATTCTCCTGCAACTGGTGGCTGGTCGGCTGGAACGGCCGCTGCCGGGGCAGCATATGCGCCTCCGCCGGGGTCCGCCCGCCCTTGCGCAGGTTGCAGGGCGCGCAGGCCGTCGTCACATTCGTCCAGCTCGTGCGGCCGCCATAGGCGCGCGGCACCACATGGTCGAAGGTCAGCTCATGCGGGGAACCGCAATATTGGCAAGTGAAGCGGTCGCGCAGGAACAGGTTGAACCGGGTGAAGGCCGGGTGCGTGGAGGGCTTCACATATTGCCGAAGCGCCACCACCGAGGGCAGCCGCATGGCGAAACTGGGGGAGCGGATCTCCCGGTCATATTGCGCGATCACGTCCACCCGCTCCAGGAAGGTGGCCTTGATCGCGTCCTGCCAGCTCCAGAGCGACAGCGGATAATAGCTCAAGGGGGTGTAATCGGCGTTCAGAACCAGCGCCGGGCAGGCTTGCGGGCTCGCCCAGCGCCCCTGCCATCGGTCCTGCAACACATCGGGATGATACATAGGCCGCCCGTCTCCTGTCCCCGGAGCGAGGCGTCTGGCCTGGCCGTCCCTATCGCACTTCGGGCAGGGCTGGTCACGCCTGCTCGTCTGTCCGCGCCCCCTATACCAGAGGCAGTATGTCGCTGCTATGACAGCACCAGATATTGTTGAGGTCAAGCGGCATGCCTTCGCCCCCCATAATCACCCGCTTCGCCCCCTCGCCAAGCGGCCTGCTGCACCTCGGCCACGCCTACTCCGCCGCGCTCGGCCATCGGCTGGCCCGGGCGGCGGGCGGCCGCTGGCTGCTGCGGATCGAGGACATAGACGGCACCCGCTGCCGCCTCGAATTCACCGACGCCATCCTCGCCGACCTGCAATGGCTCGGCCTCGACTGGGACGGCCCGCCCCTCCTCCAGACCAGCCGCCGCGATGCGCATGAGAAGGCGCTCGCCCGCCTGGAAGCGCTGGGCGTCACCTACCCCTGCTTCTGCACGCGCGCCGATATCGCCGCCGCCGCCAACGCCCCGCACGGCGCCACGCCCGCCTACCCCGGCACCTGCCGTAACCTCGCCGACGCCCGCGCGCGGATGGCCAGCCGCCCGCACGCCATCCGCCTGAACGTCGAGGCCGCGCTCGCGCGAACCGGCCCGCAACCGGCGGACCCGCGCCTCGCCGGAGACATCGTGCTCGCCCGCAAGGACATAGGCGTCGGCTACATGCTCGCCGCCGTGGTGGACGACGCCGACAGCGGCGTCACCGACATCGTGCGCGGCCGCGACCTCCTCGAATCCACCCCCACGCAGCAACTGCTGCAAGCCCTGCTCGGCTATCCGGCGCCGCGCTACCACCACCACCGCCTGCTGCTCGCCGCAGACGGCCGGCGCCTCGCCAAGCGCGACCGGGCCGAAACGCTGGCGGACTTGCGCGACGGCGGGGTGGACGGCCGCCGGCTGGCGGCCCGCCTCGGCAACCTTCCGCCCGACGGCCCGGACCTGCATTTCCCCATCCCATAAGCCTGCACCAGCGGGACAAATTGCGCAGGTGCGCCACCCTTTCCGGCCTGCTATAATCGCGTCTCATGAACGCTATTCTCATCGCCCTCATCGTGCTGGCCGCCGGCGGCACCGCCTATGTGCTGATCCGGGGCATCATCACCATGGCGCAGGGGAAGGACATCTCCGGCGTCCAGTCCAACAAATATATGGCGTCGCGCGTGGCGCTGCAGGGCCTGACGATCCTGCTCGTCATCCTCCTCTTCGCACTGGGCGGGCGCGGCCTTTCGGGCGGCTGAAATGGTTCGCCTGAACAAGATCTACACCCGCACCGGGGACGACGGCAGCACGGGCCTCGTCGGCGGCGAACGCATCGCCAAGAACAGCCCGCGCGTCGCCGCCTATGGCACGGTGGACGAGGCCAATTCCGCGCTGGGCGTCGCCCGTCTGCACGCCGGCGGCGAGACCCTCGCCATGATCGGGCGCATCCAGAACGACCTGTTCGACGTCGGCGCCGACCTCGCCACCCCGGGCGAGGACTTCCGCCCCGGGGCGCCGCAACCCGAATGGCCGCCGCTGCGCACGGTGCAAAGCCAGATCGACCGGCTGGAGGCCGAGATCGACGCGATGAACGCCGAGCTTCAGCCGCTGAACAGCTTCATCCTGCCCGGCGGCACCGCGCTTTCCGCCCATCTCCACCTGGCCCGGGCGATCGTCCGCCGGGCCGAGCGCGACGCGGTGACGGCGGCGGGCGGAACGCCGGTCAATCCGGCGGCCGTGCGCTATCTCAACCGCCTGTCGGACCATCTGTTCGTGCTGGCCCGCCACGCCAACCGCGCCGAAACCGGCGGCGAAGGCGACATATTATGGGTGCCGGCCGCCAACCGCTAAGGCCCGAAGAAACTGGCCCACCCCGTCACCCCGGGCTTGGCCCGGGCCCCAGCTTCTTCGGGCGCGTGAGTTAGCCGATCACACCCGGACGGCGGGCAAAATAGCTGGACCCCGGATCAAGCCCGGGGTGACGCATAAAATAGCTTCAAAGCGCCGCAGGCAATCAATCGCCTCACCCGCACAACTTGCCCAGTTTCGCCCTCACCCAAAAAAAGAGGGTGCAGGGAAATCATTTCCCTGCTGGGGTGAAGGGGCAAAGCCCCTTCAGACATCTCAGTGTCGGCCATCCGGCGACGGGGGGCAAAGCCCTGGCCGCCGGAGGCAAGAACCACCGGCCCGGCAAACAGCCTACCGATCCACCCCACCGCTCCGCCCGGCGGCCGCATCGATGGCGCCGGCGCCGGCCCAGGAGACCACATGCAACACCAGTTGCAGCGCGCCCTGGGCGGCCATCAGCGCGGCGATTTCCAGCGAGGCGTCGCCGGTCAGGCTGACGGCGATGGCGGCGAAGAGGATTTCCTTGTTGGGCACGGGCATCCGCATGATCACCATGCGCAGCGCGCCCAGCAGGAACCAGGTTTCGAAGGCGATGCCCGGCAGGGCGACGGCCCAGCTTCCCACCAGCAGCGCCTGCGCCAGCAGCACGCGGCACAGGTGCCAGCGGAAGGCGAAGAGATTCTCCCGCGGGGGCAGGCTCATCACATTGCCGCGGAAGGCCAATATGCCAAGGTTCAGCACCAGCAGCGCGGCGAAGCTGCCGATCAGCACGCGAAGCGTGCGCGGGTCGAGCGCCGTGCCCAGCACATCCGCGCCATCCATGCCGAGCGCCAGCAGCAGCAGCACCAGCGTGGAGAATATTCCGGCCAGCCCGGAGGTGATGGCCATGTCCTTGACGGCGGCGAACGGGCTGGAGGCCGGGTCGACGCCGGGGCCGTCGCCCCGGCCCAGGATGCGGGGCGGCGGCGCCTTGGGGTCGAATTCGATCCCGAGGTGCCTGGTGGCCCAGACCAGCAGGTAGCTGTGGCCGGAATAGCTGAAGAGCGCGTCGTTCATCACCCGCATGCGCAGGAAGACGGCGAAGGCGGGCCAGCCGAACTTCCACCAGCGGCGGTAGATGATCCACTCGGTCAGCGGCGGCAGGAAGTATGATCCGAGGAACAGCAGCCAGAACAGGGGGTTGGCGGGCACCACGTCCACCACCTGCTCCCAGCCGACGCGGGCGATGGCGCGGGCCAGCAGGAAGAGGATCAGGATGGAGAGCAGGGCGTTGAAGCCCTTGCGCAAGCGCGTCGCGGCCGGCGTGCCCCCCCAGGTCTTCACGCGCTGGGCGACTTCCATGGCGCGGGAGAAGAGCGGTTGCGCGGTCACCCTCATGCGCTAGCGGCGCAGGGCGCCCGCGGCAATGAAAACAATCGCCATACCGAAGAGAGGTGATGCCGAGAGGGAAATGGTGCCAGAAGAGGACTCTTACCGGGCCCTCAAGCGGCTGATCCTTCTTGTAAATCAACTATGAACAATCGCTGGAACCAGCAATAGCACCATCATGCGCTGCGGGGAAGATTGGATTCCCAAACAGCTTCAGAAGGTGATGATCGGAGTAAGCTTAGCTTCGTTCAACGCCTGATATCGGAATAGTGCGCACCTTACCCTTTCCACCATTCCTGCCGATGCCAATCCAACCGGGCACGGTGTTCGTCGGTCAAGCTAAGACGCGGAGCGATGAGCAGACCCAGCACACTGATAGCTCTCTGGCTCAGGCGCGGGGACGACAGAGCCTGCCCATCGTCGTCAAAGCTGATTAGCCCGCAGTCGAAGGCGGCGTCCCATAGCGGAGAGAGCAACAAACCATTGTGAACACCAAGCCGTTCCTTAGCCAGCACCTCCAACTCCCGAATGAGTGCGAACAAGCGGTGATTAGCGTGGGAGTTGAAGCGGCCCGAGTTTTCCGGAGGCGGTTTAATTTGATTCATGTGACCATATCAACGTTGTTGATGGCCGCTTATCGCGCGGAAGGCGTATGCGGTCGCTGGTGCGGCGTCGGCGGCTTCTTTGACCGCGGCCGGCTGGTCCTCGGCGCCCGATGTGCCGCTCGACGCACTGGCCGGTGACGCTTGTGTGACGGCGCCACGCGGCCTTGCAGTCGAGCAGCGCCCGGAACCGGTCGAGCGAGACGAGATGATGTTCGATCGGCGCCAGCACTCCGCTGCGGTGCCACGCGACGACCGTTTCACCGTCGAGCGCCCGCAGCTTCTCCCGGTCGACGATCTGAAACCCCGTCAGGCCAAAGGTTCGGCCGTCCGGCAGCGTCGCATCCGCCTACTGGTCGATTAGCAGCTCCTTCTCCCGCAGCGCGACTCCCAAAAGCTTCGTCAGCTCATGGTCGCGCCCGAAACTCCAGCGCCGCCTGCGTGAGCGCCGAGGGCTCGCCACCCTTGAACAGCGCAGTGCCCTTCATCGCCGGCCTGTGCGACACGCTGCGAGCCGGCGTCGATCGCGAGACTAACTCCGTCCCGGCCATAGATCTGGACGAAGGTGAAGGGATAGCGCCGCACATAAGCCGGCACATGATGCCCCGCCGCCCAGCGCCCGTCTTCTAGGAACAGATTGACGCGCTCAAGGTCGAGCACCGCGATCCGTTGCCCGCTGTCGGCCGCGAACACCACCGGATAGGAGCGCGCCGCCTCCGCCAGCTCGGATGCGACGATCGGCACGAACGGCGTCTCGGCCGCGAAGGACGCGTCGCTGTCCTTCAGCCGCCAGCCGGCATGGACATCGCCGTGCAGCAATTGTGGCAGGCGGTAATATAGGGGCAGCAGCGGAGCAGCAGGCGTGAGTTCGGCAGTCTCTGCCATGATCGTGTCTCCGACTATCTGGTCCGGGATGGCGCCGCCGAAACGGCGCCGACGATGATGTGTCCTTCAGGCTTTATTCGCCGAACCCGACGAACGTGACCGTGAGGATGACCGGGATCTCCGTGCGAATCTGCGGGCGGGAGCGTTCCGCCAGTTGCGCGGCCTCGTTGACGATGGCGCTGGTCGCGGCCGATGCGGCGCTGAGTGCGCCGACATTGACCGCTGGCACCTCGGGGATGCCCACCGCGTCACCCGACACCTCGATGTTGGCGGCATTGACCACGCGCAACGCGGCGATGTTGACGTCGCCCACCACCCGGATGCCAGCGTCGCCCGCATTCACCTCACCGAAGAAGGCAAGAAGATCGAGCCGGCTCGGACGACGATCCGGGTCGCGACCTTCGAAGGCGTCGAGCACGCCGATGCCCGCGCCGGTCTGCAAGCCGAACACGTTGACCGACATCCGGCCCGAAGTGTCGATGATATAGGCCGGCGGCAGGTTGATGACGTTGGTCTTGGCGCCCGAGCCAGCGGTGATGTCACCGTTCGACGTCCACATCAGGATATCGCCACCCTGCATGGTGAATGTCCGCGACAAGTCCAGCGAGATTGTGCCATTGGCCAGGAAGCTGAGGCTGCCACCACGGCGGCTTAGAACACCGTCACTGCTGGGGTTGATCGCGGCCGGATCGCCGAGCGCGATACGGCCATATGGCGCGATCATGTTGATCGATCCGCCCGAGCGGCTCTCAATCAAGTTGTCGCGCAGCGTGATGTTGCCGCCCAGCGGATTGTCACGCTCGAGGCCCTCCGTTCCCGAATAGAGCAGATGCAGCGCCGAATAGCCGCGCGTGTATTGCTGGAAGCGTGACCCGTCAGGGTTGTTGTAGTCGACCCCGGTCTGCTGCAATTCGGTGAGCAGGATGCCGTTGAGGAAGGCCAGCCGCCTTTCCCTGGGTAGCGCCGCGAAGAGTTCCAGACGGTTCTCTTCGGTCGCCTCGAGCCCGAGATCGCGCAGGAAGCTCGTGAGCCCTTGCACCGCCACCACCGGATCGCCGTTGGCGTCGAGCACGACATTGCCCGCGCTGTCGCGCCGCAGCACGTCCTCCTCGTAAGTCTGCACCACCTTGCCCTGGTTGGTCGGGTGCGACAGGCCGAAGGCTGGATCGGCGCGTTTGGCCGGGTCTAGATAAAGCGCGGCGAAAGCTTCAGCATTCACCCCCTGGGCCGTGCCGGTGACGATGCTGATATCGGCGCCGATGTCGGGCAGCGCCGGGTTATTGTCGCTGCCGCTGGACCTACTGTTCCCAGATCCGAGGCTGACGACATCGCCCTGATAGGCCATCGGGGTCAGATAGTCGCGCCCGGCCTCGATCCACAGCAGGCCCTGGCCGGCAACCTGGAAGCTTCCGGTATTGTAGATATCGCGACCTGCAATTACTCGCGACAGATTTCCCGCATCAAGGTGCATGATATCGGCGTTGATGTTCCTGATATCCTGGGCGGCATAGAGATCGATCGGCTTCGCGCTGATGAGCCGAACTCCATTTGTATTCAGTTCAGCGCCAATGCCGATATTGCCGGTGAGCGCGACAATCCTTAGCGGCTCTGCATCCATGGCATGGAGCAGGTCGAAGCCGCGGTAATAGTTGTTGGCGAGAGAAGCCTGCGAATTACCGCTAAGGACTTCATTCGCGGCGTAGGTGAGCATCGGCGCCAGGGCATTGCGCACATAGTCCGCGCCGATATCCATCTGGCTGACAGCGTACATGTTCTGCGATGTGCCGACCTTTGTGTCGATCGTGACATTCTTAGCCGCCAGCCATTCGATCGTGCCAAATGGCGAGGGCGCGGTCTCCAGGATCGAACCGGAGCCGACCGTTCTGGCAACGCCGATACCGATCCATGCCGGCTTCACCGTCACATCGCCCTGAAGCGAGGCGAAGCGAAGGGTGCCGGGAGCCACCTGACCGTAATTCTCGTAGCGGAGGATCCCCTGCCGGAACGATGTGGCCTGGGGGATGATCCGCAGCGCGGCAGCGCGATTCAAGCGGCTGAGCGAGGTGCCGGCATAGCCGTTGGCCGCGAACACTATGCCGCCGCCAGCCGCCAGAGCCGTGATGCCGGCACGCGGAGAATAGCCGAAGAAGGTCGTGCCGGTGCCGCCGGTCAGCGTGGCGCCGGTGGTGCAGGCGCCGAGCAGATTCTCGCAGATCTGCGGAGACAGCATCGGATCATAGCCGCCTTCCACCCCGACATCGGCGGCGCCGATCACGCTGACCGTCGCGTCCATCAGCCCGAACAGCGGGTAAAGGCCGCGTTTGGTGACGACCGGCGCGGCGCCGTTGACAGCGCCGGTCACGACGCCGCCCTCCACCGCCTGGCCCTGAGCGATGTCATGCGCCGCCACCAGCGTTGCCTGACCCTTGCCGATAAGGAAGCTGCCGCCCCGGATGTCGCTGCCGGAGCGCACGGACAGGTCGCCGCCGCCACGCACGATCAGATCGCTTGCGACGGGCTTTTCCCCGACCACAGTGGTCTGATGGCCGGTCGTGGGCAGCGCCACCGAGAGATCGACGATGTTGCCATCGGCACGCACATCGACATTGCCGCCGCCGAGCGCGCCGACCGCATAGCCGAAGTTGCGATAGACAACGGACCAGTTCGTCTGCTCGGTCGTGCGGAGATTGTCGGCATTGCCGTCCCACCAGGATTGCCCATAGCGGAACAGCCACGCGGACGCCGACTGGCCGACGGTAGGCGCGAGGATGTCGCCCCCTGCCGCGAGGCTGACGTTGCCACCCTGCGTCGGGAACTCGCCCAGCACTCTGGTTGCCGCGTCCTTGGCCGAGCCATAACCGGTCCGGTCGAAGGCGGCGTCCGTCGCCGTTGCCCGGCCGGCCGTATAGATGGTCGATTCATTGCCCAGGCGCAGGTTTTGCCCGGCGCGCACGTCGATGTCACCCGTTCCGGTGCGGACGATCCGGCCGGTGCCGGTGAAGGGCGGCAGCACGCCTTCCACGACGAGGCCGTTCGGGAACAGAGCCGCCGGCAGCGGCAAACCGGCCAGCAGAGAGCCGCTGCCGGCGATGATGGTCTTGCCGGCGGGAACCGTGCCGCCGGGATAATAATACCAATAATCTGAAGTCATCAGATAGCCGATGCCGCTCGGCACCACCCAATCGGACGATACCGTTATCGGCATGATATCCGCAAGCGCCTGCGCCGCAGGCAAGGGCTCGCCGGGCGTGAGCAGGCTCGGTGGCGTCCGCTCGATCAGTTCGCCGAGCCTGATGTCGCCGCCGGCCGCAAAGCCATAGTCGAACGAGGCACCGCTATCGAGCGCGGCATCGGCGGACGCCGAGGCGAAACCGTCGCTGATAGTGGCGTCGATGATCAGATTGCCGCCAGCTTCGAGGCCCAGATAGCCCGGCCCGGCAATGCCGGCAAGGTCGATGTCGTCGACAACCCTCAGATCGCCGCCCGCGCGGATGACGATGCCCGCGCCCTTGCTCCAGCCCGCAGGCGCCGAAGCGCCGGCAAGCCACAGATTGGCGTCGCCGATCACCGTCGAAGCCAACGCCGCATCGACGGTAGCCGCCGAATAGATCTCGCTGCCAACCAGCAGTTTGTCGCGCGCGCCCGTCACCGTGCCCGACAAGTCGGCATTGGCGCCGGTGGCGGTGCGATCGGCTCGCACGACCAGCCGGCCGCCGCCTTCACGGCCGCCGGTGAGGTCGATAGCGGAACCCGACGCCAGCACCACCCGGCCTTCATCAGCTGCCAGCACCACCCGGCCGGCAGCCGGCTGGAAAGCCTCGGCATCGACGCTGGCTGCCGCCGCGTCGATCCGGCCCAAAAGCGTGACATTGCGGCCCGACAGCGACACTTGGCCGCCATCGGCCGTCACCGCATCGCCCTTGGCGGCGATGGTGCCAGCGATCGTCACATCGCCGCTGCGCGACACGAGGCTCACACGATGGGCATCGATAGCGTCGCCTGCCGCGAGCGTGATCGCCTGGTCCAGCCGGATATCGCGCAGAGCCGTGAACCGCCCCGCATTCAGCAGGGTGTTGAGGCCCGCGAAATCCGTCGTCCCGGCATCCAGCTCGAATCCGCCGCCGGCGTGGCCCTCGGCGCTTTCGGCGCGCAGGGTGCCGGCAAGCGCCGCCGACCCGCTGCCAACCACTTCGACCACGCCCGCCGCGCCGCCGCGCGCATCGCCCGACACGTCAATTAGCGATTCCGCGTCGGCCAGCACATCGCCGGCAGCGGTCAGGCGCACGAGGCCACCCGGCGCGTGCTTGGCGACATCGCGGAAATCGACCGTTGCGCCAGTGGCGTCCAGCACCGCGCCGGAGCCGAGGGAGAGGTCACCGGACAGGGCTTCGAGCAGGATGGTGCCTGCCTTCGCCTCGACCCGCGTATCGATGGCAAGGTTGGCGGCCTGGATCGACAGCCTGCCGCCCAGTTGCGCGTCGCCGTTCCCGGCTTCCGCGCCCGATTGCGACAGCGACAGGTCTCCGGTTGCGGCCAGCGTGTAATCCGACGCCTTGCCGGCAACGACGCGCCCGGCGGCAAGGTCGATGTCCCCGGCCATAGCGAGTCGGCCATCGCCGGACATGCGGATTTCGCCGGCGCTACCGTTCACCGCGGCAAAGCCGCCGATCGCGCCCGCACCCGGACCCAGAGCAAGCGTGTTCACATCGAGCAGCAACCGGCCCGTGCCAGCCGTGCCGGTCGTCCCGCCATTGCCGCTGTTGCGCAACGTCAGCACGTCCGCTGTCACGGCGAGGGTTTCGCCAGCGCCCAGGTGCCCTTGCAGCAGCGTCGTATCGAGCGTGAGGTTGCGCAGGCTCGCCTGACCATCGGCGCCGCGCGCGCCGAGTGCCAGATCGCCGTAGAAGTTGATCGACTGATGGCCCCGCAACAGCAGGTCAGCCGAGGCGGCGAGACGCTCCAGCGTCGCCAGGCCGATGGTCGTCCCAGTCGCATCTTCGGGCACCGCGCCGAGGTTGATGCGTTCCGAAGCGAGGTCGAGCAGCGCCGTATCGAGCAGCGCATCGCGCGACAGGTCGAAGCCGGCGCTGGCGTCGAGCAACAGCACGCCGCTGGTTTTCAGCACCGCGTCGTCGGCCACGGCGAGCGAGCCGATCGCCCCAGACCCGCCGCTGCGAACCAGTCCCACCCGCTCGCCTGAAGAGAGACGCAGGAGCGCCCCGTCGCCCGACAGCAGCAAGTTGGACGCATCAAGCTTCGCTGACCCTTCGGCCGTCAGCACGGCGCCTTCGCCCACGCTGACGTTGTTGCCAGCGGCGAGCAGCAGTTCGGGCACGGTCAGCGCGGTGCCCTCGGCGACCAGCACGTCGGTCGCACGAGTGGCGAGCGTGATGCTGCCCGGCACGGCGCTGGCCGTGCCGGCGCTGGTGCGCGGCCGTTCACCGCCCAGCAGCACGCTGCCGGCGCCCAGTGCCTCGACCTGCCGCGCATCCACGGCCAGCCAGCCTTCAGGCGCCACCGCGCCATTACCGACCAGTGCCAGCTTCCCGCCCGATATGTCGAGATTGCCGGAAAGCCCCTCACTGGCCCACAGCGCCTTACCGTTCAGGGCCAGTTCGCTGCCGGCCCTGACTGACAGCGTCCCGGCGTCGCTCAGAAGACGCAGTGTGATATTTTCAGCGGCAGCCAGCGCCGCCTTGGTCTCGTTGAACGAGAAGGTGACGACATTGCTGTATTGCCCCCAGCTTGCCCGGTCCATCACCTCGAACGATGACCAGCTCTGGTCTTGCGCCTGCGAAGTGCCGCCATTTTTGAAGTAGCCGCTGACGACATGCGCGCCGTCGTCGCGCTGGACCGTGGCGACCGGCCCCGCGGTCGCCCCGCCCAGCGGACGCACCAGATAGGCGCCGTCGAGCAGCGCATATTCGGTGGGCAGCACGGTGTAGTAGCCGTCCGCCACGCCCGGCAGGCCCGAAATCCACACTTCGTCCCAATGGCTGTATGCCGTGGCCGTGCCATTGCTGCCCGTCGTGATCGAGGTGGGTGTGTCGTTGGCCGCCGCCGGCATGATGGCGAACCCGCCCTGGTTCCGCAGATCCGTCAGCAGGTTGCGCGTGCCGCCATCGCCCGAACGGAACTGCCACGAGCGGATGTCACCCCCGCCCGATAGGTCGATGACGGCGCCCGCCTGCACGTCCACCGCGTCGCTTTCCAGCGTGACATGGCTGGTGGGCACCGCGCCCGTCGGGCCATAGCCGTCGAACAGCCCGGTCACGAAATGCACGGGGTTGTAGGCCAGCACCGTCAGCCCTTCGAGCGAGGTCGAGGTGATGCTGCCCGGATGCAGGGTCAGTCGCTCGGCCGCTTCCAGCCGCAACTGCCCGCCCGGCGAGCGCAGCACGCCCGCCTGGTCGATCTCCGGCGCCCGCAGCGTCAGCCGCTGGCCCACTTCATAAGGCACGGGGGCAGCGTTGCCGTTGCTTTCGACACGGATCGACTGGCCGGCCCGCACCAGATGGCCGGTCGCGGTGTCCGCCAGATCATATTCCTCCTGCCAGTAATCCGGAGAGTTGAAATAGCGGCGGCCGGGTGCATAGACCTGCGCGGCCGACAGCAGCAGTGTGCCCGGTGCCAGCAGCGACGGACGGATCGCGCCATCGGCCAGCAGCCGCACATCGGCGAAACCGCCAAGCCCGGCGGCGCTCTGGAACTGCACCCCCTCGATGTCGATCAGCGCCCCTTCCAGCGTGACGCTGCCGGTGGGAGCGGCATCCAGCACGGCGCTGACCAGATCGCCCGGCCGATAGGCCCGCATGTTGATGTGCGAGGCTTTCACCCGCACATTGCCGCCACCTTCTCCGGCCTGGCTCCAATAGCTGGCGCGCAGGTTCACCGTGCCCGGCGCTTCGAGCGTCACGTCCCCGCCGAACTGCAAGCCGAAGCTGCCGTTGCCGCCACGCTGGCGCACCGACAGATCCTCCAGCCCGGAACCGTTGATCCGGTCGGCAAAGAGGCGGATGGAGGCGGGGATGGCGCTGTTCGCGTTGGTCTGCGCGAAATCCTCGGGCAGTTCGCCGTCGATCTGCACCAGACGCGCGCCGCTCTGCGTGAACACGGCGACGTCCAGCGTGCCGCCGCGGCCGGTCTCGCCGCCGGGGGCCAGCAGCATGGTGCCGGCAATCGCGCCGCTGCCGAGGCCGACGGTGATGCTGCCCGCCGCGCCGTCCACTGCAACCGGCGTCAGCGGCCCGCCCCGGCCGAGATCGAGGGCGCGCGTGCCGTCCGGCAAGTCGGCGATGCCGGCGACGCCCGACACGTCGAGCAGCGCGCCGGCGCCGATCAGCACCGGCAAGTCGCCCTGTTCGCCCGCAGTGCCGATGCGGATCGCGCCGCCATCGGCGACGCTGCGGACGGCAAGCCCGTCGCGCCAGTCGGTCACATTATATCCCGCCGCGAGCAGCCGGGCATTGTCGCCGACGCGGATCGCGGTCTGCGCGCCCCAGTGGAAAGTGGTGCCGATGGCGATCTCGCCGCCCGGCGCGCTGATCGTGCCATCGACGAATATGGAATTGAGGCTGTCCAGTTTCAGCCGCGATTCGGCGGGCAGCAGGATCGACGCGCCGGCCTCGACCGTCACCGATCCGGGATATTGTGACCGGTTGTATTCGAAGGTGCTCGGTTTCGCCTGCACCCGGTTGGACGTGCTGACCAGATTGTAGCTGGCCAGCGTCAGGTCGATCGCGGGGCGTTGTGCTTCCAGCAGATCGTTGGAATTGACCCGGCTGACCCCCGATCCGTCGATCCCCGCCAGATCGGCCAGCCTCGCGCCCGTAGCGATTTCGCGCGTCCGCCCGGTCAGGTGCAGCACATCCACCGTCGGCGCGATCTCGGTGCCCGAAGTCACGGTCAGCCCCCGCGCGCCCGACAGGCTGAGGCTGGTGAAGCCGGCCTGCTCGAAATCCTGCCCGGCCAGGCGGGAGGCGAAGGCGATGGCGGCATCATCGCCCAGCACCGTTCCGGCGTCGATGAAGGCGCCGGCCGGAATGCTGACGGCATAGTCGAGCGTGCTGCCCTTGACCGCCGCCTGGGTGAGCGCGCTTCGGACCGTAAGCCCGTCCGGGAAGGCGGATCCGGGCAGCGATCCGCCCGCATCAAGATTGCCGCTGATATAGCCGATACGGGTTCCGGCCGGAACGGTCGCCCCCCCGTAGTAGGATTGCAGATATAGCCAGCGACCATCGACATACTGGGCGGAGTTGACAGTGATTCCGGCGGGCACGGTCCATTCGCCGGCAAGAGTGAGCGGCGTCACCCATTCGCTGTAGTCGAGGTAGGAGCGTGCGGCCACCGGGGTGTCGGGCGGCAGGAGCATCGAGCGGAAGCTGGTATCCGCCGGCAGCGGCTCGCCGGCAGCGATCACAAGCGGCCTCGTCAGCTTCAGCCGGATCGGCGCGGCGGTGCCGGCCTCCAGCACGCCGCCGGCAATGGCCGCCAGATCGCCCCAGTCATCCGGTGCGCCGGCAATGGCGCCGCCCTGGAAGAAATCGGGCGTCACCAGCCGGAAGCTGTTGTTGACGGAAACATCCTCCGGCAGTGTAGACCCCTTGGACAGCACAAAACCTGCGGCCAGAACTATCGGCGCTTCCAGAACCGTGCCGGCCGGGATCAGCACTTGCGCTGCATCCGCTAGCTTCAGCCCTTGCGTCCCGTCGTCATAACTGAACAGCCCCTCGGGCACGGTGAAGCCTGCGGGCAAGGTGCCATTGCTGGAACTGGTTCCGAACGAGCGCAGGGTAGTGCCGACCGGCAGCAGGGTCGTCTTTCCGTCGCCATAGACAACCTGGGCCGCATTGCCGGGCGAGGTGGTGGTCGTGCGCACGATCACGCCTTCCGGCACGATCCAGTCCTGAAGCAGCGTGACCCTGTTGGCGGCGTTGTTGAGGATGGGGATCGTGGACGCCATCAGTGTCTGGCCGCCGGTAAGCGTGCCCGTCACACGATTCGAGGCATCGAAGGTGAGCAGTATCCCGGCCGGTAGCGTTAGTGCTTCCGCCAGCACCACGTCCCTGGGCGCCGCCGTGCCCGCTTCCAGCACGCCACCGGCAATCGCCGCCAGATCGCCCCAGTCGTCGGCCACGATCAGTTCATCGCTGGTGTCGATGGTCAGCGATCCGCCCCTGCCGGGCGCCAGTGCCGACAGCGTGCCTTCCAGCACCAGCGCGCCATCTCCCGGCGTCGTCTGCGCGGGACTGATGCCAACTACCGCATTGCTGTTGTCGATCACGATGCTGCCGCCGTCGCCCAGCGTCAGCGTCCGGCCGTCCGTCGCCAGATGCGCCCCGCCGCCAACGTCGATCAGCGAACCGGCCAGCAGGCGGATGTCGTAGCCGACGAGCTGCACCTGCCCACCATCCACCACCGGCCTGGTCAAAGCCTCGCCGTCCAGCGCTTCCAGCCAGTTGTTGCTCCAGCGGCCCGCTACGTCGATCACCGCGCCTTCGCCCAGCCGGATTCCCGGCCGCCAGATGTCGGGCAGGCCTGCCCAGATGGTCGAACCGGGATTGGTGTCGAGAGCCGGCACGAACTGCGCTTCCAGCCGCACGTCGCCGCCGGCGGCGCGGATGGTGCCGTCGATCTCCGCCCGGTTGCCGACGAAGTTGAGCGAACCATGGTCGCCCAGATCCATCGTCACGCCCTTGCCGATGGTCAGCGTTCCGCCGGAAGCGGTGCCGCCCGGCTTCAGCGTGTAGCCATCGGGGCTGGCCACGTAATTCATCTCGCCGGTCACGCCGCTGTAGAAGGTGACATTGCCGAAATTGGCGCCGTCGAACCAGGCGGTCGGCAGCCAATGGTCGTGCGTGGCCAGCCCCGCCACCAGCGGCACACGATTGTTCGCGAAATCGAACAGCGCGCTGGCGGAGGTGAAATCCGCGCCCAGCCGGGGCTCCAGATCGCCGATGGTGATGTTGCCGCCGTTTATCCGCGCCCACGTGCCGAAATTGTCGCTCCGGCCCACCAGCAGCGTGCCCTGCCGCGGCCGTTCCCGCCATATGCGGGTGAGATCGGTCACGCCCGCGCCCGCCGGAGCCTCGCTTTGATAGTCTCCGACGATCACGCCCGCGCGCACCGCGCCCTCGAAGATAAGGGCGACATCGCCTTCCTGATTGTTGCCCGACTGCTGGATAGCACCGCCGACACTGACGATGTTGAGCGCGCCGGCCGAACGGCCCTCGACATAGCCACGCTGCCAGCTTCCCTCGGTCACACGCGCAAAGGGGTTGCGGAAAGTTTCAGTCACCCCCCAGCGTTCGTGGCTGACAACAAAATCACCTTCCAGACCGACATAGTTTACACCGCGCTGAGCAAATTCAATGGGTGTGATCCGACCAAACTGGTCGATCAATTTGGTCCGGCGAACATTGCCGTCATTATAGACCACGCTACCGCCCGACAGGTCTATGAGCGAGCCTTCGCGTGCGATCACCTCGTTGGCGTTCACATTGATGGTGCCGCCCACGGTCATGAATTGCGCGCCATCACGCTGGATCAGATCATACCAGCCGGTAAAGTCCGCGATGCCGGAGCCGTCGGTCAGCTTCTCGCCCAATCGGCCATCGAACCACACCGTCTCGCCGCGCAATATGCTGTCACGCAGCACCGGATTATCGGCCAGTTCATTGGCGCGCAGTTCCGCCTTGACGCTGTTGCTCTCCATGTCGATCTCGATGCCATTGAGGCCGGACACATCGAGCACCGCTCCCTTGCCCAGATAGAGCCGGCCGAACTCAGTATTATAGTCCCAACCGCCTATCTGGATCGTCGCCTGCAAGCTGGCGTTCGCTCCGGGCGCCCACAGCGTCGAATTATCCTCGAACAGGATCTTCCCGCCGGAGATTTCCACGAACGACCGCTGGAACTGCGGCGCGGTGCGCGGCTCGTCGTTGGTATCGGGCAGGATCGAGATATGGCTGCCTTCGCCAAGGCTGACCGTGCCGCGATGGAGGCCAGAGCCGAAGATATTGCTCGCATAGTACAGAAGATTGCTGGCGTCGGAGCGCTGGTAGATGCCGTTGGTGGCAGAAATCAGCACCGATCCGGCCTGTTCCGCGCTGGTCGTCGCCGCGATCACGCCGCTATGCGTCACATGCTTGCCCGCCAGCGACACATTGCCCAGCCGCGATTCGATCAGCCCTTCGTTCACCACCAGGCCGCCGCGGTCGATCGCCGGGACATAGCCGCTGATCTTGCCCGTGGTGCGGTTGTTGGCGTCGATTAGCGCGATCGAACGGCCGGCGGCCAGCAGCACCTGGCCCTGCGTCGCTGTGATGGTGCCCCGATTGGTTACATTATGGCCGATCAGCGTCGTGATGCCGAGCGGCGCGGTGGTGATCCGCGCGCCGGCCTCGACCACAACACCGTCATATTCGGGGAAGACTTCATCGTGGTTTACGACATCGTTCGGCCCACCGTTGTAGGTGGCGCTGTAGATGCCGTCATCGTTGAAGGCGATCTCCGCGGCGGTTCCCTGTACGCCGGGAACGGTCGCAGCGTTGCCGAGGATGCCGTTGAAGAATCGCAGGTCGCGGGCCTCCTGCTTCAACTGCTGCCAGCGTTCATCGGACACCGCGACGCCATTCTCGGTCGGCCTCGTCCGCTCGACTGTTCCTGCGTGGATATCGAGTGAGGAAGCGATGATGGACCGGACGTTGACCTGC
>NZ_JAKLSQ010000010.1 GCF_022014495.1 Sandaracinobacteroides sayramensis
GGGCGGAAAGCTGGACCCCGGGTCAAGCCCGGGGTGACGGGAGAATATGATGGGTTCCCGACCTAGCCTTCCGAAAAGCCGAAGGGCGTGCTCGTCCGCCGATAGTCGTCGGGCAGCATGTCGCGGCCGATGGGCGGGGCTGCGCGCGCCGTGCATTCGGCGCGGTGGCACAGCCGGCAACTGATGCCGATGGGGGTCGCGGCTTCCGCCGCCGGCCCGGCGCGGGCATAGACCAGCCGTGCTGCATGCTCCTCGGCGCAGACCAGCGCGATGGCGCGTTCGGCGCGCGGGGAGCCGAAGCCGCCGATCCCCTGCGTGACGGTGCGGGCGACCGAGAAGAAGCGTTGCCCGTCCGGCAGCTCGATCCATTGGGTGACGATCTGGCGCGGGGTGCGGAACACCTGATGCACCGTCCACAAGGGGCAGCCGCCGCCATGGCGGGCGAAGGGGAAGCCGGCGCCGTCCAGCCGTTTCGAGACATTGCCCGCCTGGTCCACCCGCAGGAAGAAGAAGGGCACGCGCTCATGCCCCGGCTTCTGCAGCGTCGTCAGCCGGTGCGCCGCCTGCTCGAAGCTGGCGCCGAACTGCCGGCCCAGCGCCTCCACATCGTAATGCCGCTGGTCCGCCGCGCGGGCAAACGCGGTGTAGGGCATCAGGATGGCGGCGGCCGCATAGCTTGCCAGCGCCCGGTGCGTCAGCCGCTTGCCGTTGTCGGTGGCGAAATGCCCGTCGCGCAACTGCGCGTCGATCTCCGCGCGCAGTTCCAGATAGGCGACCTGCAAGGCCAGCTGGAAACTCTGGCTGGCGCTGTCCAGCTGGTCGTCCAGCTGCACCTCGCGGCCATGGTGATTGAGCCGCCGGATCGCCCCCATCATCACGTCCGAAGGCAGGCGCCGCACCCTGAGCCCGTGCCGCGCGCGCAGATAGCCGCTTAGCCCATCGGCCTCGGCGATGGTGGCCGCCAGCCGTTCCGCCGCGTCGTCCAGCGCTGGGAAGCAGTTCCGCCGCGCTGCCAGGAAGCGCCGCGAATCCGCCACCGGATCGGCCGGCTCCACACCGCCGCCTTCCCGCTCGGCGTTGCGGTCGGCCAGCGCTAGCTGCTCCTCCCGCCAGGCGGTGTGGAGGCGCAGCAGCGCTTCGGCAAAGCCGGGGTAGTTGGCCGCCACATCGGCCGCTTCCATCGGCGGCAGGTCGATGTCGGCGAAGATCGGGTCCTTCAGCACCGCCGACAGCCGCGACTGCTGCTCGGCGCCGCCATCGCCCGCCAGCCGGGCGATGTCGAGGTCGTAGGTCTGCGCCAGCCGGATCAGCAGATCGGCGGTCAGCGGCCGCTGGTTGCGTTCCAGCAGCGCCACATAGGAAGGCGAGATGTCGAGGTCGGCAGCCATATTGGCCTGCGTCAGCCCCAGATCGCGGCGGATGCGGCGCAGCCGCGGGCCGATATATTTGCTGTCCTGCGCCATGATCCGTCCTTGGGTGCAAATCCTTACAACATTACAATCCTATTTTGTAAAGTCTTACAGTTGAACGAAACGGCGATTTCCGCAGCGGTTGGCCGCGCCTACCACGGCTGTATCCGATGTTTTGAAGGGCCGAAGGAGCCAGCCGATGAAGACCTATTCCGAAAGCATTGCCGACGCGCAGAAGCTGATCGCCTCCAAGGGCGGCACCTGGGACGGGATCGGCGCCGAGGCCGTCGCCCGCATGCAGCTTCAGAACCGCTTCAACTCCGGCTTGGACATCGCCCGCACCACCGCCGCCATCATGCGCCGCGACATGGCCGCCTACGACGCAGACCCGGCGCAATACACCCAGTCGCTGGGCTGCTGGCACGGCTTCATCGGCCAGCAGAAGCTGATCGCCATCAAGAAGCATTTCGGCAGCACCAGGCGCCGCTACCTCTATCTGTCGGGCTGGATGGTCGCCGCGCTGCGCTCCGATTTCGGCCCGCTGCCCGACCAGTCGATGCACGAGAAGACCAGTGTCCCGGCGCTGATCGAGGAACTCTACACCTTCCTGAAGCAGGCCGACGCCCGCGAACTGGGCGGCCTGTTCCGCGATCTCGACAAGGCCCGCGCCGGTGGCGATACCGCGCGCGAAAAGGTGCTGCTGGACGCCATCGACAATTATGAAACGCACGTCGTGCCGATCATCGCCGACATCGACGCCGGCTTCGGCAATGCGGAAGCGACCTATCTGCTGGCGAAGAAGATGATCGAAGCCGGCGCCTGCGCGCTGCAGATCGAAAACCAGGTGTCCGACGAGAAGCAGTGCGGCCACCAGGACGGCAAGGTGACGGTGCCGCACGAGGACTTCCTGGCGAAGGTCCGCGCCTGCCGCTACGCCTTCCTCGAACTCGGCATCGAAGACGGAATCATCGTCACCCGCACCGACTCGCTGGGCGCCGGCCTCACCAAGCAGATCGCCTATTCCAACGAGCCGGGCGACATCGGCGACCAGTATAACAGCTTCCTCGACTGTGAGGAGATCGACCCCGCGACCGCCCGCAACGGCGATGTGGTGCTGAACCGCGACGGCAAGCTGCTGCGCCCGAAGCGCCTGCCGTCCAACCTGTTCCAGTTCCGCGAAGGCACCGGCGCCGACCGCTGCGTGCTGGACTGCATCACCAGCCTGCAGAACGGCGCCGACCTGCTGTGGATCGAGACGGAGAAGCCGCACATTGAGCAGATCGCCTCGATGGTCGACCGCATCCGCGAAGTCATCCCGAACGCCAAGCTGGTCTACAACAACTCGCCCAGCTTCAACTGGACTCTGAACTTCCGCCAGCAGGTGTTCGACGCTTGGGAAAAGGAAGGCAAGGACGTCTCCAGCTACGACCGCGCCAATCTGATGAGCGTCATCTACGACCAGACCGACCTCGCGGCCGAAGCCGACGAGCGCATCCGCACCTTCCAGCGCGACGCGGCGGCGCGGGCCGGCATCTTCCACCATCTGATCACGCTGCCCACCTATCACACGGCGGCGCTTTCCACCGACAATCTCGCCCGCGAATATTTCGGCGAGCAGGGGATGCTGGGCTATGTGAAGGGCGTGCAGCGCGCCGAGATCCGCCAGGGCATCGCCTGCGTGAAGCACCAGAACATGTCGGGTTCCGACATCGGCGACGACCACAAGGAATATTTCGCCGGCGAAGCGGCGCTGAAGGCCGGCGGCGCCCACAACACGATGAACCAGTTCGCCTGATCTTGCTTGTCCGAAGTGGCCGGTTCGCCGACCGGCCACGGCATCCCGAATCGCCGGATCTGCTGCCGGGGAGGAGGGGGAAGGGCCGGTGCCGCAAGGCGCCGGCCCTTTTCACGACGGAAGCGAAGCCACTCTTGAGGGGATGGCTGCGGGCTTTCCCTGCAACAGGGTGAGAAGGCCAGTCCGGCTTGAACCCGCCCCATCGTCACCCCGGGCTTGACCCGGGGGCCAGCTTTTCGACTGCCACAGCGCCGGAGAGAAAAGCCGGACCCCGGGTCAAGCCCGGGGTGACAGGGGTGGAATTTTGCAGTGATTCCCGAAGGGTATAGGCTTTCAGCCTTCAGGCTATCCGCTCAATTCCCCGGCGCCCAGGGCATGCGGCAATTCGGGATCGGCTTTCCCGCCTGATCGAGGCAAGGCACATGCGCCCCCTTGCCGCTGCCGGGCAGCGCCCATTCCAGCCCGGCGCGCACGGCCGGCACATAGACTGAGCCATGGTCCTCGCCCGGAAAGACCTGCTGCTTCACCCGAAAGCCGGGATAACGGCGCCCTTCCAGCGTCCGCACCATCTCGTCCATATCCTCCACCATCGCCATGCGGCTGGCCGAATGCGGCTCGGTGTCGGGATCGGGCACCGTTTCCTCGCCGCCGATCATGAAGAAGGCCTCCGCCGGCATGTCCTTGTGCTGCGAGGCATAGCCCCGCTCCCGGGCGATCATCAGCCGCCGCCCGTACCAGAGCGAGGGGGAGATCAGCACATATCTGCCGAACATCGCGGGTTCGCTCAGCAGCACATGCGTGCCGAACAGCCCGCCATAGCTGTGCCCCAGATAGATGCGCCGCGCCGGGTCGATCCGGTAGCGGCGCTCCAGCTCGGGAAACACCTCGTCGCGCAGATGCAGCCGATAGGCTTCCGCCTCGCCATAGGCGACGGCGCGGCCGGGCATGTCGGAGCGGGCGTCTATGTCGCCGTGCGGCGTGGGGGTATAGTCGCGCCGGCGGCTGTATTCGGCGGTGTCGCCGACGGCATAGCCGAGGCCGACGAGGATCGCATCCTCCAGCCCGCGCCCGCCCGCGCGCAGCCGGCGGTGCATGCCGGTGATGAGGTTCACGCTCTGCGGCACGTCGGTGTACATCAGCACCGGGTAGCGCCGCTCCGGGTTCGCCGCATAGCCGAAGGGCAGGGTGACGACATAGTCATAGTCCCGCCCCAGCGCTTTGGCCGGGATGCGGATCACTTCCGTGTTGGCGAGTGGGTAGGGCCGCGTGCCGGTCTCGGGCGCGGGCGTCGGCGCTTCCTGGGCAAGGGCGGGCGCGGCGGCCAGCAGGCCGGTCAGCAACAGCAGCAGCGCGGGCGACTTCACTTCGCGGGCTCTCCCTTCACGAACTTGCCGTCCTTCATGATCACCGCGAAATTCCGGCCCGGGTCGGCGATCAGGCCGAGATTGGCGATGGGGTCGCCATTCACCAGGATGAGGTCGGCGAGCGCCCCTTCCTCCACCACGCCCAGCTTGCCCTGATAGGGGCTGCGCGGGCCGGAAAGTGCC
This sequence comes from Sandaracinobacteroides sayramensis, assembly GCF_022014495.1. Taxonomy (GTDB): domain Bacteria; phylum Pseudomonadota; class Alphaproteobacteria; order Sphingomonadales; family Sphingomonadaceae; genus Sandaracinobacteroides; species Sandaracinobacteroides sayramense. The sequence continues at coordinate 4,752 of NZ_JAKLSQ010000010.1, forward strand.
AGAAGGCGCGCATTGTCATGGGTCACCAGCTTCAGAACCTCGGCCGGCGTGAACCACTGCCTCAGTTCCAGAAGATTGGCATTCTGCGTGGCGTTCAGCGCCGGCTCGAACAGGAAGTCTGTGCCCCAGGCCAGCTTCACCCCCAGCCGCTTCGCCGCCGCCCAGACGCGCGGCTGGCCTTCGATCACGCCCTTGCGCTTCTCGATCCGCTGCGGCGCCATGTCCGGCGTGCTTTCCCGCAGCACCTGCAACGAGAGCCACACATCCTTGTCGCGCATCAACTGCAATGTCTCGTCCGACATCATCTGGCCATGTTCGATGCCCTTGACGCCGGCTTCGATCGCCCGGCGGACTGCCTTGTCGGTATAGGCATGGACGGTGACATAGGTGTTCCAGTCGCCGGCGGCGTCCACGGCGGCCTTCATCTCGTCCAGCGTATATTGGGCGACGTCCACGGGGTCATATTCCGAGGATGTGCCGCCGCCGGCCATCAGCTTGATCTGGCTGGCGCCGAAACGCAGATTCTCGCGCGTGGCCGTCAGCACGTCGTCGCGGCCGTCGGCGATGAAGGTCGCGCCCATTTCCTCCGCCCTCGACGCCTTGCCGAAGAAGCGGCGGGAGCGTTCGGCCGGGGTGCGGAAGTCGCCATGGCCGCCGGTCTGGCTGATGGTCGCGCCCGAGGGCCAGACGCGCGGGCCCTGATAGCGCCCCTTGTCGATCCCGGCCTTCAGCCCCCAGATCGGCCCGCCCACGTCGCGCACGCTGGTGAAGCCGCGCAGCAGCATCGCCTTCGCCTCTTCGGCCGCCGCCGCTTCCGCCTTGGCCGGAGTCAGGTCGGGCGACATCAGCTGCTCCATGCTCAGCGCGGAGAAGGTCAGGTGCACATGCGCGTCGATCAGCCCGGGCATCAGCGTGCGCCCGGCCCCTTCCACCAGCTTCGCGCCCGGCGCCGGGCGGGCCGCCGTGCCGATGGCGGCGATCCGGTTGCCGCGCACCAGCACGCTGGTAGGGGCGGAAAGCCGGGGCGATTGCCCGTCGAACACGCGCACGTTGCGGAACAGCGTCTCCGCCTCCTGCGCGCAGGCGGGGGAAGCGACCAGAGCCGCCAGGGCGGCAGCGATAAGCAGAGGGGAAGGGCGCATGCTGTACCTCACAAGCTGTTCTTGAAGATCTTGCCATCCTTCATGATCACGCGGAAGTTCCTGTCCGCGTCGGCGATCAGTTGCAGATTGGCGATCGGGTCGCCCTCCACCAGCAGCAGGTCGGCGAGAGCGCCTTCCTCCACCACGCCGAGCCTGCCCTTGTAGGGCGAGCGCTTGCCGGAAAGCGCCAGCAGCTCGCCGTTCACCGACGTCGCCTGCCGCAGCACTTCGGCGGGCGTGAACCAGCGGCTCATCCCCACCAGCATCGCGCCCTGCCGCCGGCCCATCGCCTCGGAGAAGAGCACATCGGTGCCGAAGCCCATCTTCAGCCGGTATTTCTTCACCAGCCTGAAGAGGTTGTCGGTGCCGGTGAACACCTCATGCGCCTTTTCATACTGGTCCGTGCCGGGCGGGAACATGCCGCCGAAATCCGCCTCGGTGATCGGCTGGGACGACAGCCATACGCCCTTTTCCGCCATATATTTCGCGGTGGCGTCGTCGATCAGATGCGCATGCTCGATCACCTTCACGCCGGAATCGATGGCGCGGCGCACGGCGACCGGCGTGTAGGCGTGCACCATCACATAGGTGCCCCAATTGTCGGCCGCCTCCACCGCCGCCTTCAGCTCCTCGGGCGTGAAGGTGGAGACGTCCAGGGGGCTGTGCGGCGAGGCAACGCCGCCGCCCGCCGTCAGCTTGATCTGGCTGGCGCCCAGCATCAGCTGCTCGCGCACCCGCTGGCGGACGAGGTCGGGGCTGTCCACCACCATGGCGCCGCCCAGTTCCTCGATGCGGGACAGCGGCCTGGAACCGTCGCGCGGCAATTCGGAGGTCTGGCGGAAATCGCCATGGCCGCTGGTGATGGTGATCATCGCGCCCGACGGCCAGATGCGCGGGCCGGGCACCACGCCCCGGTCGATCGCCTGCTTCAGGCCGAACACCGGGCCGCCGACGTCGCGCACGGTGGTGAAGCCGCGCATCAGCGTCGCCGTCGCCTCGGCGCCGGCCTGGATGTTGCCGAAGCCGGCATCGCCGAAGATCATCTGCTCGGGCGTCGGCCGCACGAACATCGCATGCCAATGGGCGTCGATGAGGCCGGGCATCAGAGTTCGGCCTTCGCCTTCCACCACCGTGGCGCCGGGCGCGGCCGTGGCGTTGGCGCCGATGGCGGCGATCCGGTTGCCGCGCACCAGCACGCTGGTAGGCGCCGAAAGCCGGGGCGATTGCCCGTCGAACACGCGCACGTTGCGGAACAGCGTCTCCGCCTCCTGCGCCAGCGCAGCTGGGGCGGGCGGAAGCAGCATCAATACTGCCATATACTTGAAAAGCCAGCGAATCATGCTGCCCCCTGTTCAGAAACGGATGCTGGCCCCAACCGCCGGTCCATGCATGCGCGTGTCCACATCCAGCCCATTCGACCGATGCACCTCGGCCGACAGATGCCGGTAGCCCGCCAGCAGCGAAGTCGAGCGCCCGGCCCTGAACCCCACCGCCAGCAGGGAGTCCGAACTGAAGCGCGAGCCCCCTGCACCGAACATGGCGTGGGCGTTCAGCGTGATCCGGGGTGCGAGATTGACGACGGCCTTGGCGCCCGCCATCGCATCGACCCAGTCGACCGTCTCGCGCCGCGAATAGCTGGGCGGGACGCCTGGTGGCAGCGGTGTCCCCGACGGGAAGGCGGCGTTTATGCTGGAGCCGAGCGACCAGAAGCGCGGGCCGGCCACCAGATCGAGGCTGCCGATGCCGTCGGCGACCAGGCGATACTGCACGCCGGCAAGCCCGGTGAAGCTGCGGACGCCCACTGCGACCGGAAGCCGGGCGCCGCCCAGCTGCGGGATCGCGACCATGCCATCTTCCGAGACCTTCACATAAAGACCGTCCAGCAATAGGCCCCAGCGGCCCCGGCGCGCCTCGAAAGCGACCATCGCTCCGAAATCGAGATTGCCGAGGATGTCGCCGAAGCTGCTGTCGGCTTCGACCGCAAGCGGAAAGGCGGGATGCGCCAGCCGCGTGCTGCTGCCCGCCATCCAGAGATAGGGCACGAGGTTGAATTCCCAGCCAGCGGATTCCTGGACGGATCGGGCGGCCGCGGGCGCTGCCGTCAGTGCCGCGAGCTGCGCCGCAATCAATATGGCGAAAGAAAGGTGAACCCTGCGCATGATCCTTACCCCTTCGCAGAGCCAGCTTGGCGTGCGCATGATGGCGCAGGCGCTGGCCAAGTCAAGCCGTGCCCGCAGGGCCGCAGCCGAAACGATTGTCCTTCGGAAAGCCCTGCGGCGGCAGGCGTCCAGTCGACGCGCGCGCGCCGCGCCAGGGCGTCATGTCCGCCTCGGTGCGGGTGCGGGCCGATTCGCCCTGCAGCTTCCAGCTCAGCCCGTCCGACAGTTTCAGCGTGATCGCATCCGAAAGCCCGCCGTCCCGGTATTTCTGCAAGGCGGCGCCTTGTCCGCGCACCATTTCCGGCAGCGCGTCCAGCGGGAAGACCAACAGCTTCCGGTTCTCGCCGATCACCGCCACATGGTCGTGGTCGTCGGCGATGGGGCGGACGATGGCGAGCTTCGCCGCGTCCTTCAGATTGACCACCTGCCGGCCCTTGCGGGTTTCCGCCAGCAGCTCCTCGGCGTTCGCCACGAACCCCCGCCCGTCGGAGGCGGCCAGCAGCAGCTTCAGCCCGGGCCGGAAGGGCAGGGCGGCCACCATCTCCTCGCCCTGCGGCCAGTCCAGCATCAGCGACAGCGGCTCGCCAAAGCCGCGCCCGCCGGGCAGGTCGTTCGCCAGCACGGTGAAGAAGCGCCCGCCCGACGCCGCCAGCAGCAGGCGGTCGGTCGTCTCGGCGTGGAAGGCGCGTTGCAGCGCATCGCCTTCCTTGAACTTCAGCCCGTCGAGCGCGGCGAGATCGGCATGCCCCTTCTGCGCCCGCACCCAGTAGCGCTGGGAGACGATCACGGTCACCGGCTCGCGCTCGATCATCGCTTCGCGGCTGATCGCCACCGCCACCGGCGCCTCGGCGAAGCTGGAGCGGCGGCGGCCTTCGGGCGTTTCAGCGCTGAATTCCTTGCCCAGCGCCGCAAGCTGCTTCTTCAGCACCGTCTTCTGCCGCGCGGTCGAACCCACAAGCGCCTCGAGATCGGACTGCTCGGCCAGCAGCTTCTCCTGCTCGCGGCGAAGCTCCATCTCCTCCAGCTTACGCAGGGACCTGAGGCGCATGTTGAGGATGGCTTCCGCCTGCCGCTCGGAAAGCTCGAAGGTGGCCATCAGCACCGGCTTCGGCTCGTCCTCGGTGCGGATGATGCGGATCACCTCGTCGAGGTTCAGATAGGCGACGATATAGCCGGCCACCAGTTCCAGCCGGTCGGCGATCTCGCCCAGCCGGTTGCGGCTGGCCTTCACCAGCACATCCTGCCGATGGTCGAGCCAGGCCTGCAGGATGGCGCGCAGCCCCAGCACCTTCGGAGTCCGGTCGGGCAGCAGCACATTGAGGTTGATCGAGATCCGGTTTTCCAGATCGGTCAGCTTGAACAGGCTTTCCATCAACTGTTCGGGATCGACATTCTTCGAGCGCGGCTCCAGCACCAGCCGGATTTCCGAATCCGATTCGTCGCGCACATCTTCCAGGATCGGCAGCTTCTTGTCTGCAATCAGTTGCGCGATCTGCTCGATCAGCTTCGCCTTCTGCACGCCATAGGGGATTTCGGTGACGACGATGGACCAGGTGCCGCGCCCATGCTCCTCCTGCGCCCAGCGGGCGCGCAGCCGGACACCGCCGCGGCCGGTGGCATAGGCTTCGGTCAGGTTCTGGCGCGGCTCGACGATGACTCCGCCGGTCGGGAAGTCCGGGCCGGGCATCCGCGCCATCAGCTCGGAAAGCTCGGTGGCCGGATCGTCGAGCAGCAAGGTGGCGGCGGCCGCGATCTCCGCCACATTGTGCGGCGGGACGGAGGTGGCCATGCCCACGGCGATTCCGGTGGCGCCGTTCGCCAGCAGGTTGGGGAAGGCGGCCGGATAGACTTCCGGCTCCTCCTCCTCGCCATTGTAGGTGGGGCGGAAGGGCACGGTCTCGTCGTCCACGCCTTCCATCAACAGGATGGCGGCGCGGGTCAGCCGGGCCTCGGTGTAGCGCATGGCGGCGGCGTTATCGCCGTCTATGTTGCCGAAATTGCCCTGGCCTTCCACCAGCGGGTAGCGCAGCGCGAAATCCTGCGCGAGGCGCACCATGGCGTCGTAAACGGCGGTGTCGCCATGCGGGTGGTATTTGCCGATCACATCGCCCACCACGCGGGCGCATTTCTTCGGCGCCGAGGCCGGATCCAGCTTCAGCAGGCGCATGGCCCACAGCAGCCGGCGGTGCACGGGTTTCAGCCCGTCGCGCACGTCCGGCAGCGAGCGGGCGGTGATGGTGGACAGCGCATAGACGAGATAGCGCTCGGAAAGCTCGGTATCGAAGGGGGATTCGACGATTCCCTGAGTGGCGGCGTCGGTCATGAAAAGGCTTTACGGCCAGCCGCCGGGGCTGCCAAGCGAAGTTCAGCGTTCCGCCGCCGCCCGGCCGCGCAAGCCTTCCAGCCGCGCGCCCGAAAGCCAGTGCCGGGCGAGGAAATGCCGGGTGAGCGCTAATGCCGCCCGCGCCTCCTCCGCCGTCGCTGCGCCGCCCTGCCGCAGGAAGCGGGGCAGGGGAAGCAACTGCCCCTCCCAGGGCTGGCCATCGGCCTTTTCGCGGCTGACCGCCCGCCCACTTTTCGGGCTGACGAAGGCGAGATCGTCCACTGGACCGCCCAGCGCGCAAGAGGCGAGGTCCAGCCCGAACCCCTCTTCCTCCAGCAGCAGCAGCTCATAGCGCGCCAGCGCCGCGCGGGCCGAAACCGGCTGCAGGCCTGCGGCAAGCCCCTCCAACAGCGCGTCCAGCGCTTCCGCCAGGCGCGGGTGCGGCACGGCTTCCGCCAGCGCCGCCGCCGTCAGTTCCGTCACCCAGGCGAGGATGGCGGCACCGCCCGGCTCGAAGCCGATCAGCGCCCGGCTTTTCACCAGTTCCAGTGTCGCGCCCGCCAACTGCCCCTCCGCCCGCGCGCGCAGCGAGAGCGCCACGCGGTTTCCCGGGTGCAGGGCGGCGCGCTTCGCCTTGCCGCGCGCGCCGGGCACATAGCCGGCGCGCAAGCCATGGCCCATGGTCAGGAAACGCACCACGGCGCCATTCTCGCCATGGGGCAGGCTGGTCAGCACTAGTGCCTCGTCCGCCAGTTCCATGCCGCCTCAGGTGGCGCGAAACCGCCCCGGGGGCAAGAGCCCGCGAAGGTGGCCGACGGAAAGCCGTCAGGCGCTTTGCCGCACCCGCCTGCGCAGGCTGGCGCCGACTAGCCCGAAACCGGCGATCATCATCGCCCAGCTCGCGGGTTCGGGGACGACGGCGGCGCCCGCCGTCTGGAAATCGTCGATCGCGAACAGGCTGCCGTCCGCCGTGAACATCCGCACCTCGACGATCTCGGTATAGCCGGGATAATAGCCTTCGGGGTCGAAATCGGCGGGCGTGCCGAAGGACAGGAACTGGGACTGGCCGCTCACCACCGTGCTCCAGGCAAGCGCGATATCCTCATACTCCAGCCCGTCGCCATGGGTGTAGAATTCGACCGTCACCGCCGCCGGGCTGGAAATATAGAAGCCCAGATAGAAGAAACCGCAGCAATGCTGTTTGTCCGGCCCGAGATAGGTGGTGTAGAGGAGGTCGGTGCCGGCATAGACCTTGCTGCCGTTGATCTGGAACCAGCCGTCCAGATTCTGCCCCGGAGTCGCCACCTGGCCGCCGCTCAATATCCCGAAATCGGGGTCGTTGCCGACGAACGGATAGACGATGGCGGTGCCGTCGGCGTAGCTTTCGAACGTCTCCACATCGTCCGGAACAACGCTGGCGGACAGGATCGCAGGCCAGGCCAGCGCCGCGGCGACGGCGATTGCACGCAAATGCATGATGATTCTCCCCCTTGGAGAGCGCAGCCTAGCAGAAAAGGCCGCCGGAGTCAGTCCACCCAGTCCATGCCCAGGTCGCGCCAGCTGTGCCGGTCGTCGGCCCAGCCGGGCTTCACCTTCACATGCAGGAACAGATGCACGCGCCGGCCGAGCAGCGCTTCCATCTCCGCCCGCGCCGCCTCGCCGATGGCCTTCACCTTCGCGCCGCGCGCGCCGACGACGATCCCCTTCTGGCTGTCGCGGTCGACGAAGATCTGCGCGTGCACGGCGGCGGAGCCGTCCGGCCGCTCCTCGAACTTCTCGCACTGCACGGCGGTGGCATAGGGCAGTTCCTGCCCCAGTTGCAGGAACAGTTGCTCGCGCACCAGCTCGGTCGCCATCATCCGCGCCGGCGCGTCCGAAAGCTGGTCTTCCGGGAACAGCCACGGCCCTTCCGGCATGGCGCGCGCCAGCGCCGCCTTCAGGTCGGCGACACCGTCGCCCGAAAGCGCGGAGACCATGAAGGTTTCGGCAAAGGGCGCGATGGCATTCGCCTCGGCCGCCAGCGCCAGCAGTTTCGCCTTGTCGGCGATGTCCACCTTGTTCAGCACCAGCCAGCGCGGTTCCGGCCGGGCGGCGATCGTTTCCAGCACGGCGCGCACCTCGTCGCGCAGGCCGCCGCGCGCGTCCACCAGCGCCAGCAATATGTCGGCGTCGGCGGCGCCTTCCCAGGCGTTCTGCACCATGGCCCGGTCCAGCCGGCGCTTCGGCTGGAAGATGCCGGGCGTGTCCACCAGCAGCATCTGCGTGCCGCCCTCCAGCGCCCCACCCTGCAGCGCAACGCCGGTCAGCCGGACGCGCGTCGTCTGCACCTTGGGGCTGACGATCGCCACCTTCTGGCCGACGATGGCGTTCACCAGCGTGGACTTGCCGGCGTTGGGCGCGCCGATCAGCGCGACGACTCCGCAATGGGTTTGGGGTTCAGCCGGCATGGGCCTCCAGAAAGGCGTGCGCGGCCTGCGTTTCGGCGTCCTGCTTGGAACTGCCTTCGGCCACGACGGGGGGATAAGGGGCTATGGTCAGCTCCACCTGGAATCGCGGGTTGTGGTGCGGGCCGGATCGGCCGACCATCAGATAGACGGGGGCCTTCAGATTCTTCGCCGCCGCCCATTCCTGCAGCCGCATCTTCGGATGCTTGGGCGCTTCGCTGGCGGTGCCGGCGTCGCCCCAGAGGCGGCGGATCAGGGCGTGCGCCGCTTCCAGCCCCTGGTCCAGATAGGTGGCGCCGATCAGCGCCTCCATCACATCGCCCAGGATATTGTCGCTGTCGGCGCCGCCGTCGGCCCGCGCCTGCGCGCCCAGTTGCACCATGGAGGGAACACCGATCCGCCGCGCCACCTCGGCGCAGCTTTCGCGGCTCACCATCTGGTGGAAGCGGCGGGTCAGCTTGCCTTCCGGCTCGGCCGGGAAGGCGGCGATCAGCCATTCCGCCACCACCAGCCCCAGCACCCGGTCGCCCAGGAACTCCAGCCGCTCGTAATTGTCCGGCCCGGCGCTCTTGTGCGTCAGCGCCCTGCCCAGAAGGCAATTGTCGGTGAAGGCGAACCCCAGGGAATTCTGCGCCCAGTTTCGCATATCGTCAGTCAATGGCCTGCCCGATCCGGTTCCAGCGCATGCCGCCCTCATGGGCGGAGAAGAAGATGCGGCTGGCGCGGCCGATCACATGCGCGTCCGGCACCAGCCCCACGCCGCCATCGGCGCGCGAAAGCCGGCTGTCGGCGCTGTTGTCGCGGTTGTCGCCCAGCACGAAATAATAGCCCATCGGCACGGTGATTTCCGGCATGTCGGAAAATGGCCCGCGCCCGTCCGAGCGGATCAGATGGCTGGCGCCGCCAGGCAGGGTCTCGCGGCAAAGCCCGCCGCCCTGGGGCACGCAGGGCACGGCCCGGCCGTTCAGCACCAGTTGCCCGCCGCGCATCGCCACCCTGTCTCCGCCTTCGGCCACCATCCGCTTCACATAATCCTGTCCGCCCGGAGACACAAAGACGATCACGTCGCCCGCCTTCACGTCGCGCCCGAACAGGCGGCCGCCGTCCGCCTCGTCGGGGCTCAGCAGGGTCGAGAGCGGAAGCGAGGCCATGCTCCAGCCATAGGCGGCCTTGTCCACGAACACGAAGTCGCCGGCTTCCAGCATCGGCGACATGGAGCCGGAGGGGATGGCGAAGGGCTGCACCAGGAACACGCGTATCAGCAGCGCCGCCACCAGCGCCGCGCCCAGCAGCCGGGCGAAGCGCGCCAGCCTGGCGGCAAGGCGCTCGCCGGAAAGCCGGTGCGCCAGCCGTTCGGTTTCCATCCGGTCGGCGGCGCTGTCGGGCGGTGTGGAAAGCATACCGGTCCGCCGGTGGCCCGCAGGCGAAAAACTGTCAAGCCCATGGACATTGTGCATATGGCTGGGTTCATGGGGCCTGGTCCGGACTCGCGCTTGTCACCGGCTTGCGCTACCAAGCGGCCCATGCTTCCGCACCAGAGTCAGGCCTGGGCCGCGCTCAACGCGCTCGCCCGCACCGAACCGCCCCGGATTCTCGACCTCTACGCGGCCGAGCAGCAAAGGCTTTCGGCGCTGGCGCCCGAAGTCGGCGGCATCCGCTTCGATCTTTCGAAGCTGCCGCTCTCGGCGACCCATTTCGAGGCGCTGGAAGCGCTGGCGGAAGCGGCCGACCTCGCCGGCTGGCGCACGAAGCTGGCCGGCGGCGAGGTGGTGAACCCGTCCGAAGGGCGGGCGGCCACGCACATGGCGCTGCGCGCGCCCGAGCATCGGGGGGAACAGGCGGCGCTCCTGGAAACCGCCGCGCGCATCCGCGCCGGCGCGCTGGGGCCGATCCACCACATCATCCATATCGGCATCGGCGGCTCGGCGCTCGGCCCGCAACTGCTGGTGGATGCGCTGGGCGCCCGGGGCGACGGCCCGGAGGTGCATGTGGCCGCCAACATAGACGGCACCGCGCTCGCCCGCGCCTTCGCCGCCTGCAATCCGGTGGAGACGCTGCTGATCGCCGTTTCCAAAACTTTCACCACGCAAGAAACGCTCACCAATCTGAAGAGCGCGCTCGACTGGCTGGCCGCGGGCGGAGTCGCCGATCCGGTCGGCCGGGTCGTCGCCGTCACCGCCGCCCCGGACAAGGCGCGGGCGCATGGAATCGGCGAAATCCTGCCGTTCGCCGAGTCGGTCGGCGGCCGCTACTCGCTCTGGTCGGCGGTCGGGCTGCCGCTCGCCATCCGCGCAGGCCCGCAGGCCTTCGAGGCGCTGCTGGACGGCGCGCATCGGATGGACCGGCATTTCCTGGAAACGCCCTGGCTTTCCAATGCCCCGGCGCTGGCGGCCATGGCCGATGTCTGGCTCGCCGCCTTCGCCGGCAAGCCCACTCGCGCCATCTTCGCCTATGACGAGCGGCTGCGGCTGCTGCCGCCCTATCTCCAGCAGCTGGAGATGGAGAGCAACGGCAAGTCCGTCGCCCGCGACGGCACGCCGCTGCCGTTCGACACCGCCGCCATCAGCTGGGGCGGCACCGGAACCGACGCGCAGCACGCGGTGTTCCAGCTTCTGCACCAGGGCACGCACGCGGACCCGATCGAATTCGTGGCCGTCAGGGAACCCGGACATGATCTGGACCCGATTCACCACCGGCTGCTGCTGGCCAATTGCTTCGCGCAAGGGGCGGCGCTGCTGAAGGGCCGCACCCGCGCGGAAGCGCTGGCGGAAGCGAAGGGCGACGAGGCGCTGGCGAACGCCAAGGGCTTCCCCGGCAACCGCGGTTCGGCGACCATCCTCCTCGACAAGCTGACGCCCGACCGGCTGGGGGCGCTGCTCAGTTTCTACGAAGCCCGCACCTTCGCGGCCGGCGCGCTGATGGGGCTCAACAGCTTCGACCAGTGGGGCGTGGAACTGGGCAAGCAGGTGGCGAACCAGCTGGCCTCCGGCGACACCGGCGGCTTCGACCCTTCGACCGAAGCGCTGATGCGGGCGGCGGGGCTTTAGATTTCAGGCGCCGGCAGGGTCGCCGGCCTTATCCGCTCCTAGGTTGGGGACTGATATTTCTTGTCCCTTCGTCATCCCAGGATCACGGAAAATATATCAATTACTTCTATGGGTTCTCAACCTAGCATTGGCGTATGGTGCAGATGGCGCGAGCCATGTCGATTCTCGACTGCATGCCCCTTTCCATGCCCTTTTTGTCGACTGAGGTGCCCTCGCTGTTCCGGACCTGCTTCACTTGCGATTCCAGTTTCTTGTTGATCGCGTCGAAGTTCGTGGGCTGCGCAGAGGCCGTCAGCAACTCAGTCTTCGCCTCTATGGCCGTGGGGGTCTCAGCTACCGTAGGGGTTTGCGCAACCGCGATGCCAGCCGTCGCGAGCGCGGTCGATGCGAGAATGGCCGAAAGAATATGGGATGTGGCTATCATATGCTCCGCTGCCTCTGGCCGGGTAGTCGATGGTCCTTCTCCCTATCAGTTCGTCATGGAACGAACAATCGCCAGTGAGGTGTCAGACGGGAAATCCGTGGCCGCGGAGGGTTTCGGACAGATCGTCCGCAGCGGTGAAATGATGGGCAAACCAGCCGGCGTCGCGCGCGGCCGCCACATTGGCGGGGTTGTCGTCGATGAAGATCGCCTCGCCGTCGCCGAGGCCGAAGCGCGCGCGGGCCAGGGCGTAGATCGCCGGATCGGGCTTCATCAGCTTTTCATGGCCGGAAACCACCACATCCTGAAAGCGGTCGAACAGCGGCGCGGTCGGCCGGAAACGGTCCCAGAACTCGCCGGAGAAATTGGTGATTCCGAACTGCGGCACGGCCGCCTCCGCCAGCCGCTCGACCAGCGCATGGGTGCCTGCGATCGGGCCGGGAATGGTTTCCAGCCAGCGCGGCCCATAGGCGCCGATCAAATCCGCTTCCTGCGGGTAAAGGGCGATCAGCTCCGCCGAAGTCTCGGCGAAGGGGCGCCCGGCGTCATGCTGGAAATGCCAGGCGCGGGTGACGACATTGCCAAGGAACCAGTCGAGCCTTCCAGCGTCCGGGATCAGCTTTTCATAGAGAAAGCGCGGATCCCAGTCGTAGAGGACATGCCCGACGTCCCACACCACTGCCCGGGGTTTGACCACAGCGGAAAGCCGGGCCATGGCCGGTTCAGCCTTGGCGGGCCTTGAAGCGGCGGTTGGTCTTGTTGATCACATAGGTGCGGCCGCGGCGGCGGATGACACGGTTGTCGCGGTGCCGCCCCTTGAGCGACTTCAGGCTGTTACGGATCTTCATGATTCTACCCCGGGGGATTCGAAATGCTGGAAATGAGCGGCGGCGCATAGTCGGCGAGCCCGCGAAAGTCAATCGCCGCCACCGCTTTGCAGGGCGGGCATGGCCCTGCTAGGCGCTTGCCCGCCATGGCCATCCAAATCTCCTCCGCCTTCGATTCGGGCAACATCGAACTGGTGGACCAGCCCGCGCCCGACCATTTCCGCCTCCGGATCCGCCTCGACGCCGGCGGCGAATTCTTCCAATGGTTTCACTTCCGCGTCTCGGGCGCGAAGGGCAGGGCGCTCCGGCTGGACATCGTCGGGCTGGAGAAATCCGCCTATCCGGGCGGCTGGCCGGACTACCGCGCGCGCATCTCGGCCGACCGGCAGCGCTGGACGCAGGCCGACAGCAGCTACGACGCGAAGGCCGACGGCGGCACGTTGACGATCCGCGTCACGCCGGAGAGCGACAATCTCTGGTGCGCCTATTTCGCCCCCTATTCGATGGAGCGGCACCACGACCTCGTCGCCCGCATCGCCGGCCGGCCGGGGGTCGAGGCGCGGACGCTCGGCCATTCGCTGGACGGCCAGCCGATCGACTGTCTGTCGATGGGCGACGGCCCGTTGCAGGTGTGGCTCTACGCCCGCCAGCACCCCGGCGAGACGATGGCCGAATGGTGGATGGAAGGGGCGCTGGAGGAACTGACGGACCCGGCCTCGCCGGTCGCCCGCACGGTGCGGGCGAAGGCGCGGTTCCACATCGTGCCCAATATGAACCCGGACGGCTCGCGGCGCGGGCATCTGCGCACCAATGCCGCTGGCGCCAACCTCAACCGCGAATGGGCGGAACCGACGCCCGAGCGCTCGCCCGAAGTGCTGGCGGTCCGCAACCGCATGGACGAGACGGGCGTGGATTTCGCGCTGGACGTGCATGGAGACGAAGCCATCCCGCATGTGTTCATCGCCGGCTTCGAGGGCATCCCCTCGCTTACCCCGCGCCAGCTGACCGGGCTCAACCGCTATGTGACGCAGCTTCTCGTCCACAGCCGCGATTTCCAGCGCAAGGTCGGCTATCCGGTCGCGCCGGCGGGCAAGGCCAACCTCACCATGTCCACCAACCAGCTGGCCGAACGCTTCGGCTGCGTCTCGGCCACGCTGGAAATGCCCTTCAAGGACGCGAACGACCTGCCCGATCCGGTGGAGGGCTGGTCGCCCGGCCGCTCCCGCCATCTGGGCCGCGCCTGCCTCGCCGCCCTTGCCGACATCATCGACGAACTTCGCTGAGGAATTTCAAGACTATGGTGCAACTCGTGCTGATCCGCCACGGCCAGTCGGCCTGGAATCTGGAAAACCGCTTCACCGGCTGGTGGGACGTGAACCTGACGGAGAAGGGCGTCGCCGAGGCCCGCGCCGCCGGCGCGGCGCTGAAGGCCGCCGGCCATGATTTCGACGTGGCCTTCACCAGCCTGCAGACCCGCGCCATCAAGACTCTGAACCTGGTGCTGGAGGAAATGGACCGCCTCTGGCTTCCCGTCACCAAGGACTGGCGCTTCAACGAGCGCCATTATGGCGGCCTCACCGGCCTCGACAAGGCGGAGACGGCGGCGAAGCATGGCGACGCGCAGGTGAAGATCTGGCGCCGCAGCTTCGACGTGCCGCCGCCGGTGCAGGAGAAGGGCACGGAATATGATGTCTCGGCCGACCGCCGCTACGCCGGTATCCCCATACCGCAGACGGAAAGCCTGAAGGACACCATCGCCCGCGCCCTGCCGGCGTTCGAGGAGCTGGTGGTGCCCGAGCTGAAGGCCGGCAGGCGGGTCGTCATCGCCGCCCACGGCAATTCGCTGCGCGCGCTGGTGAAGCATCTGTCCGGCATTTCCGACGCGGACATCGTCGAATTCGAAATCCCCACCGGCGTTCCGATCCTCTACACGCTCGACAGCGAGCTGAAGGCGGTGGACCGGCAGTTCCTGAAGCTCGGCTGAGCCTCCGCCGCGAAAACAGCGCACTCCCCCAATGCCTCGTCACCCCGGGTCAAGCCCGGGGTGACGAGGGAGTTGTCGCTCCGCCGCCGAAACCCGGCAAACCCTTGCCAATCCGCCAGCCTCTCTTTAGGGGCGCCTTTTTGCCGGGGATGAGCCAGTGACGGTTCGGGTTGCCATCATCATGGGAAGCGTTTCCGACTGGGAAACGATGCGCCACGCCGCCGACACGCTGACGGCGCTCGACGTGCCGCATGAAGTGAAGGTGGTTTCCGCCCACCGCACGCCCAAACGCATGGTGGCCTTCGCCGAGGGCGCGGCGGAACGCGGGCTGAAGGTGATCGTCGCCGGGGCCGGCGGCGCGGCGCATCTGCCGGGCATGGTCGCCAGCCTCACGCATCTGCCGGTGCTGGGCGTGCCGGTGCAGTCGGCGGCGCTCTCCGGGCAGGATTCGCTGCTGTCGATCGTGCAGATGCCGGCCGGCATTCCCGTCGGCACGCTGGCGATCGGCAAGGCGGGGGCGGTGAACGCCGCGCTGCTCGCCGCCGCCATCCTCGCCACCCACGACGAAGCGCTCGCCATCCGCCTGAAAGCCTGGCGGCAGGCGCAGACCGACAGCGTCGCCGATTCCCCGCTCTGATGCGGATCGCGCCGGGCGCCACCATCGGCATATTGGGCGGCGGCCAGCTCGGCCGGATGCTGGCGCTCGCCGCCGCGCCGCTCGGCTACCGCGTGCATGTCTACGCGCCGGAGAACGAGCTGGTGGCGGCCGAAGTCTCGGCCCATTGCACCCGCGCCGCCTATGAGGACCGGGAAGCGCTCGCCGCCTTCGCCGCAGGCTGCGACGTCATCACCTACGAGTTCGAGAATGTGCCGGCGGAATCCGTCGCCTTCCTCTCGGCCCTGAAGCCCGTCCGCCCCGGTGCTGAACCTCTGGATGTCGCGCAGGACCGGCTGAGCGAGAAGCGCTTCGTCACCGGCCTCAGCGGCCGCACCGCGCCCTTCCGCGCCGTCGACACGCTGGACGAACTGCAAGCCGCGCTGGTGGAACTCGGCACCCCCGCCATCCTGAAAACCCGCCGCTTTGGCTACGACGGCAAGGGCCAGGCGCGCATCGAGCATGCGTCCGAAGCGGCCGGGGCCTTCGCCGAACTGGGCGGGGAGGGGCTGATCCTCGAAGGCTTCGTGGCGTTCGAGCGGGAATTCTCCATCCTCGTCGCCCGCACGCCGGAGGGGGACGAAGCGCATTACCCCGCCTGCCTCAACCACCACCGCGACGGCATCCTCGCCGAAACCCGCCTGCCGGCCGAAGGGCTGAGCGCGGCGCATGTGGAGGAGGCGACCGCGCTCGTCGTCCGCATCGCCGACGCGCTCGGCTATGTCGGCGTGCTCGCCTGCGAATTCTTCGCCTGCGCCGACGGCCCGCTGTTCAACGAAATGGCGCCGCGCGTGCACAACAGCGGCCACTGGTCGATCGAGGGCGCGGAAACCTCGCAGTTCGAGCAGCATATCCGCGCCATCTGCGGCCTGCCGCTCGGCCCCACCGGACTGACGGCGCCGGAAGTGGTGATGCGCAACCTGCTGGGCGCGGAGATCGACGGCTGGGCGGACATCCTCGCCGAGCCGCGCGCGCATCTGCACCTCTACGGCAAGCGCGAAGCCGCACCGGGCCGCAAGATGGGCCACGTCACCCGCCTCTCCACCTGAACCCCCCACCCCGCTACCCTACCACCCCGTCACCCCGGGCTTGACCCGGGGTCCAGCTTTTCCAGCGGCGCAAAGCCGGAAGAATGCAGCCAGCCCCAGGCCCCATAAGGACGGGGCTGGCGACCAGCGCCAGTTGTGATATCCTCCGGAACCGAGAGGGAATGGAGGGACGGATGAAAGCATCTGCTATCCTTGGCGTCGCCCTTCTGGCCGGCGCCGGCGCCGCCCAGCCCGCGCAGGCGGCGGTCAGCATCATCGGCGGCGGCATGGGGCGAGGCTGTTTCCTGGCGGCCGAGCTGAAACGCGAGACCCGCGCCAGCCTCGACATCTGCGAGCGGGCGCTGGAGGAAAGCCTTTCCCGCCGCGACCGCGCCGCCACCCATGTCAATCGCGGCATCGTCTATATGCAGGCGCGCAACATGGAAATGGCGATGCGGGACTATGAAAGCGCCATCCGGCTGGAGCCGAAGCTGGCGGAGGCGCACATCAACCTCGGAATCGCCCTGCTGCACCGGGGCGGCCGCGACCGGGAGGCGATCGCGGCGCTGACGCGCGGGATCGAGATGAAGCCGGAACGGCCGGAAGTGGCGCTCTACAGCCGCGCCGTCGCCCATGAACTGATCGGCGACAACCGCGCCGCCTACGAGGATTACAGCGCCGCCGCCGCCGCCCGCCCCGGCTGGCAGGAGCCGGTGGAGCAGCTGAAGCGCTTCTCCGTCGAGCGGCGGCAGGTCGGCAACGGCTGAAGCCGGGCCTTCAGGGCCGCCAGATCAGCCCTTCGCGCGGCGACACCTCGCCCGCCATCAGCCGGTCGAAGGCGGCGATACCGGCGTCGGCGCCGGAGACATGCTCCAGCTCCAGCCAGCCGCGGGTGCTTTCGGCGAAGGCGTCGCGGCTTGCGGCGAGATCGGCCTCGAACGCCGCCGGACCCTGCGCGCGAGCCTGCGCCTCCCAATGGGTGGGGGCGAAGAAGAATTGCGGCTGCGGTCCCGGCAGGCCGGCCGCCGGCGGCGCCTTCCAGTCGGTGTCGCCGATCGCATGGCTGGCCGTCAGCGCCTGCAGATGCCTGTGCAGCGCCGTCCGCAGCGCGCCATTGCCGGCGAAATCCACCAGCACCGAGGGCGCCCCGCCGTCCAGCTCGCCCAGTTCCTCATAGCCCAGCACCGCCCGGTAATAGCCGGTGGCTTCCACGAACTCCCGGTTCCGCGCCGACGTCAGCCCGATCGGCGGATGCCCGGCCCGCGCCAGGTTCCAGGCGGTCGCCAGCGCCGTTTTCGAGGAGGCCGACGTCAGGATCAGATGCCGCCCGGCCTCCGCGTCGGCCCGCAGCGCTTCCGCCAGCACATGGCCGGTGCCGTAGAGCGGCTGGAACAGCGCCATCAGCTCGTCGCTCCGCCGGTCGGCGACACCGCCGGCCGGGCGGTAATGGTTGTAGACGGGCGCCAGCCCCTGCCGGTGCGGCGCCATGTCGGCGAAGCCGCCCGCCTTCAGCGGCCCGGGCTGCAGCCGCAACTGCGTGGCGGAAGGCCAATAGCCGAAGAAGCGCGCGCCGACGGCGATGTCCGGGCGGCGGCTTTCGGCGACCGTCGCGAAGCCCCACACCGGCACCACACCCCATTCGGGGCCGGAAGCGGGAAAGAAATCCCAGTAATGAAGCGGCGCCCCGCCATGCACGGCATAGGTGACGTTGTTGGAGGTCAGCGACACCATTTCCACATGCGCCACGATCTCCCCCTCGCCCGGCGCGAGGTCGATGGGTTCGATCCGGGCTTCCGTCAGACGGTCCCTGCGGCGTTCGATTCGGTAGCCTGGCGCCATGATGCTCGCTCCTTCAGCCTCTTCGCAGCATAGCCGATTTCAGGCATGCTGCGACTCCGATCCTTCAGAGGGAGAAGCGCGATGGACGTGCGCGAACTGGCGGCGGATTACGCCGCGCTGCTGGCGGCGGGGAAGATGGAGGAAGCCGCGCGGAAATATTGGGCGGAGGATGTTGTCACCCGCGAGGCGATGCCGGGCGAATGGGGCGAAACCCGTGGCCGGGCGGCGGCGGTGGAAAAGGGCGAATGGTGGGTGGGCAATCATGAGGTGCACGCAATCCGCACCGAAGGCCCCTTCGTGAACGGCGACAGCTTCCTTATCATCATGGAGCTGGACGTAACGCCCCACGGCGGCGAGCGAACGCAGATGCGGGAGATCGTCGGCTACAAGGTGGCGGACGACCGGGTGGTGGAGGAACGCTACTTCTACTGAAGGCCCGTTCTTTCGAATGCCGGAACGCGAAAGGGGGCCGGTTTCCCGGCCCCCTTCCTGGCTGGTCTGCAGGCGCTTACGCGGTCTGGCCGTCGATCAGCGTCGCTTCCTCGGCGATCTCCACCTTGCGCGGCTTCTTGTGCTCGGGCACCTCGCGCTGCAGCTCGATGTTGAGGAGGCCGTTCTCGAACGAGGCGCCGGTCACCTTGATCACGTCGGCTAGCTGGAAGCGGCGCTCGAAGGCGCGCTTGGCGATTCCGCGATGCAGGAAGGTGCGCTCGGCCGGCTGCGCCTCGTCGGCGGCCTTGCCGGTCACCAGCAGCGTGTTTTCCTGCACGGTGATGTCCAGTTCCTCGCGGGCGAAGCCGGCGACCGCCATGGTGATGCGATAGGCGTCGTCGCCCAGCTTCTCGATATTATAGGGCGGGAAGCCGACATCGCCTTCGGCGGCGCGGGTGACGCTGTCCAGCAGGCGGTTCAGATTCTCGAAACCGATCGAGGAGCGGAGAAGGGGGGCAAAATCGAAGTTCGAACGCATGTCTCGTTCCATCCTTTCAAAGCAATGGATAGGTTCGCCCGCCAAATGGCCGGGCTTCTTGTCTCGGCGACCCCATGAAGGCTGTCGCTTCCACGCTTGTGAATCTGGTTTTTCCTCTTCGCCTTTCAAGGGGACTGGCAGCGGTTTTCATGAAAGCCCGAGGCGACGAACTATGGCGTGCAATTCCCGAAGAACCCCCTGTCCGGATTCCCCTTCCACTTGCGCAGGAAGCATCCACACCCCTAATGGAGCGCACCGGCAACTTGCCCGGCGCACGACAGGGTCAGAATCAACGCGCATGACATCGACCGCCGATATCCGCTCCTCCTTCCTCGGCCATTTCGAGGCGGCCGGGCACAGTGTCGTGCCCTCGGCGCCGCTGGTGCCGCAGAACGACCCGACGCTGATGTTCGTGAACGCCGGAATGGTGCCGTTCAAGAATGTCTTCACTGGCCTCGAGAAGCGCCCCTATTCGCAGGCGGTCTCCAGCCAGAAATGCGTCCGCGCCGGCGGCAAGCACAATGATCTCGACAATGTCGGCTACACCGCCCGCCACCACACCTTCTTCGAGATGCTGGGGAATTTCTCCTTCGGCGACTATTTCAAGGAGCAGGCGATCACCCTCGCCTGGGATCTCCTCACCGGCACCTGGGCGATCCCGAAGGACAGGCTGACCGTCACCGTCTACCATACGGACGACGAGGCTTATGCCCTCTGGAAGAAGATCGCCGGCCTGCCGGACGAGCGGATCATCCGCATCGCCACCAGCGACAATTTCTGGTCCATGGGCGACACCGGCCCCTGCGGCCCCTGTTCCGAGATCTTCTACGACCATGGCGCCCACATCCCCGGCGGCCCCCCAGGCAGCCCGGACGAGGACGGCGACCGCTTCGTGGAGGTGTGGAACCTCGTCTTCATGCAGTTCGACCAGCAGCCGGACGGCACCCGCCTCACCCTGCCGCGCCCGTCGATCGACACCGGCATGGGGCTGGAGCGGATCGCCGCCGTGCTGCAGGGCACGCACGACAATTTCGAGATCGACATCTTCAGGCAGCTGATCGCCGAATCCGGCTCGCTGACCCGCACCTCGACCGAGGCGCCGGAAACCCGCGCTTCGCACCGGGTGATCGCCGACCATCTGCGCTCGGCCGGCTTCCTGGTGGCGGACGGGGTGCTGCCGGCGAACGAAGGGCGCGGCTATGTGCTGCGGCGCATCATGCGCCGCGCCATGCGCCACGCGCATCTGCTGGGCGCGAGCGAGCCGCTGATGCACCGGCTGGTGCCGTCGCTGGTGTCGGCGATGGGCGGCGCCTTCCCGGAACTGGTGCGCGCGCAGCCGCTGATCGCCGAGACGCTGAAGCTGGAGGAAACCCGCTTCCGCCAGACGCTGGACAAGGGGCTGAAGCTGCTGGACGAGGCGACCGCCGGACTGAAACCCGGCGCGGTGCTGCCCGGAGACGTGGCCTTCCGCCTCTACGACACCTTCGGCTTCCCCTACGACCTCACCGAGGACGCGCTGAAGGCGCAGGGGCTGGGCGTCGACCGCGCCGGCTTCGAAGCCTCCATGGCCGAGCAGAAGGCCCGCGCCCGCGCCGCCTGGGCGGGAAGCGGCGCCAACGCCACCGACAGCCTCTGGTTCGATCTGGTCGAGAAGCTCGGCACCACCGACTTCATCGGCTATGCCGCGACCGAGGCGCAGGGCGAGATCGTCGCCATCCTGAAGGATGGGGCGGAAGTGCCCGAACTGTTGGCCGGAGACGAGGCCACCATCCTCACCAACCAGACGCCATTCTACGCCGAATCCGGCGGCCAGGTGGGCGACACCGGCACCATCGCCACCGCCGACGCCCGCTTCGAAGTGGGCGACACGCAGAAGCCGCTGGGCAAGCTGCACGCGCATTTCGGCAAGCTGGTTTCCGGCCGGCTGAAGGTCGGCGAGGCGGTCGAGCTGAAGGTGGACGCCGAGCGCCGGGCGGCGGTGAAGGCCAACCATTCCGCCACCCACCTGATGCACGCCGCGCTCCGCCGGGTGCTGGGCGAGCATGTGGCGCAGAAGGGCTCGCTGGTCGCCCCCGACCGGCTGCGCTTCGACTTCTCGCACCAGAAGGCGCTGACGGCGGACGAGATCGCCGCCATCGAGCAGCAGGTGAACGCCGAGATCCGCGCCAACCTGCCGGTCGGCACGCGGCTGATGACGCCCGACGCCGCGATCGAAGCCGGGGCGCTGGCGCTCTTCGGCGAGAAATATGGCGACGAGGTGCGGGTGCTTTCCATGGGCCGCGCCGCCGATACGGGCCGCGCCTATTCCGTCGAGCTTTGCGGCGGCACGCATGTGGGCGCCACCGGCGACATCGCGCTGTTCCGCATCGTCTCCGAATCCGCCGTCTCGTCCGGCGTCCGCCGGATCGAGGCGCTGACGGGGGCGAATGCCCTCCACTATCTGGTGGGGCAGGAAGGGCTGCTGAAATCGGCCGCCGCCGCGCTCCGCACCCGGCCGGAAGAGCTGCCCGAGCGGGTGGCGACGCTCGCCGACACGGTGAAGAAGCTGGAACGCGAGCTCGCCGAGACGAAAAAGGCCCTGGCGCTCGCCGGCCCGGCGACGGGCGGCGGCGCCGAACCGGAAAAGCTGGGCGCAGCGAGCTTCCTCGGCCAGTTGCTGGAAGGCGTGGAGGCGAAAGCCCTGCGCGGGCTGGTGGACGAGGCCAAGGCGAAAGTGGAAAGCGGAATCGCCGTCGTCGTCACCGTGAACGAAGGCCGGGCGACCATCGCCGTCGGAGTCACCGACGATCTCGTGGGCCAGCTCTCCGCCGTCGATCTGGTGAAGGCCGGAGTCGCGGCGCTGGGCGGGCAGGGCGGCGGCGGCCGGCCGGACATGGCGCAGGGCGGCGGCCCCGATGGCGGCAAGGGCGCCGACGCCATCGCGGCGGTGAAGGCGTCGGCGGCGGCCGCGCTCGGCGTTCCGGCCTGACCATGGCCTCGCTCGCGGTCGATGCGCTTTCGCTCCCGCTGGTGAACCACGCCAGTCCCCGGCTCGCCATCGTCGACATCGGCTCCAACTCGGTCCGCCTCGTCGTCTACAAGGGCCTGTCGCGCACGCCCGCCGTGCTCTTCAACGAGAAGGTGATGGCCGGCCTCGGCCGCGGCCTCGCCAACGGCGGCGAACTGACGCGCGAATCCATGGAGATGGCGCTGACGGCGCTCGCCCGCTTCGCGCAACTGTGCGAGGCGATGGCGGTGGACAGCATCCGCGTCGTCGCCACCGCCGCCGTCCGCGACGCCGCGAACGGCCCGGCCTTCGTGGCGCGCGTGCGCGCCGAAACCGGCCTCGACGTGGAGATCATCGACGGCGAAATCGAAGCGCGCGGCGCGGCCTATGGAGTCATCGCCGGAATCCCGGACGCCGACGGCGTGGTCGGCGATCTGGGCGGCGGCTCGCTGGAGCTGGTCCGCGTCTCGCGCGGGGAAATCCACGAACGGCTGTCGCTGCCGCTCGGCGCGCTGCGGCTGGACGCGCACCGCAAGAAAAGCCGCCGCAACCTGCAGCAGCAGATCGACGAGCAGCTCGACCGGCTGGACTGGGCGGAACTGGGCCGGGGCAAGCCCTTCTACGCCGTCGGCGGAAGCTGGCGGGCGCTGGCGCAACTGCACATGCACCTCATCGAATGGCCGCTGCCGGTGATCCACCAATATGCGCTGCCGGTGGACGCGCCTGAACGCCTGGTGCGAACATTGGCGCGCATATCCATGAAATCTCTGAAGGAAATTCCGGCGATTTCCAGTTCGCGGGTGCCGCAGCTTCCCGGCGCCGCCGCCCTGCTGCGGGAAGTCACGCGCAAGCTCGGCAGCAGCAGCATCGTCGCCTCCGCCTATGGCCTGCGCGAAGGGCTGCTCTACCAGGCGCTCCCCGCCGCCGCGCAGCAGCAGGATCCGCTGCTGGTCGCCGCCGAGGATTCCGCCATCCGTTCCGGGCGCTTTTCGGACGGCACCGACGCTGCCGTCGGCGACGCGCTCCTCCTCTTCACCGACGCCGTCTTTCCCGGCGAAACCCAGGCGCTGCGCCGCATCCGCCACGCCGCCTGCCTGCTGGCCGACACCTCCTGGCGCGCCCACCCGGACATGCGCGCGGAAGACGGGATGGACCGGGCGCTGCACGGCACCTGGGTGGGGATCGACGCCGCCGAACGCGCCATGCTGGCGGCTGCCCTCTGGGTGGTGAACGGCGGCGGCATCCCCGGCCCGCACGACGAGCTTCTGGCCCGTCTCGCCGGCCCGTCGCAACTGGCGCTCGCGCGCCTCTGGGGGCTGGCGCTGCGTCTCGGCCAGCGGCTGGGCGGTGGCGCGGCGGAGCCGCTAGCGGCCGCCCGGCTGGAGCGCGGCTCGGACGGGCGGACGCTCTGGCTCAGCCTGGAGCGCGAGTCCGCCGCCCTTTACGGCGAGCCGGTGGCGCGTCGGCATCGGGCTCTGGCGCTGGCGCTGGGGCTGGAGCCTCAGCTTCGTCTCGTTCCAGCGCTTTAGCCGCTCCCGGCTGATCGGGCTGCAGCGCCCGCATCCGCATCCGGCCGCCGGAAACCGAAAAGCCCAGCCGGCCTTCCACCAGCGCCAGCGCATCCTCGCCGAACTGCTCGCGCCGCCAGCCGCTCAGCATCGCCAGCCCCTCGCGCTGGCCGCCCGCCAGCGCCTCCATCTCCTCGGAGCGGGCGATCAGCCGCGGCGCCACCCCGGATTCCTTCGCCCGTACCTTCAGCAGCAGCTTCAAAAGGTCGGCGATCAGCGAGGAGTCGGAGGAAAGCCCCGGCCGGTTGTCCCGCGCCGGCATTTCCGCTTCCGGCAGCGGCACCGCCCCGGCGATCGCATCCAGCAGCCGCTGGCCGATGGCGTTCGAGGCCCAGGTCGGCGAAAGCCCGCGCACCCGGGCCAGATCGGCCTGCGCCGCCGGCGGCGAGGCGGCGAGATCGGCCAGCGTCTCGTCCTTCACGATTCGCCCGCGCGGCACATTCTTGGAAGAGGCTTCGAGTTCCCGCCATTTCGCCAGCGCCTTCAGCCGCCCCAGCACTTCGGGCTTGCGGTTGGGCAGCTTCAGCCGCTGCCAGGCGTTTTCCGGGTTCACGACATAGTTGGAAGGATCGGAAATGCGCGCCATTTCCTCGTCCAGCCATTCCCCGCGCCCGGTTTTCCTGAGCTTCGCCAGCATTTTGGGGAAAAGCTGCGCCAGATAGGTGACGTCGCCGATGGCGTAATGGATCTGCCGGTCGGAAAGCGGCCGCCGCGCCCAGTCGGTGAAGCGCGCGCCCTTGTCGATCTGCTGGCCGGTGAAATGCGCCACCAGATTGGCGTAGCTCACCTGCTCGCCCATCCCCATCGCCATGGCGGCGATCTGCGTGTCGAACAGCGGGAAAGGCACTTTCCCGGTCAGGTTCATGAAAATCTCGATATCCTGCCCGCCGGCGTGCAGCACTTTCAGGATCGATTCGTCCGACAGCAGTTTCAGGAAGGGCGCCATGTCCAGCCCTTCCGCCAGCGGATCGAAGGCGAAGGCTTCTTCGCTGCTGGCCACCTGAACAAGGCAAAGCTCTGGATAATAAGTATTTTCCCGCATGAACTCAGTGTCCACGCAGATGGTGTCATGGGCTTTCAGGCGCTCGCAAAGGCTTTGAAGCGTCGCGGTGTCGGTGACCAGCGGGTGAATCTGCATGCAAGGCGCGATAGCGGAGCCGCGCGCGCTTGACAAAAGGCACGTTGCGCTCTTCACCCCCGCCCCATGACCAGCACCGATTTCCACGTCTATCGCTCCCACAATTGCCGGGAACTGAGCGCCTCCAACGTCGGCCAGACCGTCCGCCTGTCGGGCTGGATCCACCGCAAGCGCGACCATGGCGGCGTCCTCTTCATCGACCTGCGCGACCATCATGGCCTGACGCAACTGGTCGCCGCCGCCGGCTCGCCGCACCTCGAAACGCTGGACGGCCTGCGCGTCGAATCCGTGGTGACGGTGGATGGTGAAGTGGTCGCCCGCGAGGGCAGCACGGTGAACCCCAACCTGCCCACCGGCGAAATCGAAGTGCGCGTGCGCGGCGTGACGGTGCAATCGGAAGCGGCTGAACTGCCGCTCCCCGTCGCTGGCGAAGCGGAGTATCCGGAAGACATCCGCCTGCGCTACCGCTTCCTCGACCTCCGGCGCGAGCGGCTGCACCGCAACATCCTGCTGCGCTCCAACGTGGTCGCCTCGCTGCGCCGCCGCATGCAGGACCAGGGCTTCACCGAGTATCAGACGCCGATCCTCACCGCTTCCTCGCCCGAAGGCGCGCGCGACTTCCTGGTGCCGTCGCGCCTCCACCCCGGCAAATTCTACGCGCTGCCGCAGGCGCCGCAGATGTTCAAGCAGCTGCTGATGGTGGCCGGCTTCGACCGTTACTTCCAGATCGCCCCCTGCTTCCGCGACGAGGACGCCCGCGCCGACCGTTCGCCGGGCGAATTCTACCAGCTCGACTTCGAGATGAGCTTCGTGACGCAGGAAGACGTCTTCCAGGCGATCGAGCCGGTGCTGGCCGGCGTGTTCCGCGAATTCGCCGGCTGGGGCCGCGAAACCCCATGGGCGATCACCGAAGGCGCCTTCCCGCGCATCCCCTACCGCGAGTCCATGCTGAAATATGGCAACGACAAGCCGGACCTCCGCAATCCGCTGCTGATCCGCGACGTAACGGATCATTTCCGCCAGTCCGGCTTTGGCCTGTTCGAGAAGATCGTCGGCTCGGGTGGCGTGGTGCGCGCCATCCCGGCGCCGAACACCGCCGACAAGAGCCGCAAATTCTTCGACGACATGAACGAATGGGCGCGTTCGGAAGGCCATGCCGGCCTCGGCTATGTCACCCGCAAGGGCGGCGAGTTCGGCGGCCCCATCGCCAAGAACCATGGCGAAGCGGGTATGCAGGCCCTCTACGAAGCGCTGGGGCTCGGCCCGGACGACGGCTGCTTCTTCGCCGCCGGCAAGGAACTGCCCGCCGCCCGCCTCGCCGGCTTCGCCCGCACCCGCGTCGGCGATCAGCTCGGCCTCGTCGAGCAGGGCGCCTACCGCTTCTGCTGGATCGTCGACTTCCCGATGTTCGAGGCGGACGAGGAAACGGGGAAGATCGACTTCTCCCACAACCCCTTCTCCATGCCGCAGGGCGAACTGGAGGCGCTGGAAACGAAAGACCCGCTGGACATCCTCGCCTGGCAATATGACATCGTCTGCAACGGCGTAGAGCTTTCCTCCGGCGCGATCCGGAACCACAAGCCGGAAATCATGTACAAGGCGTTCGAAATCGCCGGCTACACGCAGGAGCAGGTGGACAGCAGCTTCCCCGGCATGATCAACGCCTTCAAATATGGCGCCCCGCCCCACGGCGGCTCGGCGCCGGGCGTGGACCGCATCGTCATGCTGCTCGCCGACGAACCCAATATCCGCGAAGTCACCCTCTTCCCGCTGAACCAGAAAGCGGAAGACCTGATGATGAACGCGCCGTCGCAGGTCAGTGACAGGCAGTTGCGCGAACTGCACATCAAAGTGGCGCAGCCGGCCAGATGAATCTTCGAGCCGGGAGCCGCTCTCGTTCCGATTGCATCAAGAGAGCCGCTCCGCTGCCGAACAGGCTCCAGGCTGAGAGCCCATGCTATTCTCCGTCATCCCGGGCTTGACCCGGGATCCCGCTTTTTTCCCACGCCGGAGGGAAAGCTGGACCCCGGGTCAAGCCCGGGGTGACGAAGGGGAATAGCAGTGTCCTCAACCTAGTCGCGTGGCAGATGTATTTTGCCGTCGATGAGCGAGGGGCCGCCCGGAATGATGAGGTTTTCGCCCTCGACAAAGCCGCTGTTCGGCCAGTGGCCGACCCAGCGGCCGTTCGGCGGCGCGCTCGCCATCCGCTTCAGGATATTCTCCAGCTCACTCTCGGCGCTGGCAGCCTGCTGCCCTTGCAGCTTGACGGCAAGCGTGCTGAGTTCCTGGATGGAGGCGACGAGATCGGTCGGCGGTGGCGCCTGATGGGCGACCGGCTGCCAATCGTCCAACAGACCGATGGTTTCTTGGGCGCGCTGTCGGAACCTGCGCTGGCGGCTTCTGACGACCGCCACCGCCATGACGGTTGTGAAGACGAGGCCGCCCAGAGTCAGCAGCAGGATCGTCAGCAACAGGTCGAATATGTCGTTCAACGGCGATACTCCTCTGCCATGGCCCGGTTCATCGGATCGCGGCCTTTGCAGCGCGCTGCCGGCGCCAGATCGCTGAGGCCGAATCGGCTGGTGCCGTCGAAGACGAGGCTGGCGCGACAGGTGCCCGCGCCAAGGCCGGCCTGGTCGAAGGTCGGCCAGTTGCCGGAAAGATGGTCGCCGCCTTCCAGCCCGGCGAACGCCTGGCCGGAAAAGCCGTAGCCCGGCGCGCCATCGAAGGGGAAGGCGCCGGCCAGCGTTTCGGCATAAGCGGTGCCTGGGATCATGTTCAGCACGAAATCGGCGGCCGACACGCTGACGTCGGGCGCGCGGATGTTCTGCACTGCCCCGCCCAGGGTCGTCTGCCCGCCGCGGCCGACGGCGGCAAAGCGAGGGCGACAATGGCGATCGACGCCGAAGCCGCGAGAATGGCCTGCATCACCCTGTCTCCCAGAAAGGCCGCACGCGGCGGCTGTCGGGGCTGATCATAGGGCGATTCGGGTGCGCCCCGCGTCATGCGATTGCATGACGCGGGGCGACGATATCAGGCGCCGCCTGCCGCGGAACTCAGTATTTCACCGAGCAGCCGTAGGGGCGGCTGGTGGGGGTTTCGACGGCTTTGCCGGCCTGCACGTCGGCCAGCGCCAGTTTCACCAGCGGCCGGGCCTTGGCGATGTCGGCCGGGTTGGCGGTGGGCACGTCGTCGATGCCGCCGGCGTAGGCGAGCTTGCCGTCCGGGGCGATCACATACATGTGCGGAGTGGTTTTCGCGCCATAGGCGCGGCCGATGGCGCCGTCCGTGTCCAGCAGATAGGCGGTGGAGCCGAAGCCCTGCGCCTTCACCTTGGCGTTGGCTTCGGCGCCGGTCACATGGCCCTGCTTGCCCGGCGCGCCGGAATTGACGGTCAGCCAGACGGCGCCGGACTTGCGGGCGTCGGCCTGCAGGCTCTGCATGTTGCCGCTGGAATAATGCTTCTGCACGAAGGGGCAGTCGGCGTTGGTCCACTCCAGCACGACCGGCTTGCCCTTGAAGTCGGCGAGGGAGACGCTCTTGCCGTTGCTGTCCTTGGCGGTGAAGGCGGGCGCCGGCTGGCCGACGACGGCGTTGGCGGAAACCGGCGCGGCGAGGGTGGCGACGGCGGCGGCTGCGATCAGATACTTCATCATGGCAGTCTCCTTATCAGCTTCTGGGTGAACCGGGGCTTGCAAGCGCGGTCAGCGTGTCGACGGTCAGCAGTTGCGGCAGTTCCTTCACCTGCCCGTCGGCGCCGTAGAAGAGGTAGAGCGGGATTCCGGCCCGGCCGCGCTCTTCCAGAAAGCGGGCGATGGCGGGGTCGGGGCGGGTCCAGTCGCCCACCATCACCTGAATCCCGCCGTTCCGGAAGGCCTCGGCGACGGCCGGGTCGGACAGCGCGCCTTTCTCGTTCACCTTGCAGGTCAGGCACCAGTCGGCGGTGAAATAGAGGAAGGTGGGGGTGCGCGCGGCCTGCGCCGCGCCGAGGGCCTCGCGGGAGAAGGGCCTGGCGTCGAGGGCGGCGGGGCCATGCGCCGCGGCGCCGGTCGCGGCTTCGGCCGGCAGGCTGCCCAGCGCCAGCGGCGCCCCCAGCGCGACGACCGCCGCCAGCGCCAGCGGCACGGCGTTGTTGCGTCCGTCCTGCTGGCGAATCCCGAACACCCAAAGGGCGATGGCGAAGGCGAGCGCGGCGCCGAGGCCGGCGATCAGCCCTTCCAGCCCGGCTTGGCGCCCCAGCACCCAGGCCAGCCCCAGCGCCGTCAGCAGCATCGGCACGGCGAGGATGCGGCGGAAGGTCAGCATCCAGGCGCCGGGCTTCGGCAGCCGCCGGCGCAAGGCCGGCACGAAGCCGACGGCGAGGAAGGGCAGGGCAAGCCCCAGCCCCAGCCCGGCGAAGACCGCAAGCCCGGCCACCGGCGGCAACACCAGCGCCGCGCCCAGCGCGCCGGCCATGAACGGCCCGGTGCAGGGCGTGGCGACGAAGGCCGCCAGCGCCCCGGTGAAGAAGGCCCCCTTCGCCCCCGGCTTGGAGGCAAGGCTGGCCCCGGCATTGGCCGAGCCGAGGTTCACTTCGAACAGCCCGGCGAAGTTCAGGCCGATGGCGAAGGTCAGCAGCATCAGGAACAGGATCACGCGCGGATCCTGCAACTGGAAGGCCCAGCCGGCGCCGGCGCCGGCCCGCGCGATCAGGATCGCCGCCAGCCCCAGCAGCGTCGTCACCAGGATCACGCCGCCAGCATAGGCCAGCCCCTCGGTCCGCGCCGCGCCTTCGGAATGGCCGGATTTCGCGAGGCTCAGCGCCTTCAGGCTGAGGATCGGGAACACGCAGGGCATCAGGTTCAGCAGCAATCCGCCCAGCACCGCCAGCCCGAAGGCCGGCAGGAAGCCCGCCATGGCCGAAGCGCCGCCGGCCGCCCGGCCCGCCGCCACTTCGCCCGGCACCGCTGTCAACGTCAGGCCCAGCACCTCGCCGCCGCGCTCCACGCGCAGCAGGCCGGGCACCTTCTCGGGCGTCGCCCCGGCGACCGCATCCGTCTCGATCACCAGCGCATTTTCCGCGACCGAAAGGCTCTGCGGGCTGGCGAAGCCGACGGCATCGTCCGAAAGCGCGAAGAAATGCGCCTTGGTCACGCTTTCCGGCCCGGCGAAGGGCACGGAGATGCGGATTCGCTTGCCGTCCGTCTGGAACAGCGCCTGTTCGGACAATTGCCTCGGCAGCGCCGCCCGCGCCGCCTCGAACCGCGCTTTCTGCGCCGGGTCGGCGGCGCCGTCGCCGATCGTCAGCGGCAGTGTCAGGTCGGTGCCTTCGGGAATGCAGATGCTGTCGTCGCACACCAGCCAGTCCAGCCGCACCTTCAGCGGGAACGCGCCGGAAGCGCCCTGCGGCACATCCACCTCGGCCAGCAGCACATTTTCCTGCGAATAGACATGGTTCATCAGCCCGGCGACCACATAGGTCTCCGGCACCGGATAGCGGAAGGCGGAGGCGCTGGCGCCTTCCGGCAGCTTCCAGTCGGCGCGCGTCGGCATACCGCTGTCGCCCGGATGCTCCCAATAGGTGTGCCAGCCCTTCTTCGGCGTCATCACCACGCCGATGGTGAAGCGCTGCCCCGGCGCCGGGGCCTTCGCCTCCGAGACCAGCTCGACATGGGTGTTTTCCAGCTGCGTCGAGGATTGCGCAAAGGCGGGCGCGGCGAAAAGCGCCGCGATCAGGAGGAGGAAGCGGGCAAGCATTGCGTGCCTGTAATAAGGCGTGCCGCCGCCGGGGCAAACCCCTTGCGGGTTCGGTTCGTCCTGCTTTGGCTTGGGGCCGGAGAAGCTGGGCTTCGGATGCGGCCGCCGGCAAAGCCGGTGAGTCCGCTGCGTGAGGCCATATGATTCCAACGAAAAAGGCCCGGCAAAGCCGGGCCTCTCCGTCGGACGGGTCGGGGATGGATACCCCCGGCTCCGCCGGCCGCTTCTGCGGCAAGTCCGCGAGACAGCGCTGCGCGCTGTTCGCGGCCGCCTTCGAATCAGCGCTTCGAGAACTGGAAGCTGCGGCGGGCCTTGGCCTTACCATACTTCTTCCGCTCGACCGCGCGGCTGTCGCGGGTCAGGAAGCCGGCCTGCTTCACGGCGGTGCGCAGCGCCGGCTCGTAGCGGCTCAGCGCCTGGGCGATGCCATGCTTCACCGCGCCGGCCTGGCCGGAAAGGCCGCCGCCGACCACGGTCGCCACCACATCATATTGCTCGCGGCGCTCGGCCACGTCGAACGGCTGGTTGATCACCAGACGCAGCGTGGGGCGGGCGAAATAGACGGTCTGGTCGCGGCCGTTGACGATGATCTTGCCGGAGCCGGGCTTCAGCCACACGCGGGCGACGGCATCTTTCCGACGGCCGGTCGCATAGGCGCGGCCGAACTTGTCCAGCTGCTGCGGGCGCAGCGCGACCGGCTCGGCCTGAACCGGGGCAGCAGCGGCCTGCGGGGCGGCGGCAACGGCAACGGCTTCCGGCGCGGCTTCCACGGCCGGGGCCGGGGCGGCTTCGGCTTCCGCCTTCAGCCGGGCGAGGTCCGCCAGGCTCATGCGGGTATCTTCCTGCGGGGTGTTCTCGCTCATTACGCGGCAACCTTGTTCTTGCGGTTCATCGAGGCGACGTCGAGCACCTCGGGGTTCTGGGCGGCGTGCGGATGCTCGGCACCCTTGAAGATGCGCAGGTTCTTCATCTGCTGGCGGCCCAGCGGGCCGCGCGGCACCATGCGCTCGATGGCCTTTTCCAGCACGCGCTCGGGGAAGGCGCCTTCCAGCACCTTGTCCGCACGGACTTCCTTGATGCCGCCGGCGTAGCCGGTGTGGCGGTAATACATCTTCTGCGAGAGCTTGCGGCCGGTGAAGCGCACCTTCTCGGCGTTGATGATGATCACATTGTCGCCGCAGTCGACGTGCGGGGTGAAGCTGGCCTTGTGCTTGCCGCGCAGGCGGTTGGCAACGATGGATGCCAGACGGCCGACGACGAGACCTTCGGCGTCGATCAGGATCCACTTCTTTTCCACTTCGGCGGGCTTCGCCGAGGCGGTAATGCGGGTCAACATGGGTGTAGCGTCCTTCACGCTTGGTATTCGCGATTGAAGGCGCGCCCCTAAGCCAAGCCTTGCGAAAAGGCAAGGAAAAGGCGTGTGGTATTATAATACCCCATGATTCCGCCGAGGCTTTCAGCCGTCCTTCCGAGCGCTATCCTTCCGTCCTTTGCCGGTCAGCAGCCGGGCGCCGCGCCCATAGGTGAACCACGCCCAGGACCAGTTCGTATAGACCATCACCCGGCTGCGGAAATCCACCAGCAGCATCAGGTGCACCAGAGACCAGGCGAGCCAGGCAAGGAATCCCCGCATCTGGAAGCGCCCGAAATCGGCAATCGCGCGGGAGCGCCCGATCACCGCCATGGTGCCCATGTCGCGGTATCGGAAAGGCGGCGGCGCGGCGCGCCCGGCGATCCGCGCGGCCAGCAGCTTCCCCACATATTTCCCCTGCTGCTTGGCCACGGGCGCAAGGCCCGGCAGCGGCCTGCCGTCGCCGGCCTCGAAGCTGGAGACGTCGCCGATGGCGAAGATGTCGGGATGGCCGGGAACCGAACAGTCGGGCCGCACGCGGACGGCGCCGTTGCGCGCGGCGTCGGCCGCAAGCCATCGCGCCGCCGGCCGGGCCTGGGTGCCGGCGCACCACAGCACATTGGCGGCGTCGATCCGTTCTTCGCCCAGCACGATTCCGGCGGAATCGACCAGCGACACCGCCTGCCCCAGGCGGACCTCTACTCCGAGCGAGCGCAGCGCTTCGGTCGCATAGGCGGGCAGGTCCGCCGGAAAGGCGCCCAGCACATGCTGGCCGGCCTCGCACAGCAGGATGCGGGCGGATTTGGGGTCGATCCGGCGGAAGTCGCGCGCCAGCGTCGTCAGCGCCAGTTCGGCGATGGTGCCCGCCATCTCCACCCCGGTCGGCCCGCCGCCCACCACCACGAAGGTCAGCAGCCGCCGCACCTCTTGCGGATCGTCGGTCCGCTCCGCCTTCTCGAAGGCGAACAGCAGGCGTTCCCGGATCGCCAGCGCGTCGTCCAGCGACTTCAGCACCTGCGCATGTTCGGCCCATTCGTCATGGCCGAAGAAGCTGTAGGCGGCCCCCGTCGCCAGCACCAGATGGTCGAAGGGAAGGGGGTCGCCGTCCGCCAGCCGCAACAGCTTTTCCTTCGGATCGACCCCGACCGCCTCGGCCATCAGCACCCGCACCTCCGGCTGGCCGCGGGTGAGCACCCGGCTCGCCGTGGCGATGTCGGCCGGCGACAGCGCGGCGGTCGCCACCTGGTAGAGCAGCGGCTGGAACAGATGGTGGTTCGTCTGGTCGACGAGGGTGATGTCGGCGGCCGCGCCTTTCAGCGCGCGCACGGCGGCCATCCCGCCGAAACCCGCCCCCACGATCACGATCCTCGGGCGCATCGCAACTCCTT
The DNA here is from genome assembly GCF_022014495.1 of Sandaracinobacteroides sayramensis. Taxonomy (GTDB): domain Bacteria; phylum Pseudomonadota; class Alphaproteobacteria; order Sphingomonadales; family Sphingomonadaceae; genus Sandaracinobacteroides; species Sandaracinobacteroides sayramense. The sequence goes on from NZ_JAKLSQ010000010.1 coordinate 37,758, forward strand.
CGACATCTCCGGCCGCAGCCTGGATTGAGGATGCCTATTCCCCATGCCTTCGTCTTCCTCGTGCCTTCGTCTTCCTCGTGCCTTCGTCTTGCCGGTGCCTTCGTCACCCCGGGCTTGACCCGGGGCCAGCTTTTCTGCTGGCGCCCAGCTTGAGGAAGAAAGCTGGACCCCGGGTCAAGCCCGGGGTGACGGAAAAATAAAGCAAGGGCTCGTATAGGCTCCCAACCTAGCGGGCAGGGCCGTCCGGCCCGGTTTCGGCCCGCACCCAGGCGGCATAGGCCGGGTGGCAGGCTTCTATCCCCCAGGAGACTATGGCCGGAATCTCATACCCGTGCGCCTCGGCGATCGCCTCGATCAGCGGCTGCACCAGCGCCGTGTCGGTCTTGAACAGCGCCGGCACTTCCGCCGCTTCCAGCACCTCGCCCTCCCAGCGGTAGATGGAGGCGCAAGGGCTGAGGATGTTCACGCAGGCCGCCAGCCGCCGCTCCACCATCGCCCGGCCGATCCGGCGGGCGTCCGCCTCCGTCTCGAAGAGGGCCTGGACGCTGGCGATGCCGCTCACCGCCGGCGGCCGATCACATGCGCGCCCCAGGCGGTGGCGGCCACCACCAGCGCGCCGACCGCCTGGTGCAGCACGGCGAGCGTGATGTTCATCTCGCTCATCACCGTGGCGATGCCCAGCAGGATCTGCGTGCCGAAGGCGCAATGGATGGCGATGGAGGCCGGCCGGCTGCCGGCGCGGCGCGCCAGCCTCGCCAGCCAGATCAGCGCGCCGACCGTCACCCAGGCCCACCAGCGGTGGATGAAATGCAGCAGATGCGGGTCGTTCACGAAGGTGGAAAGGCCCGCCCAGCTTATATTCTCGGGAACGAAGCTGCCGTTCATCAGCGGCCATGTGTAGGCGGCATGCCCGGCGTTGAGGCCGGCCACCCAGGCGCCATAGAGAAGCTGCACGAAAAGGATCAGCGAAACCAGGGCCGCCGGGCCGGTCAGGCGCGCCGGCCGGGCGCGGGGGTCGGCTTGCAGGCGTTTCAGATCCAGCGCCGTCCAGATCAGCCCGGCGAGGATGAAGAGCGCCGCCAGCAGATGCACCGCCAGCCGATAGTGCGACACGTCGGTGCGTTCGGAGAGGCCTGAAGTCACCATCCACCAGCCGATGCCGCCCTGCAGCCCGCCCAGCGCCAGCAGCGCGACCAGCCGCCAGCCATAGCCCTTCGGAATGGCGCGGCGCGCGGCGAACCAGGCCAGCGGCAGGGCGAAGGCGAGGCCGATCAGCCGCCCCAGCAGCCGGTGCGCCCATTCCCAGAAATAGATGAATTTGAACTCGGCCAGGGTCATCCCCCGGTTCAGCTCCTTATATTCGGGAATCTGCTGATATTTCAGGAATTCCGCCTGCCAGTCGGCTTCGTTCAGCGGCGGGACGGCGCCCGTCACCGGTTTCCATTCGGTGATGGAAAGCCCGGATTCCGTCAGGCGGGTGATCCCGCCCACCACGATCATCACGAACACCAGCAGGGCGACGCCCAGCAGCCAGTCGGCGAGGAGGGCGGGGCGGGCGGTGGGGGGGGTGAAAGCCCGCAAGGGGGCGGCGTTGCTGGCCATTTTCACCCCTTAGCCCCGTCCGCGCCCGGGTAAAAGATGCGGCATCGTCGCAACGGCCCTTTCCGTTTGCCGACAGTCCGCCTAGTTTCCCTTCATGCCAGAAGAGCCAAAACCCCAGTCGCCCGTGCCGCCCGCCCCGCCGGAGCCTCAGACGGTCGCATCGTTTCCCGAGCCGCAACCGCCGCAGCCCGACGAGCTTCCGGCAGCGGGCGAGAATGAGGTCGCTTCGACTCCGGCGCCGGAAATGCCCGCCCCGAAGCCGGCTGCCCCCCCTCCCGCCGCCCATTCGGCCGGCTCCGAGCCCGTCGCCTGGAGCTGGCCCAGCATCCACCCGGAAGCCTGGCGCTACGCCGGCGTCGCCGGCGCCGTCACCGCGCTCGCCTTCCTCGCCGAATGGGGGCCGCTGGGCTGGATATTCCTGGCGCTAACCCTCTTCATCCTCGCCTTCTTCCGCGACCCCAGGCGGGCGTCGCCGGCCGGCGACAATCTCATCGTCTCGCCGGCCGACGGGCTCGTCAGCCAGATCATGGAAGTGGAGCTGCCCCGGCAGCTGCTGGGCGAGGACGCGCTCCACCCCGGCACCGCCACGCGCATCTCGATCTTCATGTCGGTGTTCGACGTGCATGTGAACCGCACCCCCATCGCCGGCGTGGTGAAGCGCATGGTCTATGTGCCGGGCGCATTCCTGAACGCCGACCTCGACAAGGCCAGCGAGGAGAATGAGCGGCAATATTTCCTGGTGGAAGCCGCCGACGGCACCCGCGTCGGCTTCACCCAGATCGCCGGGCTGGTCGCGCGGCGGATCATCGCCTTCGTGCGCGAAGGCTCCAGCGTCGGCGTCGGCCAGCGGGTGGGCCTCATCCGCTTCGGCAGCCGGGTGGATGTGTTCCTGCCCGCCGGCTATGCGCCGCAGGTGGTGAAGGGCCAGCGCGCGATCGCCGGGGAAACGGTGCTGGCCGCGCGCGGCGCCGCGCCCGCGCTTCCCGGTCCGCGCCAGTGAGGCCGCGTCCGTGAGTGTGTGCCAATGAGTCCGTGCCAGTGCGCGAGGGGCCAGTGAGCGGGGCGCCACCGAACGAAAAGGGGGGGACTCCGGCGCTGCCGCTCAGGGCGCTGATCCCGAACGCCATCACCATGCTGGCGCTCTGTTCGGGGGCGACCGGCGTGCGCTTCGCCATTTCCGGCGAGTTCGACAAGGCCGCCGCCGCTATCGTCATCGCCGGGCTTCTGGACGGGATCGACGGCCGGGTGGCGCGGCTGCTGCGCGGCACCAGCCGCTTCGGCGCCGAGCTGGATTCGCTGTCCGACGTGACGGCCTTCGGCGTCGCCCCGGCGCTGATCCTCTACCTCTGGGCGTTGAACGACCTCGGGCGCTTCGGCTGGGTGGTGGCGCTGGCGCTGGCCGTCTGCTGCGCGCTCAGGCTGGCGCGCTTCAACGCCGCGCTCGATCAGGAGGATCTGCCGAAGAAGCGGCTGGGCTTCACCACCGGCGTGCCGGCCCCGGCCGGCGCCGGCATAGCGCTGATGCCGCTGTTCTGGAGCCTGGCGTTCGACGGGGCGCTGGACCCCGATCCGCACACGCAGGCGCTGATCGTCGCCGCCGTCACCGCCGTCACCGCCTTCCTGATGGTGTCCTCCCTTCCGGGCTGGGGCTTCAAATCGGTGCATGTGCCGCGATCCGCGCGGCTGTTCGTGCTGGCCGCCTTCGGCCTGTTCGCGGCGGCGACCGCGCAAAGCCCCTGGCTGATGCTGTTCCTGGTCGCCTTCGCCTACACGGTGGCTTTCCCCTTCGCCAGCCTGCGCTACGCCCGCTTGCGCAAGGCGGAGCGCGCAGGCCGCGAAACCGCCGCCTGAACCGCCTCAGGCCGCGAGGCGGAAAGGAGCGGGGGCGATCATGGGCCGCGCGGCGCGTCGGCCGGCGAACGGCAGCACATTGGGTTCCCCGCCGCTGCCGACAAAGGCGGGATGGGGTTCCGGCCGCAGTTCAAGTGCCGCCGCCAGTCGTGGCGCATGGCGCCAGAGCATCCAGCCGTTCACCGCCAGGACGGCGAGGAGGGCGGCGGGGCCGATAAGGCCGAAAAGCGTCGGGTCTGCCATGGCAATCGTCTTTCCTGCGGCTGATTCGTGGAACGATGTTCTTCTTTTGTTCCAAAGCTGTCAAGCGCCCTCTGAAAAGCGCCGGTTTTCCGCATCTTCGCCCTTTCCAGTCGGCGCGCCCGGCGGCTAGGATCGGCCGCGAGGGAGAGGATGATGACCAGCGGAACGATGCAGGAATGGCCGCTCAACGTATGGCGGCTGATCGACCATGCGGCGCAGAATCACGGCGAGCGGGAAATCGTCAGCCTGACCTGCGAGGGGCATGAAGTCCGCACAGACTGGCGGCAGGTGCAGGGCCGGGCGAAGCAGGTGGCGGAAGCGCTGCGGAAGCTGGGCGTGAAGGCCGGCGACCGGGTGGGGACGCTGGCCTGGAACACTCACCGGCATATCGAAAGCTGGTATGGCATTTCCGGCATGGGGGCGGTGGCGCACACCATCAACCCGCGCCTGTTCGAGGAGCAGATCGCCTATATCGCCAACCACGCCGAAGACCGGGTGCTGTTCTTCGACCTGACCTTCGTGAAGCTGGTGGAGGCGCTGGCGCCGAAGCTGAAGACGATCGAGCATTATGTGCTGCTGACCGACCGGGCGCATATGCCCGCCGACAGCTCGCTGAAGCTGATCTGCTATGAGGAGATGATCGGCGGCGAGGATGCCGACGCCGCCTGGACGGCGATGCCGGAAACCGCGCCTTCGGGGCTTTGCTACACCTCGGGCACCACGGGAAATCCCAAGGGCGTGCAATATTCCCACCGCGCCAATGTGCTGCACAGCTATGGCGCCTGCATGGGCGATGTGCTGGACATCCGCTCGCGCGCGGTGGTGCTGCCGGTGGTGCCGATGTACCACGCCAACGCCTGGGGCGTGCCCTATGCGGCGGCCGCCACCGGGGCCAAACTGGTGATGTGCGGCCCGCATTTCGACGCGCCGACGATCGCCAGCGTGATCCGCAAGGAGGAGGTGACGCTGACTCTGGCGGTGCCGACCATCTGGCTTGGCATGTTGCAGCATCTGGAAGCGACCGGCGCCGACCTGAAGCCGCTGGAGCGGGTGGTGATCGGCGGCTCGGCGGCGCCGCGCTCGATGATCGAGGCGTTCGAGGAGAAATATGGAGTCGACGTCTGCCACGCCTGGGGGATGACGGAGATGACTCCGCTCGGCACCATCGGCTCGCTTTCGGCCGACGCGCTGAAGCTGCCGCGCGAGAAGCAGATCGACCTGAAGTGCAAGCAGGGGCGCGGCATCTTCGGCGTGGAGCTGAAGCTGGTGGACGATGAGGGCCGGGAACTGCCGCGCGACGGAGTCGCCTTCGGGCGGCTGCTGGTGCGCGGTCCGTGGATCGTCGCCAGCTATTTCAAGGGCGACGGCGGCGAGATCCTGGACAAGGACGGCTGGTTCGACACCGGCGACGTCGCCACCATCGACCCCGGCGGCTATATGCAGATCACCGACCGTTCGAAGGATGTGATCAAGTCCGGCGGGGAATGGATTTCCTCCATCGAGATCGAGAATATCGCTATCGGCTGCCCCGGAGTCGCGGAAGCCGCGGTGATCGGCGTGCGGCATCCGAAGTGGGACGAGCGGCCGCTGCTGGTGGTGATCCGCAAGGAGGGCTCGGTGGTGACGGCGGCGGAGATACTGGAATATCTGCAGGGCAGGATCGCCAAATGGTGGATGCCGGACGCGGTGGAGTTCGTCGACTCCATTCCGCACACCGCCACCGGCAAGATCCAAAAGGTGGCGCTGCGCGAGCAGTTTGCCGGATACCAACTGGCCTGAGGCCGTGGAACAATGGGTTGGATGTTCCACGTGGAACATCCAACTTTTCTTTGTTTTCAGGTGGATGGGCTAAAATTCTGTAGGGAAATGTTCGCGGTGCGCCCCCACCCCAACCTCTCCGTTCAAGGGGAGGGGCTTTGGTGCCGCCTTGACCAGATCAGCGCCACCAGGCTGAGGATGGCGGCGGCTGCGAGGTAGAGGCCGACCGGGGCGAGGCCGCCTTTCAGCGCCAGCGCCTGGGCGATGAGCGGGGTGAGGCCGCCGCCGATGACTCCGGCGATGTTGAAGGTCATGGAAGCGCCGGTGTAGCGGACGCGCGGCGGGAACAGGCCGGGAAGCCAGGCGCCCAGCGGGCCATAGACGAAGCCCATGCCGAACAGTAGCAGCGACAGGAACAGGAAGGCGCCCATCAGCCCCGCGCCCATCAGCGGCGCGATCAGAAGGCCGATCAAGGCGATCAGAACGCAACCGCCCGCCAGCACCCGGCGGGGATCGGAGCGCACGTCCGCCAGCCAGGCGGCCAGATAGATGCCCGCCGCCATGAACAATATGGCGACCAGTTGCACGGCGAGGAAATCCTGCATCGGATAGCCGAGCGACTTGGTGCCCCAGCCCAGCAGGAAGGCGGTGGCGATATAGTAGGTGGCGAAGCAGCAGACGGCGCCGATGGTGCCGGCCAGCAGCGCGCCGCGATGCCGCTTCAGCACTTCGCCCAGCGGCACACGCGGCGGCGGCGCCTCGGCGAGCGCGGCCTTGAATTCCGGCGTTTCGCCCAGCCGCAGGCGAATCCACAGGCCGACCGCGACCAGCGCCGCCGACAGCAGGAAGGGAATGCGCCAGCCCCAGGCGGCGAATTCCTCAGGCGTGAGCCACAAGCCGAGGATCAGGAACAGGCCGTTGGCGGCGATGAAGCCGGCGGGCGCCCCCATCTGCGGGGCGCTGCCGAAGCGGGCGCGCCAGCCGGGCGGCGCATTCTCCACCGCCAGCAGCGCCGCGCCGCCCCATTCGCCGCCGAGGCCGAAGCCCTGCCCGAAGCGCAGGACGCAAAGCGCGAAAGGCGCGATCCAGCCGGCCATGGCGTAGGTGGGCAGGAAGGCGACGAGCGTGGTGGAAAGCCCCATGGTGAGGAGCGAGGCGACGAGCGTCGCCTTGCGGCCGATGCGGTCGCCATAATGGCCGAAGACGGCGGCGCCGACCGGCCGCGCGAAGAAGGCGACGGCAAGCGTGGCGAAGGCCGCCATCTGCTGCACGCCCGGGTCTCCGGGGGGGAAGAAGATCTGCCCGAACACCAGGCTGGCGGCGGTTGCGTAGATGTAGAAATCGTAGAATTCGATGCCCGTGCCGACGAAACTGGCCCACAAGGCGCGCCGATGCCGTATCCGGTCCGCTTCCAAAGGCGGTTCCTCCCCCCGATGTTTCCGGCCGGTTGCCAGCTATCCGGCCGGGGCGTCAACCGCTTCCGGGCGAATGCGCCCGGGTTTGGGACGGATACTTCCCTTCGTCATCCCGGCTTGACCAAGGGCCCGCTTTCCAGCCGGCGGGGACCCGAAGCTGGACCCCGGGTCAAGCCCGGGGTGACGGAAAAGAATATCCCATTATGTCTGTGGGGCTTTGGCCTAGCGGATGGGGACCTGCACCGTCTGCCCGGCTGGGCCGGGGAAGCCCTTGAACATCGTCTGGGCGAGGACCGGCGCCAGCGTCGTGCCCTGCTGGCCGCCGGCTTCGGTGTCCAGGCTGGAGCGGCCTTCCCAGACCGACTGGTTGCCCGGATTGCTGACGATGGCGACCGAAAGCGTGGTGGTGGTGGCGACATTGGCGCGCGGCTGGCTGCCGCCGACCGGCACGTTGACGCTGGTGCCGACTCCGACATTGCCCGACGAGAAGCCGCCGCCGATGCCGATCGAAAGGCCGGACTGGCGCGCGGGCGCCATCCGCTCGGACGTCTGCACATCGACGACGGCCGCGAACTGCGCCGTCTGCGGTGTGGAGACGACAGTGAAGCCCTGCGCCTGGAGCTGGCCGCCGACGGCGTTCGCCTGCGCCTGGAATTCCAGGCTGCCGGCCATTTGCGGGTTGGCCGGCCGGATGTAGATGGTGCCGCGCTCGATCGCCTGATTCTGGTGGAAGCGAAGCACATTCGCCTTCGGAGTGGAGCTGCAGGCGCCCAGCGAAAGCATAAGGGCGGCGGACAGGATGGCGGCTGCGGTCTTCATGTGGTCGTCCCGACTGTTCTGGTTGTAGCTTCAGTCTAGAAGCCGCCGTTCTGGTTGAACAGAGGCTGAAATCGGCCTTAACCTTGTTGGGGGGGCCGGGGCGGGGGAGAGGAAAAAGCTGGACCACGGGTCAAGCCCGGGGTGACGGCGGTTTTTGGGTTGGATGGGTTTGCCGGACCGCGGCTTCAGCCGGGGCCGTCGCTGCCGATCGGCATTCCGGGCGGCACCTTCAGGGCGCTGTCGGGCCGGGCGAGAAGGGCGTTCAGCGCCTCGCGATCCTGGAGCAGGGCGGACATGGCGCGGTTCCAGTCCCGCTGGATGGGGGAATCCCCGGCCTTTATGGCGAGCTGGCGGCCATGGTCCGCCAGATGCGCTTCCAGAAGCCGCGCATTGCTGGCGGCGAGTTCGGGGTTCCGCGCGGCGCGGGCGAGCGTCAGGAGGGTGCGGGTGCCGATGCGGCGGCGGACCTCGGCCAGCGCCGCCGAGCCGGCGGGGGCGTTGTCCAGCGCCAGCAGGCGGCGGGTGAGCGAGGCGAGCGAGAGCGTGGCGGGGTCGTGGCGGCCGGCCTCCGCCAGCCGGTTCAGGCGGGCGGGGTGGAGCAGCGCCTCCAGCGTGACGGTCGCCGCCGCGTCGGTTGCGGCCAGCGGGTCGAAGACGGTGCCGCCGGCGGTCTGGAATATCTCGATCTCGAACTGGCGGTCGCGCTCTCCGGACCAGCCGGCGGAAAGCAGCGGGGTGAGCGTCGCCGGCACGTCCAGTTCGGCGGGGTCCAGCGTTTTCAGCAGGGCGTCGAAAGCCGAGGCCTGCACCGCCGCGGCCACCGGCTCCGCGCGTTCCTGGCCGGCGCCCGCCACCGCGTAGCGGCTGTCCACCCCGCCGATCAGCTTGGCGGCGGCTTCCACCTGATAGCGGTGCATCAGCCAGATCGGCACGAACTTGCGGCGCAGGTTGCTGACCGGCTCGCCCGGATAGAGGGCGGCGAGGCCGAAACGGTCGACCGCGACGCGGCGAACCGCCATCATCCGGCCGAGTTCGGCGACCGGGTCGGCGCCGTCGTCCCACAGGCTGCCGTGGGGGTGGGCGCTGCCGACGTCGCGCGCCTGCTCGTCGCCGACGAAGCGCAGGCCCTGTTGCGTGGCTTCGGTGGCGCGGGCGAAGGCGGCGGCATCGGCGTTTTCGCCGGGCGGCTCCTCGTAGAGCCAACGGATGGCGAAGACGTCCCAGCGGCCGACGCCGGTGCCATAGGCGTCCGACAGGTCGGGGGCGCCGTTCGCCAGTTGCACGCGCGGGGCGGGATAGTCCATCACCGAGGCGCGGTTCTGCGTGCTGCCGGCGAAATTGTGCGCGAGGCCGAGCGCGTGGCCGATTTCATGCGCCGACAACTGGCGGATCCGTTGCAGCGCCACCTGCGCCGGGTCGTTGGGGCCGCCGCTGCCGGTCTGCGCCGCGCCGACGAGGCCTTCGTAGATCAGCATGTCCTGCCGGACGCGGAGCGAGCCGAGCAGCACCGTGCCCTTCAGGATTTCCCCGGTGCGCGGGTCGGTGACGGCGTAGCCATAGGACCAGCCGCGCGTCGCCCGGTTGATCCAGTTGACGACGTTCACCCTTATGTCGAGCGGGTCGACGCCTTCGGGCAGGATCTCCACCTTGTAGGCGTCGATGTAGCCGGCGGCCTCGAACGCCTTTTCCCACCAGCGGGCGCCTTCCAGCAGCGCGGTGCGGATGGGTTCGGGGGCGGCGCTGTCGATGTAGAAGAGGATCGGCTTCTTCACCCGGGAGCGGGGGGCCGAAGGGTCTGTCTTTTCCAGCCGGAAGCGGTTGGCGACGTCGCGCACCACCGGTTCGCCCAAGGGGGCGGCGAAGTCGACGATCTGGCTGGAGAAGCTGCCGCCGCGCGGGTCGAAGCGGCGGGGCTGGTAGCCGGCGATGTCGGGCAGGCGGATGAAGCTGTGGCGGACGGTGATGCCGATCTGGCGCGGGTCGGGCGCGATGTTGCGGATTTCGGCGCCGGGCGTGTCCGAGACGAAGGTCTGCAGCGCTTCGAATTCCAGATTGTCGGGGAAGACGCGGGTGGCGGCCGGGTCGGCGGCGCTGAGGTCCGGCGCGAGCTTCCAGCCGGCTTCGCCGGCGCCCTTCAGGCTGCCGCCGATGTTCTGCGCGTCTTTGGTGAGGAAGGGGGCGATGTCCACCAGGAAGCCGCCGTTCGCGGTGGGGATGGCGTCCCCCAGCCAGAGGGTGGAGGTGGCGAAGGCGTCGCGCGCGGCGGCCTGCTCGGCGGCCGGGGCGCCGGTGGCGCGGAAGCGGGGGTTCTCTAGCTCGAAGGCGACCTTCTTTCCCAGCCGGCGGACGGCGAGGATGTGCGCGGGGCCGGGGCGGGAACGGTCGAGGCCGAGCGGGGCGGAGCCGACCCCGGTGCGGAGTTGCGCGGCGTAGAGGAGGCGGGTGGAGACGCCGTCCGCGCCCGGCGGCGGGAAGGCGATGAGGATGCGGCCGTTGGCCTTGTCGAGATGCACCGGGAGCAGCCCCTGGTGCAGTTCGGTGCCGGCCGTGGGGGAAGCGGGCTTTGCCGCCGTTGCGGGCGCGGACAGCGCCAGCATGAACACGAGGGTGGCGGCCGGGAAGAGGCGGTTCAGCTTCGGTCTCCGAAGAAAATCGCCCCGCCGGACGGGCCGGCGGGGCGACTGGTCTTTCAGCTCAGAGGCGGACCTGCTGGGTGACGCCCGGCTTGCCCGGGAAATCGCGGAAGAGGGCTTCGGACAGCACCGGCACCGCCCAGGTGAGGGTGGCGCCCTGCGAGCCGGCCTGCGCCGTCTTGGAGGCGCGGCCTTCCCAGATCTTCACGCCATCGGCCTGGCGCTGGATCTGCACGGCGACGGTGGTGGTGCGCTCGGTGCTGTTGCGCGGGCCGCGGCCGACCGGGGTGGCGATGACGGTGGGGCCGACCGGCACGCCGACCGTGGTGCCCGGGCGGGTGACGGTGGTGCCGTCCGTCTGGGCGATGTCGAGCACGGCGATATATTGCGCCTGGGCGGCGTCCGGCACGGTCTGGAAGCCCTGCCGGCGCATTTCGACGGCGACGGATTCCGCGTGCGTGCGGAATTCGAGGTTGTTGGCGATCGAAGGGTCGGACGGCTGGATGAAGAGGGTGCCGCGGTTGATCGGCTGGTTTGTGTGGAAGCGCGCGACATCGGCGTAGGTGCCGCCACGGCCGCAGGCCGAAAGGGCCAGCATCAGCGCGATCGAAGTGGCTGCGAGGATTTGCCGGTTCTTCATCTGTTGCCTCCTGTTAAAGTGTCAAAAAGAACAGTATTTCGCCATCCCTAGACCCACTCAGGGTCAGGCGCCAGTGGCGATGCGATCAATTCGTCGATTTCACTTCGCAGGCGCCTTCGAGCGCGCGGATCCAGGCGGAGACGAGGGCTGTGCCTTCGGCGTGGGAAGTGCTTCGGCCGATCTCCGGCATCATCTCGCCGGGGGCGACGCTTTCCATCCGGTAAACGAGGATCGACTGGTCCGGGTGGCCGGGCACGATGGCGAACGTCCGGTCCCCCGTGCCTTGTCCGGCGGCGACCGGCGGCTTGCAGAAGCCCAGTTCGCGCCGGTCGCTGGTCGCGGCGTCCAGATGCAGGCCGGAGGTGCGCGCCGGGCCTGCGGGGTTGTGGCAATGGCCGCAGTTCACGTCGAGATAGGCCCGCGCGCGGGCTTCAAGCGGCCGGGCCGTGTCCGTCCAGACCGCGCTGGCGGGGGCGGGGGTTTCCGGCAGGCCGGCGAGCCTGCCGGCTTGCGCCAGCCATCGCAGCTGGTCGGGGTGGCCCGGGGCGAAGGGGGAGGGGATGCCGAGGCCGCGCGCGGTGGGGCCGATGGGCTGGAGCTTCCGGCTGGCGGCGTCGGGCACATGGCAGGCGCCGCATTGGGTGGCGTTGGGGATGACATAGGTGAACTCGTCGCCGCGGCCGGCGAGCCGGACTTTGGCGATGCCGCCGATGCGTTGCAGTTTCGCCCGCGTGCCCTCGGCGTTCCAGACATAGGGAAGGGCGACCCAGCCCTGTTCGCGGTGCACGAGGAGCCGGGTTTCGATCAGGCGGACACGGGTGAGGTCGAGCGCGCCGTCTTCCAGCCGGGCGGGGCCATCGGCGGGGAGCGCGCGGCCTTCGGCGTCGGTCGGGTAGTAGAAGCTTTTCGAGATGATGGTGCCGACGGGGAAGTCGAGCGCCTGCGCCGGGTGGTAGCGGGCCTGCTGCCCGTCCGGCATCCAGATCGTGCGCAGTTTCGAGGCATGGTCGGTGAAGAGCGGGGTGGCGAGCTCATAGGGCAGGCTGCCGTCGGCCAGGCGCAATTTGCCGCCTTCCACGCGGAGCACGCCCCAGTCGGCGAGGTCTTCCGGGTCGTCTTCGGCGTGGAAGGTCACTCCGCCGGGCGGGGAGCAGGCGGCGAGGAGAAGCAGTGCCAGCGCCGCCAGCCAGCGCATCAGCGGCCGGCGCCTTCCGCCCAGCTGAGGTCCAGCGTGACGGCGGGGAGCCGCGGCAGCGTGCAGCCATGTATCGCGCTGATCTTCGGATTGCGGAACCTGTTCGGGCCGTCGGCGTTCAGCACTTCGGCCGGCGCATTGTCGACGCAGAGCGCCGGCGGCGTGCCGGGCGGCGGGCTGGGGTTCACGAAACCGTCCCACAATATGTCGGGAAGGCGGCCGTCGAGGCCGAACTTCAAGGTTTTGAGTGCGAGCAGTTCCGTGGTGCCGGGCTTGTCGCCGCCGCCCTGGAAGCGGTTGCCATGGACGTGGATTCCCTGCGCCCAGGGATCGAACGTCTTCGCCACCCCCTCCTTCGTCATGTAGCCGGTGGAGAAATAGCTGGAGACGATGACGTTCGCCGTGCGGTTGTTGCCGATGTCGTTGTCGAAGATCTCGACCAGGTCGTTGGAGTTGACGATGACGCCACTGCCGGTGGGAACGGTGGCGACGACCGTGCCTTTGGCGGCGAAATTGTCGGTGTTGTTGTGGTTCACCCGATTGTGGAACACCCGGGTGCTGTGGCCGGCCTGCGGCAGGTTCGGCATGTTGAAGATGAGGATGCCGCCGCTGTTGTTGGTGGCGACATTGTCGTGCACGTCGGCGTTCACGCTGTTTTCGATTTCGATTCCGGCGACATTATATTCCGCGCGGCTGTTGCGGACGACGATGTCCACCGACTGGCCGACATAGATTCCGGCGTCCGACGCGCCGATGGCGACGGCGCCGTCGATCAGCACGTTCCTGGTCTGCACCGGATAGATGCCATAGGCGCCGTTCTTCGTGTCCGGCCCGTTCGTCCATTCGGCGCGGACGCGGCGGATGATCACATTCTCGACGCCGTTCACCTTCAGGGCGTCGCCCTTCGAATCCTCGATGGCGAGATCCTCGATGAGGAAGTTGCCGCCGGTGACCAGCAGCCCCTCGGCGCCGGCGATCTGGCCCTTGAAGCTGAGGATGGTCTTGTCCATTCCTTCGCCGCGCAGCGTGACCCCGGGGGTCGCGAGGCTGAGCGAGCGGTCGAAGCTGTAGAGGCCGGCGGGGATGGCGATCACGTCGCCCGGCTTCGCCGTCACCAGTTGCTCCATCAGCTTTTCCGTGGCCTGCTGGCTGGCGGGTGAAGGCCGCCCTTCCTGCGGCGAAGCCGGCTTCTGCTGGTTGCAGGCGGCGAGGAAAAGCGCGATCGTGGCGCCGGCCGCGAGGCGATGCTGCATCATGTCTCCTCCCTCCCCGGAATTTTTCGGGATATTTGCATCCAGCCTGTCATAGAGGACTGGAGGTGGCAACGATAAAGTGAGCGGAGTTCATTTTGCCCGCGGAAAGCGCCCTGGGGAGAGGGCGGCGGGTGGGAAGTGCATGGGAGGTAAGCGTATTTATGAGCCGCAGGACACCGACGCAGCCGCGCGCGCAGGCGACCCGTCGTTCCATCCTGGACGCGACCATGAGCCTGATGGAGCGGAATGAGCCGGAAGCGATCACCACCGGCATGGTGGCGGATGCGGCGGGCGTGCCGGTCGGCTCGGTCTATCGCTATTTCCGCGATCGCGGCGATATTTTCCGGGCTTTGTGCCAGGAACTGATGGACCGGGTGGACGAGCCGCTGGAAGCCCTGCTGCGGCGCGACGAGCCGGTGGAGGCGTTGATCGAGGAGACGCTGGAACTGCTGGTGGCGACCAGTTCGGAAGCGGATCTGCGGCTTGTGCGTGTTCTGAAGACTTCGCCGGAACTGGCGGAAATCGAAATGAAATCCAATCAGCGGGTCGGGGAAATCCTGGCCGGGGCGCTGGGCGCGCGCAACCCGGCGCTGAAGCCGGTGGAGCGCCGGGCCGGGGCGACCGTGCTGATGCGCGCCGTGCTGTCCTTCGTGGAGCCGATCATGGCGGAAGCCGATCCGGCCATGCGCGACGCCGTGCATCGGGAGGCGGTGCGCATGGCCGGGGTCTATGCCCGGCTGCTGACGGAGGAGGGCCGGGCTGGGTTGAGAAGCCATGGAAGTGACTGATCTGTTTCCGTCATCCCGGGCTTCATCCGGGATTCCGCTTCTTGTCCGCGCCGGGCGGAAAGCTGGACCCCGGGTCAAGCCCGGGGTGACGAAGGGGAATAGCGGGGTAGTGAAGGGGAGTGGGAGGCCCCGGCCTAGCTCTTCGCGCCCTCACGTCGCGACATGAAGGCGAGGCGTTCGAACAGCATCACGTCCTGCTCGTTCTTGAGGAGGGCGCCGTGGAGCGGCGGGATCAGCTTCTTGGGGTCGCGCGATTGCAGCACGTCGAGCGGCAGATCCTCGTGCAGGAGGAGCTTCAGCCAGTCCAGCAGTTCCGAGGTGCTGGGCTTTTTCTTCAGGCCCGGGACTTCGCGGATGTCGTAGAAGACGCTGAGCGCCTCGCGCACCAGCGCCTTCTGGATTCCGGGGAAATGCACTTCGATGATCGCCTTCATCGTGTCGGCGTCCGGGAAGCGGATATAGTGGAAGAAGCAGCGGCGCAGGAAGGCGTCCGGCAGCTCCTTCTCGTTGTTGGAGGTGATGACGACGATGGGGCGCTGCTCGGCCTTCACCGTCTCGCCGGTTTCGTAGACGTTGAATTCCATCCGGTCGAGCTCCTGCAGGAGGTCGTTCGGGAACTCGATGTCGGCCTTGTCGATCTCGTCGATCAGCAGGACGGGGAGGCGGGGCGAGACGAAGGCGTCCCAGAGCTTGCCGCGGCGGATGTAGTTGGAGATGTCGGCGACGCGCGGGTCGCCCAGCTGGCTGTCGCGCAGGCGGGCGACGGCGTCATATTCGTAGAGGCCCTGCTGCGCCTTGGTGGTGGACTTGACGTGCCATTCGAGCAGCGGCGCGTCGAGCGCCTTCGAGATCTCGTGCGCGAGGACAGTCTTGCCGGTGCCCGGCTCCCCCTTCACCAGCAGCGGCCGGCGCAGCGTGGCGGCGGCGTTGACGGCGACCTTCAGGTCGTCGGTCGCGACATAATGGTCCGTGCCTTCGAAGCGGGTGGGAGAGTTCATCGGGGGTCCTTTCCCGGCCCTTCTGCGCAAGCGCCGGGCAAATGCCAATCCGCCTTTTGCTAGGGGCCGCGGTTCGCGTGCTGAAATGCAGTCGCGCAAAACTCTTGCACTCGCGCGCCATGGGCCGCATCAAAAGGGCATTGCACGGGGTCCGCGGCCAAGACGGACCCCGATCAGGGATACGCAGGAGACCCATGTGACTGATGCAACTGCGCCTAGCGCGGAGGAAGCCGGCCGGAAGACCTGGCTCGGCCACCCGCGCGGACTGTTCGTGCTGTTCTTCGCCGAGATGTGGGAGCGCTTTTCCTATTACGGGATGCGGGCGCTCTTGATCTTCTACCTCGTCCAGCACTGGATGTTCTCGGACGGCGAGGCGAGCGTGATCTATGGCGCCTATACGGCGCTGGTCTATATCACCCCGGTCATCGGCGGCTATCTGGCGGACCGCTGGCTGGGGCAGAGGAAGGCGGTGCTCTATGGCGCCGTGCTGCTGACCTTCGGTCATGTGCTGATGGCGGTGGAAGGCGATGGCGGGCAGGGCGACCCGGCGATGAACGTCTTCTGGCTGGCGCTGTCGTTCATCATCGTCGGCTCGGGCTTCCTGAAGGCCAATATCTCGGTGATCGTCGGCCAGCTCTACAAGCGCACCGACCCGCGCCGCGATCCGGCCTACACCATCTTCTACATGGGCATCAATCTCGGCGCGGCGCTGGGCGCGCTGGGCGCCGGCTATCTGGGGCAGACCTATGGCTGGGCTTGGGGCTTCGGCGCGGCGGGGCTCGGGATGCTGCTGGGGCTGATCGTGTTCGTGGTCGGCAAGCCCTGGCTGGAAGGCCGGGGCGAACCCGTCAACCCGCAGGCGCTGGCGGCCCGCCATGCCGGACTGCCGCTGGAATGGTGGCTGTACATCTCCGGCCTGGTGGCCGTGGCGGTGAGCTGGGTGCTGGTGCAGAACCAGGCGGTGGTCGGCACGCTGCTGGGCGTCGCCGGCGCCGTGCTGGTGGGCTATGTGCTGTGGACGGCGGTGGTGAAGCTGCCGCGCGAGGACCGGGACCGGATCTTCGCCGCCATGTTCCTGATCGTCGGCTCCATCCTGTTCTGGGCGCTGTTCGAACAGGCGGGGTCGTCGCTGAACCTCTTCACCGACCGCTCGGTCGACCGGCAGATCCTCGGCTGGGACGTGCCGGCCTCGATGTTCCAGTCGATCAACGCCATCTATATCGTGACGCTGGCGCCCTTCTTCGCCATGCTTTGGCTGGGGCTGGCGAAGCGCGGGCTGGAGCCGAGCGCGCCGGCCAAGTTCGGGCTGGCGATGCTGCAGCTGGGGCTCGGGTTCCTGGTGCTGGTGTGGGGCTCGCAGGGCGGCGGGCTGACTCCGGTGATCTTCATCTTCCTGATCTATCTGCTGCACACCACGGGCGAGCTCTGCCTGTCTCCGGTGGGGCTTTCGGCGATGAACCGGCTGGCGCCGGCGCATATGGCGAGCCTGATCATGGGCACCTGGTTCTTCGCGTCGGCCACCGGCAATTTCGCCGCCGGGCTGATCGCCAGGGCGACGGGCGGCAGCGAAGGCGCGGCGACCACGGAATCGACGCTGGCCGTCTATTCCAACGTGGGCTGGCTGGCGATCGGCGCCGGCGTCCTCGTGCTGCTGCTCAGCCCCTTCATCAAGAAGCTGATGCACCTTGAAAGCCTGCGGGACGAAAGCCTCGCCGGGGAAGGCGGGATCGGCGAAGCGCAGGCGGCTGGCGTGCACCCTGGAAAGGCGAACTGATGCGGATTGCAGCAATAGGACTTCTGGCGGCCCTGCTGGCGGGCTGCGCGACAACGGGCGGCGGCCAGACCTCGGCGACGAGCACGCCGCCGAGCCCGAGCCTGCCGGGCGGAAGCCCGGACGCCGAGGCCGCGGTCGCCTCCACCTACCGGGCCTGGCCCGGGGTGCCGACGGTGATCCGCAACGTCACCATCTACGACGGCAAGGGCGGGCGCATCGACAATGGCGCGGTGCGCTTCGAGGGCGGCAAGCTGGCCGCTGTCGGCAGGAGCGTGGACGAGGCCGGCGCCACGGTGATCGACGGGGCCGGCAAATGGGTGACGCCCGGAATCATCGACATCCATTCGCATCTGGGCGACTACCCCTCGCCCGGCGTGCCGGCGCATTCGGACGGCAATGAGATCACCGGCCCGGTCCGCCCGGAAGTGTGGGCGATCCATTCCGTCTGGCCGCAGGATCCGGGCTTCGGCCGGGCGCTGGCGGGTGGGGTGACGGTGCTGCATGTGCTGCCCGGTTCCGCCAACCTGTTCGGCGGGCGGGGCGCGACGCTGAAGAATGTCTATGGCCGCACCGCGCAGGACATGCTGATGCCGGGCGCGCCCTGGAGCCTGAAGATGGCCTGTGGCGAGAACCCCAAGCGGGTCTATGGCAGCCGCAACCAGATGCCGGGCACGCGGATGGGCAATGTCGCCATGACGCGGCAGACCTGGGCCAATGCCCGCGACTATCAGGCGAAGCTGAAGACGGCGAAGGGGCCGCAGAAGCGCGACATGCAGATGGAGACGCTGGCGGGCGTGCTGGACGGGAAGATACTGGTGCAGCACCATTGCTACCGCGCCGATGAGATGGCGAATATCATCCAGCTTTCCAAGGAGTTCGGCTATAAGGTGACGGCGTTCCACCATGCGGTGGAAGCCTATAAGATCAACGATCTGCTGAAGGCGGAAGGCATTTGCGCTGCCCTGTGGGCCGACTGGTGGGGCTTCAAGATGGAAAGCTATGACGGGATCCAGGAAAATCTGCCCTTCATGCACGCGGCCGGCGGCTGCGCCATCACCCACAGCGACGACGCCGACGGCATCCAGCGGTTGAATCAGGAAACGGCCAAGGCGCTGGGCCATGGCCGCAGGATGGGCCTGGAGATCAGGGACGAGGAAGCCTGGACCTGGCTGGCGATCAACCCGGCGAAGGCGCTGGGGATCGCCGACAAGGTGGGCAGCCTGGAACCGGGCAAGCAGGCGGATGTGGTGCTTTGGAACGGCGATCCGCTTTCCGTCTATTCCCGGCCCGAGAAGGTCTGGGTGGATGGGGCGCTGCTTTACGACACCAACGATCCGAAACGCCGCCCGGTGAGCGACTTCGAACTGGGCCAGCCGGGTGAGGGAGACCGCAAATGAGGAAGCTTCTTCTGGCCCTGCTGCTGGCGGCGTCTTCTCAGGCGGTGGCGCAGCAGGAACGCATCGCCATTACTGGCGGCAAGGTCGTCACCAACGGTGGCGCGCCGATCGAGGGGGGCGTTGTGCTGATCTCCGGCGGCTCGGTGGAGCGAGTGGGGCCGGCCGGCACCGCCGTGCCCGCCGGCTACCGGGTGATCGACGCCAATGGCAAATGGGTGACACCGGGCATCATCGCCGGGCTGAGCCAGTTCGGCGCGGTGGAGGTGAGCGGCGTCAGCAGCTCCAACGACCTGTCCGCCCGCCAGTCGCCGGCGACCGCCGCGCTGATGCTGGAGGGGGCCTTCAACCCCAATGAGACCTCCATCCCGGTGGGGCGGATCGAAGGGGTGACGGCGGCGATCGTCGGCCCGTCTCCGGGGCGCTCGCTGTTCGCGGGGCAGGGCTATGTGCTGTCTCTGGCGGACGGGACGACCGAGCCCCTGAGGCCGCGCGCGTTCCAGTATCTGGTCTATGGCGAGCGGGGGGCGAGCCTTGCGGGCGGCTCGCGGCCGGCCGCCTGGATCGAGATCACCAACGCGCTGGAGGAAGCGCAGCGCCTGCTGAAGGGCGGGGCGCCCAGCCGTGACCAGAGCCGCGACCTGCGGCTGGCGCCGGAGGATGCGCAGGCGCTGACGCTGGTGCTGCGCGGGGCGCAGCCTCTGCTGGTGCGCGCCGAGCGCGCGTCGGACATAAGGCAGGTTCTGAAGCTGCCGCGCATGTATCCGGGCATCCGGCTGGTGCTGGTGTCGGCGAACGAAGGCTGGCTGGTGGCGGACGAGATCGCCCGCGCCGGCGTGCCGGTGATCACGCTGGGCATGAACAACCGGCCGGACAGCTTCGAGGCGATCGGCTCCACCATGTCGAACGTCGGCCGGCTGGCGGCGGCGGGGGTGAAGGTGGCGCTGGGCGTTCCCGACCTCGACGTTTCGTTCCAGCCGCGCAACCTGCCGCATTACGCCGGCAACATGGTGGCGCAGGCGCGGCTTCCCGGCGGCGTCGGGCTGAGCTGGGATCAGGCCTTCGCCGCGATCTCGCGCACGCCGGCCGAGATCTTCGGGCTTTCCGATATGGGGGTGCTGAAGCCGGGGGCGGCGGCCGATGTCGTCGTCTGGTCCGGCGATCCGCTGGAGCTTACGACCCATGCGGAGCAGGTGATCATCCGCGGCGTGCCGCAGAGCCTGGAGAGCCGGCAGACGCAACTGGCGCGGCGCTACCAGCCGGGGCGGGAGCGGACGCAACTGCCGGAGGCGTACAGCCGCTAGCGAGGGTAAGGGCGCGCGTCATGTCGGTGATCCTGGCGGCTGTTTCCGCCTTCTTGCTGAGGAATCTGGGCATGACCGTGTCTTTTCTGCTGCTGCTGGCGGCCTTCGTGCTGACCCATATCGGCCTTGCCACTCCGTTCGCGCGGGACCGGCTGGTGGCGCGGCTGGGGGAGAAGGGGTTCCTGGGGGTTTATTCCCTGGTCTCCCTGCTGCTGCTGGGCGGCGCCATCTTCGCCTATCGGCAGCTCGACCCCTATCCTGTCTGGGCGGCGCCGGGCTGGGCCTGGCTGTTTTCCTCGGCGCTGATGCTGGGGGCCTCGATCCTGTTCGTCGGCTCGCTGACGCCGGCCAACAAGGGGCTGGCCGGGGTGCCGGTGGACGAGCGGCCGGCGAGCGGCGTGCTGCGGATCACCCGGCATCCGATGATGTGGGCGTTCGCCATCTGGGCCATCGTCCACGCCTGGATGTCGGGCAGCCTGCCGACCGTGGTGCTGGCGTTCGGGATCGGCGCGCTGGCGCTGATCGGCGCGGCGCATCAGGATGTGAAAAAGCGCAGGCTGCTGGGGGGCAACTGGGTGCGCTATGAACGGCAGACGAGCTATTGGCCCTTAGGCGCGCAATTCTCCGGCCGGCAGCCGTGGAGCGCCTTGTGGCCGGGGGCGGTGCCGGTGCTGGGCGGCGCGTTGCTCTGGGGGTTGGCCACCTTCGTGCACCCGATGCTGATGCGGGCGCCGGCGGTGCCGCCCTGGGGCGCGCTGGCCTGAGCCGTTCGGGGAGGAAGGCTTATGGGTTTCGAGGCAAAGAGGGTGTGGATCACCGGGGCTTCGTCCGGGATCGGGGCGGCGCTGGCGCGGGCTTTCGGTGGCGCGGGGGCGAGGGTAATCCTTTCCGGGCGGGACCGGGAGGCTTTGGCGCGGGTGGCGGCCGGCGTGCCGGACGCGCGAATCCTGCCCTTCGAAGTGACCGACCATGCGGCGCTTCCGGGGATCGTCGCCGAGGCGGGCCCCGTGGACATGCTGATCCTGAACGCCGGCATCTCGCAGCGGGGGCTGGCCGAGGACACGGTGATGGATGTCTACCGCACCATCATGGAGGTGGATTATTTCGCGCCCGTCGCGCTGGCGAAGCTGGTGCTGCCGCAGATGCTGGAGCGGGGCTCCGGGCATCTGGCGGTGACGGCGAGCGTGGCGGGGAAGTTCGGCTCTCCGCAACGCACCGGCTATTGCGGCGCCAAGCATGCGGTGATGGGCTTCTTCGACGCCCTGCGCACGGAAGTGGAATTTCGCGGCGTGAAGGTGACGACGATCGTGCCGGGCTTCGTGCGGACCGAGATCGCCGCCCGGGCGCTGACCGCCGACGGCAGCGCGAAGGGCGAGGGGCAGGACGATGTGAACGGCGGGATCAGCGCCGGGGAGGCGGCCGAGATCATCCTGGCCGGCTTCGAGAAGGGCTTGCGCGAGATCGATGTGGGGGCCGCCGGCGGGCCGGAAATGGCGTTGCTGCAACTGAAGCGGCAGGACCCGGAGCGGCTGTTCGATCTGATGGGGCAGATGGGCGAGGGCGTCGTCCGTCAGTTCAAGGGGTAGCGCCGGCCGCTTTGATTGCGGTCAGGTGGCGAAAATGTTGCAAAAGGGATGCGCGCGGCGTCTTCCTGTGGCAGGGGGGCGGCGTGACCGATGCGCGCGCGACCCTTCTGGCCGTGGTGGCGGGGCTTGGCCTGGCGGCAGGCATCGCCCTTGTCGGCGCGGATATTGCCGGCCCGGATATTTCCGCCTGGCTGTGGGCGCCGTTTCTTCTGACTGTCATTTTCCTCGTCTATCTGCTTGGGAACAGGCAACCGGATGGCGATGGGGGTGACGTGCCGCTGAGGCTCAGGCCACTGCAGATTCCGCCCGAGGGCGCAGACCTGATCCGCCTTTCCGCCCTGGAATATCCCGCGCTGGTGGTTTCCGCCGACTGGCAGGTGCTGGCCGCCAACGAAGGCGCGATGGAACTGTTCGGCCAGCGCGTGGTCGGCACCGACCTGCGCCAGACGATCCGCCACCCGGTGGTGATCGACGCCGTGCGGCTGGGGATCGCCGGGCAGGAGCCGGCGGCGCGCGAAGTGACGACGCTGGGCGCGCGCGACGGGGCCTTCCGGGTGCGGGTGGTCTCGCTGGACCGGCAGCGGCTGCTGCTGAGCTTCGCCGACATCACCCAGGCGCGGCTGACCGAGCGGATGCGGGTGGATTTCGTCGCCAACGCCAGCCACGAACTGCGCACGCCGCTGGCCAATATCTCCGGCTTCATCGAGACGCTGCTGGGGCCGGCAGCCGAGGACGAGCCGGCGCGGCGGCGGTTCCTGGATATCATGGGTCGCGAGGCGGCGCGCATGTCGCGGCTGATCGACGATCTGTTGAGCCTGAGCCGCATCGAGCTCGACAAATATGTGCGGCCGCAGACGCGGCTGGAACTGCCGCCGCTGCTGACGGACGTGGGCAAGACGCTGGCGATGCGGCTGGAGGCCGACGGGCGCAAGCTGGTGCTGGAAGTGGAGCCGAACCTGCCGCAGGTGGTGGCCGACCGCGACCAGATCTTGCAGGTGCTGCACAATCTCATCTCCAACGCCTTGAAATATGGGCATTCCGGGACGCCGGTGATGGTTTCCGCCGTGCTGGAGAAGCCGGCGCGCGGCGAGGAGATGGTGCGAGTTTCGGTCCGCGACGAAGGCGATGGAATTGCGCCCGAGCATCTGCCGCGGTTGACCGAGCGCTTCTACCGCATCGACACCGGCCGCTCGCGCTCCATGGGCGGCACCGGGCTGGGGCTGGCGATCGTCAAGCATATCGTCGAGCGGCACCGCGGGCGGCTGGAGATTTCCAGCCGGCAGGGCGAGGGGACGGTGGTGTCGTTCACGCTTCCGGTGATGGCGCCGGCGCTGAAGCCGGCGGAGGAAGCGGAGGCGCCGGAGGGTGTGTCACAAAATAGAAATGCTTCTGTAACATAAGCCTTGCCGTCGAGACATAAAATGCATCGACGGGCGGCCGGGTTCCGGTGTGCCTTTGTTCAATCCGTTGAAACGGCAGGTATTCGTTGAACCGGCAAGCCAGGCTCCGCTGCACAGCTCTGCTCGCTGCGACGCTGTTCGCGCTGGTTTCCTGCGCCGATTCGCGGACCCAGATCCGCATCGTCGGATCCTCCACCGTCTTTCCCTTCACGACGGCGGTCGCCGAGAATTTCAGCCGCAACAATCCCGAATATCTGGCCCCCATCGTGGAGGCGACCGGCACCGGCGGCGGGATCAAGCTGTTCTGCGCCGGCCTCGGCTCGCGCTTTCCCGATGTGGTGAACGCGTCGCGGCGGATGAAGGCGAGCGAGCTTCGGGACTGCGCTAGGAATGGCGCGGTGCATGTGGTGGAAATTCAGGTGGGGATCGACGGCGTGGTGCTGGCGCAGGGGAAGGGCGGCGCGGCCTTCGACCTGAGCCTGCGCGATGTCTATGCCGCGCTGGCCGCCGAGCCATTTGGGCGGCCGCAGACGGCGAAGACCTGGAAGGATGTGAACCCGGCGCTGCCGGCCGTCCGCATCGAGGTGATCGGGCCGCCGCCGACGTCGGGCACGCGCGACGCCTTCAACGAGCTCTACATGGAGCCGGGGTGCGACACCGATCCGGCGATGCGGGAGCTGAAGAAGGCGGATTCCGCCCGCCACAAGACGGTCTGCAACAAGATCCGCGAGGACGGCGCCTATGTGGAAGCCGGCGAGAACGACAATCTGATCGTGCAGAAGCTGGCGGCCAATCCGCAGTCGGTGGGGGTGCTGGGCTTTTCGTTCCTGGAGCGGAACCTCGACACCATCCGCGACGTGCCGATCGACGGGGTGATGGCGAGCTATGAGACGATCTCCGACTTCACCTATCCGGCGGCGCGGCCGCTGTTCATCTATGTGAAGGCGCAGCATGTGAAGGCCATCCGGGGCCTGCGCGAATTCCTGGACGAATATACGAGCGAGCGGGCCTGGGGGCCGGGCGGCTATCTGCAGCGGCGCGGGCTGGTGCCCTCGCCGGACTCCGTGCGCGAGGCGAACCGGGCGCGGGCGGAGACGCTGGCGCCGCTGGCGGCGGAGGAACTGGCATGAGCCTTTGGGCCGTGCTGCTGGCGGTGCTGGCGCTGGGCGCGCTCGGCTTCTGGCTGGGGCGGCGCCGGGCGCTGGGCTTCGTGGCGCAGGCGGGCAGCGAGGTGGGCGCGGTGCATTCCCGGCCGCACCAGCATGGGGTTTTCGTGGCGATCCTGTCGCTGCTGCCGGCGCTGGCGGTGATCGCCGCCTGGGCGGCGCTGGCGGGCGGGCTGGTCTCCCGCGAGGTGCTGGCGAGCCTGCCGGAGGGCGCGGTCGGGCCGAGTGATCTCGAACGCTCGGCCTTTCTGGCGGAGGTGCGCGGGCTGGTGCGCGGCGATTACGCCGCCGCCTTCAATGCGCATGCCGAGGCGGCGGCGGCCGTCTGGAAGGCATCCGCCACGCGCTACGCCATGCTGTTCGGCAGCGCGGCGCTGGCCCTGGGGGCGCTGGGGGCCTTGTGGGGCTGGAGCCGGCTGACGGCGGATTTCCGCGCCCGGACGCGGGTGGAGCGCTTCGTGATGCTGGCGCTGGTGCTGGCGTCGCTGGTGGCGATCCTGACCACTTTCGGCATCGTCGCCAGCCTATTGTTCGAGAGCTTCCGCTTCTTCCAGCTGGTGAGCCCGGTGGAATTCCTGTTCGGCACCCAATGGTCGCCGCAGACGGCGATGCGGGCCGATCAGGTGGGCTCTTCCGGCGCCTTCGGGGCGGTGCCGCTGTTCTGGGGCACGGTGTTCATCGGCGCCATCATCGCCATGCTCGTCGCCATTCCGCTGGGGCTGATGACGGCGATCTACCTGACGCAATATGCCGCGCCCGGCGTGCGCAAGGTGGCGAAGCCGGTGCTGGAAGTGCTGGCCGGGGTTCCGACCGTGGTCTACGGCTTCTTCGCGGCGCTGACGGTGGCGCCCGCCGTGCGCGACTTCGCGCTTTCGATCGGCATTTCCAACGCCAGTTCGGAGTCGGCGCTGGCCGCCGGGCTGGTGATGGGGGTGATGATCATTCCCTTCGTCTCCTCGATGGCGGACGATGCGCTGACGGCGGTGCCGCGCTCCATGCGGGACGGCAGCCTGGCGATGGGGGCCACCCCTTCGGAAACCATCCGCAAGGTGCTGATCCCGGCGGCGCTGCCCGGGATCGTCGGCGGCGTGCTGCTGGCGGTTTCGCGGGCCATCGGCGAGACGATGATCGTGGTGATGGCCGCCGGGCTGGCGGCGCGGCTGACCGCCAACCCCTTCGACAGCGTGACGACGGTGACGGCGCAGATCGTGGCGCTGCTGACCGGCGACCAGGAGTTCGACAGCGCCAAGACGCTTTCGGCCTTCGCGCTGGGGCTGGTGCTGTTCCTGGTGACGCTGGCGCTGAACGTCTACGCGCTGGCCGTGGTGAAGAAATATCGGGAGGCCTATGACTGAGGCAGTCCAGACCGCCGCGCCGACGCTGTGGAGCTCGCCGGCGATGCAGGCGCGCATCCGCAGGCGCTATCGTTCGGAAAGGCTTTTCAAGGGCCTTGGCCTTGCGTCTCTGGCGCTCGCCTGCGGCTTCCTGCTGTTCCTGCTGGCGAGCGTGATCCTGAGCGGCTGGCCGAGCTTCCGGCAGACGCAGATTCTGGTGCCGGTGAGCATCGACGCCGGGCGGCTGGGGGTGACGGCGGCCGAGGCGAAGGCCGATCCCGAGCGGCTGCGGCGCGCCAATTTCCAGGGCGTGGTGCAGGACGCCGTCGACAAGTCGGTGGGCGACGCGGTGCCGCTGGTGTCCGAAGGCGCCTGGCTGGCGCTGCGCGAGGCGGTGGAAGCCGACCCGGCGCTGATCGGCACACACAAGGACATGTGGCTGATCGCCTCGTCCAATCTCGACCAGTTGGCGAAGGGGCGGATCGATCTGGCGGCGCCGGAGGGCGACCGGCCGGTCAACGACCAGGAGATCGCCGCCTGGAAGCAGCTGGAGGCCGATGGCAAGCTGCGCACGGCCTTCAACCGCACCTTCCTGACGGCGGCGGATTCGGTGGACCCGGAACTGGCCGGTGTATGGGGGGCGCTGAAGGGCAGTTTCCTGACACTGGTGGTGACGCTGCTGATCAGCTTCCCGGTGGGCGTGCTGGCCGCCATCTATCTGGAGGAATTCGCGCCGAAGACCCGCTGGACGGACGTGATTGAGGTTTCGATCAACAATCTGGCGGCGGTGCCTTCCATCATCTTCGGCCTGCTGGGGCTGGCGGTGTTCCTGAACACGATGAACATGCCGCGCTCGGCCCCGGTGGTGGGCGGGCTGACGCTGGCGCTGATGACGCTGCCGGTGATCGTGATCGCCAGCCGCGCGGCGCTGAAGGCGGTGCCGCCTTCCATCCGCGACGCGGCGCTGGGGATCGGCGCCTCGCCGGTGCAGGTGGTGTTCCACCATGTGCTGCCGCTGGCGCTGCCGGGCATGCTGACCGGCACCATCCTCGGCATGGCGCGGGCGCTGGGGGAGACGGCGCCGCTGCTGATGATCGGCATGCGCGCCTTCCTGACCTCCGTTCCGCAGGGGCTGGCGCAGCCGGCGACCGTGCTTCCGGTGCAGATATTCATCTGGTCGGACAATGTGAGCCGGGGCTTCGTCGAGAAGACCAGCGGCGCCATTCTGGTGCTGATGGCCTTCCTGCTGGCGATCAACAGCCTGGCAATCTATCTGAGAAACCGTTTCGAGGTGCGCTGGTGATTGGTGGCAAGGTGAGCATGGCTGCGCACGAAGGGGCGGCGGCCGACGGGGCGGCGGAGACGACGCTGAAGATGACGGCGCGCGACGTCCGCGTCTTCTATGGCGCCTTCGAGGCGCTGAAGGGCGTGTCGATCGACGTGACGAAGGAGGATGTGACCGCCTTCATCGGCCCTTCGGGCTGCGGCAAGTCCACCTTCCTGCGCTGCCTCAACCGGATGAACGACACGGTGGCGGGCGCCCGCGTCGAGGGGCGGATCGAGCTGGACGGTCAGGATATCCACGACCCGGCGATGGACGTGGTGCAGCTGCGCGCGCGGGTGGGCATGGTGTTCCAGAAGCCCAACCCCTTCCCCAAGAGCATCTATGAGAATGTGGCCTATGGGCCGCGCATCCATGGGCTGGCGGCGAAGAAGGCCGACATGGACGTGATCGTGGAGAAGTCGCTGCGCCGCGCCGGGCTTTGGGACGAGGTGAAGGACCGGCTTTCGGATTCCGGCACCGCGCTTTCGGGCGGGCAGCAGCAGCGGCTGTGCATCGCCCGCGCCATCGCCGTGAACCCGGAAGTGATCCTGATGGACGAGCCGGCCTCGGCGCTCGACCCGATCGCAACCGCCAAGATCGAGGAGCTGATCGACGATCTGCGCGGGCGCTACGCCATCGTGATCGTCACGCACAACATGCAGCAGGCGGCGCGGGTGAGCCAGAAGACGGCCTTCTTCCACCTGGGCAGCCTGGTGGAATATGGCGACACGCGGCAGATCTTCACCAATCCGCGCGAGACCCGCACCAAGGATTATATCACGGGCCGTTACGGCTAGGAGTGGATGAGATGGCGAAGCCCCCGACCGCGCACACGGTGCGCTCCTTCGATGCGGAGATCAACCAGCTTCGTTCGCTCATCGGCCAGATGGGCGGGCTGGCGGAAGCGCAGATCGCCGATTCCGTCGACGCGCTGATGCGCCGCGACGCCGATGCGGCGACGGCGGTGGTGCTGCGCGACAAGGAGCTGGACGCGATGGAGGCCGAGGCCGAGCGGCTGGCGCTGACCATCATCGCCGTGCGCGCGCCCATGGCCGACGACCTGCGCGAGATCGTGGCGGCGCTGAAGATCTCCGCGGTGATCGAGCGCATCGGCGACTATGGCAAGAATATCGCCAAGCGGGTGCCGGTGCTGACGCAGGCGGCGCCCGTGGGGCCGTCGGTGATCCTGCCGGAAATGGCGCGCGCCACCACCGGAATGATCCGCGACGCGCTCGACTGCTATGTGGACCGCGACGCCGAGCTGGCGAGCCAGGTGATGGCCCGCGACCGCATGGTGGACGATTTCTACAACTCGCTGTTCCGCTCCCTGCTGACCTATATGATGGAGAACCCCCATCATATCACCTCGTCGGCGCACCTGCTGTTCATCGCCAAGAACCTGGAGCGGGTGGGCGATCATGCGACCAACATTGCCGAGATGGTCTATTTCTCGGTGACTGGCGAGCATCCGGGCGACCGGACGAAAACCGACCGCACCGCCTCGATGGCGGTGAGCGACCGCGAAGGAGAGTAAGATGCGCCCCCGGATCCTGCTGGTGGAAGACGATGCGAACCTGGTGGAACTGGTTCGCTACAACCTCGACAAGGAAGGCTTCGACGTCGTTTCCACGCCCGACGGCGAGGAGGCGCTGGTTCTGGCCGAGGAAGAGCGCCCCGATGTGGTGGTGCTGGACTGGATGATCGCCAACCTGTCGGGCATCGAGGTGTGCCGGCGGCTGCGGCGCGCGCCCGAGACGGCGTCGCTGCCGATCATCATGCTGACGGCGCGGGCCGAGGAAGGCGACCGGGTGCGCGGGCTGGAAACCGGCGCCGACGATTATGTGACCAAGCCATTCTCTCCGCGCGAGCTGGTGGCGCGGGTGCGGGCGGTGCTGCGGCGGCTGCGGCCGGCGCTTTCCGGCGGCAATCTGGAATATGGCGGCATCAGCATGGACACCAGTTCGCACAAGGTGACGCGCGACGGGCAGCCGGTGCAGTTGGGGCCGACGGAGTTCCGCCTGCTGCGCCACTTCCTGGAGCATCCGGGCCGGGTGTTCAGCCGCGAGCAGCTTCTGGACGCCGTCTGGGGGCGGGACGTCTATGTGGAGCAGCGGACGGTGGACGTGCATATCCGCCGGCTGCGCAAGGCGATCAACCTCAACGATCTGCCCGATCTCATCCGCACCGTTCGCTCGGCGGGCTATGCGCTGGATTCCGAAGCCTCCCTCAAAATGGCTAGCTGAGCGGGGCTTCCCATAGACGGGGACGGCTCCAGTTCCTTGTTTTCCCGCATGGGTTCCTGTTCGAATGATTCCATTCGAACAGGACATGCTCTAGGAAGCCGCCGTTTCCTTTTCCGGCTTGGGAGTTTCGCGAGATGAGCATCCGTTTCGACAACCGCGTGGCGATCGTGACCGGCGCGGGCGGCGGGCTTGGCCGCCGCTATGCGCTGGACCTGGCGGCGCGCGGCGCCAAAGTGGTGGTGAACGACCTGGGCGGCGCGCGCGACGGCTCGGGCAGCAGCGCCACGGCGGCGGAAGCGGTGGTGGAGGAGATCCGCGCCGCCGGCGGCGAGGCGATCGCCAGCGCCACCAGCGTGACGGACGCCGACGCCATCTTCGCCATGGTGGAGGAGGTGAAGGCGAAATGGGGCCGGATCGACATCCTGATCAACAACGCCGGAATCCTGCGCGACAAGACCTTCACCAAGATGACGCTGGAGGACTTCCGGCTGGTGCTGGACGTGCATCTGATGGGCGGCGCGATCTGCACCAAGGCGGTGTGGGACCTGATGCGCGAGCAGGCCTATGGCCGCATCCTGATGACCACCAGCTCTTCCGGGCTCTACGGCAATTTCGGCCAGGCCAATTATGGCGCGGCGAAGCTCGGGCTGGTGGGGCTGATGAAGACGCTGGCGCTGGAAGGCGCGAAATATGATGTGCGGGTGAACAGCGTGGCACCGCTCGCCGCGACCCGCATGACCGAGGACCTGATGCCGCCGGAGCTGCTGGCGCGGATGGGGCCGGAGACGGTGAGCCCGGCTTCCCTCTATCTGGTGAGCGAGGAGGCGCCGACGGGCGTGGTGCTGAACGCCGGGGCCGGCGGCTTCGAAGCCGCCCATGTGACGATTACAAAGGGCATCCATGTGGGCGCCGAGGCCATGACGCCCGAAACCGTGGCGGAGCGGATCGCCGAGATCCGCGACCGGGCGGGGGAAACGGTGCCCGAGACGGGCGCGGGGCAGGCGCAGGCGGCGCTTGGCGGCGGCTGACGAGCGGCTTTTAAAGGACGATTGTGCGGTTTGCCAACCAGCGGTGATTGTGCGCTCGCCGAGCTGACACTGGACATTTCCAACAGCCGTCACCCCGGGTCAAGCCCGGGGTGACGAGGGAGTGTTACGGCCGTCGCTTCTCACCGGAACCGACGTTCGCCGCCTGGGTTTGTAAACTGCACCATCATCTTTCAAAGGCGGGATTGTGCGCGAGATTCGGCCGCTTCCGGGCTGCCGGTCGGCTTCCGGGCCTCTCCCTTGCTGGGAGGGGCTTTTTTGTTCGCGGTTCGCCTTGACCCTTGTCTGGCGGGTGCCTATCTCGGCCGCGTTGGCACTCACTATTGGGGAGTGCTAGCGGCCGGTTGCCTTTCGGGGGCCGGCTCAGTTTCAACGAAGCGAATAGAGGGACCAATCCATGGTGGACTTCACCCCGCTGCACGACCGCGTGCTGGTTCGCCGCATCGAGGCCGACGAAAAGACGGCCGGCGGCATCATCATCCCCGACACCGCCAAGGAAAAGCCGCAGGAAGGCGAAGTGATCGCCGTCGGCAAGGGCGCCAAGGATGACGACGGCGACCGCATCGAACTGGACGTGAAGGTCGGCGACAAGATCCTGTTCGGCAAATGGTCGGGCACCGAAGTCAAGCTGAACGGCGAAGACCTGATCATCATGAAGGAAAGCGACATCCTCGGCGTCATCGCCTGAGGCCCGCGTTTCGGTTGAGCTGGACCCCGGATCAACTCCGGGGTGACGAATCTGGAAGGAATTGAATATGGCAGCCAAGGACGTGAAGTTCGGGCGTGACGCCCGTGAACGCATCCTGCAAGGCGTGGACATCCTCGCCGACGCGGTGAAGGTGACGCTGGGGCCGAAGGGCCGCAACGTGGTCATCGAAAAGAGCTTCGGCGCGCCGCGCATCACCAAGGACGGTGTGACGGTCGCCAAGGAAATCGAGCTCAAGGACAAGTATCAGAACATCGGCGCGCAGATGGTGCGCGAAGTCGCTTCGAAGACGAACGATCTCGCCGGTGACGGCACCACCACCGCCACCGTGCTGACGCAGGCGATCGTGCGCGAGGGCCTGAAGTCGGTCGCCGCCGGCATGAACCCGATGGACCTGAAGCGCGGCATCGACAAGGCCGTCATCAAGATCGTCGAGGATCTGAAGGCCCGCTCGAAGCCGGTCGCCAACTCGGCGGAAATCGCCCAGGTCGGCATCATTTCGGCCAATGGTGACAAGGAAGTCGGCGAGAAGATCGCCGAAGCCATGGAAAAGGTCGGCAAGGAAGGCGTGATCACCGTGGAAGAGGCCAAGGGCCTCGACTTCGAGCTCGACGTCGTCGAGGGCATGCAGTTCGACCGCGGCTACCTCTCGCCCTATTTCATCACCAACGCGGAAAAGATGCAGGTGGAGCTTGAGAACCCCTACATCCTGATCCACGAGAAGAAGCTCTCCAACCTGCAAGCCATGCTGCCGGTGCTGGAAGCGGTGGTGCAGTCGGGCCGCCCGCTGCTGATCATCGCCGAAGACGTCGAAGGCGAGGCTCTGGCGACGCTCGTCGTCAACAAGCTGCGCGGCGGCCTCAAGGTCGCGGCGGTGAAGGCGCCGGGCTTCGGCGACCGCCGCAAGGCGATGCTGGAAGACATCGCCACGCTGACCGCCGGCGAGCTGATCTCCGAAGACCTGGGCATCAAGCTGGAAAGCGTGACGCTGCAGATGCTTGGCCAAGCCAAGAAGGTGACGATCGACAAGGACAACACCACCATCGTCGACGGCGCCGGTGCGGCCGACGCCATCAAGGGCCGGGTGGAGCAGATCCGCGCGCAGATCGAAACCACGACCTCCGATTATGACCGCGAGAAGCTGCAGGAGCGTCTGGCGAAGCTGGCCGGCGGTGTCGCCGTGATCAAGGTCGGCGGCGCGACGGAAGTGGAAGTGAAGGAGCGCAAGGATCGCGTGGACGATGCCCTGCACGCCACCCGCGCGGCGGTCGAGGAAGGCATCCTTCCCGGCGGCGGCACGGCGCTGCTCTATGCGACGCGCGCCCTCGACGGCCTGAAGGGCGACAACGAAGACCAGACCCGTGGTGTGGACATCGTCCGCCGCGCGCTGCAGTCGCCGGTTCGCCAGATCGCCGCCAACGCCGGCCATGACGGCGCGGTGGTTGCCGGCAAGCTGCTGGAGCAGGCCGAAACCACCTTCGGCTTCAACGCCGCGACCGATGTGTATGAGAACCTCGTCGCCGCCGGCGTCGTCGACCCGACCAAGGTCGTCCGCACGGCGCTGCAGGACGCGGCTTCGGTCGCCGGCCTGCTGATCACGACGGAGGCCACCATCGCCGAACTGCCGGAAGACAAGCCGGCCGCCGGCGGCATGCCGGGTGGCATGGGCGGCATGGGCGGAATGGACTTCTAAGCCAGTCGCCTGATCGGACGAAGGAGGGGCGGAGCCGCGAGGCTTCGCCCCTTTTTCATGCCCGGGATGGCGCGGGTTTCGACCAACCGCCGGCAGAAGTCGACGAAATGGGCTGGACAGGGCGGGTCGGTCGGTTCCACGTCATTTCATTGTCATGACAAGATGATGGAAGTGTTTGTGAACAAGATATTGCTTGCGGCGCTGGCCGCTGTTTCCTTTTCCGCCGTTTCCGCTGTTTCCCACGCCCAGACCTATGGCAGCTTCGGCCTCGACACTGCCGGCATGGACCGGAGCGTGAAGCCGGGCGACGATTTCTACCGCTTCGCCAACGGCACCTGGGAGAAGACCACCGAGATCCCGGCGGATCGTTCGAACTATGGCATGTTCACCGTGCTGGACGATCTTTCCAAGGAGCGGACGAAGAGCATCCTCGACGAGCTGAAGGGCAATCCGCAGAGCCTCGCGGGGCGGAGCTATGCCTCCTATCTGGACCAGCCGGCGGTGGAAGCGAAGGGGCTGGCGCCGATCCAGCCCTGGCTTGCCGAGGTGCGCAAGGTGGAGAAGGCCGGTTACCCGGCGCTGGTGGCGAAGGCGCAGCAGGCGGGCATCCGCACGCCTTTCCCCAATTATGTAAATCAGGACGACAAGGACCCTGAGACATACATCGTGAACATGATGCAGGGCGGGTTGGGCATGCCCGACCGCGACTATTATCTGCTCGACAGCGAGAAGATGCAGAAGACGCGCGCCGCCTATCTGAAGCATCTGGCGACGATGCTGGAGTTCGCGGGCGAGAAGAATGCTCCGGCGCGGGCGAAGGCGATCGTCGATTTCGAAACGGCGATCGCCAAGGACCATTGGAACCGGGTGGACAGCCGCGACGCCGACAAGACCTACAACAAGCGCACGCTGGCCGAGTTGCAGAAGGAAGCGGCCGGCTTCGACTTTCAACCTCTGCTGACCGCCGGTGGCAAAACCACGCAAACGCTGTTGGTGGCGCAGCCGAGCGCGGTGGCGGCGACGGCCAGGGCGATCGGCGCCGCGCCGATCGGCGTGCTGCGCGACCAGATGATCGTGCGCAGCCTGGAAGCCTATGCCGATTACCTGCCGGATGCGGTCGCCAATGCGAACTTCGCCTTTTACGGCACGGAGTTGCAGGGCACGCCGGAGCGACAGGAGCGCTGGAAGCGCGCCGTCGATTTCACCGTGGGCGCCGTGCCGGACGATGTGAGCCAGGTGTATGTGGCGCGTTACTTCCCGCCGGAAACCAAGGCGGCGATGGACGAACTGGTGAAGAATGTGCTGGCTGCCATGGGCAGGCGCATCGACGGCCTGCCGTGGATGGCGGCGGAAACCAAGGCGAAGGCGCAGACGAAGCTGCAGAGCTTCACCACCAAGATCGGCTACCCGGACCGCTGGAAGGATTATGCTGGGCTGGAGATCAGGGCGGACGACCTGTTCGGCAACGCCTGGCGCTCGAACCAATTCGACTTCGCTTATGATCGCGGCAAGCTCGGCACCCCGGTGCGGCGGTGGGAGTGGTTCATGACTCCGATGACGATCAACGCCTATGCCAATTTCGGCATGAACGAGATCGTCTTCCCGGCCGCGATCCTGCAGCCGCCCTTCTTCGACCCCAAGGCGGACCCGGCGATCAACTATGGCGCCATCGGCGCGGTGATCGGCCATGAGATCAGCCACCATTTCGACGACCAGGGCTCGAAATATGATGCGACGGGCAAGCTGACCACCTGGTGGACGGAGCAGGATCTCGCCAACTTCAAGGCGTTGGGCGAGAAGCTTGTGAAGCAGTATGACGCCTATGAGCCGATGCCGGGCGAGCATGTGAAGGGGGCGCTGACGCTGGGGGAGAATATCGGCGATCTGGCCGGGCTTGCCGTGGCGCTGGATGCCTATCACGCCAGCCTCGGCGGCAAGCCGGCGCCGGTGCTCGACGGGCTGACGGGCGACCAGCGCTTCTTCCTGGGCTGGGCGCAGGCCTGGCGGCGCAATGTGCGCGAGGCGGCGGCGCGGCAGCGGCTGCTGACCGACCCGCACGCGCCCGACCAGTATCGCGCCGACATCGTCCGCAACTTCGACCAATGGTATGAAGCCTTCAAGCCGGCCGCCGATGGCAAGCTGGTTCTGAAGCCGGACGAGCGTGTGAAGATCTGGTAAGCCGCTGCCGGCGAAGGGGTGTGGCGCCTCTTCGCCGGCCGGCCGCGGCGTGATAGGGTTGTGGCCTGCGGAAACATCCAGGGAGAGTCGCATTGGCCGACAGCATCATTTCCCATGTGTCGGTGCCGGTTCGGGATCTTGCGGCATCGCGGCGCTTCTACGATGCGGTGCTCGGCGCGCTGGGGTATCGGGTGGTGATGGATGCCGGCGCGCATGGAGTCGCCTATGGCTCGGCCTTTCCGGAATTCTGGATAGGCCATGCCCTGGAAGGCGCCCCCGATCCGGGCAATGGGGTTCATGTGGCGTTTCTGGCGCCCGACCGGGCGGCGGTAGACCAGTTCCATGCAGTGGCGCTGGAACTGGGGGCGACGGATGCCGGAGCACCGGGCCTGCGGCCGCATTATGATGCCGATTATTATGGCGCCTTCGTGCGCGATCCAGACGGCAACAAGATCGAGGCCATGCTGATCGGCTGAGGCAGCGGCCGATTCTCCGGAAGACCGGGGTGAAAACGCGCCCATCGCCGCCGGCGCGAGCAAGGTTCACGAGTGTGTCACAAAAGCGCAACTTCAGTTTGGGAGAGGCGCTTGGAAGACCATGGCGCCCCCCATTCGAGGATGACACAATGCCCGTGACGATTGCACACAAGTTCCGGTTTACCCTGGCGGCGGCTTCCCTTTGCCTGGCTCTGCCGGCGGCGGCGGCTGAAATCACGGGCGCGGGCGCGTCCTTCCCGGCCCCGGTCTATGCGAAATGGGGTTCCGCCTGGAAGGCGGCCACCAGCAACACGCTGAACTATCAGTCGATCGGCTCGGGCGGCGGCCAGTCGCAGATCAAGGCGCGCACGGTCGATTTCGGCGCTTCGGATGACCCGATGTCGGAAGCCGATCTGGTGAAGAGCGGCCTTGTGCAGTTCCCGACGGTGATCGGCGCGGTGGTGCCGATCGTGAATGTGCCGGGTGTGGCGAGCGGCCAGCTTCGCCTGACGGCGCCGGTGCTCTCGGAAATCTACCAGGGCCGAATCACCCGCTGGAACGACCCGGCGATCGTGAAGCTGAACCCGACGCTGAAGCTGCGGCCGATGCCGATCACGCCGGTCTATCGCTCCGACTCGTCGGGGACGACGGCGGTGTTCACCAACTATCTTTCCAAGGCGGCCCCGAACTGGAAGCTGGGCGCCGGCAAGGCGATCAGCTGGCCGACGGGCACGGGCGGGAAGGGCAATGAAGGCATTGCCGCCAATGTGAAGAACACCGCCGGCGCGCTGGGCTATGTCGAATCCAACTATGCCACCGCCAACAAGCTGACGATGGCGCAGCTGCAGAACGCGGCCGGCAACTTCGTCGCCCCGACCATGGCCTCGTTCAACGCCGCCGCCGCCCAGGCCGACTGGGCGAATTCCAAGAACGGCGTCGTCGACATGCTGGCCCTGCCCGGTGCCGGCACCTGGCCGATCGTCAGCGCCACCTATGTGCTGGTGGAGCGCAAGCCGAGGAATCCGGCCCGCACCGCCAGCGTCATCAACTTCTACGACTGGTCGTGGAAGAATGGCGGCAAGGTCGCGACGGAACTCGGCTACATCCCGCTGCCGGCTGCTGCGATCGCCAAGTCGCGGGCGGAGTGGGCCGACATCACCGGTGTGACGCTGCGTTAATCGATGCGAGCCAGGCGGCCCTTTTCAGGAAGGGCCGCCTGCCAGTCAGGGGAATGTTATGGCCGACGCTGCCGCCAGCCAGCAGCAGGCGCTGAATCCGTCGCGCAGGGCTGCTTTGCCCGGAGGGATGTTGGCGGCGGACCAGTTGTTCACCCGCTCCGTGCAGATGACGGGGCTGATCGTCCTGCTGCTGCTGGGGGCGATCATCGTCATGCTGGCCATGGGAGCGTGGCCGGCGCTGCAGGCGGAAGGCCTGCCCTTCTTCTGGTTGCCGCAATGGGATTCGGTGAACGAGCGTTTCGGCGCCGGGATCATGATCTACGGCACCATCGTCACTTCGATCATCGCTCTGGTGGTGGCGGTGCCGCTGTCGATCGGGGTGGCCTATTTCCTGACGGAAATCGTTCCGAACGCCTTCCGCAAGCCGCTGGGCATGACGGTGCAGTTGCTGGCGGCGGTCCCGTCGATCATCTACGGGATGTGGGGCTTCTTCATACTCGCGCCCTGGCTCGCCGAGCATTTCATCCTGGATGTCGCGGATCTTTTCGTGAACGTGCCGCTGCTGAACAAAGTGTTCGAC
Source organism: Sandaracinobacteroides sayramensis (assembly GCF_022014495.1). Taxonomy (GTDB): domain Bacteria; phylum Pseudomonadota; class Alphaproteobacteria; order Sphingomonadales; family Sphingomonadaceae; genus Sandaracinobacteroides; species Sandaracinobacteroides sayramense. The sequence continues at coordinate 74,335 of NZ_JAKLSQ010000010.1, forward strand.
TATGGTTCGGGCACCAGCATCTTCACCGCCGGCCTGGTGCTGGCGGTGATGATCCTGCCGCTGATCACGGCGATGTTCGTGGAAATCCTGAACGCCACTCCGGTGGTGCTGAAGGAAGCCGTCTACGGCCTAGGCGCCACCCGTTACGAAGTGATCCGCGACGTGGCGGTTCCCTATGGGCGGCGGGCGATGATCGGGGCGGTGATGCTGGGCCTGGGGCGTGCGCTGGGCGAGACGATGGCCGTGACCTTCGTGATCGGCAATGCGACGCGGCTTTCGCCCAACATCTTCTCGCAAGGGGCGACGATCGCCTCGACCATCGCCAACGAATTCAACGAAGCGGGCATGGGCACGCTGAAGCTGTCGGCGCTGCTGGGCCTCGGCCTGACGCTGTTCATCATTTCCTTCATCGTGCTGCTGCTGTCGCGGTGGTTCGTGAAACCGCGGATGGGAGGCTGAGATGAGCGTGTCTCTGAAGCGCCGCAAGACGATCAACAGCATCGTCGGCATCGTCTGCACCGGCGCCGCCCTGCTGGCGCTGTTCCTGCTGGCCTCCATCCTCTACACGCTGGTGGCGCGCGGCCTGCCGGCGCTGAACCTGAACACGCTGACGACGACCATGGCGCCGACCGGCGAGAATGGCGGCCTGGCGAACGCGATCGTCGGCAGCCTGATCCAGGTGGGGATCGGCATGCTGATCGCCATTCCGATCGGCATCATGGCCGGCACCTATCTGGCGGAATATGGCAAGGGCTCGAAGCTCGCCGAGGCCACGCGCTTCGTCAGCGACGTGCTGCTGTCGGCGCCGTCGATCCTGGTCGGCCTGTTCGTCTATACGATGATGGTCGCCACCACGAAGACCTATTCGGGGATGGCGGGGGCCGTGGCGCTGGCGGTGATCGCGATTCCGATCATCATCCGCACGACGGAAGACATGCTGAACCTGGTGCCGACGCCGATGCGCGAGGCTTCCGCCGCGCTGGGGGCGCCTTCCTACAAGACGGTGACGAAGATCACCTGGCGGGCGGCAGCGGCCGGCATCCTGACCGGCATGCTGCTGGCGCTGGCGCGGATCGCGGGGGAGACGGCGCCGCTGCTGTTCACCTCGCTCGGCAACCTCAACTGGTCCACCTCGCTGTGGAAACCGATGGCGAGCCTGCCGATCGCCATCTATCAATATGCTGCAAGCCCTTATGAGGATCTGGTGCAGCTCGCCTGGGCCGGTGCTCTCCTCATCACCGTCGGCGTGCTTGCGATCAACATCATTGCCCAAGCCGTCATTGGCCGGGGCAAATAGGAGTGTCCAACATGGCTGACGCCCCCCATGTCTCGTCGCTTGCAGATGTCGTTGGCCGGCATGGCACGCTGGACGGCGCCAAGCCGGCGATCGTCACCCGCAACCTGGAATTCTTCTATGGCGACAACCGCGCGCTGAAGAACATCAACCTGGAGTTCCCGGAAAAGCGGGTGACCGCGCTGATCGGGCCTTCGGGCTGCGGCAAGTCCACGCTGCTGCGCATCTTCAACCGGATGTACAGCCTCTATCCCGGCCAGCGCGCGACCGGCGAAGTGCTGATGGACGGCGAGAATCTGATCAGCGACAAGGTGGACCCGACCGACCTTCGCGCCCGGGTCGGCATGGTGTTCCAGAAGCCGACGCCCTTCCCGATGTCGATCTACGAGAATATCGCCTATGGGGTGAAGCTGCACCAGAGGATTTCCAAGGCGGAAATGGACGAGCGGGTGGAGTGGAGCCTGCAGAAAGCCGCGCTCTGGGGCGAAGTGAAGGACCGGCTGGACAGTTCGGCGCTTGGCCTGTCGGGCGGGCAGCAGCAGCGGCTGTGCATCGCCCGGACGATCGCGGTGAAGCCCGAGGTTCTGCTATTCGACGAACCGACCTCGGCGCTGGACCCGATCTCCACCGCCAAGATCGAGGAACTGGTGGCCGAGCTTCGCGAGGAGTTCACCATCCTCATCGTCACCCACTCGATGCAGCAGGCGGCGCGCTGTTCCGACCAGACGGTGTTCATGTATCTGGGCGATGTGATCGAATCTGGGCCCACCGCCCAGATCTTCACCAACCCCAAGGTCAAGCAGACGCAGGAATATGTGACCGGCCGCTTCGGCTGATTTCTGCAAAAAGCGACAGGAGCCGATCATGACTTCGTCTGAAAAGCCGCATACCGTTTCCTCGTTCGACGAGGATCTGCTGCACATGCGCACGCTGGTGATCCAGATGGGGGCGCTGGCGCATGCGCAGGTGAGCATGGCCATCGACGTGCTGGAAGCGCTGGACGCCAGCGCGGCGCGGGCGATCGTTGCCAACGACGGCCAGATCGACCGGCTGCAGGTGGAAGCGGAACTGCTGGCGGTGCAGATCTTCTCCCGCCACGCGCCGCTGGCCGAGGATCTGCGCGACGTGCTGGCCTCGCTCAGGGTGGTGAGCGCGCTGGAGCGGGTGGGCGATTATGCCAAGAACATCGCCCGTCGCACGGTGCGCATGGCCGAACTGTCGCAGAATGGGGCGGTGGATGCGGTGGGCGAGCTGGGGCAGGGCGCACGGGCGCTGCTGCGCGATGTGATGGCGGCTTTCCTCGATCGCGATGTGGCCAAGGCCGCTTCTGTGGTTGCCGCCGACGAGGCGGTGGATCGCAACTACAACAAGGCGTTCGGCACGCTTCTGAACGCCGCCGAGCAGCCGGGCGCGCCTGTCGAGTCGCTGACGCACCTACAGTTCATCGCCAAGCACTTCGAGCGGATCGCCGATCAGGCGACCAACATCGCCGAGCAGATTCAATATGCGGAAGGCGGAGCCATTCCGGCGGAGCGACACACCCCTGCGGATGACGTCGACTAGGCTGAGACCTATAGACGTAATGGGTGTATTTTCGTCATCCCGGGCTTGATCCGGGATCCGGTTTCTTGTCCACGGCGGTCGGAAAGCTGGACCCCGGGTCAAGCCCGGGGTGACGAGGGGTAACGGGGTTACGAAGGGGGATAGGAGACCCCAACTTGGGGGCATGTCGCGTTCGGATGTGCGCATTCGAGCAGGGAGCCTGTGTGGGATAGCGCAGAATCGGAGCGGCCATTTCGATGCAATCAAAAGGAGAGTCGCTCTGGGCGTAGCGGATTCGGGCGGGCTTGCCGGGGTATTGGCGGCCGCCTGTTGCCTGATGGTCGTGGGATAAGAGGCTGGGTGGTTCTGCCCCCCGTGGTTCTGCATTGCAGGCGCGGGTGGCCTCAGGTTCCGGGCATTCGCCGGAGTTTGTTCCTGCGGCTCGCCCCCCCACCCCCCAACCCCTCCCCTGTTGTTAGATAGAGGTATTATAAGACATTGATATATAAGGTATAAAAATACCATTTCTCGCCTGTGCAGATGTTGTGCAGGACTTTTGGCCTTTTTGTGCAGGTTGTGGCATCCCTGCCACAATGGATTCCAGCATAGGGAAGCCGCTCTCGCAGGCCAATCATTCCACGCCTGCGGTGCCGTGTAAACAGCGGGATGGAATGGTGTGGGGTTCCGGGGCTGGGGCGGAATATCGCGGGCGCTGCGCGCCCCGCGCCTTGGGGTGGGTGGTGCGGGTCAAACGAAGTGGCCGCCCCTTCGGGCGGCCTCCATCGTTCCTAGAATAGTTCTCCCTGTCGGCTGGTTTCGACATATCGCCGCCAGTCGGGCTTTGCGGCTTCCTCGTCCAGCCATGCCGTGACCTGCGCGACAACATCGCCGCCGTTGGCCTCGACGGTGCCGCAAGGGTGGAAGTGCGCGCGATAGCCCGTTTCCGTGATGGGAAGCGGGGCGCGGGGCGGCTCGATGCTGCGGATTTCAAGATGGGCGATAACGCCGCCAAATTGGCGGGGGCAATAGATCGCCTCAATCTCGATACCCTGCCATGTGAAGCGGTGGACTTGGGGTTGCTGCTCCATTGTCAGCACCCCACAAAGATATGCACCACGTCCCATGCGGTGCTGACGGTGAAAAGGTCGCCGTTCAGTTCGGCATCCCGCGCCATAGCCTGATAATCGACATAGTAGCGGAGCGCATGGGGAATGGCGGTCGTTTCCTCCGTCACCTCCTGCATATAGTCGGCAAGGCTGGCATATGCCCCAAGGTGGCGATCTTCCAACGCCTCCCGCGCCTCATCCAGATCGCCGTTATAGTGATCGAGCAAGGCCGCGCCGATCTCGCCATGCTCGGCAAGGAACATCGCAACTTCGCTCACGCGGTCAAAGCTGGCGTATTCCTCGATGCGGATAGCGCCAAAGCCTTCATAGCCATGGATGGCCCATTCTTCGGCATCCGGCACGGGCGATACGGCCAGCATATCGCGCACGGCATCGTAAATCGCCCAAGGCTCCTGCGCGGCGTCAATCCATGCGCCATGCAGATAGCCTTCATTGTAGGCGGCAAGACAGGCCACATAAATGCGGGGTTGTTCGGTGTCGGTGGTGATGGTTGCTCCCATTTCTGTTCTCCATTGGGTTCGGGTTTCAGGTCGCGCTCTGAAACCCTGCCTCGTGGCGAACAGCGGAGAGTGAGGGAGCAAGGTCCGGTGCCGGGGGGTGGTGCGGGCGCAGCGAAGCGAGCCACGGCCCCCAAAGCGGCACCTTGCAGGGAGAGAGGGGCCGCGCTCCTTTCTCCCTCGAAAATGGAAAAGCCGCGCCGTTGGCGGCGCTCAATTCAGGGCGGGCAAGCCCGTCCTATCCCGCGTCATGGGATGGCAACCCGAATGGGCGGAAACAGCGTGGCCGGTTCCGTCGCGCCAGCGATACAGCCCGGTCCGAAGGGGACGCCCGTGCCTATGTGAACCTCACGCACGCTCTATCGTCATTCTGTTTGCTTGGCATTTCGACGACACAAGGCAATAGAGCCCAAGGTTCAATGCAGGGGAGGACGGGGGAGCAATGAGCACAACATACCACATGGTGCATTATCGCCGCTTCGAGGCGGATGCGGCGGCCTTGAAAGGCAGGTCTCTGGAGAGCCTTTGCCGAGAGGCGCTGAACACCAGCAACGGCTCCTCCGCTCTGTGGGCAAGGCCGGAGGATCGTGTGTTTGACGTGGAAGACGGCGACGGACGCAAGATATTTCTGAACAAGGTGGCGGACTTGTCCAGTGCGGTATTTGGGGAAATGTGCCTCGCACAGGCCAAGGACTTGCAGGCGCTTTTGAACATGAACCCCTCGGAAGTGAAACTGTCGGACCTGACCACGGCCACCGTCTATGACCTTGATGAACGGGAGGCTCCGCAAGGGTCTCAGTTCGTCCGGGGGCTCGCCTACTGGCTAGCCATCGGGAATCATGTGTTGTTCGTGAAAACACACTCGATGACGCCGGAGCTCGTGCGGCTGTATCTCGATTGGCTGCTCAAATCGCGCAGTGCGGTGGTGAACCCCACCCTGTCTTTTGCCCTCAATGCGGAGTTCGACAAGACGGCAGCGGCAGGCGACATTGGCGAAATCCGCAACCTCCGAGTTTCCGGGAAATCTGCGCCGCAGGTCATCAATTTCGAGGGCGAGACTGAGAAGCGCGAGGTCAAGACGTCCCGACGCGTTGCGGACAAATTTGCCCACATGCAGCAGGCCGTCCCCATTGTGAAGGCGCTGTTTGGCGACAAGAAGGCTGAATCGCTCATTGAAAGCCTCGGCCCCGAGGAATATCTTGCGGTCGAGGCGTCTGTGAAGGTCCGTGGGCGCCGGACCGAGGAATCGCGCAAGAAGTTCCAAGCCATTGCGAACGACCTTGCGGACGAATCGGACGCTAAGGTGCAAATCGAGGGCAAGGACGGTCAGATTAGGGATGGCGATGCCATCCTTCGTACTCGTATGCCGTTCTATCTGCCCCATGAAGGCAGCAACCTATTGGAGTTCGATAACGTCGCAGACCAACTCCAAGAGGTGTATGCTCGCTTCGTAAAGGACGGAAAGATCACGGCCTGATGGCCCGAGCAACGACCATTATTGTTACCCTCCTGACTGCCACGCTGTTTGCTTGGGCGGTCCCGCTGGCACGTCTCTACGGGGCTTTCCAACCTCTCATCGTCACGCTCTCCATCATGGTCGCTGCCGTGTTTGTCCGCCTGAATCGCGGTATGCCCGCGCTCGAATGGAAGAGCCTCGACCCAGACAAGCGCAAAGAACTCACGGCTTCCATTGTTAGCGTCACGACCGAATATGGCTGGATCATCGGTATCAATGCGGTTGCGCTGGCCGGACTGGTCACGCTGTCGGTGATCGGCGCGACTGATGCCGCCTTGTGGTCGGAGGGTGTCCGCCGGATCGTCGCTGGCACGGTGGGCGGCCTTGTCACCCTCTGCGCCGCGCGCATGGCGTATGTTGTTTGGCGAGATATCGACATTGTTCGATTACAGAAGCACCTGATCGACGGTGCCGCCTCGCGGGAAACAGACGAGCGGGAACGTGCTCTTGCCGATGACAAGCTGGCCAGTATGCGGGCCACAAATGTCCGGCCAGTCGATATTAAGCCTCCGAAGGCTTGGGGCGAATAGGTGGATTGCGCCCTCTCGCTGGCGCACCTCATTCTTTTACCATGACCGTATGGCCATCTGGCGGTGAACTGCAATTGCTGCTGGTTAACGCATCCAAGGTGGCTTGAGGAAATGACGGGCGCGGAATCTCGAACGCAGGCGGCGGCGCACCGTCTTGGGCGAGGGCGTCGGACGTGGAGCCATCGGCGGGGCAAGGAAGGTCGAACCAAAATCTGTCAGATCGGCGGCACCATCGGACGCATTGCCGGACGATGAAAGGAAGCTCGATATAATCTCGTTGCCGCTGGCGCTGGCGGCACCGCCGCCCTTGTCCTTCTGCTTCGGTCGGGCAACGGCCATGAAGCGCGACGCCAGACGGGGAACAAGGGCAAGCGCGACGTTGGACACGAAGCGGGACACGGCCTGTCCGGCTTTGGGCGCAAGGCTGGCAATCTGTTGAAGCAACAGGCCCGGTTCTGATTGCAGGAAGCGCGAGCCTGTCAGCGTGCGCGAGGATCGCGCTCCGGCCCTTCGCGCTCGCGTGTCAGGGCATCCCTGCGCCGTTCCTCATACTCGCGGGCAAGCTGCCGCGCCCGCTCGTCGTCCTCGATGCGGCGTTTCAGGTCGCGGGCTTGATCGTTCAGCAAGTCCGCCCGCTCATGAGCCTGCCGGTCAACAAGCGCATCGATCTCGGCCCGGTCGGCGGCATTGAGGCCGGACACCAGGATGCGGATTTCGCCATTGCGCCGGTCCTCGGCGTCGCGCGCAGCGTTGGCCTCCGTTGCGAGGCGGTGTGCGCGAACTTTCTCGTCCATGGCTTCGCGGATCGTGCGCCACATACGCCGCAAGCCATCAGGCTCCTGCGGGCGTTCGCGCGTGACGCGCTGCGCCCACTCCCTGGCAAAGCGTTCAATAGCCATCTCTGCCTTCGCCTGTTGCTCCTGCTGCAAGTCTTCGACCTCGCGGGCGTGGTGCAGTTCCTGCTCCTTCAACTCGGCACTGTGGCGCTCCATGATGCTGCGGCGCAGCGACTCTATATGCGCGTCCTCCTGCGATGGTGCGGGGGTGCGGTCGGCGGCTGGCGGTTCCTGACAGGGTTGTTCGGTGGCGGCGGGCGCCGATTGGGGGGACGGTTCGGGTGTCGGCTCCGCGCGAACGACCTCGCGGGTAGCGGTGCGGGCTTCCTTCACGCTCGGCAAGGCTTCAGGATCAACGTCCACCATGAAGGCGCGAAGCTCGGCGGCCTTCACGCCGGGAAGCTGTCGGCCAAGGCTATGAACCTTGGCGTCCTCGTCCAGAATCACGAAATCGCGGCGGTCGCCCCGCGCCAGCACATATCCCGCGTCCTCAAGCGCGGCTTTGAAAGCGAGGCCGCTGTCGCTGGCCTCGAACAGCGCCGTCACCTGCGCCTTGCGCGCGCGATGGTCGATCCCGCCGCGTTCGCGCTGTTGCCATTCGTCGTGGGTGGCCTCGGCGGAGGGCATTTCGGGCTGGGCCTCCCGGTCCCGCTTGGCGTGCTTGCCGGGAACATGCTCATGCCCGAACTCCTGCTCCATGCGCAGACTGGCCCGTTCATGGGCCTGGTAGTTCATGCTGTCGCTGCGCAGGGTCATGGTATCCATGTCGGCGCGCGCCCAGACGACATGGATATGCTCTCGCCCGTTCTTTTCGTGCATGACGACGGCGCGGGGCTGGCCCTGCAAGCCAAGCTCCTCTTCCAGAATCTCGACCGCCCGCATCCACTGTTGCGGGGTCATGTCATATCTGGCGTCGGGGTCGATGTTGGCGTGGTAGAGGCCCAGCCTGCCATTGGTGGCGAGCGTGTAGGTCTGCCAGTCGCGGAAAGCCTCGGCGGGCGTGCCGGCGGAATCCAGTTGCAGGATTTCGACGCGCTCGTTGGTGTCAGCGCGGCCAAGGTGGCGGGCAAGCTGGCTAGGGCCAGCCCGGCTCTTGCCCTTGATAATCACCGGCTGGCTCCATGCCCAAGGCGTCGTAAATCGCGCCAGTCACCGCATGGTATTGGTGCAGCGCGTCACGCAACTGCCCGGCGTCGGTGTCGAGGCCGAGATTGGCGTTGCGGGCGATCTGGTTCAGATTGTTGCCGACACGGTTCAGAGCGGCAAGGGCCTGAACAAGCGCGCGATGCTCTATGGGGCGGCGATGGCGGGCGCGGGGGCCAGCATGGTCCAAGCCTGCCGCGCGGGCAAAAGCACCGACGGCAAGACCGGCGCGCAAAGCCCGATCCTGATAGCGCGCATACTCGTCGTCCGACACGCGGAACGTGATAATGCGCGTCCGCTGCCGCTTGTCACTTCCTTTCGCCACCCGCCCTCCGAAATGAAGGGTTCCAAGGCACCGCCTTGGTCGGTGCAGGCCGAAATGCCTGCCGGGGGTTCAGGGGTCGCTACGCCCTGATCTGGTTTCCAAAGGGCATGAAAACCCTATGGTCGATGCCGCAGTCGAAACAGCGGTCATGGGTTCCAAGGGAGAATGAAATCTCCTTTGGCGGGTTTCGGGGCAGCGTCCCGATCCAGGGTGCATGGGGAGGGAAATCCCCTGCTCTGGAGGTTCCACAGGAGGGCACGAAGGCTCTCCTTGGTTTGGGGATGCAACGGGGGCGAAGCGCCCCTTGCCAAGCGCGCGGTATTACCGCGCATGGCTTGCACATCCTATTATTATTGTATCATGGAAGTGGGGCGGCTGTCGAATGCGACTGTCGCCCCTCCGCTCAAAAACGCGGGCGGCTATCATCTGCGTGACATTGTATCACGAATCGACAGGGCGGCGTGAAAACCGTGTGGCAACTCCTAAAAACTCATCGGGGGATTGACAGAGAAGGGTGCAAGGCTGCGTCAATCAATGTGTCGCAATTTCAGAGATGGCGGACGATGATCGGCAGATTGTGTTTACCGAGGAAATTTCGGAGCGATGCCTCAGCAATAGGCGGCGGCGCGATCAATGCCCCATTGGCGGCTTGCCTTATCAAGCGAACCAGTGGCTCTTCTTCCCATCCTCTTGCCTGAAAATTCTCGACCATTTTGTCGAGTCTTGCTTCCTGAGCAGGGGTCACGCAATAACCTTTCTTACGGTGACGCGGCTATATTCTCGCGACTGGAATATCTGCAACAGGCATGTCCATGATATCTAAGACCGCTTCGACCTCTTCAGAGCCAAAGGCTGCCGCAAGCAGTTCCCCAGAAGCCTCTTCTGCTTCTTCAAAAGCCTGATTGATCTTAGCTATTGTATCGTTATCGCTGCCGAACTGTATATAAAGAGCGAGCTTTGCTGCTTCCTCACGAATATCCAAATACTGGCCAACCTTCATATTTGGTTCCTTTTCGCCTGTATAAAGGCAAGTTTATCCGACATCCCTGTCCGTCATCTTTTTATAGCTAATGGCAGCCTTCTTGCCAAATGCCTCCTCTATGGCCTTATCCCTCTCGGTGTAAGCCTCCGCAAAAGCTTCCTTAAGTTTTTTTTGATTCTCTTCCGAATCTCCGATTCTCTTCAATATCGCCTCTTGAAGAAAAATCTCTTCTATGTCGAAAATCTGCTTCAACTTTGGCATTACAATGTCCTCTTCAAATATGCGTTTCAGATATTTGAAGATTAGCACAAATGCCGCTATTAGTGTTCCCCAATTTATTATTATTGCAATTACCGCTGTTATGGCAAATTCAAATTTACTAATTTCATTGAAATCATTTGGCGGCGACCAGTTTCCTGAAAACGTCTGCAAGAGCAGAACCATATGCTTATTGTCGGCAAAAGCTGTAGCAAAAACAATCATTGCGATTGTAAACAATAGGCCGAGAAGGGCAACGATTCGGGTGGGTGATGTTGGGTGCGACTCCTTCCTTATGTCTGTTTGGCTTGCCATAGTATACGTCCCATTTTGCACTTAATACTTGTGTTCTAATGCCACCACGTCCTGTCGCGCGAGTCCTGCCCGTTGGATGTGAGCATATGCATGGAAGCGGCCCATCGCAATGAAGTCGGCAGGCGTCAGCGCCGGAGCCATGCTGTTGCCCTCGGTGCGATAGCGTTGCTCCATATCTTCCTGCCGCCACAAGGCTTGCTGCTGCGCGGAAAGCTGGGCTGCGGCGTCACCGCCCTGCGGCACAAAGCGCAAGTCGGCCTCATAGGTCGGCCGCGCCGTGGCGGCGCCGATGCTGGCGCGGCGGAGGAAGCCGATGGCGGCGGCAAAATACCCGCCATTCTCATCCGGCGCGGCCCTGTCGTCCACGGGCAGGAACGGCGTCCAGCCGGTGACCAGCTCGCGCTGCTCCAGGCTCTCCCATTGCCCGTCACCGAACACGCGGTTGCGTTCGAACTCGCCCGCGAGCCAGCAGGCATAGGTGACGGTGGCGCGGTCCTCGCTGCGCAGAAACACCTTGCTTCGGGCCTGCTGCATGAAGTTGTCGGCGGCATGTTCGCCCATGGCCTGCGTGAGCGCGGCGACGGTCTGGGTGGCAAACACGCCCGCAAGGCCGGTGGACCGCGCAACGTTCCAGAACGTCGCGTCGGACAGGCCCGATGCCGCGTCCACCGTCGCCAGCTCCTGCACCTCGTCCATCATCACAAGACAGGGGTTGTCCTGCGGATTGCCGCCGGTGCGTTTCAGGGTGGCCTCGCGCAAGCGGGCCTCCCGATACAGGACGGTCTTGAGCAGGATGGCGACCAGCCGCGCGGGCAGGCCGTCGTCCAGCGTGTTCAGGGTCACAAGGGCAATCTTGCCATTGAGCGGCGCGTCAAGGCTGGCTGTGCCTGCGTCCAGCCCGCTGATAAACCGCTCCCGCAATATGCTCGCCCCGGCGAAACCGTCCAATAGCTGCGAGATATTGGCGGTAATACCTGTCTTGGTGGCCTCGGCCATGCCGGTCCATGCTTCGGTGAGGTAGTTGAGGCTGGCGGCGATGTCAGCGCCTGCGAACAGCGCCAGCCGGTCGGAGGCTTCCAACGCGCGGTCGCCCTGCATCTGTGCGAGGCAAGCGCTCGTTTCCTCTCGGATCGCCTCGATGGCGGCGGTGAGGCGCTTGCTATCCAGCGCCGCCTGATAGGCCCACCACGGGCTATAGGGGTTAAGGGTTTTGGCCTCGGTCTTGCCTTCCGGCGTCGCGGCGTAGGCGCGGCCCACGGTCAGCAGGTGGTGCATGACGTTGGCGGCCATATCGGGCCAGAACGTATCGCCCTTGGCCCCGCCCACCTGCGCCAGCACCGAGCGCAGGACGGCGGCGATCTGCGCGGGGGCGAGCCTTGCCGTGATGTTGACGCCAAGCTCGCCCGCTCCGGTGCCGATGCGCAGCACATCTTTCGACCGGCCTGCCTCGCCCGCGATTTGGGCGGCGTCGTGCCACAGGACGCCCTTTGCGTCGGTGACGTAGGCACCGAACTGCGGTTGTTGCAGAACCTGCCGCAAGAGCGGTTTGAGGATGGCGGAGGTCTTGCCGTCGCCGGTGCCGCCGAACACCAGCACATGCTGGAACAGCGATTCCCGGTCCAGCGCGATGGCCTGCCCCTTCGTGGGGGCGGCGAGGTCGCCGCGCACCCGCAGCGTGCCGGTGCCTTCGCCCACGCGAAACAGCGGCGAGCCTGCCAGATACCCGGTCGCCTGCCTAATCTGCCGGACATAGCCTGTGCGGGCGATCTCCCGCGCCTCGGCGCGGTGCCGCCAGCGCACATGCGCGTCCTTGGATATAATCTCATACGGCGCGGAAGCCGTTTTGCGCCAACGCTCGATCATCATCACGGCGACGACCATGCCAATGGCGGCGGCGATCAACAGCCATGCGGCGAGCGTCAGCAGGATCGCCAGCGCGCCGGTGGCGAGGCTGGCCGCCCCATCGGCGGCGACGGTCTGCCAGACGGACCAGCCCGAGACATAGACCGCCGCCTCGCCGGGAAACTGTTCCAACATAATGGGCTCGGCGGCCTCACCCTCGTGTGACACCCCGCGCCAGAGGACGAACAGGACGGGCTGCGCGATCAGCGCCAGCATGGCGGCGGTCAGGCCGCGCTCCCCCGCCGCCTTCACAAACCCTGCGCTGAAATGCCGGTCGGCCATCCACGGAATGCCCTGTCCGCCGATCAGCTTCCCGTCCTCCCACAGCGGGCGGCAAATATCGTCCGGCACTTCACCATAGAGGAAGGGGTAGCGATCCTCCGGCCATAGCTCCCGCGCCACGGCTTCGCGGTCGCCGGAGGGCAGACCAACTTTACCCTTGCCGATGCGCTCCACGATCCGGGTGAAAGCGTCCACGATGCGGCCCGGCAAGGCCGTGCGAGCGAACAGCCATGAAACAGGCCTGCGCAGCAGCCAGTCGAGACCGCCGAGCGCGAAGAGCGCGAGGGCTGGCGGAATGGCGAAAATACGCAGGATGAACCGGCGCACCGCCGGAATGAGCAGCACGGCGACAAACCCGAGCGCGCCAACGGCCGGGAGCAGCCAGATCATCGCCGCGCCTCGAATGCGGAAGGCGGCAACAGCCCGCGCATGGTCGCGGGGATGCTGGCGGGATAGACGGATTCGTCGCGACAGGGTTGCGCTTCCGGCGCGGCAAGGCAATGCAGCGTCCAGCCCTTGGCCTCTGCCTGCGTCGTTTCGGACTTGCGCAGTATCCAGTATCCGCGCCGCAGATCGGGCGCGCCCCGATAGGCAGTATTGGCTGTGCCACCGATCAGGATCGTGCTGCCGTCCCTGACGGCGTGGACCGCATCCGGCTTCCATGCGCCGCGCCAGAAGGTATCGGCGTCCTGCACGACGACGCTATCCGGCAGGCCGTTCTCGCGGTTCAACGTGTCGAGGATGTCCGCGACGTGGGCATCAAGTGCATCGGGTGTGGGCGCTTGCGTGGCGTTCTCCCGTGAAAGTGGCGGGATATCTGCCGGGTTCTCGAAGAAAGCCGTGACGGCGCTTCGCATATCCTCGGTGTAGGCCGCCTTGGCGTCGGTGACCTTAGCGGACGGCTGCGGCCACCGCGCCAAGCCGGAAAGGCCGATACCAAGAATGGTCGCCGCGATGGAAATGCCCAGCAACCACGGCAAAGCCTGGCGCCACTTTGCGGCGCGGACATGGCCTTCCGTTACCAGCAATTCCCATTGAGACATCGACTGTCCCCTTGATGACGGCGCGCCAGGCGTCCGGTATTGCGGGCGAAAGGGGCGCCGGTTATCGGCCGGCGCCCCCCCCATTTTCGTGTCCGCCAATCCCGACCCTGTACGCAGCGGAACACGAAAGACCACCAGGCTTGCCCAGAAGGCTCAGCAGGCCGAGCGAAGCGTTTCGCGGCGGCGGCGGGCGACGCTGCCCACCAGCCCGAAGCCGGCGATCATCATCGCCCAGGTGGCGGGTTCCGGCACCGCGCCGGGATTGCCCGGCTCTCCGGGTTCACCCGGAGTCGAGGGCAGCACGAAGCCTACATCGCTCAGCTTGAAAATGGCGCCAGCGCTGCTCCAATCGTCACCAAGTTGCCCCGTCGTGGTGCCGTAAAGATTGCCCTCGGCATCGGCGATCAGGCCGGCGAAAGGCGTGCCGCCGCTGTGCAGCACGGCATATGTGCCATCCACACCCAGCCTGAATACCGTGCCATTGCTAAAGCTATCATATGGAGAGGCGTCGTGTGTCGTGCCGTAGAGGTTGCCCTCGGCGTCAAGGAGCAGATTTCCACGGGGATTAGCGCCGCTACCCGATCCGGCGAAGTTATGCAGCACGCTGTACACGCCGTTGGTATCGAACTTGAAAATGGTGCCATTGTGATGCGTGCCGCCTTGATCGGTGGTGCCATAAAGATTGCCGGCGGCGTCGGCGATCAGGCCAGCATAGGAGCCGTTACCAAGGCCATGGCTATAAAGCGTGGTAAAATTGCCGTCCGCATCAAGCTTGAACAATGTGCCCTGATGATTGCCTTGGGTTGCCCCCAAAGTCGTGCCGTAGAAATTGCCTTTGCCATCTGCAAGCAGGTTTCCATAGGCGAAAGCTCCGCCTGCCCCGCCTGTGAAGCTGTGCAGCACCGTGAAGTCGTCGCCATCCGCACCGAGCCTGAAAATGGTGCCATAGTCCCTATCGCCGCCAGCATAGGTGGTGCCATAGAGATTGCCGGTGGCATCCGCCGTCAAGCTTGCGAAGGGATAGCGCCCCTCGGAAAAGGAAAAGCCGGCCTCGTTCTGCTCGAAGCTGTGCAGCACGCTGTGAGCCCCAGAGGTATCGAGCTTGAACACCGTGCCGCCGTTCTGCGTGCCGCCCTGATAGGTCGTGCCGTAGAGATTACCAATGGAATCGGCAATCAGACCGCCACGGGGATTGCTTCCGCCATATGATCTGGGGTCCGTATAGAATGTGGTAAATGTGTGTAGCACCGTAAAGTCAGTGCCATCCGTGCCGAGCCGGAACAATGTGCCGGCCCCCGTGTTTCCGCCGCCATCAGTTGTCGTGCCATAGAGATTGCCCGCGCTGTCGGCGAGCAGGCCGCCGAAGGGGGACTGGCCATCCCTTCCGCCGCTGAAGGCGTGCAGGATGTCGAAGCTGACGGCTGCCGCCGGGGTGGCGGCAATGGCAGTGGCGGACAGCAGCGCCGCCGCGATCAACCGGGTTGCGTTCGCCCTATTGTTCCAAAGTGAGATTCGCATAAGTGCCTCCTGTTGAACTGCTCCCCCCTGTTCCAGGGAGCGGGGTGCAATCTGTCGGGGCGGGCGACGATTGTCCTGAAGGCGATCCAAAGGATTTCCAAAGACGGCGGATGCGCCTTTTACATTGGTTGTCGGGCGGTTGCAGGCGTGGCAATCATCCGGCGTTGCGTATGTCAGGGGGCAGCTATGGTGGACAGCGGCGGCAGTTCGGGGCGGCGCAGGCGGCGGTGGACATTCGGGCCGGCCAGCTTCGATGAAGGAAGCTGGAGCCTGCGCGTGGGCGGCGCCATCGTGCCGCTGGAAGCCAAGCCCAGCGAAATCCTGCTGGAACTGCTGCTGCGCCCCGGCGAGGCGGTTTCCAAGGAGGAACTGCTGGACGCGGTCTGGCCCGGAGTCACCGTGGTCGATGCCTCCTTGTCGGTGGCGGTGTCGAAGTTACGCAAGGTGCTGGGCGATCAGGACGGGCAGATCATCCGCACCGTGCCGCGCATCGGCTATATGCTGGCGGTGCCGGTCTCCGTGGAAAGCCTCGGCGCACCGCTGGCGCCGCGATTCGCTTTCGCACCCGGAGACAGCGTGCCCGACCGCCCGCAGTGGGAGCTTGTCGAAGCGCTGGGCGGCACCGGGGCCAACGATGTCTGGCGGGCGCGGCAGCGCAAGACCGGCCAGACCCGCGTGTTCAAGTTCGCCGACGCGCCAGACCGGCTGCGCTCCCTGAAACGCGAGGCGGCGCTGTTCCGGCTGCTCTCTGCCACCATCGGGCCGGATGGGCCTTATGTGCCGCTGCTGGAATGGAATTTCGAGAGCGCGCCCTATTTCCTGGAAAGCGCGGACGGCGGCGTCAATCTCGTGCAATGGGCGGAGGCCGAAGGCGGGCTGGCCGCGATTGCGCCGGAGCGGCGGCTAGCCGTGGGCCGCGCCGTCGCCCAGGCGCTGGCGCAGGTGCACGACGCCGGCGTGCTGCACAAGGATCTGAAGCCCGCCAACATCCTGATCGACGGCAGCCCCGCCGCCGGCGATTTCCGCATCCGGCTTGCGGACTTCGGCGAGGGTCAGGTCGTGGACGCGGCGCTGTTCGACGCCCATGCCATCACCGGGCTTCCGATGGAGTCGCCGGATGCCAAGCCGGGCAGTCCGGTCGGCACCGCTTTCTATCGCGCGCCCGAACTGGCGGGCGGCGCGCTGCCGACGGCGAGGTCGGACATCTTCGCGCTCGGCCTCATCCTCTATCAACTGGTGGTGGGGGATTTCCACCGCAGCCTCGCGCCGGGTTGGGAACAGGATGTCGCCGACCCGCTGCTGCGGCAGGATATCGCCGAAGCCGCCGCCGGCGACCCGGCGCAGCGGCTGGCGTCGGCCTCCGAACTGGCGGAGCGGCTGGACAGGCTGGAAAGCCGGCGCGAGAAGGCTGCGGCGGAGCGCGAGGCCCAGGCACGGCTGGCCGAATGGAAAGCCGCCGAGGACAAGAGGCGCACCCGGCGGCCCTGGATCGTCGCGGCCGCAGCGGCGGCCGGCGTCGGTCTGGTCGCCACCTCCGCCGCCGCCATCGTCGCCCTGCGCCAGCGCGACGAAGCGATCCGGCAGGAGCGGATCGCCACCGCCAGCTATGGGTTTCTGGCGGACGATGTGCTGGCCCGCACCGATCCGGCGGAGGCGTCGGCCGCCGAGGAAACGCTGGCGGATGCGCTGCGCCATGCCGGGGAAGCGATCGATCGCCGCTTTTCCGGCGATCCGCTGGTTGCTGCGCGACTGCATGCGTCTCTGGCGCGCGCGCTGGGCGAGCGCAACGATTATCCCGGCGCGCGGGCTTCCTATGCCCGCGCCTTCCACTGGTTCGGCAAGGCAGGGGCGGCGCAATCGGACGAAGCGGGGGCGGCGCGCATGAAGCTTGCCGGCATGGAGGCGCTGACCACCCAGCCCGAAGCGCTGGCGCAGGCGAAAAAGCTCGTCGCCGACGAACCCGACCGGCCCGGAACGGAAGCGCAGATGCGCAAACTCTATGCCAGGGCGCTGCTGCTGTTGATCGACAATGATCTGGAAGCCGCCCGCACGACCTATCTGCAATCGGGCGCAATCGCCGACCAGCTTCCCGGCGTGCTGGGCGAGCGGGAGCGCATCCTGCTGCGGCAGCCGCCGGCCTTCATCCTGATCCAGCAGGGAAAAAGCGCGGAGGCCGAAGCCGAGCTGCGGCCGCTGGCGCAGCGCATGGAAGAATTGCAGGGCGCGGATCATCCCGACACCTTGCTGCTGCGCATGAATATGGCGCAGGCGGCCATGGTTCGCAAAGCAAATGATGTCGCCCTGAAGGAATATGAGGCCATTCTGCCGCTCGCCGAAAAGCGCCTCGGCCTGGATCACCGGCTGACGCTGCAAATCCGCGCCGCGCGCGCCATGGCGCTGGGGCAGGCCGGACGCTATCGGGAAGCCGCCATCGACAACGCCATCGTCTGGAAAGCGGCCGAAGCCAAGGCGGGGCCGCAAAGCTTCCAAGCCTATGCCGGCCGAGCCGATCTCGCCAACATGCTCTGCCGCGCCGGCGATACGGACGCGGGCATTGCCCATGCCCGCGCGGCCGAGCAGACGGCGCGCGCGGCTGCGGGCAACGGGCATGCCGTGACACAGGCCATCCGCTTCATTGTCGCCGAATGCCTGATCGTGGCGGGCCGACAGGCGGAGGCCGCGCCGTTGCTGGCGGGCCTCGACCGCGTGGCCGTATCCGAAATGGTCAGCGATCCCGATTGGGGCGCGGGCCTCGACCTCGCCCTTGCCGAAGTGGCTGCGGCGAAAGGCGACAAGGCCGAAGCCCGCCGCCTGCTGGACGCGGCCGCGCCGGCGCTGGAAAAGCCGACCGCCGATCCTTTCGTCGCCGGCCGCATGAAGAAGCTGGCGGATAAACTCGTGTTTCCCGGTCCGGCCTGACCGGCCCATCCGTCCTTCCTGTTTCGCACCCTCACATCGGTTCGCCTGGTCTGGCCGCAAGCCCTGTCGGGCTTCTCCACGCTGTTTCGAGCGAGTGCGGCTCCAGGCGATACGCGCTGCTCCTGTCTGCGCAGGAAGGCCGCGATGGTCGCGGTCAGAAGACAGGAGAAACGAGCATGTCCTTCATCCTCACATCCGCCGACCTCAACGGTCTGACCGAACAGCAACTGCGCGCCAAACGCGCCGCGATCCTCAGCGACCTCGCCATGCGCGGCCTGCGGCTGGAAGACTGCCCGCATGTGCAGATCAGCCTGCGCTGCATCGACGAGGCGATATTGCGCCTAAAGCAGCGCGCCTTCCAATCGCGCGCACCACGTCCGCCGAAGGGGCCGGGGTTCTGACTCCGCGCCCCTTCGCACTACGCAATCAAATTACCCGCATTTCATGGTCCAATAGAGAAAGAGGGCCATGCCTATGGAGCGGTGGATTCCAGAAACTGACTTTATCGAGGGCGACGTGATCCAGTGGACTGAAGCGGTGTTCGCGTCACGCCGCGCCAAACCGCGCGGCCGGGGCAAGGGCAAGTCCGTGAAGATCGGCGAGCGCAAGGTCGCCGCCGAAGTGCTGTCGCGCGATGCGGACGGCTGGGTGCGCCTCCTCGTGTGGCGGTGCATCGTCACCAAGGACGAGCAGGTCGGACGGACCATTGAGGCGCTGAAACCGGAAACGACGGTCAAACGAGCCGCAAAGACGATCCTGCGCGGCAAGGTAGAACGCCTTCCGTGGGTGGACGAATCAGCACGGCATGATGTGGTGGCGAGCTTGCGCACAACATGAGGGTCTTCGCCGATGTTGCGGGCGACTTCCTCGCTTGTATAAACATGCACCGTATCGTCGGGCTTCTGCACCAGATCGGAGTTGAGATATGCCTCGATGCACGCAGCAACGCGATTGATCTCCAGTGTTTTGGCCCGCTTCTGCCCCGATAGCTCTGGCGGGGGATGGAAACTGGATACGAGACCACAGGCATTCACCGTTCTTGGTTCGAGCATAGTCGGTTCGGAACAAGATGAACGAAAACGACAGGCAGAATCGCCTTCGGCCCTATCCTCTGATCGCCACGGCTGAGGACAGGAAGGAAGGCGGCATGGGGGCCGTGTCGAGGCTCGACACGGCTTTTCTCCCCAAGCCGCCAGACGGTTCACAACCGGGGAGCGCCAGCGGCACGTTATGAATCCGGCAAGAACGCAAGGCTTGAAGCATCGGCAACCGGACTCCGGTTGCTGGTTCGATGCCCGCCTAGCGTTGGGGACGGCTGGGCGGTTTGGGCTGCTTCGCCCTGACCGCCTGCGAGTCCTTGGCGTTGGTTTCGGTCACAACCGTATCGGGGCTGGCGACTGCGGGGTTCCAGCCCTCCATGCCCATCAGCACGCGGTCGGCGTGCTTGATGGTGTTCACATGGCCATAGTGCTTCTCGATCATCTGAACGGACGTGCCCATCTGCTGCGCGAGGAAATACACGTCCACGCCCATTTGCAGGCGGAAGGTCGCGTAGGTGTGGCGGAAGCAATAGGTGGTGCGCATGGTGCCATCGGCACCCTTGCGCAAGCCCGCTCCGTCCAGCAGGTCTTCAATCAGGGATTGATAGAGCGAGCCGGACGATTTGCCGGTGATGGTGGTGAATACCGGGTCTTCCGGATCTGTCGCTTTTGAGATTGCGCGGATGCGATTGAGGTATTCGCCCACGCTGGCAGGTGCGACCAGCTTGCGGGTCTTGCCCTTGCCTTGCACATACAGCACGAACATATCGCGCCCCTCGCGGTCCTTCGCGGGTGATATGTCGCGCCAGCGCAGGTTGCGCAGTTCAGGCGGTCGCATCCCGGTGTTGCAGGCAACGAGGATGAAGTTGTAGGTCATGGTGCGATACCACTGGCTCGGTGCCGTGGTCGCGGCCTTCACCCATGACCGGCCAGCCGTATGCAGCTTGCGGTATTCCTCGACCGTGAACTCCTCGCGGCGCTGACTGGACAGCTTCGGGATTTCATCGAAGCGCAGGCTGGCGGGAACGTATCGCTGCTTGATGGCGAAGTTCATGATCGCGCCAAAGACTTTCATTTCGGTGCGGATGGTGTCGTCACTGATGAAGGGGATGCGCTTGGCCATCTTGGCCTTCACCGCTTCCTCGATCTGCTCCGGCGTCGGCGGCAGCCTGGGCTTCAACCCCTTGGCAGCGCGTATCTTGCGCATACGGTCGAAGTCGTCCGCGACCAGCTTGCGGGCGATCTCCTCCGACACGAAGCGCGAGCCGTTGCGCTCGATACGGCCTTCCCCATGCTCGCGCCGCCATTGGGGGTATTCGCCCCAACGCTCGTCACCGATAAGATGGACCTGAACGGAGCCGATATAGTCGTCCAACGGGTTTTCGATGGCGATCTTGATGGTTTCGATGCGCTTGTCGGTGATCTGCTCGCGCTTGGCGCGGGCGATCTGCTTTTGCAGGAACTCCTTGGCCACGTCGCGGAAGGGGCGGTTGAACAGCGCCACGCCATGCTTGATGGCGTAGCGCACCTCGCTATCCTGCTCCCACGCCATAGCGCGGGCGTCGTTGATGTTCTCGGTCTTTAGGGAAACCGTCTTGTATCGGTCCTCCTTTGGCACCTTCACGCGGCAATAATAGTTGCGGTGCTTCACGTCTGAACGCCGGAACAGGATGAGGCCGGGTTTTAGCTCTTCCTTGTCGGTGATGAATTTGCTTCCGTCGGACGCCATGATTCCCTCATACTGTGCAGAATCCGTGCAGGTCGGCGGCGTAAGTCGTTGATCTGCCGTGCCTGTGCGGGTGTTGTGTGGGAAATTATGGCAGAAAATGTCCAATAAAGCTAATTATTTACGAGATAAACACCACCCCTGAAGGGGAGGGGCTTTCTTGCCCGTCAGAAGTCGAAGGCGAAGCGGGTGCCGATCACATTGACCTTATAGCCATAGTCGGTGGCGTCGCCGCTGGTCTCGCCGTTCACTTTCAGCGCATAGGGCCCGCCCTTCACGTCCATCCGCGTATATTGCGTGGTGATGCGGACATAGTCGATCGGCTGCCAGATGAGGTTCAGGGACAGGGCGTTGCTGCGCCCGCCGTGCGAGCTGCTGGTGTTGATTCCGCCGGACTGGATGGCCGGGTCGTTCAGGTTCAGCGAATCCCAGCGGACATTGGCGCTGATGGCGCCCGGCCCCCCTTTGTTGAGCGGGTTCAGCACCTTCGTCCTGTCCCACTGGGCGGTGGATTTCTTGTAGCCGCGGCTTTCCCCGGTGAAGAAATAGCCGGCTTCCAGATAATAGCTGAAGAAGCTGGGGTTGCCGTTGGCGATGATCGCGCCGACCGGAATATTGTCGGCAGGGCCGATGTCCGCCGGGCCGATGGCGTTGACCCACAGCCAGCTTGCCTCCCCGCCGATGTGCAGCGGGCCGTGGATGGCGAAGGCCTCCAGACCCAGTTGCGTGTCCTTGTCGGCGGCGATGGTGCCGGTGTCGACGAAGCGCACGTCCGTCAGGCGCGGGTTGGGGCGGGAGCGGTAGCGGGCGCCGAGGCTCGACGAATTATAGCCGCGATGCTGGAAACTGGCGCCGAGATGCAGTTGCGTGTCGTCCAGCTTCGGCATGAAGACGCCGCGCCCGGCGAGCAGCCAGCCGTCGTTGTCGTAGCTGATGCCGATCCCCTCGTTGAAGAGGCCGCCGGCGAGATAGAGTTTGTCGTTCGCATAGGCGACGGAGCCGCCCAGGCGGCGGGTCTGGTTGTAGCCGTCGGTGAATTGCGCCCGTTCCAGGAAGGTGATGAAGCGCGACGAGGTGGGCTGCTCCATGCTCTGGAAGCTGTCGTAATGGCCGACGCGCAGGGTGACGTCCTTGACGGGGCTCCATTCCAGGAACAGGTCGGCCCATTCGACCAGGTTGGAGTGGAAGTCCGCCTCGGCCTTGTAGGCGAAATCGCCGGGCATGGTGCCCTCCACGCCCAGCCGCGCGCGGCGGATGCGGCTGTTGAAGCCGAGCGCCTTGGTGCCGATCTGGTTGTTCGGATTCTCGGTGTAACCGACATCGTACATGAAGCGGCCGCGGATCTTGAACTTCCAGTCCCCGTCCTTGAATTCGGGCGCGGCCTTGAAAGCCGGCTTCAGCTCGGCCTGTTTGCCGATATCCTGATTGGCCTTGCCGAGCACTTCCGACTGCGCGTCCACCTGCGCGCGCAGGGATTCGATTTCCGCCGACTGTTCGTCCACCCGCGCGCGCAGGGCGCGCAGTTCCTGAAGCAGTTCCGCGTTGGTCTGGGCGAAGGCATCGGAGCCGGCGCAGGCCATGGTGCCGCACAGGAGCAGGGCGCGCAGGCCCAGCGCATTTCGCATTTCATTTCCCCTCGACCGACTGTTTGCTGCCAGGATATGTGAATATTGGATGACATTTTCGGCGACATTTGCGGCCGGATATGACCGCCGGGCTGCGACGGCAATCCCGCGCAGGCATGGAACGCAACTTGTCGGGGGCAAGATCGCCTTGCCCTTGATATGCCGGAACTGGTTCTGCGGCCCGTTGGCGCTGGTCAGTCCTCGCGATCGGCTGCCCGGCTGCTTGTCCGCGCTACCAAAGAGGTGATTGCAAAATCGTTTCCAAAGCGTTTCAATACAATGAATTTTCTGGGCATTGCCTGTGGCGCGGAACGGAAATGAAGTTGATGCAGGCGGTGCGGGGCTGCGCTAGAAGTCGGCCCATATCTTCGGCTGGCGCGACCGCGGCAGGCAGGGAAGAGTGGCAGGCCCATTTCGGGTTGGCTGCCAGCGAGTGGAGAATTATCGCATGCGAAACATCCTCATGGCCTCTGTGGCGGCGCTTCTGTGCGCCACCGCCCAGCCGGCCTTCACCCAAGGGAAACCGATGACCGAGACGCAATTGATCGAGCGCAGCAAATTGTTCGGAAACCCGGTGAAGGCGCAGGGGCGCTTTTCCCCGGACGGGAAATGGGTGAGCTGGCTGGCCCCCAGCAATGGCGTGCTGAACATCTGGGTGGCGCCGGCCGCCGACCTCAATAAGGCGCGGCCGCTGACCGCCGAGACGAAGCGGCCGATCCGCCAGCATTTCTGGGCGCCGGACAGCTCGATGATCCTCTTCATCAACGACGCGGGCGGCAATGAGGACTTTCTGCTGTATGGCGTGCGCGCCGAAGGCGGCGAGCCGAAGCTGCTGACCGATTTCGAGAAGACGACGGTGCAGGTGGTCGGCCTGTCGGAGCGGCATCCGGAGCGGATCCTGATCGGGCTGAACAACCGCGACCAGAAGTGGCACGATGTCTGGTCTCTGGACCTGGGCAGCGGCAAGCTGACGGAAGTGCAGCGCAACGACGGCTACAGCGGTTTCCTGGCGGACGAGGATCTGGTGCTGCGCCTGGCCATCCGCCCGAACGCCGCCGGCGGTCAGGACTATTTCCGTCTCGACAATGGCAAGGTGGCGGACAAGCCCTTCCTGAGCCACGGGCTGGACGACAGCCAGACGACGACGGTGCTGGGCTTCTCGGCCGACGGCAGGACGCTGTATCTGATGGACAGCCGCGACCGCGACACCGGCGCGCTGTTCGCGATGGACTGGGCGAGCGGCAAGACGACGCTGGTGGCCGAGGACGCGCGCGCCGACATGGGCGGCACGCTGATCAACCCGAAGTCGAAGGCGGTGGAAGCGGTCAGCTTCGATTATCTGAAGCCCGAATGGAAGGTGCTGGACCAGGCGGTGGCCGCCGACATCGCCTTCCTGAACGAGAAGCTGGGCAACTGGCTGCTGTCGTCGCGGACGCAGGCCGACGACCGCTGGATCGTGACGACCGACAATTCGAAGGAAGCGGCTGCCTCCTTCGTCTATGACCGCAAGGCGAAGGCGCTGACGAAGCTGTTCGACACGCGGCCCGATCTGGTGGGGGCGCCGCTGGCGGAAATGCGCCCGGTGGAGATCAAGGCCCGCGACGGCAAGACGCTGGTTTCCTATCTGACGCTGCCGGCCGGCGCCGGAGAGAAGCCGGCGAAGCCGCTGCCGATGGTGCTGCTGGTGCATGGCGGGCCCTGGGCGCGCGACAGCTATGGCTATGACGCCTTGAGCCAGTTCCTGGCGAACCGCGGCTATGCCGTGCTGCAGGTGAACTTCCGGGGCTCGACCGGCTTCGGCAAGGGCTTCACCAACGCCGGCAACGGCGAGTGGGGCGCCAAGATGCACGACGACCTGATCGACGCCGTGAACTGGGCGGTGGGTGAGGGCCATGCCGATCCGGCCCGGGTGGCGATCATGGGCGGCAGCTATGGCGGCTATGCGACGCTGGCCGGGCTGACCTTCACGCCGACGACCTTCGCCTGCGGCGTGGATATCGTGGGGCCTTCGAACCTGCAGACGCTGCTGTCGACCGTGCCGCCCTATTGGGAGAGCTTCTACAAGCAGCTGGTGGCGCGCATGGGCGACCCCAAGACGCCCGAGGGGCAGAAGTGGCTGAAGGAACGGTCGCCGCTGACGCATGCCGAGCGCATCCAGCGGCCGCTGCTGATCGGGCAGGGCGCCAACGATCCGCGCGTGAAGCAGGCGGAAAGCGACCAGATCGTGGCCGCCATGCAGGCGAAGAACATCCCCGTGACCTATGTGCTGTTCCCGGACGAAGGCCATGGTTTCGCCCGGCCGGAAAACAGCATCGCCTTCATGGCGGTGGCGGAGAATTTCCTGGCGAAGTGCCTGGGCGGGCAGGCCGAGGCGATCGGCGGCACGGTGAAGGCGTCGAGCGCCGAAGTGCCGCATGGGGCGGAGTATGCGCCGGGGCTGAAGGCGGCTTTGGCGGCGAAGTGAGTGTGGGCGGGGCCGCCGGTGCGGCCCCGCCTTCGCCGCAAGTGGATGGCAGAGACTGGAATTGACCGGAGATAAAGACGATATCGTGCCGCGGGCGGAGCTTTTCGCGACGCAGGCGCATGCTTGCCAGCAGCGCAAATATACCGGCGAGCCCTATATTGTGCATCCGATCGAGGTCGGGCGTCTGGTGCGCGAGGCGGGCGGGACGGATGCGATGGTGGCAGCCGCGTTGCTGCACGATGTGGTGGAAGATTGCGGGGTTCGGCTCGAGGAGCTTTCCGAACTGTTCGGGGGCGAAGTGGCGGCGCTTGTCGGCTGGTTGACCGATGTGTCGAAGCCCGAGGATGGCAATCGCGCCGTGCGCAAGGCGATGGACCGGGCGCATATCGCCCTTGCCCCGGCGGACGCGCAGACGGTGAAGCTGGCGGACCTGATTTCCAACTCCAGCACGATCATGGAATATGGAGGCGGGTTTGCCCGGGTCTATATTCGGGAAAAGGCGCTGCTGCTGGAGGTGCTGACGCGCGGAGATCGCGGGCTGTGGCAGCGGGCGAAGGCGATTGTGGACAAGGCCTTGGGTTCCGGCGAACCGGATGTGGAAAAAACGCTGGTTTCGGAAACCGATGGTGGGCGCGACAGGGATTGAACCTGTGACCCCTGCCGTGTGAAAGCAGTGCTCTACCGCTGAGCTACGCGCCCCGTTTCATCGGGTGAGTGGGGGCGGTTAAGCGATGCGCCCCAGTGTGTCAACTGCTGTCGGGATGGGGGTGGTTGGTCGGTTTCGGTGCGACCGGCTGTTGCGCCATTCCGGGCTTGGCTTGGGATATGGCCCAAACGCTCGCGGCAGAAAGCTGGACCCCGGGTCAAGCCCGGGGTGACGCGGATTGCGGTAGTGGCCGGCTGTGCATTTGAACTGGCTGATGATCGGTGGCGGTCGCGTTTATGGCACGCCCCCACCCCAACCCCTCCCCTGCAGGGGAGGGGCTTTTTTGTCAGTGGGTCATGGCGGCCGGCGGCGGGGTGGGGGTCGGGGCCGGGGCTGCCGCCTTTTCGTCCGCTTCGTCCCATTCGATCGGCTCGATCGGGCGGGTGAAGGCCAGCTTCAGCACTTCGTCCACATGGCTGACCGGGATGATCTTCAGCCCTTCCCGCACATTGGCGGGGACGTCTTCCAGATCCTTCTCATTCTCCGCCGGGATCAACACGGTGGTGATGCCGCCGCGAAGCGCCGCCAGCAGCTTTTCCTTCAGCCCGCCGATCGGCAGCACGCGGCCGCGCAGCGTCACCTCGCCCGTCATCGCCACTTCGCGCCGGACCGGGATTCCGGTCAGCGTCGAGACGATGGAGGTGACCATGGCGATTCCGGCCGAAGGCCCGTCCTTGGGCGTTGCGCCTTCGGGGACGTGGACGTGGATGTCCTTGCGGGTGAAGGTGTCCGGGCGAATGCCATAGGCGGCGGAGCGCGCCTTCACGAAGCTGAAGGCGGCCGAGATCGACTCCTTCATCACATCGCCGAGCTTGCCCGTGGTGCTGATGACGCCCTTGCCGGGGACGGTGACCGATTCGATGGTGAGGAGGTCGCCGCCGACCGAAGTCCAGGCGAGGCCCGTCACCATGCCGATCTGGTCTTCGGTTTCCGACGTGCCGAAGCGGAACTTCTGCACGCCCGCGAAGTCCTTCAGATTCTCCGGCGTGACGGTGACCGTCTCCGCCTTCTTTTCCAGAATCTGCCGCAGCGCCTTGCGGGCGAGCTTCGCCAGCTCGCGCTCCAGCGTGCGCACTCCGGCCTCGCGGGTGTAGTAGCGGATGAGGTCGCGCAGCGCCTCGTCGGTCACTTCGAATTCCGCCGTCTTCAGGCCATGCGCTTCCAGTTGCTTCGAGAGCAGGTGGCGCTTGGCGATCTCCACCTTCTCGTCCTCGGTGTAGCCCGAGAGCTGGATGATCTCCATCCGGTCGAGGAGGGCGGATGGCATGTTGTAGCTATTCGCCGTCGTCACGAACATCACGTTCGAGAGGTCGAAATCGACTTCCAGATAATGGTCGTTGAACTTGTTGTTCTGTTCCGGGTCCAGCACTTCCAGCAGCGCCGACGCCGGGTCGCCGCGGAAGTCCTGGCCGAGCTTGTCGATCTCGTCGAGCAGGATCAGCGGGTTGGAGCTGCCGGCCTTGCGCAGGTTCTGCACGATTTTGCCGGGCATGGAGCCGATATAGGTGCGGCGGTGGCCCCTGATCTCGGCCTCGTCGCGGACTCCGCCCAGCGACTGGCGGATGAATTCGCGCCCTGTCGCCTTGGCGATGGAGCGGCCGAGCGAGGTCTTGCCGACGCCCGGAGGGCCGACGAGGCAGAGGATCGGCCCCTTCAGCTTGTTGGTGCGGGCCTGGACCGCCAGATATTCGACGATCCGCTCCTTCACCTTTTCCAGGCCGAAATGGTCGGCGTCGAGCACGGCCTGCGCTTCGACGATGTCGCGCTTCACCTTCGACTGCTTGCCCCAGGGGAGCGACAGAAGCACGTCCAGCCAGTTGCGGACCACCGTGGCCTCGGCCGACATCGGGCTCATGGCGCGCAGCTTCTTCACTTCGCCGAGCGCCTTGTCGCGGGCTTCCTTCGAGAGCTTCGCCTTGCGGATCTTCGCTTCATATTCGGCGGCTTCGTCCGATTCCTCGTCGCCGTCGCCCAGTTCGCGCTGGATCGCCTTCAACTGCTCGTTCAGATAATATTCGCGCTGGGTCTTCTCCATCTGCCGCTTGACCCGGCTCTTGATCTTCTTCTCCACCTGCAGAAGGCCCATTTCGCCTTCCATGAAGCCGAAGACCATTTCCAGCCGCTTGGCGACATGGATTTCGCTCAGCAGGGCCTGCTTGTCGGCGATTTTCAGATTGAGGTTGCCGGCGACCGAATCGGCGAAACGCCCGGCTTCCTCGATCTGGCCGATCTGGAGCGCCACTTCGGGCGAGGTGCGCTTGGCGGACTTCACATAGGATTCGAACTGCTTCTGCGCCGAGCGGAGAAGGGCGGCCGCTTCCGGGCCTTCCGGCTCTTCATCGTGCAGCAGTTCTATGTCGGCCACCATATAGCCGTCGTTGTCGACGAGGCGGGCGAGGCGAGCGCGCTGCTGGCCTTCGACCAGCACCTTCACCGTGCCGTCGGGCAGCTTAAGCAGTTGCAGGACGGTGGCGAGCGTGCCCACGTCGTAAAGCGCGTCGAGCGCGGGGTCCTCGTCCGCCGGGTCCTTCTGGGACAGGAGGAAGATGGACTTGTCGTTCTGCATGACCGCTTCCAGCGCCTTCACCGACTTTTCGCGGCCAACGAAAAGCGGCACGATCATCTGTGGGAAGACCACGATGTCGCGCAGGGGAAGGACCGGGCGGGTCAGTTGTTCGGCGATCGGCTGTTCGGTGTCAGACATGCGCGCAATATGGGTGCGGCTGTTGGATTACGCAATCTGCACCGGGCGCAGCTAACTTTCTTGGGTGGGGATAAGCCGACCCATTAACCCCCATTCAGGTGAAAAGCTGGTAGAGGATTTTCCCCAGCGCGCCGAACAGCAGCACCGCGGTTGCGAATATGGCGATGAGGAAGCCGGTCTCGCGCTTTTCGGGCGCGCGCGCATAACCCTGGACATAAAGGATGCGTCCGGCTGCCCAGACGAGGGCGAGGATGCCTGCCCACAGATCGGAAACGACGAGGGCGAACAGCCACAGCGAGGGCAGGAACTGCGGCAGCGCCTCCAGCGTGTTCTGGTGGGCGCGCCAGATGCGGTTGAAGGCGGCTGGGCCGTGTGTGTCCGGATAATCCACCCCATGCTGCTTGCGGGCCTTGCCGGCGACGAAGCCGGTCCAGAGGTAGAGAAGGATCGCAAGGCCTGTGGCGAGGGCGGCATAGGGGTAGGGGAAATCCATCGGTCCGGTCTTTCCGTCAGGCGGCGGCGGGCAGGCTGTCGCGCGCGGCGGCGAAGCGGGCGACGATTTCCCGCACATCCTCCGCCGTGTGGGCGGCCGAGAGTGAGCAGCGCAGCAGGAAGATGCCGGCCGGAGTCGCCGGCGGGCGGCTCATGTTGCAGTAGATTCCATGCTCCAGAAGCTGGTGCCACATGGCGACGGTGCCGGCCTGGTCCGGCAGCAGCACGGCGATGATCGCCGATTCCGGCGTTTCCGTCGCCATCCGGAAGCCGGCGGCCTTCAGGCCGGCGTGGAGCTGGCGGGAAACGGCCCAGAGATTCCGGCGCTTTTCCGTCGCCGTCATCAGCTTGCGGATCGAGGCTTCCGCCGTGGCGGCGACGGAGGGCGGAAGCGAGGCGGTGAAGCGATAGGGGTTGCAGACCAGCCGCAGGATCTCGAACTTCGGATGGTTGGAAACCGCGAAGCCGCCGACGGTGCCGACCGATTTCGAGAAGGTGCCGACGACGAAGTCGATCTCGTCTTCCAGGCCCAGTTCCTCGTAGACGCCGCGCCCGTGCGCTCCGAAGAAGCCCATGGCATGCGCTTCGTCCACCAGCGTCATGGCGCCATGCTGTTTCGCCACCGCCACCAGTTCGCGCAGGGGGGCGACGTCGCCCAGCATCGAATAGACGCCTTCGAGGATCACCAGCTTGCCGGCGTCCGCCGGCAGGCGGCCGAGGCGCTTGTCGAGATCCTCCACATTGTTGTGGCGAAAGCGGACGGTCTCGGCGTTGCCCAGCTTGCAGCCGTCGTAGATGGAGGCGTGGCTGTCGGCGTCGAGGACGATATAGTCGCCCTTGCCGGCGAGCGTCGACACCATGCCGAGATTGGCCTGATAGCCGGTGGAGAAGACGATGGCGCTTTTCGTGCCGTAGAAGTCCTTCAGCGCCTGCTCGACGGCGATGTGCGGGGCGAAGGTGCCGTTCAGCACCCGGCTGCCGGTGGAGCCGGCGCCGAAGCCGGCGAGCGCCCGCTGGCCGGCGGCGATCACCTCGGCGTCGAACGTCATCCCCATATAATTATAGGTGCCGACCAGGATCGTCTCGCGGCCGTTGATGATGGCGCGGGTGGGGGAGAGAAGCTGCTCCATCACCACGCCGAACGGGTCGTTCACGCCGGTGTCGAGGAGCCCCTTGTGCTCGGCGATATAGGGGTCGAACTTCGAGAGAAGGTCGGTCATCCGGCTCAGCCCTTCAGCTTCTCGACGGCATCGGTGAGCTGGCCGACGGTTTCGAGGTCGGGGAGGATGTTGAGCGGCATGTTGATGTCCCACTCGTCCTCGATGTTGGCGACGAGGTCCATCACCGTCAGGCTGTCGAGTTCCAGATCGTTGGCGAAGCTGGTTTCCTCGGCGAGCGCGACGCCCTTCTTGTTGAAGGGCTCGATCAGTTCGAGAAGGCGGGCGTAGGTCGCGTCGCGATCCATGAAAATCTCCGGTATCTTGGGGCCGCTTTTTCGGCCTGTTGCTTTTCCCTTTACCGCAGAATGTGGCGGAAAAGCGGGCGACAGAGCCGGCCTAGCCGAGAAGGCCGGCCGCGCGATAGGCGGCGGCGGTGGCGGCCATGCCTTGGGGGAGGGATGTCTCGGGCTGCCAGATGCCGAGCGCCAGGAGGGAAGCGCTGTCGGCCGACCAGTCCGGGTGGCACATATAGGCGGCGCGGTCTTGCGTCAGGCGGGGCTGCGCGCGCTTCAGCCGGGCGTAGGCGCTGTCTGTGGCGGCGGCCATGTGGAGGAGGGCGGGGCCGACTTCCAGCGCCCGCACCGGGCGGCCGATGGCGGTGCCGATGGCGGCCGCCACCTGCTGCGGGGTGTAGCCGCCGGCGCCATCGTCGACCTCATATATTCGGCCGGCCGAGCGGGCCGGGCCGGTGATCTCCTCGCTGAGACCGATGAGGCATTGCGCGAGGTCCGGGCCGTAAATCATGGAAGTTCTGGAGTTTCTGGGGTAGGGGATGAAGCCGCTCTTCGCGGTTTTCATCAGCTCCAGATATTCGCGATCCCCCGGGCCATAGACGCCCGGCGGGCGGACGACGGCCACCGGCCCGGCGCTGCCGCGCGCCACCTGCTCCCCCATCAGCTTCGACCAGCCGTAGGTGCTGAGCCGGGGCTCGCGCGCGGAGAGCGAGGACACATGCACCAGCGGCCGGCTGCCGGCGGCGCGGCGGAGGAAGGCGGTGCCGAGGATATTGCCTTCCTCGAACCCGGCGCGGTTCGGGGCGTTGGTGACTCCGGCGATATGCAGGATCGCATCCGCGCCTTCGACGAGGCGGGTTAGGGCGGGCGCGTCCGTCAGGCTGCCGGCGATCCAGGTGAGGCCGGGCTTTTCGGCCTGCGGGCGGCGGGCGAGCGCCCGCACGCGGTGGCCGCGCGACAGGGCGCTGGCGATGGCGTGGCCGCCGACGAAGCCGGTGCCGCCGGTGATTGCAAGGGTGAGCGCCATTTCCTGCCTTTAGCGGCCGTGCTAGCCCGGCGCCATGCGGCAGATTCCCAGATTGTTCGTCGACGAGAGGCTGGAAGCGGGGGCGGAATTTCCGTTGGCCGACCGGCATATCCATTATCTGGCGACGGTGCTCCGCCTGCAGCCGGGCGCCGAGCTTCGCCTGCTGGACGATGCGACCGGCGAATGGGCGGCGGTGGTGGTGGAGGCCGGGCGCAAGCGCGTGGTCGCGCGGGTGGGGGCTATGATCCGCGGCCGGGAGACGGTGCCCGACCTGTGGCTGCTGACCGCGCCGATCCGCGCCGAGCGATTCGAGTGGATCGTGGAGAAGGCGACCGAACTGGGGGTGGCGCGGATCGTGCCGGTGCTGACCGAGCGGGTGAACCATGGGCGGCTGAAGCCGGAGCGGCTGCGCGCGCATATGGTGGAGGCCGCCGAGCAGTGCGGGCGGACGGCGCTGCCCGACCTCGCCGAAGCGGTGAAGCTGTCCTCGCTGCTGGCCGGCTGGCCGCCCGAGCGCGCCCTGTTCTTCGCCGACGAGGAAGGCGGCGAGCCGATGGGGGCTCTGAAACCCGCCACACCGGCCGCGATCCTGATCGGGCCGGAAGGCGGATTCTCGCCCGCCGAGCGCGAGGCGCTGCTGAAGCTGGCGCCGGTGCGGCGGCTGGCGCTGGGGCCGCGCATCCTGCGGGCGGACACCGCCGTGGTGGCCGCCATCGCCCAATTCCAGCTTTTCGGTGGAGATTGAGCGCCACTCGAAAGTCGCTGGCGCGGCGCGGGGCCTGCCGCTAAGGCGCGGCCATGAGCAACAAGCAGCAAGTGTCCGGCGACGCCGCCCCTGTCGCGCACAAGGCGGACATGATCGCCCTGTTCGAGCGCGGCGAGAAGCCGGCGGGCGACTGGCGGATCGGCACCGAGCATGAGAAGTTCGTGTTCCGCAAGGCCGATCATCGCCAGCCTTCCTGGGAGGAGAAGGGCGGTATCCGCGACCTTCTGGAGGCCTTCGGCCGCTATGGCTGGGAGCCGCTGCTGGAGAGTGGCAGGATCATCGCCGCGACCGGCGCCGACGGCAGCCTGAGCCTGGAGCCGGCCGGGCAGTTCGAGCTTTCGGGCGCGCCGCTGGAGACTCTGCACCAGACCTGCGACGAGACCGGCCGCCACCGCCAGCAATGCCTGGCGATCGGCGAGGAGCTGGGGCTGGGCTTTCTGGGGCTGGGCTTCAACCCGACCGCCACCCGCGCGGAACTGCCGTGGATGCCCAAGGGCCGCTACGCCATCATGCGGGGGCATATGCCGAAGGTGGGCGGGCTTGGGCTGGACATGATGCAGCGGACCTGCACCGTGCAGGTGAATCTGGACTATTCCAGCGAAGCCGACATGGTGAAGAAGTTCCGCGTTTCCCTGGCGTTGCAGCCGGTCGCGACCGCGCTGTTCGCCAATTCGCCCTTCACGCAAGGGAAGCCGAACGGCTATCTCAGCTATCGCAGCCATATCTGGACAGACACCGATCCGGCGCGGACGGGAATGCTGCCCTTCGTGTTCGACGAAGGCTTCGGCTATGAGCGCTACTGCGACTATATGCTGGATGTGCCGATGTATTTTGCCTACCGCGATGGGCGATATGTCGATGCGGCGGGGCTTTCCTTCCGGGACTTCATCGACGGTCGTCTGCCGGTGCTGCCCGGCGTACAGGCGACTTACGGCGACTGGAAGGACCATCTTTCCACCGCCTTCCCCGAAGTGCGGCTGAAAAGCTTCCTGGAGATGCGTGGAGCGGATTCCGGGCCGCAGAGCCGCATCTGCGCGTTGCCGGCGCTTTGGGTGGGGCTGCTCTACGACCAGACCGCGCTGGACGCGGCTTACGCGCTTGTGAAGGGCTGGAGCATCGAGGCGCAGCAGAAGCTGCGCGACGACGTGCCGAGGCTGGCCCTGAAGGCGCAAGCGCCGGGCGGCGGATCGGTGCAGGCGCTGGCGAAGGAGGTGCTGGCGATCGCCGCCGGCGGCCTGGACCGGCGGGCGCGCCTGAACGCAGCCGGCGACAGCGAGGCCGGATTCCTGGAGCCCTTATGGGAAATCGCCGAAAGCGGGCGGACGCTGGCCGAGCATTGGCTGGAGCGATTCCACGGGCCGTGGGGCGGGAAGATCGACCCGATCTGGGATGAGGCGCTTTTCTAGCCTGGGGGCTGCTGTTCCCCTTCGTCACCCCGGGTTTGAGTCGAGGTGACGGAAAATAGATGCAATATGTCCATGGGTTCTGAACCTGGGATCCGCTGGACGCGCGCGCTGGAGAGGGGCGTATCATGCTGAAGGTCATCGCTCAGGATTTCATCAGGCCCGAAGCCGTGGAAATCGTTCTGCCGCTTTATCGCGAGCTCGTCGAAAAGACGCGGGGGGAGGAACTGTGCATCGCCTATGATCTGTTCGTGGACCAAAAGGATCCGGGGCATTTCATCTTCATCGAGGAATGGCCGGACAGGGCCGCCCTCGACGCCCATTGTCGGAGCGAGCATTTCCGGCGGCTGGTGCCGCTGATTAACGCGCACCAGCGGCAGGAAGGGACGTTCATCCTGATGGACGCCTTCTGATCATCCCGCCAGTCGGGCCATCTGCTGGCGGCTGGCGACGGCGTAGAGAGCGATCGCCGCCGCGTTCGACACATTCAGGCTCTCGACGGCGCGGCTGATCGGCAGCTTCGCCAGCACGTCCACATGTTCGCGCGTGTTGTGGCGCATGCCTTCGCCTTCCGCGCCCAGCACGATCGCCTGCGGCGCCGGGGTGAGGGCTTCGGCCAATGTCGCCTGCGCTTCGCCGGCGAGGCCCACACGCCAGTAGCCGGCTTCGGCGATCTCCTCCAGCGCGCGGGCGAGGTTCACCACGCGCACCCAAGGCAGCGCTTCGAGCGCGCCCGAGGCGGCACGCGCCAGCGCCCCGGATTCGGGGGGGCTGTGCCGGTCCTGCGTGACGATGGCGCGGGCGCCGAAGGCCGCCGCCGAGCGGATGATGGCCCCGACATTGTGCGGGTCCGTCACCTGGTCCAGCAGGACGAGCGGCGCGGCCGGATCGGTTTCCAGCAGGATTTCATCCAGATAGGGCTGCTCCAGCGGCTCGACTTCCAGGACGAGGCCCTGGTGCGGGGCGTCGACCGGGACCAGCCGGCCAAGATCCTGCGCATCGCCGAACTGCACCGGCAACCCTTCGGGAATGACGATCTTCGCCAGCTCCTCATGCGTGCCGAACAGCTTGCGCAGGCTGCGCTCGGGGTTGTCCAGCGCGGCGTAGACCGCGTGGCGGCCGTAGAGCCTCGGGCGATTCGGGTCCTGGCGATTGGCGGTTCCGTGGCGCTTGTTCGGTCGTCGTCCCATTATCGTCCGGCTATCTTCTTTTGCGGTTCGGCCTCCCACTAGCATGGGTAGCGGTGTTGCACAGCCCGGACGAAGGTGGACCGGGAACTTGGCGCGGAATCCGTTCCGCGATCCTTTCGAAAGGCGTGACGATGAGCGGTTTCGATTCGATTCTGGCGGGAATGCAGCCGGACGGCGAGGGCTGGAGCGCGCATGGGCCGGAAAACTGGCTGCAGGGGCGCACCTTATATGGCGGGCTTTCGGCGGCGCTGGCGCTGAACGCCTGCGCCCTGGCGGTTCCCGGCCTGCCGCCGCTCAGGGCGGGGCAGGTGGCCTATATAAGCCCTGCGTCGCAGGATGTGCGGCTGGTTCCGACATTGCTGCGGCAGGGCAAATCCGTGACCTACATGGCTTGCGACCTGATTTCGGAGGGGCGGATCGCGGTTCGAGCCCTGTTCGCTTTCGGCGGCGCGCGCGAATCGGCTTATGCCGCCGAGGCTCCGCCGCCGCCGCAATGCCTCGCGCCCGATGCGAGCAGGTCCATGCGCGGTTCTGGGCGGCCGGCCTACACCTGGAATATCGACCAGAGGCTCGCGGGCGAGCTGGCGCCGCTGGCGGGGGCGGACAGGGGCGACCTGCTGGTGTGGGTCAGGCATTCCGACCCGGTTGCGCCGGGGATGGCGGCGCTGCTGGTGCTGGGAGACGCGCTGCCGCCGGCGAGCTTCACGCGATTCACGCAGCCCGCGGTGATCAGCACCATGACCTGGAGCTTCGAATTGTTCGACCCCGGCCATGCCGACGGCACCGGCTGGTATCTGCTGCGCTCGACGGACGATGGCCTGGGCGAAGGCTATGCGGGGCAGGCGATGGCGATGTGGGACGAGACGGGGCGGCCGGTGATGCTGGGGCGGCAGGCGGTTGCGGTGTTCGGCTGAAGCCTTGGCGATGCTCTATGGTGTTGACAATTGCGGGCCTATTCGCCATTTGCCCGCCTCCCGCACCGAAGGGTTCGGAGGGGTGGCCGAGCGGTCAATGGCAGCAGACTGTAAATCTGCCGGGTTTTCCCTACGTTGGTTCAAATCCAACCCCCTCCACCACCTTTCGGCCGGGCGAATGCGCGGGCGGGTATAGCACAATGGTAGTGCAGCAGCCTTCCAAGCTGAATACGCGGGTTCGATTCCCGCTACCCGCTCCAGCATTTAACCGCATTTAACCGGCTTGGTTTTACACTTTCAGCCGGTCTTCGATCTCCATCACAACGGCGTGCGGAAGTCTGTAGGCTACCGTCTTGTCGTCTGTTCGATTTCCTGGTTTGCGGCAGTTCATGCCGCACGCGAAGACGTTCGCCGTGGCGATGGAATTGCTCATGACGGGGCTTCCGGGCCGCGATGGCGGGTCATCCGGATGCCGACGTCGGCGAATTTGCCGCCGATCGGGGCTTCGGGCTTGTGGACCGTGACCCGAACGATCCGCATCGCCGCGAAGCGGGCCAGCAGGGTGCGGCACAGGCTGTCGGCCAGCGTCTCGATCAGCCGACAAGGCTCGCCGGCAATCACCGCCACGACGCTGTCGTGCAGTTGCTTGTAACATAAGGTGGAGTCCAGCCGGTCCGTAGTGGACGCTTGCGCGGTGTCCAGCCACCAGTCCACGTCGACGACGAAGCGCTGCCCGTTTCGGCGTTCGAACTCATGGACTCCGTGGCGGCCGCGGGCTTCGATCCCGCGCAGGAACATCCGGTCCAGGCACGGCTGATCAGCGGGCGGCCTATCAATGGGCGACTGGGGGGAGCGCGACGCGCCGTCTCGCTCCCCCACGGCTTCAGGCCAGTGCCGCACGCGCCGCCTTCGCGGCCTCCACCATGTTGACGAGCGCGGGCCTCACATCCTCCCACTTGCGGGTCTTCAGGCCGCAATCAGGGTTCACCCAGAGCTGCCCGGCCGAAAGCCGCTCACCGGCCTTCAGCAGCAGTTCCCGCATCTCCGCGACCGTCGGGATGCGGGGGGAATGGATGTCGTAGACGCCCGGCCCGATCTCGTTGGGATATTTGTAGGTCACGAAGGCGTCGAGCAGCTCCATTTTCGAGCGCGAGGTCTCGATGGAGATGACATCGGCGTCCATCGCGCCGATCGCGGCGATGATGTCGTTGAACTCGGAATAGCACATGTGGGTGTGGATCTGCGTTTCCGGGCGCACGCCGGAGGCGGCGATGCGGAAGCTCTCCACCGCCCAGTCCAGATAGGCCTGCCAGTCCGCG
Source organism: Sandaracinobacteroides sayramensis (assembly GCF_022014495.1). GTDB lineage: Bacteria > Pseudomonadota > Alphaproteobacteria > Sphingomonadales > Sphingomonadaceae > Sandaracinobacteroides > Sandaracinobacteroides sayramense. The sequence continues at coordinate 111,193 of NZ_JAKLSQ010000010.1, forward strand.
CGGTTCAGCGGCAGGCCTTCGCGCAGGGCCGCCTCGTCGATCTGGATGACGGCGGCGCCCGCCTGCTCCAGGTCCACCACCTCGTCGCGGATGGCGAGCGCGATCTGCCGGCAGGTGTCGGCGCGCGGCTGGTCGTCGCGCACGAAGGACCATTGCAGGATCGTCACCGGCCCCGTCAGCATGCCCTTCATCGGGCGTTGCGTCAGCGACTGGGCGTAGCGCCACCATTCCACCGTCATCGGCTTCGGGCGGGACACGTCTCCGTAGATGATCGGCGGGCGGACGCAGCGCGAGCCATAGCTCTGCACCCAGGCGGAGCGGGTGAAGGCGAATCCGGACAACTGCTCGCCAAAATATTGCACCATGTCGTTGCGCTCGAACTCGCCGTGCACCAGCACGTCGATGTCGATCTCCTCCTGCCAGCGGACCGTGCGGGCCGTCTCCTCGCGCAGGAAGGCCGCATAGGCGGCGTCGTCCAGCGCGCCCTTGTCGTGGGCCGCGCGCGCCTTGCGCACCTCCGCCGTCTGCGGGAAGGAGCCGATCGTCGTCGTCGGCAGCGGCGGCAGCCGCAGCCGTGCCTGTTGCAGGGCGATACGCTCGGCAAAGGGCGTGACGCGGCGGCTCCAGTTGGCGTTCACCGCCGACAGGCGCGACCGGACCTTGGGATCATGGGTGAGCGGCGAAGTGCGCCGGGCCTCGATGGAGGCGGCGTTCGCGGCGAGTTCGGCCGCGACGCTGCCGCGCCCCTGATTCAGCGCCTTGCCGAGCAGCGCCAGTTCCTCCAGCTTCTGCTGGGCGAAGGCCAGCCAGTCCCTGACCTGCGGATCGAGCCGGGTTTCGGCGGCGAGGTCCACCGGCACGTGCAGCAGCGAGCAGGAGGGCGCGACCTCGATGTCGGCCCGCGCCTTCAGCACAGGCTCCAGCCTGTCCAGGGTGGCGGCGAGGTCGGCCTTCCAGATGTTGCGGCCGTCGATAACACCGAGCGACAGCCGCAGATCCTTCCGGGCGCCGTTCAGCACGGGCTCCAGCTGTTCCGGCGCGCGGACCAGGTCGAGGTGCAGCCCGGCGACCGGCAGGGCGAGCGCGGTTTCCAGATTGTCGCCCAGCGAGCCGAAATAGCTGGTCAGCATCAGCTTCGGGCCGTCGGCGGCCGCCAGCGCGGCATAGGCGGTGCGATAGGCGGTCCTGATCGCCTCGCGGCTGTCCAGCACCAGCGCCGGCTCGTCGATCTGCACCCAGTCCGCGCCGGCGGCCCTGAGCTTGGCGAGCAGCTCGGCATAGACGGGCAGGAGGCGGGGCAGCAGGGTCAGCGGCTCGAAGCCCGGCACATGGCTCTTGGCGAGCAGCAGCCAGGTGACCGGGCCGAGGATCACCGGGCGGGTGTGATGCCCGAGGGCGGCGGCTTCCCGGAAATGGTCCAGCGGCTTCGTGCTGCTGAGCGCGAAGGCCTGATCCGGCGACACTTCCGGCACCATATAATGGTAGTTGGTGTCGAACCATTTGGTCATTTCCTGCGCGGGCACGTCGCCGCCGCCATGGCCATGGGCGCAGCCTTCTTCCTGGACTTCGGTGCGGGTGCCGCGCGCCATCGCGAAATAGACCTCCAGCGAATCCGGCGCGCCAAGAGCGCGGTAGAGGTCCGGGATGGCGCCGAGCATCACGCTGGTGTCCAGCACCTGGTCGTAGAAGGAGAAGTCGTTGGAGGGGATGACGTCGATTCCGGCCGCCTTCTGCCGGTCCCAGGCGGCGGCGCGCAGGCCCTTTGCGGTTTCCAGAAGCTGGGCGCGGTCGATCTTGCCGGCCCAATAGGCCTCGACGGCGGTCTTCAGTTCGCGGCGCGGGCCGATGCGGGGGAAACCGAGGTTGGCAATGGTTGCAGGCACGGCAAATCTCCTTCGGCCGGGCGATGCCGCCGGCCGTCTTGGGGTGTCTCAGGCGATGGAAATGCGGTTAGCGCGCGGCCCCGGCCACGAGGCGGGGCGTGGCGGCAAGGCGCCGGGTCGATCGAGCCGGTGGGCCGATGGCATGTGGCAGGGGGGTTGCGAACATCGACCAATCACCTTGTTGTGGCGAAGGTCTACGGGCAGGCGCACGAGCACAGTCAGATCCGGAGGGGCAGCATCCGGGCCCTGCTTTCGCGCGTCCGCCGGAGGAACCCCCGTCCGAGGAACGTTATCGCGTCGAAGGCAGGTCTCCTGGCTCGCGGGTCGACACGTCGGCTCCGGCCTTCCCGGCGCCTTGCGGGCGCCAGTGGCACGAGATGGAACCGCCGCTCACCGCTTACAGTTGCGGGGGCAGCGCCGGATTCCGCCCGAAGGCGCCACCGGCTTCCCGTCTTAGCCCCGTCGCGCAGAACCCTTTAGGGCCCTGGAACGGGGAACCTCGACACTCTGCTGTAGAAGGCCGGACGGCGATTCTGTCAAGTGCCATATAAAGAAATCTTTATAGATTTATATGTGTGCCCGGGTTGGCGGACAGGGAAATGGCCGCTCGCGCACCTCGTTGCTGCGGGCTTGAGCTGGGTGGTCGGCTTTTCCGGAAGCGCTGCGGTGGAGGCGGAAAGCTGGACCCCGGGTCAAGCCCGGGGTGACGGGGGGGCAGGCGCGCTCTTGGGGAGAGGGAGGCTCAGGCGTCCGGCTCGTCGCCATAGTATAGCTGGCCGATGACGATTTCCGGGCGTCCCTGGCTCGTCCGATGGGCGTTGGTGTCGCGCAGCGAATAGACGCAGCCGCAATATTCCTGCTGATAGAAATGCTCGCGCTTCGATATCTCGATCATCCGCGCCGCGCCGCCGCCCTTGCGCCAGTTGAACGTCCAGTAGACGAGGTCGGGATAATGGCTCGCCGCGCGCTCGCCGCAATCGTTGATCTGCGCCATGTTCTTCCAGCGCGAGATGCCGAGCGAGGAGGTGATGACGGGGAAGCCGTTCTCATGCGCATAGAGCGCCGTGCGCTCGAACCGCATGTCGAAGCACATGGTGCAGCGCGCGCCGCGCTCCGGCTCCCACTCCATGCCTTTCGCGCGCCGGAACCAGTTCTGCGTGTCATAGTCCGCGTCGACGAAGGGGATGCCGTGCGCCTGCGCGAAGCGGATATTCTCGTCCTTGCGGAGGAGATATTCCTCTTTGGGGTGGATGTTCGGGTTGTAGAAGAAGATCGTATAGTCGATGCCGCTGGCCGTCATCGCCTCCATGACCTCGCCCGAGCAGGGCGCGCAGCAGCTGTGCAGGAGCACCCTGGAATGCCCGTCTGGCGGGGAAAGCTTGGCGCGGTCGGCGATGTCCATGGCATGGGCGTATAGGCCAGCAGGCGGCCGGCCTCAACCGGCGGCCGCATTCCGGCCCGAGGCGGGCGCTGCGAACTTCGCAACTTCGCAAAATTTGCCGATTTGCAGACTTCGCTTCGCAAATCTTCGCCGTTTCAGAGGTTTTTGCTCTTACGCGCGTGAGTCTAAGGGGTTCATTGCTCCCCGATTGCCGATAGAGATGCCCGCTGATGAACGATGCCTTTCGCCAACCGCTTCCCGGAACCGACCTCGACTATTTCGATGCACGCGCGGCGGTCAACGCCATCCGTCCGGGCGCCTATGAGCGGCTGCCCTATGTGTCGCGGGTGCTGGCCGAGCAGCTCGTCCGGCGCTGCGACGTGGCGCTGCTTCCGGATGCGCTGCGGCAGATCGTCGAGCGCAAGCGCGACCTGGATTTCCCCTGGTATCCCGCGCGCGTCGTCTGCCACGACATATTGGGGCAGACGGCGCTCGTCGACCTCGCCGGCCTGCGCGACGCGATCGCCGACCAGGGCGGAGACCCGGCGAAGGTCAACCCCGTGGTTCCGACCCAGCTCATCGTCGACCATAGCCTCGCCGTCGAATATGGCGGCTTCGATCCGGAGGCCTTCGAGAAGAACCGGGCGGTGGAGGACCGCCGCAACGAGGACCGCTTCCATTTCATCGAATGGACGAAGCGCGCCTTCGAGAATGTGGACGTGATCCCCGCCGGCAACGGCATCATGCACCAGATCAACCTGGAGAAGATGTCCCCGGTGATCCAGGTGCGCGACGGCGTCGCCTTCCCGGACACCTGCGTCGGGACGGACAGCCACACGCCGCATGTCGACGCGCTGGGGGTGATCGCCATCGGCGTCGGCGGGCTGGAGGCCGAGACGGTGATGCTCGGCCGCGCCTCGATGATGCGCCTGCCCGATATCGTGGGGGTGAGGCTGACCGGGCAGCGCCAGCCCGGAATCACCGCGACCGACATCGTGCTGGCGCTGACCGAGTTCCTCCGCAAGGAGCGGGTGGTGGGCGCCTGGGTCGAGTTCTTCGGCGAGGGCGCGGACAGCCTCTCCATCGGCGACCGGGCGACCATCTCCAACATGTGCCCCGAATATGGCGCGACCGCCGCGATGTTCTACATCGACGGGCAGACGATCGACTATCTGAAGCTGACGGGCCGCGAGCCCGAGCAGGTCGCCCTCGTCGAGCATTATGCGAAAGTGACGGGCCTCTGGGCGGATGCGCTGAAGACCGCCGAATATGAGCGCGTGCTGGAATTCGATCTCAGCGCCGTGGTGCGCAACATGGCCGGCCCTTCCAACCCGCACCGCCGGCTGCCGACCTCGGCGCTGGAGGAGCGCGGCATCGCCGTCGATCTCGACAAGGCGGTCGCCGAGGAGGAGCAGGGGCTGCTGCCGGACGGCGCGGTGATCATCGCCGCCATCACCAGCTGCACCAACACCTCCAACCCGCGCAACGTGGTGGCGGCCGGCCTGCTGGCGCAGAAGGCGAATGCCTTCGGCTTCACCCGCAAGCCCTGGGTGAAGACCAGCTTCGCGCCCGGCTCGAAGGTCGCGCGCCTCTATCTCCTGGAATCCGGCCTGCTGCCGGAGCTGGAGAAGCTCGGCTTCGGGATCGTCGCCTATGCCTGCACCACCTGCAACGGCATGTCGGGCGCGCTGGACCCGGAGATCCAGCGGGAGATCATCGACCGCGACCTCTATGCGACCGCCGTTCTTTCCGGGAACCGCAATTTCGACGGCCGGATCCACCCCTATGCGAAGCAGGCCTTCCTCGCGTCGCCGCCGCTCGTCGTCGCCTATGCGCTGGCCGGCACGGTGCGCTTCGATATCGAGAAGGATGTGCTCGGAGTCGTCGACGGCCGGGATATCCGGCTGAAGGACCTCTGGCCGAGCGACGAGGAGATCGACGCCATCGTCTCCGCAAGCGTGAAGCCGGAGCAGTTCCGCGAAGTCTATGATCCGATGTTCGCGCGCAGCCGCGAGTCGGGCCGGAAGACCGATCCGCTCTACGACTGGCGGCCGCAATCCACCTACATCCGCCGCCCGCCCTATTGGGACACGGAAGGGGTGGGCGCGCTGGCCGCCAATCCCCGCACGCTGAAGGGGATGCGCCCGCTCGCCATCCTGCCGGACAATATCACCACCGATCACCTCTCGCCCTCGAACGCCATCCTCGCCAGTTCGGCGGCGGGCGAGTATCTGACGAAGATGGGCGTGCCCGAGGAGGATTATAACAGCTATGCCACCCATCGCGGCGACCATCTGACGGCCATGCGCGCCACCTTCGCCAACCCGCAGCTGGTGAACGAGATGGCCGTGGTGGACGGCGAAGTGAAGAAGGGCTCGCTCGCCCGGGTCGAGCCGGAGGGCGAGGTGATGCGCATGTGGGAGGCGATCGAAACCTATCTCGGCCGCCGCCAGCCGCTCATCATCGTCGCCGGCGCCGACTATGGCCAGGGCTCCTCGCGGGACTGGGCGGCGAAGGGCGTCCGCCTTGCCGGCGTGGAGGCGATCGTCGCCGAAGGGTTCGAGCGGATCCACCGCACCAACCTCATCGGCATGGGCGTGCTGCCGCTGGAATTCCGCCGCGGCACCACCCGCCTGACCCTGAAGCTGGACGGGACGGAAACCTATGATGTGGAAGGGGAACGCAAGCCGCGCGCCGAGCTGAAGCTCATCGTCCGTCGCCGCGACGGCGAAACCACGGAAGTGCCGGTGATCTGCCGGCTCGACACCGCCGAGGAAGTGTCGATCTACGAGGCCGGCGGCGTGCTGCAGCGCTTCGCGCAGGACTTCCTCGCCTCCGAAGCCGAGGCCGCCTGATGCCGGCGGCTCCACAGGTCCGCATCCCCGCCACCTTCCTGCGCGGCGGCACCAGCAAGGGCGTGTTCTTCCGGCTGGAAGACCTGCCGGAGCGCTGCCGCCTGCCCGGCAAGGCGCGCGACCGGCTGTTCCAGCGCGTGATCGGCAGCCCCGATCCCTATGCCGCGCATATCGACGGCATGGGCGGCGCGACCTCCAGCACCAGCAAATGCGTCATCGTCTCGCCGGCCACGCAGGCGGGGCATGATGTCGATTATCTCTATGGCCAGATCGCCATCGACAAGGACTTCGTCGACTGGTCGAGCAATTGCGGCAATCTCTCGACCGCCGCCGGCGCGTTCGCCGTCCATGCCGGCTATGTCGATCCGGCGCGGGCGGAGAATGGCGTCTGCACCGTGCGCATCTGGCAGGCGAATATCGGCAAGACGATCATCGCCCACGTGCCCGTGATGGACGGCGGGGTGCAGGAAACCGGCGATTTCGAGCTGGACGGCGTGACCTTTCCGGCCGCCGAGATCGTGCTGGAATTCCTCGATCCCGCCGAAAGCGGCGACGACGGCGGGTCGATGTTCCCGACCGGCCATGTCGTCGACGAACTGGAGGTGCCGGACGATCTCGTGCCGGGCGGCAAGCTAAAGGCGACGCTCATCAACGCCGGCGTTCCCGCCATCTTCCTGAACGCGGCCGACATTGGCTGCACCGGCACGGAATTGCGCGAGGCGATCAACGGCGACGCGAAGGCGCTCGGGCGTTTCGAGGCGCTGCGCACGATCGGCGCGCTGAAGATGGGGATCATCAAGGCGCCCGAGGAGGCGGCGAAGTCCTTGCGCGCGCCGGCGATCGCCTTCGTCGCGCCGCCCGCCAGCTACAAGGCTTCCAGCGGCCGGACGATCGCGGCCGAGGAGATCGACCTGCTGGCGAGAGCGCTCTCGATGGGCAAGCTGCACCATGCGATGATGGGCACCGCCTCGGTCGCGATCGCCACGGCGGCGGCGGTGCCCGGAACGCTGGTGAACCTCGCCGCCGGCGGGGGCGAGCGCCAGGCGGTCCGCTTCGGCCATCCTTCGGGAACCTTGCGCGTCGGCGCCGAGGCCCGGCAGGTCGACGGTCGATGGGTCGTGACGAAGGCGGTCATGAGCCGCAGCGCGCGCATCCTCATGGAGGGATGGATTCGCGTTCCGGGCGACTCCTTCTGAGGGCATTTCTGGCCCGCCACCGCAGCCTCCCGAACCGCTGAGGGACTTGTTTTGCACCGGGCCACAGTCGTCCGGCGCCCCCTGCCGGATACCTTCGCGGCCTGATCGGCGGGCGACTGGGATCGCCGCGCCCGCACCTGTTTCCGCCATCTTCGCAAGTTTCGCCGATTTGCAGATTTGGCTTCGCAAATCTTCGCCTTTTCAGCCGTTTTCGCAGTCCCGGGCGTGCGGATAATGCGCAAATGCTTTCGAACCGACCCGAAAAAGGCCTCGACCTTCTGGATGCGATGGTGAACGCCGCGGCCGACCGGGCGTCCTCGCATCTGGCGGGCACCATCCGCTTCGCCAGGTGCGACGGTTTGCAAGTCAACGAAGGCTTTTCCGCCCCGGATGTCGAAATCGAGACCTGGTCCGTCTCCGCCGACCATCAGGCGATCGTCGTTTCCGTTTTCGCCACCGGCGCGCGGGAGGATGGCGGCCGGACGACGGCGGCCTGCGGCCGTTTCACCTTCACCACGCTCACCGGCAAGCGGGGCTATCGCGCATGACCTGGCTGCGCGGCCTGCGCCTTTCCGATCCTTTCACCGGCCAGAGCCCGGCGGCTTCGGCCGGCACTTTCTGACATAAGGGGGAATTCATGTCCGAAACAGCTTTCAAGCCCAAGAAGTCGGTGGCGCTGTCCGGAGTTGCCGCCGGCAACACCGCCCTTTGCACCGTCGGCAAGACGGGCAACGATCTGCACTATCGCGGCTATGACATCCTCGAATTCGCCGAGACGGCGGAATTCGAGGAAATCGCCCATCTGCTGGTGCATGGAGACCTGCCGACGCACACGCAACTGGCCGCCTACAAGGCGAAGCTGAAAACGCTGCGCGGCCTGCCGCAGGCCGTGAAGAACGCTCTGGAGTCCATTCCGGCAGCGGCGCACCCGATGGACGTGATGCGCTCGGGCGTTTCCGCGCTGGGCTGCGTCCTTCCGGAAACGCATGACCACAACCTGCCCGACGCGCGCGACATCGCCGACCGGCTGATGGCCTCGCTCGGCTCGATGCTGCTCTACTGGTATCATTTCGCGCATAACGGCCGCCGCATCGAGGTGGAGACCGACGACGACAGCATCGGCGGCCACTTCCTGCACCTGCTGCACGGCAAGGCGCCGGCGGGGAGCTGGGAGCGGGCGATGCACACCTCGCTGATCCTCTATGCCGAGCATGAGTTCAACGCCTCCACCTTCACCGCCCGGGTGATCGCCGGCACCGGCTCCGACATGTACAGCTGCGTCGCCGGCGCCATCGGCGCCCTGCGCGGGCCGAAGCATGGCGGCGCGAACGAGGTCGCCTATGAAATCCAGAAGCGCTACGCCGCGCCGGACGAGGCCGAGGCCGACATCCGCCGCCGCGTGGAGGCGAAGGAAGTGGTGATCGGCTTCGGCCACCCCGTCTACACCATCGCCGATCCGCGCAACGTGGTGATCAAGCGGGTGGCGAAGTCGCTGGCCGAGGAAGCCGGCGCCCGCCGCCAGTTCGCGGTCGCCGAGCGGATCGAAAGCGTGATGTGGGACGCGAAGAAGATGTTCCCCAACCTCGACTGGTTCTCGGCCGTTTCCTATAATCTGATGGGCGTGCCGACCGCGATGTTCACGCCGCTGTTCGTGATCGCCCGCACCTCCGGCTGGGCGGCGCATGTGATCGAGCAGCGGCAGGACAACAAGATCATCCGCCCCTCCGCCAACTACACCGGGCCGGAGAATCTGAAATTCGTGCCGCTGGCCGAGCGGCGGGAAGCACATGCCTGAGGAGACCCGCATGCCCTATCTGATCGCCGCCGACCTTCCGACGGAAAGCGCCGGGAAGCGCTTCCGCGCCGCTCTGGCGCGGCCGGGCATCTACCAGCTTCCCGGTGCCCACAACGGCCAGGCGGCGATCCAGGCGCGGCAGGCCGGCTTCGACGGCCTTTATCTTTCGGGCGCGGCGATGACCGCCTCCATGGGCCTCCCGGATCTCGGCATCATCACCGTCGACGAGGTGGCCTTCTTCATCCGGCAGATCGCCCGCGCCTCCGGCCTGCCGCTGCTGGTGGACGGCGACACCGGCTATGGCGAGGCGCTGAACGTGATGCACATGGTCCGCACCTTCGAGGAAGCGGGCGCCGGCGCCGTGCATCTGGAAGACCAGATCCTGCCGAAGAAATGCGGGCATCTGAACGGCAAGAACCTCGTCTCTGCGCACGACATGGCGGCGAAGGTGGCGGCCGCGAAGAAGGCCAGCCGCGACATCGTCATCGTCGCCCGCACCGATGCGGCCGGCGTGGAGGGCTATGACGCGGCGGTCGCCCGGGCGAAGCTCTATGTGGAAGCCGGCGCCGACGCGATCTTCCCCGAGGCGCTGGTCACGCGCGAGATGTTCGAGAAGTTCGCCGCCGACATGCCCGGCGTGCCGCTGCTCGCCAACATGACGGAGTTCGGCAAGACGCCTTTCTACACCGCGGCCGAATTCGAGGAGATGGGCTACAAGATGGTGATCTGGCCGGTCTCCTCGCTCCGCGTTGCCAACAAGGCGCAGGCCGAGCTTTACGCCGCCATCCGGCGCGACGGCGGAACGCATGGGCAGGTCGACCGCATGCAGACGCGCCAGGAGCTTTACGACACGATCGGCCTGCACGATTATGAAGCGCTCGACGCTTCGATCGTGAAGACCATCGTGCCCGAGGCCATTTCGCAGCAGTCCTGACGGCCCGCCCGCTCTCTCCGTCACCCCGGGCTTGACCCGGGGGGCCTGCTTTCTTCCTCAAGCCTATGGTGCGCGGAAAAGCTGGACCCCGGGTCAAGCCCGGGGTGACGCCATTGGCTCGGGGTGACGCCATTGGGTTGGGTTGGTGATATTGGGTCGGGGTGGTGGCGGTTGGAGATTTGGAGCGCGCCCTACTCCAGAACCAGCAGCAGATCCTTTGCCTCGATGCTGTCGCGCGCGGCGACGGCGATGTCGGCCACCACTCCGGCCCGGGGCGCGCTGAGCGTGGTTTCCATCTTCATCGCTTCCAGCGTCAGCAGCGGATCGCCGGCCGACACCTTCTGGCCCTTGCGCACCGCGATGGTGGAGACCGCGCCCGCCATAGGCGCGGCGATGTGCCGGTCGTTGCCGTCTTCGGCCTTGCGGCGCGTCGTCGCGACCGCGCGGCTGCGATCGGCGACCCGGATCACGCGCGGCTGGCCGTTCAACTCGAAGAACAGCTTCACCTGGCCGTCCGCCTCGGGCTCGCCGATGGCCTGAAGCCGGATGATGAGCGACTTGCCGGGCTCGATCTCGACGACGATCTCCTCGCCGGGCTTCATGCCGCCGAAGAAGACCGGAGTCGGCAGCGCCGACACCGGGCCGGCGGCGGCCGAAGCGCGGGCGAAGTCGGCGAAGACCTTGGGGTACATCAGCCATGACGCCAGATCCCGGTCGCCGACCGGGCGGCCGACCAGCGTTTGCGCGTCGCGGCGCAGGAGCTCGAGATCGGCGGCCGGCAGATGCGCGGCCGGACGGTCGGCGATCGGCCGCTCGCCCTTCAGCGCCTTCTTCTGCAGAGCGTCGGGCCAGCCGCCGACCGGCTGGCCGAGGTCGCCGCGCAGCATTTCCACGACCGAGGCCGGAAAGGCGATGTCGCGGCCCGGATCCAGCACATCGGCGGGCGTCAGGCCTTGCGCCACCATCATCAGCGCCATGTCGCCGACGACCTTGGAGGAGGGCGTCACCTTCACGATGTCGCCGAACAGGTCGTTCGCCTCGCGATAGGCGCGCGCCACCTCGTGCCAGCGGCCGGCGAGGCCGAGCGCGCGGGCCTGTTCCTTCAGGTTGGTGAACTGGCCGCCCGGCATTTCGTGCAGATAGACTTCGGACGCGCCCGAGCGCAGGTCGCTTTCGAACGGCGCGTAGAGCCCCCGGACTCCTTCCCAGTAGAAGCTGACCCGCCGGATCGCTTCTGCGTCGAGGCCGGTGTCGCGCGGCGTGTGGCGAAGCGCTTCCACCACCGAGCCGAGGCAGGGCTGCGAGGTCGTGCCGGACATGGCGTCCGTCGCCACGTCGATGGCGTCGACGCCGGCTTCGGCGGCGGCGATGAGGGTGGCGCCCGCGATCCCCGAGGTGTCGTGGGTGTGGAGGTGGATCGGCAGATCGGTGACGTCGCGGAGCGCAGCGATCAGCGCCCGCGCGCCGGCCGGGCGCAGCAGGCCGGCCATGTCCTTGATCGCCAGCACATGGCAGCCCGCCTTGTCGAGCTGGCGCGCCAGATCGGCATAATAGGCCAGCGAATATTTGGCGCGCGCCGGGTCGAACAGATCTCCGGTGTAGCAGATCGCCCCTTCCGCGATCTTGCCGGCCTCGCACACCGCGTCGATGGCGACGCGCATATTCTCCACCCAGTTCAGGCAATCGAAGACGCGGAACAGGTCGATCCCCGCTTCCGCCGCCTGGCGGATGAAGAAGCGGACGACATTGTCGGGATAGTTGGTGTAGCCGACGCCGTTGGCGCCGCGCAGCAGCATCTGCAGCAGCAGGTTCGGGGCGCCGGCGCGGATGGCCGCCAGCCGCTCCCACGGGTCTTCGGTGAGGAAACGCATGGCGACGTCGAAGGTCGCGCCGCCCCAGCATTCGAGGCTGAGCAGTTCGGGAAGGCCGGAGGCATAGGCGCGCGCCGCCGGCACCAGATCGAAGCTGCGCATCCGCGTCGCCAGCAGCGACTGGTGCGCGTCGCGCATCGTCGTGTCGGTGACGAGTAGCTTCTGCTCGGCGCGCATCCATCTGGCGAAGCCCTCGGCGCCCAGCGCATCGAACCGCTGCTTCGACCCGGCCGGCGTCTCGACGCCGAAGACCGGCGCCTCGCCGGCCCGCGCGTTCGTCGGCACCGGCGTGCGGTCCTTCATCTCAGCGTGGCCGTTGATGGTGACGTCGGCGATGCTGGCGAGCAGTTTCGTCGCGCGGTCGCGCCGCTTCGGCAGGTTGAAGAGGGCAGGGGTGTCGTCGATGAAGCGCGTGGTGTAGTTCATCGACTGGAAGTCGGGATGGCCGAGCACCGCTTCCAGGAAGGGCAGGTTGGTGGCCACGCCGCGGATGCGATATTCGCGCAGGGCCCGGTCCATGCGGGCGATCGCTTCGCGCGGCGTGGGCGCCCAGGCCGTGACCTTCTCCAGCATGGCATCGTAGAAAGGCGTGACGACCGCGCCGGAATAGGCCGTGCCACCGTCGATGCGCAGGCCGAAACCGGATGCGCCGCGATAGGCGGTGATTCGGCCGTAATCCGGCGCGAAGCCGCGGTCCGGATCCTCGGTGGTGACTCGGCACTGAAGGGCGTGGCCGTCGAGGCGGATCGCGGACTGGGCTGGGATGCCCGTTTCCCCGACCTCGCCGATGCGCCCGCCTTCGGCGATTCGGATCTGCGCCTTCACGATGTCGAGCCCGGTGACCACCTCGGTCACCGTATGCTCCACCTGGATTCGCGGGTTCACCTCGATGAAATAATATCGGCCCGTGTCGGCATCCATCAGGAACTCGACCGTGCCGGCGCCGACATAATCGGTGGCGCGGCCGATCCTGAGCGCGGCCTCGGCCAGTTCCAGGCGCCGCGCATCGTCGAGATAGGGCGCGGGCGCCCGCTCCACCACTTTCTGATGCCGGCGCTGGATGCTGCAGTCGCGCTCGAACAGGTGGACGAGATTGCCATGGCCGTCGCCCAGAAGCTGCACTTCCACATGCCGCGCCTTGCGCACGAGCTTTTCGAGATAGACCTCGTCCTTGCCGAATGCGGCGGCGGCTTCGCGCCGGGCGGCGGCGACCGCATCGATCAGCCTCTCCTCGCTTTCGATCGGGCGCATGCCCCGGCCGCCGCCGCCCCAGCTCGCCTTCAGCATCAGCGGGTAGCCGATTTCCGAGGCGAGGCGGCGGATTTCGCCCGCGTCGTAGGGAAGAGGGTCTGTGGCCGGCATGACCGGAACGCCGGCCGAAATGGCCAGATTGCGCGCCGCCACCTTGTTGCCGAGCTGGCGCATCGTGGTGGGCGAGGGGCCGATGAAGACGAGGCCGGCGGCCGCGCAGGCCTCGGCGAACTCCGGGCTTTCCGACAGAAAGCCATAGCCCGGATGAATCGCGTCGACTCCGGCGCGCAAGGCGGTGGCGATGATGTCGTCCACGTCGAGATAGGCCTGCAGCGGCCCTTTCCCCACGCCCACCCGATAGGCCTCGTCCGACTTGAAGCGGTGCAGGGAAAGGCGATCCTCCTCCGCGTAGATGGCGACGGTCGCGATATCCATTTCCGCCGCCGCGCGAAACACGCGGATCGCGATCTCCGAACGATTGGCGACCATCAGCCGCCGGATGCGCTTCTTCATTGTTGCCTTGCCCTAGGAATCCCCACTGCTTCGCAACATCCGCAATATCTGCTATGCTAGGAATAACTGAATGTGCGAAGATTTGCGGATAAAAAGCTGCAAATCTGCGAAATTTGTGAAGATCAGGCGGACATATGCGAAAAGCCTTTATGGGGGTGCGGCTGCGGCGGCTGAGGGAAGAGCGGAACCTGAAGCAGATAGAGCTGGCCAGCGCGCTGGGCATCTCTTCGAGCTATCTCAACCAGCTCGAGCAGAACCAGCGGCCGCTGACGGTTCCGGTCCTGCTGAAGATCAATTCGGTCTTCGGAGTGGATGTGCAGCTCTTCTCGGAAGACGAGGAAGCGCGGCTCATCACCGAGTTGCGCGATGCGCTTTCGGACAGCGCGGAAGCCGTTTCGGTGGCCGAGATCCGCGAGCTGGCGGCGAACATGCCGGCGGTGGGCAGAACCCTGGTGTCGCTGCACCGCCGCTATCGCGAGGTCGTCGAGCGGAGCGAGGCGATGGCCGCGCAGCTCGGAGACGAGTGGATAAGCGGCGGCCCCGCCCGCATGCCTTTCGAGCAGGTCCGGGATTATTTCTACGCCCGGCACAACCATGTCGAGCCGCTCGACGAAGCGGCGGAGCGGCTCTATCGGCAGGCGGGCCTCAGCCCGCGTTCGGCGCATCAGGGGCTGGTCGCGCTGTTGAAGGACCGGCACGGCGTGCAGATCGTCTGGGGCGAGAGCGACACCGCCCAGCGCCGATACGAGCCGGCGACCCGTACATTGACCGTCTCGGCGCATCTGGAACAAGGCCAGCAGGCGTTTCAGATGGCCACCCAGCTTGCCTTTCTGGAACTGGGCGATGTGATCGACCGGCTTGCCGACAACCGCATCCTGGCCGGAAGCGAGGCGCGGCGGCTGGCCCGCGTGGGCCTTGCGAATTATTTCGCGGGCGCGCTCCTCCTTCCCTATGGCGATTTCCTCGCCGCCGCGGAAGCGGAAGCCTATGACATCGAGAAGCTCAGCCGGCGGTTCGGAGTCGGCTTCGAGACCATCTGCCACCGGCTTTCAACGCTTCAGCGGGCCGAGGCGCGCGGCATTCCCTTCTTCTTCATCCGGGTCGACAGGGCCGGCAATATCTCCAAACGGCAGTCGGCGACCGATTTCCACTTCTCGCGCGTCGGCGGAACCTGCCCGCTGTGGAATGTCTATGAGGCGTTCGCGCAACCCGGCCGCACGCTCACCCAGATCGCCCAGATGCCCGACGGCCGGACCTATCTGTGGATCGCCCGGACGGTCGGCACCCAGAATGCCGGCCATGGCGTGCTGGGGAAGACGTTCGCGGTCGGGCTGGGATGCGATATCCGCCACGCATCGCGGCTCGTCTATTCCAGGGGAATGGACCTCGGCGATCCGGCCGCCGCCACGCCGATCGGGGCGGGCTGCAAGGTCTGTGAGCGCCCGACTTGTCCGCAAAGGGCTTTCCCGGCGATAGGCCGGGCGGTGGCGGTCGATGAGAATCGCAGCGAACTCGCGCCATATCCGTTTGCCTAGGTTGAGACTCCGTGGACGTAATGGATATGTTCTCCGTCATCCCGGGCTTGACCCGGGATTCCGCTTCTTTCCCACGCTGGCGGGAAAGCTGGACCCCGGGTCAAGCCCGGGGTGACGAAGGGGAAGCGGGGTGACGGAGGGGAATAGGAGTCCCCAACCCGGGCGAAGCGGGGAGGCCCGGATCGGAATCGGGCGGATGGCCGGCTTTCTGATCGCGCGCCCTTCCGACTGCCCAAAATTGGACGACGGCGCGATTTGAGGGCTGATAGCCCTTGGCCTCCTTAACCGGGGAGACCAGCGACCATGGCGAAGAAACCGAACATCCTGATCCTTTGGGGAGACGACATCGGGCAATCCAACCTGTCGATCTTCACCAAGGGGATGATGGGCTACAAGACACCCAACATCGACCGCGTTGCCGAAGAAGGCCTGCTTTTCACCGACTATTATGCCGAGCAGAGCTGCACCGCCGGCCGGGCCAGCTTCATCACCGGCCAGTGCGGCCTTCGCACCGGCCTGACCAAGGTGGGGCTGCCAGGCGCCGAAGCCGGCATGAAGCCGAGCATCCCGACCATCGCCACCGTGCTCAAGCATCTGGGCTATTCCACGGGGCAGTTCGGCAAGAACCATCTGGGGGACAGCGACGACACCCTGCCGACCATGCACGGCTTCGACGAGTTCTTCGGCAACCTCTACCATCTGAACGCCGAGGAAGAGCCGGAAAACGAGGATTATCCGGATCCGAAGGAATTCCCGGAATTCCGCAAGAAATATGGGCCGCGCGGCGTGCTGCACTGCCATGCCGACGGCAAGGGCGGGCAGACCATCAAGGACACCGGGCCGCTGACCCGCAAGCGGATGGAGACGATCGACGACGAAGTGACGGAAAAGGCCATTGCCTTCATCCGCAAGACCGTCGCCGCCGGCGAGCCTTTCTTCGTGTGGTTCAACACCACCCACATGCACTTCCGCACCCATGTGAAGCCGGAAAGCAAGCGCCAGGCCGGCCGCTGGCAGTCCGACTATCACGACACGATGATCGACCATGACAAGGCGATCGGCGTGATGCTGGACCTGATCGACGAACTGGGCATCGCCGACGATACCTTCGTGATGTACTCGACCGACAACGGCCCGCACTGCAACAGCTGGCCGGATGCCGGCACCACGCCGTTCCGTTCCGAGAAGAACACCAACTGGGAAGGCGCCTATCGGGTGCCGGCGATGGTGCGCTGGCCCGGCCATATCGAGCCCGGCAGCGTGTCGAACGGCATCGCCGCCCACCTCGACTGGCTGCCGACCTTCGCCGAAATGGCCGGCGAGCCGGATATCAAGGAAAAGCTGAAGAAGGGCCTGAAGCTCGGCGGCCGCGAGTATAAGTCGCACCTCGACGGGCATTCGCTGGTGAGCCACATCACCAAGGGCGAACCCAGCCCGCGCAAGGGCTTCCTCTACTTCACCGACGAAGCCGAGCTTTGCGCGCTTCGTTACGACAACTGGAAGCTGGTGTTCATGGAGCAGCGGGTGCAGGGCCAGCTCGGCATCTGGTTCGAGCCGTTCGTGACCTTGCGGACGCCGAAGCTCTACAACCTGCGCACCGATCCCTATGAATATGCCGACATCACGTCGAACACCTATTGGGACTGGTATATCGACCACATCTACATGCTGACCCCGTCGCAATCGATGGTGGGCGAGTTCCTGCAGACCTTCAAGGAATTCCCGCCGGCGCAGCATGCCGCCAGCTTCAACCTCGACCAGGTGCTGTCGAAGCTGACCTATGGCGCCTCCGGCGCCGGCTGAGGCGGCGAAATCGCGAATGAAGAGGCCGGGGGGGGGANGTTCAGCCGATGAAGCTGACGAGGATGCTGAAGAGGGCGGCAAGGCCCACCAGCAGCAGCAGGAAGGCGATCAGCAGCACCCAGGAACGCGGGTAGAGATCGTCCGGGCGCAGAATGCCTTCGGCAAGGAAGCCGTCGCGCTGGCGCCGGAGATTGGCGTTGAAGCGGTAATCGGCGGCGATTCCAAGCGCGAGGACCAGCACGCCGAGCGTCACCAGCGAAAGGCCGAAAAGGGCGGGGGCGGTTTCCGGCACA
The DNA here is from genome assembly GCF_022014495.1 of Sandaracinobacteroides sayramensis. Classification (GTDB taxonomy): domain Bacteria; phylum Pseudomonadota; class Alphaproteobacteria; order Sphingomonadales; family Sphingomonadaceae; genus Sandaracinobacteroides; species Sandaracinobacteroides sayramense. The sequence continues at coordinate 128,503 of NZ_JAKLSQ010000010.1, forward strand.
TTCGGGCCGAGCAGATGGTCGCGGCCCAGCGAGCGGAAGAAGGAGAAGATGGTGAAGCCGAAGCCGATCAGCGAAAGCGAGGTCCGCATCGAGGACATCAGCGTGCGGTCGGACGAGAGGCGCGTGCGCTGGAAGCTGGCGGTCGTCCGCATCGAGGACATGCGCGTGTTCTGGTCCAGATCCTCATAGGCCATGTCGGTTTCCTCCCCCATGCAGTTGCTGCTCAGGTGCCGCCTGCGGCACAGGCCTCGACCCTATTGCAGGGCCTGGGGAGGGATTGCCCAGTTTCAAGCAATGCGGCTTTCTGCCTTCGCTATGTTCAGGCGGGCAGGGGGCGGAGGCGTAAATGGTAGAAGAGACATTCCAGGAAGTCGCGGGCTTCGTAGCCCTGGGCATCGAGGCGATCGTGGTGCTGTTGCTGGCCTATGCGGCGCTCGAGGCCGTGGTTGGGACGGTGAAGGCGATCGCGACCCGGGGGATGGGGCAGGGCGTCCGCCGCGAAGTGTGGTTCCGCTTCGCGCTGTGGATCGTGCTGGCGCTGGAATTCGCCCTTGCAGCCGACATCATCCGCACCGCGATCGCGCCGAGCTGGGATTCCATCGGCATGCTGGCGGCCATCGCCGCCGTCCGCACATTCCTGAACTATTTCCTGGTGAAGGATATCGAATCCTATAGCGAGAAGCGCGGCGAGGGCCGTTCGGGGCTCGAGGGGCGTTGAGCATGGTCGCTTCGGGCCGCCGGCTTTCGACATGCCTGGTGTCGCTGACTTGCCTCAGCCTGTCGGTGGCGGCCTTCGGGCAGGCGACCAAGTCCACGCAGACTCCCATGGGAACGGCCACGGGCGAGGCCGTCGCCACGCCGGCGTCCGCTGGCTATGCCGTTCCCGATCCGGTCCCCGACCTGAAGCCGGACGAGCCGGGCTTCTTCGAGGTGAAGCCCGGCCTGGTGGTGCTGCTGGACCATACGGGCTTCAGCCAGGACGAGGCGAGCCTGCAGCAGATGGGCGAGCAGAGGAACAAATGGGAGCTGCGGGCCGGCCGCCTGATGCTGAACGGCTCGATCGGCGGCGGCTATCGGGTCGGGTTCCAGTTGAGCGGCGAATATAAGGGGTTCGATGGCGACCCCGACACGACGTGGCAATTGACCGACATGAGTCTGAGCTTCCCGATCGGCAGCCGCACCAAATTGCAGGTGGGCAAGACGAAAGAGACCTTCGCCTATGAGATGGTGGGCGATGCCGCGAACCTGCCGGGCGCGGAGCGCGTGCTTTCGCCCTTCTTCATATCCCGCAACACCGGGCTGAAGCTGACGCATGTCTGGGGACCGGCGAAGCGGGGGACGTTCAGCGCCGGCGTCTATAACGACGACTGGGACATAGGGGCGAAGGAACGGCGGGGCGTGGACGCGAGCGGCCGGATCACCGCCCTCCTCTGGGCGCCGGAGGATGCGGGGCGCTATCTGCATCTGGGCCTTTCGGCCCGCCATGTCGCGGCCAAGGGCGAGATGCGGTATCGGGGGCGGCCCGGCAGCAATGTCTCCGACTATTTCGTCGACACCGGCAAGTTCACGGCCGACGGGGCGCTGCACCTGGGGGTGGAGGGGCTGCTTTCCCTCAACGGTTTCGGGCTGCTGGGCGAATATGTCGTGGCCGACGTCGATGCGCCCGCCAGCGGCAACCCGCGCTTCACCGGCTGGTATCTGGCCGGCAACTGGATCCTGACCGGGGACCATCGGCCCTATGACCGCAATGTCGGCTATGCCCGCCGCGTCGTTCCCAAGGGACGCTGGGGGGCGCCGGAACTGGTGGTCCGCTATTCGGATGTGGATCTGCGCGACGGCCCGATCGACGGCGGCCGCTTCCGCCGCACCGATCTGGGGGTCAACTGGTGGGCGACGCACCGCTGGAAGCTGGGGCTGGCCTGGGGGCATGTCTGGCTCGACCGCATGGGCGTGCGCGGCCAGACCGACACGATCCTCTCGCGCGTGCAATGGGTCTACTGATGACGGCCCTCCAGTCCGTGACCGATGGCATGGTCTGGATTCCCGGAGGGACGTTCCGCATGGGCTCTGACGTGCATTATCGCGAGGAAGCGCCCGCGCATGATGTGGTGGTATCCGGTTTCTGGATCGACCTCGCGCCCACCACCAACCGCCAGTTCGCCCGTTTCGTGGCGGAGACCGGATATGTGACGGTGTCCGAACAGGTGCCCGATCCCCGCGATTATCCCGGCGCGCTTCCCGAGATGCTGGTGGCGGCGAGCCTGGTGTTCACGCCGACCGAAGGGCCGGTCCGCCTGGACGACTGGAGCCAGTGGTGGGCGTGGACGCCGGGCGCCGACTGGCGCCATCCGACCGGCCCGGGAAGCGGCATCGAGGAACTGCTGGATCATCCGGTCGTGCATGTCGCCTGGGCGGATGTGGAGGCTTATGCCGGCTGGGCCGGCAAGGAGCTGCCGACCGAGGCGGAATGGGAATATGCCGCCTGGGGTGGCAACAGCGGCCTGGAATTCGCCTGGGGCCGGGAGCTGGAGCCGGAGGGCCGGCATATGGCCAATGTCTGGCAAGGCGAGTTTCCGCATGGAAACACCGCCGAGGACGGTTTCGTGCGCACATCTCCGGTCGGGCATTATCCGGCCAACGGCTTCGGCCTGCACGACATGATCGGCAATGTCTGGGAGTGGACCGCCGACTGGTATGCCGACCGGCATCTGCTGTTTCCCAAGAGGGCCTGCTGTGCGCCCGTCGATCCGCGCGGCGCCATGCTGGAGGCCAGCTATGACCCGGCGGCGCCGTCGGTGCCGATTCCGCGCAAGGTGTTGAAGGGGGGCTCGCATCTGTGCGCGCCCAGCTATTGCCGCCGTTATCGCCCGGCCGCCCGCCACGCGCAGAGCATCGATTCCGGCATGAGTCATGTCGGCTTCCGCTGCGTCGTGCATGCGCCCGGCCCGGAAGAGCGGGCTCAATAGTCGGCGTGCACGATCGCGCGAAGCGCGGCGGGATTCTTCAGGATGATGCTGCGGTAGCCGATTTCCAGCAGCCCCTGCTCCACCAGCCGGTTCAGGATGGAATTGAAGGTGTTGCGGGACATCACCGACATGGCGGCGAGATCTGTCTGGCTGATGCGGATTTCGGCCTCCAGATCCTCCGGCGGATCGCGGTAACGGCAATCCGCCAGCCGCAGCAGCACGGCGATGGCGCGCACCTCGCTGGATTGGCGGGTGAGGTCGGCGAAGCCCGAGGCCGCCACATTCACCAGTTCGTCGGCCATCACCAGGATATGCCGCCACCATTGCGGATTTTCCCTCAGGATGCGTTCCATGGAAGCGCGGGTCGCCATGCCCCACAGCACGTCGGTCCGCGCCTGAAGCGACAGATACCGGGGCTGGCCCAGCAGCGTCTTGTAGCCGGACCAGAAGCCGGTATAGGCGAGATGCATCGAGCGCGTTTCCGGATGCCCTTCGGCAAAGCCTATCTCGACGCAGCCGCTGGCGATGCCCACGAGGCCGGGGTTCCTGTCGTCGGCATGGGCGAACTCCAGCCCGGCCGGCGCCCTGCGGAAGACCATGATGGAAAAGACAGCGTCCTGGAATTCCTCCGGCATGCGGGAAAGCCAGCCGGTTTCCGACAGAAGTTCGCGCCCTTCCGCGGAAAGCTTCGACAGCCCCTGCAGTAGCTGGCTTCGCCCCACCATGACTTCAGATAGGCTGAATCCGGTGGAAGTGACAATGGGCTTCTGCGGGGCTTCGGCGGCCCCGACCGAAAAGTTAATCAGGCCTGCAGTCTGCGGTTGAGGATTCCGCCGGCGACCACGTTCACCAGCAGGTAGAGAAGCACCGTGCCCAGAACCGCGGGCCTGTCGGTGGGGACGGCAGCCGCGGCGGCCAGCGGCAGCGCCACGCCGGGGTGGCGAAGCGCCGTTGCGGTCGCCAGCGCCGCGCGATTGCCCTTGCCCGGCCCGCCCAGCAGATAGCCGGACGCCAGTCCGACGATCACCATGGCGAAAATGGCGAGGAGAGTGCCGTCTCCGACGGCGGTGCGCATCGCCTTCCAGGAGCCGAGCAGCAGCGCCAGCGCCGACACTAGCAGCAGGCCCTTGCCCAGCGCGGCGGCCGGCGGGCGCAGCTTGTCGGCGACGGCCGGGAAGCGCTCGGCGATGAACAGGCCGACGGCCAGCGGCGCGGCGATGGTGAGGATGAGAGTCCGCAGGACGGGCAGCATCTCGAAGGGGAAGGGCATGCCCAGCAGATATTCGTCGAGCGTCAGCAGGATGGGCGCGGCGATCAGCGAGACTGCCGTCGCCAGCACGAACAGGCCCATCACATAGCTGTCGCCGCCGCCCTGCTGCTGCGCCTTGCCCGGATAGACGGGCGGCATGGGGGAGACCGCCAGCGCCAGCAGGGTGAAGACCACGGCCGGTTTCAGCGGAAACAGCGCAACCATCAGAAGCACGAACAGCGGCAGGATGAGGAACATCGACAGCATCGCCTTGCCGGCCAGCGCCGGCTGGCGAAGGAAGGCCGTCGCTTCCTTCAGCGATGTGCCCATGCCGAACGACAGCACCACCAGCATGATGCTGGAGAGCAGCGCCAGCTTGATGAGCGTCAGCATGTCCATCTCGGCTCCTCCCCCTTGCGGCCAGACCTTATTGCGGTGGGGCGACCACCTGATAGCCGTTGGGAACGGGCTGGTAAAAGGTGCCGTTGCAGTTCAGATACTGCTGCCCGCCGATATTGGCCGGCTGGCAGCCGGAGGGCTGGTCCTTCACCACTTCGCCGATCACCGCCGTCACCACCGAAACGCCCGCCGTCACCGCGGCCGTCTTGCCGATGAATTCCAGCACTTCATTGTCATCGTCGTCCCAGTCGCGCGGGCCGTTGTAATGGCCGTTGTCATAATGGCCGTGGCCGGGGTTCCCCACCACGACCACGTCGCGCTGCTGCCGGCCGCCCGCCGCCTTGCCGGCCTTGTAGGCCTGCTGGTTGCTGACCTGGTGCTGCGGCCGCGTGTTGACGCTGCTGCGGCTTTGCGCCTTCACCTTGCCCGCTTGCGCCGGGCCGGCCTGGGAGGGGCGGGCCTCCACGGAGGTGCCCAGAGACATCGTCAGAGACATCGTCAGCGCCAGCGCGCCGGCCATCGTTGCGAGAAGCTTCATGCTGCGTCCTTTCACTTTTCGGCTGCGGCATCGGCGCCGAAGGTGACGCGCTGATCCCTGGACGAAGGGTGGAAGCTGAAGCTGCCGGACGGAAGCTCCGGGTTCAGGTTCCAGGTGAAGCGGGTCACGAACTGCGGCTGCTCGGGCACGTCGAGATTGGTGATCACCATCTTGGCGGGGAGCGGCTGCTCGCCCTTCACGATCCAGATCTGAAAATCGATTCCGGGTTGGCGGAAGGCATATTGCGTGACCGGCGTGTTGCCGAGCGTGGTGTCGCCGACCTTGAAGCCGGAAGACGGCTGCTCGACCGTGGCGGTGGGCGAGCCCCAGCGGAAAAGATCCTGCAGCGGGAAATCCAGCCCCCAATTGTCACGGGCGCGGGTCAGCACGTCGGCGACCGATCCGCTGACGGAAAATGTGGTGTATTTCGAGCTGTTGGGGGCCACCAGCCAGAGCTGCTTGCCGTTGTAGAAGATCTTCCACTGGTTGCGGTCGGTGGCGATCTCGGCCTGCAGCTGGTCGGGGTGCTTCACCCGATAGGTGGTGACGGTGCCGAACTGCAGTTTCTGGCCATTCTCGTAGACCCGCTCGAACGTCGCGTCCGACTTCACCTCGAAGCTCTTGAGGGTGCGCATATAGGCGCCCATGCGGTTCAGCGCTTCGGCCGCCTCGGGATCGAGCGCGGCGCCGGCCTGCGGCGCGGGCGTCTGGGCGGCGGCGGGCGCGGTGACGGCAGGCGTGGCGGCGAGAATGGCGGCAAGGATCATCGTTCGCATCTGGAATACCCCCTCGGTTTCCCCGGCATCCGACACCTGCGTCGATTGCCCATATGGTTTGGTCGCACATTCGCCGGCGGCGAATTGTCCAATTTCATGCGATCGTGGCGGGAAATCCGGCTTTCCCGGGTGCCGTGCGCCCGATGCAGCAGGGCGTTTGCCCAGTTCTGGACAGTCGCCCTGGCCGCAGCCTCTAATGTTCCTGGGAATTCGCCGGGAGGGCCTTGCATGGACGCGGAAAGCCGATCGAAGGATGGCCTGCTGGCCAGGGCCGCCGGCTTCGGTCTCGGCCGGGTGCAGGCGGGTGTTCTGGCGGCGCTCGCGGTGGCGGTCGCCGTCGGCCCCATCCTGCTGCTGGCGGACAGGGGGGCCGGCGTCGAGGTCAGGCTGGAACGGGACTACAGCCTGTTCGCCCGGCTTCTGGTCGCCTTGCCGCTGCTGATCCTGGCGGCGCCGCAGATCCAGGGCGTCATCGACAAGGCGCTGGCGCACAGCCTCAGCCTGCCCATCTTGTCGGACGAGCAGCATATGGCCTGCGCCCGCTGGATCGCCACCTTGCACCTGCTTCGAAAGAGCCGGGCCATCGAGCTGCTGATCCTGCTGGCCGCGGCGCTGACCAGCATCCTCAATCCGGTCCTGCCCGCCAGGCTCATCGGGCTGGAGGGGTGGGGGTTCGCCAGCGACGGGGCGCTGAAGCCGGCCGGCCTCTGGTACACGATCGTGGCGATGACGCTGCTGCGCTTCGCGATCCTGATGTGGTGCTGGCGGATCGCCTTGTGGACTATGTTCCTCGCCAGCTTCGCCGTGCTGAGGCTGAAGCCGAACCCGGCGCATGCGGACGGCGCGGCGGGGCTGGCCTATCTGGGGTTCGTGCAGCAGCGGCTGGCCGTGGTGCTGTTCGTCGGCAGCGCGCTGCTGGCCGGAATCGTCGCCAACCGGATCGCGCATCTGGGGGAATCGCTGCCCGAGCAGTTCCCGACGCTGGTGGCCTTCGCCCTGCTGGGGCCCGCGGTGCTGCTGACCCCCTTGCTGCTGATCACGCCGACCCTGCTCCGGGCGAAGCGCGACGGCATCTTCGATTACGGACGGATCGCGCAGGACATGGCCGATGCCTTCGAGCGCAACTGGGTCCGGCGCGCGCGCCCGGAAGATGCGGAGCTGCTGGAAAGCCCCAGCCCTTCGGCGATGGCCGATTTCGCCGCCGTCCATGGCACGGTGCAATCGATGGGCATATTGCCGATCGGCAAATGGGCGATCGCCTCCATGATCCTGGCGGCGGTGGCGCCGCTCAGCCTGCTCGTGCTGCTGCAGATGCCGCTGGAAAGCATCCTGAGATCGGCGCTTTCCGAAGTGCCGCCGTTCGACCTTGTGGTGGCGGCGCAGGATGAGGTGAAGGCGCGCTGATCCGCACCGGCCTCAATCGGCTCGCGCGAATAGGAAAGCGGTGGCCTTGCTGAGGCCGTTGGAGATGGTGGCGAGCGAATGCTGCGCGCCTTCCACCTGCCGCTCCCCGGCCCGGCCGCTTACTTGCAGCACCGCCTCGGCTATCTGGGTCATGCCGTGCAGCCGGCCTTCGCCCAGCGCGCCGCCGCCGGTGTTGACGGGCAGGCTTCCGCTCAACGCGCCATGGCCGTCGCGGAGGAAGGCAAGCCCCTCTCCGTCCTTGCAGAAGCCCATGGATTCCAGCCAGGTGACGACCAGCATGCTGAAGCCGTCGTAAAGCTGGGCGCTGCCGACCTCGGCGGGGGAGAGGCCGGTGGTTTCCCACAACCGCTTCGCCACCTGCCGTCCGCCTTCCAGCATATGTTCCAGCGTCATCGGAATGGCGCTGCCGCCATTGTGCGTGGAGGCGGCGAAGCCGGTGAGGAGCGCGGGTTTCCGGCGCAGGTCGCGGGCGCGTTCAGTGGTGGTGAGGAGCAGGGCGCAACTGCCGTCCACCGGCAGGTCGCAGTCCAGCATGGACACCGGGTCGGCGATCATGCGTGTGCTGAGATAGTCTTCGGCGCTGAGCGGCTTGTCGCGGCACCAGGCGTTCGGGTTGCGCCGGGCGTTGTCGCGGTTGTCGACGATGTAGCGGGCGAAATCGGCGCGGCTATATCCATGAAGCTCGAAATAGCGCCGCATCACCGTGGCAACCCAGGCGGGCGGCATGCTGAAGCCATAGGGGGCGAGGAACTGGTCGGGGCCGGTCGCAAAGGCGCTGTCGAAGTTCACATAGCGCCCGTCGGGCACGTGCAGGGCGCGGTAGACGAGGACATGCCGGCACAGGCCCGCTGCGATCGCCAGCGCGCCGTCGATCAGGCTTTGCGTCACCATGGCGTTGGTGCTGCCCGTCCAGGCGATCTGCGGCGCCACGCCCAGAAGCTCGGCAAGATAGTGCGGCGTCACCACGTCGACGCCTTCGTCGACGCCCTTCCGGCCACCATATCGCGGCATGCTGGGGGAGGTGGCGATGCCGTCCACCTCGCGCTGGTCGAGACCGGCATCGGTGAGCGCGGCCTTGCAAGCCTCCAGCGTCAGCGAGGCGAGCGTTCGGCCGCTGCGCCGGCCGATGGCGCTGTAGCCTACGCCGGCCACCGCGATTCGGTTCCGATGTTCCCAGATCATTGGCCGGTCGCCGGCTTGAACTGGACGAGGACGTGGCCCTCTCCGATGGGTTCGAAGACCGGAGTTAGCGGCATTCCCAGCCGCAGCGCGCTTTCCCCGGTGCCGAGGATGTTGGCGGCGATGAGGAGGCCTTGCTGCGCCTCGGCTTCCGCCAGCCCCAGAATGAGCGGGAGCATGGTTTTGAAGCCCGGAGCGGGCGCATCGTGCAGAACGGTCCAGGAATAGAGGCGGAGGCCGCCGGGCAGCGGCTGGAAGCCCAGTTCCTCGCTGCCGCAGGCCATGCAGGCGATGGCCGGCGGATGCTGCCAGCGCTCGCAGTATCGGCACTTCTGGATGCGCAGTTCACCGGCTTTCGCGCCCTCCCAGAAGCCGGCGCTGATCGCGTCCGGCCATGGCAGGGGGCGCAGCGGAATCTCGTCGGCCACGGCCATCCCTTCAGGCCGAAACCGCAGAGGCAATGCGCCCTTCGACGTCCGCCGCCTGTATGGCGATGCGGCGCTCCAGCAGTTGCTCGATCTCGTCCGGCGTGTAGCCGATCTCGGCCAGGATGGCCCGGCTGTGATGGCCGAGGCGCGGCGCCGATCCGGCGGCGTGGCCGGGCGTTTTCGAAAGGCGGTTGAACAATCCGAATTCCCGGACATGGCCATACATGGAATTGCGTGTCTCGATCGCGCGGTTGCTTTCCACCATCCAGTCCTCGAACAGCGCGTCGTCGACCCATTGCTCTTCCCGCGCGATCTCGCAGGCAGCCCCTGCGGCGTCCAGCAGGCGGAAGGCATCCTGCGATGAAAGGGCGGCGAAAAATGGCGTGAGGATTTCGCGCAGTTCGCGGTCATGGGCGCTGCGCTCCTTCGGCCCGCTGAAGCGGCTGTCGCCGGCAAGCTCTTCGCGGCCGATTGCCCGCATGAGGGCGGCGAAGCGGTCGTCCTGCCGGCAACAGATGCACAGCCAGCCGTCGGCCGTGCGGTAGATGCGGTCGAGGGCGTTGAAGCCCTGTTGTTCGCGGTCGAGCCGCAGACCGTAGACGGGCTTCATCCCGGCATCGAGGAAATGCTCGGAGGTCGTCCACAGGCTGGAGTGGAGCTGCGGGCATTCGATATATTCGCCATATCCGCGCTCGGCCCGGTTCTCCAGCGCCATCAGCAGCGCGGCGGCGCCGAGGAAACCGTTGTTGTAATCCTCGTTGCCGAAAACCGAGCGGTTCGGGCTGTTGCCCTCGCCCCCGCCCTCATAGAGCAGCCCGGTCCAGCCGCTGACCAGCGGGGCGAAGCTTTTGAGGAGCGATTTCGGGCCTTTGGAGCCATAGCCTGGAAGATAGGCGTAGATGAGATCGGGGTTGACGGCGGCGAGCGCCTCATAGCCGATGCCGAGCTTGTCGGCCTTTCCGGGGCGCAGATTGTGGGTGACGATGTCGGCGGTGGCGACGAGCCGGTGGGCGACGGCAAGCCCCTCGGGCGTCTTCAGGTCGAGCACGATGTTGCGCTTGCCGCGCTGGCAGGCGTCGAACACGTCGGGCAACGGGCGCATCTGGTCCCCCGATGGGGTTTCGACCTTGATGACATCGGCGCCGAGGTCGTTCAGCAGGCGCCCGCCGAAGCCGACGGCGAAGAAGGAGGAGAAGTCGACCACGCGCACGCCTTCGAGCGCCCGCCGGATCGGGCGGGTCGCGGGAAATGCCGGCTTCGCCGGGCGGGCGGCGAGCGCTGGCAGCCGCTGGTTGTGCTGGCCGACGAGCGGCGCGGGGGCAGGTGTGGAGACCTGCGTTCGGGAAAAGCGCACGGCGGGTGCGGCCTGATGGATGGTGCCGAAATCCGGGTCGGCGAGCGCAATCCGCATCTTCACGAACTCGACCTGATCATCCAGCAGGATTTCCGCCGGTTCCAGCACGGGGAGGGCAGCGACGTCCGCCGCGTGGAAGAGCCGGATCCATTCGTCGCGCGGCTTCGTGCGGAACACATCGAAGATCTCGACGCGGCTGCATTGATATTCGTCGTCGTCGAGCGGCACCGCCATTTCCGGCCCCTGCACCGCGCGGACCCGCACGCCGAAGCCGAGGATGTCCATCGCCGGCTTGAAGCCGCCCGAGCCGGTGTGGATTTGCAGGAACTTGCCGTCGCCGCATTCGAACATGGTGGTGACCAGCCGCACACGGCCGAAACGGTCCGGCGAGCCGGAATCGCCCTTTTTGATGTAGGAGATGCCGTCTTCCTGCCACCAGTGGTTCATCGGGCTTTGCGCCAGCATCGCGTCCAGAAGCGAGGCTTCGACAAGCTGCCCCTCGCCGATCGAGCGGCGGGCGCGTAGGGCGGACAGAATGCCGATCACCGCCAGGAAGGCCTGCCCGTAATGCAGGGCGGGGTGGCCCAGATACATGGGGCCGTCGCGGTGGGAACTGCCCTTGTCGATCATCGTTCCCAGCAGGGCGGCGGCGAGGGATTCGCCATAGGGGCGCGCGGCAAAAGGCGTTTCCCGGTTGTAGGCCAGCAGGTTGCAGACGATCAGTTGCGGGAAGCGCTTTTCGAGGCTGGCCGCATCCAGGCCGAGCGCGCACGCCTCCTCTTCCCCGAAGGCGTGCAGGAATACATCCGCGCCGCGCAGGAGGTCGAACAGGCTTGCCAGTTGTTCCTCGTCGGCGAAATCCAGTTCCACGCTGATCTTGCCGCGATCCCAGCCCTTTCTGGACAGGTCGTGGGCGAAAAAGCTTCCGCCGAGCGGTTCGACCTTGATGACTTCGGCGCCATGGTCGGCGAGCAGCATGCCGGCGATGGCGCCGGGCATGACGAACGCCGCTTCGACGACGACAAGATGCTCCAGCGGACCGGACATCGCACTCTCCCCATGATTCGGCTTGTTGCGGGGAATATGCCTGCCGGTTTCCGTGGTGGCAATTAAAATTAGTCATATGTAAATTTTTTACGAGGCTGGCATCTGGTCTCTGTGACGGACTTCGTTCATCAGGTGCGCGAGGGGACCGAATGGATGCGTGTCAGGAGCAAATCGAAGGACGGCTATGCGAGCGCGGCGATGGCGGAGCGCCGGCGGCGTATCTTCGAAACGACGCGCGAGCTGATGTCAGAACAGGGGGTCGACGGCTTCAGCGTCAACGAGGTGTGCCGCCGCGCCGGGGTCGCGCGGCAGACGATCTACCAGCGCTATGGCACGCGCGACGATCTGATGGCGGCGGCCATGCTGGACCTTTTCGAGCGTTCGGAAAGCCTGATCCCCTATCACCATCCGCCGGGATCGCTGGAGCGGCTGATCGAGCGGATGGTGGGGATCGGCACGCGCAACCTGGGCATGCGGGGCTATATCGCAGCCCTTACCGCTTTCTATTTCAACCCCGCTTCCAGCCGGGAATTGCGCGCGGCGATGCATGCCATCACCAGCCTGTCGCAAAGGCCCTATGTGGAAAAGCTTGCCGATTCAGGGCTTTTGCAGCCCTGGATGACAGTGGAGCAATTGCTGACCGATCTGGACGCGCAGCGGATGATCGTGGTCAGCCAATGGGTAAACGGGCAATTGCCCGACGAGCGGATGATCGATGCGATGGTGAAGACGCTCCTCACCTATCTGCTTGGCTGTGTGCGGCCTACGGCCCAGCAGGATATCAGCCACACCCTGCTTTGCGTGCACGAGCAGGGGGCCGCCGCCTTCTTGCGATCGTCGAGTGTTTGAGGTGCGATCGAAGGATTTCGAGGCCGGCGCTCTTGCCTTTGCCGCAGGCCTCGATAGCAGGGGCGAATATTTCACTTCCGGGCAAGAAGGACATGTTATGACGGATTTCCGCCCGCGCCGCTCGGTGCTTTATCTTCCCGCCGCCAATGCGCGCGCGATCGAAAAGGCGAGGGGGCTTGCCGCCGATGCGGTGATCCTGGACCTGGAGGATGCCGTGGCGCCTGAGGCCAAGGACAGCGCCCGCGAGGCCGCCGTGGCGGCGATCGCCGCCGGCGGCTGGGGCCGGCGGGAAATGCTGGTGCGGGTGAACAGCCTTGCGACCGCCTGGTCGGAGGCGGATTTCGCAGCGGTCGCGGCTTCGGGCGCCGATGGCGTGGTGGTGCCCAAGGTGGATGGGCCGGAAGATGCGGCGAAGGCGGTGGCGCTGGCCGGCGGCAAGCCGGTGTGGGCGATGATCGAGACGCCGCGCGCGGTGCTGCTGGCGGAAGCGGTGGCGACGACGCCGGGCGTGGCGGCGCTGGTGGCGGGTTTCGCCGATCTGGCGAAGGATCTGCGGGCGAAGCCCGGCCCGGACCGGCTGCCGCTGATCTTCTCCGCCAGCCGCATCCTGCTGGCGGCGCGGATGGCGGGGATTCCGGCCTTCGACGGCGTCTACACCGACATTCGCGATCCCGCCGGGCTGGAGGCCGAGGCGCGGCAGGGGCTGGAACTGGGCTTCGACGGCAAGACCTGCATCCACCCCGACCAGATCGAGGCGGTGAACCGCATCTTCTCGCCAAGCGAGGCGGAAGTGGAGGACGCGCGTGGGCTGATCGCCGCGCATGAGGCCGCCGCCGCCGAGGGCAAGGGGGTCGCCACCTTCAAGGGCAAGCTGGTGGAGGTGCTGCACGTCGCCGAGGCGCGGCGGACGCTGAGCGTTTCCGAGGCGATCGCCGAACTCAGGGGCTGACGGGCTTTCGGAACAGCGGGCTGCCAAGCGACGCGGCGCGCCGGATGTCGTCCGGCGTGTCGATGTCGAGCGCGAAGCCGGAGCGTTTGATGACCAGCGGCTCGCCGGGGTTGCTGGCGCGGTGGCGGGCGAAGCTGTCGGCGCCGAACTGGAAGTCGAACGGCGTATGCGCCGGGATGGCGACGGCGTTGGTGCCGAGGCCGTGCCGGTCCGGCGCGATTGCCCAGTTGCCGGCGTCGGCGGTGATGGCGGCCACATCGGCTTCGCTCAGAAGCGGCAGGTCGGCGTGGACGACGAGGACCGGGGCTTGCGCGAGCGAACGGTGGGCGGCCGCCAGTTCCGGGTTGAGACCGCGCCCGTGGTCGGCGATCCATTCGCCTTGCCAGAAGGCCGGGGGTTGCTGACACAGCAACAGGATGCGGCCGATAGCGGGGCTTTGCTCCAGCACGCGCAGCACATGCGCCAGAAGCTGCTCGCTGAGGCTGGTGCGTTCGTCCGCCGCCAAATCCTCGGCCAGCCGGCTCTTGCGGTCTCCGGCCGGTTTCAGCGGGACGAGCGCCGTCCAGTTCAAGGCGCGACCGAAGCGGCGAGCGCGAGGGCGGCGCGGGCGACCCGCACCCGGTCGTCCAGCGTCTGCATCAGCGTGTCCGTCCGCGCGTACGGCATGTGGATGTCGGCCGGCGGGTCGCGGTCGTCCAGAAGCAGGGCGTCCGCTATTCCCTGATAATGGCGGGCGATGGCCGCGGCGTTCACCTCCAGCCCCAATTCCCGCATCAGCTTGGCGGTCGGGCCTTTCACCGCCTGGCCGCCGGGAATGGGGGAAACGGCGACTATGGGGGCCGACGCCTGCCGGAGCGCCTCGCGGATGGCAGGGATAGCCAGTAACGGATCGACGCTGAGGAAAGGGTTGGATGGCGCGATCAGGATGGCGTCGGTTTCCGGGGAGAGCAGGGCTTCCACCACGCAGGGGGCTGGTCTGGCGGTGGCGGCGCCGGCGAATTCCACGCTGCGCACGACGGGCTGGCAGCGGCGTTCGACGAAGTAGCGCTGGAAATCCAGCCGGCCTTCGTCGGTGACGAGTTGCGTTGCGACTATGTCGTCGCTCATCGGCAGGATGCGGGCGCCGATGCCCCATTTGCGGGCGAAATCGGCGGTGATGGCGGACAGCGACTCTCCGGCGGCGAGCCTTGCCGTTCGGAGGACGTGCAGCGCGAGGTCGCCGTCTCCCAGCGCGAACCAGTCTTCGCCGCCCAGCGAGCGCAGCGCCTCCATGAAGGCCCAGCTTTCGCCCTCCCGCCCCCAGCCCTGCGCGGCGTTGGCCTTGCCGGACAGCGTGTAGAGCAGCGTGTCTATATCGGGCGAGATGGCGAGGCCGAAGTGGCGGAAGTCGTCGGCGCTGTTGACGATGGCGGTGACGTCGGCCGCGGGAAGGGCGTGGATCAGGCCGAGGACGAGCTTGGCGCCGCCGACGCCGCCGGTGAGGACGACGCTCTTCATCGGAACAGATCCTCGGAGAGCGGGCGGATGAGGTCGGCGGCGGGGCGCGCGGGCACCGACCAGTGGAAGCCGCGCACCAGCACCGCCGGGATACCTTCCGCGCCTTCGCCCATGGCGAGGCCGGCGGCGCTGGCGATCATGTCGCCCAGCGCCATCTGCGTTACTTCCAGCGGCCGGCCGTCGCGGTCCGGCTCTCCGCGCCGGTCGAGGAGGCTGGGGAAGCCGCTGGCGCCGACCGCGACATTGGTGGTGCCGTAGCGCCAGGGCCGGCCGAAACTGTCGGAGACGACGACGGCGGGCGGTTCGGGCCAGCGGGCGCCAAGCGCTTCGCGCAGGGCTTCGGCCGAGCGGTCCGGGTCGAGCGGCAGCAACAGGGCCAGGTCGCCTTCCTGGCCGAGGTTGGAGCGGTCGATCCCGGCGTTCGCCATCACATGCCCCGTGCGGTGGCGGGTGATGAGCACATGCGGCGCGGCGCGGACGATGCCGACGCTTTCGTCCAGCACCAGTTGCACCAGCCGTGCGTCCTTTCGCACCTTTTCCGCCAGCTCGACGGCTTCGGCGGTTGGCTGCACGGTGGCGAGGTCGGCGAAGCGGCCTTCCGCCTTGGAGACGATCTTGGAGGTGACGACCAGCACATCGTCGGGCCGGGCGTCCGGCACGGTGGCGGCAAGGGCGTCGGAAAGCGTCGCGCCCAGCGCGCAGCCGGGCAGGATTTCGCCGATGCCGCCGAGCGGGTGGATTCGGATCATGCCGCCCCTATGGCAGCTTGCAGGCCGCCCCTCAACCGCGCGACGCTGGCCTAAAAGTGCAGTTGAGTGCAAAAACTGTTGTCGCTTTTCCGGGCGGGTGATAAGCGGACGGCGAAGACTTGGGAGAGCTCGTGCCGCAGGACCATGGGGCGGACGGGCGGCAATCGCAATCAGCCGAATGGCGCCGAGGAGGATAGCTTGAACGCAACCGGAAACCCCGCAGTAACCTCGGTCGTGACCTGGGCGAACGAGGGCGGCATTGCCGTCGTCACCGTCAACTCGCCGCCGGTGAACGCGCTTTCGGCGGCCGTGCGCGGCGGGCTGAAGCAGGCGTTCGAAGCGGCGGCGGCCGATCCGGCGGTGGAGGCCGTGGTGCTGATCTGCGAAGGGCAGACCTTCATGGCCGGCGCCGACATCAGCGAATTCGGAAAGCCGCCGGTTTCGCCCAGCTTCCGCGAAGTGCAGGACGTGATGGAAGCGACCGGCAAGCCGGTGGTGATGGCGATCCATGGAACGGCGCTGGGCGGCGGGCTGGAGATCGCGCTGGTCGGCAACTATCGCATCGCCGTGCCGTCCGCGAAGCTGGGGCTGCCGGAAGTGAAGCTGGGGCTGCTGCCCGGTGCCGGCGGCACGCAGCGGCTGCCGCGCGTGGTGGGGGTGGAAAAAGCGCTGGCGCTGATCACCAGCGGCGACCAGGTGCCGGCGAAGGAAGCGCTGAAGATCGGGCTGCTGGACGCGCTGGCCGAGGAGGGCCATCTGAAGCGCGACGCGCTGGCCTTCGCGCGCGCGGTGCTGGCCGAAAAGCGGCCGCTGAAGCGGGTGGGCGATCTGGGCGACAAGCTGGCCGAAGTGCGCGGCAAGCCCGAGGTTTTCGCGGAGTTCCGCAAGGCGAACGCCCGCAAGTTCCGGGGCTTTGAGGCGCCGGAAGCGATCATCCGCTGCATCGAGGCGGCGGTTGACCTGCCGCTGGAAGAAGGGCTGGTTTTCGAGCGGGCGCGGTTCGAGGAACTGAAGGTCGGCTCGCAATCGGCGGCGCAGCGGCATTATTTCTTTGCCGAGCGGCAGGCCGCGAAGGTGCCGGACGTGCCCGCCGACACGCCGCTGCGCGACATTCAGACGGTGGGCGTGCTGGGCGCGGGCACCATGGGCACCGGCATCGCCATGTCGTTCCTGAACGGCGGGTTCCGCGTGCGGCTGCTGGAAACCAGCGAGGCGGCGCTGGAGCACGGCACCGGAATCATTCGCAAGACCTATGAAGGCAATGTGGCGCGCGGGCGCATGTCTGATAAGGATTTCGACGGGCGGCTGGCGCAACTGACGCCCACGCTCGATTACGCCGATCTCGCCGACTGCGACCTGATCGTGGAAGCGGTGTTCGAGCAGATGGACATCAAGAAGCAGGTGTTCGCGAAGCTGGACGCGGTGGCGAAGCCCGGCGCCATCCTCGCCACCAACACCTCCTATCTGGACGTGAACGAGATCGCCGCCGCCACGAAGCGGCCGCAGGATGTGATCGGCCTGCACTTCTTCTCGCCCGCGCATATCATGCGGCTGCTGGAAGTGGTGCGGGGCAGCGAGACGGCGAAGGATGTGATCGCCACGTCGATGAAGCTGGCGCGCCGGATCGGCAAGGTGCCGGTGCTGGTGGGTGTGTGCCACGGCTTCGTCGGCAACCGAATCCACCTGCAACGGCAGACGCAGGCCGAGCGGATCGTGCTGGAAGGCGCCACGCCCTGGCAGGTGGACGCCGTGCTGGAAGGCTTCGGCCTGCCCATGGGGCCGTTCCGCATGCGCGACATGGCGGGGAACGACGTGGGCTGGAACCGCGAGACTTCGTCGTCGGCGACGGTGCGGGAAATCCTGAACGAGATGGGCCGGCACGGGCAGAAGAGCGGCGCCGGCTATTATGATTACGATGCCGGCCGCAAGCCGACCCCTTCGGAGATTTCGCTGAAGGTGATCCGCGATTTCGCCGCCGCCAGGGGCATCGCCCAGCGCGAGATTCCCGACGAGGAGATTTTCGAGCGCTGCCTCTATGTGATGGTGAACGAGGGCGCGAAGATCCTGGAAGAGGGCATCGCCAGCCGGGCTTCTGACATCGATGTGGTGTGGGTGACCGGCTATGGCTGGCCTGTCTATCGCGGCGGGCCGATGTTCTGGGGCGAACTTGTGGGGCTCGACCGGATTTCCGCCCGCCTTTCCGAACTGGCCGCTCTCCATGGCGACAGCTTCCAGCCCGCCGCCCTGCTTCAGCGCCTTGCCGCCGAAGGCAAGGGTTTCGCCCAGGCCTAGGGGGTTTCGCCGCCGCCCGACCAAATCCTTTTCCCGGAGCCGACATGAGCGACGAAGACCAGAATTATCCCGAAATCCGCGAATCCATCCGCCGGCTGTGCGCGGATTTCCCGGGCACCTACTGGCAGGCGCTGGACCGCGACCGCGCCTATCCCACGGAATTCGTGCAGACGCTGACGCGCGAGGGTTTCCTGTCCGTGCTGATCCCCGAGGAGTTCGGCGGATCGGGGCTGGGCATTAGCGCGGCGGCGGCGATCCTGGAGGAAATCCACCGCTCCGGCTGTAATGGCGGCGCCTGCCACGCGCAGATGTACACCATGGGCACGGTGCTGAAACATGGTTCTGCCGAACAGAAGGCGCGTTACCTGCCGGGCATCGCCACCGGCGAAATCCGCCTGCAGGCCTTTGGCGTGACCGAGCCGACCAGCGGTACGGACACCACCCGCATCAGCACCTTCGCCCGGCGTGAAGGCGACAAATATATCGTCAACGGCCAGAAGATCTGGATCAGCCGTGCCGAACATTCGGACCTGATGGTGCTGCTGGTGCGGACGACGCCGCGCGACCAGGTGAGCAAGGCGACGCAGGGTATGAGCGTGCTGCTGGTGGACATGCGCGAGGCGGTGGGCAATGGCCTGACGATCCGGCCGATCCGCACCATGCTGAACCATGCCACGACCGAACTGTTCTTCGACGATCTAGAAGTGCCCGCCGAGAATCTGATCGGCGAGGAAGGCAATGGCTTCAAATATATCATCGACGGGATGAACGCCGAGCGGGTGCTGATCGCCTCGGAATCGATCGGCGACGGTCGCTTCTTCATCGACCGCGCCACGGCTTACGCGCGCGACCGTTCGGTGTTCGGCCGCGCCATCGGGCAGAATCAGGGCGTGCAGTTCCCGATCGCCCGGGCTTATGTGCAGGTGTCCGCTGCTGCTGAAATGGTGAACAAGGCGGCGCATATGCTCGAAGCCGGTAAGCCGGCTGGCACTGAAGCCAATATGGCGAAGATGCTGGCGTCGGAAGCGGCCTGGTATGCCGCCGACATGTGTTTGCAGACGCATGGGGGCTTCGGTTTCGCAGAGGAATATGATGTGGAGCGCAAGTTCCGGGAATCGCGCCTGTATCAGGTGGCGCCGATCTCCACGAACCTGATCCTGAGCCATGTGGCGACGCATGTACTGGGGCTGCCGAAAAGCTTCTGACGGGCTGGCGGGGGCTTTCGCCGAAGGCGCATATCGCTTTCACCGCTCGCCCCGGGCTTGACCCGGGGTTGGGCCTCTTCCGCTACCGTATCGCCAACGGAAAAGCGTTGTCCCGGGTCAAGCCCGGGATAACGCTTTGGTTGTGCGTAACTGGAAAACAAAGGGGTGCAGGGGATGTGATCCCCTGCCGGGGTGCAGGGGCGGAGCCCCTGCGTTGGCGAAGCCTCAGTTCCCCTCGTCCAATAGCCGCCGGGCGATCACCTGCGCCTGAATCTCGCCCGCGCCTTCGAAGATGTTCAGGATACGGGCGTCTGCCAGCAGGCGGCTGACCGGATATTCGGTGGCGAAGCCGTTGCCGCCGTGGATCTGCAGGGCGTTGTCGGCGGCGGCCCAGGCGACGCGGGCGGCGACCAGCTTCGCCATTCCGGCTTCCAGATCGCAGCGCTTGTCCTCGTCCTTGCGGCGGGCGGCGAAATAGGTGAGCTGGCGGGCGCCCATGATCTCGGCCGCCATCATCGCCAGCTTGTTGGCGACGCGGGGGAATTCGAAGATCGGGCGGGCGAACTGCCGGCGGTCGAGCGCGTAGGAGAGGCCGACGTCGAGCGCCGCCTGCGCCACGCCGACGGCGCGGGCGGCGGTCTGTATTCGGGCGCTTTCGAAGGTGGCCATCAACTGCTTGAAGCCCTGGCCTTCGACGCCGCCCAGCAGGTTGGCGGCGGGAACGGCGAAGGAGTCGAAGCCGATCTCATATTCCTTCATGCCGCGATAGCCGATCACCTCGATCTCGCCGCCGGTCATGCCTTCGGCGGGGAAGGGCGTGTCCACCGTGCCGCGCGGCTTGGGGGCGATCAGCATGGAGAGGCCGCGATGGTCCGTGGTGTCGGGGTTGGTGCGGACGAGGAGCGTCATCACGTCGGCGCGCGCGGCGTGGGTGATCCAGGTCTTGTTGCCGGAGACAAGATATCGCGCGCCGTCGCGCGTGGCGCGGGTGCGCAGCGCGCCGAGGTCGGAGCCGGTGTCGGGCTCGGTGAAGACGGCGGTGGGGAGAATGGCGCCGCTGGCGATCTCCGGGATCCATTGCCGCTTCTGCTCGGGCGTGCCGCCGCCCAGGATCAGTTCGGCGGCGATTTCCGAGCGGGTGGCGAGCGAGCCGACGCCGATCCAGCCGCGCGAAAGCTCTTCCGAAACGACGCACATCGCCGTCTTGCCCATGCCGAGGCCGCCGAAGGCTTCGGGGATGGTCATGCCGAACACGCCCATTTCGGAAAGCTCGTCGACGAGGTCGATGGGGATCAGCTCGTCCGCCAGATGCCATTGGTGGGCGTGGGGGCGGACCTTTTCGTTCGAAAAGGCGAAGAATTGTTCGCGCACGAGGGTGAGCGTCTCGTCGAGGCCGCTGTCTTCCAGCGTGGCGCGGCCCTGCGCGTCCGCCAGATGCCGGGCGATGGCGGTTTTCACCGCCTGCATGCCGCCGAGCCGGATCAGTTCGCCGAGCGCCGAGGATTGCAGATGCGCGAGCGCGACGGGGTCGTCGGAAAGCTGGTGCGGGCGGATGGTCTCGCCCTGGTTCATCGGGATTCCGCCCCGAAGCTGGGCAGCATATTCCGCGAACAGCAGTTGCGCCAGCAGCGCCTCGATTTCGGTGAGGCGGCCGGCGGTTTCCAGTTCGCGCACCCAGTCCGCCACTTCGCGGAGCAGCTCGGCGTAGCTCGCCACCCAGCCGAAGCCATGCACCAGATGCTGCTCGGCGTCGGCGCGGTTGCGGTCGATCCGGCCGTCGGCGGTGGAGAGGCGGGCGCGGAGTTCGGAACGGACCGCCGCCGACCAGGCCTGCGCCGCGCTGGCGGCTTCGGCCAGGCGGGCGGGAAGGCCGGGGAGAATCAGCTGATCGTCCTGCACTTGCGCCGCTGCCGTTGCCATCTCAGCCTTCCCCCGCTTGCTTCTTGTTCGCGGCGGCCATGGCTTTCGCGTCCAGGCCGCCGACCAGATGCCCGGTGGTCAACTGGTTATGGGCATGGGCCAGATGGTGCATGTGGAACACGCCGTCCATCGCCGTGCGCTTGCCGCGCAGGTCTTCGACGAGATTGACCGCCTGCTTGGTCAGCGCCAGGCCGAAACGCTCGTGCGCGGCGATCTGGCCGGCGATGCGGGCGACTTCGGCGCGAAGCTCGGCGCGCGGGACGACGCGGTTCACCATGCCATATTGATAGGCCCGCTCGGCCGGCATGCGCTCGCCGAGGTAGAGCAGTTCGCGGGCGACGCGCGGCGGCAGCTCGAAGGCGTGGGCGAAATATTCGACGCCCGGCGAGGCCATGCGGACGACCGGATCCTGGAAGAAGGCGTCGTCGGACGCGATGATGAGGTCGCAGACCCAGGCCAGCATCAGCCCGCCGGCGATGCAGCCGCCCTGCACCATGGCGATGGTGGGCTTGGGGATCGCCTGCCAGCGGCGGCAGAGGCCGAGATAGCCGTCCTGCTCCAGCACATATTGCCGCTCGGCGCCGCCCTTGTTGCTGTGATCCCACCAGAGATCCTTGCGCTCGCGTTCGAACTGGCTGTCCTTCTCGGGGGTGCCGATGTCGTGGCCGGCGGAGAAATGCTTGCCCTCGCCGCCCAGCACGATCACCTTCACCTCGTCGTCGTCGACCGCGCGGCGGAAGGCGTCGTCCAGCTGGTTCAGAAGGCGATAGTTCTGCGCGTTGGAATATTGCGGGCGATTGAGCATCACCCAGGCAATTTTGTCCTCCACGCGGTAGGTTACATATTCCGGCGTTTCGGGCGCATCGGTTTGGGTGGCTTCGGTGGCCATGGCTTCAAGTCTCCCTCGAACGAATCGCGGGCGGTAGCCGGTTGTCCGTCCTTGGCCGCCCTATTTTCTAATCTGCACTATTGTGCAAATTTGCTTTCGGGTCAACCAGGGCTCCGCTTTCGACCAGCGTGGAAAGCTCGGCTTCGTCGAGGTTCAGCCATTCCCGAAGCAGTTCCGGGCCTTGCTCGCCGACGCGCGGCGGCTCGTAACGGTAGCTGACGGGTGTCCTCGACAATTTGCCGGGGAAGGCGACGCTCGGGATTTCGGTGCCGTCGGCGCGCCGGAACTGGTGGACGGTGTTACGAGCCTCCACGAAGGGGTCGGCGAAGACCTCGTCGATATTGTTCACAGGGCCGCCGGGCACGCCGCAGACGGCCATCCGCTCCAGAAGCGGGCCGCCTTCGCGGTTCTGCACCAGTTCCTGGACCCTGGCTTCGATTTCCTCGCGGTTGATGAGCCGCGCGCGGCTGGTGGCGAAGCGGGGGTCGGTGCCGAGTTCCGGCACGCCCAGTTCGGTGCACAGCGCCCGGAACTGGCCATCGTTGCCGACGGCGATGACGATGGTGCCGTCCGCCACTTCGAACGTCTTGTAGGGAACCACCGTCGGGTGGCGGTTGCCGAGCCGTCCCGGCACGATGCCGCCGACCAGCCAGCTCATCCCCTGGTTGGCGAGCATGGCGATCTGCGTGTCCAGCAGCGACAGGTCGATCTGCTGGCCTTCGCCGGTGCGCTCGGCGTGGCGCAGCGCCATCAGGATGGAAACGGTGGCGTACATGCCGGTGGACAGGTCGGCCATGGCCACTCCGGCGCGCAGGGGCTGGCCGCCTTCCTCGCCGGTGATGCTCATGAAGCCGCCCATGGCCTGCGCCACGAAATCATAGCCGCCGCGCGCGGCATAGGGGCCGGTCTGGCCGAAGCCGGTGACCGAGCAATAGACGAGGCGCGGGTTGATCGCCTTCAGCGTTTCATAGTCGAGGCCATATTTCTTCAGGCCGCCGACCTTGAAATTCTCCACCAATATGTCGGCCTCGGCCGCGAGGCGGCGGATGACCGCCGCGCCTTCGGGGTTCGAGAGATCGATCGCCGCCGAGCGCTTGTTGCGGTTGCAGGCGAGATAATAGGCGCTCGTCCCGATCTCGTCCCCGCCGTCCACCTGCAGATAGGGCGGCCCCCAGGCGCGGGTGTCGTCGCCCTTGCCGGGCACTTCCACCTTCAGCACATCGGCGCCGAAGTCGGCGAGGATCTGGGTGCACCATGGCCCGGCCAGCACGCGGGAAAGGTCGAGAACGCGAATACCGTCGAGCGCACCCATGCTCATTTCGTCGGAGCTTTCATATAGGCGATGAGATTGGCGCGATCCTCGGGCTTGGGAACGCCGACGAACGCCATGCGGTTGCCGGGAATCTGCTTCATCGGCTTTTCGAGGAAGGCGTCGAGCGTCGCCGGATCCCAGGTGAGGCCGGCCTTCTTCATCGCCGGGGAATAGTTGAAGCCGGGAACGGTCGCCGATTTGCGGCCGACGATTCCGTTCAGCGACGGGCCGATCTTGTTCACGCCGGGCTTCATGTCGTGACAGGCCACGCAGCGGTTATAGACCGCCTTGCCCTTCAACGGGTCGCCGGCCGTCTGCGCCGATGCGGCACCCGCCAGCGCCAGGGACGCCACGCCCAGCAGCTTCAGGCCAGCGGGCACGAAGCGGATATTCATTGCTTTCCTCTCCTCTTCCATGCCCCGCTTATTGGTCCGTGCCGATGAACACAGGCTTCACGCCCGCTCGAACACGGCGGCCAGCCCCTGGCCGCCGCCAATGCACATGGTTTCAAGGCCATAGCGGCCGCCGCGCCGATGCAGCTCGCGCGTGAGATTGGCGAGAATCCGCCCGCCGGTGGCGCCGATCGGGTGGCCCAGCGAAATGCCCGAGCCGTTCACGTTCAGAATGTCGTGGCGGCCGTCGTCGTCCGACCAGCCCCAGCCCTTCAGCACCGCCAGCACCTGCGGCGCGAAGGCCTCGTTCAGCTCGACGAGGTCGATGTCGTTCCAGCCGAGGCCGTAGCGGGCGAAGAGCTTCTCCACCGCCGGCACCGGGCCGATTCCCATGCGCGACGGCTCGCAGCCGGCGGCGGCCCAGCTGTGCAGCCAGGCGGTGGGCTGAAGGCCCAGTTCTTCGAGCTTGTCCTCGGCGACGACGAAGCAGGCGGCCGCCGCGTCATTCTGCTGGCTGGCGTTGCCGGCGGTGACCACGCCGCCCTTTTCGAGCGGCTTCAGCGCCGCCAGCGATTCCGCCGTGGCGTCGGCGCGGATGCCTTCGTCCCTGGCGAACAGCAGCGGGTCGCCCCGGCGCTGCGGCACGGCGACGGGCACCAGCTCGTCGTCGAACTTGCCGGCGGCCCAGGCGGCGGCGGCGCGCTGGTGGCTGCGGGCGGCGTAGGCGTCGCTCGCCTCGCGGCTGATGTTCCAGTCGGTCGCCAGATTGTTCGCGGTTTCGATCATGCCGGTGATGACGCCGAAGCGCGAAACCGGCTGCGACATGACGCGGCCGCGCGTCAGCCGGTCGTGCAGCGTCGTCGAGCCGGAGCGGGCGCCGGCCCTGTGGTCGATCGAATAATATTCGACGTTCGACATGCTTTCGACGCCGCCGGCGACCACCAGATCGGCGGCGCCCGTCTGCACCTGCATCGCCGCGTCGATGATCGCCTGCAGGCCGGAGCCGCAGCGGCGGTCGAGCTGCATGCCGGGAATGCCGATCGGGAATCCGGCCGCCAGCGCCGACCAGCGGCCGATGCAGGGCGCCTCGCCATTGCCATAGCCCTGGGCGAAGACGACATCGTCGATCCGCTCCGGATCGACTCCGGTGCGCTCGACCAGGGCCTTCAGCACCACGGCGCCGAGATCGCCGGCCTGCAGCGGGGCGAGCGAGCCCTGGAACTTGCCGACGGCGGTGCGGATGGGCGAAACGATAGCGGCGCGGCGCATCTGGTCTGTCTCCCGGTTCAGGCTTGGGCGCGGCGGATCATCTGCTTGGCGATGATCGTCTGCTGGATCTGGGTGGTGCCTTCGTAGATGCGCAGCAGCCGCACATCGCGGTAGAAGCGCTCCACCTTATATTCGGCCATGTAGCCGGCGCCGCCGTAGATCTGCACGGCGCGGTCGGCGATGCGGCCGACGGCTTCCGAAGCGTGCAGCTTCAGCGCCGAGCATTCGAGGCTGACGGACTCGCCGGCATCGTAGCGGGCGGCGACCGACTTCAGCAGCGCCTCGATGGTGAGGAGGTCCACCTGGCTGTCGGCCAGCATCGCCTGCACCAGCTGGAAACTGGCGATCGTCTGGCCGAACTGCTTGCGGTCTACAGCATAGGCGAGGCTCATCTCGACGAGGCGGCGGGCCATGCCGAGCGAGACGGCGGCGATGTGGATGCGGCCGCGGTCCAGCACCTTCATCGCCGTCTTGAAACCGCGTCCGGGGACGCCGCCGATGATGTTGGCGGCGGGCACCACCACATCGTCCAGGATGACGTCGCAGGTGATGGAGCCTTTCTGCCCCATCTTCTTGTCGTTCTTGCCGAAGCTGATGCCCGGTGTATCGGCGGGGACGATGAAGGCGGAGATGCCGTTGGCGCCCGCCACATCGGCTTCGCTGCGGGCCATCAGCGTGAAGAAGGTGGCGCGCGGGGCGTTGGTGATGTAGCGCTTGGTGCCGGTGATGCGGTAATTGTCGCCGTCCTTCACGGCGCGGGTGCGCAGCGAGGCGGCGTCCGAGCCGGATTCGGGCTCGGTCAGGCCGAAGCTGGCGATGGCTTCGCCCGCCGCGATCTTCGGCAGCCATTCGTTCTTCTGCGCCTCGGTGCCGTCGATGACGATGCCCTGGCTGCCGATGCCGACGGTGGTGCCGATCAGCGAACGATAGACGACGGAAGCGCGGGTCAGCTCGCTGATGATCGCGGCTTCTTCCGCCATGGTGCAGCCGATGCCGCCATAGCTTTCCGGGACCGACAGGCCGAACAGGCCCATTTCCCGGATTTCATTGACGATCTCGGCCGGGATGGCGTCGTCTTCCTCGACCCTGTCCTCGGCTGGAATCAGCCTTTCGTCGACGAAGCGGCGAACGCTTTCCACGAACAGTCCAAAGGTCTCGGCGTCCATCCCATTCTCCCCAGGCCGGTTGTCAGGCCCGGCCTTCTAGCGAAGGCCCTGCTGTGCCGACAGTCCTCTCAATCGACAGCAGGGCTGTAACCCGCGCCTTCCCATGGCGTCAATAAAAATGCACCTATGGGTAATATTCGCTTATGGATAATATTCGAAGGTGGCGGCCATGGCGGTGGCGCCATCCGCGCGGATGGCCTCCACGCCTTCCGCCGATTTGCGCAGGCGCACGGGCTGGCCGGCGAAGATCGGTGCCTGCGCGCGGAAGGTGAAGCGGCTGAGCCGGCCGGCCTCGCGGGCGAGGCCGAACAGCCGGGCCGCCGTGAACGGCCCGTGCACCACCAGGCCGGGATATTGTTCCTCGCCGGTGGCGTAGGGCAGGTCGTAATGGATGCGGTGGCTGTTGAAGGTGACGGCCGAGAAGCGGAAGAGGTGGACCGCGTTCGGTTGCCAGAGGATGTCGGCATCGCGGCCGATGCCTTCGGCCGCGATGACGGGCGGGGTGGTGGCGCCGGCCTCGCGGTAGACGATGGTCTGGCGCTCGACGATGCGGTTCATGCCCTGCTGGGCGATCGCATGCTCCACCTCGACGAGGATCAGTTCGCCGCTGCGGCCGGATTTGTGCGTGACATCGAGGATGCGCGACTGGCGAGTCGCCTCCTCGCCGGGAATGAGGTCGGCTTCGAAGCGCAGCTCTCCGGCGGCGAACATGCGGCGCGGCAGGCTGACGGGCGGCAGGAAGCCGCCGCGCTTCGGGTGGCCGTCCGGGCCGATGCCGTCATCTTCGGCCACCGGCAGGAAACAGCCCCAATGGCCGAGCGAAGGGAAGTGCGACTGCACGTCGAGCGGCTCGCCGATGGCGGCGGCGAAGCGGCGGAGCGCTTCCGGGTCCAGACGTTCGCTGCGGCTTTCGCTGCGGCCGGTCCAGCTTTGCCAATGGGCGATGTCGTCCGCGGCCAATGTCATTTCACGATTCCTTCGTCGTGCAGCCGGCCGATGGCGCCGCTGTCGAGACCCAGAAGCTCGGCCAGAACCTCGTCCGTGTGCTGGCCGAGGCGCGGGGCGGGCTTCAGGTCGGTGCGGTTTTCGCCGAACAGGGTGCCGGCCGGGCCGGAAGCCGGGTAGGTGAGGCCGCTGGGGTGTGTCAGTGTCTGGAACTGCGGGTTGTCGCGGAACAGGCGCGGGTCGTTTTCCACCGCTTCCTTCAGGCTCCGGTAGCGGCCCCAGGTCACGCCGCCGGCGTCGAACAGCGGGCCGAGATCGGCGGCTGTGCGGGTGGCGAAGGCCGCTTCGAACAGCGGGAACAGGCGGGCGCGGTGCGAGAAGCGGGCGCCTTCGTCGCGGGCGAAATCGACGCCCAGTTCGGCTTCGAGGCCCTTCACGCCTTCGCCGATTCCCAGCACCTCTATCACCCCGCTCCACTGGCGCGGGGTGATGGCGACGACGATCAGGCGGTTGCCGTCCGCCAGCAGAAAGTCGCGGCCGAAGGCGCCGTAGAGATCGTTGCCGATGCGCGGGCGGTCGCCCAGGAACATGGCCTCCGCCACCTGCCCCAGATGCCCGAGCGAGGTGGAGGCGAGGTCGGAGAGCGGCACGCGCACTTCCGCGCCTTCGCCGCTGCGCTGCCGGCGCAGGATCGCCGAAACCAGAGCGAAGGCGGCATAGGCGCCGCCCAGCAGATCCCAGGCGGGGAGCACATGGTTCACCGGGCGCGGATCGTCGGCCGGGCCGGTCATCATCGGCACGCCGACGGCGGCGTTCACCGTATAGTCGACGGCGGGTGAGCCGTCGGCCCAGCCCATGATGCGGCAGGAAATGAGGTCGGCCCGGCGCCCGGCCAGCGACTTGTGCGCGAGCCAGCCCTTCACCGGCTGGTTGGTGAGGAAGAGGCCGGCCTGCTCGCCCGGCGCGGTGATGATCGCGACGGCCAGTTCCCGGCCTTCCGGTTTGGAAAGGTCTATCGCAACCGACTTCTTGCCCTTGTTCAACCCTTCCCAATAGAGGCTGTCGTTGCTGTCCGGCGCCAGCGGCCAGCGGCGGTAATCCGGGCCGCCGGCGATGGCATCGAAACGGATCACCTCCGCCCCCATTTGCGCCAGATGCAGGCCGGCCGACGGCCCCGCCACGAAGGCGGCGCCTTCCACCACGCGAAAACCGCTCAACAATCCGTACATCAGAGCCTCACCAGCGAACGGCCGAGATTCTCGCCCTTGAACAGGCCGTGGAAGGCGTCGAGCGCGTGGCCGATTCCTTCCTGCACGCTGTTCACTTCCTTCAGCAGCCCGGCCTTGTGCCAGGCGGTCATGTCGGCGACCAGATGCGGTTCGAGATCGAGATGGTCCGACATGATGAAGCCCTTCAGCGTCAGCTTCTTCACCATGATCTGGGTGAGGTTGCGCGGCACTGTCGGCTTGTCGGTGACATTATATTGCGAGATCATGCCGCAGATGGCGAAACGCGCGTGCGGGTTGGCGACGGCGAGCGCCGCTTGCAGATGGTCGCCGCCGACATTGTCGAAATAAAGGTCGATACCGTCCGCGCCGAGCGCCTTCACCTCGCGGGCCAGCGCCTTCGTCAGGCTGGGTTCCTCGCGATAGTCGATGACGCCGTCGAGGCCGAGGGTGTCGCGCAGGAACGCCGCCTTGCGGGCGCCACCGGCCGAGCCGATGACCTTATGGCCCTTCAGCCTGGCGATCTGTGCCACCAGCGAACCGACGCCGCCGGCCGCCGCCGAAACGAACACCACGTCACCCGGCTTCAGGCCGCCGATGCGCAGCAGGCCGGCATAGGCTGTGAGGCCGGTGGAGCCGGCATAGCCGAGCCAGGCTTCGGACGGCAGGTCGCCCCTGGGGCGCTTGCGCAGCGCCGAGGCGGGGGCGGTGAAGGCTTCGCGCCAGCCGAGGCGGGAGAAGACCAGATCGCCGGGGGCGAAATCCGGGTCATTCGAGGATTCCACTTCGCCGATCGCCGGCCCTTCCATGGCGGCGTCGAGGCGGAAGGGGGGGACATAGCTTTTGGCGTCGCTCATGCGGCCGCGCATCGCCGGGTCCACCGCCATCCATTTGTTGCGGACGCGGACTTCGCCCGGGCCGGGTTCCGGCACGTCTACCAGCATTTCGGCAAAGTCTTCCGCAACCGGCTCGCCCACCGGGCGCCGCTTCAGATGGATTTCCCGCGACTGCATGTCTCTCCCCTCGATTGTCCGGCGGTTCAGAAGCCGCGCAGGCGGCCCCAACGCTCCCGGTGATAGGCGGCGTTGCCGAGCAACTGGTCGGCGACGCGCGCGCGTTTCAGATAGAGGCCGGCGTCATGCTCGTGCGTCATGCCGATGCCGCCGTGCATTTGCACCATCTCGTTGGAAATGGCGTTCAGGATTTCCCCCGCCAGCGCCTTGGCGGCCGACGCCTTCGCCGGAAGGTCCGCGTCCTGCGCGTCGATTGCTGCAAGCGCCGATTCGACGGCGGAGCGCAGCAACTCAAGTTCCTGGAACATGCAGGCCGCGCGGTGCTGCAGCGCCTGGAAGGAGCCGATCAGCCGATCGAACTGCACGCGGACCTTCAGATATTCCAGCGTGGTTTCAAAAGCCTGTGTCGCGGAGCCCAGCATTTCGGCGGCAAGGCCGACGCGGGCGCAATCCAGCACATGCTCGAGGATTTGCGCAGCATTTTCCGGGCCTGCCAGCAGACCCTGCGCTTCGATCGCCACACCGTCCAGTTCGAGGATCGCCGGCGCGCGCGCGTCGATCTGCGCCAGCGCGCGGCGCGAAAGTCCGGGGCTGTCCGCCGGAAGCAGGAACAGCGTGGTTCCCTTTTCGGTTTCCGCCGAAAGGATGAAGAGGTGCGCCAGCATGCCGTCCGGCACCGGGCCGACGCGGCCGGACAGCCGCCAGCCGTCACTTTCGATGCTTGCCGTGATCGAGGGGGTGTTCGGAACCGGGAAGCCGCCATGGGGGGTCGCCAGCGCGGCGATCACCGAGCCGTCGGCGATTCCGGGAAGCCAGCGCGCCTGCTGCGCCTCGGTGCCGGCCTTCAGCGCGGTGGCCGCCACCAGCGCCGAACTCCAGAGCGCGGACGGCAGCAGCGTGCGGCCAAGCTGCTCCAGCAGCAGGCCGAGGCTGAGGGCGCCGAAATCGGAGCCGCCATGGCTTTCGGGGATGAGGATGCCAGTCCAGCCCATGGATGCCATTTCGGCGTAGATGTCGGGGTTCTGGCCGACGCTTTCGCCATCATAGAGTTGGCGCAGGACGGTGACGGACGCGCGGTCGCGCGCCCATTCCACGCCCATGTTGCGCAGCATGATCTGTTCTTCGCTCAGCACGGCCATCTGCGGTTATCCCTGATCCGGAAGGCCAAGCACGCGCTTGGACGTGATGTTGTTCTGCACTTCGTAGCTGCCGCCGTAGATGGAGAAGGCCTTGCTGTGCAGCCAGGCGCGGGTCGCTTCCAGTTCGGCGAACGCATAGCCTTCGCCTTCCCAGCCGAGGCCGCGCCAGCCCAGAAGCTCGATCAGCAGTTCCGAGCGTTCCTGCGCCACGCCGGAGCCGAGATTCTTGATCGCCGAAATGGGAATCGGGCCGGCCTGCTGCGCGGCGGCGTCCGCCGCATGGCGCTTCAGCGTGAGATTATAGGCTTCGCTGCGCAGCGCGTTGCGGATCAGCCGGCCGCGAAGGTCGGGATCGGCGATTCGGCCTTCGGCATCGGCCCCCACATATTCGCGCGCCAGCGGCGCCAGGCTCGGCGCTTCGCCGCGCCCTTCCGTCAGGCCGCCGCGCTCGAAGGTGAGGAGGCGCTTGGCGATGCTCCAGCCCTGGTTGACCTCGCCC
The DNA here is from genome assembly GCF_022014495.1 of Sandaracinobacteroides sayramensis. Lineage (GTDB taxonomy): Bacteria > Pseudomonadota > Alphaproteobacteria > Sphingomonadales > Sphingomonadaceae > Sandaracinobacteroides > Sandaracinobacteroides sayramense. The sequence goes on from NZ_JAKLSQ010000010.1 coordinate 159,175, forward strand.
ACCAGATTGGCCTTGGGCACCTTCACGTCGCTCAGGAACACTTCCGAGAAATGGGTGGAGCCGCTGATGAGGACGATCGGCCGGGCTTCGACGCCGGGCGACTTCATGTCGATCAGCAGGAAGCTGATTCCGCCCTGCTTGCGGCTGTTGTCCGTGCGGACGAGGCAGAAGCACCAGTCGGCCTGGTCGCCGCCCGACGTCCAGATCTTCTGGCCGTTCACCAGGAAATGGTCGCCCAGATCCTCGGCGCGGGTTTTCAGCGAGGCGAGGTCGGAGCCGGCGCCCGGCTCGGAGAAGCCCTGGCACCAGCGGCGTTCGTGCGAGGCGATGAAGGGCAGATGCTGCAGCTTCTGCTCCTCCGTGCCATATTCCATCAGCGTCGGCCCCAGCATCATCGTGCCGTTGGAGCGCATCGGGTTGAACGCGCCCGCCGCCGCCAGTTCCAGGCGAATGATATCTGCCTGCTCGGCCGTCAGGCCGGCGCCGCCATATCGCCTCGGCCAATGCGGCATTCCCAAGCCGGCGGCCGCAACGCGCTCGCGCCAGAGCTCAAAATCCGCGTCTGCCGCGGCCGCATCGGCGTCATTCTGGAAAATGAGTGGATTGCACCCCTTGAGCTGCGGCGGAAAGTTCGCCGCGATCCACTCGGCCGCCTGCGCGCGAAAGGCAGTGGGGTCGTCCGACCATATTTGCTCGCGCTGCTCAACAGTTTTTGCGTGCGCCAAAAACCAGCCCCTCATCCCTTTGCATTTTTCAAGCCGATTCCGCCGATTCCAGCGAATAGCTTCCAAACTACCCATATGAGAAACGCCGGGATTGGGCCAGCAATATTTGCACATGGGGATAGTTTTGGCAGGTTAAGTGATTGGCGCGGACGCAGGGAGGCGGGGTTTCCGGATGGGAGGAAGGCGCAACGGACGTTGGCCTCTCAACTGTGGCTTTCTTGCACCAGCATGTAACATTGCAGCGATCGGTCGATTGACAGCCAAGCTTGGCCTCATATAAATTTGCCCACAAGAGCAATATTAACGCTTGAAAAGCGCCTAACATTCCGGGGAGAGAAATATGAGAGCCTGTCGGCTTTTCGTCGCGCTGCTTGGTGCCTCTGTGCTGTATCCTGCCGTTGCGCTGGCACAGGATGCCGCTTCGCAAGGCGATCAGGTGCCTGCTGAAACGGACGAGACGGCACTGGGTGGCGGCGACATCGTCGTGACCGGCTCGCGCATCGTGCGCGACGGCTATACCGCGCCGACGCCGGTGACGGTCGCGCGGATGGACGATCTGATGCGCTCGACGCCCAGCAGCGCGCCCGATGCGTTGAACCGCCTGCCGCAATTCTCGCAATCGTCGAGCCCGTCGCGTTCCACGCAGAATTTCGCCAACACCGCCTCCATCGGCAACATCCTGAACCTGCGCGGCCTGGGCGGGAACCGGACGCTGATCCTGCTGGACGGCGTGCGCACGCCGCCGACCACCTTCACCGGCGCCGTCGACGTGAACATCATGCCCAACCTGCTGCTGGAGCGGGTGGACATCGTGACCGGCGGCGCCTCCGCCGCTTATGGTTCCGATGCCGTGGCCGGCGTGGTGAACTTCGTGCTCAACCGCAAGTTCGAGGGCATCACCGGCCTTGCGCAGACCGGCATCTCCCAGCGCGGGGACAATGCCAACTACCGGATCGGCGCGGCCGGCGGATTCCGCTTCGGCCCGGAAAAGGCCGGCCATATCCTGCTGAGCGCCGAGCATTCGAACAACGACGGCATGCTGCGCAACGAGCGCGAAATCGGGCGGGGCGGACATATCTTCGCCGGCTCGACGCGGAACTGCGTGCCGCCGACCGGCCAGCCGGCGAGCGTCTGCAACCCGGGGGGAAGCGCCAATCCCTACAAGGTCTATCCTGACGGCCGCCTGACCGTTGCCGCCGACGACGGGCTGATCCTCGGCTATTCGGGCGGGGGCGACTTCGCCTATCTCAACCATCGCTTCACGCGCGAGGGCGGGCTGGTTCCGTTCAACCCGGGCACCCCCACCGGATCGCCCATCTTCAGTTCCGGCGGCGACGGCTATGCCATTCCGAACGACGTGACCACCATCGCGCCGCTGAAGACCACGCAGTTGTTCGGCCGGGTCAGCTATGATTTCTCCCCGTCGATTACCGCCTATGCGCAGGGGAACTGGAGCCGGAGCGAGCTGAACTACACGTCGCTCGCGAACAGCTGGACCGGCACGACCAACGCCCCGCTCTACAAGGACAACCCCTTCCTGCCTTCGGCGGTGAACGATGCCATGGCCGATGGCAGCTTCATCACCGTCGGCATGTACAATGGCGGCGGCGCCAAGCCCCATACCGAGGAGCGCACGGATTTCTGGATGGCGACCGGGGGGCTCGAAGGCTCGTTCGGAAGCGACTGGAAATGGAATGTCGCCTATACCCATGGCGATTCCAGGCACCGGATGGACCAGTCCGGCGTTTACGACTGGCAGAAGGCCTATGCCGCGATCGACGCGGTGCGCGACGGGTCCGGCCAGATCGTCTGCCGCCCGACGCTTGACCCGGATCCCGCCATCCGCGCGAGGTTCGCCGACTGCCGGCCGCTGAACATCATAGGCCAGAACGGCATATTGGAGACGCCGGACGGCTATGCCTATGCCACCGGCACTTCCAGCTATCGCGCGAACATCCGGCAGGATTCGGCGATCGCTTCGCTTCAGGGTTCGCTGTTCGAATTGCCGGCCGGGCCGGTGGACATCGCGGTCGGCGGCGAATGGCGGCGGCAGAAACTCAGCCTGACCAGCAACGCCAACCCGGCGCTTCTGGACACGGAAGCCGAGCGCAACGCCTGGTTCGCCGGGCTTCGCGGGGTTTCGTCGAGCGCGCTGTTCTTCTGGCTGACGAACGTCGGCGAGGCGGAAGGCAGCGTGAATGTGAAGGAAGCCTTCGCCGAAGTGAATGTGCCGGTGCTGAAGGATGTTCCCTTCTTCCAGTCGCTGGAACTGAACGCCGCCGGCCGGATCACCGACTACAGCACCAGCGGCACGGTGAAGACCTGGAAGCTGGGCGGCACCTGGCGGCCGGTTTCCGACCTGCTGCTGCGCGGCACGGTTTCCCGCGACATTCGCGCGCCGACCCTTTTCGACCTGTTCGCCGGCGACCAGAGCTCGATCGGGCTGGTCTACGATCCCGTCACCGACACGCAGGGCAATGTGAACCAGGTGCAGGGCGGCAACCCGCTGCTGAAACCGGAAGTCGCCAAGACCTGGACGGTGGGCGGCGCCTTCACGCCCTCGTTCGCGCCGGGGCTCAGCCTTTCGGTCGACTATTACCGGATCAAGATCGACGGGGCCATCGGCACGCTCGGCGCCGGGCAGATCGTGAACAACTGCCAGGCGAGCGGCGGCACAGCGCCGGAGTGCGCGCTGATCACCCGGCCGAGCCCCACGAGCTTCCCCAGCCTGATCCGCCTGGCCCCCGCCAATATCGCGGCGCTGGAAACCAGCGGCATCGACATCGACGCCTCCTATCGCACGGAGCTGGGCGGCGGCACGCTTTCGACGCGGCTCTATCTCGCCTGGCTGGAGCGCTATCGCACGCAGCAGTTCAGTGGCGCTCCGGTCTATGAATTCTCCGGCTACAGCTCCAGCGGCAACCAGCCGATCGGCCGGCCGAAATGGCGCGGGACGCTGAACGTCGGTTGGGAAAAGAGCGGCTTCGGCCTGTTCTGGACGCAGCAATATATCGGTGGCTCGGACATCGGCAGCCCCGAAGCCTTCAACGACTTCAACGGAGCCCGCATCAAGTCCGTCTGGTATACGGACCTGACGCTGAGCAAGAAGATCCGGCACGGGGAGGCCGAGCTGGAAACATTCCTGACCATCAACAACCTGTTCGACAAGGATCCGCCGCTGGTGCCGGGCACCATTCCGGGGCTGAACCTGCCGACGATCATCTCGCTTTACGACACGGTGGGCCGTTCGTTCACCGCCGGCGTGAGGTTCCGGTTCTGATGGCGCGGCGGCACGCAGCGGCGGTGGCGCTGGCGGGCTTGCTGCTCGCAGGCGCAGGGCCGGTGGTCGAGACCGATCTTGGCCCCGTTCGGGGCGAAGCGGCGAAAGGGGCGGCGCTGTTTCGCGGCATCCCCTTCGCCGCGCCGCCGGTCGGCGACCTCCGCTGGCGGCCGGCACAGCCGGCCAAGGCTTGGAAGCCGGTGCGCGACGCGACGCGGTTCGGGCCGGATTGCCCGCAGCCGACGAGGCCCGGCGACAAGGCCGCGCCGCAGGATGAGAATTGCCTGACGGTCAACGTCTTCACCCCCGACCCCAAGGCGAAGAAGCTGCCGGTTCTGGTCTCGATCCATGGCGGCGCCTTCTTCGTCGGCTCCGGGCGGGACATGATGGAGACGGCGGATGGCGCCCCGCCGCCGCTGGTGCGCGAAGGCGTGGTGCTGGTTTCGCCCAATTATCGCATCGGGCGGCTGGGCTTCTTCGCGCATCCGGCGCTTTCGGCTGAGGCGAATGGCGCGACGCCGGCGAACTTCTGGCTTTCCGACCAGATCGCCGCGCTGCAATGGGTGCAGCGCAACATCGCCCGCTTCGGCGGCGACCCGGACAATGTGACGATCGTCGGCTGCTCGGCCGGCGGTTCCAGCGTCAACAGCCTTGTCGTCGGCCCGGCTTCGCGCGGGCTGTTCGACAAAGCCAGCGTGCGGTCCGGCGGCGGGTTGTTCAACGCCACCCGGCCGCTTGCCGTCGCCGAGACGCAGGGGCTGGAATTCGCCGCCCGCACCGGGGTGGAAGGCAGGGACGCGGCAGCGCTGGGCCGCTTGCGCGGCCTTTCCGTCGCCCAGGTGCTGGCAGGCGATTCCGGGCCGCCGAATTTCGGGGCGGTGGTCGATGGCGTGCTTCTGCCGGATGAGATTCCCGCGCTTTATGCCAGGGGGGCCGCGGCCGGCACGCCGATGCTGATCGGTTCGACCAGCGACGAGGCGAGCATCTTCGGGCTGATGGGCTTCGACAAGAAGACGCTGAAGGATCGCTTCGGGGTCGACGTCGACGCGCTCCGTCCGGCCTATGAAGTGAATGGCCCGCTGGACGATGCGGAACTGCTGCGGCAGGTGCAGACGGATTTCATCTTCACCTCCGCGACCGTGGCTGTGGCCAATATGGCCGCGCGCTCGGGCGGCCCGGCCTGGTCCTATAATTTCGACTGGACGCCCGAGGGCAGCACCGCGAAGGGCGCGCCGCATTGCGCCGACATGGCCTATCTCTTCGGAGTGGCGAAGGAGGACAAGCAGGGCGAGGCGGAGATGAACCGGCTGATGATGGGGCAGTTCATGAACTTCGTGCGCAGCGGCACGCCCAATGGCCCGGGGCTGGTGGACTGGCCGCGCCATGCGGGTGCCGCGCCGCCGACGCTGGTGGTGGGCAAGGGGACGAAGGCGGTTCCGGGGTTCCGGGCCACGCAGTTGCAGCCCTATTTCCAGATGGTGCCCGCCGAGTGGAAAACCGGATCGGCGGAGTAAGCCGTTTCGGCCATGAATGAAGGGCCTGGCTTTGCCAGGCCCTTTTTCGTTCACCAGGCCTTGGCCTCGGCAACCATGCGGCGCATCGGGCTGAGGGTGAGCGACAGGATGGCGGCGCTCAGCGGCAGGCCTATCATCAGGCAGGCGAGGATCGCGGAGCCGACCTTCTGCGGATCGCCGAACCAATGGTCCGTCAGCAGCGCCACGCCGAGCGGGCCCAGAATCTGCGCGCCCATGCCGATCACCAGCAGCATCACCGCCGACGCCTTGCCGCGCAGGTCTCCGGGCACCACCGACTGCACGGCGGCGACCGCGAGGCCGACATAGGTGGAGATCACGAACAGCAGCAGGCCGATCAGCACGACGCCGAGGCGCGGGTCGGAGACGTTGAAGATGGCAAAGGCGATGGGCAGGCCGACGATCGCGGAAATGGCGGTGTAGCGCATGTGGATGTCGTGCACGCCGCGCGCGAAGAGCTTGTCGGCGATGAGGCCGTGCAGCGGGATGCCGGCGCAGGTGCCGACCAGCAGCGCCGTGCCGAGCCACAGGCCGATCTGGCTTTCGCTCCAGCCGTGCGCGCGCGACAGCCAGGCCGGCGCCCAGGTGATGATGGAAAGCGCCGTCACGCCATAGACCAGAACGCCCAGATGGTGGCCGATGTAGAAGCGCAGGTTGCGGCGGACGAACTGGAAATAGTCGCCGAAGCCGGCTTCGCCGGCCTTGCGCTGGGGCGGGATGCGGCGCGCGGGTTCCGGGATCAGGAAGATGAGGAAGGCGGCCAGCATGCCGGGGGCGCCGACCACCAGGAAGATCAGGTGCCAGCCGCGCATCTCGCCCACCAGCGGCAGCGTGTAGTCGGCGTGGGGGTCGAACAGCGCCGTCAGCGCGCCGCCAATCAGCAGCGCCAGGCCCTGGCCGACCTTGATGCCCATGGCGGAAACGGAAATCGGCGTCGCCAGCTTCTCGCGCGGGAAGAGGTCGGCGATCATCGAGTGCGAGCCGGGCACCAGCACCGCCTCGCCAGCGCCGACCAGCGCGCGGGCGCCGAAGAGGCTGGCATAGCCGCGGGAAAAGCCGGTCATCAGCGTGGCGAAGCTCCACACCATGACGCCCCAGAAGATCACCAGCCGGCGTTCGAAGCGGTCGATCATCCAGCCGGCCGGAAGCCCGGCGACGGCGTAGAAGAAGGCGAAGGCAAGGCCATAGAGCAGGCCCAGCTGCACGTCCGAGACGCCGAGGTCCGCCTTCACCGGGCCGACCAGCAAGGTCAGCAGGTTGCGGTCGAGAACGGAAAGGACGGTGAAGAAGAACAGCACCACCACCGCCGTCCAGCCGACGCGCGCGGGCGGATAGGGGGTTTCCGCGGGCGGCGACGGGCTGGCTTCGGCCGTGGCGGGGGCCGTCATGCCGTGCGGACCCAGACGCCCTTGGTTTCCAGATAGGCCTCGATATGCTCCAGGCCGCCTTCCTTGCCATAGCCGCTCATGCGGTAGCCGCCGAACGGCATGGCCGGATCCATCGCCATATAATGGTTGATCCAGACCGAGCCGGCGCGCAGCCGGCGGATCGCCTGATGCGCCTTGGTGACGTTGGAGGTCCAGACGCCGGCCGCGAGGCCGAAGCGGCTGTCGTTGGCGCGGTCGATCACTTCGTCCAGCGTGTCGAAGGGGAGGGCGGAGACGACCGGGCCGAAGATCTCTTCGCGGGCGATGCGCATGTCGTCGCGCACGCCGGCGAAAAGCGTCGGCGTGACGAAGTTCCCCGAGGCATAGGCGGCGTCGGACAGGCGCTCGCCGCCGGAGACGATGCGGGCGCCTTCCTGCCGGCCGATGTCGAAATAGGAGGTGACGCGGTCGAGCTGCTTCGCCGAGACGATCGGGCCGAGCTGGGTTTCCGGATCGATGCCGGCGCCGATGCGGAGCTGGCGGCCATGGTGCGCCACCCGCTCGACGAACTCGTCGTGGATGGAGCGTTCGACATAAAGCCGGGTGCCCGCCGCGCAGACCTGGCCGCTGTTGGCGAAGACCGCCATCGCCGAGCCTTGCGCCGCGAGATCGAGGTCGGCGTCGGCGAAGACGATATTGGGGGACTTGCCGCCCAGTTCCATCGTCACCCGCTTCACATTGCCGGCCGACGCCTGGATGATCTTCTGCCCGGTTTCGAGCGAGCCGGTGAAGCTGACCTTGTCCACGTCCATATGCGCGGACAGCGCGCCGCCGACATCGCCGAAGCCGGTGACGACATTGACGACGCCGGCCGGGATTCCGGCCTCCAGACAGAGCGCGGCGAAATGCAGCGGGGTGAGCGAGCCTTCCTCGGACGGCTTCAGCACCACGGTGCTGCCGGTGGCGAGGGCCGGCGCGATCTTCCAGGCGGCGCTGAACAGCGGGCCGTTCCAGGGGATGATCGCCGCGACCACGCCGACGGGTTCCTTCAGCGTGTAGCTCAACAGGTCCAGCGGATGGCTGTTGGGGGCGGTGGCGCCGCGGATGGAGGTGGCGAGGCCGGCGAAGTGGCGAAGCCCGCGCGAGACGATGCCAATGACGCGGCGGGAATCGACGATGGGCCGGCCCATTTCCAGCGTGTCCATGACGGCCAGTTCCTCGGCGTCGCGGTCTACCAAGTCGGCGAGGCGCAGGATCAGCCGCTGCCGCTCGGCCGGGCGCAGCTTGCTCCAGGGGCCGGTGAACGCCTTGCGGGCGGCGGCGACCGCCAGATCGACGTCGGCCGGCGCGGCCCTGGCGATGTGGGCGAGAACCTGCCCGTTGGCGGGATCGAGCGTCGGGAAGGTCTCGCCCGAAAGCGCGTCCACCCAGTTCTCGCCGATCAGCAGGCGCTTGCGTTCGACTTGAAGCGGCTTCGACATATGCAGTCTCCCTCAGCCCGCCGCCGCCTCGTCCATCCGCCGCTTGAGGCCGGCACGGCCCCAGGCGAACAGCAGGACGGCCGGGATGAGCACGAACAGCACGGTGATGATCAGCGAATGGCCGACGCGCATCTCGTCGCCCAGCACCTTGTCGGTGATCAGGCCGACGAGCGCCGGGCCTCCGGCCATGGCGATGAGACCGGTCAGCAGCACATAGATGGCGGAGACGCGGCCGCGCAGCGCCTGCGGCGACACCACCTGGGTGACGGCGGGCCCCATGCTGGCCGCCGACATGACGCAGGCGGTGAACAGGCCATAAAGGATGATGGTGACCATCGGGTCGCTCACCAGGAAGGCGGAAATGCCGAGCGGCACCGCCAGACCGACCGTCAGCATGCACCAGAAGAGCTGGGCGTCGCGGCGGCCGGACTTGAAGAGCTTGTCGACGATGAGGCCGTGCAGCGGCAGGGTCGCGGCGGCGAGGATCTGGGTGGTCCCCAGCGTCACGCCGATCCGCGCCGGCTGCCAGCCATGCACGCGGGCGAGGAAGGTGGGGGTCCAGAGCTGGAAGCCGATGGTGACGGCATAGGTCATGCCGAAGCCGAGCAGGATGGCGGTGAACAGGCGGGCGTTGGAACGAACGAAGCCGATCGCTTCGCCATAGCCCGGCACCTGCCCCGCGACCTGTCCCTCGGCCTGTCCGGCTACTGGGGCTTTCGCCCGGCGCTTGGGCTCCTTGAACACGAAGACGAGGAAGGCGAGCGCGATTCCGGGAAGGCCGGTCAGAATGAAGATCTGCTGCCAGGGCTCCAGCGTGCCCAGGATCGGCCATGTGGTCGGGCCGGCTTTCATGATGGCGGCGACCAGCGGGCCGCCGAGCAGGAAGACGATGCCCGCCCCCATCACGCCGCCCATCACGAACACCGACATCGCCAGCGACACCTTGTGCGGCGGGAAGCTGTCGCCGATGATCGAATAGGCGCCGGTGCCAAAGCCGGATTCGCCCGCGCCCACCCCGGCGCGGGCGAAGAAGAGGGTGGTGAAGCTGTTGGCGAGGCCGCAGAGCGCCGCCGAGATGCTCCACACGGTGATCGAGATGTAGAGCACCCAGCGCCGGCTCCAGCGGTCGAGCGCGAGGCCGACCGGGATGGCGCAGATGGCGAAAAGCAACGCGAAGGCCGGGCCTTGCAGCAGGCTGATCTGGAAGTCGGAGAGGCCGAGGTCTTTCTTGATCGGGTCGACCATCAGCGCGATGATGTACCGATCCGTCAGCGACAGGATATAAAGCACGAACAGGATGGCGACGGTGAGCCATCCTGTCGCGGGCTTCGGATAATCGAGTTCGGTCGCGTCCTCGGCCTGCTTCAACATCAAATCTGGCTTTCCGGCAGGGTTACAACAAGCCCGTCCAGCTCGGGGGCGAGCAGGATCTGGCACGAAAGGCGGCTGGTTTCGTCCGGGTCGAGTGCCATTTCCAGCATCGCTTCCTCATGCTCGCCGCGGGGCGGGAGCCGGTCGAACCATTCGGGGGCGACATGCACATGGCAGGTGGCGCAGGAACAGGCGCCGCCGCAGTCGCCCAATATGCCGTCCACCTGGGCGGTGACGGCCCCCGCCATCAGCGAGGAGCCGTTTTCGATCTCCACCTCGCGCGAGCCGCCACGGTGGTCGATGAAGGTGACGCGCGGCATCTTCAGCCTTCGTCCTTCACTTGCAGCGCCCGTTCCGGGCAGGCGCGAACGCCGCGGCGGGCTAGCTGTTCCTGGCCTTCGGGCACGTCGATGTCGTCGGGCAGCACATAGCCGCCCTCGTCGAGCTGGAAGATGTCGGGCGCGAGCGACCAGCAGCGGGCGTTGCCCTGGCAGGCGCCGGGTTTCACATGGATTCGCATCTGTCCCTCCTCAGTTCCAGGCCAGCACCAGGTTTTCGACACCGAAAACATAGCCGCCATAGGTAACCGGCACCGAACCTTCCTTCAGGCGGAAGGTGGGGATGCGTGCGAAGAACTCCTCAAGCCCGATGATCAGCTCGCGGCGCGCGAGGTGCGAGCCGAGGCAGCGGTGCGGGCCGAAGGCGAAGGCGGAATGGCGGTTGTTCTCCCGCGCGATGTCCACCGTGTCCGGGTCGGCGAACTCCGCCGGGTCGCGGTTGGAAAGCTGCGTCGGGCAGGAAACCAGATCGCCGGCACGGAAGGGAACGCCCTTATAGTCATGGTCCTTCACCACCTGCCGGACCGGCTGGATGGTGGGATAGGCGCGGAAGAACTCCTCGACCGCCGACTTGATGAGTTCCGGGTCTTCCCGCAGGCGGCGCTGGTCTTCCGGCACGCGGGCGAGATGGTAGAAGCTGAAGCCCAGAGCGGCTGCCACCGTGTCGAGCCCGGCCAGGAACAGCAGGACGGCGACACCCAGAATCTCGCGGTCGGTGAGGGAGCGGCCCTCCACCTTTGCCTGCAGCAGGAAGCCGACGAAATCGTCCTTGGGTTCCAGGCGGCGCAGGTCGATCAGGCTCTGCACGAAGTTCACCACCGTGCGCATCGCCCGCTTGCGGGCTTCGAAATCGCCATGGAACTGGTCGTTGGCCCAGCCCAGGAATTCGTCGCGACGGTCGTCCGACACGCCGAGGAACTGCAGGAAGACGCCGACCGCGAAGGGGAAGGCGAATTCGTCCATCACCTCGCAATAGCCGCGATCCTTGAAGTCCTCGATCAGGCGCACGGCGCGTTCGCGGGCGCCGACTTCCATGTCCTGCACCCGGCGGGGGGAGAGGAGGGGGTTCAGCAGCGCGCGGAAGGCGGTGTGGTGTGGCGGGTCGATCTCCAGCGGCACCATCGGCAGCGGCTCGCCCATCGCCTTTTCGAACAATTGCCGGTCGGACGAGAATATCTCGGTGTTCTGCAGCACGGCGCGCTGGTCCTCGGCGGTGGCGACCACCCAGGTTCCGCGACCGTCCACCGCGTTCATCGGCGCGTAGAAGATCGGCGGGAAATCGCGGTGCACGAAGCTGAGCGCCGCCTGCGGATTGCCGGCGGGTGTGCGCTCCATCTCCGGGCCGCTGAAAAGGCTGAAATCGCGTATCAGTTCCGGCGGGACGTGGCCGGGAACGCGCGTGTCAACATTCATGTTCACTTGTGCCTCCCTCTCCTCAGCCACCGATTCATTTCGGTTGGCGTCCGCGCCATTATGATATAACGGTTGTTATACAACAATTGTTTTTTGCACTTCGGTGCTTTTTTATGCGCGATTCCGCCGACTCGCACAACCCCTCGCGCGCGCGCCGATCATAGCAATTTGGCGAGTTCCCGGCCCTGTTGCGTGGCGTGGACGACGCGGCGCGGGGCATAGGCGTCGCCCAGGATGTGCAGTTCCGGCACCTGCTCGTCGAGCGCCGAGAACAGCGATGAATCCGAAACCCCGCCACAGGCAAGGACGACACTGTCGAACGGGCCATGGCTTGCTTCCAGCCCCGAATAGACATGGCGGGTGCGAAGCCGCTCCGCTTCTATTTCCAGCAATTGCTGCATCAGCACCATCTCGACTCCGGCTTCCGAAAGGCGGCCGAGCCAGGTGCCGGCGGAGTAGCGGCTGACGAGCGGCGCCGGGCTGTGGGTGGCGATGAACATGCTGACCTGATGGCCGTCGCGGGCGATCCGGTCGGCGGTGGCGAGCGGCGCGACATGATCGTCCTCCACCACGATCGCCACGCGCTTTCCAAGAGACGCGCGGCCGGCGGCGACTTCGCGGAAATCGACGACATGGGGCAGGTCGGCGCCCGGCACCTGCGGCCGGCGGGCGGTGGAACCGGTGGCGATGGCGACGATGTCTGCCCCCGCGGCCATCACGGCCTCGGGCGTTGCCCGTTGGGCGGTGACGACCCGCACGCCCGCGCGATCCAGCCGCCGTTCCTGCCAGCCGAGGTAGGAGAGGAAGATGTCCTGCGAGGGGAGGTTGGCGGCGAGCCGCATCTGGCCGCCCAGTTCCGGCCCGGCTTCCCACAGCTCGACCTGGTGGCCGCGCTCGGCCGCGGTGGCGGCGAGTTCCATGCCGGCCGGGCCGCCGCCGACCACCAGCAGCCTTCTGGCGCTTGCGGCTTTCGCCGGCGGCCGGCGCTCGTCGGCGCCGAGCGCCGGGTTCACCGTGCAGGCGAAGGGCAGGTTTTCCGCCAGCGGCCGGCTGATGCATTCGTTGCAGGCGATGCAGGGGCGTATGTCTTCGGGGCGGCCGGCGGTCGCCTTGGCGACCCATTGCGAATCCGCCAGATGCGCGCGGCCCACCGCCACCACGTCGCAATGCCCGGCCGCCAGAATCGCCTCGGCGGTGGCCGGATCGGCGATGCGGCCGGCGTGGAAGATCGGCAGCTTCAGCGCCCGGCGGAAGCGGCCGGCCGTTTCCGCCCATTGGCCGGGGGCGAAATGGTGCGTCTGGATATAGCTGGGGAAGCCCCAGCCGGTGCCCATCACCAGCCCCAGATAATCGGCGAGGCCGGTCGATTCGACCCATTGGGCGATGGCGAGCCCGCCCGCCTCGTTATAGCCGCCGAGCTCGGCTTCGGCCATGTTCAGCCTGACCCCGACCGTCAGTCGGTCGCCGACGCCCTCGCGGATCGCCAGCAGTATCTCGTGCAGGAAGGCCATGCGGCGTTCGAAGGAGCCACCATAGCTGTCCGTGCGCTGGTTGGTGATCGGCGAGAGGAACCATTCGATCAGATCGTCGTGATTGGCGTGCAGTTCGATGCAGTCCAGCCCGGCGGCCAGCGCCTGCTCGGCCGAGAAGCGGTATTCGGCGACGAACTTCGCGATTTCCCGGCGGGTGAGGGCGTGCGGCACCTGGTGGATGACGGGGCCGCTGAGGATTTGCGAGGGGCCGTGCGGCATTCCGCCCTGGATGATGATCTGTGTGCCGACACAGGCGCCCTCGCCATGCGCCCGCTCCGCCAGCCGGCCCATGCGCTCGACGAAGAGCGGGTTGCGGAACACGCCTTGCCGGCGGGCGCCGATGCCCTGTGGGTCGAAGCCGGGCGGCAGATGGTTTTCGAGGAAGCCGTTGAGGGCGATCAGCAGGCCGGTGCCGCCGGCCGCCAGCGACTGCCAATAGGCGATGTAGCGGTCGGCCTCGGCTTCCGAGCCGAGCAGATTGCCGAGACCGGCGGCGTGCGGCGGCGCGGCCACGCGATTTCTCATCGCCATCCCGCCGACGCGGATTGGCTGCAGCAGATGCGGGAACATCGGCTCCTCCCCTTAATACAGGCCGTCGTTGCGGCGGATTGTTCCCCTGTCCATAATCGACTAGGATCATTTACAACAGATGTTTTTTGCATTGGGGGATATTTTTACGACATGCCGCCCGCGATAGACAGCGACGCCCGCCGGGCCGCGGTGGTGGCCGCCGCCGCCGAACTGATCGACGAGGGCGGGCTGGGCGCGGTGACCTTCCGCAGCCTGGCGGCGCGTCTGAAATGCAGCACCACGGTGATCAGCCACTATTTCCGCGACAAGGAGGAGATCCTGCGCGAAACCTATGGCTACAGCGTGGAGGCCGCGATCGGGCTTCGGGAGAAAGTGCTGGGCCGAAGCGACGCGCCCTTGCCGCAAGCGCTGGAGGAAACGCTGCCGCTCGGGGTGGAGCAGCGGCGGATCTGGCGTGTGTGGCTGTGTTTCTGGACGGCGGCGCTGTTCGACCCGAACATGGCCGAAGTGCACAAGCAGGGCCTCGCCGGAACCCGCCTGCGGCTGGAGAACTGGTATCTGGCGCAGGGGTGGGGCGGGGCGAAAGCCAAGCTCGCGTCCGAACGGATGGGCGAGGCGCTTTACGGCATCGCCATGCAGGCGCTGTTCGACCCGGGCTACTGGACGGCCGGGCGCCAGCGCCAGGCCTGGCGCCGGGCGCTGGAAAACGCTCAGTCCCTGGAAGCGCCGTCCGGGAAATAGAGGGGGCGTTCCATCTGGAACTGGTCCGAGGTGCGGGCATACCAGCCGCTGCCATGGGTGCGGCCGATCAGCTTCATCGCCGGCGTGTCGAGATAGAGCTTGTCCGGGTTGGTGACGAAGGCGTCGGCGATGTGGGTGACGAGGATTTCGGCGATCACCACCGTCTGATGCGTGCCGATGTCGAGCGCGACCAGCTTGCGGCATTCGAAGCTGACCGGGCTGGTGGCGATGCGCGGCGGCGCGACTTTCGTGGAAGGCGCGGTCTGGAGGCCGGCATAGTCCACTTCGCTGACTTCGGGCGGCGCGTCGACGCTGCAGCGGTTCATGGCCTCGGCGTCGGCCTCGCACACCAGATTCACCACGAATTCGCCGGTGGCGACGATGTTGGAAGCGGTGTTCTTCAGCCGCCGGCCGCGCGGGTCCTTCAGGAGGCCGAGCGCGATCAGCGGCGGTTCCGTGCCGACGGCGTTGAAGAAGCTGTAGGGGGCGGCGTTCACGACTCCGGCTTCCGAGACGCTGGTGATCCAGGCGATGGGGCGCGGGGTGATGGTGGAATTCACCACCTTGTAGCGCGCCGCCATCGACAGGGCGGACATGTCCAGTTCCATATGCGTCAGCCCTGTTTGGCGGCGCGGGCGGCTGCCGCCCGGGCGATGAAGGCCTCCCGCGCGCGGGTCGGCTCGTCGCCGGCCTGGCAGGTGTGGCAATAGACCAGTTCCAGCGCGTGCGCGGCCGGCAGGTCGGAGGTTTCGGCGATGTCGAGCAGCCGGCGGGTCAGTTCGATCGCGTGGCGGTTGCCGCTGCCCATGGTGGAGCCGAAATGGATCGCCTGTTCCAGCGCCGTGCCGGGTTCCACCGCCCGCGCGATCAGCCCGAGCGACAGCGCCTCGCCGCAATCGAGCGAGCGGCCGGAATAAAGGATCTCGGAGGCGCGGGCGCGGCCGATGCGGCGGTTCAGGAACCAGGCGGCGCCACCGTCCGGCACCAGCCCGTAATCGACGAAGGGCGCGCCGAAGGTGGCATCGTTGGCGGCGAAGATCATGTCGCAGGCCATCGCCAGCGCGAAGGAGATGCCATAGGCGCCGCCTTCCACCGCCGCCACGCTGGGGACGGGGAGGGCGCGCAGGCGGCGGACGATGCGCTGGCCGGCTTCGAGACGGGCGGCGAGGCGCAGGGCGCCGTCTCCGCGCACGGGTGGATTTTTCACATCCCCGCCATTGCCGAACCAGCCGCCGGCGCCGGTGATGACCAGCAGGCGGGCGGGCGTGTCGCCCTCAAGTTCGTCGAGCGCGGCCGAGAACAGATCCCACATCTCGAAGGAAACGGTGTTGCGGGCTTCGCGACGGTTGATGGTGAGGACGGTGATTCCATCCTCGCGCTTTTCGACGATGAGCGGCGGCCGTTCCGTCATCTTCCTCCCCTTCCAGTTGCGGACAGTTTGGAATCACAAAGCCATCTTTGCCCGCCAAGTGCAATAAATTTTGCACCTCTAGGCAAATTTTAGAGGGTGGCGTTCAGCCCTTTTCCGGCACGCGGATCGGGGTCGCGGTGGGCACCGGAATCCGCTTCATCTGCGGCAGCGCGGCCATCCCCTCCTGGTGCAGGCGGAGCAGCAGAGTCTCGATCTCTTTCCGCGCCGTTCCGCGCGTGGCGCCGGCCATCAGCGTCAGATAGCATTCCAGCAGGCGCCGGACGGCGTCTTCGTCCGGAATCCGGCCGTGCGCCCAGTCGTTGATGGTGGCATATTCGAAGCGCACCACGTCGGCCGCGAGCTGGTCCACGTCCACCCAGGGCTGCAACTGCCGCTTCGCGTGCAGAACGCGGATATACTCCAGATTCTGGTGCAGGGCCATCACATGCATGATCGACCAGATGTCCACATCGCCTTGCGGGCTGAAGTAGAGCGACATGATCGCGCGGATATAGTTGCGGATCTTCTTGTTGCGATTGAGCACCACCATCATGCGCTCGACGTTGCGCATCAAGGTTCCGGGCGGGTTCTCGAAGGGGATGTGCTGGACGAAATCCTCGAAATATTCGCGGATCGCCATGGCGACCATCTGCTCGCGGGTCTGGAACGCATTGTAGAGCGTGCGCTTGGCGACACCGGCCCTGCGGCCGATCTCGTTCATCGAAAGTGCAAGCAGCCCTTCCTCGGCGATCGTGCGCCGAGTTTCTTCCAGAATACGCTTACGCCGTTCCCGGATCGCAGGGCTTGAATAAGTCTGCGCCCGTTCAACACCCTCTTTCGCCAAGCGAAACTAGCTCCTTTATCTGCCGTTACGAAGCGTGCCCGCTGTTGATCTGTCCGTCAACCACCTGAAGACTTTGCCTTGGCCGAAGATGCGGCCGGCAGGCCTTCCCGCGCCTTCTGGCGGACGAAATGTCGCAGGCCTTCCACATCCTCGTCCTTGAAGTCGCCATAGGCCGGCATGCCGCGGTTCATCAACAGGCCGTCGCGGACCACGGCGGCGAATGTCTCGGAATCGAGGGCGACGCCGGACTTGCGCAGGTCGGGCGCCGCGCCGCCGGCCACCAGGCCGACGCCGTGGCAGACCACGCAGGCCTGGTTGTAGATGGAGGCGCCGCGCCTGGCCTTCTCCACATCCACCACGAAGTCCGGATCGTCGAGCACGGGGGTTTCCTCGTCCTCCACCTTGGGGAGCTCGGCCTTGCCGTCGAGTGCGAAGGTGAGGACGCGCCGGCGCTGCTGGTGATAGTCCCAGGTGGGGTTGGTGGCGAAGCTGGAGCGATAGCCGGTCAGCACCGTCACATATTGCCGGCCGCCGACTTCGTAGCTGATGGCGTTGCCGAGGATGCCGTTCTGGGCGTCGAAGGTCCAGAGTTCGCGGCCGTCGGCGGCGGAATAGGCGACGAAGCGGCCGTCGTTCAGGCCCTGGAACACCAGCCCGCCGCCGGTGGCGATGGCGCCGCCGTTCACGAGCCCCGGCTGCGGAATTTCCCACGCCGGCCTGTTGCCCTTCACGTCCCAGGCAACCAGCGACGACTTGGCCGGCGGCGGTGGCGGCGAGGTGGAGGGCGAGGCGCCGATCCCGGTGTTGATGAACATGCCGGGGCGATACTGCCAGTCCTTCAGATTGGCCGGGTCGGCGAAGTAGCGCGCGGCTTCCATCGTCGGGATATAGGCGAGTCCGGTCTTCGGGCTGTAGGCCATGGACTGCACGCCATGGGCGCCGGCCGCGTGCGGGAACATCAGGAAGGACTTGCCGTCGGGGAAGCGCGCTTCCGGCACTTCCACCGGCCGCCCGGTCTTCATGTCGATGCGTTCGGCCCAGTTCTGCTTCGCGAAGGGCGCGGCCGACAGCAGCTTCCCATTCTCCCGGTCGAGGACATAGAAGAAGCCGTTCTTCGGCGCGTGGATCAGCACCGGACGCAGCTTGTTGCCGATCTTGATGTCGGTCAGCTGGATGTCCATGGCGTTGTTGAAGTCCCAGGTGTTGCCCGGGTCCGTCTGATAGTGCCACTTATATTCGCCGGTGTCGGCGTCCAGCGCGACGATCGAGGACAGAAACAGATTATCTCCGCCGCCGGGGCTGCGGATGCGCTGGTTCCAGGGCCAGCCGTTGCCGGTGCCGAGGTAGATGCGGTTGTAGCGCGCATCATAGGCCATGGCGTTGTAGACGGTGCCGCCGCCGCCGAACTTCCACCACTCCCCGGTCCAGGTCTTGGCGGCCATTTCCATGGCCTTGTTCTCGAAGCCGTCGGCCGGATTGCCGGGCACGATGTGGAAGCGCCAGGCCTTCTTGCCGGTCTTCACATTATAGGCGGTGACATAGCCGCGAATGGGCGCATAATCGGCGCCGCCGAAGCCGATGACGACATTGTCGCCGGCGACCCACGGCGGGCCGGTGATGTAGCCGGCGGGCGCCTCGTCCAGCGTCTCGACGCTCCAGAGCAGCTTGCCCTCTTTCGCGTCGACGGCGATCAGCCGGCCGTCCCTCGTGCCGGTGAACAGCACGCCGTCCTTGTAGGCGATGCCGCGGATGCCCCAGCCGGCGCGCATGCGGATCTTGGAAGCGGGCTGGCTGGCGACGTCCGGGTCATATTGCCACAGAAGCTTGCCGGTGACGGCGTCGACCGCGTGCAGCACGCTGTGGCCGACCCCGAAGTAGATCACGCCATCGACCGCCAGCGGGGCGGTGAAGCTGTCGAATGTGTCGAGGTCGAGCGACCAGGCGAGGCCAAGGCGGCCGATGTTGCGATCGTTGATCTGTTCCAGCGGGCTGAAGTGATCTTCGCTGGAATTGCCGCCGAACCAGGCCCAGTCGCGGCCGGAGCCCTGCGCGCTCGCCTTCGTCGACACCTGGCCGGCAGGCGCATCGCCGCCGCCCATGACCATGACAGCGCCGGCCACCAGAAGTGCCTGCTTCAGCCCGTTCATCGAAACCCTCTCCCAAACCTCTCGATTTCCTGCACCATGGTGCAACTTCATTTGGGTGTCAATCGCCCTGAACGGGCGGGCGTTGGCGCCAATTTGATCCTCTTGTGCAACTTTGCCTTGCTTTCCCGGCAGGGGTCGGGCATTCGAATCCGGGTTGCAATCCGCCATAATCGGATGCGCTCGAACAGCTGTGGGAGGATCTATGGCAGGGCCACTTGACCATCTTGTCGTCATCGACGTGTCGTTGGCGATGCCCGGGGCGATCGCCTCGATGTTGCTTGCCGACCATGGCGCCGATGTCACCAAGGTGGAGCCGCACGGCGGGGCTTTCTATGCCCATGACCTGACGCGCAAGAGCTGGGACCGCGGCAAGAGGAGCGTCGAGCTCGACATTTTCGACGCGGCCGACCTGCAGAAGCTGAAAGGGCTTCTGGCCGGCGCCGACCTGCTGATCCATTCGCTGGACGCCGAGGAGGCGAAGGCGCTGGGCCTGGACGAGGAGTCGCTTGCTGGCGCTTTCCCGGCGCTCGTCAGTGTTTCGCTCAGCGCCTATGGCCTCAATACGCCGCTTTCGGGCCGGCCCTATGGGGAATCGCTGGCGGCGGCGCGGCTGGGCACGATGGTGGACAAGGGCAGCCAGTTGCGGCCCGGCCCGGTCTATCTCGGCCATCCGGCGCTGCATTATGGGCAGGCTTTCCTGGCGGTGATCGGGGCGCTGGCGGCGTTGCAGGCGCGGCATATGATCGGCACCGGGCAGCTGGTGGACGCCTCGCTGCTGGATTCGATGGCGGCCCAGTCCCCCATGAACAACTGGTGGCAGGAGGACGGCGTCTCCTACATCAAGGCGGGCGACGCCGGCGCCATCGACCGTTTCGGCAGCGTGCGCCTGATGACGGCGATGTTCGAATGCGGCGACGGCCTGTTCCTGCAGATCCACACCGGCGGCGCCAGCGCCTTCAAGCGGGCGATGGACATATTGGGCTTCGCCGACCGCATTCGCGACGTCGGGCCGAACGAAATGTCCGTGCCGCTGGACGAGGACGAATATCAGGTGGCGCGGGTGGAGGTGTTCGAGGCCTTCAAGGCGAAGTCGCGCGACGAGTGGATCGCCCTGTTCCAGGCGGCCGATGTGGCGGCGCTGCCGGTGCTGGAGCCGGCGGAAGTGCTGCTGGACCCGCAGACGGAGTTCGTCGGCCAGCGGATCGAGCTGCCCGACGCGGATTTCGGCACCATCCACCAGTCCGCCCCGGCGATCCGCTTTGCGAAGGCGCAGCCGGCAACTCCGAAGCCGGCGCCGGCGGTGGGGGCCGACAATGCTCTGCTCGGCGAGCTGATCGCCCGCAAGGCGCGCGCGGCGGGCGAGGCGAAGCGCAGGCTGGCGCGGCCGCTCGAAGGTGTGCGGCTGGTGGATTTCTCCTCCTTCTTCGCGGTCGGCTATGGCGGGCGCCTGCTTTCCGATCTGGGCGCGGACGTCATCAAGGTGGAATCCCCCGGCGGCGACCAGATGCGGCCGCTGCCCGATCCCTTCAGCGCCTGCCAGCGCGGCAAGCGCGCCATCGTACTGGACCTGAAGAAGCCCGAAGCGCTGGAAGCGGCGCTGCGGCTGGCCGACAGCGCCGACGTCATCACCCACAACCAGCGGCCCGGAAAGGCCGACAAGCTGGGGATCGGCTATGAGGCGCTGTCGAAGCGCAACCCGCGCCTCGTCTATGCCTATCTGCCCGGCTATGGTTCGAAGGGGCCGAAGTCTCTGCTGAAGAGCTTCGCGCCGCTGGTCAGCGGCTGGACCGGGCTGCTCTACGAAGGCGGCGGCGAGGGCAACCGGCCGACGCGCTCGGTGTTCGGCAACGAAGACTATAACAATGGCTTCCTGGGCGCCGTCGGCATCCTGATGGCGCTGGAGCGGCGGGCGGTCACCGGCGAGGGCGATTATCTGGAGTGTCCGCAACTGCATTCCAGCCTTTGGACCACCTCGGAGCATTTCCTCGATGCCGATCGCAAGCCGGTCTACGGCCTGCGGCTGGACGCGGAGCAGGCCGGCTTCGACGCGCTGGACCGCATCTACCAGACGGCTGATGGCTGGGTCTGCATCTGCTGCCGGTCCGATCAGCGGTTCGCGGCGCTGGCGCGCGCGGTCGGCATGCCCGGGCTGCTGACGGACGCCGATTTCCAGAGCGCGAAGCTGCGGTCGGCGAACGACGCCAAGCTGCTGGCGGCGCTGAAGCCCTGGTTCGCGGCGCAGACGTCCGCCGAGGCGTTCGAGGCGCTGGACGCCGCGGGAGCCGCCGCCGAGATCGTGCGCGACACGAGCTGGGTGCGCGAATTCCTGCAGGAGGACTGGGCGCTGAAATCCAACCGCGTGGTCGAGAATTTCGACACCATGTATGGCCACACCCGCGAGCTGGGGGTGTTCACGCATCTGTCGAAGACGCCGGCTCTGGCCGTCGGCTCGGCGCCGCGGCTTGGGGAACATACCCGCGAGATTCTGTCCGAGGTGGGTTATTCCGCCGCGGAAATCGACGCCATGATCTCGGCGCGGATTGCCGCCGTGCCCGCCATTCCGACTGGCCGGATCGATGGCAATGTGCGCGTTTCGGCAGCTTGAGGCACTGACATGCAATTGAACCTTCGCTACGACATGAACCGCCCCGAATGGGGGGCGTCGCATCCCGATCTCTACCGCGCCGCCATCGACCAGTCGGTCTGGGCGGACGGGCTGGGCTTCACCCAGGTGTTCCTGGCCGAGCATCATGGCGCCGAGGGCGGCTACTGCCCGTCCTCGATGGTGATGGCGGGCGCCGTGCTGGGGGCGACGCGCAACATCGTCGCGCATCTGTCGGCGCTGGTGGTGACCTTGCACGATCCGCTGCGGCTGGCCGAGGATCTCGCCGTTCTCGACAATCTGTCGAACGGCCGCATCTGGTTCACCGCCGGCATGGGCTATCGTCCGCACGAGTTCGAGATGTTCGGGCTGGACATCGGCAAGCGGCTGGCGCTGATGAACACCGCGCTCGACACCTGCCGCAAGGCGTGGACTGGCGAGCCGTTCGAATATCAGGGTCGCACCGTGCGCGTCACGCCGGCGCCGGTCACGCCGGGCGGGCCGAAGATCTACATGGGCGGCTCCACCGACAAGTCGGCGATCCGCGCCGGCAAGAACGGCTATCAATATTTCCCGGGCCATCCCGACCTGTTCAAAATCTATGAGGAAGAGCGGGCGAAGGCCGGCTTCCCGCCGCCGGAGCCGCAGATGAAGCCGGCGGCGAGCTTCCTCTATGTGTCCGACGATCCGGACCGCGACTGGCCGCTGGTCGCCCCGCATGTCGCCTATGCCACCAACACCTACGCCGAATGGGCGAAGGAGCGGGGCGTCGGCGACACGCGCTACAAGGCGGCCGAAACGGTCGAGGCGCTGAAGGCGATGCCGAACATCCAGGTGCTCGATCCCGATCAGTGCTTCCAGTATCTGAAGGAACTGGGCCGGGGCACGGCGGTGACCTTCCACGCGCTGCTGGGCGGGCTGGATCCGGAAATCTCCTGGCGCGGGTTGAAGCTGTTCGAAAAGGAGGTGCTTCCGCGCCTGCGGGCCGAAGGCCTGCTCGACCAGCCGGCGGCCTGAGGAGGGAAGAGATGGAAGTGAACAACCGCCGCGCGGCCCTGACGGCATTGATGGCCATTCCCGCCGGCCTTGTCGCCGCCAGCGCTTCGGCGCGGCCGGCGCAGCCGGTGAGCGGTGACCTGGCAACGCGGGTCGACGTTCTGGAATCGCGCCAGCGCATCAGCGACAATCTTTTCGCCTACGCCCGCGCGACCGACCGGCTGGACGAGGCGCTGCTGCGCTCGCTGTTCTGGCCGGAGGCCACGCACAGGCATGGGCGGTTCGACGGGAAGTCGCACGATTTCATTGGCTTTTCGACGAAGATCGTCGGCGGGCTGAAATACGCCTGCCACCATGTCTCGAACGTCAGCGTGGAAGTGAAGGGCGACCGGGCGTTCAGCGAATGCTATTATTTCGCCCAGCACCGCCGCGCCGCGACCGAGACGGCGGGCGAGCAGGACATCTTCTTCCAGGGCCGCTACCTCGATTTCCACGAGCGGCGCGGCGGGGAGTGGAAGATCATCCGCCGGCGCGGGCTTTCCGACTATACTTCGCCGCTGGTGCCGGCGCCGACGCCTTTCGCCGATTGGGCCGCGGGCCACAGCGAGCGCTTCCCGGACGATGAATATTACCGCATGCAGGCGGAGTTCCGCGCGCGCTGAGGGTTGTAGCGGCCGCTTTGCCTTTCAGAGCGGCCAGTTGGCCGGTGGCAGGCCCGCTATCGAAGTGCGTGCGCGAAGGATCGTGCCGGCGCCACGGCATACGACATGCAGATCCCGGAGGCCGCGCCCGCCCCAGCCGAGGTTGGTGGGCATGTCGATCGTGCGGGCGTCGGGGTCGGCCGCGATATCGACGAGGCGGCCGTCCGGGGTGATCGCCACGATTCGGTTGGCAAAGGGCAGGGTGACCCAGAGATTCCCGGCCTGGTCGAAGGCGATGCCGTCGCAATAGCCGAGGTCCGTGCGGTCTTTGGTCGGGATGGCGCGAATGTCCGCCACCATCTGGTTCTCGACCACTTTTCCCAGCAGCGGGCCGTAATTCTCCCGCTCGCCCAGCCGCCCGTCCGGCAGGCGGCGGAAGCGGACGATGCGGCCTTCGGCGGTGAGCGCGGCGTAGAGATGGCGGTCTCCGGCGTCGAGGCAGAGGCCGTTCACGCCGCGAAGCTCGCGCGCGACGATGGAGGCAGCGCCTTCGGGCGGCAGATGGTAGATGAAGCCGGCCGGGTCGGTGGTGCCGATGTTGGCGGCAGGCCCCCAGCTGCTGTGGCTGCAATAGACATGGCCGTCGCGCGCCACCGTGGGGCAGTTGGAGGCCAGCAGGCGCCGGCCCTCCAGTTCCTCCACCAGCGTTTCCACCTGCCCGCTTCCGGGCTCCACCCGCTGCAGCGGGCCGGGGCCGTCGTTCAGCAGGCCCATATTGGCCACCAGCACTCGCCCGGCCGGATCGGCGGCGATGCCGGTGGGGGCAAGGGGCGTGCCGATGTGGCGAACCTTGCCGTCGGTTTCGCGAACCGCCAGCACGGCTTCCTTGGTCGAGAAGAAAATCCGGCCATCGGGGGCGGTGGCGATGCCTTCCGCGCCGGCGATTCCGCTCTGGATGGTCTCAAAGGCGGAAAGGGGCAGGGGGGAAGGTGGCGATTTCGATCCGGCCGCCGCCCCGGAGGCTATTCCCCCCGATGCCATTCCAAGGCCGGCCAGCGCCGCGCCGCGCAGGAATTCGCGCCGCTCCATCGCTCCGGCCTCAGCCGGCCGGCCGGAAGCCGGCGATGTGGTGATCGCCGACCGGAAGCGCCACGAATTCCAGACGCATGCCGCAGGCGGGCTCGACGCCGTCCGCCTCGACCAGGACGCCCGGCACGCGGACGCCGGGGGCATCGTCCGGCTCGAACAGCACCACGGTGAAGGGCACTTCCGCCGAATGGTCGCCCGGCAGCAGGCTGCGGATGATGGTGGTGAAGCTGTAGGCCGCGCCCGCATGCGAAGCCTTCTTCCAGCCGACGACCGCATCCGGCCGGCCGGGGATGACTTCGGGCGGATACCAGAGCCAGTTCCCGCTTTCGGGGTCGATGGAGATGCGCAGTTCGCCGGCGGCTAGGCCTTCGTAGAAGCCCTGCATCGCCGGATTGTCGAGATGCACCGCATAATTGGGAATGCCCATGGCTCAGGCCCTCGCGAGAATGGTGGTGGAGTGGGAATTGCCACCGAGGCCGGCAACCGCGCAGAGACGGGCGTTCGGCACCTGGCGGGCGCCTTCGCCGCCCCGCAACTGGCGGACGCCTTCGATCAGCAGGTTGATGCCAGGCACATAGCCGCCCGACATATGGCCGCCGCTGGTGTTGACCGGCTTGCGGCCGCCCGGCGCCGCGTCGCCGCGATGGTAGAAGCGCGCGCCCTCACCGCGCTCGCACAGACCGAGCATTTCCGTCTGCACGATGGCCGAGATGCTGAAGCCGTCGTAGACCTGCGCCAGATCGATGTCGTCCGGCGACACCTGCGCCTGTTCATAGGCGCGGCGCGCGGATTCGGCGCCCGGCACTTCGTAGATGTTGGGCTTCTGCGTGAAGACGATTCCGTGCGGCCAGTTGTTCATGGCCATCGACACCGCCGCCACTTCGACGACCGGGTGCGGCATGTCGCGCGCGCGTTCCACCGCGCTGACGATATAGGCGCCGGCGCCGTCGGTGGTGAGGCAGCAGTCGGCGGCGCGCAGCGGCGTGGAGATCATCGGCGAGCGGCGATAGCCTTCCAGATCCATCGGCTCGCGGCGCTGCGCGGAAGGTGTCAGTTCGGCCCAGCGGCGATAGGTGATGGAAACCGAGGCCAGCTCCTCTTCGCTCAGCCCATGGTCGTGGGCGTAGCGATTGGCCATGGCGGCGAAATAGGCCGGCTGGCCGAAATAGCCCACGGGCATTTCGAAGGCGGCCTTCTGTGGCTCGCGCGCGTGATAGGAATAGACGCCGCCGGGCCGGGTGGACTGGATTCCGTAGAACACCAGCACATGCTTCGCGAGGCCGGCGCGGATCGCCATTTCCGCCAGCAGCAGCGCCTGGCCGGCGGGCGCGGCGCCGCCGGCCACATCGGTGCAGGCGCTGAACAGCCGTTCCTTCACCCCCAGCGCGTAGCCGACATCGTCGGAGGCCGGGACATTGCGGTTACCGATGAAGCCGTCGATGTCGGCGGGGGTGAGCCCGGCGTCGGCGATCGCCTTCAGGCCGGCTTCCGCGACCATGTGGAGAAGAGGCTGGGCGCCCTTGCGCAGGAAGGCGGTTTCGCCGACCCCGGTGATTGCTACCTTCATTTCCACTCCTTCATTGCCCCGATTCACTGGCCTTCGGCGCTTCACTGGCCTTCGGCATGCCGGATCTCGGTTGGAACCGGAGGAGCGGCGGCCACTTCCCGCGCCCTCGAGCGCAGATAATGCTGCAGGCCCTTCAGCTCCGCATCGGTCAATTCCTCGAAACGCGGCATGCCACGCGATTGCAACGGCCCTTCGCGCAGCACGGCCGAGAAGGATTCGAGATCGGCGGCAACGCCCGAGCGCAACAGATCGGGGGCCGCGCCGCCCGAAAGCGCGTTGGGGCCATGGCAGATGGAGCAGCGCTGGGCATAGACCGTCTTGCCGATATCCGCACTGGCCCGGTCGATCCGGAAATCGGGGAGGTCGAGGATCGGCATGTCGACATCTTCGGCCGGTGGCAGGCTGGCCTTGCCATCCAGCGTGAAGGTCAGCAGCCGCCAGCGCTGGGTGAGGTAATTCCACTCGCGCGGCAGGCCCACCGCGCCCGCGAAGCGGGCGCCGGCGACGACGCTGACATATTGCCGGCCGTTGGCCAGATAGGTGATCGGCTGCGCCTGCACCGCGGTCTGCGCGTCGAAGCTCCAGAGCGTCTTGCCGCTGTCCGCGGCCAGCGCCACGAACTCGCCCGTGGTGCGGCCCTGCATCACCAGATTGCCGGCCGTCGCCATGGTGCCGCCGCCGCCGCGCATCGTGGGATAGTTGAGGCGCCAGGCTTCCTTCTGCGTGACGGGGTTCCAGGCCAGCAGCGCGCTGGTCGGCGCCCGTGGCTGCAGATCGGGCGGAGGCGCCCCGACGCCGGGCGAAAGCCGCTGGCCGCCCAGATGGCGCCACTTGTCGAGCGGGCCGGCGGGATCGGTGAAGACGCGGCCCTGGTCCATCACCGGTATGTAGACGAGGCCGGTCTTCGGGCTGAACGACATGGCCTCGATGCTGTGCGCGCCAAAAGGCGAGGGGTAGATGATGGAAGCCGTTCCGGGCCGGAAGCGCGCATTCTCCGTCTCGACCGGCCGGCCGCTGGCGATGTCGATCCGCTCGGCCCAGCTCACCGGCACGATCTTCTCGGCCGAGAGGAGCTTTCCGGTCTCGCGGTCGATCACATAGAGGAAGCCGTTCTTCGGCGCCGTGATCATCACCGGGCGCTTCCTGCCGTCTATCTCTAGATCGGTGAGCGCCATGTCCATGACGGCGTTATAGTCCCAGGTCTCGCCGGGATTGGTCTGATAATGCCAGACATATTCGCCGGTATCGGCGTCCAGCGCAACGATCGAGGAGAGGAACAGATTGTCCCCGCCCTCGGGGCTGCGGATGCGCTGGTTCCAGGGGGAGCCGTTGCCGGTGCCGATGTAGATGCGGCGGAACTGCGGATCCCAGGCCATGGCGTGCCACGCCGTGCCGCCGCCGCCGAACTTCCACCATTCGCCGGTCCAGGTCCTGGCGGCCATTTCCATGGCTTCGTTCTCGAAGCCGTCGGCCGGGTTGCCGGGCACGGTGTGGAAGCGCCAGAGCTGCTTGCCGGTCTTCTGGTCGTAGGCGGTGACATAGCCGCGAATGGGGGCGAAGTCGGCGCCGCCATGGCCGATGATCACCTTGCCGTCGAAAACCCAGGGCGGGCCGCTGATATAGCGTTCGTCGTTGGGCGCGATCGTCATCGACGACCATCTGGCTTTTCCCGTCTTCGCGTCGATGGCGATCAGCCGGCCGTCTATGGTGCCGACGAAGAGCAGGCCGTCGGAATAGGCGAGGCCGCGGCTGCCCCAGGCGGCCCTCAGCTTTTGCCCGGCGCTTTTCCAGCTTTCCGGGTCATGCGTCCAAAGCAGTTTGCCGGTCGCCGCCTCGAACGCCTGCACGACGCTGTAGCCGGCCGCCATGTAGAGGATGCCATCGACCGCCACGGGGGCGGTCAGGCTGCTGCCCCCCAGATCGATGTCGTGATACCAGGCCAGGCCCAGCTTCGACACATTGCCGTCGTGGATTTCGGTGAGCGGGCTGAAGTGGTTTTCGCCGTCGCCGCCATAGGTCGGCCAATCGGCGCCGCTGGAACCAGCGGCNCGAGCGCCAGGACACTCGCCGCCTTCTTCATGACCATGCTCAGAACTTCAGGCTGACCGTGGCACCGAAGGTGCGCGGCGGGGTGATGTGATAGGAGGCGAAGAGATTGCCGACCGGAAGATAGTTCAGGATGTCGATCCGGTTGGTGAGGTTCTTCACCCAGAGCGACACGTCATAGACGCCATTTTCCGGTTCCCAGCGCAGCGAGGTATCGAGCGTCGCCATCGGACGCCGCCAGGAATAAGGCACGTTCAGAAGCTGGACGAACATGCCCGAGCGATAGTTGATGCTGCTGTTCCATTCCAGCGTCCCGCTGTCCGAGACGGGGAGGTCGACGGTGCTGCCGACGGTCACGTCCCACTTGGGCGCGCGGATCGGCCGCAGGTCGGAGAAGTCGGTCGGCACCAGATAGCGGGTCACGTCGCCGGTGGTGACTTCGGTGATGTCGCCGCAGACCTTGCGGCCGTTCGCCGGCGTCGTGGTCGCTTCGGCGCCGTCGAGGTCGGCGCAATAGCTGGTGTATTCGGCGTTGTTCCAGCCGATGTTGGCGAACAGAGTCAGCCGCTCGGCGGGACGGGCGAGGATTTCCGCCTCCACCCCGTAGCTCTTCATGTCGGCGAGGTTCTGGTTCACCGTGGTGACGCCGTTCGGCGACGACGGGGTCGGCGTGACCAGGCTGCGCTGCAGACCCTTGAACTTCGAATAGAAGAAGTTGACGTTGAGGCGCAGCTTGCGATCGAGCCACTCCGAACGGAAGCCGGCTTCGTAATTGTCCACCCGCTCCTGGCCGAAGGGCGTGTTGAAGGCGACGAGATCCGAAGAGTTCGCGTTGAAGCCGCCGGACTTGAAGGCCCGCTGCCAGAAGGCGAAGAGCATCAGGTCGTCGTTGACATGGTAGTTGACGCCGACGCGCGGGGAGAAGCTGTCCCAGCTCTGTTCCGCCGGGCCGAAGACCAGCGACTCATCGGCGGAGAAGGGATGCTCGCTGAAGTCGGTGTCGCGCGGCAGGCCGGTCAGGCTGAAGACGAAGTTCTGCCCCCTGACATCATATTTCTTTTCCCAGCTGTAGCGGCCGCCGAGAACGAGGGCCAGCTTGTCGGTGAGATTATATTCCGCCTGCAGATAGGCGGCCCAGGTCACGCGCTTGCCGGTGTTGTTGATGTAGCCCGGATTCTGCGCCGGATCGGCGATGGTGAATTCGGGAACGAAGGGCAGGGTGAAGTCCGTGAAGGAGAGCTGCGTGGTGTTGTAATGGTCGCGCAGGAAGAAGGCGCCGGCGATCAGGTTCAGCTTGTCCGAGAAGTCGGACACATACTGAAGTTCGGCCGAGGTGGCGCGATAGGTTTCCCAGCGGACCGTCGAATAGGCGTTCACATTGGTGCCGTCGGTGTCGGTCCAGATGTGCGAGGTGGCGCGGTTGGTGTTGAGAAGCGCCCGGATCGTGCCGATGTCGGTGGTGTAGGCGATGTCCGCCGTCAGGTTCCAGGCGTCGTTGTCGGCCGGCTGGCCGCCACCGTTGGTGCCGGTATATTGCGGATTGCTGCCGTCGCTCGGCAGGCCGCGGCTGGCATCGCCGAACGGGTTGCGGCCGGGGAAGCCGAGGCCGGCCATCGTGCTACCCGAGAGGATCGCATAGCCGGTGTTATAGGCTTCGCCACGCCCGCGGAAGACTTCGCCGAACAGGGTGATGTCCCAGCTGTCGTTGGGGGTGAAGCGCAGGGTCGGGCGAACATAGAGGCTCTGGTCGCGACCGATGGCGCGACCTTCCAGATTGGGATCGACGGTGCCGTTGGCGGTGACGCCATGGTTCTTGAAGAAGCCGTCGGAATTGTGCGTGCGCACCGCGAGGCGGGCCGCCAGTCGATCCTCGACGAGGGGCACGTTGCCGATGAAGTCGGCGTCGATCCGGCCGTAGTTGCCGATCGTCAATATGGCCTTGCCGGTGGTTTCCGACATGTTCGGGCGGGTGGTGCGCAGCGAAATCGCGCCGGCGAAGGCGTTGCGGCCATAGAGCGTGCCTTGCGGGCCGCGCAGCACTTCGATCGATTCCACGTCGACCGTGCTCGAAAGGGCGTTGACGTTGCGGGCCTGGTAGATGCCGTTGATGTAGACGGCCACCTGCGGATCGGCGAAGCTCTCGATCCCCGAGACGCCGACGCCGCGCATGGAGAGCGAGGCGACGCCCGGGAACAGGCCGACGGGCTCGATCACGGCGTTGGGGATCTTGTTGTTGAGGCCCTCGATCGAGACGATCCCGGTCTGGGTCAGGGCGTCGCCGGTGACGGCGACGATCGACATGGGCACGTCCTGCAGGTTCTGGGCGCGCTTCTGCGCGGTCACCACGATATCTTCCAGACCCTCGGACGACGACGCGCTTCCCTGCGCGAAAGCCGGCAGCGCGGCAAAAGCGGACACGCCCAAAAGAAGCGCACGAATCGGCATTCTTGACCTCCCCTAAAAGATACGGGCGGCTTTTTTGCCGTTCTCCCGCTTGTCCATCCAATATCTGCAATGACATGCAGAATTGGTGGCGTCAATCCTTATCTGGTGTGCAAAATTAGATTAGCCGCCGATCGTGCGGTCGGAGGGCCAGAAGCGTTGCCGCAAGGCCCGCTTGTTGACCTTGCCCATGGCGTTCCGGCCGATGTCGGGCACGAATTCATAGCTTCTGGGGCATTTGAATCCGGCCAGCGATTCGCGGCAGAATATGTTGAGCTCTTCCGCCGACGGCGGGTTGGCGGAATCCCGCGGCACGACCAGCGCCTTGGCCTCTTCGCCCATCTCGCTGTTGGGGGCGCCGACGATCGCCACATCCTCCACCTCCGGGTGGCGGAGCAGCACATGCTCGGCTTCGGCGGGGTAGATGTTGACTCCGCCGCTGACGATCATGTCGGAGACGCGGTCGGTGATGAAGAGATAGCCTTCCGCATCCACATAGCCCATTTCGCCAAGCGTGAAGACGCCGGGCGAGATGTGCGCGGCGGCGGTCTTGTCCGGGTCGTTGCGGTAGACGATGCCGCGCCCCGTGGTGTCGCGGAAATAGATCTGCCCGACTTCGCCCGACGGCAGTTCGGAGCCGTCCTCGCCGACGATGACGGTCTCGAACGGCGGCAGCGCCTTGCCGACCGAGCCGGGGCGTTCCAGCCATTCCGGCGAGGTGATGAAGGTGGTGGAACCGGCCTCGGTGCCGCCATAGGCCTCGACGATCACCGGGCCGAACCATTCGATCATCGCCTTCTTCGCGGCGCGCGGACAGGCGGCCCCGGTGTGCGCGAGACGCTGCATCGAGGAGACGTCATATTTCGCCCGGACTTCATCCGGCAGCGCGAGCAGCCGCTGGAAGTGCGTTGGCACCATCACCGAGGCCTTGATGCGGTAGCGCTCGATATTGGCGAGCAGCTTCTCCGCATCGAAATGCCCCATCACCACCAGGGAGCCGCCGGCGAAGAGGTTGCGGGCCATGCCGAGCGGGCCGGTGTGGTAGAGAGGGCCGACGGCCACCCCCGGCGAAGGCGTGCGGCGCGCGCGCATGATCTCGCCGAACTGCGCGACGCTGTCGGCCGGCGGGAAATAGCTGGGCGGGGTTTCGGTCGCTTTCGGCCGGCCTGTCGTGCCGGAGGTGTAATGGAGATGCGGCAGGGGGCGGATGTCGGCGGGTGGCGCGGCGTCGGAGGCGGCGGCCAGCCACTCTTCCCAGGAAATCAGCCCTTCGCGCGGCTCCGTGCGCCAGCCGATGACGGTTGCTATCCCCGCTTCCCGCGCGGCGGCGATTCCGGTTTCCGCCGTTTCCGGGCCGACCAGCACGGCGCCGGCGCCGGAATCGGACAGGATATAGGCGACTTCGCCGGGCGTCAGGTGGAAGCTGACCGGCACGCTGGAAATGCCGGCTTCGAGGCAGGCGACATAGGCGATCACCGTTTCCGCGCTGTTGGGGGCGAACACCGCCACCCGGTTGCCGCCGAGCGCCCGCAGCGCGTTGGCGGCGCGGTTCAGCAGCGGGTCGAGATCGTTCCAGCTCAGCTCCACCCGTTCGTCGGCCAGCGCCAGTTCGTGGCGGGCGGAGGGTTCGATGGCTTCAACGGTGATCGACATCAAAGGTCCTTCATGCGGGTTGTTCGGCCAGGCGCCGGGCGACGGCGGGGCCGAGATAACGGAGGGAAAGGCGCAGGCAGACGAAGGCGATCGCCGCCGAGCTGATGGTGACGATGGCCAGTGAATGGCCGATCTTCGCGTCGGACTGGAAGACGAAGTCCGTCAGCGCGCCCACCAGCGACGGGCCGACGCCCATGCCGAGCATGGTGAAGACGAACATGAAGATGGCGATCATCTGCCCGCGCACGCGGGCCGGCGCCAGCAGCGCCAGCACCGAGGAGAGATAGACCATGAACGGCACGGTGATGAACTGCACCACGCCATAGCAGGCGAGGAAGGCCCAGGGGTTCGAAAGGAAGAACATCGAAACCACCGCCGGCGCCACCAGCAGGATCAGCCAGCTGTAGAAGCGCAGGTGCGCGTCCTTCATGCCGCCGGCGAACAGCTTGTCCACGATCTTGCCGTTCGCCACCAGCGAGGCGGCGGCGACGAGGTTCATGATGCTGAGCGCCGGGCCATAAGCGGCCGGGGACCAGTGAAACTGGCGGCCGATGAAGGTCGGAACCCAGGCGGTCATCGAATAGCCGCAGAGCGCCAGCGCCGAGAAGGCCGCCATCATCAGGCCGATGAGCGCCCTGTTCTCGGCGATGAAGGTGCGCAGCGCCCCATCCTTTTCCTGCGTGCCGCCGGGGTTGCGCCGTTCCGGCTCGCGGATCGTGAACATCAGGAAGGCCAGCAGGAAGCCCGGCGCGCCGACCATGATCATGACGAGCTGCCAGGGTTCGGCCGGGCCGTGGAGCGGCAGCACCACCGTTCCGAGACCGGCGGCGAAGGCGATCGCCAGCCCGCCCAGCCCGAAGGCCGTCGCCGAGCCGACCTTGCCGGCCATCTGGAAGGTGGAGGTGGCGACCGTCAGCTTGTCGCGCGGGAAGGCGTCGGCGATCATCGAATAGGCGCAGGGCAGCAGCGCCGCCTCGCCCACGCCGACCAGCACCCGGGCGAGAAGCAGCGTCTCGAACGAGTTGGCGAAGCCGCAGGCGACCGTGGCGGCCGCCCAGAGGATGATCCCGAAGAAGACGACGATGCGGCGCTGGAAACGGTCCGCCGCCCAGCCGAGCGGCAGGCCGAAGATCGCATAGGACACCGCGAAGGCCGGGCCCAGGATCAGGCTCATCTGGAAATCGGTGAGAGCCATGGTGCCCTTGATGGGCTCCACGAGCATCGAGAGGATCAGCCGGTCGAGCCAGGCGAAGACATAGACGGCGAACAGGACGCCGACCATCCACCACGCCGCGCGCAGCGAAGGCGCCGCCGAAGCAGGGCCTTCGCCGATGACCGGGCCGGAAGCCCGGCCAGGGACCGGAGTGTCAGCGCTGTTGGTTGGCGCTGGCATATTCGGCGATTTTCTGCTTGCCGAGCTGCGACAGATGCACCTCGTCCGGGCCATCGGCGATGCGCAGATAACGGGCGTTCAGCATCGCCGCCGCGACCGGCGTGTCGGCCGAGACGCCCATGCCGCCGAAGGACTGGATGGCGCGGTCGGCGACGCGCTGCGCGGTGCGCGGGGCGACGATCTTGATCGCGGCGATCAGGTCCTTCGCCACCTTGTTGCCATGGCGGTCCATCGCGTCCGCCGCTTTCAGGGTGAGGAGCCGGGCCTGCTCGATCTCGCAGAAGGAGAGCGCCACTTCCTGGCGGATGCTCGACTGGTCGGCGAGCTTGCGGCCGAAGGCGACGCGGCTGTCGACGCGCTTCGCCATATATTCGAGCGCGCGCTGCGCCTGGCCCAGCACCCGCATGCAGTGGTGGATGCGCCCCGGCCCGAGACGGCCTTGCGCGATCTCGAAGCCGCGGCCTTCGCCCAGGATCAGATTCTCCTTTGGCACGCGCACGTCGGTGAAGCGCATTTCCGCATGGCCGCCGGGGCCATGCTGTTCCCCGAAGACGCTGAGCGGGCGGATGATCTCGATCCCGGGCGTGTTGGCTGGGATCAGGATCTGCGAATGCTGGCGGTGGCGCGGCCCGTCGTTCGGCGTCTTGCCGAGCAGGATGTAGATCTTGGTGCGCGGGTCCATCACGCCGGAGATCCACCATTTGCGGCCGTTGATCACATAATCGTCGCCGTCGGCGATGATCGTGGTCTCGACATTGGTGGCGTCGGACGAGGCGACCTGCGGTTCCGTCATCACATAGGCCGAGCGGATTTCACCGGCGAGCAGCGGCTTCAGCCAGCGTTCCTGCTGGTCGGGGCTGCCATATTTCGCCAGCACTTCCATGTTGCCGGTGTCGGGCGCGGCGCAGTTGAAGAATTCGGACGAGCCGATCACCCGGCCCATCAGCTCGGCGAGCGGGGCATATTCGAGGTTGGTGAGGCCCGGGCTCCAGGCGCCATATTCGTGCGGCAGGAACAGGTTCCAGATGCCGGCGGCCTTCGCCTTTTCCTTGGTCGCCTCGATACCGGGCCATGGGGTCCAGATGGTCGCCGGATCGTGCTGCCAGCGGATGCGCTCCTGCTCCGCCGGATAGACATGCTCGTCCATGAAGGCGATCAGCTTCTCGCGCAGTTCCTGGACCTTGGGGCTGTATTCGAAATCCATTTGGCGGGATCCTTCAGAGCGTGAGACCGCCATCGACCACCAGCGTCTGGCCGGTGACATAGGCGGAAAGGGGGGAGGCGAGGAACAGCGCGACGCCGGCCATGTCCTCGGGCGTGCCGAAGCGGGCGAGGGGTATCTTGGCGAGCGCGCGCTCGCGGCGGTCCTCATGCTCCATCGTCACCTTCGTCATCTTGGTGTCGACGAGGCTGGGGGCGATCACATTGGCGCGGATGCCGTCCTTGGCCCAGGCCTGCGCCAGCGCCCGGACGAGGTTGTTCACCGCCGCCTTCGAGGCCGCATAGGCGGGATTGCCCATGGTGGCGCGGAAGGAGCCGATGGAGCTGACGACGATCAGCTTGCCCTTCGCCGCCGCCAGCGCGGGGTGCAGCCGTTGCGAGATGTGCATGACGCTGTCGACATTGACCGCCATCACCTTCGCCCAGCCCTCCGGCTCGAACTCCTGCCGGCGGTAGAGCACCTGGCCCTGCGAGTGGACGAGGATATCGAGCTTGTCGAAGGGGAGGGGGGCAGCGGCGATCGCTTCGAGCGAGCCGCAATCGACCTGCGTGTAGCCAAGGCCTTCGAGGTCCGAGCCTTCCTCGCCGGCATAGGCGTCCGCCGAAGCGCGGGTTCCCCACACGTGCACGGTGGCGCCGCGCGCGCGCAGCGCCTGGGCGATGCCGTTGCCGATACCGCTGGAGCCGCCCACGACCAGCGCGGTCTGGCCGGTGAAATCCAGATCCTTCATCATTCCTCCCATCGATCAGGCGCCGATCCAGCCTTCGGCGCGCTGGAACAGCCAGCGGGCGCGGGCGTGCAGGCGGTCGGCGACGTCGCGCGGCGCCTTACCGGCCGCGGCGCGGGCGTTTGTGCCCTCCAGCAGGATTCCGAGCTTGTAGCAGGCGAGCACCCGGTACCAGCCGATCGCCGAGAGGTCGCGGCTGGAGCGCGCGGCATAGCGGGCGACCAGTTCGTCGGCGGTCGGGAAACCGATCCAGGGCGAGACGCTGACGGCGGATTCCTGCCCCGGCTCCGGCCAGGTGGCGAGAAGCCAGCCGAGGTCGAGCAGCGGGTCGCCGATGGTCGCCAGCTCCCAGTCGACGATGGCTGCGAGTTCCGGGCCGTCAGGGGCGAACATCACATTCGCCATATGATAGTCGCCGTGCAGGATACCGGGCTGGAAGCTGGCCGGGCGATTGGCTTCCAGCCAGCGGCCGATCCGCTCCACGTCCCCGAGCGCGGCGGGGCCTTCCCAGCCTTCGAAACCGGCGTAGCTGTCGAGCTGGGCTTTCCAGCGCTCGACCTGCCGTTCGAGGAAGCCTTCGGCGCGGCCGAAATCGCCAAGGCCGAGCGCTTCATGGTCGAGCGCGCCCAGCGCCGCGATCCCGTCCACGACGGCCAGCCCCATGGCGTGCTGCACCTCGGCCGAGCCGGCGTGCAGCGGCGGCAGGCCGGCGACCGGATTGAAGCCCTCGATCGGCTCCATCAGGTAGAAGACAGCGCCGAGCACGCTTTCATCTTCGCACAGCGCGATGAAGCCCGGGTGCGGAACGTCCGAGCCGGCGAGCGCCTTCAGCAGGCGCGCCTCGCGCAGCATGGTGCGGTTCGATTCGGGGCGGGGATGCTGCGGCGGACGGCGCAGCACATAATCCCGGCCGGCGCGCGTGAAGCGTAGCAGGATGTTCTGGGTGCCGCCGGCGAGAAGCTTCTGCCCTTCGATCGGCCCCTGGCCGAGACCCTGCGCGTCCATCCAGGCCTTCAGTGCGGCAATATCCACATTCTGCTGCAAAACGCGCCTCTCCCTTTCCGACATGCCGGCGTGGCACATATGCGGCCATTTCCGGCTGCCGGGCTCCCAATGCAGATTATGCACTTGACTGCAAGATTAGGCAATGGGATTTCTGTCATGCCCGCGCGACCGGCGGCGTTTGGCCTGCGATCCTACGATCGGATGCAGACAAGCCGCCCCGCGCAGGGCAGGGGAGAGGCGGGCCGTGTCGAGGCCCGAGGGAGTGATGTGCGGATGAGATGGGATCAGGGCGCGGATGCCGGCGCCATAGCCGCCTCGATCGGGGAGATGCCGCTGGCGGAGATGCTGGCGGCGGCGCGGGCGCTGCGCGACGAGGGGCATGGGCGGCTGCAGAGCTGGTCCCCCAAGGTGTTCCTGCCGCTGACGCAATTGTGCCGGAATCGCTGCCATTACTGCACCTTCGCTCACCCGCCCCGGAAGGGTGAGCGCTGCTATATGCGGCCGGAGGAGATTCTGGAGATCGCCCGCGCCGGGCGCGATTCCGGCTGCACCGAAGCGCTGTTCACGCTGGGGGACAAGCCCGAGCTTCGCTATACTGCGGCGCGCGCGGAACTCGCCGAGCTGGGGCATGAGACGACGATTTCCTATCTCGCCGCCATGGCTGCGCGCGTGCGCGACGAAACCGGCATGCTGCCGCACATCAACGCCGGGGTGATGAGCCGCGAAGAGATGGCGCTGCTGCGGGACGTCTCGGTGAGTCAGGGCCTGATGCTGGAGTCGCTGTCCGGACGGCTGACTGAGAAGGGCGGGCCGCATTACCGCTCCCCCGACAAGGAGCCGGCCGAGCGGCTGCGGATGCTGGAGCAGGCCGGCGAGCTTTCGATTCCCTTCACCACCGGGCTGCTGATCG
Source organism: Sandaracinobacteroides sayramensis (assembly GCF_022014495.1). Lineage (GTDB taxonomy): Bacteria > Pseudomonadota > Alphaproteobacteria > Sphingomonadales > Sphingomonadaceae > Sandaracinobacteroides > Sandaracinobacteroides sayramense. Next base: position 196,181 of record NZ_JAKLSQ010000010.1, read on the forward strand.
GAATCGGCGAATCCCGGGACGAGCGGATCGAGGCGCTGGTCGCCATCCGCGATTCCCACGCCGCGCATGGCCATGTGCAGGAAGTGATCGTGCAGAATTTCCGCGCCAAGCCGCGCACGGTGATGGCGGATGCGCCGGAACCGGACCTGGACGATCTGCTGTGGACCATTGCCGCCGCTCGGCTGATTCTGGGTGCCGGCATGAACATCCAGGCGCCGCCCAACCTGTCGGCCGAGGATTTCCCCCGGCTGATGGAGGCCGGGATCAACGACTGGGGCGGGGTTTCCCCGGTGACGCCGGACCATGTGAACCCGGAAGCGCCCTGGCCGGAAGTCCGGCGCCTGACGGCGGCTACCGAGGCTGGCGGCCGGCTGCTGGTGGCGCGGCTGCCGGTCTATCCCTCGCATATGGGGGAGCGGTGGCAGGCCGAGCCCATGCGGCCGCTGCTGCGCGTGCAGGCGGATTCCCATGGATTTGCGCGGCGCGATCGCTGGTCCCCGGGGCAGCCGCTGCCGCGCGAGGCGGCCATACTGCCGCCGAGGCGGGCCGCCGGCGACCGGCGGATGGCCGAGATCGTCGATGTGGCGCTGGCCGGCGGCAATCTGGAAGCCGCGGAGATCGAGCATCTGTTCACCGCCCGCGAAGCGCAGGTGGAGGAATTGTGCGAGGCCGCCGACGCCCTGCGCCGCGCGGTGATGGGCGACCGGGTGACCTTCGTCGTCAACCGCAACATCAACTACACCAACATCTGCTCCTACCGCTGCGGCTTCTGCGCCTTTTCCAAGGGTTCCGGCGCCGAAGCGCTGCGCGGCCGGCCCTATGATCTGGACGAGGGCGAAATCGTGCGGCGCGCGGTGGAAGCGGTGGAACGCGGCGCCACCGAGGTATGCCTGCAGGGGGGAATCCACCCGGCCTATACCGGCAACACCTATCTCGGAATTACCCGGGCCGTGCGCGGCGCGCTTCCGAAGCTGCACATCCACGCCTTCTCGCCGCTGGAAATCCAGCAGGGCGCGGCGACGCTGGGGCTGCCGCTGGACGCCTATCTGGCGGAGTTGAAGGCCGCCGGGCTGGACACGCTTCCGGGCACCGCCGCCGAGATTCTGGACGACGAGGTGCGCGACATCCTCTGCCCCGACAAGCTTTCGACCGCCGAGTGGCTGGAAGTGGTGGAAACCGCGCACAAGCTGGGAATCCGCACGACCGCCACCATCATGTTCGGCCATGTCGAAACGCCCCGCCACTGGGCGCGGCATCTGATCCGCATCCGCGAACTGCAAAAGCGCACCGGCGGTTTCACCGAATTCGTGCCGCTGCCCTTCGTGCATATGGAAGCGCCGATTTCGCTGAAGGGCCGCACCCGGCTGGGGCCGACGCTGCGCGAGGTGCGGTTGATGCACGCGGTGGCGCGGCTGGCGCTGCACTCGCATATCAACTCCATCCAGACAAGCTGGGTGAAGCTGGGTGCGGTGGGCGCGGCGCTTTGCCTGGAAGGTGGCGCCAATGATCTGGGCGGGACGCTGATGAACGAAAGCATCTCGCGCGCGGCCGGCACCGTGCACGGGCAGGAGTTCCCGCCCGCCGCGATGGAGAAGCTGATCCGCTCGGTCGGGCGGACGCCGATGCAGCGAACGACGCTTTATGGGCCGGTCGATATGGAAACGCGCGCGCGCGGCCATGCGGCGGGCGAACTGACTCCGCTGGTGCTGACGGCACCGAAGCGCAAGGTAAAAGAGAGGATTGCCAATGTCGAATGATGGGGCGAATGCGCAAAAGCCCGCGATCGCCGTTCTGGGCGGGACGGGGAAGGAAGGCGGCGGGCTGGCGTTGCGCTGGGCGCACCGGGGCCACAAGGTGATTCTGGGCGGACGCTCGGCTGAAAAGGCGGCGGAAGCGGCAGCCCTGATGAACGAAACGCTGGGAAGCGATCTGGTGAGCGGGGCCGCCAACCCGGATGCGGCGGCGGCCGGCGAGATCGTGGTGCTGACCGTGCCTTTTGCGGCGCAGCGCGAGACGGTGGAATCGGTGCGGGACGCGCTTCAGGGCAAGATCCTGATCGACGTGACGGTGCCCTTGGTGCCGCCGAAAGTCGGGCGGGTGCAGCTTCCGAACGGCGGCTCGGCGGTGGAAGCGATCCAGACGCTTCTGGGCGAGGGCGTTCGTGTGGTTTCCGCCTTCCAGAACATCTCCGCCCACCATCTGACCAAGCTCGATGAAGAGGTGGATTGCGACGTGCTCGTCTGCGCCGACGATCCGGAGGCGGGCGAAACGGTTGTCGGGCTGGCGCATGAAATCGGGCTGGGGGCCTTCTATGCCGGGCCGCTGGCCAATTCGGTGGTGACCGAAGGGCTGACGTCGGTGCTGATCTCGCTCAACCGGCGCTACAAGGTGAAGGATTCGGGCATCCGCCTGACCGGCCTGCCGCCAAGGGCCTGACGTTCGGCGCGTGGGATCTCCCCGCGCGCCGCTTTGCTTTTCGAGGCATGTCGCGCGCAGGAACCGGGTTCTTGCGCGCGACATGCCTTGTCTGTGTCGAATTTCCGAAAATTGCGCAGTTGTGCAATAATACTTCTTGACCCGATTATAAATCTGCACCAAAATGCAATAATAAGAGGGGCGCCGAAGCGCCGGGAGTTTGGAGGAAGTGCGGCAATGACGGGGAAGGTGCCCTTCAGCGCCTATGATCGGCTGTTTATCGACGGCCAATGGGCTGCGCCCGGTGCAGGCGAGCGGATCGCGGTGTTCGATCCGGCGACGGAAGAGGTCTTTGGCGAGGCGCCGCAGGCCGGAGTCGCCGATGCCGAAGCCGCGATCGCGGCGGCTTTCGGCGCGTTCGAAACGGGCCCATGGCCCCGGCTTTCCGCTGCCGAACGGGCCAACCGGCTGGAGCCGCTGCTGGCCTGGCTGGTCGCGCATGAAGAGCGGCTGGTGGCCCTTGCCGTTGCCGAGACCGGGGCGGCCGCGCCTCTTGCCCGGGCGGTGGGGGTGCGCACCGCGCTCGACATCGCCCGCGCCACCCTAAATCTTGCCCGGACCGATCTCGACCGGATGCTGCCGCTGGAAACCGTGCCGCTGCCCGATGGCACGGCGAATGTCGGCGGCGGTATCGTGCTGCGCGAGCCAGTGGGCGTGGTGGCGATCATCACCCCTTATAATTTTCCGCTGCTGATGGGTGTGGTGAAGCTGTTCCAGGCGCTGGTGATGGGCAACAGCGTGGTGATGAAGCCATCGCCTTTCACCCCGTTCGAGGCGCTGGTGCTGGGCGAGGCCACGGAAGCTGCCGGCCTGCCGCGAGGTGTGGTGAATGTGATCACCGGCGATGCCGATGTCGGTTCGACGCTGGCGTCCGATCCGCGTGTGGCGCTGGTGTCCTTCACTGGCTCGGATGCGGTTGGGGCGGCGATCCAGCGGCAGGCCGCAGCCACCGTCAAGCGGCTGGTGCTGGAATTGGGCGGCAAGTCCGCCATGCTGATCTGTCCGGACGCCGATTTAGATCTGGCCGCCGCCGCCGGGATGCGGTCGATGACGATGCACGCAGGGCAGGCCTGTGGGCTGACGACGCGGCACATCGTGCACAACAGCGTTCGCGAGGCTTATGTCGCGAAGCTGGCCGAACTTCAGCGCGCCGTGCGCGTTGGCCCGGGGGCCGATCCCGCGACCACCATGGGGCCGCTGATCCGCGCCAGCCAGCGCGAGCGGGTGGAGGGGCATGTCAGCCGGGCGCTGGCGGATGGCGCGCGTCTGCTGTTCGGCGGCGGCCGGCCGGCCGATCTGCCGCGCGGCTGGTTCCATGAGCCGACGCTGCTGGATCAGGTGGAGGGCGGCATGGCGATCGCCCGCGAGGAGGTGTTCGGCCCGGTGGCTGTCGTCATCGGCGTGGACAGCGACGAGGAAGCCGTGCGCGTCGCCAACGACAGCGACTATGGGCTGAACGGCACCGTCTGGTCCCGCGATATGGGCCGGGCCTTCGCGCTGGCGCGCGCGGTGCGGGCGGGCGGCATCTCCATCAACGGCGGCCCCGGCAATTTCAGCATCCACGCGCCCTTCGGGGGCATCAAGCGTTCCGGCTTCGGCCGCGAATATGGAATCGACGGCCTGCACGAATATTCGAGCGCCAAGGCCATTCGCTACCGCACAGCCTGAGGAGCCGTTCATGGCCCGATATACTCCAGCCTTGCTTGCCCTGGCGCCGCTTTCGATTGCGGCCATCGCCGCCGTCGCCGCGCCCGAGGAACCGAAGAAGGCGCTGAACGAGGCTTTTCTGGCGGCCGAAAGGGCGCGCGAGGCGATGCCCGGCGCCGCCATCTTCCGCGAAAGCTGCCTGGGCTGCCACGACGGCTCCGTGCCGAAGGCGCCGCTCACCCGCATGATGGCGGCGATGATGCCCGAAGCCATCGTGCAGGCGCTGACCAGCGGGGTGATGCGCGACGTGGGAGAGGCGCTGACGCCGGATCAGCGCATCCAGGTGGCGGAGTATCTCACCTCGCCGCGCCGCTATGGCGATGCGGCTTCGGTGAAGCTGCCGATGTGCGCGCCCGAGCGGGCGGCGTTCGACTATGCCGACGGCCATGAAGGCGTGGTCTGGGGCATCGACGGCGCCAACACCCGCCTGACCAGCGCCAGGGATGCCATCGCGGCCGGGGACCTGCCGAAGCTGAAGCTGAAATGGGCGTTCGCTTTCCCGAACGCGCAGCGCGTCCGCTCGCAGCCGGCGATGATCGGCGGCGCGGCGATCATGGGCAGCCATTCCGGCCGCATCTATGCGCTGGACCGCGAGACCGGCTGCGTGCGCTGGACCTTCGACGCGGCCGGCGAAGTGCAGACGGGGATCGTCTCCACACCATGGAAGAAGGGCGACCGCAAGGCAAAGCCGATCATCTTCTTTGGCGATGGTATCGGCAAGGTCTATGCGCTGGACGCGGTGACCGGCAAGCAGCTCTGGTCGGACCGGCCGGAGGAGCACAGCTCGGCGAAGATCACCGCCGCCGCCACGCTGCACGATAACATCCTTTATGTGCCGGTATCCTCCGGCGAAATCGCCGCCGCCGGCAATCCTGCCTATGGCTGCTGTACCTTCCGCGGACAGGTGGTGGCCTATGACGCGCGTTCGGGCAAGAAGCTGTGGCACAGTTACACCGTCGACGTGCCGGTGTCGCAGGGGCAGAACAGCGCCGGCACGGAAGTGTTCGGGCCTTCGGGCGCGCCGGTCTGGAACACGCCGACCGTCGATCCGAAGCGTGGGCTCCTCTATTTCGGCACGGGCGAGAATTACTCGGACCCCGGCACGGAGACCAGCGACGCCATCATCGCCATCGACCTGAAGACCGGCAAGCGGCGCTGGCACGCGCAGGGTCTGGCGGGCGATGTGTGGAACATGTCGTGCGGCACGGACAAGGACGCCAACTGCCCGAAGAATCCAGGGCCGGACTTCGATTTCGCGGCGCCGCCGATCCTGGTGAAGCTGCCGAACGGCAAGGACATATTGGTGGCCGGGCAGAAGTCCGGCTGGGCCTTCGGGATCGATCCGGACAGCGGCGAGTTCCTCTGGCGCGAGAAGCTGGGGCGCGGTGGCCTGCTCGGCGGTATCCATTTCAGCATGGCGGCCGACGGGGACCGGGTTTACGTTCCGATGGCCGACACCGAGGTGGGCGTGAAATATGAGGGCGAGGCGAAGCCGGGCATCAACGCCGTGGATGCGGCGACCGGCAAGCTCCTCTGGTCCTTCCGCGCGCCGGACAATTGCGCGGGGCGGCCGCTTTGCCACCCCGGCACGTCCGGCACCGTGACCGCTGCCCCCGGCTATGTGCTGAACGGGGCGATGGACGGCCTGCTGCGCGCCCATGACGCGAAGACCGGCAAGGTGATCTGGGAGTTCGACACGACGAAGCCGGTGCCCGCCGTCAACGGCGGCGAGGCGCGGGGCGGCTCGTTTGGCGGCGGCGCCGGGCCGATCATGAAGGACGGGCTGCTGTTCGTGTCGTCGGGCTATGGCTATGCGGTGCAGGCGCCCGGCAACGCCCTCCTGGTGTTCGAGGTGGCGAAATGAAGATCGGCGTCCGGATACCCGTCTATCGCAAATGGTGCCGGGCGGCGGAAATCCGCCGGATCGCGACCATGGCGGAGAATCTCGGCTTCGATTCCCTCTGGGTGCAGGACCATCTGGTGGCGCCGATGGGGCCGGCCGAGGAAATCGCCGTTGGCGGCACCAGCAACTTCCTGAAGGCTGGGGAGGGGGCTCCGGCGGCCAAGCCGATGAGCCTGTTCGAATATTACGCCGGGGACGACTGGTGGCTCGACCCTTATGTCGTCTGGTCCTATCTGGCGGGGATCACCAGCCGGGTGACGCTGGCGAGCGACATATTGGTTCTGCCCTATCGCAACCCGGTGGTGCAGGCGAAGATGATCGGCACCATCGACCAGCTTTCGGGCGGGCGGCTGATGATCGGCACCGGCACCGGCCATGTGGAAGCGGAATCGAAGGCATTGGGCCTCGACTTCGCGGCGCGCGGGCGGATGCACGACGAATATCTGCGCTGCATCCGCGCCATATTGGCGGGGGAGGAGGCGAGCTTCGATGGCGAGTTCGTGTCTTTCGGGCCGCTGCGCACGCTGATCCGGCCGGTGCAGCAGCCTGCGCCGCCTTTCTACACCGGCGGCAATGGCCCGCGCGCCATCCGCCGGGCGATCGAACTGGGGGACGGATGGCTGCCCAACGCCGCCGATCCGGAAGGGCTGGCGAAGGGCATGGCGCTTCTGGAAAGCACGGCCGCCGAAATGGGGCGGACAGAATTGCCGAAGGTTGCCGTTTCCCTGCCCAACCGCATCCGGCTGGCCACGCCTTCGGCTCGGGCCGGCGGCAGGCCGCTGATGGACGCGGATGCGGCCATTGCCGACCTGAAGGCGTTTGAGGCGCTGGGCGTCGATCATGTCTCGATCGGCCTGTTGATGCCGAATGTGGACATCTATCTGGAGCAAATAGAGTTTTTTGCAAACAAGGTGTTGCCGGCATTCCGGTGAGGGGAGGACGCATGCTTGAGGAAGACGATCGCCGCTGGCTGGCGGAAGGGCGCACGGAGCGGCGCGGGTTTCTGGCGGCCGCCGGGCTCGTGGCTTTGGCCTCCGCGGTCGGCGCGCGCGCGGCCGTGGAACGCGGTCTGGAAGCCAAGCGCATCACGGCCGAGGCCACGGCGCGGTTGGCCATCATCGAAGGGCTTGCCCGCTACTGCCGGGGCATGGACCGTTCCGACCGCGCGCTGCAGGCGAGCATCTGGCACAAGGATTCGACGGCGCAGTATCTCGACCACCCGATCGGGCCGTCGGCCACTCCGCTCGACAGCGGGCAGAAGTTCGTGGAATCGAAGCTGGTCACCCACCACCGCATCCTCAACACTCATATCGAGGTGAACGGCGACCGGGCGGTGAGCGAGGGCTATGGCGATTCGGTGATCCGCGACCATCCGGACAAGGATGGGATCCTGCTGGAGACCATCTACCGTGGCCGCTATGTCGACCGCTGGAGCCTGCGCGACGGCCGCTGGGCGATCGAGCACCGCCGCTACATCGCGGAGATGTACAACGAGCATCGCTACGACACGAAGAACTGGCCGCCGTTCGCGCTGCGCCAGGCGAAGTTCACGCGGGACGACGAAAGCTATCGCTACTTCGCTTGAGCACCGCCGCCGGGAAGGGCGGCCGGGCGAAAGATGCGCTTGCTTCGGACCCTGGCCTCCCTTATAGCCCCGGCTCCCGCGCTCCTAGGAGTGTAGCTCAGTTGGTAGAGCATCGGTCTCCAAAACCGAGGGCCGGGGGTTCGAGTCCCTCCACTCCTGCCAACGCATGATCGCCGGGCCACCCTTGCAAAGGCTCGGGCGTGCCATCATGTGGCTGGAGACGCGGGTGAAAAGCTTGCACCCGGCCGATGCCCTGAAGAGGGGTGTCTGCCGGGAGTTGTCGTTGGTGAAAGCGCATGCGAAGTGATTCGCGTAAAGCTCGCCACAGATGGAAGAGGTCTGACGCATGGCCAAGACGAGCCCGGGCGAATTCGTCCGGCAGGTGAGGCAGGAAACCGCGAAGGTCGTGTGGCCGTCGCGCAAGGAGGTCGTGCAGACGACCATCCTGGTGCTCATCATGACCTCGATCCTGGCGCTCTTCTTCCTGGGCGTCGACCAGCTTCTGGGCCGCGTCATCAAGCTGTTTCTGGGGGTTGGGGCCTGAGCATGGCGCGCTGGTACATCATTCACGCCTATTCCGGCTTCGAGAACAAGGTTCGCGACCAGATCCTCGCCGATGCCTCGCGCATGGGGCTGGAAGGGCTGGTCGAATCGGTCGAGGTGCCGACCGAGAAGGTGACGGAAGTGCGCCGCGGCAAGAAGGTGCAGTCGGAGCGGAAGTTCTTCCCCGGCTATGTGCTGGCCAAGCTGGAAATGAACGATCAGGTCTATCACCTGGTGAAGAACACGCCGAAGGTGACCGGCTTCCTGGGCTTCTCCGGCAAGCCGCAGCCGATCAGCGAGGCGGAAGCCGCGCGAATCCTCAACACCAAGGCGGAAGCGGATGCGGCCGCGCCCAAGGCGAAGAAGAAGGTCTCGTTCGAGATCGGCGATTCGGTGAAGGTGCTGGACGGCCCGTTCGCCAGCTTCTCGGGCCTGGTCGAGGAAATCGACTTCGAAAAGGGCCGGGTGAAGGTGTCCGTTTCGATCTTCGGGCGCGCGACGCCCGTGGAACTGGATTTCGAGCAGGTCGAAAAGACCAAATAAGCTCGGACATGCCCCTGAGCCGCGGTCGGACAGGGGGAGCATCGTGGGAGGTAAGGGGTTCCGCCCAAGCCGTTCGCACCACACGGCCGCACAACCGGAGGGGAGGGTGGAGACACCCGAACCGGATTTGGAGCAAGACATATGGCCAAGAAGATTACCGGCTATATCAAGCTGCAGGTTGCAGCTGGTAAAGCCACCCCAAGCCCGCCGATCGGGCCGGCGCTGGGTCAGCGCGGCGTGAACATCATGGAATTCTGCAAGGCGTTCAACGCTGCCACTGGCAGCCTGGAAGCCGGCATGCCGATTCCGACGGTGATCACCGTCTACGCCGACCGCAGCTTCTCGTTCATCACCAAGACACCGCCGGCGAGCTTCCTGCTAAAGAAGGCCGCCGGCCTGAAGTCCGGCTCGGCCACGCCCGGCAAGGGCGCGGCGATCGCCAAGGTCAAGCAGTCGCAGATCCGCGAGATCGCGGAACTGAAGATGAAGGACCTGAACGCGAACGACATCGACATGGCGATGAAGACCATCGAGGGCTCCGCCCGCGCGATGGGCCTCGAAGTGGTGGAGGGCTGACGACATGGCGAAGCTGACCAAGAAGTCGAAGACCCTGGCCGCGACCGTGGAGCCGCTGAAGCTCTACCCCGTCGATGAAGCGCTGGGCATCGTGAAGGCGAACGCCACCGCGAAGTTCGACGAGACCATCGAAGTGGCCGTGAACCTGAACGTCGACCCGCGCCACGCCGACCAGATGGTCCGCGGCATGGTGACTCTGCCCAAGGGCACCGGCAAGACGGTGCGCGTGGGCGTGTTCGCGCGCGGCGCCAAGGCCGATGAGGCCCGCGAGGCCGGCGCCGACGTGGTGGGCGCGGAAGACCTGCTGGAAATCGTGCAGGGCGGCACCATCGACTTCGACCGCTGCATCGCGACGCCGGACCTGATGGGCCTCGTCGGCCGTCTCGGCAAGGTGCTGGGCCCGAAGGGCCTGATGCCGAACCCGAAGCTGGGCACGGTGACGATGAACGTCGCCGAAGCGGTGAAGGCGGCCAAGGGCGGCCAGATCGAGTTCCGTGTCGAGAAGGCGGGGATCATCCACGCCGGCCTCGGCAAGGCGAGCTTCCCGCAGGAAGATCTGAAGGCCAATCTGGACGCCTTCCTGGACGCGCTGGTGAAGGCCAAGCCGTCGGGCGCCAAGGGCAAATATGTGGAGAAGATCGCGCTCAGCTCGACTCAGGGCAAGGGCGTGAAGGTGGATACGGCGTCCGCGCTGGGCGCCTGATCCTTCTTCCAAGGAATGAGATGCGGGAAGGCCGGGGGAAACCCCGGCCTTCTTTGCGTTGATGCGGAAGGACCGGGTTCGCGCCCCGGCCCTTCCTTCACGCCCTGTCCTGAGCCTGGCTTGCGGGATCAGGCTGCCATCCGCAGGGCGCGCTGTCGGCGTGCCGCCGCGCCGACAACGCCGAAGCCGAGAAGGAGCATGGCCCAGCTGGCGGGCTCGGGCACGCCGCCGACACCGCCGCCCGGTTGCTCGAGCGTGGTGAAGAGGATGCCGGACTTCGACGACCATGTGAGGCCGTCCGGCGTTTCTCCCAGAGCCAGGGCGCCGGTGTGGCCGAAGCCGCAGGTGGTGGCGCGTCCGCGGCAATCCAGATACAGCGTGAAGGCGAAACCGAGCTGGGAATAGCCGACGGGAATGGCGATGGTGGTGAGGAAAGTGCCTTCCACCACGCCGGTTCCGGTGTCGAAATTCTGGGTGAACTGGAAGTCGTCCGGCGTGCCGGAATAATAATATTTCTGCTCGAAAATGCCGTTGTTCATGTCCCAGTAGGCCTGGGCGGTGCCACCGATATATTGGCCGCTTCCGGCCCATGTGATGTAGCCCGTGGGCGTGCCGTCGATCACTTCGTAGACATTGTTGAGCGCCAGCCCGAGGAGGCCGGTTACATAACCGTCGGAATAGCCGAGCGGCGCGGTGTAGAGGCCGTCGAAGCTGTAGCCGAAGGTGAGATAGGCGGTGGCGCCGGAGGTGTTGTTGAAGGTGAGGATGTCGCTGATGCGGGCGTTGGCGAAGGCTGAGCGGGCCCCCACATCCTCGTTATGGCCATAGGCCTTCAGCTGGCCCTTGCCGAGGTCACCGGATGCGAACGCCACCGATCCGCTGTTGGACCAGGCGTTGGCGCTGTTGGACCAGCCATCGTCCCAGCTGTTGCTGCCATAGCCGTTGGCAAGCCCTTCGGTGGCATAATTCTGGATCACCGAGCCATTGTTGCCCACGGCGATGCCGGCGCCGGAAAACTGCCCCCAATTGCCATGGACATGGCCCACGACGTTGACGCTGGCGCAGGAGCGGGGATCGGGAGTGCTGGCGATGCCGTTGCCGTTGTAGGTGCAATGGTCCCACGGCTCGGGCGCCGCGGCGATGGAAGGCGCGGCGCAGGCGAGCACCGAAAGGCCGATCAAGGTGGAGATGGTGATGCGCATGATGAAACCCCTGTTTTTTCCGTGGCGCGATCCCTCCGCGCCATGAACTGCAGGCTAATGCGCGGACGGTTGGTTAATCTTCCCCCCTTGTCGGGGCGGCTCGGGGCATGACGGGACATCGGCCGCTTGCGGCCTGAGTAGGCGCGTCTAATCTGTGCCGATGGTCGACGATTCCACCAGCGAAATGGAGGCGGGAAGCCGCGCCGCGCGGCTGCGCGGATGGAAGGAAATCGGCCGCCGCTTCGGCGTGGACGAGCGGACGGCGAAGCGCTGGGAGACGACGCGCGGGCTGCCGGTGCATCGCGTGCCGGGCGAACCCCGCGCGCCCGTGTTCGCCTATGAGCATGAACTGAAAGCCTGGGTGGAGCAGGATAAGGGAGAGGCTCCGCCGGCTGTCGCCGGGAAGCAGGCCCCGCCGCCGCCCGCGCGCCGGCCGTGGCTGGCCGTGGCGCTGCTGTTGTTGGCGCTGACGGCTGCTGTCGCGCTGTGGATGGGGTGGAGGGCAGCGGAAGAAGGCCGCGCGGCTGAAGCCCGCCTTGGCGATCTGACCCGCCTCGCCGCCAGTCAGGTGGCTGCGGTCAACGACCAGCTGGACAGCCAGCCGGGCACGGTTGCCGTGCGGGCGGCGCTTGCGCAGGAAGCGGTGCAGGTGCTGGGGCGGGTCGCGGCGTCGCCCGATGCTTCGCCCGGATTGAAGCAGGAGGCCGCCGAAGGGTATCGGCGGCTGGCGGTGTTGCAGAATGCGATCGACCGGCCGAGCCTGCGGGACCGGGCGGCCGCTACCCGATCGCTGGCGCAGGCGCAAAGGCTGCTCGAAGGCGACAAGGGCGCGGAGGCCGCGCAGGTGCGCGCGCGCGTGCAGATCGAAATGGCGCGGCAGGCGGCCGGTGGGGGCGATCCGAAGGCGGCGATGGCGATGCTGTCGGCTGCCGAGCCTGTGGCGCGGCGCGCCGGCGGCGCGGTGCTGGACGACTGGTGGCTGGCGAAAAGCGCGGCGGCCAGCTGGAACGGCGACTATGAGGAGTCAGCGAATGCCGCGCGGGAGGTTTCCCTCTCGTCTATCGGCGATCCGGCCGAGGCGCTGACACGGCTGCGGGCGCTGGACCTGGAGGCCGAGGCGAGCTTCTATCTGGAAAAGCCGGCTGCGGCGCGCGCCACATATCTGCGGGCCGTGGACAGCGCCGAAGCCGCGCTTGCCCGCTGGCCGGACGACAATCGGCTGCGCTGGAACCTGTTGCGGCAGCAATGGAATGTGGGGAGCACGCTGATCGGGGAAGGCCGCCCGCGCGAAGCCGTGCCGGTGCTGGCCGAAGCGCTGGCGGGCTGGCAGGCGGTGCAGCGCTCCGACCCTAGCGACGAGGCGGTGCGGGCCTGGGTATTGGCCACGCGCCTGTCCTATGGGCAGGCCCTGGCGGCGGCCGGCGCCTATCCGCGCGCCATTGCCGTGTTGAGCGAAGTGGTGGCGGAGCGCAAGGCCTGGCACGCCGGCCGTCCGGAGGATGCCGACCGGCGCCGCCTGCTGATGAACGGCGTGGCGTCGCTTGCGGATGCGTTGGGGGCATCGGGACGGGCAGGCGAGGCGTGCGCGCTTTATGGCGAGGCGGATCGGATCGGAGCGGACATGGAGAAGGACGGCCAGCTCACCGGTTTCGACCGGCGGGAAACGCTGCGGATGGTGGCTGCGGCGCGCGCGCGTCATTGCGGCTGACCCTGTGGCGGGGCGGCCTCGACAGATGCAGGAATCTTGACCTTGCGGGGAATCCCTGTATAGGCGCGTGTTCCGCTTGCGGGCTTTCGGGCCTGGCAGGCGCCGTCCGAGATTGCAGGTGTCGGGGTGAAACCCGGCTTAAGCGCAAGGCCTGCATGAGACGAGGAACAGCTTTGGCCCTCCGACGCCGTGCGATGGCTGGGGGGATTCGCGGCGAGGCCTGGCTTCGCTGCCGGCGATCCTTTTCGGGCGGGCCATAGGGCCCGGACTTTTCCAGGCCCCTTGGCTCTGTTGCCGTTCCCCAATCCGGGGGGGCGGCGAGTGCAAGGAGTGAGCATGGATCGGAACCAGAAGAAAGAGCTGGTCGCCAATCTCGCGAAGACGCTGGGTGAGACCCAGGTTGTGGTGATCACCCGCAACCATGGCCTCACCGTCGCGCAGGTTTCCGACCTGCGCACGCGGATGCGTGGAGCCGGCGCGCAGTTCAAGGTGACGAAGAACCGGCTTGCCCGCATTGCTCTGGAGGGTACGCCCTATCAGGAAATCGGCCAGCTTCTGGTCGGCCCTGTGGGTCTTGCCACCTCCGCCGATCCGGTTGCGGCTGCGAAGATCGCAATCGAGTTCGCGAAGACCAACGACAAGTTCGAGATCGTTGGCGCTTCGATGGCGGGGACGATGCTCGACGCGAACGGAGTGAAGGCCTTGGCCGAACTTCCGTCGCTCGACGAACTCCGGGCAAAGCTGGTGGGCCTGTTGCAGGCACCTGCGACCAAGATTGCGCAGCTTTCGACGGCCCCGGCCGCCAAGCTGGCGCGTGTGTTTGCGGCTTATGGCGACAGCCAGGCCGCCTGATAGGATTAGGAGAATCTAAATGGCCGACCTGAACAAGATCGTTGAAGAGCTGTCCGCTCTGACCGTCCTCGAAGCCGCCGAGCTTTCGAAGCTGCTCGAAGAAAAGTGGGGCGTTTCCGCCGCTGCCGCCGTGGCCGTGGCCGCTGCGCCTGGCGCTGGCGGCGGCGCTGCCCCGGCTGCCGAGGAAAAGACCGAGTTCGACGTGATCCTCACCGGCGACGGTGGCAAGAAGATCAACGTCATCAAGGAAGTCCGCGCCATCACCGGCCTCGGCCTGACCGAAGCGAAGACCCTGGTGGAATCCGCTCCGAAGGCCGTCAAGGAAGGCGTGAACAAGGACGAAGCCGAGAAGATCAAGAAGCAGCTCGAGGAAGCCGGCGCGACCGTCGAACTCAAGTAAGTCTTCGAAAGCTTTTCGAAGCCTTGAAGGAAGGGGCGGCCTCGTCGAGGGGCCGCCCTTTTCATTTGGCGATTATGCAGTTTGCAAACCAACGGCAATTGTGCGGTCGCCGACCTGACACCGGACATTTCCAACAGCCGTCACCCCGGGCTCGAACCGGGGTCCAGCTTTTCTGCCGGCGCAGCGCTTGAGGAAGACAGCGGGACCCCGGGTCGAGCCCGGGGTGACGAGGGCGTTGCATAGTCGCCGCTTCCCACCGGAACCGACGTTCGCCGCGTGGGTTTGCAAACTGCACAATCCCCTTTCATTTGGCCGGCAGGCAAACGGCAGGCTCTACAGATTTGCATGAGAGGTGCTTTGTTCACACTCCGCAGGCTATGGAACCGGCGGAGGTTGGCGTCATGATTCGGGGTTTGGTCGCAATGCTGTCGGTCGCGGCCTTGCTGGGGGTGTCTGTCCCGGCTTCGGCGCAGCGTGGGGAGCGCGGAACGCTGGCGCCTCCGGGTGTGGATTGCGGGCAATATGGCTTCAAGCGGCCCACGCGCGGCAGGGAGGGCTCGTTAGCCGGCGCTATTCTCGGAACCGCCCTCGGCCCGAAGGCATCTTATGTGCCGCCTCCGCCGCCTCCGCCGTCTTCGCCACCCCCTCCACCACCACCACCACCACCGCCGCCGCCCACCGCGCGGATGGCCGAGGCGCCCACGCATCTGCCGCAAGACCGGGAATCCTATCCGGGCGCCACGCCCAATCCGATCCGGCAAGTCGCGCAGGAGCCGGTCTCCACCTTCTCGATCGACGTGGACACCGCCGCCTACAGCAATGTGCGCCGCTTCCTGAACCGGGATTCCTTGCCGCCGCGCGACGCCGTTCGCGTGGAGGAGCTGCTGAACTATTTCGACTATGGCTATCGGGCGCCGGCGCGTGGTGGCGATCCTTTCGCGGCGACGGTGTCGGTCGTTCCTTCGCCCTGGTCGAAGGGGCACAGGCTGCTGCATATCGGCCTGCAGGGATTCGAACTGCCCAAGGGTGAGCAGCCGCCGTTGAATCTGGTGTTCCTGATCGACACCTCCGGATCGATGATGGGGCCTGACCGGCTGCCGCTCGCCAAGAAGGCGATGGACATTCTGGTCGAGCAGCTCGGCAAGCGCGACCGGGTGGCGATCGTGGCCTATGCGGGTTCGGCCGGGGCCGTGCTGGAGCCGGTGGACGGCCTGCAGAAGACGAAGATTCGCTGTGCGCTCGACTATCTGGAGGCCGGTGGTTCGACCGCCGGCGGGCGCGGGCTGGAACTGGCTTATGCGCTGGCGCGGCAGAATTTCGACCCGAAGGCGGTGAACCGCGTGGTGCTGCTGACGGACGGCGATTTCAACGTGGGCGTCGCGTCGCCCGAACGGATGCGCGACCTGGTGTCGGAACAGCGCGGCAGCGGGGTCTATCTCTCCGTCTATGGCTTCGGACGCGGCAATTACCAGGACCGGATGATGCAGGCGCTGGCGCAGAACGGCAATGGCACCGCCGCTTACATCGACAGCTTTTCCGAGGCGAAGAAGCTGTTCCTGACGGACTTTGCCAAGGGCATGTTCCCGATCGCCGACGATGTGAAGATACAGGTGGAGTTCAACCCGGCCACCGTCCGCGAATACCGGCTGATCGGCTATGAGACGCGGATGCTGGCGCGCGAGGATTTCAACAACGACCGGGTGGATGCCGGCGAAGTCGGTTCCGGCGCGGCGGTGACGGCGATCTATGAGATCGTGCCCGCCGGCGCCTCGGGGTCGGTCGACCCGCTGCGCTATGGCAAGACGGCCGCAAAAGCCGGGAAGGGGGGTGAATATGCCTTCCTGAAATTGCGCTACAAGCGGCCGGGAGAGGCGGTTTCGCGCCTGATGCAGCGCCCCATCGGGGCAGGGGACCATGTGGCGAAACTGGCGGCGGCGCCGGAGGCGACCCGCTGGGCGGTGGCGGTCGCCGGTTTCGGCGAGCGGCTGCGCGGTTCGCCGCATCTGGAGCCGGGGTTCGGACTGCCGCAGGTGGCGGCGCTGGCGGAAAGCGCGAAAGGCGCGGACCCGCATGGCGAGCGGGCGGAATTTGTCACGCTGGTGCGACGGGCGGAAAAGCTGTTGCCGGAAGGCCGCGACTAGATGGCGGACATAAGCCCGTCGCCCCGGGTCGATCCTGCGGCGACAGCTGCTCTGTCTGTCAGGATCAGGCGCGGTCGCCTTTACAGAGCGGGGGGTGCCCCTTATATGCCCCTTTCCACCTGAGTTCGGGATAGAGGGCGCCGTTGCGCAGTGCCTTCACGCATGGGACGCTTGTGGCATCGGGACAGCGCCAAGCCGCAGCCGGGGCAACCCCTTGGCTTTGCGGCTTTTCCTGTCTCGGCTGCGCCTGAGGACATCTGACTGAAGGACCCGTGCCACATGGCGACCAAGGCCGTCGACTCCGCCCGTTCCGCCCCCGCGAATCGCTTCCGCTCCACCCGCCGCATCCGCAAGGTCTTCGGCAACATCGCCGAAGCGGTGCAGATGCCGAACCTGATCGAGGTTCAGCGTGAGAGCTATGAGCATTTCCTGCGCTCGCGGCCGGCCGATGGCTATGTGTCGGGCCTGGAGAAGACGCTGCGCTCGGTCTTCCCGATCAAGGATTTCGCCGGCACGGCCGAGCTGGACTTCGTCGGCTATGAGCTGGAAGACCCGAAATACGACAAGGAAGAGTGCCGCCAGCGGGGCATGACCTTTGCCGCGCCGATGCGCGTGACGCTGCGCCTGATCGTGTTCGAAGTGGATGCCGACACCGGCACCCGCTCCGTCATCGATATCAAGGAGCAGGACGTCTACATGGGCGACATGCCGCTCATGACCGAGAACGGCACTTTCCTGGTGAACGGCACCGAGCGGGTGATCGTTTCGCAGATGCACCGGTCGCCGGGCGTGTTCTTCGACCATGACCGGGGCAAGACCCACAGCAGCGGCAAGTTCCTGTTCGCCGCCCGCGTGATCCCCTATCGCGGTTCCTGGCTGGACTTCGAGTTCGACGCCAAGGACATCGTGAACGTCCGCATCGACAGGAAGCGCAAGCTGCCGGTGACGGCGCTGCTCTATGCGCTGGGCCTGAGCGGCGAGGAAATCCTCAACCATTTCTACGGCACCGTCCGCTGGGAGCGGGACACCAAGCTGAACGGCTGGCGCATGCCCTTCGTGGTGGAGCAGTGGCGCGGCCAGAAGCCTTCCTACGATGTGCTGAACGCCGACACCGGCGAAGTGCTGTTCAGGGACGGCGAGAAGATCACCCCGCGCGCCGCCAAGAAGGCGCAGAATGAGGGCGTCACCTCGCTGCTGGTGCCGGCCGACGAGATTCTCGGCCGCTATTCCGCCTTCGACCTCATCAACGAGAAGACCGGCGCGATCTACATCGAGGCGGGCGACGAGGTGACTCAGGAGCATCTCGACCAGTTGACGGACGCGGGCTTCGCCCATGTCGACGTGCTGGACATCGACCATGTGAACACCGGCCCCTGGATCCGCAACACGCTGATGGCCGACAAGGCCGAGGAGCGCGACCAGGCGCTGGCCGACATCTATCGGGTGATGCGCCCCGGGGAGCCGCCGACGCGCGAAACCGCCGAAGCGCTATTCGCCGGCCTGTTCTTCGATCCGGAGCGCTATGATCTTTCGGCCGTTGGCCGGGTGAAGATGAACATGCGCCTTGGCCTCGACGCGCCGGACGATCTGACGACGCTGCGCAACGAGGATATTCTGGCCGTCGTGAAGACGCTGGTCGAGCTGAAGGACGGCAAGGGCGAGATCGACGACATCGACAATCTCGGCAACCGCCGGGTGCGCTCGGTGGGCGAGCTGCTGGAGAACAGCTACCGCGTCGGCCTGCTGCGCATGGAGCGGGCGGTGAAGGAGCGGATGTCGTCCGTCGATATCTCGACGGTGATGCCGAACGACCTCATCAACGCCAAGCCGGCGGTGGCGGCGGTGCGCGAATTCTTCGGCTCCAGCCAGCTTTCGCAGTTCATGGACCAGACGAACCCGCTGTCCGAAGTGACGCACAAGCGCCGCGTTTCGGCGCTCGGGCCGGGCGGGCTTACCCGCGAGCGCGCCGGCTTCGAAGTCCGCGACGTGCACCCGACCCATTATGGCCGGATCTGCCCGATCGAAACGCCGGAAGGGCCGAACATCGGCCTCATCAACTCGCTGTCCACCTTCAGCCGGGTGAACAAGTACGGCTTCATCGAAACGCCTTATCGCAAGGTGATCGACGGCAAGGTGACCGACGAGGTCGTCTATCTCTCCGCCATGGAGGAAGCGCGCCACACCATCGGCCAGGCGAACGTCGATCTCGATGCGGAAGGCCGCATCGTCGAAGAGCTGGTCTCCGCCCGTCAGGCCGGCGAATTCCTGATCGCCCCGCGCGAGCAGATCACGCTGATGGACGTGTCGCCGAAGCAGCTTGTCTCGGTCGCCGCCTCGCTCATTCCGTTCCTGGAGAATGACGACGCCAACCGCGCGCTGATGGGCTCGAACATGCAGCGGCAGGCCGTGCCGCTGGTGAAGGCGGAGGCGCCTTTCGTCGGCACCGGCATGGAAGCGACTGTCGCCCGGGATTCCGGCGCCGCCATCGCCGCCCGCCGCGCCGGA
The DNA here is from genome assembly GCF_022014495.1 of Sandaracinobacteroides sayramensis. Taxonomy (GTDB): domain Bacteria; phylum Pseudomonadota; class Alphaproteobacteria; order Sphingomonadales; family Sphingomonadaceae; genus Sandaracinobacteroides; species Sandaracinobacteroides sayramense. The sequence goes on from NZ_JAKLSQ010000010.1 coordinate 215,024, forward strand.
ATCGTCGACCAGGTGGACGCCGGCCGGATCGTCATCCGCGCGACCGAGGATGTGAAGTCGGGCGAGTCGATGGTCGACATCTACACGCTGATGAAGTTCCAGCGTTCGAACCAGAACACCTGCATCAACCAGCGGCCGCTGGTGCGCGTGGGCGACCGGGTTTCGAAGGGCGATGTGATCTGCGACGGCCCGTCGACGCAATATGGCGAGCTGGCGCTGGGCCGGAACGCCCTCGTCGCCTTCATGCCCTGGAACGGCTACAACTACGAAGACTCGATCCTCATCAACGAGCGGATCGTCCGGGACGACGTCTTCACTTCGATCCACATCGAGGAATTCGAAGTGATGGCCCGCGACACCAAGCTCGGGCCGGAGGACATCACCCGCGACATCCCGAACGTCGGCGAGGAAGCGCTTCGCAACCTCGACGAGGCGGGCATCGTCTACATCGGCGCCGAAGTGGAGCCGGGCGACATTCTGGTCGGCAAGATCACGCCGAAGGGCGAAAGCCCGATGACTCCGGAAGAAAAGCTGCTGCGCGCCATCTTCGGCGAAAAGGCGAGCGATGTGCGAGACACCTCGTTGCGGCTGCCGCCGGGCGTCGCCGGCACCATCGTCGAGGTGCGGGTGTTCAACCGCCACGGCATCGACAAGGACGAGCGCGCGCTCTCGATCGAGCGCGAGGAAATCGACCGGCTGGAGAAGGATGCGGCGGACGAACGCGGCATTCTCGATCGCGCCACCTTCGCCCACCTGCGGGAAGTTCTGCTCGGCCAGACGGTCGTGACCGGCCCGAAGGGCGTGAAGAAGGGCGTCGAGATCGACCAGGCGCTGCTCGACGAGCAGCCGAGGCGCGAATGGTGGAAGTTCGGCGTTGCCGACGACGAGGTTCAGGCGAACCTCGAAGCCAGCCGCGGCCAGTATGACGAGGCGATGAAGTCGATCGCCGAGCGCCTCGAAGACCGCAAGGACAAGCTGCAGCGCGGCGACGAGCTGCCGCCGGGCGTGCTGAAGATGGTGAAGGTGTTCGTGGCGGTGAAGCGCAAGCTGCAGCCGGGCGACAAGATGGCCGGCCGGCACGGGAACAAGGGGGTCATCTCCCGCATCCTGCCTTCGGAGGACATGCCTTATCTGGAAGACGGCACCTCCGTCGATCTGGTGCTGAACCCGCTGGGCGTGCCGTCGCGGATGAACGTCGGGCAGATCTTCGAAACCCACCTCGGCTGGGCCGCACGCGGCCTCGGCCGGCAGGTGGCCGGTCTCTTGGAGGATATCGCCCGCAAGAATGAAGCGGCGGTGGAGGACGCGGCCGGCGACCTGCAGAAGCTCCGCTCCAACCTCGACGCCGTCTATGGCCCGCAGGCCAATGTCGAGGCGATGACCGAGGAAGACCTGCTGAAGTTCGCCGAAAGCCTCGTGCCCGGCGTGCCGATGGCGACTCCGGTGTTCGACGGCGCCAAGGAATCCGACGTCTCCAACATGCTGGAACTGGCCGGGCTGCACAGCTCCGGGCAGGTCGAGCTGTTCGACGGGCGGACCGGCGAGGCCTTCGACCGCAAGGTGACGGTGGGCTACATCTACATGCTGAAGCTGCACCACCTGGTCGACGACAAGATCCACGCGCGTTCGATCGGGCCGTACAGCCTCGTCACCCAGCAGCCGCTGGGCGGCAAGGCGCAGTTCGGTGGCCAGCGCTTCGGGGAAATGGAAGTGTGGGCGCTGCAAGCCTATGGCGCGGCCTACACGCTGCAGGAAATGCTGACGGTGAAGTCCGACGACGTGGTCGGCCGCACCAAGGTCTATGAAGCGATCGTCAAGGGCGACGACAGCTTCGAGGCCGGCATTCCCGAGAGCTTCAACGTGCTGGTGAAGGAAATGCGCTCGCTCGGCCTCAATGTCGAGTTGAAGACCACCGACGCCGACGCCTGAGTCTGGACCTGATTATCGCCCCCGAAAGGGGGGAGGAGTTATTATGAACGAACTGGTTCCCAACGCCTTTTCGCCGGTCGCCAAGCCGGAAGTGTTCGATCAGATCCAGATCTCGATCGCCTCGCCGGACAAGATCCGCAGCTGGTCCTTCGGCGAGATCAAGAAGCCGGAGACGATCAACTACCGGACCTTCAAGCCCGAGCGCGACGGCCTGTTCTGCGCCCGCATCTTCGGCCCGATCAAGGACTATGAGTGCCTGTGCGGCAAGTACAAGCGCATGAAGTACAAGGGCATCGTCTGCGAGAAGTGCGGCGTTGAAGTCACCGTCTCCAAGGTCCGCCGCGAGCGGATGGGCCATATCGAGCTGGCGGCGCCGGTCGCCCACATCTGGTTCCTGAAGTCCCTGCCCAGCCGCATCGGCATGCTGCTGGACATGACGCTGAAGGATCTGGAGCGGGTTCTTTATTTCGAGAATTACATCGTTACCGAGCCTGGGATGACCCCGCTGAAGAAGTTCCAGCTTCTGAACGAGGACGAGTATCTCGAAGCGCAGGACCAATATGGCGAGGAGACCTTCCGCGCCGGGATCGGGGCCGAGGCCATCCGCGAACTGCTGATGGAGCTGGATCTCGCCACCGAGAAGGAAGAGCTTCTGGAAGAGCTGGCGACGACCAAGTCGGAGCTGAAGCCGAAGAAGATCATCAAGCGGCTGAAGATCGTCGAGAGCTTCCTGGAATCGGGCAACCGGCCGGAGTGGATGATCCTGACGGTGATCCCGGTGATCCCGCCGGAACTGCGCCCGCTGGTGCCGCTGGACGGCGGCCGCTTCGCGACTTCCGACCTGAACGACCTTTACCGCCGGGTGATCAACCGCAACAACCGCCTGAAGCGGCTGATCGAGCTGCGCGCGCCCGACATCATCGTGCGCAACGAAAAGCGCATGCTGCAGGAAGCGGTGGACGCGCTGTTCGACAACGGCCGGCGCGGCCGCACCATCACGGGGGCCAACAAGCGGCCGCTGAAGTCGCTTTCGGACATGCTGAAGGGCAAGCAGGGCCGCTTCCGGCAGAACCTGCTGGGCAAGCGCGTCGACTATTCCGGCCGTTCGGTCATCGTGACCGGGCCGGAACTGAAGCTGCACCAGTGCGGCCTGCCGAAGAAGATGGCGCTGGAGCTGTTCAAGCCGTTCATCTACGCCCGGCTGGACGCCAAGGGCCTGTCGATGACGCTGAAGCAGGCGAAGAAATATGTCGAGAAAGAGCGCAAGGAAGTCTGGGATATCCTGGACGAGGTGATCCGCGAGCATCCGGTGCTGCTGAACCGGGCGCCGACGCTGCACCGCCTTGGAATCCAGGCGTTCGAGCCGGTGCTGATCGAAGGCAAGGCGATCCAGCTTCATCCGCTGGTCTGCGCCGCCTTCAACGCCGACTTCGACGGCGACCAGATGGCCGTCCACGTGCCGCTTTCGCTGGAAGCGCAGCTGGAAGCGCGCGTGCTGATGATGTCCACCAACAACATCCTCAGCCCGTCGAACGGCAAGCCGATCATCGTGCCGTCGCAGGACATGGTGCTGGGCATCTACTATCTGTCGATGGAGCGGCAGGAGAAATTCCCGGAATATGTGGAGCTTCCCGACGGCAGCAAGCGCGAGAAGCTGCCGCTGTTCGCCGACATGTCGGAAGTGCATGCTGCGCTGAACGCCGGAGTCGTCTCGCTGCACACCCGCATCGAGGCGCGGGTGCCGCAGACGGACGAGGACGGGAAGACCCGCATCGCCCGATTCGTGACGACCGCGGGGCGCATGCTGATCGGCGAGTGCCTGCCGAAGAGCCACAAGGTGCCCTACGCGACGATTAACCGCCTTCTCACCAAGAAGGACATCGGCGACGTCATCGACGAAGTGTATCGCCACACCGGCCAGAAGGAGACGGTGCTGTTCGCCGACGCCATCATGGCGCTGGGCTTCCGCCACGCCTGCCAGGCCGGCATCTCCTTCGGCAAGGACGACATGGTGATCCCGGCCACCAAGGAGGCGCTGGTGGAGCGCACCCGCGACCAGGCCAAGGACTTCGAGCAGCAGTATCAGGACGGCCTGATCACCCAGGGCGAGAAGTACAACAAGGTCGTCGACGCCTGGGCGCGTTGCGGCGACGAAGTCGCCGCCGAGATGATGAAGGAAATCTCGGCGACGCCGATCGACAAGGAAAGCGGGCAGCAGCGCTCGATCAACTCCGTCTATATGATGGCGCATTCGGGCGCGCGGGGTTCGCAGACGCAGATGAAGCAGCTCGCCGGGATGCGCGGCCTGATGGCGAAGCCCTCGGGCGAGATCATCGAGACTCCGATCATCTCCAACTTCAAGGAGGGGCTGACCGTCCTTGAATATTTCAACTCCACGCACGGTGCCCGCAAGGGTCTGGCCGACACCGCACTGAAGACGGCGAACTCGGGTTACCTGACCCGCCGTCTGGTCGACGTGTCGCAGGATTGCGTGGTGCTGGAGGATGATTGCGAGACCTCGCGCGGCCTGCTGATGAAGGCGATCGTCGAGGGTGGCTCGGTCATCGTCACGCTGGGTGAGCGCATCCTCGGCCGCACGGTCTGCGACGATATCGTCGATCCGAAGACCGGCGACGTGCTGTTCGCCCGTGACTCGCTGCTGGACGAAAAGCATGTGAAGCTGATCGAGGACGCCGGCATCGCGGAAGTGAAGATCCGCTCGCCGCTGGTCTGCGAAGCGAAGCAGGGCGTCTGCGGCCGTTGCTATGGCCGCGATCTGGCGCGCGGCACTCCGGTCAACATCGGCGAGGCGGTCGGCGTGATCGCCGCCCAGTCGATCGGCGAGCCGGGCACGCAGCTGACGATGCGGACCTTCCACATCGGCGGCGCGGCGCAGGTGAGCGAGCAGTCCAGCCACGACGCGCCGGTCGAGGGTGTTGCGCAGTATCGCAACCTGCCGGTCATCAAGGACAGCCGCGGCCGCGTCATCGGCATGGCGCCGACGGGTGGCGAGATCGCCATCGTCGACGCCGAAGGCCGCGACCGTTCGCTGCACAAGATCGTGTTCGGCGCGATCCTGTCGGTGAAGGATGGGGAAAAGGTGGCGAAGGGCCAGCGGCTTGCCGAGTGGGATCCCTACACCCGCCCGATCATCACCGATAAGTCCGGTGTGGTGAAATATCAGGATCTGGTCGACGGCCAGACGCTGAAGGAGGAGGTCGACGACGCGACCGGCATCGCCAACAAGGTGGTGTCGGAGTGGAAGGCCTCGAAGGCGAAGGACGATCTGCGCCCGCGCATGACCCTGCTGGACGAGAACAGCGGCGAATCCGGCCGCTATCTGCTTCCGGTCGGCGCCATTCTCTCGGTGTCGGACGGGCAGCGGGTGGAAGCGGGCGATGTGCTGGCTCGGATGCCGCGCGAAGCCGCCAAGACGCGGGACATCACCGGCGGTCTGCCGCGAGTGGCCGAACTGTTCGAAGCGCGAATCCCGAAGGACAATGGCATCATCGCCAAGGTCGACGGGCGCATCGCCTTCGGCAAGGACTACAAGGCCAAGCGCCGCGTGGAACTGCATCCCGAGGACGGGTCGGAGCCGATCGTCTATCTTCTGCCCAAGGGCAAGCATATGTCCGTCCAGGAAGGCGACCTTGTGCGCAAGGGCGACTATATCGTCGACGGTCCGGCGAACCCGCACGACATTCTGGACGTGCTGGGCATCGAGAAGCTGGCCGAATATCTCTGCGCCGAAATCCAGGAAGTCTATCGACTGCAGGGCGTGAAGATCAACGACAAGCATATCGAAGTGATCGTGCGCCAGATGCTGCAGAAGGTGGAGATCACCGACGATGGCGACACCACGCTGCTGAAGGGCGAGCAGGTCGATCGCGAGGAGATGGACGAAGCCAACGCCAAGGCCATCGCCGAGGGCAAGCGCCCGGCGGAAGGCAAGCCGGTGCTGCTGGGCATCACCAAGGCCAGCCTGCAGACGCGCAGTTTCATCTCGGCCGCCTCGTTCCAGGAAACGACGCGGGTGCTGACGGAAGCGGCCGTCCAGGGCAAGGCGGACACGCTGCTGGGCCTGAAGGAGAATGTGATCGTGGGCCGCCTGATCCCGGCGGGGACGGGCGCGGCGCTCGGCCGGATGCGGGTGACCGCCAACAGCCGCGATGCCGCGCTGCGCGCGCAGCAGGCGGCGCTGGCGGCGGCGACGGATACGACCGCCGACGCCTGAGCTGACGACGCTCGTCAATTGGCGGACGTCAATCTGAAAATGGCCCTGGGAGGCTTTGGCCTCCCAGGGCCATTTTGCGCCTATCTGAAGAAATCTTCAGCGACAGTGTCGGTTTTTTTTACATCCCTGAGGGTTTCGGGTAAGGTGCGATCTCATAAGGGCGTATGGAATAATGGAATATTTTCATTCGTCTCTCTTGGTATATAATTTGCATGCCTCCTGCTGCTGATTTCGGCCAATAGGAGGATCAAATGAAAAAGCTGTTTTTCGCATCTGCGTGCGTACTGGCGTTCACCGCAGGCACTGCCGCCAATGCGGGGAATATCCTCATCATCAACGGTTCCGCCGGCACGTCGGAGCCTGGCACGACCTCCTCCATTACCACGCAATTGCAGACGCTGCATGAGGCCGTTGGCAATGTGGTCGCCATTTCGAGCGGCATTCCCGCCGATTTCGCCAGCTACGACCAGGTCTGGGATATTCGCTTCTCGAACGTGTTCGCGCTGAGCGCCCAGGAGCAGGCTGGCTATGTCAGCTATCTGGCTGGCGGCGGCGGCATGTTCGTCATGGGCGAGAATTCCAGCTTCATGAGCCGCAACAACAGCGTGCTTTCGCTGATCAACCTGGCTGGTGGCGGGGCGCTGGGCTTTGTCACGCCGTCCTCGACGCAAACCGTCGTTGCGCCGTTCACCGGCCCCAACGCCGTCGATTCCATTGCCTATTCGGCTCCGGGTGGGGTGAATTCGACCGGCACCGGCGACTGGATCACAACGGACGGCACCAACGGGACTGGCGTTGCCTGGGGCAAGGGCGACCTCGCCAACGCCCAGCTCGGCGCCTTGACGGTGATCTTCGATGTGAACTTCATGATGACGACGGCGAACTTCGCCAGCGTGCAGCTGACGAAGAATCTGATCGGATTCATCGAAGGCGAAGTGAATCCGCCGACGCCGGGCATTCCCGAACCCGCCACCTGGGCGATGCTGATCGCCGGCTTCGGCCTGGTGGGCACGGCCATGCGCCGGCGGCGGACGTTCGCGCAGATCGAAGCCTGAAGCGGACCGGCTTGAAAAGAAGGGGGCTGGCGCGCCTGCGCCAGCCCCTTTTCCTTTATCGTGCCACAATGCGCCACTAGAGGCAGCGCCATGGATAATCTCATCGGTGCGACCGATACCGGCGAGTTCGCCCGCTCCACGGCCGCCGCAGCCCGGACTCCCCTGCGGATCGCATTGTTTTCCGGCAACTATAATTATGTGAAGGATGGCGCGAACCAGGCGCTCAACCGCCTTGTCGGGCGGATGCTGGAGCGCGGCGTCGAGCCGCGCGTCTATTCGCCGGTGGTCGACGTGCCCGCCTTCGAGGCGACGGGCACGCTGATCGGCGTGCCTTCCGTGCCGATTCCGGGGCGCGGGGAGTATCGGGTGGCCTTGGGGCTGCCGCGCGCCGTGAAGGCCGATCTGGAGGATTTCCAGCCCGATATCGTGCATCTTTCCGCACCGGACTGGCTGGGCCATGACGCCAAGAAATGGGGGCAGGGGCAGGGGCTGCCGGTGGTCGCCTCGGTGCACACCCGGTTCGAGACCTATTTCGACTATTACAAGATGGGCTTCATCCGCCGCGGCGTGGAGCGCCTGCTGAAAAGCTTCTATGGCGATCTGACGGAGATCTACGCACCGTCCGACAGCATGGCCGATGTGCTGCGGCGCGAGGGCTATTCGGAAAAGGTGCGGATATGGAGCAGGGGGGTGGACCGCCACATCTTCAACCCGGACGCGCGCGACCTTGAATGGCGGGCCGGCCTGGGCATCGACCCCGGAACGCCGGTGATCGGCTTCGTCGGCCGGCTGGTGCTGGAAAAGGGTCTGGATATCGTGGCCGCCACGGTCGCCGAACTGCGGCGGCGCCAGGTGCCGCACCGGCTGCTGGTGGTGGGGAATGGGCCGGCGCGCGCCGAGTTCGAGGCGCAGGTGCCCGATGCCGCCTTCGCCGGCTTCCTGACCGGGGCCGAGCTAGGCCGCGCCTATGCGAGCTTCGACATGTTCCTGAATCCCAGCGTGACGGAAACCTTCGGCAATGTGACGCTGGAGGCCATGGCCTGTGCGGTGCCGCCGGTGGCCGCCGCCGCCACAGGCGCGAGTTCGCTGGTGGCGGATGGGATTTCCGGCCGGCTGGTGGTCCCCGGCGACGTGCAGGGGTTCGCCGATGCGCTGGAGGCCTATGTGCGCGATCCGGCGCTGCGCGCAGCGCATGGGGCCGAAAGCGCGGCTCGGGCGAAAGCCTATGACTGGAACGCCATCAACGACAAGGTGATCGACCGCTATTTCACCCTGACCGGGCGCGGCTGAGGCGAAGGGCGGGAAGGGGACTTCAATTTCCAGCCTCCCGCGCTTATATTCGCTTTGCCGGCCTCGGCCGGAGATGGCGATGAACGATGCCGATCTAGTAGGTACAGCGGACCCGGGGGCAGTACCCGGCGGCTCCACCAAAAGCCCCGTTCCAGTTCTGGCGCGGGGCCTCTGACGGGGCCGAACCAGGATAGACGTGTGCGGAACGACGGTATTTTTGCCCGGCCTGATTAAGCCGTTAAACTGCTCAAAACCTACAAATGCCAACGACAACGAGGCATTTGCGATTGCTGCGTAACCTGTTGGCCTAACGGCCTTGGTTATCAAGCTTGAGCAGGGTTCGGGCCGAACCCGGTAACAGAATCGGATTCCAGCGGCTTGCAGGCGCGCCGGGCAACAGAAGCGTCTGTATTTTCTGCCTTTGAAACGCCGGGCTTCGCCCATCCGGCCGCCCATCTGCCTGCGGGGGCGATGGCCTTTCTCCACCCGGCTTTTGCGGATTCCTGGGCAAGCTGCACTTGACGCCTCAACGGCTTGGGGCCACTTGAGGGCAACCAGCGAAAGCCGTGAGGGACATGACCGAGCCGCCCGAATCCCATGAGCCGCCCGACAGCCTCATCCCCTATGATGAGATCGTGCAGGACTGCCTGCGCGGTGTCGTGCGGCGTGTGCTGGGCGATGTGGCGGCGAGCGGAGGGCTTCCCGGCGGGCACCATTTCTTCATCGCCTTCCGCACCCGTTATCCGGGTGTCGACATGCCCAAGCATCTGCTGGAACGCTATCCCGAGGAGATGACGGTGGTGCTGCAGCACCGCTACTGGGATCTGGCGGTGCTGGACGAGCATTTCGAAGTGGGGCTGACCTTCAACCAGGTGCCGGCCAAGCTTTCCATTCCCTATAAGGCGATTTCCGGCTTCGTAGATCCGGCGGTGAATTTCGCGCTGCAATTCGCCGTGAACATGCCGGAACCCGAACCTGAACCGGATGAGGAACCCGCGGTGTCGGGCGAGCCCGGCTCCAATGTCGTGAGTTTCGACTTCAAGCGAAAGAAATAGGATGCGGATCGAAACCGACAGCCTCGGGCCAGTGGAAGTGCCGGACGAGGCCTATTGGGGCGCGCAGACCCAGCGCTCGATCGAGAATTTCCCCTTCGGCGCCACCGAGCGCCTGCCGATCGGCATCGTGCATGCGCTGGCGCTGGTGAAGCAGGCGGCTTCGCGGGTGAACCGCCGGCATGGGCTGGAGGCGGAACTGGCGGACGCCATCGAGGCCACGGCGGCGGAAGTGGCGGCCGGCAAGCTGGACGAGCAGTTCCCGCTGGTGATCTGGCAGACCGGCTCCGGCACGCAGAGCAACATGAATGTGAACGAGGTGATCGCCGGCCGCGCCAATGAGCTGCTGACCGGCCAGCGCGGCGGCAAGAGCCCGGTTCACCCGAACGACCATGTGAACCGCGGGCAAAGCTCCAACGACAGCTTCCCGACGGCCCTGCATGTGGCGACGGTGCTGTCTGCGCGGCAGCGGCTGCTGCCGGCGCTGGAGCGGCTGGAAAACGCGCTGCTCGCCAAGGCGGAGGCCTGGGCGGACATCGTGAAGATCGGCCGCACGCATCTTCAGGACGCTACGCCGCTGACGCTGGGGCAGGAATTTTCCGGCTATGTGGCGCAATTGAAGCTGGCGCGCGTTCGCACGGAACCGCTGATAGAGCATGCGCTGAGCAAACTCGCGCAGGGCGGCACGGCGGTCGGCACGGGCCTGAATGCACCGGAAGGCTTTGCCGAGGCTTTCGCGGCGGAAATCAGCGAGTTGACGGGCGTGGCTTTCGAGACCGCGCCCAACAAGTTCGAGGCTTTGGCCAGCAACGACACGCTGGTCGATTTCTCCGGCCGGCTGAACAGCCTGGCGGTGGCGCTGACGAAGATCGCCAATGACATCCGCCTGCTGGGCTCCGGTCCGCGCTCCGGCCTCGGCGAGCTGGACCTGCCGGCGAACGAGCCGGGAAGCTCGATCATGCCGGGCAAGGTGAACCCCACCCAGTGCGAGATGCTGACCATGGTGGCCGCGCAGGTGATCGGCAACCATCTGGCGGTGACGGCCGGCGGGCTTCAGGGGCATCTGGAACTGAATGTGTTCAAGCCGCTGATCGGGGCGAATGTGCTGCGCTCCATCCATCTGCTGGCGACCGGCATGGAAAGCTTCGCCGAGCGCTGCGTCGACGGGCTGGAGCCGAACCGCGCGCGCATCGCCGAACTGGTCGAGCGTTCGCTGATGCTGGTGACGGCGCTGGCGCCGGAGATCGGCTATGACAAGGCGGCGGAAATCGCCAAGCTGGCGCACAAGGACGGAACGACATTGCTTGAGGCGGGCCTGAAGCTTGGCCATGTGACCGAGGCGCAGTTCCGCGCCGCAGTCCGCCCGGAGACGATGACTTGAGTGCACCTGCCAAAGGCCGCCGTGGCCTGATGCTCGTTCTTTCCAGCCCGTCCGGCGCTGGCAAATCCACGATGGCGAAACGGTTGCTGGCGACCGATCCGCAGATCTCGCTTTCGGTTTCCGCCACCACCCGTAAGGCGCGCGTGGGCGAGATCGACGGCCAGGATTATCATTTCGTCGATCAGGACCGCTTCGACCATATGGTGAAGACCGGCCAGTTCCTGGAATGGGCGACGGTGTTCAGCAATCGCTATGGCACGCCGCGCGAACCGGTGGAGCAGGCGCTGGCCGAAGGGCGGGATATCCTGTTCGACATCGACTGGCAGGGCACGCAGCAATTGCGCCAGAGCCAGTCGGGGGGCGATCTGGTTTCCATCTTCCTGCTGCCGCCCAGCCTAGACGAGCTGGAGTCGCGCCTGCGTTCCCGCGCGGCGGACAGCGAGGAAATCATCACCCAGCGCATGAGCCGCGCCGCGGACGAGATCAGCCACTGGGCCGAATATGATTATGTGCTGGTGAACGACGATCCGGGGCAGTGTCTGCACGAGATTCGCAGCATTTTGACGTCGGAGCGCTTGCGCCGGGAACGCCAGAAGGGCCTCGCGGGCTTTGTGCGGGAGTTGCTGGCGGGAGAGTGATCCAGGGCGATTTCGCCCGGAAGGAGAGGAACGATGCGCGCATCCGGACTTGGGCTTGGGCTGATGATCGGGCTTCTGGCTGCAACGCCGGGTGCGGCGCAATCGGCCGAGGATGTCGGCAAGACCGCCGAGAAGATCGTCACGAAACCGCTGAAAGATGCCAATCTGGTGAAGGAGGATATCCCGCCGGTTCTGCAATCGGCGGCATCGGCCCCCTATTCGCTGGCCGGCCTCAAGGGCTGCCAGCAGTTCGCGGGTGAGATTTCGAGGCTGACCGCCGTTCTTGGCCCGGATGTGGACAAGGCAAAGCCCAAATCGGGCCAGTCCGCCGGCGACATGCTGCTCGGCAGCCTGGAAAAGACCGCCTCCAGCCTGGTGCCCGGCAGCGGGATCGTGCGGAAGGTTTCCGGGGCGGAAGCCCATGAAAAGAAGGTGAAAGCCGCGGTCTACGCGGGCTGGCTGCGGCGCGCTTTCCTGAAAGGCACGGCACAGGCGCAAGGTTGCCGGATCTGAAGCGGAACTGGCGCCAGATTCGCGGCACAAGGGCATCTGTGAGATGCCGGTCGAAGAACTGGCATGCTGCCACGGACTATATATGTTCGGAGGTTGGGCCATATGGCTGAAAGACGCAGGTCTTGCGGACAAATGCTGGCCGCCGGCGCATGGAATGCCGGTGGAATGGCTTGCGCCACGATGGCGGCGCTTCTTCTGCTGGCGGGGACCGCGCAGGCCGAAGATGGCGGCGCTGAAGCCGCGATTGCGGCCGCCCTTGCTGCACCCGATCGCCCCGAACGGCAGCGCGCAGCCGACGCGGAGCGCAAGCCAGCCGCGATTCTGGCGATGTTCAAGCTGGCGCCGGGCCAGCGCGTGCTCGATGTCGTGGCGGGGCAGGGTTATTATACGCGCTTGCTGGCTGGCCCGGTCGGCCCGAAAGGCCGGGTGTTCGCCCATTCGACCGAGGGGCTGATCGCGGTGGACAAGCTGCAGCCCGAATGGGATCGGCTGCTGGCTTCGCATCCCAATGTGGAATTGCTGATTGGCGTGCCGGGGCTGGTGAAGTTGCCGGAGCGGCTGGACAGGGTGCTGTTCCACCTGACCTTTCATGATCTCTGGTGGGAAAGCGAGGCGTATCGCATTCCGCGCATGAACCCTTCGGGCTTTCTGCAGGAATTGAAAGCGGCGATGGTGCCGGGCGGGCTGCTGTTGGTGGTGGATCATGCCGCCAGCCCCGGCGCGGAGCCGCGCGCGGAAACCATGGCGCGGCATCGGATCGACCCGGCCGTGGTGAAGGCCGAAATGGCGAAGGCCGGATTCACGCTGGAAGCGGAATCCGGCCTTCTCGCCAATCCGGCCGACGACCGGACGAAGCTGGTCTATGACCCGGCGATCCGGGGAAAGACGGATCGCTTCACCCTGCTGTTCCGCAGCGATTGAGCGCGCCGCCGCTCAGTGCGCGGTGACCGGCTCCAGCTTCTCGGCCAGGATGGTGAGGCCCTTTTCCGACACTTCCGCGAATCCGCCTTCGATGCGGATCCGCTCGGGCGTGGCGCCGGCTGAGGCATAGATGGCGATTTCGCCGGGGCGGATAGTGCTCATCATCGGCGCATGGCCGGCGAGGACGCCGAAATCCCCCTCGGCGCCGGGCACCACCACCATATGCACCGGGCCGGAGCGGACGAGCCGCTCCGGCGAGACCAGTTCGAAGTGCAGGTCGGCCATTATGCCGCTTCCGCGGCCAGGCGTTGGGCCTTTTCGACCGCCTGCTCGATGGTGCCGACCATGTAGAAGGCGGCTTCGGGCAGATGGTCATATTCGCCGGCGACGATGGCCTTGAAGCCCTTGATGGTGTCGGCGAGCTGCACGAACACGCCGGGCTGGCCGGTGAAGACTTCGGCGACGTGGAACGGCTGCGACAGGAAGCGCTGGATCTTGCGCGCCCGGGCGACCGTCAGCTTATCCTCTTCGGAAAGCTCGTCCATGCCGAGGATGGCGATGATGTCCTGCAGCGACTTGTACTTCTGGAGAACCTGCTGCACGGCGCGCGCCGTCTCATAATGCTCCTGGCCGACGATGCGCGGCTCCAGCACGCGGCTGGTGGAGTCGAGCGGGTCCACGGCCGGGTAGATGCCGAGTTCGGCGATCTGGCGGCTGAGCGTCGTCGTCGCGTCGAGGTGGGCAAAGGAGGTGGCGGGCGCCGGGTCGGTCAAGTCGTCGGCGGGCACGTAGATGGCCTGCACCGAGGTGATCGAGCCCTTGGTGGTGGAGGTGATGCGCTCCTGCAGGGCGCCCATGTCGGTGGCGAGCGTCGGCTGATAGCCCACGGCCGAGGGGATGCGGCCGAGAAGGGCGGACACTTCGGAACCGGCCTGGGTGAAGCGGAAGATGTTGTCCACGAAGAACAGCACGTCCTGGCCTTCGACGTCGCGGAAATATTCGGCGATCGTCAGGCCCGAGAGGGCGACGCGGGCCCGCGCGCCCGGCGGTTCGTTCATCTGGCCGAAAACCAGGGCGACCTTGGAGCCTTCCGAAGTCGGGTTGCCGTCGGCGTCCTTGGCGATGACGCCGGCGTCGAGGAACTCGTGATAGAGGTCATTGCCTTCGCGGGTGCGTTCGCCGACGCCGGCGAACACCGAATAGCCGCCATGGCCCTTGGCGATGTTGTTGATGAGTTCCTGGATCAGCACGGTCTTGCCGACGCCGGCGCCGCCGAACAGGCCGATCTTGCCGCCCTTGGCGTAAGGGGCGATCAGGTCGACGACCTTGATTCCGGTGACGAGGATCGACGCTTCCGTCGACTGGTCGGTGAATTCCGGGGCGGCGGCGTGGATCGGCGCCGTCTGCGTGGTGCCGACCGGGCCGCGCTCGTCGATCGGCTCGCCGATGACGTTCAGGATGCGGCCGAGCGTCGCCGGGCCGACGGGCACGCGGATCTGCGAGCCGGTGTCGGCGACTTCCTGGCCGCGCACGAGGCCGTCGGTCGAGTCCATGGCGATGGTGCGGACGCTGGATTCGCCGAGGTGCTGCGCCACTTCGAGCACGAGGCGGCGGCCTTCGACCTGGGTTTCGAGCGCCGTCAGGATCTCGGGCAGGTTTTCCTCGAACGTCACGTCGACGACGGCGCCGATGACCTGCGTGATGCGGCCGACATTGTTGCTGCTGGTGGTGGAAGCGGGTCGCTTGGCCATTTTATCCTGTCCCGTCGGTTAGAGCGCTTCGGCGCCCGAAATGATTTCGATGAGCTCTTTGGTGATCGCGGCCTGGCGGCTGCGGTTAAACTCGATCGTCAGCTTCTTGATGAGGTCGCCGGCGTTGCGCGTGGCATTGTCCATGGCGGTCATCGAGGCGCCCTGTTCGCCGGCCACATTCTCCAGCAGCCCCTTGAAGATCTGGATCTTCACGTTGCGCGGCAGAAGCTCGGCCAGGATCGCTTCCTCGTCGGGCTCATATTCCACCACCGCGCCGCCGACTGTCGCGGCGGAATCGGCGGGGATGGCGACGGGGATGATCTGCTGCGCCGTCGGCTCCTGCAGGAGAGCCGAGCGGAACTTCGAGTAGAAGAGGGTGGCGACATCGAATTCGCCCGCCTCGTAGAGGGCGAAGACCTTGCCGGCGATCTCGTCCGCCTGCGCGAAGCCGATCGAGCGGAAGACGCTGGTGTCGAAATAGTCGATCACCAGCTTGCCATATTGGCGGATCAGGCCGGAGCGGGCCTTGCGCCCCACCAGCAGCATCTTCACCGTCTTGCCTTGCGCCAGCAGCGCTTCGGCATGGTTGCGGGCGGCCTTGACGATGTTGGTGTTGAACGCGCCGGCGAGGCCACGGTCAGCCGCCATCACCACCAGCAGATGCACCTGATCCCGGCCGGAGCCGGACAGCAGGCGCGGCGCGGTGCTGCTGCCGCCGACCTTGGTGGCGAGGCTTGCGACCACGCCTTCCAGCCGTTCGGCGTAGGGCCGCGCGGCTTCGGCCGCCGCCTGCGCCCGGCGCAGCTTCGCGGCGGCCACCATCTGCTTGGCCTTGGTGATCTTCTGGGTCGATTTGACCGAGACGATCCTGAGCTTCAGCTCCTTGAGCGTTGCCATGTCAGTTCAATCCGTTCGCCAGTTCCGTCAACCGCACCGGCTGGGCAAGCCAGTCCTCGTAGGCGCGAAATACGTCGCGCGTATAGGGTTGGGCATGGTGGAAGTCGAACGCCGCCTGGTCGGCCCATCGTTCATAGATGAAGATGCGCGGAGAACCGTCAGCGGCGGGGTGGGGGTCGAACCGCTCGCATCCGGTTTCGGCGCGGGTGGCCTGCACGATAGCGCCGACGGCCCGGCAGGCCGAATCGAAGCAATCCGGCTTCAGCACCACTTCCGCGAGATAGGCTAGGGCCATCCGCCGTCCCCTCAGGCGAAGGTCTTGGCGAAGACGCCGATGGCATCCTTCAGCGCAGCCGCTGTGTCGTTGCCCAGATCCTTCGTGTCGCGGATCGTCGACAGGATCTCGGGCCTGGTGCCCTTCAGATAGTCGATGAGGCCGGATTCGAAGCGGCCGACGTCCTTCACCGGCAGGCCGTCGAGGAAGCCGTTCACGCCGGCGTAGATCGACACCACCTGCTCTTCGAAGGGAAGCGGGCTGAACTGCGGCTGCTTCAGCAGCTCCGTCAGGCGGGCGCCGCGATTCAGCAGCTTCTGCGTGGAAGCGTCGAGGTCGGAGCCGAACTGGGCGAAGGCCGCCATCTCGCGATACTGTGCCAGTTCCAGCTTGATGGAGCCGGCCACCTTCTTCATCGCCTTCGTCTGCGCGGCGGAACCGACGCGGCTGACCGAGAGGCCGACGTTGATGGCGGGGCGGATGCCCTGATAGAAAAGGTTGGATTCCAGGAAGATCTGGCCGTCGGTGATGGAGATCACGTTGGTCGGGATATAGGCCGACACGTCGCCGCCCTGGGTTTCGATGACGGGAAGGGCGGTCAGCGAGCCATTGCCATTCTCGTCGTTCATCTTCGCCGCGCGCTCCAGCAGGCGGCTGTGCAGGTAGAAGACGTCTCCGGGATAGGCTTCGCGGCCCGGCGGACGGCGCAGCAGCAGCGACATCTGGCGATAGGCGACGGCCTGCTTCGAAAGATCGTCGTAGACGATGACGGCGTGCATGCCGTTGTCGCGGAAGAATTCGCCCATCGTCACGCCGGTGTAGGGCGCGAGATATTGCAGCGGCGCGGGTTCCGACGCGGTCGCGGCGACCACGATCGAATATTCCATCGCGCCATTTTCTTCCAGCGCGCGGACGATCTGGGCGACCGTCGAGCGCTTCTGGCCGACGGCGACATAGATGCAGTAAAGCTTCTTCGACTCGTCGTCGCCCTTGTTGGCTTCGCGCTGGTTGATGAAGGTGTCGAGGGCGACGGCGGTCTTGCCGGTCTGGCGGTCGCCGATGATGAGCTCGCGCTGGCCACGGCCGACGGGCACCAGCGCGTCGAGCGCCTTCAGGCCGGTCTGCACCGGCTCGTGCACCGACTTCCTCGGGATGATGCCCGGCGCCTTCACTTCGACGCGGCGGCGCTCGGTGGCGACGATCGGGCCCTTGCCGTCGATCGGGTTGCCCAGCGCGTCGACGACGCGGCCGAGAAGGCCCTTGCCGACCGGCACGTCGACGATGGTGCCGGTGCGCTTGACGGTGTCGCCTTCCTTGATGGCGCTGTCGGAGCCGAAGATCACGACGCCGACGTTATCGGCTTCGAGGTTCAGCGCCATGCCCTTGATGCCGCCGGGGAATTCGACCATTTCGCCGGCCTGCACCTTGTCGAGGCCATGGACGCGGGCGATGCCGTCGCCGACCGACAGCACCTGGCCGACTTCCGAGACTTCCGCCTCGGTGCCGAAGCTGGCGATCTGGTCGCGGATGACGCGGGAGATTTCCGCGGCGCGGATGTCCATCTCTTACTGGCCTTTCATGTGCTGACCCAGCCGTTCGAGGCGGGTCTTGATGCTGCTGTCGATCTGTTCGGAACCGATGCGGACGATGAGGCCGCCGAGCAGGCTCGGGTCGACCTGCACGTCGACGGCGACGGCCTGGCCGGTGCGGGCCTTGAGCTTGGCTTCCAGCGCCTTCTTCTGCGCGGCCGTCAGCTTGTGGGCGCTGACGACTTCCGCCGTCGCCGTGCCCTTGTGGGCGTTCAGCATGACGGTGAACTGGGAAATGATGCCCGAAAGGGCGCCCAGCCGGCCATTCTGCGCCAGCACGCCGAGGAAGCGGGTGGTGAGGTCGGAGAGGCCGAGCGAAGCGGCGAGCGCGGCGGCGGCCTTGCCGGCATCGCCGCGGCTGATGGCGGGGCTGGTGGTGAGGTTCCTGAGGTCGGCCGATTCGGCGAGCGCGCCCTTCAGCGTCTCAAGGTCCGCGGCGGTGGCGTCGAGGGCCTTGCCGGTTTCGGCAAGGTCGAACAGGGCGGCTGCATAGCGCCCCGGCAAACCCGCTGCCGCCACGGAAACGCGCATGTTCGTCAAATCCACACGAACCTCATCGATTCTGGCCGCTTGGCCCCTCCACAGCTTGCAAACGATAGGCTTGCCAGTGGAAGGATTGCGGCAGGTCTCAGCATGCCGGCGCAGGCGCCATCCAGAATAAGCGCCCCGCGATGCAACAATGTTGCAACGGGACTGCCATAGACCGCCCCGCCGATTGGCGCGGGCCGTAGCATGGGGGGCAAGCCGGTGCAAGCTGAACGCCGCCTTGCCGGAGAAAGCAACTGGCGCGCGTGCCGCTTCCCTGGCGCGGGGTGCAAATGGGCTTGGGCTTCAAGGCGTTGCCCCTTCGGCGCCATCTTCGGGATCGGCGGTGAGGTGGATGCAACATGCATGACACATATGCCCCTGAAGCATGGGCATGGCAGAGGTGCTGGGCTCAGCTTCGACGGCGCTTCAGGATGATATAGGCCGCGCCCGCTCCGCCATGCCGGGGGTGGGCGCGGCGGACGGCCGCGATGCGGCTGGAAAGCTCCGCCTCGCCCAGCCAGCGCGGAAGGTCGGCGCGGATGGCGCCGCGCGTGGGCCGGCCTTCCATCAGGTCGGCGGGGGAGGGGCCGGGCATCTGCCCCTTGCCGGTGATAACCAGCAGCGTGCGCAAGCCGCGCGCCTCGGCATCGAGGACGCGGCGGTAGAGGATGTGGCGGGCCTGCTCGCGGCTGAGGCCGTGGAGATCGATCACCAGATCGGGGTGCAGACGGCCGCTCGCCAGCCGCCGGTCCCAGCCGCCGTCCAGGCTCTCGGCATGGGCTGCTGGCGTGCGGGGGTTTGGACCGATTGCCGGCGCGGGAGGGGCGCGTTTCGGCCCGGCGTCTCGTCTTGGCGGCGGAGCGGGTGCCGGCTTGCTTTCCGGTGCGGCCTCGGCGGCTTGCCGGCGCGCCGGATGCAGGGGGTGCACCGTTTCCGCCACGCGCGCCCAGAGTTCCTGCTCTTCGGCGCTGAGGCGCCGGCTCATGGCGCGAGCCGGTCCGCCGCGGCTTTGGGAAGGAGAAGGACGGCGTCGACCGGTGCCGCCAGCGCGCCGGCCTTGCGGGCGGCCGCTTCGCCGCCGCCGAAGAAGATGTCGAATCGATTCGCGCCCTTGATGGCACCGCCGGTGTCCGAGGCGATGGCGAGACGCCGGAAGGGCTGGCCTTCCACCTGTGTTTCGATCCAGACGGGGGCGCCCAGGGGAAGGGTGGCCGGATCGGCCGCGACATTCGCTTCCGGAAGCAGCGGCACGCCGAGCGAGCCGATCGGGCCGTCGATATTGTCGGGCTGGCGGCGCATGAAGATGTAGCTGGGGTTCTCCCGCATCAGCGCCGCGCCTTCGGCCCGGTTGGCGCGAATCCAGCCCTTGATCTCGGCCATGCCCGGCTTTTCGAAGATGCCCCGGTCCTTCAGCAGCCGGCCGATGGCGACATAGTTGTGACCATTCTGCCCGGCGTAGCCGATTCGCACGATCTCCCCGTCCGGCATGCGCAGGCGGCCGGAGCCCTGGATCTGCAGGAAGAAATAGTCGACCGCATCGGCCGCCCAGGCCAGTTCCAGCTTGCGGTTGGCGAAGGCGCCGGCCTCGATGGCGGCGCGGTCCGGCGCGCGGACGATGCGGTTGTCGCGCACCAGGCCGCGAAGGGTGCCGCCTTCGATGTTCCAGTCCTTCAGGTTCAGGTCCACCAGTTCGGGCGGGCGGGCCAGAACGGGAACCGCGCCCGGGGCCGGCGCGCGCAGGCCGGCGATCTCAGGCTCGAAATAGCCGGTGGCCAGGCCCTTTCCGTCCGCCAGCCGCACGGCTGCGAAGTGGCGCAGGAAGAAGGCGGCGGGATCGCCGCTCCTGTCCTCGCAGGCGGCCTTCCAGTCCTCGGGGCGGGTCAGGCCGGACTGGTCCACGCGTTTCAGCAGGCGCGGACAGGCACGGCGGAAAGCGGTGAGCGCCTCGGGCGAAGCATGGAAGCCTGCGATGGCCGGCGCGCGCTGCGCCTGTGGCCTGACCGCCTCCGCGGGTTTCGGCGCCTCGGTCAAGACTGGGCTGGAGGCTGGCGCGGGCGGCGGGACTTTCTGCGCGCAGCCCGCCAGCAGCAGGATGGCGAGTGCGGGCAGCCAGCGGACGGGCCGGCGGATCACTCTTCTTCGTCGGTGGCGATCAGCAGCCAGGACGGGTCGTTCGAGCCGACATGGTGGCTGAACGTCCAGAGGTCGTGGGTCTCGACCGAGCTTGCCGGGTCGCCGGCGATGACACGGCCTTCCGCGTCGCGGGTGACGGAGACGATCTCGGCGTCGAAGCGGACGGTGACCTCGGCCATGGAGCCGTTCATATGGGCACCGACGATTTGCGCCCGATCCACATGGATCAGGCGGTTCTCGACACGCTCGCCCGCCGTCTTGCGGGCGTCGAGCGCGGCGCGGAAGTTCAGCAGCATCTCGTCGGAGACGAGCTCGGCAAGCGCTGCCTCGTCTCCTTTCCAGAAGGCTTCCAGCACCATCGCATAGGCACCTTGCGCACCGGCGAGGAAACGCTCGGCCACGAAGCCGCGATCGGCGCGCAATATGTCTTCGAGACCGGGGCGGACTTCGGGGGCGATGTCGGCCGGCACGTCCAGGCTGACGGGCGCTTCGACTTCCTTGCGGGCGTTCTTGTTCGGGCGGCCGAGATCGGCACCTGCCGGGCGGAAGGCGTCCGCCACCGGCTTTTCGCTGCTGCTGTTCTCATGCCCGGTGCGGCGGCCCAGCACATGGTAGAGCCTGAGGCCGATGAAGCCCGCAAGCATCGCCAGGAAGAAAATCTCGAACCAACCGCTCTGCATTTCGAAGCTGCCTTCAGAATCCGGATTCGTTTCACCCCCCGGATAACATCATCCAATATATCTCCGACACTGATTTACGGGCGCATGGGGGCAAGATGCAACCGGACAATGTGAATTATCCTTGGAGATAGGGTCTGTCGGGGCAATGGCAAGGCCGGCTGCCGGCCGCGGGCCTGCGCAAGGTCGCTTGCAGGGGCGGGCCGGCGCTGCTAGCCGCTGCCGCTGAACCGGGCCTATGGGGACGAGCCCCTTCGCCAAAGCATGAGAGCATGTGAATGACCGAGATCACCCCCGAAGCCGCCGAAGCGCTCGCCAATGGCGCCGATCTGGCGCCGCAGGCCGGAATCCTGGCGCAATATGTGAAGGATCTGTCGTTCGAAAATCCGAACGCGCCCGGCTCGCTGCAGATGCAGGGGCAGCCGAAGATCGAGATCAACGTGAATGTGAACGCCCGCGCCGGCGGGCAGGACATGTATGAGGTGGAGCTGAAGATCGAGGCTTCCGCCCGCGCGCCGGATGCCGGCACGCTCGCCTTCCAGGTGGAACTGCTCTACGCGGGCCTCTTCCGCCTGACCGGCGCGCCGCAGGAAGCGGTGGAGCCCTTCCTGATCGTGGAAGCGCCGCGCATCCTCTTCCCCTTCGCCCGTCGGGTGATCGCCGACGCCGTGCGCGATGGCGGCTTCCCGCCGCTGATGCTGGAGCCGATCGACTTCGGCGGCCTCTATCTGCAGCAGCTCGAAGCCCGTGGCGGCGCCGGCGTGCAGCCCGTGGGCAACGCCTGAACCACCGGCCGGGTCAGCCCGCCGATGTCTTTGATCCGCGCCGCCACCACCGTCGGCGGGATGACGCTGCTTTCGCGCATTGTCGGCATGGTGCGCGAAATCCTGATGGCCCGCTATCTGGGTGCCGGCTTTGCCGCCGACGCCTTTCTGGTGGCCTTCCGCCTGCCTAACCTCTTCCGTTCGCTGTTCGCCGAGGGGGCCTTTTCGGCCGCCTTCGTGCCTTTGGTGTCGCAGCAGTTGGGGAAGGAGATGGACGAGGCGGACGGCCGCCTGCGCGCCGTCCGGCTGACGGAGCAGGCGCTGGCCGTGCTGTTCCCGGTGCTGCTGCTGTTCACCATCGTCATCATGCTGGCGGCCTCGCCCATCGTCTGGGCGATGACCGGCGGATTCGAGGACCGCTCGCCGGAGAAGCTGGAACTGACGGTGCAGCTGACGCGGCTGGCCTTCCCCTATCTGATGTTGATTTCGCTGGCCTCGCTGCTGGGGGGGCTGCTGAACGCGCTGGGGCGCTTCTGGGTCTATGCGGCGGCGCCCATCCTCCTCAATCTCACCTTCATCATCGGTTTCCTGCTGTTTCGCGGCACGACTCCCATCGAGACGGCGACGATGCAGGCGGCGGCGATCGCGGTGGCCGGTATCCTGCAGTTCCTCTGGCTCTGCTGGGATTGCTGGCGGATCGGCGTGCTACCGCGCCTGACCTGGCCGCGCCTGACGCCGGAAGTGAAGACGCTGCTGAAACGGATCGGGCCGGCGGCCATCGGCGCGGGAGCAACGCAGATCAATCTGCTGGTTTCCACCATGATCGCGGCGCGCAACCTGCCCGAAGGCTCGGTTTCCTACCTTTATTACGCCGACCGGCTGAACCAGCTGGCGCTCGGCATGATCGGGGTGGGCATGGGCGTTGCGCTTTTGCCCACCATGGGGCGGCTGCTGGGCGCAGGAAACAACGAGGCGGCCATTCACCAGCAGAATCGCGGCATCGAGTTCGTGCTGCTGTTCGGGCTGCCGGCGTCGGTCGCGCTCATCGTTTCGGCCGACCCGATCGTCGCGGCGCTGTTCCAGCATGGCGAGTTCACCCGTGCCGACCGCATCGCCTGCGCGGCGGCGCTGAAGGCTTTCTCCACCGGGCTTGTCGCCTATATGCTTGTGAAGGTGCTCACCCCGGGTTTCCACGCCCGTGGCGACACGCGAACGCCGATGCTGATCGCGCTGGGAGCGATCGCCCTCAACCTGACCGGCAATCTGTTGCTTTCGCGCATGCTGGACCATGTGGGGATCGCCGTCGCCACTTCGATTTCGGCCTGGGTGAATGTGGCGGTGCTGGCCTTGGTGCTGATCCGCCGGGCGGACTGGCACCCGGACGGTGGGCTGACGAAAAGCGTGCCGCGCATGCTGGCCGCCGCCCTGCTGATGGCGGGCATGCTGCTGGCGTTGAACCCGATCGTGCTGCCGCTGGCCGAAGGCTCGCTGGCGGGACGGGCGATGGGCATGCTGCTGCTGGTCGGCGGCGGCGGGCTGGTCTATGCGGGCATCGGCCTGCTGATCGGCGCCTGGAGCCCGCGGCAGCTACTCAATTCGTTTCGCAGAGGATAGAAAATGCTGATCGTTTCCGGCATCCAGCCGACGGGCAATCTCCACCTGGGCAATTATCTGGGGGCGATCCGCAACTGGGCGCTGATGCAGGATGCGCTGAAGCCCGGCGACCGGGCCTTCTTCTTCATCGCCGACATGCACGCGATCACCCTGAAGCAGGAGCCGGCGGAGTTGAAGCGCGCCACCCGGCAGATCGCCGCCGCGCTGATGTCGGCTGGTGTCGATCCTTCGAAGGCGACGCTCTTCAACCAGTCCCGGGTGATGGAACATGCCGAACTGGCCTGGGTGCTGGGCTGCACGGCGCGGATCGGCTGGCTGAACCGGATGACGCAGTTCAAGGAAAAGTCCGGCAAGGACAGGGAAGGGGCGTCCGTCGGCCTTTACACCTATCCGGTGCTGCAGGCCGCCGATGTGCTGCTCTACAAGGCCACGCATGTGCCGGTGGGCGAGGATCAGAAGCAGCATCTGGAGCTGGCGCGCGACACCGCCGCCAAGTTCAACAACGACTTCGAGGTGGAACTTTTCCCCCTGCCGGAGCCGATCATGCCGCCCGAGGCGCTGCGAGTAAAATCGCTGCGCGACGGCTCGGCGAAGATGTCGAAATCCGACCCGTCCGACCAGAGCCGGATCAACCTGGTCGACAGCGAGGAGGAGATTCGCAACAAGGTGAAGCGGGCGAAGACCGACCCGGAGCCGCTTCCCGCTGATGTGAAGGGGCTGGAAGGGCGGCTGGAAGCGCGCAACCTGGTGGAAATCTACGCCACCCTGTCCGGCCGTTCGATGGCGGAGGTGCTTGCAGACTTCGGCGGGCAGGGGTTTGGCGCCTTCAAGCCGGCTCTGGCTGATCTGCTGGTGGAAAAGCTGGCGCCGCTGAACGAGCGCTACCGCGAGCTTCTGGCCAATCCGGACGCCATCGACCGGGCGCTGGAAGAAGGGGCGGAGGCCGCCCGTGCCGTCGCGCGTGAAACGATGCGCGAAGTGCGGGACGCGGTCGGCTTCCTCTGATGCTGCCCGGCCTGAAGATCGGGCAGGCGCATTGCCCGGTTTCGCGCACGGGCGTCACCCTGCTGTTGCCGGATTCGCCGGTGGTGATGGCCTGCGATGTGCGCGGCGGCGGCCCCGGCACCCGCGAGACGGACGCGCTGGAGCCATCGACTCTGGTCGAGCGTGTCCACGCGCTGGCGCTTTCGGGCGGCAGCGTCTTCGGGCTGGAAGCGGCCTCCGAACTGGCGTTGCTGATGGCGCGCGACGGCTGCGGCCTGCCGGTGGCCGAGGGCGTGTTCGTGCCGGTCATTCCTTCCGCCATCCTGTTCGATCTGGCCAATGGCGGAGACAAGAGCTGGACAAGGGCAGGGGGCGGGGAGGCCCCTTATCGCCGGCTGGCGCATGCGGCCTATGAAAGCCGGGGGGCCGCTTTGGCGGAAGGTGGGGTGGGCGCGGGTTTCGGCGCGCGCGCCGGAAGCCGGGCTGGCGGGATCGGCATTGCCAGCGCCGCGCTCGATGGCGGCGGCCGGGTGGCGGCGCTGGTCGCCGTCAACTGCTTCGGCGAGGTGGAGGCGGGTGAGCCGCCTCTTTCCGGGCCGGTGCCGATGCCCAAACTGCCGGTCGCCCATACTCTGGATTCCGGCGCTTTGAATGGGGGCAACACCTGCATCGGTGCCATCGCCACCGATGTACCGTTGACGCGAGCGGCGGCGAAGCGGCTGGCGATGATGGCGCATGACGGGCTGGCGCGCACCATCCGCCCCATCCACACGCCCTTCGATGGCGACGCGCTGTTCGCCATGAGCCTGTCCGCGGAAACCCCGGCCCGGGGGGAGCCTCTGCTGCTGGCGGAACTGGGCACCCGCGCCGCCGATTGCGTGGCGAACGCCGTGCGACGCGCGGTGGCCCTTTCGAACCCGGCCTAAAGGGCGTTTTGCGGCATCAGCGTCGCCTGATTCCGGCGCACGCAGTCGAGCAGCCATTCCTTCCAGCCCTCGATTCGGGCGAGGCTGTAATTGTCCTTGTGCATCACCAGCCAGAAGCTGCGGACGATGAACTGGCCGGGCAGCGCCGGCACCAGCGATGGGTCGGCGTCGCCGATGAAGCAGGGAAGCACGCCCACCCCGGCGCCTGAGGCGATCAGCGCGTGCTGGGCGTTGATGCTGGAGGAGCGCAGACTGGGATGCAATTCCGGCTCGGGGCAGATTTCGTTCAGATAGCGCAGTTCCGGCGCGTAAAGCAGATCGGGCACATAGCCGACGAGATCATGGCCATGGGCAAGGTCCGCCGGCTGCTGCGGCGCGCCGCGCTCGGCCAGATAGGCCGGGGTGGCGTAGAGGCGCAGCGCATAGTCCGAAAGCTTGCGGGCGATCAGCGGCCCGGCCTTCGGGCGGGAGAGGACGACCGCCACATCCGCTTCCCGCTTGGACGGGCTGAGGAAGCCGGAACTGGCGACGAGATCGACGGTGAGATTCGGGTGGGCGTGGGCGAATTCCTTCAGGTGGCGGGCGAGAAACCAGCTTCCGAACCCCTCCGAGACGCTGACCCTCAGCGTGCCGGAGAGGCCGCCGCTGGCGCGCCCGCTTTCGGAGATGTCGGCGGCGGCACGGGCCATGGATTCCACCTTCGCCAGCAGCCGTTCGCCGGCTTCGGTCAGCAACTGGCCTTCGCGCGTCTGTTCGAACAGCGTCGCCTCCAGCCGCGCTTCCAGCCGGCGCAGGCGCCGGCTGACGGTGGTGGCGTCGATCCCCAGCGCGATCGCCGCCCGGGCGATCTTCCCCGCACGGGCGACGGCGAGGAATATCTGATAATCGTTCCAGTCTTCGGGCTGCATATGTGCAGCCTATACATGCAATTTCACAGATTGCCTGCGCCTTTGTGCTGCCGCAAAACCCAAGGCGGAGTGTTATGAGCCGGGAACCGGTGAGGGAGTTTAAGATGAGGAATGTGGCGCATCTGATCGCGGGTGGCGCGGCCTTGCCGGCGCCGGCGCGCTTCGGCGAGATATTCGACCCCAATGCCGGCCAGGTGCAGGCGAAGGTCGGGCTGGGCGGCTCGGCCGAACTGGAAGCCGCGGTTGCCGCCGCCAAGGCGGCGCAGCCGGCCTGGGCCGCCACCAACCCGCAACGCCGGGCGCGGGTGATGTTCGCCTTCAAGGCGCTCGTCGAAAAGCATATGGACGAACTGGCGCATCTGCTCTCGTCCGAGCATGGCAAGGTGATCGCCGACGCGAAGGGGGACATCCAGCGCGGGCTGGAAGTGATCGAATTCGCCTGCGGCGTTCCGCATCTGTTGAAGGGTGAATATACGCAGGGTGCGGGCCCGGGAATCGATGTCTATTCGACGCGGGTGCCGGTCGGGATCGGCGCCGGGATCACGCCGTTCAACTTCCCGGCGATGATCCCGATGTGGATGTTCGGGGTGGCGGTCGCCTGCGGCAACGCCTTCATCCTGAAACCGTCCGAGCGCGATCCGTCCGTGCCGGTCCGGCTGGCGGAACTGCTGCTGGAGGCGGGCGCGCCCGAAGGCATCCTGCAAGTGGTGCATGGCGACAAGGAAATGGTGGACGCCATCCTCGACCATCCCGACATTTCCGCCGTCAGCTTCGTCGGTTCGTCTGACATCGCCCATTATGTCTATTCGCGCGGCGTGGCGGCCGGCAAGCGGGTGCAGGCGATGGGCGGCGCCAAGAACCATGGCGTGGTGATGCCGGACGCCGACCTCGACCAGGTGGTGAAGGAACTGGCGGGGGCCGCCTTCGGTTCCGCCGGCGAGCGTTGCATGGCATTGCCAGTGGTAGTGCCGGTTGGGGAGAAGACCGCGAACGCGTTGAGGGAAAAGTTGCTTCCGGCGATCGCCGGGCTTCGGATCGGCGTGTCGACCGACCCGGATGCCGATTACGGCCCGGTGGTGAACGCCGCGCACAAGGCGCGGGTGGAAGGCTGGATTCAGACCGGGGTGGACGAAGGCGCCGAACTGGTGGTGGACGGCCGGGGTTTCGAGCTTCAGGGGCATGAAAAGGGCTTCTTCATTGGCCCGACCCTGTTCGACCATGTGAAGCCGGCGATGAAAAGCTATCAGGAGGAGATCTTCGGCCCGGTGCTGCAGATCGTGCGCGCGGAGAGCTTCGAGGAGGCGGTGGCGCTTCCGACCAGCCATCAATATGGCAATGGCGTGGCGCTGTTCACCCGCAACGGCCATGCGGCGCGCGAGTTCG
This sequence comes from Sandaracinobacteroides sayramensis, assembly GCF_022014495.1. Lineage (GTDB taxonomy): Bacteria > Pseudomonadota > Alphaproteobacteria > Sphingomonadales > Sphingomonadaceae > Sandaracinobacteroides > Sandaracinobacteroides sayramense. The sequence continues at coordinate 242,465 of NZ_JAKLSQ010000010.1, forward strand.
CAGCGCGGGTGAATGTGGGGATGGTGGGAATCAACGTGCCAATCCCAGTGCCTGTCGCCTATCACAGCTTCGGCGGCTGGAAGCGGTCTGCCTTCGGAGACCATAATCAGCATGGCGCCGAAGGCGTTCGTTTCTGGACCAAGGTGAAGACCATTACCCAAAGATGGCCGGACGGCAGCGCGGACGGCGGGAATGCCTTCGTCATCCCGACCATGGGCTGACGGATGCAGTATGACGACGCCTCCTGGCATTACGGCGGGGATTTCCCCGCCGGCCTGCCGCAGGCGGCTGCCGCGACGCATATCGCGATGTTCATGGGCTGGATGCTGTTGAACGGCCAGGGCTCGGGAAACCATGGACAGGCTGTGGAGGCGCTGCGACGGCGGGAGATTACGCCGGGCGCTTGGTTCCTGATGAACTGCGACGAGAAATTGACGGACGAGGATCTGTCGGACGACGGCAATCGTTTCGCCGAAAGCTATTATCTTCACGACGAGGGCCGATTCGAGGCAGGCGAGGCTTCCTACCTTGTCGATTATATGGGCCTGTTTCCAGGCGCGGCGGAAGCCTATGCAGTGCCGGACGACTGGAGCAGCTACGATCGGCTGGCGCCGATCCTGGCGCATCGCTTCGCGCTCTGGCGTGGACTGCAACTGGGCATGGAAAAAGGCAGGGGTTGATATGGCGTACGAGACTTTGCTGGTGGAACAGAAGGGCGCCGTCACGCTGGTGACGCTCAATCGCCCGCAGGCGCTGAACGCGCTCAACAACCAGGTGCTGACGGATCTGCTGGCGACCTTCGCGGCGTTCGACACTGATCCGGGCCAGCGCTGCGCCGTGCTGACGGGCAGCGAAAAGGCCTTCGCCGCCGGCGCCGACATCAAGGAGATGCAGCCGCAGGGCATGGGCGACATGTTCGGTGATAATTATTTCACCGGCTATGAACTGCTGACCCGCACGCGTAAGCCGATCATCGCCGCCGTTTCCGGCTATGCCTTGGGCGGCGGCTGTGAACTGGCGATGATGTGCGACATCCTGATCGCCGCCGACACGGCGAAATTCGGCCAGCCGGAGATCAAGCTGGGCGTGACGCCGGGCATGGGCGGCTCGCAGCGCATGGCGCGCGCCATCGGCAAGGCGAAGACGATGGAGATGTGCCTGACCGGCCGGCTGATGGACGCGGCCGAAGCGGAGCGTTCGGGGTTGGTGGCGCGCGTGGTTCCCGCCGCCGATCTGCTGGCGGAAGCGCTGAAGCTGGCGGACAGCATCGCCGCCATGCCGCCTCTTGCCGCTCTGGCGGTGAAAGAACAGGTGAATATCGCCTTCGAAACCACGCTTTCGCAAGGAATTCTATTCGAGCGCCGGCTGTTCCACGGGCTGTTCGGAACGGCGGATCAGAAGGAAGGCATGGCTGCCTTCGTCGAGAAGCGGCCCGGAAAGTGGGTGGGAAAATGACGACAGTCGCCTTCATCGGTCTCGGCAACATGGGCGGCGGCATGGCCGCCAATCTTGCCGCAAAGGGCTTTGCGGTTCGCGCTTTCGACCTTTCGGCGGATGCCCTGGACAAGGCCGTGAAGGCGGGCTGCATCGCGGCTGCGAGCGCGGCCGAAGCCGTGGCTGGCGCGGATGTGGTGGTGACCATGCTGCCGGCCGGCACGCATGTGGCCGGGGTTTATCGCGATTCCGCATTCGGAGCCTTGCCGAAGGGCACGCTTCTGATCGACTGCTCGACGATCGATGTGGCGACGGCCAAGGCGCTGGGCGCCGAAGCGGAAGTTGCCGGGCTGCTGGCGGTGGATGCCCCGGTCTCCGGTGGGATAGCGGCCGCAAATGCGGGAACGCTGACCTTCATGGTGGGCGGCACGGACGAAGGGTTCGCGCGTGCGAAACCGGTTCTAGAGGCCATGGGGAAGGCCGTGATCCACGCCGGCGCGAGCGGGGCGGGGCAGACGGCCAAGATCTGCAACAACATGCTGCTTGGCGCCTCCATGGTGGCAACGGCGGAAGCGTTCGTTCTGGCGCAGAAACTGGGGCTGGATCCGCAGCGTTTCTATGATATCGCCTCGGTTTCGTCCGGCCAGAACTGGGCGATGACGAGTTACTGCCCGCTGCCCAGCGTGGGGCCGGACAGTCCGGCCGATCGCGATTATCGGGGGGGGTTTGCGGTTGCGCTGATGCTGAAGGATCTGCGGCTTGCAGCGGAAGCAGCCGAAGGCGCAGATGCGCAGACACCTATGGGGGCGAAAGCGCTGGAGCTTTATGAAGCCTTTGCCGCGCAGGGGCAGGGCGAGATGGACTTTTCGGCGATCATCCGGTCGCTCGGTCCGCGCTGACGGCCTTGGTTGGAACTGATCTCGCGCTTGTTGCGAAAGGAAAGCTATACTAGATCGGAATCCATGCATATTCCTCTCGTCAAGGTCGGCATGGCCGACTCTGCTCTTTTGATGCCGGCGCTACAGGCAACATTGGCGAGCGGGCAGATCGGCGAAGGTGAGCAGGTGCGCGAATTCGAACTCGCCTTTGCCGCGGCCTTCGGGCTTCCGCACGCCCTGGCCATGAGCAGCGGCACGGCCGCCTTGCATGCGAGCCTGCACCTCGCCGGAGTCGGGCCGGGGGATGAAGTGATTTCCACGGCGATGACGGCGGAGCCGACCAACATCGCCATCCTGCACGCTGGCGGACGGCCGGTTTTTGCCGATGTCGATCCGGCGAACGGCAATCTAGATCCCGCTTCGGTGGAGGCGTCGATTACGCCGCGCACGCGGGCCATCCTGCTGGTGCATTATGCGGGATACCCCGTGGCGATGGAAGCGATGCTAGAAGTGGCGCGGCGGTACGGCCTGCCTCTTATCGAGGATTGCGCGCATGCGCTGGGCGCGCATTATCGCGGCGCGCCGGTGGGAACAATGGGAGATTTTGCCATCTTCTCCTTCCAGGCCATCAAGCATCTCACCACCGGAGACGGTGGGGTGCTTGTCTGCCGGGATGAAGCAAGGCTGGCCGAGGCGCGGCGATTCCGCTGGTTCGGGCTGGAGCGCGGCGTAGATCGGACGCATACGAACATCGGCGCGGTCGGCTACAAATATAATATGAACAACATCAACGCCACCATCGGCCTCGTGCAGTTGCAGAGCGTGCGCGAGCGGTTGCAGCGGCATATCGCGAACGGCCGGTGGTTCGACCGCGAACTTGCCGGGATCGGCGGCCTCGGCCCCGCAGCCTGTGACAGCGGCGCCGAACCCAGCTACTGGCTCTATACCTTGCTGGCTGACGACTGGGCCGATGTCGTTTCTCGCCTGGCGGAGCTAAAGGTCCAGGCTTCCAAGCTGCACCGGCGCAACGATGCCCATGAAGTGTTCGCGTCATCGCGCCGGCCGCTGCCGGGGCTTGACCGCTTCTACGATAGGCTGGTGCATCTGCCGTGCGGTTGGTGGGTTGACGATGAGACGCGTGAACGTGTCGCGGACAGTTTGCGGAAGGGCTAGGAATGCGCATGTACAGCCTGTTCGGTGTTTACCATGACGAGGCGCTCGAACGCGTGGCCGTCGAAGTGCTGCGCTCAGGGCAGATTGCATCCGGCCCCTATGTCGAGCGCTTCCGCGCGGCCTTTGCGGAAATGGTCGGCAATCCTCACACCGTGACGGTGAACGACATGTCGAACGCCATGGTGATCGCCATGCGGCTGGCGGGCGTGACGAGAGACTGCGAAGTCATCACTTCGCCTTTCTCCTGCCTGTCTACGAACGCGCCGCTCGGTCTTTCCGGCGCGACGATCCGTTGGGCGGATATCGACCCGGAGACCGGCTCCCTCAGCGTCGACAGCGTGGAGCGCCTTATCAATGCCAGGACTCGGGCAGTGGTGCTCTATCATGTGGCGGGCTACCCCGGGCCGGCCTGCGAGCTTGCGCATCTGTGCCGCGAGCGCGGGATCGTGCTGATTGAGGATTGCGACAATGCGCTGGGGGCAACCCTAGACGGCACGCAGCTCGGCCAGTTCGGCGATTACGCCGTCTATTCCTTCTATCCGAACCGGCAGATCAATGCCATCGATGGCGGCGCCCTTTCTGTGCGGACGGAGGACGAATTCGACCGGGCCATGCGTCTGCGCAAATATGGGATCGATCCGCTGCGCTTCCGCGATCGGCTGGGCGAGATCGACCCAGAAATCGACGTGCCGGAACTTGGTTGGGCGGCGCTGCTCAGCAATCTTTCCTCGGCGATCGGCTGGGTGCAGATGGAGGGCGTGCCCGGTCGGCTGGCGGCGACGCGTGCCAATGCAGAGCGGCTGCGCGGGCATCTGCGCGGCGTGCCGGGACTGAAGCTGGTGGAGCCGATCGCCGGGGGCGATCCGGCCTGGTGGGCGGTGCTGGCCCGTTCCGAAAATAGCGAAGCGCTGCTTCGGCAGTTGAAGGCGAGCGGCGTGAACGCCTCGCGGCTACATTACCGCAATGACGGCTACAGCGGCTTCCGGGCTATCGCTTCCGAGGTGCCGGGCGTGGACAGGTTCATGGCCGAGGTCGTGGCCCTGCCGTGTGGCTGGTGGCTGGCGCCGGAGCAAATCGACAGGATCGCCGACATCGTAAAAGCCGCGATTCCCGTTCCGGCGTGAACGCGCCCGGCACGGAAGCCAAGGACGGTTTCGCCAGAAAAAGCTTTGCCGATCTCGCGGCCCTGTTTGCTGGCCGGGTGGGCGGGCTTTTGCTAAACCTGCTGTTCCTGCCGCTTTACGACCATCTGCTCGGGCCTGCCGCTTTCGGCGCGGTCGCCATGGTACTGGCGTTCCAATCCTTCTTTCTGGTGTTTGATTTCGGGCTGGCTATCCTGCTTGGAACGGACGTTGCCGCCGCCGGGCAGGACAGGATCACCCGCAGCCGCTGCGCGGCCCAATGGCGGTGCATGCTGGCGCTCGCACTGGGGGCGGGGCTGGCGGCGGCCGTGCTGCTTTTCATGGCGGGGCAGTTTTTCGCATTAGATGGCTTCCGCCCGGCCGATCTGTCCACCACCGCCCTACTGATAGCCGGAGCGATCGCTGCCAACGCCGGGCAGGCCGCGCTGATTGCCGACCATGCCGCCCGCGCCGCGAGCTCGCTCCAGTTCGCGGGCGCCTTGCTGCGCGGCCTGTTCGCATGGCTGGTCCTGCAATTTGTTGCGCCGGGCATCAGCGGCTTCCTGCTTTCGCAACTACTGGTTCTGGCCATGCACCTGCTGCTGCTGGACCGGCTTCTGCTTCGCCGACTGGGGCCGGCGGCATCGGGGTTCTGGCGCCCGGCCGAAATCCATCGCCTGTGGGAGCGGGCCAGGCCGCTGATCGCTTATAGCCTGGCAGGCGCGATGGCGATGCAGATAGACAAGCCGCTCGTCGCCGCTTTCTTCTCGCTGGAAATCGCCGGGCGCTGGTTCCTGGCCGTCACCTATGCCCTTACCCCTATCGCGCTGCTGGCCGGGCCGCTGCATCAATTCTTCTACCCGCGCCTGGTGCAGGCGGCGCATGACCCTGAAGCGGCTCTGGGGCTCGGCCGGCTGTTCCAGGCGGCCACGGTCCTGGCGGTTACCGCGCCTGGCCTGGTGCTGGCGACTGAGGCGCCGCTGCTGATTCGCCTGTGGTTGCCGCATGCGGAGGATTCCCGAACGATCGCGGCCATGGCCATGCCCATTGTGGCCGCCACAACGGTTGGGGCAATGGGCTATCTGCCGACCGCCTGGCTAGTCGGAACGGGGGACCGCGCATGGATCGCGCGCTTGTCCTGGCTGCTTCTGCTTCTGCTGCTGACAGGGCTTCTGCTGGCAGGCGCTGAAGGGAGCATGCCGAGCTTCGTCGCAGCCTATTGCGCTTTCCACCTGCTCGGCTGCGGGCTCCTGTGGCGAAGGATGCTTCGCAACTGGCCTGCGGCGCGCAGCCGTTCACTGCTTTTCGATTGCTGGCTGCTGCCGGCCATCCTTCTTTCCGCTGCGCTCGGGCTGATCCTCTGGGCGCTGCAAGCCATGAACCTGCCGGATCCCGCTCGACTGTTCGTCCTGGCCGCTGCGGGAGGAGGGTTGACGCTGCCGGTTGCCTGGCGCTTGTGGCTTCGTTACGGCAATGGCCTGCGGATGGCTCCCCTCAAGACTGATTGACGACAGTGCCCCAGCTTTCCATTCTGATACCCACGGCCGATCGGCAGGATTATGCCGTCTCCTCGGTAGCTGCCGTGGCGATCGCCTGCCCCGATGCGGAAATCGTGGTGAGCGACACGAGCGCCGAGGAGGGGCTGGAGGCCCGATTGATGGTCGGGCCGGGCGCCCGGCAATTGCGCTATCTGCGGCCGGGGGCCGGCATCGACGTCGTGTCCAATTTCAACCGGGCCGCCGAAGCCTCCACGGGCCGCTGGCTGATGTTCATTGGAGATGACGATGGTGTCGGCCCCGGAATCCGCTCGGTGGTGGATTGGGCGGAGCGGCGGCAGGTGGATGCAGTGGTTTCCTATGGGCCGCGATTTCATGCCATCTATTATTGGCCGGGCGTGACGTCGCGCTATTTCGGCGATGGATATGCCGCACGGCTGATCGTCAACCGTTGCAGCGGCAAGGCGCGGATGCTGGACGCCAGGGCTGCCATGCTGGCAGCGCTAAGGGATTTAGGTTCGGGCCTGGGCTGGATGCCGAGGGCCTATCATGGCCTTGTTTCGCGTGACGTGGTCGACCGCATCGTCGAAAAACATGGTGCGCTGTTCGGGGGCGTAAGCCCCGACATCTACAGCGCCACCATGATTTCCGAAATGGCGCGCAAGCCGGCGGTGGTGGAATGGCCCTTCGTCCTGCCCGGCGCTTCGCCGAAAAGCACGGCAGGACTGGGGGCAGCGCAGACCGACCGCTCCAGCTTGTGGAACAATCCGCATATTGCCCCTTTCCGCAATCTGACATGGGATCCGCTGATCCCCGAATTCTACAGCCCCACCGTGGTCTGGGCCTATAGCTTCAAGAAAGCGGTGGACGCCACGGGCGATCCGTCGCTGGTTCCGAATCTGGCCCGGCTTTATGCCCGCTCTTTGCTGCACAACCGGGCCTATGCCGGCGCGACCTTGAACGCGATGGAAGTCTGGGGCGAGAAGATCGGCTGGCTGCCGGCGCGGGCGCAGGTGCTTGGGGAACTGATGGGCGAGGGCCTGCGTTTCACGGGCAAGGCCATGCGCCGCCTGGCCCGGCCGACGGCGCAAGGCGCGGCGTTGCAGGTGGTGCCCGGATTGCCGAATGTGGAGCAGGCGTATCGGGCGCTGGAAAATATCTGCCGGGATATCGGGAGCCTCAGCCTTGACGACTGACGCCGCTGCCGGCCTTGAGGTTCGCGACTTCGTCGCCGCCGATCATCCGCAGGTGGTCGCGCTTCTCGCTGCCAATCTGTCGCCCTTCGAGCCGGGCACGGAGGAACTGCCCGTCATAGTTTCCGCTTTTCTAGAACAGGCGCATGTCGAAGCGGTGGTGGCGGTGTCGAGCGGTAGGATTGCAGGTTGCGCCTTCCTGTTCATCAACGAGACGGTCCGAGGGGGGAGGATCGGCCAGATCGAGGATGTCGCAGTAGATATGAATTGCCGGGGCACGGGGGTGGGCCGCGCGATGATCGCGCAACTGGTCGATCGCGCGAAAGCCCGTGGCTGCTATAAAATCATTCTTGCATGTAGCAGCAATAATGTCGCCTTCTATCAGAAGGCCGGCTTCACGGCCGATGGAACATCCATGTCCATTCTTATCCGTTCATGACTTTTCGTCCCAACATAGCCCAGTTGGATGGGCTTCGAGCCATCGCCATCCTGGCAGTGATGGTTTTCCATCTCGATATTTTTCCTATCGGCTGGATGGGCGTGCCGCTTTTTTTCGTTCTGTCGGGATATTTGATCACAGATATTCTCATATATCAGAAAGGAAGGGATATAGGATCTTATCTGAAGCGCTTCTATTGGCGAAGAACCATAAGAATATTCCCGCTTTATTATGCCTATCTCGCGGTCAATGCTATTTTATCGCTGGCGGTGGGTCTTTCCCTTTCCGGATATGTCTGGTTTCTGCTTTATCTGGGAAACTACCGGATCGGTGCGCTGGCCCCAGAAGTGCCGGGTGGAATCATTGGCCATCTCTGGTCTCTGGCGATCGAGGAGCAATTCTATCTGATCTGGCCGTTTTTGCTTTTCTATGTGCGGCGGGTCTGGGTGGTGGCGCTGGTTGCGCTCATTGCCGCGCCGCTCATTCGAGAATGGATCCTGCAAGCGACGGGCAATCCCTATATGGCGATCCTCACCCTGCCGTCGTGTATGGATATGCTGGCCGCCGGTGCACTGGTTGCCGTGGTGAAATCGGCCAAGGCGCATGTGGCGATGGCGCTTGCCGGCGCGGTCATCATCTTCTGGTGCTTCGCCACCGTTCCGTTCGCCGACTTCGCGCTCACCAGCAACTGGGTTCCCGAGGCGCATATCATCTATACCGGGCTCGGGCTTTTTTTCGCGCCTGTGGTTGCGAATGCCGTCCGGCTGCCCTGGCTCGACAGTGCGCCGCTGGTCTGGGTCGGGCAGATCAGCTACGGCCTCTATATGTGGCATCTGCTCGCTTTCGTCGTCGCGAAGCGGATCGTGGGAGCGGAATGGACAGGAGCGATCGCGGGCTTCATCCTTTCGTTCGTGATCGCGGCGTTGTCCTGGTATCTATTCGAAAAGCCTTTGCTGAAGCTCAAGGATCGCGGGCCGGGAGCTTGAGCGCGGAGCGTTGCTGCCGGGCTTCAACCATCCATGTCTCCAACTGCTCTAGCAGCTTGCCGAGATCATAATGGGCGCGGGCGAAAGCCTGGCCCGATGCGCCCATCGCCTGCAATTCCGAAGAGGGAAGTACTGCCATTCTGAGCGCCGCCGAGGCCAGGGCGCCGGAATCGCCGGCAGGCACCGCGAAGCCGGCGCCTGCGGCGTTCACCACTTCCGCGCCCTCGCCATCCAGCATGGCGAGGATGGGTTTTCCGGCCGCCAGATAGGTCTGCACCTTGCCGGGCACCGTCAGGCCGTAGATTGGTTCCGGCTTCAGCGACACCAGGAGTGCGTCGGCGTTGGCAAAGAAGTCCGGCATGGCGCTGGGCGGATGGCGCCCGGCGAAATCGAACATATGCGCAAGATCACGCGCTTCCACATCGGCGTGCGTGCGCGCAAGATCGCGGCCATCCCCCACGATGCGAAAGCGGATGCCGCTGTCGCGCAACTGTTCGGCGGCGGCGACAATGGCGGGAAAATCCTGTGCTTCCCCGATGTTTCCGGCGAACAGTATGGTGAACGGATCCGCCGCCGGGCGGTCGGCAAGGGGGAGCGGGCGCAGATAGACGGCCTCGACCCAATTGGGGAAATGGCGGAACCTGGCTTCCTTGCCATAACGCGCCACATTCTGGCGAAAGCCCTGCGATTGCCCGAGCAGCAGGTCGCAGCGCGCATAAATGGCCCGCACCAGAAGCCCGGCCAGCCCTTTCCCGACCCGCCCGCGCACGACGCCAAGACTTGTAAGCGATTCCGGCCAGCAGTCGAGGATCCACATCAGCATGGGCGCGCGCTTCAGCGCGGCAATGAGGCTGGCGGGAATGCCCACGGTAACGGGAGACGTCTGGAAGACGAATATGGCGTCGAACTTGCGTCCACGCAGACGCCATGGCCCCAGAAACGATGCGGAAATGGCAAAGCTCAGATAATTCGCTATCAGGTGCAGCTTGGAATTACCCCGGGTGAGTTGAGGCGCGCGGATCACTTCGATTCCATCAAAACTGGCAAAGGCCGCAGGAGCCTCGGCATAGGCAGGAAAAACCTCACCCTCCGGATAGTTCGGAATCGAAGTCAGAACCGTTACATCATGCCCTCTGGCTCTCAAGGCATGAGCCAGTTCGTTTATGCGAAAATCTTCCGGCCAGAAATATTGGCTGACGATCAGCAGTTTCACTGTTCCAGCCAAACCTTCCTTCGAACATAATCCGTATAGGACAGAATGATCCGCACCATTTTTTCCGAGACGTTCGGCATCGAATAATCCGCCACCTGGCGCAGCGTTCGCTCATTGCCGCGCTTTTGGCTTTCCAGCACCGAAAGCCCTTGCAGCACGCGCTCCAGAGACAGGCCGACCATCATCACCGCGGCCTCCTCCATCGCTTCCGGTCGTTCATGCGCTTCCCGGATATTTAGCGCCGGGAAATTCAGGATCGAGGATTCCTCGCTGATGGTGCCGGAATCGGACAAGGTCGCGCGGGCTTCCGATTGAAGCCGGACATAATCGGTGAAGCCGAGCGGCTTCAGGAGCTGTACTGCCGGATTGAGGCTGTGCCCGCTCCGCTCCAGGCGCGCGCGCGTCCGGGGGTGGGTGGAGAGGATGACGGGTAAGCCAAAGCGTTCCGCAATCGCGTTGAGCATGGCAACCAACTGCGAGAACATCCGGTCGCTTTCGATATTTTCTTCCCGATGGGCGCTGACGAGGAAGAATCGATCCGGTTCCAGCCCAAGTCTTTGCAGCACGTCTGACTCCGCGATGCGCTCGCCATGATAGGAAAGCACTTCGAACATCGGGCTTCCGGTCTTTATGATCCGGTCCGGCGGAAGCCCCTCGCGCAGCAGATACTCGCGGGCTATGTCCGAATAGGTGAGATTGATATCAGCCAGATGGTCGACGATACGGCGGTTCGTCTCTTCCGGCACGCGCTGGTCGAAACAGCGGTTGCCGGCCTCCATGTGGAAGATCGGAACCCGGCAGCGCTTGGCTGGCAGCGCGGCCAGGCAACTGTTGGTGTCACCGAGCACCAGAAGCCCGTCGGGTCTTACTTCCTCGAGCAGCCTGTCGGTGGCGATGATGATCTGGCCGATGGTTTCCGCGGCGTTGCGGCCGGCCGCGTTCAGGAAATGGTCCGGCCGTCTAAGACCCATGTCCTCGAAGAATATCTCGTTCAATTCATAATCGTAATTCTGCCCGGTATGGACAATGATATGCTCGAAATGGCGGTCCAGCGCCGCCATCACGCGGGACAGGCGGATTATTTCCGGCCGGGTGCCGATAACGGTCATGATACGCATGGGCGTTCAGGGCTCCACCAAGGCTGAGATTGTGTCGGGATTCTGCCGGTCGAAGATTTCATTGGCCCAGACGAGGACGATCAGTTCTTCGTCCGAGAGATTGACGACATCATGCGCCCAGCCTGGAATCGTGTCTACGACGATCGGCGCTTCGGCGGAAGCTTCGATATCGACCCGTTCGCCGGTGACAAGGTGACGGAAGCGGAACATGGCATGGCCACGCACCACCGTGAACTTCTCTGATTTGCTGTGATGATAATGGCCGCCTCGGCGCACTCCCGGCACCTGGGTGAAATAGCTGGTCTGTCCGCCATTCTCGCTTTTCACCATTTCCACGAATCGCCCGCGTTCGTCTCCGCGAACGACCAGCGGGTAGCTGAAGCGATCCTGTGGCAGATACGAGAGATAAGTGGCATAAAGCGCGCGAGTCAGGCCGTCGCCGGTCTGGCCGACCATCAGAGCTTCCCGCCCGCTTGCGATTCGAGTGATCCTGTCGGCGATTTCGCCCACGCTGGTAAGATATTCGGGTGTGGCTTTCGGCCAACTCAGCCCCGGCTTCGGTCTCTCGAGCGCGGCGATCACCGCCTGCACGGCATCGTCTATATAGAGGAGGGTCAGGGGAGCGGACGGGGCGTTGACAGGCAAAGCCTCCCCGCGTGCGGCACAATGGCAAAAGGTGGCGACGGCCGAGTTATAATAGGGGAGCGCCCATTTCCCAAAAATATTCGGAAAGCGGAAAATCGCTACGTTGCCGATATCCGCAATGGAAACGAACTGTTCTTCGGCTCCCGCTTTGCTGCACCCATAGGGATTGTCTTTGGTCGCTTGCGTGGAGGATGCGAACACCAATGTGCGGCGAGGCCTGTCAGCCATTCGAATGGCCTCGGCAAGCTGCGCCGCCAGGCGCAGATTATCGGCTTCGAAGCCCGATTCGTCGGCAGGCCGGTTGGCGCCCGCCAGATGCACCACCGCATCCGCGCGCATGACCAGGGCCGGCAGTTCCTCCGCCCTGTTCTGGCGGGTGAAGGGAAGGACCGCATGGCCGCGTTCGGCCAGGGCCAGCGACAGGTTGCGCCCGAAGAAGCCGTTGGCGCCAGTCAGAAGAACCTGCAAGGATCAAGCCTCCGGCTCAAGCGCCTCGCCGGCGATCTGGGCACGAATGAAGGGAAGATTCAATAATATTTCCTTCGTGCCTTCTATGTCCAGCCGGGCGGTATTGTGCGAATTATAATCGAGAGATTCGTTAATTCGCTGTTCGCCTTCAGCAAAATATTTTCCATAGTTCAGATCGCGCTGATCGGGCATGATCCGATAATAATCGCCCATATCTTCAGCTTGCACCATTTCTTCCCGGGTCAGCAATGTCTCGTAGAGTTTTTCGCCATGCCTGGTTCCGATGATCCTGATGGGGTGATCCGGGACATTGAGCAACTGGCGCAGCGCATCCGCTACATCCGCGATGGTGGATGCCGGTGCCTTCTGCACGAACATCTCCCCATTATTGCCGTGGGTGAAGGCATAAAGCACCAATTCCACGGCATCGTCGAGTGACATCATGAATCGGGTCATCTCCGGGTCGGTGATGGTGATCGGTTGCCCCGAGCGAATCTGGTTCACGAACAGCGGGATGACGGAGCCGCGGGAAGCCATGACGTTGCCGTAACGGGTGCCGCACAGGACCGTGCGCTGCGGATCGGCCTGGCGAGCCGTCGCCACCATCACCTTCTCCATCAGCGCCTTCGACATGCCCATGGCGTTTATCGGATAGACCGCCTTGTCGGTGGAAAGGCAGATGACCCGGCTGACTCCATTGCGCAGGGCGGCTTCCAGGAAATTGGACGTGCCGAGGATATTGGTGCGAACCGCTTCCAGCGGATAAAATTCGCAACTGGGCACCTGTTTCAGCGCGGCTGCATGGAAGATGAAATCGACCCCGGACGTGGCCGCCACGACGCTGCCCGGATCGCGGGCATCGCCGATGATGAACTTGATCTTGTCGTTGCGGTAGCGGGTTCGCATATCGTCCTGCTTCTTCTCGTCTCTGGAGAAGATGCGGATCTCACGAATATCCGTGTCGAGAAAACGGCGCAGGACCGCGTTGCCGAATGAGCCCGTCCCGCCAGAAATCAGCAAAATCTTATCTGCAAAGGAATTCAACATGGTGGAGGTGCAATCTCATCTATTTTCGCTAGAATGCTCGTCAGTTCAGACCAGTTCCGTGCGTAAGGTTGCGGAGTGGGGCTGGCGGTGCTTTTGCCGAGAGAGCGGGTGCGCGTCCAGATGTCATGAAGAAGGGTCGCGAGCGCTGCGGAATCTTCCGGCGGGAAAAAGCTCACGCCATCATAATCACCGATGGTTTCATGCGCATAGGGGAGGTCGGCAGCAACGATGCCGATGCCATGGGCCTTGCCTTCGCTCAACGGAAGGCCCCAGCTTTCGACGAGTGAAGGAAAAACAAGCAGATGATGACTTTTGTAGGCGGCGTTGAGCGCAGGCCGGTCGAGAAGGCCGGCAAAGAAAATCTGCGGATAATCGGCAACGCTGGCGGCAAGATTCCGGGAGTAGGCATTTTCGCCCGGAGAAATGGTGATAGTTGCTTGCAAATCTACCCCCATTTGGACAAGAAGCTTTACTGCCTCGCAAAGGGTTATGATATTCTTGTTCGCATATGGACCGCATGGGTAAAGCAGACGTAAGCATTTTTCCTGAAAAGCGAGGCCACGAAATCTGGAATTTGGCTGATTTTCAGATATGGGTTTAGAAACAATGGATTTATGAATTCCATATTTCCTTGAAAAGCATAAGCGGGACCATTGTTGCTGTATAATTATCCAGTTGTTTTTTCCGATAAAGAACCTGTAAACAAGATCATATATCATTCTTTGCAAGGCAATCTTCGGCTGCTTTCTGGCTGTCCTCCATGGCATTGGCGCCAAAGGCAGATTCTGATGGCAATATATGATCTTCTGATCCGCGCGCAGCCTTGCGGAAGATCCTTGAAGAGAGAGGAGCATGTCAATTTTCTGCCCTCTCTCCCTGGATTTTAGTTCGAACAGCTCAAACCATAGCCGCCCCAGCCAGTTGGAGTAGCGGAATCGTATGATTTCAGTTTCAACGTGATTCAGCTTGGGTAGCCCGTCTCTAGAGTGGACATAGGCTTTTATGTGCCATTCGCCTCCCATATCCCGGTCCAGGGCTTGCAGGCAGTCGATAAGTATCTGCCGCCCGCCTCGGCTGGATAGGTTTACGGCGTTAACGATCAAGCGCTTTTTCATGTAGCTGCGTAGCGCCTATAACGGCTGCTATTGAATATATATATGAATATCATGAAGAAAAATTCCGGTGTGAAATAATGACCTTCTCTTATTAATTTCAATATAAAATAAATAAGAATAGAATTATTTATTATTTGATATTCTTGATTCCATGATTTATGAAAACTTATAATAAAAATTATGAATAAGCAAAATCCAAAAAATCCCTGTTCTGAAACTATTCTTATGAATAGGGAATTTGCGTCAAATTTATTTTGATCTATATATTCTTCCAGCGATCCTAGGCCCTTCAGTTGGCCTATATATCGTTCGTGATTGATAGGATGGCTGCCAAGCCCGCTGCCGAATATCGGGTTTTCCTGGAGGCTTTTCCAAGCGACCCATAAGTTCGACAGTAGGGCATAGGTGGACAGATTCACATTGCTGAAATCCGTAGTCGAAGCGACGCGACTGGTGTCGTCAATTCGCATCCGGATTTCGGAACTGGAGGCATAGGCTCCGATTAGCAGGAGGGTGGCGAAAAACGCCATGGCTATCCGAGTATACCAGTTGCGGCCGACAGCAAAAGCCAATGTCAGCCCCAGCCCGATATAAGCGGTAAGTGAAAAGGTGAGCACAATGGCTGTGAAAAACAGAAGAAAGCGGCCAAGATTGCTTTTCGCTTTGATGATTGCATAACTGGTGGCCGGCATCATGGCGATACTATAGTGCGCCGGTTCTGCAAATATGCTTTTGAGTCGCCAGAAGCCTTCCGTTACTCCACTGTAAAGCAGAATGGGAAAGCCTAGAAGCGCTACCACTGCGGCTAATCGCACATAGGCCAGGAAAAGATCGCTTGGGGCTATTTGCGCGTTGGAAAAAAACAGGATGAAAAAAAATGCAAAGAATGAAATTCCAATAATCTGTGGAATCGTTCTCGTGAGAAGTATAGAGGAATCCTGTATAAGAACGATTAGAAAACAGAGAATCATATAGGACAATATTACAAGAATAGGAAATATGATTATCTTTGGATTTTGAAAAATAAATATGAATGAAAAAAATGAAATTCCGACAAATATATAGGACAGCCGTAGATCGACTCCGGCAGTCACTTTCAGTCCGCCTGTAAAAAGCGATGCAAGCGTCAGAGCCACGATTAGCTGCCTCATGGTCGGGACAAAGAGCAGGGTATCTTGAAAAGATGGAGGGGAGACTGGTTCAGTCAATTCCCGCTGCCCTTGAACAACCGCTTGCGCTCCCGAAGCAAAGCCGTTGCAATGGCGAGCGCGATGCCGATCACCAAGGCGGCGAGGATCACTATAAAGGGGTTTGGGCTTGTGGGTCTGCCGCCGGATACTGGCGGGCCGAACGGCTCGGCAGCATAAGGCAGCCCAGTGCTTGCCAGCATGCGCTTCTTTTCCTGTGCGGCCAAGGTCTCGACCAGCACTTCGCGATAGGGGGCCACCGTCACGGTTTGCAGCTTTTCGTTGAGATAAGCGATGGACGTGTCCGCACGTTCGATCGCCTTCTGGCGCAAGAGACCGTCGACGACTTCATGCAGCCGGGCCAATATGTCCCTTCCCAATGCGGGGTCAGCCGTTTCCAACTGGATTGCCGTCAATCGTTGGTCCCGCGCTTTTTCGATTTCGATGTGATTTTCCAGCCAGCCTTGCAGGCGTGCCGCGTCCGGCGGAAGATAGCCGGTATCATATCCGATAAGCCTTTTCATGCCGCCGGCAAGCAGGGGCAACATGCCGTCCGGTGCGCGCCATTGCTTGCTGCCGTCGTCCCATTCGGCCTGAAAGATGCGCTTCAGCAGCTCCGGGTCGGCTTTCAGCAGGCGGTTCGCCGTTTCCCGAGTTTTGAGGCCTTCCAGAAATGTCTCAAACTGGACCTGTCCATCGGAACTAGGCATGCCGATGCCTGCCAGGCTGGCGAGCCCGCCTATCTCCGAGGAGCCGAGAGACGCGGATGAGGTGGTCGTCACCAGAAGCTTCGATGTGTATTTGGGCGGCGCGCTTCTGAGGAAGATCAGCGCAAGCAGCAGGCTTGCAAGCAAGACCAGCGCCATTGCGAGCCACTGCCGGCCGAGCGCCAGAAACACCTCCTGCACCGGGACCGAAGGCGGATAGTCATTGCGGGCAGGCTGTTGGGGCATCTTGTCCTGAAAGCGGCTGGATCAGAATGAAAGTCCGTTATAGATTGCGCGGCACGGTGGCAATCCGGAGCGGTTGGACGGCATGGGCCCATGCCCGCAGAGGCTGTCCCGAGCTTTCGGCAGCAGGGCGCCGCCGGGAAATATGGCAGTGGCTTCTATCGGAGTGGCTTGCATAGACGCCCAGCCTGCGCGCCTGGGCGAAAACAAAAGGGTGATCATGCACGGGCTGGCGGTGACTCTTTGTGACAGTCTTCAGGACGGCTCGTCTTGCTGTTGCAACGGGCTGCCCCTAGGACATTTGCATCATGTTCAACTTCGTCCTCATTCCGGATCACTGGCGACTGCGCCGCATATGGCTTGTGGGCTGTGGCGCGATGGGTGGGGCGTTGCTGGGGCGTTGGCTGGACTCGGGCCTGCCGGTCGAAGCGGTGACCGTCGTTGATCCGGCGCCGACGGGGCTTCCCAAAGGTTTCACCGGCGCAGTTGTCCCGGATGCGATCAGCGCCTGCGGGCCGGCTGCCGACCCGACGCTGATGGTCCTTGGAATCAAGCCCCAGCTCCTGCCGCAACTGGCGCCGGGGCTGGGACGGTTGCTGCGTCCGCCGCCGTTGATTGTTTCGATGCTGGCCGGCGTGCGCACGAATACGCTTGGGGCTTTTTTCCCAGGCGCGCCGGTCATTCGCATCGTGCCCAACACCCCCGCCCGGATAGGGCGGGGCGTCACGGCGCTATATGCAAATGGCGCCGCGGACGAAGACGTCAAAGCCACGGAATGGCTGATGGAAGCCGCAGGCACGACCCTTTGGCTGGAAGACGAGTCGAAATTCGATGCCGTGACGGCGGTTTCCGGATCCGGCCCGGCCTTCCTGTTCCGCTTCATCGAGGCGCTGGCGGGTGCCGCTGAATCTGCCGGGCTGGAACCGGAACTGGCGCAGAAACTGGCACTTGAAACGGTGGCCGGTGCGGCGGAACTGGCGCAGCAATCGGATGTGTCTCCGGCGGTTCTGCGCCAACAGGTGACCAGCCCCAACGGCACGACGCAGGCCGGGCTGGACATGCTGGATGGGGATGGCCTGCTGTCCAGCTTGCTGCGCTCCACTGTGCGGGCGGCCGCCGAACGCTCACGGGCTCTGGCGACACAGGCCGATGGGTTGGCAGATTCGGCGAGCAAACGCGACATCGCAAAGGCCAGTTGAATGGTTTCGAGCCGTGCCCAGGTTCTGGAGGCTTGGCTGTCGACGATTGGCCAAGTAGGCTGGCGGCAGGCGACAGCGCAAATGGTGGCAGAAGCTTGCGGCCTTTCCAATGCCGGCTTGCAGGCGGTTCTGGGGGATCGGTTCGATGCTCTGGCCGCCTTTCAGGACAAGGTGGCGGATGAGGCAGCCCTTGCCGCGGTTTCTGCTGGCTCGGTTCAGGAGCGGCTGTTTGACGGCATAATGCAGGGCTTCGATCATTTGCAGGCCCATCGTGCCGCCGTGCTGGCGATCCGTTCCAGCCGCGATCCGGGCATCGCACTGCTGGTGGTGTGCAGGGCTGGTTTGCAGATAAGGCGGCTGGCGCGGGCGTCGGGCATGGATTTGGCCGGCGCGCGCGGGCCGCTTAAGCTGGCGGCGTTGACGGCGCTCATCTGGCAGGCGTTTGCAGCCTGGCGGGCGGACGATAGTCCCGACATGGCCGCCACCATGGCGTCTCTCGATCAACTCCTCGAGCGGGCGGAACGGGCGGAAACGGAGGGGCTTTCGCCGGACCTGATCGGCTTGCCCGGCCTTACGGCGCTTTTCGCTCGCCTGCGCCCGTGTGGCGGGCAAAGCGGTCCAGTTCTTCCACCATCGCCCGGTCAGCAGGCGGAATGAGACCGGACAACACGGACCAGAAACCGCCTACGGCTTGCTGCCCGGCGGCGGCATAGGCACCAGCCATGCGTTCGCGCAGGGCATCGAACAGCTCTGCTTCCAGGTTACGGCCGTTTTCGGTGAGTTGGAGAAGCCGCTGCCGGCGATCGAGCGTGCCGACTTTCTGTTCGACCAGCCCTAGTCGCACCAAGTCCGCAAGCACGCGCGACAGGGATTGCTTGGTGATCGCCAGCAAGCGGATCAGGTCGGAAACGGCGAGCCCAGGCTGGCGGGCGATGAAGTAGAGCGCCCTATGATGGGCTCGGCCGAGTTTGCGGGTGTCCAGTATATTGTCCGCTCCCCGGATCATATTGGAATAGCCGAAATAGAGAAGCTCGATGCCTCGTCGGATTTCAGGCTCGCGCAAAAACAGGGCAGAAGCGTGCGAAACGGTTTGAGGTGGCGAAGATGCGTCAGACATTCTGACCGATTTTGCCTGAACGCACCGCTAGCCGCAAGTCTGAAGACCCTCGGCTATCTGTGGCACCGCTTCCCCTGGGGGCGACCTGACGGCTTGCCGATCAGGCGCAAGCTTCGCCCGCAGGGGAATTTCGAGTCATGTTTGTGAAATGTCGCGCAACAGTTTGTCCGCTTTTTTGCCCCATTTCGGTGCCAAACGATGTTGCATTACGGCGAATTGGTCGTTAACCACGGCGAACCTGTCGCATAATATGTCGAAAATGCTTCCTGCGGAATTGCTTGAATGTCTGTCTGGAGGCTATTGTTAAGGCCGCTTGGCATTTCGCCCATGTGTAGGCCGACATTGGAAGCTTTGGTTCGGTGAAGTCGAAGTTCGAATGTTGCCAGGCTAGGCATATTGTAACGATGAAGCGGCATGAAGCTACTGTCCCGTTGAGTGGGGACACAGAAGCAGAGGCGAAGATGACGGACAACGTCCGAGCCGCAACGGCTCGATTTGCGAGAAAGAGCATATCCGCGAAAATGTGGAATGTAGCCATCTTCGGGTTGCTGGTGGCGGTGCTGCTTTTTGCGCCGCTCGGCCAGGGGGTCGGCCTTTCCGCAGGCCAGGGCGCGTTGGAACAGGTCAACCAGCATTTGGCCGCGAATTCGATCGCCAGCGCGGAGGTTGGGCGCCTGATTACCCGAGACTGAATTCGGCCGTTTTCCCAATTCTGTTTTCGCATTCTTTCCGGGATGCAAAACGGCTCTTTGCGATGTGCTGCATGCCGATCCGGTTGACCGGCGCAGCACAGATTCCTAAACCGGCGCGAAATCTTCAGGAGATCTGGATTTGGGTTACCCGATCGGACGACAGCGGCTGGCGTTGTGGAAGCTTCTGGTGTCGGCGACGGGCTGCGCGCTTGCCATGCAGGCCCCTGCACAGTCGATTGACCCGGATGTCTTGCGTTCCCTTCAGTCCCAACTCGGGTCCGATCCCCTTTCGGGGATGGCATCGGGGATAACAAATGCGTCGCCGCAGACGAGCGCGGTGCCTCAGGATGGAGGTGCCGGCTTGTCCATGTCCACCTCCCGTGTCGATACGCACGAGGAGCAGGAGGTCCGTCGGGCAGAGGCCCGGCGCCAGCTTGTCGAACTCTACGAACCTTCCGAGGTGGAACGTGACTATCGCAGGCGGCTGAACGAGCCGACACTGCGCCAGTTCGGCTATGATTTCTTTCAGGGCGCCCCGCCGCCGACCGGCACAAGGGCCGGTGCCATCGGTGATGATTATATATTGGGCGTTGGCGACGAAATGCAGGTGAGCTTCCGGGGCGCTACCAATCGTAGCCAGACCGTCCGGGTCGATCGCGACGGACATGTCATCGCGGCCGGATTGCGTCCGATTCAGGCGGCGGGGCGTTCGCTCGGCAGCGTGCGTCGGGACCTGGAAGCGGAAACGCGCAAGACCATGCTTGCCACGGATGTGTCCGTATCGGTGGGCGAAGTTCGCGCCATCAGCGTGTTCGTGGGGGGCGAGGTGGAGCGGCCCGGCCAGTTCACGCTTACTTCCATGTCGGACGTGGGCACGGCGATTGCGCGCTCCGGAGGCGTGCGGCGATCGGGCTCGCTGCGGCAAGTGCGCCTTGTGCGCGCCGGAGGCGAAACGGTCCTGGTGGACCTTTACGGCCTGCTGGGGATTGGCTCGCCTCCTTCCATTCGCCTGCGCGATGGGGACAGGCTGATCGTTCCGGTGATAGGCCCTACGGTTGCCGTAAGTGGTGCGGTTGCAAGACCTGGAATCTACGAACTGAGAGGAACGCCATCGGTTGGATCCGTCGTGGCTTTTGCTGGTGGGGCAATCCGCCAGCGCGGCGGTCAGGTGGTGCTAAGCCGGATTGGCAAGGATGGAAGCGAGAGTTTCCAGCATGCCGCATCATCCTCATTACCGGTCATGGGCGGAGACGCGGTACAGATCGTCGGAGGTTCAACGGGTGGCGCTACCGGACGGGTGCAGCTTGCCGGCAATGTGGAAAATGTGGGCGCCCGCCCTCTGGTCGCGGCGGGCACGATTGCCGAACTGGTCGGTTCTCCCGAAGATCTGAGAGCGGACACCTATCAACTGGCGGCGGTTCTTGTCCGCCGGGATCCCTCCAGTGGCGCCCGTGTGTTTGAGGTGATAAATCTCGCCCGGGAACTCCGCGAACGCCCTTCCAAGGCCCTGCAGAGCGAAGACCGACTGTTTCTGTTTTCACGCGCGGATATCGGTTTCATGAACAGCGCTGCGGTCCGGCAGATCGTGCTGGGGCAGCCCAACCCTCTGCAGCAGTGCAATTCTCTTCGACGCCTTTCCTCTCTGGTAAAAGATACGGAAGCTAATCGTTTCAATGCGGTTACCCGTGGCGGTTTCGTTATTGTATCGAAAGAAGGCGCGCAATTGGGCGGGGTTGGTGCCGCGCTGGGACAGAGCAGCCGGCAGGTCACTTATCTTGCCACGGCGGAATCATTGCCCATGGATCGCCGGGACGAGGAAATCCCTTTGTGCCCGAAAGTGTTCGAGGCCGAGCCTGAATTGCTTCCGGTTCTTCTTGAACATTCTGTCAGTGTCGGTGGTGCTGTTCGGAATCCGGGAGCCTACCCAATCGGTGGAAATGGAGCGAGCGCACGCGATATCTCTCTGGTAGCCGATGGATTGCTTGCCGGTGCTCGGAACCTCGTGCTGGATGTCAATCGCGCCTCGGGACTTGGCGCTGAACGCGTGCAGATCGATAATCAGAATGGTCTGTTGTCATTCACCCAACTTAATCCCGGCGATGATATTCGTTTCAATGCTCAGCAGCCGACATTCGAGGGTTCTGGCATTCTGCTGTCTGGAGAAGTGGCGCGTCCTGGACTTTACACAATCCGCAAGGGTGAGACACTTTCCCAACTTATAGCCCGGGCTGGTGGCCTGACCGATTATGCCTATGCCTATGGCGCGGTTTTTACACGTCGCAGCGTGAGGGAAGCGCAGGAAGAGGGCTTCCGGCGTACCGCGCGCGAACTGAATAACAGCCTGTTGGCGATTGCTGCGCGTTCCGGACAATCGAGTGGTGAAGGTCTCGCCGGAGCGGCAGCTCTCATCAAGACTTTGTCGCAAGCGGAAGCGCCGGGCCGAATGGTCGTGGAAGCGGATCCGCGTGTTCTGGAATTGCGGCCTGACCTGGACACCATATTGGAATCTGGTGACAGTCTCCATGTGCCCAAGAGGCCGAATTACGTGTTGGCGCTGGGTGACGTGAACAATCCAGGCGCGTTGCAGTTCGTCGCCGGCAAGCCGGCGGGAACCTATGTGCGGGAAGCTGGCGGCACATTGTCGACTGCCGATGACGGTCGCATATTCATGGTGCTTCCCAATGGAATGGCACAGCCGGTCCGCTCTGGTGGGTGGGGTGGCAATGTGGGGGCGACGCCGCCGCCGGGTACCACGATCATTGTCCCCAAGAATATCGATCCGCTCTATCGCCTCTCCGTCATCCGCGATGTAACGACTATTATAGCCCAGCTGGCCACATCGGTGGCCACGGTTGCAGTGTTGGCGACACGCTGATGACGATGTTGCTCATCATGGCGCTTGTCGGGGCGTTCATCGCACTGCTGGTGGGGATGAACGCGGAACGGATCGGCCATGTTCTGGGCCTTATGGATTACCCCGATCCAAGCGGTGGGCGTAAATTGCACGTCAGGCCGACCCCATTGGTCGGCGGTATCGCGCTGGTTGGAACCGTAGTTGCCGCTACTTTGTTGCTACTTATGTCCTCTGGAGATGATGGGCATACGTTGCTGTTGTGGTTCCTCATGACGGTCGTTGGGCTCTCTCTCGTCGGCGCTTTAGATGACCGATTTGGCCTGACCGCCAGAGTGCGGCTTGCAGTCGCTTCCGCGATCCTGATCGCAGCGCTTTCCCAAGTGCCGGATTTTTCGATTTCCTTTCTTCTGTTCTCCGGGCAGGCCGAATTGCTGCTCATGCCCGGTATCTTGGGCATCGGCTTTACCTTGCTCTGCTTCGTGGGCCTGCTGAACGCGGTGAACATGGCGGATGGAAAGAACGGCATGGTGATAGGCCAGGCCTTGATCTGGTCTCTGGTGCTTCTGGTGCGGGCCCCGGACTCCACCGCGCCACTGGTAGCGGCGGTTGCCGGCTCACTGGCCATTCTCTTCTGGTTCAACATGAAGGGCAGCCTGTTCCTGGGGGACAGCGGCAGCTACGGGCTGTCCGCCTTGTTCGGCCTGCTTGCGATCCATGCGTGGAATCATGGCTTTGCCGATATGCGCGCCGACGACATGGCGCTGCTGTTCGCCGTGCCGGTGTTCGACACCTTGCGCCTGATCGTCTTCCGCCTGTCGCAGGGCAAGAGCCCCTTCACTCCGGGGCGGGACCATTTGCACCATTATCTTTATGCGCGCTGGGGCTGGCCACGGCCGCTTCCCTTTGTGCTGGCGCTTGTCGCAATTCCCAATTTCGCGGCGATCCTGCTACCGGGAACCGGGCTTGTCTGGCTTTGCGTCACACTGATCGGCTATTTCGGGCTGCTCTGGGCATCGACGGCGGAAACTTCAGCGCGCATTGCCTGAATCCGGTGAAAAGGGGGCTTGATAGCCCCCGATGTTCCCGCTATTTGCGCGCCTCCGGTCGGCGCGGGGCCGAATGAGCCCGCCCTTCTCGAGACAACCGGCATTGGGGTGTAGCCAAGCGGTAAGGCAGCGGTTTTTGGTACCGTCATTCGGAGGTTCGAATCCTCCCGCCCCAGCCATTCCTGCGCTCGATAATCCTCGTTTTTCCGCCCTAACACACGGAGAATACGAGGAAACGATGATCGAGCCATCTTCTAGCCAGTTGGACTCAGTTCGACCTGGCTGGACCGGGTTAGACGGCTCTGGTCTCATGTCTGGTCACATGCCGGATGTGTAGTTTCTCCATGTTTTTCATGGCATTCTCTCGCGTGGCGGGCGGACCGTGGAGTCCGCTATGGCAAGGAGCTATGGATTAACGCCTGGATCGATCGACAGCCTCAAAACCGGCGCGCTGCGAGATCCCTATACGCTTGGCTTACGAATCGAGGCTCAAGCATCAGGCAAGAAGGTCTGGAAATACGAACGGCGCATGGCGGGAAACCGTGTGCTGGTGCGTATGACCTTGGGCGCGTTCCCGGCGCAGACCATCCCGGCAGCGCGCGAATGGGCCGGAAACCTCAACGAGAAGATCGATGCCGGCATCGATCCCCGAGAGGAGTTGCGCGCCCAGGAGGAACGCGCCGCCATGACGGTGGCGCGCGCCCATGAGCTTTACATGGTGGCCGTCAACGAAGGGCGAGCCTCCCGCGCGAAGCGGAAGAACAAGCCGCGCACGATCGCCGACAAGCTGGAAATCTACACACGGGACATTCCCGCCAGGCTCAAGAAGACGTCGATCTACGACGTCACCGAGAAGAATCTGATCGATCTTGTCACCAAGAAGGGCAAGACGGCGAAGGTGCGCGCTAACCGGCTCGCGGCCGAGCTGAAGGTCTTTTTTGGTTGGGCGGCCAGCCTGCGGGGATTGGAGGTCGGGCTGGAGACCGATCCCTCCAAACGGCTCGGCGATCTCCGGTTTCCCGAATCACCTCGGAAGCGAAAGCTAAGCCTTGAGGAAATCGGATGGTTCCTGAAAGCCGTCGCCGAGGAGAAGCGCGACTTTCGTCGGGGGCTGATCCTCGCCTTGCTCACCGCCGTCCGGATTTCCGAGCTAATCTATGCCCGCACCGACGAGATCGAGAACGGCGTCTGGACCATCACCTCGGATCGCGTGAAGAACAGCAGTGCCCACTCCATTGCTCTTGGACCATGGGGCCAATGGCTGATGGCTTCCAACTCCGAATGGGTATTCCCCGCGGAAAAGGTCGAAGGGCCACGCAAGTCCGGCTGGTATAAGGCCAGAGACCGCGTGCTCGCGCGCATGGCCGAGTATGCCAAGCGAGAGGTCGAGAAGTTCAATCCGCACGATTTCCGTCGCACCGCGCGAAGCAACACCAAGCGTCTCAAGGTCGACTTCGAGACGGCGGAGGCCATGCTCAATCACCTCAAGTCGGGGCTCGAACGCATCTATGACGGCTATGAGCTGGAAGACGAGAAGGCAGCATGGTTCCTGAAATGGGAGAACGAGATCGTCGCTATCGCGCGGAAGGCAGGTGTTGCCGAGAAGCTGGAGGTTCCATTTTCGGCTTTGAATACGCTTCCCGCAACGACGAGGCGGGGTGCTCCCCCCATGTTGATGGCGGCAAACGATCAGTGAGTGAGCATGTCGGCTGCCGTTATCGTATCGCGCGCACCATGCTCAGGATCTCGGCGGCGACACGCTGCGGCTCCGCGCGGTGGATATAGTGGCCGCTACCGGCCACGACGATATGCCGCGCGTGGGTGAACCGTTCGGCGAAGCGCACAGCCTGCGCTTGCCAGAGCGCGCGCATCCGTGGGTCTTTGGTCGGACTTCCGCGCTCGGCGGTGAGGATCGTCAGGGGAATGTCGCGGATGGCAGACAGGTCGGCGAGATCGGCTTCGGTCTGGTCCAGTCCCCGAATTTCGGCCCGCTCGGCGGGCGACAGCAGCGCCGCGAGCAAGGGCGGGATTTCGCATGGCCGCAGCCCCTCGGCCTTGCAACTCCGGGTGAAGCCGGGGAGCCGCGGGTCGACCAGCACCAGCCCCGCCACTTCACCGGGATAGGCTTTGGCGAAGCTCAGCACATAATTGGCGCCGATCGAATGGCCGACCAGCACATAAGGCGGTGGCACGCCCGCTTCGGCCAGCTTGCTGCGTAAGTGCCCGGCGATCTCCGCGCCGGTGCGCCGGCCGTCGCCATCGGACGGCCAGAGCGGCCCGCCGCCGATCAGCGTGCCGACCGCGCCGCCGCGATAGCCCGCGCGGCTCCAGGTGAACACCGGCAGATTGTCCGGCAGCGCGGCGCGAAGCGAGCGCCAGCTTGCCGCGCCGTCGCCGAGGCCGGCTTCCAAGATCACGGTCGGGCCGTCTCGGGCGGGATCGGCCGCGCGCGAGGCCGAAATCCCGCTCGCGCAGGCGGCAAGAGCAAGGGAAGCGGCACAGGCGAGAAGGAAGCGCATGACAGGTCTCCCGCCGGTCACAGTGCAACAGCCAGGCGCAGCGCGGCGGCATGGCTGCGCTCGCCGGGTCCGCTCACCGCGCGTTCGTAGGAGAGGCCGAGGCGCAGCTTACCGCCGATGGCAAGGTCGGCGCCGCCGCCAAGGGTCAGGCCCTGTCCGAACAGCGTCTTGCTACGCAGGGTCGCGCTGTTGGCGATATTACCGATCAGCGTCGAGCCGATGCGGTGCGTGTCGCCGGCGAGCAATTCCCGGTCGCGCAACTCCACATAGGGGATGATGGAGAGCCTGCCGGGCCGGTCGACCAGCGCCAGCCCGAGCCGGGCGCGCGTGTCCAGCGCCAGCACGTCCGCGGATTGGCGATCGTAGCGCAGCGCGAGGCCGTCCGCGCCCTGTTCGGCGAAGCCGTCGATGCGGCCATGCACATAGTCGAGCCGGGATTGCGAGGAGAGGCGCAGGCCGGGTGCGAGCATCGTCCCGCCGGCCAGCGCGACGCCGACGCCATAGCGTTCGCCTTTGGTCTCGCCCCTCGCCACCAGATCGAGCGCGTGGGCATCGCGCGCGAAGCCGGTGAAGCGCGGCCGGGCATAGCTGGCGTGGAGCGCGACGCTGGCGGCATCGCCGAGCGTCATGCCCGCCACGCCGGACACCGACCATTCGCGCGCCTTGAAGCTGTCGGCCGCCTCGATCCGTGCCCGCTGTTCCAGCCAGGCGCCGGACAGCGCCGCGAAGCCATGCGCGCCGAGCGACCATTGCACGCCAAGAAGGCCGCCGCGCTGGCGCAGGCGCAGGCCGTTCCCGGCATCGCCATCGTAGCGGGTGGTCGCGAAGATCGGCGCGGCGAACAGGAACGGGCCGGTCCCGCTCGATGCGAACAGGGCGCGGGCGGCATCGGTCTCGCGCGCGATGCGGTCGGCGCTGCCGAAAACCGCGTCCATCATGCGCCCGGCATCACGCGCCGCCTCGCCAGAGGCGGCATGGAGCGTGGCGCGATACCAATCCGCGAGAAGCCTGTGGCCGGCGGCGGTCAGGTGATTGCTGTCGAAAAAGACATGGGCATCCTGCGCCGCCGGATCGGTCGAACAGAGGCCGGTCGTGTCGGCGTCGTAGCAGGGCGTGTCGAAGGTCGAGAAGCCGAGCTTCGCATGATCGCGGTGCAGATGCTCGAAGAACGCGCCCTGATCGACGAGGATGATATTGGTGCCGGTCGGCAGCGTCGGCCGCAGCGCGGTAAGCGAGGCGACGAGATCGGCGTTGATGTCATCGACCAGGCCGCCGATGGCCCCGCGCAGGCCCGCCAGTTCGTCGCCCCCGAGCATCGGCAGATACTGGACGGGCTGCACGGTCGCGACGACGATCGTGCGCGCCCCGCGCGCGCCGAGCGTGGCGACATGGCCGGTCGCGGCGGTCACGATGTCCGCCTGGATCGCCTCGGGCGCGTCCTCCGCCAGCAGGCGCGTGAGGTCGTTCGTCCCGGCATGGATGAAGAAACGGTCATCGCCGCCGACACGGATCGCGCCGCTGTCCTGTAGCTGCGCGAACAGTTCGATCTGGCGCGTCACGCCGCTGTCGACGGGAAGATCGTCGCTGCCCCGCCCGGTCATATGCGCGCCCGAGACCGCGAAATTGAGCGAGCGATAGGGCGGCTCTGCCGCGAGTGCCGGCACCACACCGGGCGAAACATGCTCGATCCACGCCGGGCCGTTGGAATCCCGGCACAGACCGCCCTCGCAATAATAAGGCGCGCGGTCCTCGGGGGTGAGGCCGCCGATGATCTGGAAATTGCCCTGCTCCAGATCGGAATCGCCGAAGAAATAGTCGCTCTGCGCGAAGGCGGCCGGCGCGGCGAGGAGCATGGCGGCGGCGGATACGGAGAGACGGGCGAGCAAGCGAACGGAAGGCATAGGAAGCGGTCCTTGGGTGGGTTGGGAACGCCCTGGACATGGCTGCGGCGCGTGTGATCGTCGTCCGGTCCAAGCGGCCCGGTCGCGATCCAGTCGGCCCGGTCGTTGCCGCTGGCGGCAAACTGTTGCACTCGGACAGGGTATGACCGCGACCGACATCACCGCCCTTTCGATCGGCATCGGCCTCATGGCGGCGTTCGCGCTCCATTTGCGGCGGCGCGATCGGCCGCGCCTCGGCGCGGCGCTCGGGGCGCTGGCGCTGTTCGCGCTGCTGCTGACCCTGTTCCTGCTGCCCGGCCTGGCCGGGAACGATCTGCCCGGCTGGCTCACCGGCTGGGAGCTGCTGCTGCTGCCCGCCCTGCCGATCCTGCTGCGCCGGTATCTCGACGGCCTGACTGGAACGGCCGCCACGCGGCGCGACTGGCTATGGGCGCTGGCGCCGGGTGTGCTGCTACTGCCGTTCCTGCTGGTCGCGCCCGCCGCCCGGCAAGCCCTGCTCGCCGGCGATGTGCCGGACCTCGCCCCGCCCCTGCTGCTGGCGGCCGTGGTTTCGGTCGGGCTGTTCTGGCTGGCATGGCTGGCGGTCACGCTCGCCAGCGCGTTCGCCATCGCCATCCGGCTGCGCCGGCACCGGGCGCGGCTCGCCGCGATCTATTCGACCGAGGGACGCGGCGATCTTCGCGGGTTCGTGGTCACGGCCGCGCTGCTCGGCGGCATCTTCCTCGTCCAGCTCGGCGAGATGATCGCCGCCGGGTTCGGCGTCGAGCTGCTGAGCGGCCGCGCCGACGATCTGTTCCTGCTGGCCGTGATCTTCGGCATTGCCGTTCACGGCCTCACGGTGGAGCCGCCGCTGCCCGAATGGGTCGATGACGCCCTCTCGGTCGACGATGGTGAACCGGACGCGCCCGCGCCGCCTGCCGGAACGCGGCCCGCTTATGCGCGGTCGGGACTGGCCGACGCCGATCTCGACCGGATTCTCGATCGCCTCGACCGGTCTATGGCCGACGGGCAGCTCTGGGCCGACCCGATGCTGACGCTCAAGGATCTGGCCGAGGCGGCGAGTGTCCGGCCCGGCTATCTCAGCCAGGCGCTCAACCAGCGGCGCGGCGTGAGCTTCTTCGACTATGTGAACGGCTTGCGGATCGACGCGGCCTGCGACCTGCTGCTGCAATCGGACAGGACGGCACTCGCCATCGCGCAAGAAGTCGGGTTCAACGCGAAATCGACGTTCAACGCCGCCTTCCGCAAGGCGCGGGGCATGAGTCCCAGCGCCTGGCGGGATGCGCGGCCCGAAGAGTGATGAAACGCAGCGCTATCCTACTCCATGCCCCCACAAAATAAGGCTCCGGATGGGGCGTTGCGTAACATGAGGGTCCAAATGCAGATATTATATGATCCGCATGAAAGTCTTCATCGCCTTCGCCCACCCTGAACCGCAATCGCTGACCGCATCGCTGCGCGATGTTGCGACCAGCGAACTTACCGCCCTGGGACATGAAGTGCAGGTTTCCGACCTTTATGCCATGGGGTGGAAATCAAATATCGATCGCTCCGACTTTCCAACGCTTGCGCCGGACGAACGGATGCGGGTTCCCTACGCTTCGGGCGCCGCCTTCCTGAGAGGCACGCTCACGGACGATGTGAAGGCGGAGCAGGCCAAGCTCCTGTGGGCCGATATGATGATCCTCCAGTTCCCCCTCTGGTGGTATTCGATGCCTGCCATCCTCAAGGGCTGGGTCGAGCGCGTCTATGCCGCGGGTTTCGCATATGGCGTGGGGGTGTCCGACGAACATCGCGGCGGCGACCGCTATGGCGAAGGCGTGTTCGCCGGCAAGCGCGCCATGCTTCTCGTCTCGGTCGGCGGCCAGCCGGACAACTATTCCGCCCGAGGAATCTGCGGGCCGATCGAGGACGTCCTGTTCCCGATCAATCACGGCATCCTCTACTATCCGGGGTTCGACGTGTTACCCCCTTTCATCGTCTGGGGAACGGACAGGCTGGACGCCGCGGGGTTCGAGACCGCCAGCAGCGCATTGCGCGATCGGATGCAGACCTTGGAGACCATCGCGCCGATCCCCTACCGCCCCTTGAACGGCGGGGACTATGCGTTTCCCGGCATGACGCTGCGACCGGAGCTTGGCACCGCCGACGCTTCCGGTTTCAGGCTGCATGAACGGGAGTGAAGCAGCATCCTCGTGCGGGATAAGGGCGCCCGGCCGGCATAGTGCCGCCTTTCGTCAGACACGGGGCATGAGCCCCAGCGTCTGGACACCCTGACACGCGCCTATCGGGGCCGCGCGGGCGGCTGGGGCTTCCTCGGCGCCTGAGCCGCCTAGAACAGGCTCGGCTGCATCTCCCGGTCATATTGAAGGTGCATCCGCGCCTTCTGCGCAGCCTCGACAGCCCGGCGATAGTGGATCGTCCCATATCGCTCGGCGTCGTCGAAGCCCACCGGGGCCAGCTCCTCGGTCGGGAAGCAGGCATCATAGATCGCGCGCGCAGCCGCACGCAGGCAAAGATCGTGCTGCATGACAGGTTCCTGGTCTATTCGAATCGCCACACTGGCGGCAGGGACCAAGAATAGAACATTAAGGGAACATAGCGCAAGCCGATGGCGACGCGCTTCAAGCTCTCGTCCGGTCGTCGCTGTCCTCGGTCATGCCGTTTGCTGCGTGCCGGATGCCGCAAACCGTTCGACAGCCAGCTCGAACGTCTCGGGGAGATCGTCGAGCGGTTCGGGTTCCTTGTCGCCATAGCGTGAACGCCCGTTCGTCGCCTCGGACAAAGCCTCAATGGCCGTGGACACGAGGTTGGCCCATTGGCTGCCGTGTTTGAGCTGATCTTGCGGAAGGAGCGCCAGGAGTTCCTCCAACTGCTGCATCGCTTCAGCAAGGGTTCGGCCGGTCACATAGGGAAGCCAGTCGGCGGAGAAGATATATTGCATCGCCGGGATCATGTCCAAGTCTCCGGCGCCCGACAGATCGCGCACGGTGTCGATCTGGCTTTCCCATAGTCCGAGCGCGGCCCACACGCCCTTGCTGTAGCGGTCATTCCACGCCTGGAAGGCGAAGCCTTCTTCCGTCACCAGCCTGTCAATGCGATCAAACGCCATATCGACCCTTCTTCATAGCTTTCGGCACGGCGTCGAAGCCGACCCCATGCAGCAGCCGCCATCGCCGGGCATGGCTGCTCTACTGCAATAGCGCTGCCTCGGCTTGCCGCTCGGACAATATAGCCTGGAGCAAGGCAATCCGGGCATTTCGCTCAGCGGTCTCATTCTGCATGACCGCGATGGCCGAGGGTTCCTGAAGCGCGGTCAGCGTATTTTCCTTCTGCAACCGATCGATCTCGAACTGGATTGCCGCGAGTTGCCCGGTGCGATCGGCGACGATCGCGTCAGCCGCCGCCTTCTTGTCGGCGGCACGCTTGGCGCTGAGCGAATCGGCGAAGCCACGGATGTCAGTCACCGCCGCCAACGCAGCCGCCGACGCGCTTTCTCCCTGAGCCTTCAGATTCTTGTATTCGAGTTTGCTGACATCCCCGGAGGCCGCCAGCGTCAGCACCAGCGCATTGTTCTGAAAGGCGTGATTCTCGAATGGGAGAAAGCGCAAGGTGCCGAGCTGAGGGACCGATACGTCATCGGACTTGAGCAGCAGGACCGGGCCGTCTTCGCGGCAGTCGGATTGCGATACGTCGCCGCAGATCAGCAACCGGCCCTGCACGGGCGGCCTGATGAAAACGCCCTTGGCGGCATCGTTGGAAACTTCCTGAATCGGCGATCGCCGGCCCTTGCCCGGCGACGCGATCTCAGGCGCCGCGACGAAACGATCGAGCTTGACGAAAATGCCGAGCTTCTTGGAAACGCACGCCGAAACCTGATCGGCCGCGTCGCAAGCATTGTCGGCAAGATCAGCGCCAGGCACCGGCGCCGACCAAGCGACCAGGCGCGTCAGCTTGGCCATGGCCGCGCCCTCCGCGAGGAACATATCGGCGTCATCATCCATCGCCCGCGGCCAGCGGATCGCGGTCACGAGCGAAATCTTGTCCTTGGCCTGGTCGAGCGCGGATTGCGCAGTCGCGAGCGCCTTGATCGCGTCGGTCTGAAGCCCGACCCGCTTGGTGAGTTCGGTCTTGTCGGCATCGCTCAGCGACGCGGCACGCGACGCCAGAGCGTCGACATTCGCGGTCGCTTTCTTCAGCGCCTCGGCCTTGGTCTTCACATTGTCAGCCGCCAGCGTGACCGCATCGAGCAGTCCCTGCGTCTTCGGACCGCACACAAGTATGCCGCCCGGCGCGGTCAGCGGCGTGCCATCGGGGGCCTTGCTGACACCCGGCACACCGGCGGCGAGCGATGCGATGCCGACCGCGGTCTTGACCGTGTTGCCAATGATCTCGGCCGTGCGGTCCTCGGCGGTCGCATTGATCGACTTCAGGATATTGGACGACTCCTGATACTCGATCGCGAAGGAAGTGATCTTGGTGAACCCCGCGAGGCGCCGATAGTCGATGACGAACGTCTCGCCAGCGACATAATGCGGCGTGGCTTCGGCGGTCATCGTAAACTTCAGGGCAGGAATCTTGGTCGTCGGATCGACGCACTGCGCCAGCGTCCGGGTGATCTTGATGTCATACTGAAGCATCGGCAGGCTGTAAGGCACACCGACCAGAGCCTTGTTCGTCGCCCCCGTCGAGCGGTCGGCAGTGGTCGACAGCGAGGTGCAGCCCGCCAGCAGCATGGCGGCGCTGGAAAACAGCGCGCCTATTCTTCGATTTGACATAGCCTTCTTCCCCCCGAAAGATTCTATCTCTGACTTTATTTCGGCGCTTGAAATGCAGCAATAGCAGTGTTGAAAAGTATTCTATAGAAATCTGACAGGTCGCAACCAGAACGGATATATCGACGAGCCGCGCGGGCCGAGCGCCTTTTGCCGCATGACATCCTGGTTTGGGGGAACCATGAAATTGCACGTCAAGACCATCGCCATGACGATTGCAGCAGCGCTTCTGACCCTGCCGGTCGGAGCGCAGGATCGGCAGGCATTGCCGAGCGGTCAGTCGAAGGAGGAGCTGTTCGGCTCGGTCCTGCGCAATTCGCGCTGGAAAACCTCATCGATCAGCGTGTGCTGGCTGGATATGGCGCCGGAGAATGCCCCACACCGCGCGCTGGTGCGCCGTGCGGTCGCGGAGACATGGGAGCATCACGGGCCAATCAAATTCACCGGCTGGGGCGCGTGCGGCAGCGCGCCGGTCGGCATTCGCATCCGGGTCGCAGACGAGACGGCGGCACCGCATGTCGAGTGGATCGGCCGGTTCATCAACAATCGAAACCCCGGCATGACGCTCAATTTCGGCTTCACCAAGTGGCGCACCGAATGCCAGCAAACCGTCGATAGCTGCATCTATGCGATCGCCGTGCATGAGTTCGGTCATGCGCTCGGCTTCACCCACGAGCAGAATCGCAGCGATGCGCCCGACACTTGCAAGGAACTGGAGCAAGGCGCGGTCGGCGACTATCAAGTGACCCGCTACGATCCGAACTCGATCATGAACTATTGCAACGCCAACTGGCGGGGGAATGGTCAATTGAGCGCGCTCGACATCGAGGCGCTGCGCACCTTCTACAAGGCCGCCTGACATGAGCGAAGCGATCCGCCGCCTGATCCTCTGCGGCGCGGCCGTCACGCTGATGAGCGCCCCGGATGCGGGCCTGGCCCAAAGCAGCCCGCCATCGGCACCCGAAGGTCCGGCCGGAGCACCGCCGCCCGATCCGGCGACGATCATCTACGCCCTGTTCGCGGCGCGCGCCGCTCAGCTCCAAACGGTCGGAACCGACTTCGCGGGCATAAGCGAAGCCGCGGCGAATGCCTCCGGTCTCCTCGTCGCGGACGATCTCGTGCTTACCGCCGAACATGGCGTGCCCGATTTCGGCGGCCGCTATCAGGCAACCCGCATCGACGTGCGATTGGGGTCGCGCAAGGCGCAGCCGCTGAGCGGCACCGTCATCGCGCGCGATCCCGACCGTGATCTCGCCCTGGTGCAAATCAGCCCGGCGATCAGTCCACGCCCATTCTGCCCGGTCGCAGCGCTGACGCCGGACAATCTGACACCGCCGGGCAGCAGGCTCTATGTGCTGAGCTATCCCCTCGACGAGGAACTCGGGATCAACGAGGGCCTCCTGCGCAATCACAGCCAACCGAAGAAATGGCAGACCAGCATCTCCGTGACCGTCAACGAAAGCGGCGCACCCGCCTTCTCCGGCAGCGGCTATGTCGTCGGGGTCATCCTCGGCGGCATAACCGAGTGGGAAGACCTCGACGGAAACAGGCGGCCGGTTTTCGGCATCAATGCCGTGATTCCAATGAGCAGCCTCGCCGCATCGCCGCTCGCAGCAGAGATCGCGAAGCATTCGACCGACGGCTGCTGGCAGATGTTGACGGCCTTCGGTCCGTCGCTGGCCGACCCGGCCACATTCGTCGATGACACAAAGGCCGGCAGCGTGCCGGCGCTGCCGGAACAGCTCTCGCGATCGTTCAGCATCGACCGGGTGAAGGACGACCATGACTGGTTCAGCATCACCAAGCGCAGCTATCCACCTGCGGAGTTTCCAGCCGAGACCGGCTACAAGATCGACAGTTGCGAGTTCGTTGGGCATAGCGTCAACAACGCTTCCGACATTCGCTGCACCATAGCAGCGGACGGATCGAGGGCCATCTTCAGCTATACCCTCAAGAGCGGTCCGAAATTCGATCGCTGGCGAGGATGGATCGATGGCCGCGTGGTGCTTCAGCAAACGCGCAGACACTGATCGGCCGCGGGCTGACGATCCGCCGCGCTCAGTCGGGGCGAATGTCCAGCACCGAAATCGCCAGGAAGACCAGGCACAGGACGAACGACGCCAAGGCCCAGCCGACACGGCGGCGCTGCTCGCGATATGTGGGCTTGCTCGCCGTCGCCAGGTCCGCCTCGATCTCATCGAGCGCCCGCGTGCTGGCCGGGTCCGCGCCGAACCTGTCCTTCTCGCCGCGCAGCTTCTCGCCCCATTTCACATATTGGAGCTTCGAGATCTCCGGCCAGAAGCCGATGATCCCCGCGAGCAGCCCGAACAGGCTCGACAGCACCCCCGCATATTTGATCATCGGTGCGCTCAGGCGCCCACGGCTTCGCGCAGGAACGGCGCATTGACCGGGACCGCCGCGACCTGCGCGGACGTGCCACCCGTGTTCGCAAGCTGGATCGCCTCGGCTACCGTCGCGAACGCCACCCGGTCGGAGAGAATGTCGCGGCCGGTGACGACCGCGGGGCCATCGATGATGAACACGATCGACGGCTCGGACACCTTCACCTTGGCCCGCCCATGCGCCTCAAGCTCCCAAAGCTCGCTGCGGCCACGCGGCACGGGGAGGCTTTCACGGCCCGGCGCCGCCAGCAGCACGGCCCGGATCTTGGCGGCGAGCGTCTTCATCGCCAGCTCCGGCAGGATGGACTTGAGCGCGGGCGCCAGCAGCACCCCCGAGCCGACGACGATATCGGTCAGCGTGAGCGTCCCGCCATTGCCGACCTTGTGCAGCACAGGCTCCTCCTGCGGCGCGGTCTCGGGCTCCCCATCGCGCGGATTGAGCGCGAGATCGGCGCCGGCCGCGTCGGCGAGTGCCTTCACCGTGCGATAGCTCGGACCATCCTTGCCCTTGCCGCGCTCGATGTCGCTGATCGCGCCCTGCGGAATGCCGCTCGCCTCGGCGAGCTGCTTCTGCGTGAGGCCCGCCCGAATCCGCGCCTGCTTGATCTGGACGCCGATCTCCAGAGCGACCGGATCGACGCCCAGCTCTGCGAACAAGGCGGGATCGTGCGTCTGCAAATGCCGCAGCGCCTCGCCCAGCGGAACCGCCGTCTCGGGATCGTCGGATAGAACGGGAAGGACGAAGGCCTCCTTGGCCTTACGGTTCAGCTTCAAGCTCATAATATCCTCAGTCTTCTTGCCGCCACGAGCCGCGGCGCGATCACGGAGCTTGCCCATTGCGCTTCACCGCCTCCCGGTAGCTGATAGCAGGCCGCCAGGGCAAAGACCCTGGTCGTGCCGTCCGCCCGATCGTAAGCCGTGTAAGCGACGAAAGGCGGCCCGCTGGTGCGAAACAGCGGAAAGCCATCGACCATCGTCCAGACCCGCGAACTCAAATAGCGCTTGAGCGCGGGGGCGGACTTCGACGCGAGCGTCTCGCCCAAATGGTCGAGCCACACGCGATAGAGCATGTTCGCTGCCGCCGTGTCGCCGGCAGCCCTGGCCGCCCGTAGCGCGATCGCCACGTCCGGCAGGAAGCCATCGCTCGAAGCAGGATCGATGAAATAGCGGATCTGGACGCTCAACCATGCCCCCAATATATAAAATTTCTGATATTTTGCAAGGCTCCCCCCGGAACCCGCATGGCCCGATCGCGCGCGGCATCGAACCGGACCGCCGGAGCTGCCCCGGCCCGACGCCGCGCGCCAGGATCAGCTATTGTCTTCGACAGGCGCGTCGGGGCCGTTCTTCTTGATGGAGTCGATCGCATTCTGCGCCGACGCCTTGCTCTTGTAGCCCTCGGTCGAGAACATGATCTCGCTGTTATATTTGAAGCGGACGCGGAACTCGCCCGCCTTGTCCTTCCAGATCTCGAACGTATGCGCCATTCAATCCTCCTTGTTGCAGGGTATTCCGATGCGGCAAACCACCCGCATCAGCGCGTCGCGGCCGGCGACAATCCGCCGGGCCCGCCCGGGGCCGGCAGCTTGGGCACCAGGGCCGGTGGAAGCGTGTCCGGCCAATAAGGCGTGAAATGAATCACGACAGGCTCGCTCACGATCCACTGTCCCTCCGCATCGCGCGGACGCGACTTTACCGAAAACTTCCCGAAACCGAGGATCGAAATTTCCTCGCCGTCCTTCGCGGCGGCGAAGATCGACTGGAACATCATGTTGAGAATCGCGCGCGCTTCCATCTCGGGAAGACAGCGCGCCGCCGCGATCCGCCGCACAAGCTCGTTGCTGTCCATGTCCCGTCTCCTCGGCCTCGGGCAAGACGTCAGCCGTTCAGCTTGTCCTTGAGCGCCTTGGCGGGCTTGAACGAGATATTGGTGGCCGCCTTGATCGTCATGACCTCGCCGGTGGCGGGATTGCGGCCGTCGCGCGCCGGCCTCTTCTTCGGCACGAACTTGCCGAATCCCGAAATCGCGATTTCCTCGCCTTTCGCGGCCGCATCGCCGATCTCGGCGAACAGCGCATCGACCGTCTTCTTCACATCGGCCTTCGTGAGCGAAAGGCTGGAGGCAATCTTCTCGACAAGCTCATTACCAGTCATGACTTACTCTTACTCTCTTGGTTGAACGAACAAGGACCGTAGCGCCGCCACCGGCGCCCGTCATCCGCTAGAGCGGCGGCTGTCCGGTCCGGGCTGCGCCGCCGCGCCGAAAGACGCGACCGCCGCGAGGCTTATGCCGGCACGCGCCGCCGCAGCACTCCTCGTCGCCGATCAGGAACAGCACGACGTTCATCATGGTCCACAGGATCACCGGCAGCGCCGCCATGCCGGCGACGAAGGCGAGCGTGTGGGAGAGGACCGGGCCGATCGTCATGCCGCCTGCGCCTCATGATCCTGCGCCCGGCGCTCCGCTTCGAGCCGCGCCACCACCGCCTTCCACACCCATTGGCGGCGGATCGACTGGTTGTTGCGGCGGGCCTTCCGCCGCGCGGCGGAAAGCGCGCCGACGCCATGCGCCGCGCAAATCTCCCCGCAGGCCTTCTCGACCTCGATCCCGAACGCATCGGACCGCCGCCACTCCAGCCGGCGCAGCCAGCGCATCACCATGTCCCCGATCCCCTGTCGTCGAGCGCATAGCGGGCGGCCGGGCGGTCGCAGGCCGCGAGTTTCACCACGCCCCAGCCGAGAAGCCCCACCACGGCGTAGATCGCGAGACCGCTCGCCACGCAGCGCGGGATCATATCGTCCTGCCGGCTCCGGGCGCCCCGCCTTGCGGCGCCGGCGCGGCGTCGAGCTGGACCGCGATCAGCATCGGCAGCAGCATGTCTCTGGGCGGCTTGCCGTCGAGCTTGCGCCCGACGATGAGCGAACGCAGATCGGCATTGGCTTCGGCATGGGCGAAGGGCGTGAACTCGATGCGCGAGACCGTCCCGTCGCGATCGATCCAGAGCTTGAGCACCAGCGGCGCCGTGCGCTCGCCCGGCGACTTGCGCGTGCCGTCGAGATAGGCGCGCAGACGCCGCGCCGGTTCGTCCTCGGCTTGCAGCCAGGCCGTGATCGCCGCCGTCGCGCCTTCGGCATAAGCCACCCATTCCGACGGCGCGGCGGACGGCGCCACGCTCTGCGCGGAGGCAGGCGCCATCGCCGCCACCCCGACCCCGAACAGGGCGCCGAGCCAGCGCGCCGCCCGTCCGCGCCGCGCACTTCGGCGTTGCGTGAAGCTCTTGTGATCCATCATCCGCCCGATCCCATCACCGCGACCCAAAGAAACCCCACCACCGTCATCGCCGCCATGGCGAAGAAGCCCCGCTGCACGCGCGTCAGCGGACGGCCCTTGCGCCGCAGCCGGGCGCCCGGCGCCCGTGGCTCGGCGGCGGCGCTGTCCCGCACCGTGTCGAGCCACGCGCCCGCCGCCCGGCGCAGCTCGCCGGAACCCCGGCGCTCGGGCATCGCCTCAATCATTGGCATGGCGCAGCCGCAGCGACGACACCGCGGGAAACAATGCCTCGTCCCGCTTGGGACGCGGGGTGCCCATGTAGCTGTCGATCACGCTCTGCGCCTCATGGTGCAGGCCCGCGACGACGAACGAGGCGAACATGCCCGTGACCATCGCGCCGAGCAGGAACGCCCCGATGGCGATGGCGGCGAGGAGGAGCATGAGACCGTCTCCTTTTCCCGTCCGTCAGCGCGCGCCCGGCGCGGGCTGCTGCTGCTGCGGCAGCCGCTCGCGCTCGAAGCTGATCGTCTGGATCTTCGCGTCCAGACCCTTCACCACGTCCGCCGTCAGGTCGTTCGCGAAATTGCCGCCGAGCGCGGCCCCGCGATCGAACAGCAGGCCGCATTTCTTCTGCCCATAGACCTGCGCGATCACGCTCTGCGCGTCGGTGGCGATGCGGTCCATCGCCTTCGCCCGCGTCGCCTCGATCTCGCGGCTGTTGTGTGCCGCCTGGCGCTGGAGCGCCTGCCAGCGCGTCGCCAGCGTCTCGCGGCGCTGCTTCATCTGCGCATTGTCCGGTTGCCCTTCGAGCGCCTTGGCTTCCGCTTCCAGCGGCGTGCGCTGCTGGTCGATCTCGGCCTGCGCGGCGCGCGTCAGCTCGTTGAGCCGCGCGCTCGCCGCCTTGCCGACCGCCGCATTGGCGAAGATCGCCTCGCGCGAGAGCAGGCACACACCCGGCACCACCGGACCGCCGAGCGGCTGCGCCGCCGGACGCGCCGGGGCGGCCGGCGCCGATCCCGTCGGCGCACCGCCGATGGTCTGCGCGGAAGCGGGGGCTGCGAGGGTGAGAAGGAGAGCGAGGGCAGGGAAGGAACGGGAGGTCATGCGGGGACTTTCTTCGATTTGGATTTGGTGGCCGGAGCGTCGCTTTCAGGCGCGACGCCGGCCGTGTCGGTGTCCGAAGCAGGGACGGGTGACGCCTGCGTGACGGCGCCGCGCGCCACCTGCCGGGCATAAAGCGCCTTGAAGCGGCTCAGCGACGCCATGTGATAATAGACCCACGCCAGATAGCCGCTGTTGTGCCAGTCCAGCACCACCGCGTCCGGCAGCTTCGAGAATTTCTCCGTATCGACGATCTGGAAACCGTTGAGGCCGAGCGTGCGCCCATTGGGCAAGGTCGCATTGGCCGTCCCGTCGACCAGCAGGCCCTGCGCCTTCAAGGCCAGCGTGAACGCCCTGGTCGCGTCCGCCTCGACCCGGAAGGCATTGCAGAACGCCAGCATCTGCCGCGTCACCTCGGACGGCTTGCCGTCCTCGAACAAGGCCGCGCCCTCCGTGCCCCCGCGCGCGACCCGATCAGAGCCCGCGTCGATCGTCAGCGCGAACCCCTCCGGCTCGGGCACCGACAGGAAATTGAACGGATAGCGCCGCACATAGGCCGGGATATGCGCGCCCTTGTCCCATTGCCCGTCCTCGACGAACAGGTTCACCCGGTCGAGCCCCAGGATCACCACCGGGACCGGCTGCTCGGGATCGCCCGCGAACACCACCGGATAATCGCGCGCCGCGTCCGCCAGCTCGCCGACCACGATCGGCACGAACGGACTGTCCGCGGCAAAGGCGCAGTCGCCCGGCTTGAGGCGCCAGTCGCCATGGACCTTGCCATGGAGCGGCTGGAGCGTCTTGTAGAACAGCGGAAGGAGCGGCTTGGCCGCCTCGGCGGCCGGATCGGCAGTCTTGGTCATCACTTTAACTCACTTGCATGTTGTCTGGTCCGGAACGGCAGCGGTGGGTGCGCCGCCGTCCCGGTGGAAACGGGCCGCCGTGGCAGCGGCCCGAACCGGCTCAGGGCTGCTCGCCGAAGCCCAGCAGGCGGACCTGCACGATCACCGGAACCTCCGTGCGGACCTGCGGGCGCGCCCGCTCGGCCAGCTCCGCCGCCTGGTTGGCGACCGCGCTCGCCGCCGACGAGGCGGAAGTCAGCGCGCCGGTATTGACCGCCGCCACCACCGAAATGCCCTTGGCTTCGCCCTGCACCTTGATGTTCGCGGCGTTGAGCACCTGAAGCGCGGCCAGGTTGATGTTGCGCGACGCCCGGATGCCGGCCTCGCCCGCGTCGATCGTGCCCAAAGGCGCGATCAGGTCGACGTCGCCCGGCGTCACCTCGGGGATCGGATTGAGCGTTGCGATGCCCGCGCCCGACGAAGGCACCTGCGGGGCCAGCTTCACATTGCCGTAGCGGTCGTAGGTCCGCCGCGCCGGCGGGATCAGCACGTCCGTCTTGGCGCCGCGGCCGGCGTTGATGTCGCCTTCCTCGGACCAGGCGAAGATGCTGCCGCCATAAGTGGTCATGATCCGCGACAGGCCCAGCAGCAGCGACTGCTCGCTGAACAGGTTGATGTCGCCCACGCCCTGCGTCATCACGCCCGCCGTCTTCTGGTCCTCGGCCGTCATCACGTTCTGGACGCCCACCACGATCTGCCCGCCCGGCGACAGCATCGAAATGTCGCCCCCGAAATTGGTGCGGACACCCGAGCCGCGATACATGATGATGTCGCCGTTGCGCTCGATCACGCTGCCGTCCGCATCCTTGTCGGGGAACAGCGCCGCGATCGCGAGACGGCCGCGCAGATAGGAACCGAAACGCGGCCCGTCCGCATCGTTATACTCACGGCCGCCCTCGCGCGCCTCGGTGTAGAACACCTGCCGCAGGAATATCCGCTGATGCTCCGGCGCGAGGCTGTCGAAATAGGCGAGCGCGTCGCCCGTCACAGGATCGAAGTCCGCGTAGCGCGACGTCAGCCAGTTCACGAGGTAGGACTTGCCCGCTTGCGCATAACCCGCTTCGAGATTGCGCCGGCTCGCCGCGTCCTGGCCCGCAAGCCACGCCGCCGCCCCGGCATCGTCGCCGGTATAGCCCGCTTCGGCCCGCAGCCAGTCGCCCAGGGTCAGCTCGCCCTCGTAGGTCTTGACCACCTTCGCCACGCTCTCGACCGTGCCATCGTCCTTGACCCCGTTCTGCTCGGCGAGCGGACGGTCGGGATCGGCCAGGCTCTCCGGGTTGAGATAGAGGTCGCGGAAAGCGTCCCAGTTCACGTCCGTCATGCCCGCCATCAGCGCGATCGAGGCGCCGGCGCGCGTGTCGTCCGCCACGATCGAGCCGATCGAGGTGAACGAGCCCTGATCCTCTTGCAGGATGTTCCGGCCCGCCGAAACCTCCAGCGCGCCGGGGCCGGCGATCTGGAAGTTGCTGTAGAGAATGTCCCGGCCCGCCGAGATCACCGAGACGTCGGACTCGTTGCTGTGGACGATCAGGTTGGGATTGGCCTGGGTGCCGCTGCTCACGATGTCGCGGCCCGCCTGCATCCAGACGGGGGCGCCGCCAAGATACCAAGCCAGGAGCGAACGCCCGGTCTGCGGATAGAATGTCCAGATCTCGCCGGTGCCTACACCGACGATATCGCCCGATATCGCATAGATGCGGACAGGTTCGGCTTCGGCCGACCTTGTCGCTGCTGTTGCCGCCGTGTTCGCTCCGAACGGGAACAATCCATAGTCCGTGACGGCGCGATAGGTCGCGCCTATGTCAGTCGACAAGGGCGTCCCGTCGACCGACACATTGCCCACAAGTGTCGTGTTAGGCCGACCTATGAAAGCTGGATTGAATGGAGTCGGAACTTCCGTGCCGGAGGCCGTCAACGTGATGATATGGCGTGAAGCGGTGTTCGCGCTGCTAGTTTGGCGGGCACCACCATAGATCGACCCTGCGGCGAGGACTGAAAGCTCGCCGTTGGAGGAAGGCGCGAGCAGATCGCTCGTCCTAGATATGGAGGTGTAGCCAGCAGAAGCTCCGTAGTAGATGCTGCCGCCGAGTGCCGAGATTCTCAGGATGGAAGGCCAAGTATCGCTGAAATCCGCACTTCGGGCATTTTCGTTCCCGGTGGCGTCGGTGAAGCCACCTTTGCTTGGCGCCATATTGCCACCGGCGGAAACGAGATTGATTGCCGTGTTGGCGGTCCAGAGCGAGAACCAGCTCCGACCGCCGCCGCTGTAGGAAGTTCCGTCCAGCGTGAAGCCTGAGGTGTTGTAGAGTTCGCTTCGCGTCGCATCGCCGGCGCCGGCCGTCACCAAATCTCCGAGCGTCTGCAAATAAACCGCCGAGTCACCCGGCACGAGGACGAGCCCCGAGAAAGACGTCGCGCTTGAAGCCTCGAACGGATCGGCACCGCGCGGATCGACCGGGTTTTCAGCGGTGCTGGTTCGATAAGCCGTTTGGACCACGCCGATCGAAGATGCATCGACTTGGGTCGCGCCGCGCAGATTGATGATGCTGCCGCCGAGCGCCGCCTTGGAGTTCCGATCCGTCGTCTCGGACAGGGGATTGAGGGCGCCCGCAATCCTCATGTCGAGATCGCCGCCGCCGGTTAGCACCAGCGAGCCATCGGTGCCGACCCGTCCGGTTGAGCCGACCGCAATCACAAGTCCTTGGCTGCGGGTGGTAGCATTGGCGCCGTTGGCTTCAGTTCCGCGCGTCGTGATTTTGCCAGCATCACCGCCGACCCGGACCGTGACATCACCGCCGCCCAGTGTGCCGAACCCCGTAAAGCCGACCAGAATTGGGCTCCCAATGGTGCTATTGCCGACCTGCACCCGTGCATAGGTGCCGTAATTTATCCACCAAGCGGTCGGAATCTCCTCGTCGACCGCGGCACTACCGGAACCCTGCCGCCAGAGCCAGGTGCCCGATACCACAGACGAAACATCGGTGGCGCTCGCCCAGCCATTCGCCAGAATGTCCCCGACAAGATCGCCGCCTGCTGAAATCAGCAGATTTCCGCCCTGATCGGGATACCAGGCATGATAGTCGGCGAGCACACCCGCATAGTCCGCTGTCCTGCTACCCAGGACCGAGCCATCCGTCAGCGTGCCGCGGGCTAGATCATAGGCTTCCTCGACGCTCGACGCGGTGCCCGCCGTATAGACGCCGTAAAGGGAGTCCATGCGGATATCGCCGGCCGCGACCAGTGACAGGTCTCCGGTCCCGGTGCGCAGGACGCTGTAGAGCGGCGACAGAACGCTGACAGTGGTGCTCTCGGGATGGAATGTGCAGGTGTAGGTGCCGTTGTTGCACCGATTCCTGTTCACGGTCGTATTCGGAACGACACCGTCCAAGACCGCAGTCGTCGGATTGCCGCCCACGCCACCCGGCGCAGCCCAAGTATAATAGGCAGCAACGACCGAACTTGTCGTGATGTAGTGCGTATCCGCAAGTCCGATCGAGCCCTTGGAAGCCGGATCGAGCGCCTGCGCATAGGCCGAGCTGAGATCGGCGCCCGAGACCTGCTGCATTGTCCAAGACGTCGCGCCTTCGCCGAGCATTTCGGCAACGGCCCAGTTGAGACCCTGCTTGCCGCCGCTCGCGGTTCTGAGATTGACCGGCTGGTTTCCTCCTAGCTGGACGCTGGTCATGGACGGGATGAACGAGCCCCGCGCCAGCGTGATCGGCGCTGATGTCACCAGCGCGATCCGCGCATTGCTCGTATTGAGCGCAACCGGCAGCGCGACCCCCTTCGGCCATAGCAGCGCCGCGACATTGGTGTTCGCATTGAGCGCCGTGCCGGCTCCCAGCTTCATGCCGGCCGTCAGCGTGACGGCCTCGACCAGCACCGTGCCGGCCTCATAGGCGATGCTGTCATCCACATTGTAGATTGTGGCATCGACAACCGTGCCGACCGCGAGAGTGTAGCTCCCCGCCAGTTCGGCTTTCACCGGCAAAACCGTGCCCGAAGCCAGTCGCATTGCGGTCAGTGGCACATCGTAGTTGAGGATGCCGGTATAGCCTGCATTGAATGTCGTGCCCGCATCCAGCACCACGCCGTCGACCGGAACGGTGATGTCCCCGCCGAACGGCGTCACGCCTTCGGTCAACACCCAGCCGCTATCGTCGGGTGTCCCCGCAGGCCGCGCGAACCCGTCATTGATGCTGCCGTAGATATTGAGATCGCCCGCCGCGCGGATTGTCAGAACACCCGGCTCGCCATAGCCGCGCAGTGCCTCGACGCTCCGATTGGCTTCGGGGCCATAGCGATAGCCTGACAAGTCGAGATCGCCCGCGATGGTGAGCGTGCCCGACGGATTGGTCTCGGCATTGCTGACGATCTCCACGCCGGGGCGCAGATGATAGTCGCCGAGCCCGGCGAGGCGGTCCGACAGATCCGTGTTCACCAATGCGGCGTTGATGAATGCCTGGCTATGGCCGTCGATCGTGTCGAGATAGGCTTGCGTGATGAGCTGCGGCCGCTCGCCCGACACGTCGGCTTGGGTAGCCAGCGGCGCGTCGTCATAGGTGCGGAACGC
Source organism: Sandaracinobacteroides sayramensis (assembly GCF_022014495.1). Classification (GTDB taxonomy): domain Bacteria; phylum Pseudomonadota; class Alphaproteobacteria; order Sphingomonadales; family Sphingomonadaceae; genus Sandaracinobacteroides; species Sandaracinobacteroides sayramense. Next base: position 287,280 of record NZ_JAKLSQ010000010.1, read on the forward strand.
ATTGACCGCGATGGTCTTGACGCCCTGGATCGTCGGCGTGCCCGCCACGTCGATCGCGACATCGTTCGTGCCGACCCGCGCTGCATTGAGATCGAGCGTGCCACGCGGCGCGCCGTCATTCTGTCCCGCTTCGGTCCCGGTCGCCACGTCCGTCCCGGCCCGCAGGTCGATGGCCGCCGAGCTTGCCAGAATGAGCGTGCCTTCGCGGCTCGTGAGATCGACGATCGCCCGGTTGGGGCTGTCGATGATCTTGCCGTAGCTGTCCACGCGCAGGCCCGTGCCATGCGCGTTCAGCGTGCCGTTGACCGTGAGGTCGCCCATCGCGGCGAGCCGGATCGTGCCCACCTGATAGCCCGAGGCGTCGATCGTGCCGTTGACGGTGAGGTCGCCGCCGTCGACGACGATCTGCACCTCGCGCGCCTTCACTTCGTCACCGACCGTAAGGTCGCCCTGCTTGATCTGGAAGCGCCGCGCACCGAACACTTCGCCATCATTAAGGCGGCTGTTGAGGTCCGCGAAGTCCGCCAGCGTCTGCGCCTGCACGGTCAGCTCGGCCGCGTCATAGGGGACATAGGTGCCGCCCGCGTCATATTCGCCGCTGGCGGAGCCGAGGATCGTGCCCGCTAGGCTGACATGGCCCGCACCATTGCCGAGCGCCGTCACGGTCATGGTGCCGCCGCGATTATAGTCGGCGGACAGGTCGATGCTGGAGCCTTCGGCGGCGGCGATGTCGCCGTCCGTGCTGGCGAGGATCAGATCGCCGCCCCAGCTATACTGTTTCACGTCGAACATATTAACTTCGCGGCCGGCGAGGTCGATACGGGCATTGTCGCCAAGGTCCACATCGCCCACCGCGGCGAGCGTCAGTTTGCCCGAGGACAGGACCACGGCTGTATCGAGCGTGATGGACTGCCCCACGATGGCGAGCTGCGCGCCGAGTGCGTCGCTGGTCGCGTCGGTCGCGGCGCCTTCGGGAGCCGAAATCGTAACATCGCCACCAGCGGCAATCGAGAACGAGGAAGCGGCCTCGCCGGTGATGATCGGCGCGGTGATCTGGAGATTGCCGCCTATATATTCCCAGCCCTCGCCGGTCACATAGTCGCCGCGCGTCTCATAGACTGACAGCGTGCTTTCACCGCTGGCCGAGATCTTCTCGCTGGCGCTGAGGACTACATTCGCGAAGCCGAGCGCGATGCGGTCATCGATCGCCGTGCTGGCCGGTTGCGTATTGGCACCGTAGCCGAACAGGATGGAGTTCGCCTCGATGTCGAGCGTGCCCTTGCCGAGAAAGCTCGCCACCGGCGCGCCGGCCGTGCCTTCCGCGCCGGCCCAGATGAACTCGCTGGCGCGGATGGTGGCAACGTCGCTGTCGGCGCCGTAGCCGTAGATGGCTGGCGTGCCGAACACAACGCTCTCCAGCGACGAGGCATCCAGATCGACCGAGCCATAGACATTGACGGAATCGCTGGCGTTCAGGACGAGGGTCTTGAGCGCGGGCGCGTCGATCGCGCTGTTCCCGGCCAACAGGTCGGCCAGCCTGGTATCGTTGAGCACCAGACCAGCGGGAAGCGTACCGGCGGCCGAGGCGGCCTCGATACTCGCTCCCTCCCCGAGATTGATGGAGGAGAGGCCCAGCACAAGGTTCTCGGTGCCGTAGCTCACATTTTCCGCGATGGTGAACGCGCGATTGGTCGCGATGGCGATGGTGCCGTCCGACACGAGCGTCGTCGTTCCATCACAGGTATCGCTGACACAGGTTCCGATATCGATGTTGACACCCGTGACCTGAGTGCCGGTCGGCTGCGCGAGCAGCAGGTTGAGCCATCCGCTCGACACGGCAAGGATACCTTCGCCGCGGAACACATAGCCGTCACTGGAATCGAACGCCGCGCTATTGCCGGCCTTGGCGATGATCGAGGCGCCTTCCTCGACGCTGATAAGGCCATCGACCGAGGACGAGGTGCGTTGACCGGCAAGGATCACATCGCCCGCCGTGATTTCCGCGCCGCTGCGGATTGCAAGGCTGCCGGCACCCGTAATGGTGACGTAGCGCCCGGTCTGACCATAGGGGACCGTGACATAGCCATTCAGAACCAGGCGCGGGGCTTCAAGTGCGTTGAGCGCCGTATCGTGGACGGAAACGCCCGAAAAGCCCTCCGTCTTCTCCTGCCCGGCGGCGATCACTTCGCCGATGCCGCGCACTTGCACGGTGCCTGCATAGCCCTCGCTGTCGGCTTCCGCGTCCAGCAGCACCTCACCGCCGATGCTGAGCGCGTCGCGCGCATCGTCGCTGGCGTTCGCGAACAGTGCAATGTCGAGCGTGCGTGCGTCCACAGTCATCAGGGCGCGCGGCACCCCGATGCGCGCGGCGTCCGCCAGGACAAATTCATTGTAGCTCATCTCATTGTAGGAAGAGTGCGCCCGGACCGTCTCGCCGGGGGTGATGATGACCTGGTTCGGCAGCGCCTTGCCGATGCCGGTATTGGCAACGCTGAGAGTCGCGGCCGCGATATAGGAACCATTGCCGATCGCGGTGACGCCTTTGAGCGCGGTCTGGTTGCCCGCGCCGATTTCGACGCGATAGCCGATCGGCCTGCCGGCCGCGTCCTTCATCAGCGCATAGGTGGACGGCATCAGCGTATAGGTGCCGGCATCGAGGCCGGGCACGCCTTCGGGGATCGTGATCTGCTGGCCGATCAGCGGATCGCTATAACCGGCCTCGGCCGCCACCGGGGCGTAGAACACTTTGTCCTTGTCCGATGGCACGATCGCATAGACGGTATTGCCCTCGCTGCTGAAACCGTAGCCCGGATTGGAATTGATGAAGGCCGTCTTCAGCACATCGACCGAGCCACCTCGGCCGGTGACGAAGCCGGCGCCCGTCAGTTCGCCTCCGCCGGACAGATCAATGGTCGATCCTTCCTCGGTGGAGAGATGAGCCGTGCGGAAACCGATCCCCATGGCGGCCGTGTCGGCCGTCATCCGGTTGATCGCGCTAAGCTCCACGTCCTCGCCGTCATAGGTATAGCTGATACCATCGGCGGTGCCGCCATAGGGCATGGTCAGCCCGGCGCCGCTGACGGATGTGATGCTGCCGGTGAGCAGATTTACGCTGTCCGTCAACGCGGCGTAGGTTTCCGAACCGAGCAGCAGCGTGCCGAGCGGTGCGCGAACAATGCCGCCCTGATTGATGGTCTCGGCGTGGAGGCTGAGATAGCCAAATGCTGAATAGGGCATTGCCACGTCGCCATCGCTATAACGGCGGACAGTGAGCGAGGAGCCTTCGACAAACTTGCTTCCGTAGGGCTGGAAACCGGCGATGATTCTCGCTCTCGTGCCCGTTGCCGGATAGATTTGCGCCGCCGTCAGAAGCAGGTCGCCAGACGTCGCCAACTCGGTCGACAAGCCTCCCGTGATGGAGGTCAACTCGGAACCGGCCAGGAGACGCAGATCGCCGGAACTGGTCAAATCGACCAGCGAGAAGCCGCGCCGATCGGCGGTCCCCTTGCGCGCGCCGAATCCCACTTGGTCTCGAATGTCGATCAGGCTGGCCTTGACCTTGAACAAGGCGTCGGTAGCCTGGCGGGACGGCCCGTTGGCCCAGCGCACCGCCGGCACCGTGGCATATTCCTCCGGCGATTGCACAACGCCTGCCAGGCGGACATAGGGAGCGGACAGCGACACCGTCGTATCCGCTGCGGTGCCATCTGCAAGCGCATAGGTTCCGGTATAAAGCCGCAGGCTCTGGCCCATATCGAGCGACACATCGCCGTCGAAGCTGAGCGGCCCATCCACCAGCAGCGCCAGATTGTCGAAGCCGCCTGCTTCGATCTGCTCGACGCTGAACCGGGCCGTGCCGGCGGACAGTTCGGAGGCGACCGTCTGCGCCGTGGCGCCTTCTGACAAGGGGCTTTCGCTCCGCTCCTGCGCCACGACGAACTCGCGGAAGTTGAGGACGTCTCCGCTGGTGGTAGCGGTGACATAGTTGGGCGCTTCCAGCGCCAGCGCCAGCGTGCCGCCGGCGGCGCCATCACCGCCCGCATCGGCGCGCAGCGTGCCGTCGAGATAAAGGCCATTGTTCGATTTGACGATGATCGTGCCGCCGTCGCTGGCGACCGTCACCGGGGTTGATGCACTGTTCAGGCCGCTGCCTGCAATATCCAGCTTACCACTCGTGCCGGACGCATCGAGCTTCGCTCCCGGCCGGATCACAACGAACGCATCATGGGCAAAGGCTTCGCCGCTATCCTCCCAATCGAGACCGCCACCGATCGCGATCGTGCCGCCATCCGCGATCAGGCCGTAGGAACGTCCAAGGTGATCGATAGCGAGGGCCGGCCGCGCCGCCACGTCGAGGACGGCATTGTCCCCGATCCAGATCAGGTCGGGATCGGGATTGCCATAGACATTGTCGTCATAGTCCTCGGGCAGATCGAGCGTGATCCTGCCGCTTGGTGCGACCAGGCTTCCTTCGATCGTCATGTCGAACCCGAGCAGATTGATCGACTGACCCGGATCGACAGTGATCGAGGCACCTTCGGCGACAACCAGCGGGCCGCCCGCCGTCACCGCCCTGGTGTTGCTTGCTACATAGCGGCTGGAGCGCAGCGTCAGGCTGGCGCCTTGCCTTTGAGTCAGGACGCCATTCGCGGGATCTTCGAGATAGAGCGGCGGTGTCCACAGTTCGAGCGCGGAAGCAGGATCGGCGCCGGTTTCTGCCGAAGCCGAGGCCGTGGTGAAGCGATAGACCGGCGCGCTGACGTCGAGCGCCGTTCCTTCCTTGACGGCGATGCCGTTGCGGGCAGTCACATCGTAGTTGGAGAAGCCAGACTGGAAGATACTGGCCGCAAGCTCGGTATTGGTCTTCACCGCCACCGACTTCTCAAGCGCGACTCCCGCCGCGATCTTGCTTCCAGCAGCGACTGTCATATTCACAGGTGAGGGATTACCAGCTTTTAAAGTCTTTGTAGCGTTGGCGATAGGGAAGCCGTTGGGAAACACATCTGCCGGAACGACATAGCCTGCGAATATTGAAGAATACTGCGCATATTCTAAAAACAGCGTCACTCCGGCGGGGACAACAGGAAGTGTCTCAAATATACCTAAGGTTACATTATAGGCGCGATTGATCCCTCCACCTGGAACAAGGTCTTCAGACCCGCTTCTGTATTCGTATCCATTATAGTAGTAATTTTCTGCGATGCGTGCGGAAAAACTGGTGTATTCGGAGCTTTCTGGAAGAACCCAATCTGCCGCCGTCGTCACAAGCCGATTTAACGGTAGTCCTGTCGACGGCACGGTCTCACCGGGCAACGCCACATTGACGGTGTAGTTGTAGTCGACAGGAAGCGTGTCACCCACCTTCACGTCATAGTCATCCAACAGGACCAGTTCGACCGGCGAGGCTTCGCCTGCCTTGAGAAGCCCATCGGTCTCCAGCAATTCGCCGCCGATCGAGATCGCCGTGCCCGACTCGATCTTGAGCGTGCCGCCGCCGTTGACGCCGAACCCCGCAATCTGCCCGTCGAGCGTCAGCAGGCCATCGGCGGTGGTCGTGAACAGGTTTTCGAGATCGGCAATGAGCGTGACATTGCCGCCAATGCCGCCGAGCGTTTCGTTCTGATCGAGCCACGCCGCGCCGGAGGACACGTCGATGAGGCTTCCCGCTTCGAGCGTGAGATCGTGCGTGGAGGCGAGATAGACGTCGCCGCCGTCGACCAGTCCCAGCTTGTTGGTGTCGGCCGCGTCCAGCGCCGTGTTCACCCACAGGCCGCGCACGTCGAGCGTCGCGCCGTCGCGCAGCGTGATCAGCGAGCCGCCATCGGCATCGAGGATCGGCCGGGCGGCAGTCGCATCGACTTGCGGGACGAACCAGTTGGTCGCGCTGATCGAGCCGCTGCGCGCGGTGACGTCGGCGGCAATGTCGATGGTCGGAGCGACCAGCTCGACCGCGCCGCCGTCCGCCAGCGTCAGATCGCTCTCGATGGCGATGGTCCCCTGGGTGGCGAGGTCGAGTCCGCCAAGGCCCGCTTCGCTGAGCCGGGTCGCGTCGAACCACGCCGTTCCGGCGCGCGGTTCGGGAAGCACGACGTCCGGCGCCATGTCGGGTGTGATGTCCGCGATGTCGCCGATGCGGACGTCCGTGGTGTAGGGCAACGTGTTGTTGAGCGCGAGGTCATAGCGGCCGAGGACGAGCGAACCGGCCTGCGCGACCGTATGCTCGCCGAGCTTGTAGCCGTCCGCCACACCGTCCTCGCGGGCCTTGGTCTGCCTCGCCCCGTTGATCGCCTCCGCCGCGATCTCCGCTTCCATGATGACCGTGGGGGCGGAGAGGACGAGGCGGCCCGCGTCGCGGCCCACCGAATAACCATCTTCCCACCGGCTGGAGCTGCGGCCCGAGAACAGCGAATGCGACCAGGTCTGCGTATATTGCTCGCCCCAGCGCTCATGCTCACGCGTCGATGTGCGGCCATAGCCCACCACCGCGATACCGGCAGGCACCTGGCCGATGTCGTAGATCTTGCCGTCCGCACCCAGCACGCGCGTCGAAAGCACCCATCCGGCCTGATAGTCGATGCTGCCGCCCGAAATGTCGAACACCGCGCCCTGGTGCGCCACCACCTCGTTCGCCGCGAGCGTGATCGTGCCGCCGACCGCCGCCCACTCGCCGATGCCATGCTCCATATTGGCGACATAACCGCCCACTTCGAGCAGGCCGCCCGCCGTATACCAGCGGTCCCCGTCATAACCGCCCGTGCCGTCCGGCAGCAGGACAAGATCGCGCACGTCGATCCACACGTCGTTGTTGCGCAGATCGTCATTCTCGCGGTTCTGCGGGCTGTCGCGCAGTTCGTTGCCCTGCACGTTCACGAGAATGGAGTTCGATTCCATATCGAGCTTCACGCCCTGGACGCCCGACACGTCGATCAGCGCGCCATCCGCCACCGTGATCCGCCCCGCCGCCTGCACCGCGACCTGGCCGCCCTGCGCGCTCGTGTGCGAGCCGCCCTCGAACAGCACATTGCCGCCCGTCACGATCTCGATGCGCGACTGGTCGAGCCGGTCCGCCAGCATCGAGCGGTCGTTGAACCCGCCCGTGATCGTCGTGTAGCGATTGGCGTTCGCCGTCTCGCTCTCCGCGATCAGCGAATCCCGCTGGCTGTTGAGCGCCGTGTCCGCGCTCTCCAGCTCCGGCAGGATGATGGTGAGCCCGTCGCCGGAATAGCTGTTGCCCTCCGCGTCCGTCAGTTCCCAGCCGCTCGCCAGCGTCACCGAGCCCTCCGCGTCGCTCGCCGAATTGAGCAGGTGGATCGTGCCGCGCTGGTTGACGCCGGTGGTGGCGACCGCGACACCTTCCTGCCGGATCGTGCGGCCCGCGAGCGTGATGTCGCCCTGCGCCGCCTCGATGAGGCCGCGGTTAATGACCGTGCCGCTCTCCGATTCCGCGTCGATCAGGCCGCGCACCTCGTTGCCGCGCGTCGTCGAATATTGATTCTCCTCGGTGCCGTAGCCCTTGCGCACGATGAAATCGTCGCCCGCCGACAGCAGCGTCTGGCCCTTGGGCGTCGTGATCGTGCCCGCGTTCGTGACCTGCGTGCCCATCAGCAGCACATAGCCGCCGCCATCGGTCGCGCTCGCCGCATCATGGGTCGTGATCTGCGCGCCGGCTTCCACCGTCACCGCGCCGAGCGCATCGGTGAAGCTCGGCACATAATTGGCGCCCGACAGGCTCGAATAAATGCCCCTGTTCAGGAAATCGTCGTTCGTGATGTTCGCGCTCGACGCGATCAGGTTGCGGACATTGACCTTGCTCGCGCCGCCGAACAGCACGCCGTTCCGGTTGAGGATCAGCACCGTGCCCGGCGCCGTCAGCGTGCCGAGGATCTGCGAGGCATTGGCATCATGCACCCGGTTCAGCACCACCCAGTCCGCGCCGCCCTGGTTGAACGTCAAGTCGGTCTCCCGGCCGATATTGAAGCTGTCCCAGGTGAGAATGGCCTTCTGCTGCGTCTGGTCGATGCTGACCGCCGTGCGGCCGTCCGCGCCCGTCGTCGCCGTCGGATCGCCGGCGCCCACCCACAGGCTCGGATCGATCTCGATATCCGCCGCCTGCTTGAGGCCATTGGCGCCGATGCCGTTGAACGGATTGGTGAGGCTCGCCGCCTTCGCCGCCGCGCGCGCCTGGATCTGCGCATTCTGCATCGCCGCGCGCGCCGCCGCCGCCCGGCGGAACGTCTCGATCGCCCGCTGCGTCGCGCTGCTCGTCTCGGCCTGCTTGGTCGCCTGGTCCGACAGCGTGTTGGCGATCACCGAAGAGGGGTTGGCGCCCGAGGCGCCGCGGCTCGGGAAAGCCCGCCCCGTCGATTGCGCATGGGCCGTGCCCGCCAGGAGCAGCGCCCCCAACGAGACCGTGAGCAGCAGGTTCTGGCGAGCCGAGCGGGCGTTGATCCGGGTGTTCATCTTAAAGCTCCGAGGTCTTGGGCGCCGCCAGTCCGGGCGCGGATTGTCTTGTCTGAAGGACGGTCCGGGCGCTGCCGCCCGGCTGAATTGCGAAGATCGTCACCGCGGCACCGCCGCTCTGCGGTTGGGCCGCTCGGGATGCACCGAATGGCCCAGCGCATTGCCCATCCGCAGCCGCACGCCCGCCTCGCTGATCACCCCGGTCTGCGGGTCGGGCGAACCCGCGCCCGCCACCGGCGCGTCCAGCCCCGCGCGCGCCTGGTCCTGCGCCGTGCGCGCCGCCGCCTGAAGCCGCTGCGTCGCACAGTCGAGATGGCCGACCTTGGTCCCGCCGATGTCCACCTGCACGCAGATGTTCGACGGCGCCCCGCCGCCGATCCTTGCCGGCGCGGAAGGGGAGGGAACAGCTTGGGCCTCGGCGGGGGTGATGGGTGAGGAAGCGGAGGCTTGGGCATCCGCCGCCTGCGCCCGTGCGCCGCTGCCCCCGAGCGCGAGCAGCGCGCCGCCGAACAGGGCGAATGCGGCCCGCCTGAGCGCCGGAACGCGCTGGCCCGGCAGCAGCAGCGCCGCGGGGAATGCCAGCACGCGGGCGCGCGGAAGGAGTGGACGCGCGCCCGCGCGCGCCGGTCGAAGCGCCAGCCCGCCCGCAAGGGGGAAACGGGACGGCCCGGCTCCGGCACCGGCGGCCTGAAACGACTTTGCGGCAAAGGAAGAGGCGACGCGCCGCGTGACCCGGCCCCGCCCGAAGAGGGAGACGGACGGGACCGGGTAGCGTGACCCGTCCGCGCGAGCGAACTCGCGCAGCCAGGTCGAGACGAAGAGGAGCGTCGCCGTGGACATGGGTCTTAGAACCGCACGCTCATGTCGACGAACAGGCGATCCACCGAGAACGGCGCATCGGCGATCTCTTCCGCCGACATCCAGCGCGCGCCGATCAGCGTGTTGGGCGCGATGGCGTAGTTGCCGCCGAGCTGCCAGCCGCGATTGTTCGTGCCGCCGATATGGAAATCGCTGTCCGCGAACGCATCCAGCACCGCGTCGCTCTCCAGACGGCGATAGGACAGCCACGCATTCCAGTCGCCGCGCTTGGCGCCCAGGATATTGCCCTGGCCCGCATCGAGCGCCGAACCGATCGCCAGGCGCACCTGCCAGCCCGTGTCGCCGCCCGTATAGGGACCGTCGACCTTCTTCACATCGTCGGGATCGGTGGTGCCGAGATCGAGAACCTCGATCTGCTCGCCCAGATTGTTGACCGCGATGCCGTTGTAACCCACGCCCTCGACCAGCGAGCCGCGCAGGCGGCTGCGGTTCCAGCCGAGATTCTTGACGAAATCGCCTTCGAGCCTGACGCCGAAGCGCTCGGACGGCTTGAAGTCGATCGCGCCATGGACGTTCAGCACCTCGAACTTCGAGGCCAGCCCGAAATACTGGTTGTCCGGCAGCACCGTCGGATCGGGCGCACCGTCATAGAGCGTGTTGCGCAGCGTCATCATCGTGTTGCCGAACTGCTGGAAGGCAGGCCGCATGGCGTCGGACGCGCACACCACTTGGTAATAGTAGCAGTTGGCGACCTTGCCCGCGACATTATCGAAGTGGAAATAGCCGCCCGCGAGCCGCACATTGACCTGCTCGGTCGCCTTGAAGTCGAACCCGGCCTGCGCCGCGAACAGATAGCGGTCCTGGCTCTTGAACGCCGCGCCCTCGAACTCCTTCGCATTGCGCGACACGAAATTGAGGTCCGTGTTGAAGATCGGGAAAGCGCCCGCCGTGCCGAACAGCGCGAAGCGCTCGCCGATATTGCCCCGGCCGGAAACCGCGATACCGTCGAAGTTCAAATCCTGGTCGAACAGCAGCTCGCTCGTCCAGAAGGGATTGCTGAAGCGGCCGAGGTCGATCGCGGCGCCCTTCACCGGCGTCAGATGCAGCGAGGCGCGGTCGAGCCAGATGGCATAGCCGCCGCCGCCGAAGGCGCCGAGCGTCTGGTTGGTCGAGACCGGCGTGCGGTCGTTGCCCGTCGCGATGCGCACGTCCGCCGACACCCAATCGGCGATCTGCGCCTTGAGGCCGAGCCGCGCGCGAAGCTGGAAGCGCGTGCGGTTCTCCAGCGTGTTGATGAACGCCGGCTCGACATAGCCCGGCATCGTGTCGTTGACGTTCTGCGGCTCGCCCGCGTTGATCGCCCCGAAATTCGGGAAATTGTCCGAATTGTCCTTGTCCATGAACACGCCCTCGTAGCGGGCGCGCACATCGCCATAGAGGCTGATGCGCCGCGTCCACTCGGGCGTCTCGCCGGGCTTCGACCAGCCCTCGGCCTGCGCCTGGCTCGCGAGCTGGCTCTTGACCTGCTCGGTGATCTGGTCGCGCACCACCTGCGGCACATAGGGAATGGTCTGCGTGCCGTCCGCCGCGACACCGCCCTGGATGGGCGCCGGCGCGGGCACGACCTCGGCCTGGGAAATGATCGTGTCGGCATCCGACTTGCTGATGACGCCGCGCGCCACCAGCAGTTCGAGGATCTTTTCGCCATCGACCCGGCGCTCCTGCGCCAGCGCCGGCGACGCCAGCAGCGACACGCCGGCGGCACACGCCATCAGCGCAGGTTTGTATCCGCCGCGACGGCGAGTGGTGGTCTTCATGTCTTTCCCTTTCGAAGGCTTGGATGCCGGGAGCCGCACGACCATGCGATCAGCCCCCCGCGCGGGTATTGAGTTCGACCCGGACGACCGACAGGCCGGCCGGCGGACGCTGCGGCAGCCGCAGGCCCATGAGCACGTCGCGGATGCGGGCGTTGCGCTTCTCGTCGCCCCCGTTCAGCACCCGGACATTGGTGACGCGGCCCTCGGCATCGACCGAGAGCGCGAGCTGCACCGCATAGCGGCCGCGCGACAATTCCCGGTCCGACTGCGCCGATTGGCGCACCGCGTTGAGGACGACATTGCCGTAGGCGGCAAAGCCGTTGTCGCCGCCGCCCGGACGGCCGCCGATCTTCGTGCCGCCGCCGTCGCCGACCGCGAGGCCGTAATTGGACGGGCCGGCGCCCTCGCGGGCCGTCAAGGCGCTGTCGCCCTGCACCGGATCGTTCGACGGCTGCGGAGGCGGCGGCGTGTCCTGCGGCTGCTCCAGCGGCATCGGCTTGGGCTCGGGCGGCTGCTCGACCGGCTTGGGCTCGGGCGGCGGTGGCGGCGGCGGAGGAGGCGGCAGCACCACCTTCGTCGTCTTCGTCTCATGGGGACGCTGGCTGATCTCCTGGCTCGGCCACAGGAACAGCGCCAGCAAGCCCAGGCCCGCCACGCCGCCCGCGATCAGCAATCCAGACGACCGCTGGCTGCGCTTGTGGCTGTCGAAGTCCATCATCACGCCGAAGGGCGTGTTCGGTGTCGCCGCCATCACGCCCTCCCGTCGCGCGCGCCGAAAGACGCGCGGCGCTGAACACCGAGTCCGGCCAGGACACGATGTGCCGCCTGCCAGTTGGACTCCCATCCATAGGGGTCGAACCCCCGACAGGCGGCACGGAGGGCAAAGCCTGCGGCCGCGGCTGCGGCGGGCGCGAGGACGGCTTCCCAGCCACGGAGACGCGCAGCAGCATCGCGGTGGCCTGCGAGGGCGCCATCCTGCCGAGCAGCCAGCAGCCGAAGCCCAGCAGCGCCAGGCTGGCCGCAAGCCAGCGCAGCTTGCGGAACCGCCGCTTGCGGAAGCTGCTGCGGGAGGGCCGGATGGCCGGCCTGCGATCCCGCAGCCTGTCCAGCCATCGGGCGAGCGAGAGGGTCATGGTGCATCGTCCCGCTCCCGATCAGGCGCCGCCGGGCGGGCGCGTGGACGCCATGCCGAGGCTCGGCACGCCAACCTTGGAACACACGTCCAAGACCGACATGATCCGGTCATATTGCACCGCCCGGTCGCCGCGCAGGATCACCGCGAAGTCCGGCGTGGTCGCCAGGCTGGCGCGCAGCTCGCTCTCCAGCTCGGCCAGCGACACCGGCACCGTGTCGATCGAAACCGTGCCGTCGTTGCTGACCGCGATCACCCGCGATTTCTGCTCGTTGAGCGGTTTCGCGGACGATGCGGACGGAAGATCCACCTTGATGCCTTCGGCCTGCATGCTCGCCATCAGGATGAAGATGACGAGAAGGGTCAGCATGATGTCGATCATGGGGGTGACGTTGATGTCCTCGACACCGCCGTCACCATCGCTCAAATCCAGAGCCATCGCGCCTGCCTCCCTTATTCGGCCGGAACGGCGGCGGCGCGCGCCTTGCGGCCGGCAGGCGCATCCGCCCCCTGCCAGGTCTCGGCGATGCGCTTCTCCAGCTCGTCGGCGAAGATCTGGCCGCGCTCGCGGATGTTGAGCATCCGCGCCTTGAGGTGATTGTTGCCGAACAGCGCGGGGATCGCGACCACGAGGCCCGCCAGCGTGGCGAGCAGCGCCGCAGCGATGCCCGGCGCAATCGCCGCGACATTGACCTCGCCGGACGCCGCGACGCTGGCGAAGGTGATCATCACGCCCAGCACCGTGCCCGCAAGGCCCACATAGACCGCGCCGCCGATCGGATTGGTGAGCAGGCCCATGCGCTCGCGCAGCTTCTGGCCTTGCAGCACCTGCAACGCATCGAGCGCCGAGCGGATCGCCGCCACCGATTGCGCGCGCACCGCATAATGACCCGACAGCGTGCTCTCTTCCTTGAGCCGCTTGGTCAGCTCGGTGCGCCCGACATGATAAAGCTGGCCCAGTGTCGACGCCGCCGCATTCGCGCCCGGATCGAAGGTCGGCAGGCCGTCATGGTCGCCGAGGCGCTGCGTGTTCTGCGCATAGGCTTCGAGGAAGGCATCGTTCGCCTTCTCGATCCGGCCGACGAGACCGCGCTTGGTGAACAGCACCCACATGGCGAGCGCCAGCATCACCGCGAGAATGCCGATGACGATCCAGGCGTCGAACGTCACCGCCTTGAGCATGATGCCGAGATAATTGTGGCCGCCGCCGCTCTGGACCTGCTCGGCCGTGTCGGTGGTGACGAGCTTCGCGCCCTGGCCCTCGCTCGCCGCCGCGAGCTGGAAGGCCGACACCGGCAACGCCGCGCCCGCGACGCGCAGTTCGTCGATCTCGCCCTTGAGGCCGACCCCGAGCTGCGGCGCGCCCGTCGCCTGGCCCAGCGCCCCCGCGACCTCGCCGGCGCTCTGGGCGTTGACATAGAGCGTCGACTTCGCGCCGTCGTTGACCAGCGCGAAATGGGCATTGCTGCCGAGCGCCGCCCCCGCGCTGCGCTGGCCGCCCTGCTCGATATAGAGCTTGCCGCCCTCGATGACGAGGCTCACCGCGCCCGGCAGCGTGAACAGCGTGCCGTCGCTCTCCGGCTTGACCCAGCCGGTGATCGTCACCGGACCCTGCGCGAAGGGGGACGCGGGCAGCGTGACCGGATTGGTGCCGTCGAGAACGAGACTGTTCCCGATCAGGCCGCCCGCGTTGCGACCCGCGCCACCCTGCGCATGCGCGCCGTTCGAGGTGGCGTCCCTGGGAGCGCCGTCATCGTTGAAATGATAGACCAGCCGATATTCCGGCCCGAAAGTGCCCGCCACGTCCTGGCCGGGCTTGGCGTCCTTGCCGCCATAATAGGCATAGATCGCATTCGCCGTGGCCGGCGCGAGACCCTGCACGTCCACCCACACCAGCGCCTGCTCGTCCTGCGGCGCCCACTTCTCGATGTGGAACTTGAGCGGGGTGCGATCGTCGCCCGCGACGAAGCGCAGGTCCGAGCCGTCCGGCTTCACGTCCGCGAAGTTGAAATTGCCCGAATGCAGCCGGATCAGCACCGGCGCGCGCGCCACCTCGCCGGTGACGCCCGCCGCAGCCATGTTGAGGTTGATCTTGGTGCGATAGGCATAGTCACCGCTCCACCACGCATGGGCGGGCGTAGCGGCGGTCAGCGCGGCAAAGCCGAGAACGCCGGCAACCGCACCAGTCTTGAGACGTGCGACAATTGACATAGTTAAAATTCCCCCTGGATGCGGAAGCGGAAGAAGACGTCGCCGGAGCCGGTCTCCGGCCCGGAGTTCAGCGGCAGGCCCAGGTCGAACGCGCCGGTGAAATATTTGAAGAGGCGGACACGGCCGCCGATGCCCGTGCTGACCAGATACTGGTTGCGGTCGGCAATCTGGCTTTCGAGCGGATAGTGGATGCCCGACCAGCCGCCGTCCAAGAAGGCATGGAAGCGCAGCTCGTTGAGCAAATTCCCACCGAGTATCTTCGCGAGGTCGGGCGTGCGGATCTCGGTCTGCAAGGCGACGCCATAGTCGCCGATGACCTCGGATTCGTAATAGCCGCGCACCGTGCTCATGCCGCCGAGCGAGAAGCCCTCGTTCGAGATCAGCGGATCGGGCGACCACTGGCTCGACAGCCGCGCATTCACCTGAATGTCGCTGCCGATCTCCTGCTCATGCTCGGCATCGAGCTTCAGCGCGATGAAGCTCTGCCGCGCCATGTAGCGCTTCTCGTTGAAGCGGAACCAGTCGTCGCCCAGTCCGCGAATGCCCAGCGTGGTCGAGAAGGCGATGTTGCTCTTGGCCCGGTCGCCCGACCAGTCGCCCCGCCAGCTCGCCGTGATCGGGAAATATTCGATCGGTGCCGAAGCCCGGTCGGCGCCGATCAGCACCACGTCTTCCTTGAAATCCTTCCAGTCCATGCCGAGCGTCAGCGCGTGGTAGAAGCCCTCGCTGCTGCCGAGCGACTGGATCAGGCGGAAGCCCGCCATATTGCCCTTGCCGATGACGCTGGTGCCGCCGACCACCGCGATGTCGCTGTCCGAATGGACGCCGTAGAGCAGCATCTGCGTGCCGCTGCCCAGTCGCATCAGATAATTGCCCGAGAACACCGTGCCGTCGTCGGTGCGGCGCGGCGCCGTCTGTGCGGAGAGGGAGAGGCTGTCGCCGCGCCCCCACATATCGTCATAGCGGATCGTCGCCGAGGCGCGCAGGTCGGTGGTCGCCGACGAACTGAAATTGTTGAGTTCGGCCGAGGCGTGGAAGGGCGAGCTTTCCTCGACCTTCAGCACCACGTCGAGCGTGCCCGGCGCCGTGCCCGCGCGCAGCTCCGGCGTCACCTTGCGGCTCGCCTTGCTGTTGAGCGCCACCACGTCGCGCTGG
Organism: Sandaracinobacteroides sayramensis; assembly: GCF_022014495.1. Taxonomy (GTDB): domain Bacteria; phylum Pseudomonadota; class Alphaproteobacteria; order Sphingomonadales; family Sphingomonadaceae; genus Sandaracinobacteroides; species Sandaracinobacteroides sayramense. The sequence continues at coordinate 302,874 of NZ_JAKLSQ010000010.1, forward strand.
AAGGCCGGCAGGTTCGGCGTCTCGCCCGGTGCCACCGACGGGGCCAGCGCCTTCACCGCCTCGGCATCCTTCGATCCCTCGACGAGAAGCTGGCCGACCGTCTGCGGCTGCACGTCGAGACGGATGATGCCCGATCCCACCGACTGCTCGGGGATGACCACCGCCACCGCCACATAGCCGGCGTCCTCGAACGCCTTCTGCAAGGCCGCCCGCGCGCCCTCGACATCCGCCTCGCTGCGGTCCGGCCCCATATGGGGATAGACCGTGCGCTCGACCGTATCGGGCGGCAGCAGCGTGTTGCCCGTCACCTGGAAGGCGCGGATCTCGAAGCGCGCCGCGGGCGCGGCCTCTGCCGCACCCTGGGGCGCGTCCTGCGCGATCGCGGGCGTCGCCGCCGCAGCCAGCACCAGGGCAATCACGGCCCCGCTCGGCGAAAGCCGCCACGAATCTTTCTCGAACTTCAAACCGCACCCCCCGACGAAAGCGCCGCCACGGCTCCGAAAGCCGGGCGGCGAACGGCCGCTCTCTATCCAAATACCGGCGCCGGAAGACTCGCGTGCTTCAAGCCGGCGTCCAGTTGACGGGAGGGGATTAGGAGGGGCGGTTAACGATTCTCAAGGAAAAATATCGTGACAGTGCGTTTCGTCCAAGATCGTCGGAATAGTATGTAAGTTGTGTTACAGCTTCCGTTGGTCTATTGGACCGGAATAACGCCACGAATCGAAGAATAATCGTCACTTATGCAGGGATGGAACGCATATCTAGTTGATTGCAAGACTCATAGCGCCCTGATTACATATCAGGGCGGCGCATTGATCTTGTGGCCTCCCGCGCGGGAGGCAATGTCAATCGCGCTGCGACCGGAAGGCGCGCGCGCGGGTCTGCGTCGGCGTTTCTCCAAAATGGCGCTGGTAGGCGCGGTTCAGCATTCCCGAGAGGCCGAAGCCCGAAGCCACCGCCAGCTCGCCGATCGAACGGCTCTCGGTCGCGCAGCTAACACGCGCGCGCACCCATTCGAGCCGAAGCTGCTGGACGAGCCGCGCGGGCGAGATGCCGAGGCAGTTGCGGAAATTGCGGTGCAGCGTTCCGGCGCTGACGCCTGCCAGCGCCGCCAGCTCCTCGACCGTCCAGTTGAGGCACGGATTCTGGCGCACATAGTCGACCGCGCGCTGCACCGAGCGCGCCACGGGGAAGATCGCACCGGCCTGCGCATCGGCGCGCAGGGCGTCGATCAGCGCCGCCAGCACGCACTTCTCGGCGGCGGTCCGCGCCTTGGGGCCGAGATCGACCGGGCGGCCCATGATGGCGTGATGGGTGAGATCGCCCCGGCAGGCCGCGATGGCGTCCGCCGTCCAGTCGAACACGCAGTCGATCATCGACACGCGCCGCGGCTCGCCGAACAGGCGCGAGGCTTCGGACTGGAGCGCGGCGCGCGGCACATGCAGCAGGAGCGCGCGCGAGCCCGCCATCCACACGCAGATCGTCCGCTCGGCGCCCGCCAGCAGCAGGGCCTGGCCCGCGACGAGCGAATAGCTCTCGTCGATGCCGACAACGACCGCCTCGCCGGCAAGGGGCACCACCACATGCACCATCGCCTCGGTCGGCGTGAGCGTGGAGGAACGCTGCTTGGCGAAAATCCTGTAGTCGAAATCCAGCCTGCCGGCCTTGAAGCGCTGCCGCGCCAGCGGCGGCTCGACCGACGCCACGGCGGGCTGCGCGACCGCAACGCCGTTCGTCGGCCGGCGCAACGCCGCGTCCGGCTCGACCTCAATCCTGTCCAACATGCTCGTGTGCAACATCGTGTCCATTCGCCTGGCCTTCAAAATTTCGACAGCCGTCGCGAGGGCATCGCGAACGATAAAATGCAGGAGGCGCGATTTTTCTTTGCCGGGGCACTGTTCCGTTCCGGCACATGCGCCGAGCGTCCGGCCCGGAAACGCCCCAAGCAGAATTGTCATCATGCCGCGCTAGGAGCCATGCGGGGTGCTCCCTTGTGCGACATTGCCATGACCAAAACCGCTCGCATGGCGTGGCGATGATCGAAGATATCTCGTCCCGCCTCTTTGCGATCCTGCTGTCGCTGCTCGCCCATGCAGCGCTGTTCAGCTTCCTGTTCCTGCTTTCACCGCCGCCCGGCGATGGCGGGCGCTCGGCCGCGCGCGGCCGCCAGGGCGTGCTGGTCGTGGAACTCATTCCGCTCGATCGCGACAAGGCCGGCGATCCCGCCCGGCAGCTCGGCTTTCCATCCGCCACCGACAAGGGCGAGGCCGAGCCGATGCCGCCGCGCCTGCCGTCATCGGCCGCGACCCGCCCGGCGACCGAGCCGCCGCCCGCCGGCGGCGCCAATGTGCTGGCGGCCAGCGCCTCGGCAAGCGCGCCCGGCCAGGCCGCCGATCTCTCCGGCGTCTCGGCCCTGCGCTACCGCGACATGCTGCTCACCCATATCGCGCGCTACCGGCAATATCCCGAAGAAGCCCGCCGCGATCGCCGCGAGGGCACCGCCTGGGTGCGCTTCCTGCTCGACCGCAAGGGCCGCGTCTCGCGCATCTGGATCGAGCGCAGCTCCGGCCATGCCGCGCTCGACGGCGAGGCCGCCGCCGCCGTCCGCCGCGCCGAGCCGCTGCCGCCGATCCCCGCCGGCCTTCCCGATGAGATCGACATCACCGTGCCGATCGATTTCAGGATCGGATAGCCATGTCGCCGCGCATCCAGCCATGTCCCGTCAGCGCCGCGATCCCGCAGCCGCGCCGTGCCTGACCATGACGCGGGCCTCCCTCGAACCGTGCCGCGCCGGACCATGCGGCTCCGCCATGCCCTGTCGGCCGCGCTCATGCTCGCCAGCCTCTGGCCCGACACCCCGGCGCGCGCGCAGGCGGATGAGCAGGCAGCGCCCGCCACGCACGACTATGATATTCCCGCCCAGCCCCTCGAACGCGCGCTCGTGGAGCTGGGAACCGTGAGCCATATCGACATCCTCTACGGAAACGGCGTCGTCGACGCGAAGCGCTCCAACCCCCTCGTCGGCAGCTTCAGCCAGCGCGACGCCATCGCCACCATGCTGCGCGGCACCGGCCTGGAGTTCCGCTTCACCCGGCTCAACGCCGTCGTCATCTTCCCGCCCGACCAGCCGCCCGCGCCGGGCATCGATGCCTGGGTCAAGGCGGAAGGCACGCCGCGCCTCGTCCTCGACGTGCTGCGCGTGACCGCCCCGCCCATGATCGGCACGCCGCCCAAAACGCAGTTCGAGCCGTTCGGCCGCGCCGTGCAGGCCGCCATCAACGACCGGCTGCAAACCGATCCCCGCACCAGCAAGCGCCCGTTCCGCGCCCGTCTCACCGTCCATATCGACGCGAGCGGCGTGCTGCGCCGCCCCGAGGTGGTGCGCTCGACCGGCAATGCGAAGCTCGACGCCGATATCCGCAAGGTGCTGGACGGCGCGCAGATGCCCGGCCAGCCGCCCGAGGGACTGCCGCAGCCCGTTTGGTTCGAGGTGGCCGCGCGATGAGGACGATCCGGCTTCGCCGCGCCTTTGCGCGCTGTGGCTGCCTGTTGGCGGTGCGGGGCGCGTCCGCGCCGGTCGCGGGAGGCGCGTCATGACCGCCGACTCCCGTTCGGGCGACGACGACGCCATGCCGGAAAGCACCCGCAAGCAGCTCGTCCGCGCGCTTCAGGAGCGCTATGCCGAAATCAAGGCCAGGCTCTCCCGCAATTTCGCGCCCGATCTGGTCGAGGACGCGATGCACGAGACCTGGCTGCGCCTCCAGCGTCCGCGCGACCTCAATCCGGTGCGCGATCCGGAAAACTACGTCGCCCAGGCCGTCGCCAATACCGCCAAGAACCTGCGGACCTCGCAGGAGCGGCTGCTGGACTTCACCGATCTGAGCGCGCTGTTCACCGTGGTCGACGACGCCCCCGGCCCCGAGATCATCGCGGGCGACCGGCGCGAGGTCGAACGGTTGCAGGCGGCGCTTGCCGAACTCACCGAGCGCCAGCAGGATATTTTCTACGAGACCTTCATCGGCGACCAGTCGCATCACGCGCTTGCCGAGCGCTACGGCGTCACGCTGCGGACCGTCCAGAAGGAACTCAAGCGGGCGATCGAACACTGCGCCAGGCGGCTCGGCAAGAGAAAGTCGTTCGCGACCGCCGCCCCCAAACTGTCTTCAAAGCAGGGAGAGACCAAATGACCACGGCAAGCGGACACGCATATCATCCATGAGCCAGCAGGAGCCCTTGAACGACGATCTCGACCCCCTGGTGAAGGAGGCGCTGCATTGGGTCGTGCGCCTGACCTCCGGGTCGGCGACGACGGCCGATGCGCACGCCTTCGAGCAATGGCGCGCGCAAGGCCCCGGCCATGAGGAAGCCTTCCGCGAAGCCGCCGCATTCCGCAAGGCGGTGCGCGCCATGAACCTGCCGCATCCGGCGATCGCCAGGGCCGGCAACGTCACGCCCATCCGCAAGGCCCGGCCCGTCATGCTGGACCGGCGCGCGATGCTCACCGGCGGCGGCGCCATCGCCGCCTCGGGCGCCGCCTTCATGGTCGCCCGGCCGCCGCTCGGCCTCTGGCCCTCCTTCGCCGAGTTGACCGCCGACTATCGCACCGGACAGGGCGAGCGCCGCGAGATCGCGCTGGCCGGCGGCGTCAGGATCGACCTCAACGCGCGCTCGGCGCTCTCCATCCTCGACGGCGGGCGCGGCGCCAGCCTCGTCACCGGCGAAGCCTATGTCGCGGTGCCCGGCCTTCCGGCCGACTTTCTGGTGAAGGCCGGCGGCGAGCGCATCCTGGCGCGCGACGGCACGTTCAATGTCCGCACCAGCGACCGCGAAACCTGCGTCACCTGCCTGTCCGGCGCGATCGAGCGCGACACCGGCGCCGATCGCCGCCTGCTCAAGGCGGGCGAGCAGCTCGTGGCGCTGCCGGGCGGCGAGGCCCGCATCACCCACGTCGATCCCGCGCGCGCCGCGGGCTGGCGCCAGGGACTGCTCATCTTCCGCAACACCCCGCTCGCCGAGGCGCTGGAGGACATCAACCGCTATCGCAGCGCCAAGATCATCCTCGCCAACAACGCGCTCGCGCGCCGTCCGGTCAACGGCATCTTCCACACCGACCAGATCGACAATGCGGTCGTGCAGATCCAGCAGCTCCTCAATGTCGGCGTGCGCGAGCTGCCCGGCGGCATCGTGCTGATGAGTTGACGTCATAAATCTGTAAAAATGCGTTCGTTTTCATCGCCGCCCACCTGTCTCAAAGTGGGAGGGTTGCACGTTTTCCGGGCATCGGCTCCGCGTCCAGACCTCCCTGGCGACCGTAGGAGCGCGCCGCGAGACGTCGCCGTCCATAAGCCAAGGCGCGCACAGGAGGACGCCAATGGCACACGCTTTGCTGCCCAGCACCACGCCGGTCGGGCACATCGGGAGGACGCGCCCATGCCGTTCGATCTGAAGCAACTGCGCTACGCGCTCGCGACCGCCCGGCACGGCAGCTTCGGCCACGCCGCCGCCGCGCTCGATGTCGTCGCCACCGCCATCGAGGAACAGGTCGCGGCGCTCGAAGCACAGCTCCGGTTCCGCCTGTTCGACGACGATGCGGCCGGCCTTCGCACCACCGCGGACGGCGCCCGTTTCCTGCGCGATGCCGAACATCTGCTCTGGCAGGCGGAACAGGTCGCCCTCCGGCTCGCCGACGCGCGCATCCGCAGCGCCTTCGGCACCGGGGAACACAGGCCGTTCGAGCCGTTCGACGCGCCCTGCACCTGTTCGGACCCCTTGTTCGGCCTTGCCCACACCGACCATCCGCCGACCCATGCCCACGAGGGAGGCGGCCCGCCCGACGCTCCCGCCGAGGGCGAGGACGACCGGACAGCACGCTATGCCGATCTCTGCCGCGCAATCCTCGCCGCGCGCCGCTATATCGGCCGCGCCTTCGGCCACGACCTCATCGCCGATCCCGCCAGCGAAATGCTGCTCGATCTCTATGTCCGCGAGCATGAAGGGCGCACCACGTCGATCACCAGCTTCTGGGGCGCGGCATCCGCAGCCTTCGGGACGGCCCGCCGCTCGTTCACGGTCATGGAGAACCGCGCCCTCGTGACCCGGACGCCCGATCCCGGCGACGGACGGCGCGTGCTGGTCCAGCTCACGCCGTCGACCCGAAGGCAGCTCGAACAATGCTTCGACGTCATCCTCGCGGGCGCCGCGCAATCGGTCGATGCCATCGCCGGCACCGCCAAGCGAACCGCGTCGGGCTGATCGCCGCGTTCGGGCGGTAGAGCCCGCACGGATTTGGTCACGGCGCCTCAAGCCAATCTGGAATCGATCTTTCCGCGCTCTAGCGGCTTTCTGCTGGCCGGACCTCAATGCGGAATGCTTCGTAGGAGCCAGATTGGCTAGTAATCTCGACCTCCGTGCCATCCTCATCTTGGAGAATGATGCCGTCTTTTCCGTGGCTTTCCCACTCCGGTATCGCACGGAGCCTATCCAAAATTTTCTTCATTTCTTCTACGGCCGCGCGCCTATCCTCCCCATTCATCGAGGTGATTATAATTTTCTCAGGTTGCGTCATTGCCGATTGCTCCATGCTTTCCGCCAATCATAGTGGATCGGAGTAGGTCGGGGGAGGATGTGCCACAATTCAAACTCGGCCGCCATCGGGGCTTTGATAATAGTTGATAAAACGCTATAGTGGCGGCCAGGAGGACTTGCCCATGATCAGCGCCGATCTCGGACGTCAACTCGAAGCCTTCGTCGCGGCACTGGTCGAGGCCGGACGCTACAACTCGAAAAGCGAGGTTCTGCGCGAAGGCGTGCGCCTCATTCAGGATCGCGAAACGCGCCTGGCCGCCCTCGATGCGTCGATCGCGCGCGGGCTCGCCGATGCGGATGCCGGGCGCACCCGGCCCGCCGATGCCGTCTTCGACCGGCTCGAAGCCAAATATCGCGGCCTCGCGCGCGATGCCGGATGATCGTCCATCTATCGGCTGAAGCCGAAGGGGACATCGAGGCGATCGGCGACTTCATCGCGCGGGACAATCCGGCCCGCGCCATCACCTTCATTCAGGAATTGCGCGCAAAATGCCTCGGCCTCGCGGACCTTCCACGCGGCTATCCGCTCGTCCAGCGCTATGAGGACAAGGGCGTCCGCCGCTGCGGCCATGGCAATTACCTGATCTTCTACCGGATCGAGGCGGAAAGGGTCGTCGTGCTGCATGTGCTGCACGGCGCCCAGGACTACACCGCGATCCTGTTTCCCTCATAGCGCACGGGCGGCGATCGCCCGCTCAGTCGCCGCCGTCCGCGATATAGCTGTTCGTCTCGAAATCGCGCACCAGTTCGGTGCCGACCGGCGCATCGACAAGATGCACCCAACTGTCATCCCGGTTCAGAACGGCGCCCAAAGCCACATAGTGCAGCTTGCGCGCATCCAGTTCCTCATCCGTGGCATCGCCCGTGCGGCCCCGGATGCGCCATCCACTGTCGGGATATTTATCCCCCTCCCGCGCCATGTCGGGCTCTTCCCGGTAGATATATTCCACCGGCTCCTCGCCATTGAGGACGCATTCGTCGACAAGGCAGCGGTCCCAATAGTCCCGGCCGTCATTGGGCCGCGGGGCCGTTTCAGGATGCGCCCATTCGATCGACAGGATGTGAAAGCGCTCGAAGCGGATCGACTGGCCCGGTTTTAACGGCGAGGTCGGTTCGTCCGGTTGATTGTCCAGCACACCCACAAGATGATCGCCCTGGGCGTCCTCGACGATGACCCACATGCGCTCCGCCGGCCATTTCTCGGTTTCGTGGGCATATTCGAACGTCAATCGCACGATGTCGCCCTTACCGACCGCGGCGATCTCGGCGGGGCTCGGCAGAAAGAAAGTATAAGGCGCCTCCGCCGCGACCGGCCGGGGATCGAGCAAGGACCAGGATGGCTCGGCGATCATCTTTCCAGTCGTAACGAGCGGCACGCCTGCCAGCAAGCGGTGGCTTTCCATCGTGGCCGCCAAGCCCTGATCGTTCGCAGCGCCTGCATCCCGATGCGCGCCCGATCGCGCGCGCCGGTCCGATGGGAGGGGAGGAAGAGGTGGAGCAGTCGAAGGAGACTGTCCGTGTCACGCACCATCGACCTCGAACTCGAAACCGCCGGCGCCACCATCGTCAAGAATCTCGGCGGACACTGGACCGCCAAGGGCGGCCTCTGCCTCTGTCCCGTCCATGCCGACCGGCGGCCGAGCCTGTCGGTGCGCGTCGGCAGCAGCAGCCTCCTGTTCCATTGCTTCGCGGGCTGCGACACGATCGACGTGCTGCGCGCCATCCGCCGTCTCAAGCTCGACATTCCGACCACCGACGAGCCCGCCCCACGCCCGGCATGGCAAGGACGCGATGCCGCCATCGCCGCCCGCGCCCGCGCCCTCTGGAACGAGGCGCGGCCGCTTCCCGGCACGCCCGGCGAACATTATGCCCGATGGCGCGGGCTTCCCGGCGCCGCCGACGCGCTGCGCTATCATCCCCGCACGCCGCTCGGTCCTCGCGGTGCCGCCCGCTTCCGCCCGGCGCTCCTCGCCGCCGTGCGCGCGGGCGATCGCGTCATCGGCGTCGAGCGCCTGTTCCTCGACGTGCCGCCCGGATTGCCCGCGGCCGATCTCGATCCCGCCAAGCGGATGCTCGGCAGGCCATTCGACGGCGCCATCCATTTCGGCGTGCCCTCCTCGGTCCTCGGGCTCGCCGAAGGCTGGGAGACCGCCTGGTCGGCGCACATCCTGCTGCGGATTCCGGTCTGGGCGGCGCTCAGCAACGAACGCTTCGCCCAGGTCGCCATCCCCGATCGCGTCGAGCGCCTGATCCTCCTGCCCGACGACGATCCCGCCGGCCTCACCGGCGCCGGCAAGGCCAGCATCGCCCACGAGCGGCCCGGCCGCGCCATCGAGACGCTGCTACCCGCCCTCGGCCACAACGACTGGAACGACCAGCTCCAGAGTGGAGGGGAGGAAGAAGGGGAGTGGGTGCGGAAAGCGGCCTGATGGTCAGGTCCGTGACCTCCGCACAGGAGAAACTCCATGACCAAGCACACCATCGTCTATGCACGGGCGCTCGATTGCCACAAGTCGCCCGATAATGTCCGCACCCGGAGCGATGCGGACGCCGATGCCGAACTCAAGGCCAATATCGGCGAGACCGGCATCATCATCGAGAACCTGATCGGTCTCCCCGTGCCCCGCAAGAAGGGCCATTTCGAGATCTACGCCGGCAGCCGGCGGCTCGAACAGACCCAGGCCAACATCGCCGAGGGCAAGCTGCCCGAGGACTTCATGGTCCCCATCCTCGTCGCCAAGAGCAAGGCCGAAGCGCTCGAAATGAGCCAGATCGAAAACTACTTCCATCTGCCCATGAACGCCGCCGACGAGTGCATGGGCTTCAAGCGCATCATCGACAAGACCGGCAAGACGGCCGCCGACCTCGCCATCCGGTTCGGCAAGACCGAGCGGTTCATCGAAGGCCGCCTGCGTCTCGCCGATCTCGCCCCGCCGGTGTTCGAGGCGCTGCGCAACGGCGAAATCGGCATCGAGATCGCCCAAGCCTATGCCCGCACCAGCAACCGGGAAAGGCAGGCCAGGGTCTTCGAGGAACTTGCGGGCAGCTACTATCGCAACAGCGTCTCCGAGATCCGCAGCCGCGTCGAGGCCGGCTACTATCTCGGGAACGATCCCAAGGCGCTGCTCGTCGGTCGTGACGCCTATGCGGCCGCCGGCGGCAATATCGACCGCGATCTCTACTCCAATGCCGATACCGAGCTTTGGACCGACGTGGATCTGGTCGACCGGCTCGCCGACGAGGCGCTGGCCGCCGCCGCGGACGCCATCCGCGAACGCGAGGGCGTTGCCGAGGTGCGTGTCATCGCCGGCACGCATGTCCCCTATCTCTCGACCACGGGCCTGCGCCGGCTCCAGGGGACGGTCCTCCCGCTCACCGAGGAACAGAAGACGCGCCGTGAAGAAATCAGCGCGGAAATCGACGCCATCAACGACAATGTCGACGAGGACGAAGGCTATAGCGACGAGCAGGACGCGCGGCTCGAAGCCCTGGAAGCCGAACTCTCGCAGATCGACGAGCGCGAGCCGGTCTATGATCCCGAGCAGAAGGCGCAGGCGCTCGCCTATGTCATCATCGGCGATGACGGCAAGCCGACCATGAGCGAGACGCTGTTCATCGCGCCGCCGGAAACGGACGAGGACAGCGAGGCGGACGAGGACGACGACCTCACCCCCGACGAGGCGGAGGGCGCGGCCGATGCGGACGGCGCCGGGGCGCCGGTCAAGCCGCTGCTCAGCCAGAAGCTGATCGACCGGCTCGGGTCGATGCGGACCGAACTGGTGGCGCTCCACGTCGCCAACGATCCCGCCTTCGCGATGGACCTCGGCACCTTCATCATGGCGGACGCGGCGAACCGGCGCTTCGGTGGCATCTATGACCTCGCCTCGGACCTGCGCGCCACCGTGGCGTCGTCGCGCGTCGGTCCCTTCAAGAGCGAATCCCCGGCCGCCGAAGCCTGGGCCAAGCTCGAACTGGACCTCGACCGGAGCTGGCTCGACGCGGGCGACGTGACGGCGCGGTTCGACGCCTTCCGGGCGCTGGACGACGAGATGCGCGCCGCCTGGTTCGCCTGGGCGATCGCGCGGACCCTCCATCCGGTCCATGACGGGGAATCGGGCGCGACGTTCCTCAAGCATATCGGCCGTTCGCTCGACATCGACGTGGCCCGCTGGTGGCGTCCGACCGCGCGGAACTTCTTCGACGCGGTGACGCGGCCCCGCATCCTCGACCTGTTCGAGGAAATCGGGGGCGCCGAACTCAAGTCGCGCTACGGCGCGGCGAAGAAGCACGACCTCGCCGTTTCGGCCGAGAAGCTGTTCGCCGGCAAGGTGCCCGTCGAGCCGGAGATCAAGGAACAGGCGCTCGCCTGGCTCCCCGAGCATATCCGTCTCGTCGATCCGGTCGCGCAGGAGCCCGTCCCCGACGAGGCCGAGGCGCCGGAGCCTGTCGCCGACGAGGCCGAAGCGCCGGTCGCGGCCAACGACGCCGACATGATCGACGTCCCCGAGACGGGCGAGGATCTGGCCGAAGCCGCCTGACCGCAAGGTCCATCACCGCACCCCTGGGGCCGGGACGTCATGTTCCGGCCCCTTTTCCATCCGCCGCCAGCAAGCGCGCCGGCGGCCGACTTTCCCGAAAGGCACATCATGACACTATCCCTTGTTCCGGGCGCCGACGCGCCCGCCGATAGCGCCGCGTCCAAGGATGCCACGCTCCATTCGGTCGCCGTCCGGCTTGCCGAGCATATCCGGCAGTCCGGCTCGCTCTCGCGCCAGCGCCTCACCCGCTTCATGGAAGAGGCATTCGGCAAGCATAACCGCTTCGGCGTCTGGTCGATGCGCGACGCCTATGACGCGCTGGAAGCCGCCCAGGTGCTGTTCCTGCGCAGCGCCGATACCTCGCCCCTCAATCTCCCCGATCCCCAGTCGATCCTCGCCGTGCTGACCGACCTCGAACGCAGCCTGCCGACCCAGACCTACCGATCGGAGCAGCAGGTCGATCTCCAGCAGTTCAGCACGCCCGCCGCGCTCGCCTGGCTCGCCGCGCTGGCCGCCCGGATACGCGACGACGACAATGTTCTCGAACCCTCCGCCGGCACCGGGATGCTGCTCCCGCTCGCCTTGCGCGCCGGTGCCGTGCTCTATCTCAACGAACGCGACCCCCAGCGCGCCGGGCTGCTCGCGCGCATCACCAGGCACAAGGTCACGACCCATGACGGGGCGCTGATCGACGATTGCCTGCCGGGCTCGGTCCGGCCGACCGTCGTGCTGATCAACCCGCCATTCAGCCGCAGCGACGGCATCGGACGCGATCGCCATGCCGGCGCGCGCCATTTGCGCTCGGCGCTGGTCCGCCTCCAGCCGGGCGGTCGCTGCGTCGCGATCCTGCCGTCGAGCTTCTCGGCCGACGGCTCCGGCCGGGCCGGCTATGAAGCGGTGCGCGAGGTGGCTTGCCCGCGCGTCGAGATCGACATTCTCGGCGACGTCTATGCCAAGCATGGCACCAGCACGCGCATCCGCATCCTGATCTTCGACAAGGGCTGGTCCGGCTCGCCCTATAGGATCACGGCCAACCGGCTCACCGACGCGCTGCCGCATATCCTCGCGCTGCCCGATCGCCTCGGGCCGGGACCGACGCCGCCCGCGCCCACGACGCCAATGCTTCCCGAAAGGCCGGCCTGCACTCGCAGGTCGGCCCTTTCCCTGTTCAACAAGACCAACCGGCCCCCGCGGATCGAGCCGCCCGCCATCGAGGCGGTGGACACCTCGCTCGCGCCCATAGACTATGCCGTGCGCGGCGAACCGCGCGGCGTCGGCGAAACCGTCGGCATCTATACCGCCTGGCGCCTCGCGCGGATCGATCTCCCCAATGCGCGCCCACACCCTTCCAAGCTGGTCGAGACGATGGCGATGGCCTCGGTGCTGCCGCCCGTTCCGAGCTACAGGCCGCAGCTTCCGAAAACCGCGCACGATGCCCTGTCCGATGCGCAACTCGAAGCCGTCATCTATGCCGGCGAAGCCTTCGAGCGCGACCTGCCGGGGCGCTTCCGTCAGAACCCCGCCGGCGACATGCTGGTCGAGGACGCCAACGGCCGCGCCTACCGCCAGGGCTTTTTCATCGGCGACGGCACCGGCGTCGGGAAGGGGCGGGAAATCTCGGCCTGCATGATGGACCAATGGTGGCGCGGCCGCCGCCGCCATGTCTGGATCTCCTTCAATCCCCGCCTCGCCGAAGACGCCAAGACGGCCTGGAGCGCGCTCGGCGGCGCACCCGCCGATATCGTCGGCCTCGACGCTTTCCCGCTCGGCTCCCCGATCACGCTGTCGAGCGGCATCCTGTTCCTCAGCTTCGCGACGCTGCGGTCCGCGCAGGACCAGAAGAAATCCCGCCTGATCCAGCTCCTCGACTGGCTCGGCGAGGATTTCGACGGGATCATCGCCATCGACGAAGCCCATGCCCTCGGCAATGCCGCCGGCACCGAAACCGACTTCGGCGTTTCCAAGGGCTCCGAGCAGGGCTTGGCCGGCGTCCGGCTCCAGAATGCGCTGCCGCGCGCCCGCGTGCTGCTTTCCTCCGCGACCGGCGCCACCGATCCCGCCAATCTCTGCTACGCGGTCCGGCTCGGCCTCTGGGGACCGGGAACCGCCTTCCGCGACCGCGACGCCTTCATGAAGGCCATGGATCATGGCGGCGTCGCGGCGATGGAGGTCGTGGCGCGCGACGCCAAGGCGCTCGGTCTCTACACGGCCCGCTCGCTCAGCTACGAAGGCGTCGAGTTCGACCCGATCATCCACGAACTGACCCCCGAGCAGATCCGCATCTACGACAGCTATGCGGACGCCTGGGCGATCATCCACGCCAATCTTCAGGAAGCCTTCAAGGCCGCGAATGTCGTCGACCGCATGACCGGCAAGACGCTCAACGGCCGCGCGCGCGGCGCCGCCCTGTCGCGCTTCGAATCCGCCAAGCAACGCTTCTTCTCCCAACTCCTCATCTCCATGAAGCTGCCCACGCTGATCGCGGGCATCGAGGAGGAAATCGCCGCCGGGAACGCCGCCGTGGTCGATCTCGTGACCACCGGCGAAGCCGTCCTCAACCGGCGCCTTGCCGAACTCGATGCCGAGGAGCGCGCCAACCTCGATCTCGACCTCAGCCCGCGTGAGAACATGATCGACTATCTGCGCAACGCCTTTCCCACGCGCATGATGCGGCCGGTCCGGCTCAAGAACGGCGAGCTGCGATCGGAGATGATGGTCGATGCGCAGGGCCAGCCTGTCCTTTGCACCGACGCGATCCGCGCGCGCGAGACGCTGATCGAACGACTCTGCGCGATGCCGCCCGTTCCTTGGGCGCTCGATGCGATCATCCATCATTTCGGGGCCGACCGCGTGGCCGAGGTCAGCGGCCGCAGCCGGCGGATCGTCCTCGACGCCGATGGCCGCCAGAAGCTCCAGACCCGCAGCGCCCGCGCGACCATCGCCGAGGTCAACGCCTTCATGGATGCCGAGAAGGATATCCTCGTCCTCACCAATGCCGGTGGCGTCGGGATCAGCCTCCATGCCGAGCGCGGCCGCAAAAGCGCGGGCAAGCGCCGCGTCGCGTTCGGCACCGAACCGGGCTGGAATGCGCCCGCCTTTCTCCAGCGCAACGGCCGCGAGCATCGCAGCAACCAGACCACGGCGCCCAAGTTCCGGCCCGTGTTCACCGACTGCCCCGGCGAGCGCCGCTTCATCGCCCCGATCGCGCGCAAGCTGGACAGCCTCGGTGCGCTCACCCAGGGCCAGCGGCAGGCCGGCAGCCGCCACTTCTTCAGCTCGGCCGACAATCTCGAAAGCGACCATGCACGCGAGGCGCTCGTCAACTGGTATCACCGCCTGCACAAGGGCAAGCTGACCAGCACGACGATGAGCGAGTTCACCGCGATGACCGGGCTGACCCTCACCGATCCCGACAGCGGCGCACTACTGGAACGCCTGCCGCCCATTCACCGCTGGCTCAATCGTCTCCTCGCGCTGCGCATCGCAACGCAGCACGCGATCTTCGACGAGTTCAACAGCCTCATCGAGGCCAGGGTCGAAGCGGCCCGTCAGGCGGGGACGCTGGACCAGGGCGTCGAGACCATCGTCGCGGAAGAGATCCATATCCTCGACGACCGGCCGCTGCGCCGCGATCCCCGCACCGGCGCCGAAACCCGCTTGCAGACGCTCAAGCTGCATATCCGCCGCCATCCGACCGGCTTCGAGCCGTTGATGCGCATGTGGGAGAGCAGCTCCGATATGGCCTTCCTGCGCAACAAACGGTCCAAGCGCATCGCCCTGCGCGTGCCGTCCTGGCCCACCCTCGACGAGGACGGCAACCTCGTTCCCGTGTGGCGCCTGATCCGCCCCACCGGCAGCGAGCGCATCGAGGTCGCCGCCTTGTCGTCGAGCCATTGGCAGGAGATCGACCGGGACAGCTTCCAGGCGCTATGGCAGGCCGAGGTCGCCAGCGAACGCGACAATCACGAGATCCAGACCATCCATATCGCCACCGGCCTGCTGCTGCCGGTCTGGAACAAGCTCCCCGAAGACGATGTGCGTGTGTGGCGCGTCTCCGGGCCTGGCGGTCAATCCATCCTCGGCCGCATCGTGCCGGACCGCGCCATGGAAAAGCTGCTCGACGCCTTCGGAATCACAGAGAGCTTCCGTCTCTCGCCTTGCGACACCATCGCCGCCGCCGATGCGTCGGCCGGGGCGCCGGTCGGCGGGCTTCCGGGCGCGCGTCTCCACAAGGTCCGGGTCAACGATCAGCAGCGGCTCGAATTGCGCGGCTATCCCGTCGAAAGCCTCGACTGGTTCAAGTCGCTCGGCTGTTTCACCGAGATCATCAGCTTCCGGACGCGGCTGTTCCTGCCGCCCGACAAGGCCGAAGCGATCCTCGAAGAGATCACGACGCGGGATGACGACGGCAGCGCCGCATTCCCGCAGGCCGCATGACCGGCGCCGCGACATTGCTTCGAACGGCATGAGAGCGTATATACGAGCCATACGAAGGAAGCCACACAATGACATTGAGCATCAGGAATCCCGAAGCCGACGCGCTGGCCCGCCGCCTGGCGCAGCTCGACCAGACCACGATCACCGAGGCCATCGTGATTGCGCTCAAGGAAGCGATCCAGAAGCGCGTCCAGCAGGAAAGCCCTTCCGAAACCGCGCGGCGGCTGCTCGCCAAGCGAGGACTGGCGTTCCCACCCGGACGCCAGCCGGTGCCGGACAGCGCATGGCATGAACTCGACCATGATCTCACCGGCGACGCCTGATGTTCGTTGATGCCTGCGCCATCGTTTCCATTTTCGCGGACGAGGACAGCGCCCCGGCCTATGACCGGGCGCTGGCCGGCGCCGAAGCACCCTTCACCTCGGCGCTCGCGGCATGGGAAGCGATCATCGTCCTGTCGCGGCCGGAGCAATTGAACTGCTCCTATCTCGATGCCCATGCCGTCGTCACCGAATGGCTCGACCTGCGCAATATCGCGCTGCGCGATACCATGTCGCCGTCCGATGCCCTGCGCCTTGCGGTCGAGGTCGCGCAGAAGCACGGCATCGGCAAGCGCGCGCTCAGCAATTTCGACTGCTTTCACTATGCCTATGCGAAAGTCGCCGGAACGCCGCTGCTCACCCTGGATGGCCTATTGCGGCAGACGGACGCCGAGACTCTGCCCGACACCCATTGAAGGCGCCGCGCCTAGCGCCCGCCTTCCTGGCCGCCCTGCCGGCGCAGCACCTCGCCGACCGCCCGGCCGCCCAATGTGCATAAAGCGACGACGCGATCGTAGCTGCGCCGCCCGGCCTTGCAGACGAGAGGGCGGCCCATCGCTACGCGACGCAGCAGTTCCTTGGCCCGCCGGCCGCCCGGCTCGTTCAGCTCGGGCGCGTTGAAATCCCCAAGGCGCACCTCGATCCAGCGATCGGGGTGTCCCCTGGGGCCGACGCACAGGCTGTCGCCGTCGCCCACATAGCGCACCACGCCGGAAAAGGCCGTTCCCGCAGGGGGCAGCGGCGCTGTGCAGGGATCGGCGCGCGCGACGCCCGGCATGGCGAGCGCGAAGGCAAGCGCCGCGGCGGACCGTGCCGCGGCTGTCGAGAGTCGCATCACTCCGCCGGTTCGGCCTCGACCGGCTTCTTGCGCGTCCGGCGCGCACCCGAGCCGTTACCGCCCGACAGCTTGAGCGTGGGCCTCGGCTGCGTCGCGGCTTCCTTCGGCTTGCGCCCCAGGCCGATCTTGTGCGCCAGCGTGCGGCGCTGCGCCGCATAGTTGGGCGCCACCATCGGATAGTCCGCAGGCAGGTTCCATTTGGCGCGATAGTCGGCGGGCGTCATCCGATAGTGCGTCATCAGGTGGCGCTTGAGCATCTTGAGCTTCTTGCCGTCTTCGAGACAGATGATGAAATCGGGCTTCACCGACGCCCGGACCGACACCGCCGGCTCCTGTTTCACTTCGGGGACGACGGTTTCCGCGCCAAGTCCGTTCAGCGCGCCATGAACGCTCCGGATCAGCGTCGGCAATTCCGACACCGCCACACTGTTGTTCGTGACATGCGCCGCCACGATGTCGGCCGTCAGGGTGATGAGCGTGCTGTCACGGTCTGATGCTTCGGTCATGCTGGGTCGCTTCTCCGCCTGTTCGAAAACCTGATCGCCGAAAGTCTCTGGCTATCGGGAACGATGCCGCTTGTGAAGGTGACACTAGGTGCGAATCCCGCACCATTTTTTCCGAATGCCCCCGGCGCACCCCGCCAGCACGTCCGGCTTACCCCACGCACCACGCCCGAACGCGCTCCGCCCCGCTCGTGGAGGGGAGGATGAGGGGAATGGGTGCGGAAGCTGGGGGCGGACGAGACACGCCTTCCGACAGACGACGGGAAGCCGTCTTGCCCATCACCCGCCCGCGCTTGCCGATGACGACACCCCCAAAGGAGAAGACAAATGACGATCCAACGCAAAGTGCTGGTCGTAATGCGCTCCAGCCATCTTCACACCGAACTGGTCGAAGTCACCGCCCGCATCAACGTGATCGGAGACGCGATGCAGCCCCGCGTGGAAGGCGATCTGCCTGCCATCGAGGAGCTGGCCCGCAGGTCGATGCGCCGCATCATCTCCGAGACCGACAAGGGCTTCGGTCCCTGGGACGATGCCGAGGATGCGTTCGACATGGATTTTGTCGTGTGCGCCCCATTCGAGATCGCCGGCAGCCGGGGACGGATCGTTCTGGTCGAGCAGGTCGCTACCGAAACCGCGCTGGCCTGGAGCAAGGGCCGCTCCGAGAAGGAGGCCGCGTGATGGCTGCGAAGATCGCGACAATCGGCGCCTGGCTCGGCGAACTGATCGACGCGCATATGCTCAGGTGCGACGAGGCTTTCCCGCATCCCGACGACTGCCCGCCGCACATCGTCAGCGAAGCGCATGGCACCCGCGCGAACATCGAGAAGATGCACAGTGTCGATCTCGGCACCGGGCATCTGATCGTGATCGAGCTGGACGACGGCACCGCGTTCGACATCCGCGTGAATACCCATGGAGATGCCGTCGACCGGCGAGAAACTCACGAACGGATGCCCCTACCGCGAGAACGTGCAGCGGCCGTCATCGATGCTGCATCCCGAGACCCTTTCGGCTTCAAAACCGACCTTGCGGCTCAAATGACCCCGGAGGAGATTGCAGCATGCCGGCGCTACTGGTCCTCCACGGCACCCGGATCGTGGTCCTTTAACGATGTCGTTCGCCGATGCGCCGGCGCCGCCTGACAGACCGGGGAAAACCGTCATGCTCACCACCCGCTCGCAGCGGTGGCGCGACCGGCGCTGCCGCTGGATTCCCAACGCGACCGAGATCGACCCCAAGCGCCTGGCGGTCGACGTCATAGACACGGCTCGCGATGCCGGTCCCTATGTGAGGGCGCACCATTATAGCGGCTCGATGCCGGTGACGCGCCTCTCGATCGGCCTGTTCGCCAACGGCAAGGGCGGCCGCTCCCGACTGGTCGGCGTCTGCGTATTCTCCCACCCGGTCAACGACGCAAGCGTTCCCAAAAGCGCCGGCCTCGCCAATCCGCGCGCGGCCTGCGATCTCGGCCGCCTCGTGATCGACCAGAGCCAGGGCGGCAATGCCGAGACATTCCTGCTGGCACGGGCCTTCCGGCTGTTGCGCCGGGAGAAACCCGAAATCCTCTCGGTGATCTCCTATGCCGATCCAGTGCGGCGGGTGGACGAGAACGGCACCGTGATCCTGCCCGGCCATATCGGCGGTATCTATGCGGTCATGGGAAGCCGCTATGTCGGCCGCTCCAGTCCGCGCACCGACCTGATCATGCCGAATGGCCGCCCGATCTCCTCCCGCGCCATCTCGAAGATCCGCAACGCCGAATGCGGGCAACGCTATGCGGTGGAGGATCTGCTGCGCGCCGGGGCGCGGCCGCCCAGGCTGGCCGAGGACCGCACCACCTGGCTCGCCGATCTCGAACGAACGGGATTTCTACGGCGCCAACGCCATCCGGGCTGCCACACCTATCTGTTTCCTCTTACCAAATCGGCTCGTATCGCGGCGCGGAAGGTTCCAGAATTTCCTTATCCGGTGCTCGACCGAGCCGCGATCACGGGCGACGTCACGACCATGCCTTTGTTCGATCTCGCCGCGTGACGTCGCCCCGTCCCGCCGGTGGAGAGGAGAAGGAAGGGTGTGGGGGCGGACGACGCGGGCGGATGAATCACGCGCCCGGCCACCATTTCCATCGTGACGCCCTTCGCGGGCAACCGCACCACGCGCCAGAGGAGACTCCCATGGACCATCGCCAGCCCCCGAAGATCGAGGTCACGGACGACCTCACCTGCACCAATTGCGGCGCGCCCGAATGCTACGACGATCCCACCAGCCCTACCGGCAAACGGTTCAACATCAGAGCGTTCAAGGTCGCCGACAAGCATGGTTACTGGTGGAGCCATTGTCTCGTTTGCGAAACGTGGTTCTAGGCGGGATGTCTGAGATCGCGCGCCACCATTCGCGCGGCGCGAGGTCTGCCACCGTCGCGCGCGAATAGACCCAGGCCCACGCCGCTCCGTCCCGCCAGTGGAGGAGGAGGAGGAAGGGAATGGATGCGGACGATGCGGGCGGATGAGCCGCGCGCCCGGCCGCCATTTCCATCCATCACGGAGAACAACCCATGGCCTCGCTTGCCCCTGCCACGGCGCGCAGCTACCGCGTCGACGTTTCGCGCGGGAAATCCACCGCCCGCGTCTCGTCCGAATGGTTCTCGCGTCCCGACGACGAGCGCTTCCTGTCGCTAAGCGACCTGTTCGACAGCGTTCGCCGCCGCGCCGACCGCGCCCATACACGGATCGTCGAAAGCAAGACGATCAAGGTCGAAGCCCATCGCAGCCAGCCAGAACGGCTCGGGCTGATCCTGCCCGGCAGCGACATGCCCGTCACGCCCACCAACTGGTCGTTCGGCCAGCTTTGCAGCCTCGTCGGCGCGCCACCCGCCTATCTGCGCGACCTCCCGGCGAAGCTCGCCGGCATCAATCTCCAGCACGGCCTGCTCACCCATCGCGGCGAACAGGTGAAATTGCTCCAGACCGACGACGGTCGCACCGAGCTGCGCGCCGTGACCGGCCCCGACTACGGCCGCATCTGGGATCATGAACTGGTCTCGGCCGTGATGCGCTTCGCGGGTGACGGCACCGGCGACACGCGCTGGAAGATCCCCGGCACGCTCGACTGGCGCACCATGCACTACAACCCCTATGTCGACGTCACCAAGGACACGACGACGCTCTATGCCTCGGATCGCGACGTGTTCCTGTTCCTCGTCGACGACACGAACCCGATCGAGGCGGGCAAGCTCCCCAATGGCGATCCCGATCTCTACTTCCGGGGCTTCTACGCCTGGAACAGCGAAGTCGGGGCGAGATCGGCCGGGGTCGCGGTCTTCTATCTGCGCTGGGTCTGCGCCAACCGCCTTGTCGGCGGCATCGAACGGTTCGAGGAAATCAAGATCCGGCACTCGAAATTCGCGGCCGAACGGTTTGCGCAACAGGCGGAGCCGACCCTGGCACAGTTCGCGGACGCTTCGCCGCGCCCCTTCGTCGAGGGCATCCGCGCCGCACGCGAGCGCATCGTCGCCCGCAAGGACGAGGACCGCGAGACCTTCCTGCGCAACCGCGGCTTCTCCAAGCCCGAGACCGGCAGGATCATCCAGGCGGTGATCGCGGAGGAAGGCCGTCCGCCCGAGAGCGTGTTCGACTTCGTGAACGGCATCACCGCGGTTGCCCGGTCCAAGTCCCAGCAGGACAGCCGCCTCGAACTGGAAGGCAAGGCGCGCCTCCTGCTCGAACAGGTCCGTTGATCGTCCCGGCCGTCAGCGTCCGTCGCCGGCGGCCGGTCACATCCCCTTCATCCCAGAGTCCATCCACCACCAAGGAGTAAGACCATGACCATTTCCGATCTCGATACCGCCACGCCGGCGCAGCTCGCGCCCGTCCTGCTCGCAGCCCTCCAGCGCCTCGGCCAGCTCGGGCGCAGCGGAGCCGTCGCCCTCGCGGCAATCGTCGAGGACAACGACACCGACTTCGACGAGGCCGCCTCGTGGGTCGGCGACGTCGCCGACGGCGGACTTCGCGACTGAACCGTTCCGTCACCACCATCCCGATCCCCCAGCGAAAGCCCGGCCCCAGCGCCGGGCTTTCGCGTTTTTCAGGAGAAACCCAATGGCTACTGCCCGACACATTTTTCATCACGCGGTGCTCAGCGCCCTGATTCGCTTTTCCGATGGCAAGCCGCGTCCGCCCGAACGGTTCAGGAGGAAGCTCGCCCTCTGGCAGCAGACCAATGGCGAAGGCCGCCTCGTCCAGAAGGTTCCCGAGCGCGCCTTTTCGCCCCCTTCCGAGTTCGCCCTGCGCATGGGCGATTTCAGCAGCGAGGGCGTCGTCGTCATGATGTCCAACATCACCTGGCGGATCGACTGCACGCTCCATTTCGAAATCGTCGAGGAACCGGCGCCCGGCATGGTCCGCGTGCTGACCAGTTTCACCGGCAACGACGAGCTGCTCCATCTCGCCCCCGATATGGCCTCGGCACAGGCCTGGATGGCACGCAATGCCCATGGTGGCCTGCGCCTGGAAATCGTCGGCGAAACGCCTTCCGAAGGGAGGGACGCGGCATGACCGGCATTTCGACCGCAGAGCGGCATTATGTCCTCACCATTCGCGACAAGGAGGACGGGCTTCTCTTCTGGAATAACGAAGACGGCTTCGGCTCGCTCGAAAGCGCCGACATCTACAGCGATGCGGAAGCGCGCGAACAGTCCATGCCGATCGCCTGCGACCGGCCCGAATGGCTGGTCCTGCCTGCCAACTGGCCGCCCGCGCAGCAGGATGGCGACGGTCCTGTCTCCGGCAACGATGCAAGTCCCCCGGACCCGGCCCGCGCTCGCGTCGCGGCGCTCGACACGGCCTTCCATGCCTTGTCGGACTATATCTGCGAGCATTGCCCGGAAGACGAGCATTTCGAGGACTTCGATCCCGAGATCGACACGATGCGATCCGAAATCGAGGATATTCTGAGAGTCGAGACCGAAATGCTGGCGGCCAACCCGCCCAGGCCGACCCGGTTCGTCGTCGAAATCCAGTTCCTGAGCGCGTTCGAGCTTTTCGCGACCGAGACCTACACGGTGGAAGCCATCGACTGGCCCGCCGCCAAATGCCTGGCCTTCGCTCTGGCCGACGACAGCCCCTACAATAACGGGCAGATTCCCGACCTCACGCGCCGCGCGATCGACCACACCCCCTAAAAACCCTCCCGATCCGAGAAGGACTCCAACCATGTTACGGACAACCATGCGCGATCACGCGCACTTGCTGACCCGTGCCCGCGCGGCGCTTGAAACGCCGGGCGACCTCGACGCGGAAGAGGTCGGCCACCTGATCGAGGATCTCGCTTGCGCCGAAGACCATATGCGCAAGCATGGCGCTCCCTGGCCTGTCAAGATCCATATCGCGCAGATCAGTCATCGCCACGGCGGCGACGTCTATGTGGCGCTTACCCGCAAGGCGCTCGCGGCCCAGGTCGCCGCGTTCTGCCGGGATTACTGGTGCGAAATCCACGACCATCGCGACCCGAAGACACTCCCCGCCGAAGCGGTGGCTTCGATCTATTTCGACGCGCATCCCGAAGATCGGTGTTCGACCATGAGCGTCACCTGTCCGGCCGAGGACGAGGCGGCGGTCACGACGGTCTGAGACCCCTGCAAGACTGGATCGGCACCCGGCGGCGGCGCAACCGGCGCTGCCGCCGGCCCGCACCCAGGCCAATCCCCTCCAATGCGGAGTAAGCCCCATGCCAAACAATCCGGCATTCGTGAAAATCCATGACGGCATCGCTGGCGAAGGAGAATTTTTCCAGTTGCTCAATATGCCGCCCGAAGGCTCGGCGGAGGATCTTCGTTCGGGCAAGGCCCATGCCGGCCGCTGGTTCGAGATCACCCATGACATCCATGAGGAAATGTTCGACCGGCTGCCGCTCCGGCTCATGCGCCACGATATGTTCGCCCCCTCCGAGCTGGTCGCCGGCACCGTCGGATCGGTCTATTTCGAGATCGTCGTCCATGACCGGAAACGCTGGTTTCACGGCTATTGCGACCTGTCCGACCGGAACAGTCCCGATACCATGCGCGCGGCCATCCTCGCCCATGAATCGGCGCTTCCCGACACGATGACGCGCGCCGAAAAGCTCGAAGCCATCTGGAAGGGAACGCATTCCGACTATCGCGGCATCGCCGGGGAAGCCGATCCCGATGCCTGGCCGCCCGCCGATCGCGGCAAGCGAGCCATCCTCGTCTATGAGCCCGGCGTCGGCACGGTCATCAAGCTGCTCGAATGCCTCTCGGACAAGGAAATCGCGGAGCGACTGCCGCTTTGCAGGACATGAGCAGCGCGGGCATCCGCGGACGACAACCTCAGCGCGTTGCCGCTGCCTGCTCCTGCTGCGCCCACGCTTCGGCGAAATCCGCCCAGTCGACCAAGCGGCCATGCCCGGACGCGCCACTCTGCGACAGTTCGAGGATGAGCAGCTTGCGACTGGCGAAAAAGTCCCAGATGTCGAACCCGCGGAACGCCTCCGCCGTCTGGAACACCAGGGCAAAGCCACGGCTTTGGAGCGCCGGATCGCCAAGCACCCGCACGATATCGACGCCATTATGGTCATAAGTGTCGTCGATCGCGAACAGGCCCGACGACGGCAAATCTGCATGGGTGAAGGGCGAATCCCGCAAAACGGGCGGCCGCGCATTGTTGACGATCCGAAGGCCGAGGCGTTCGAGCAAACAGGTTTTCCCGCTGCGCGGCGCCCCGACGATCACCAGAATGCCGCCCGCCTTCATCCAGCGGCGCAAACGGTAGCGTCGGATCATCCAGCGGAGACCGGACTGCTTATGGCCCGGCGCGGGAACGGACCACCACGCCCAGCCGGCATAGTGGTCCAGCGCTCGGCCGCCGATTTCCTGCGCCTTGTGCGTCGACCAGAGCGTTTCGCGGCCGATATATCGGTCTGCCCGATCCATGCGATCGCAGCGTTCAGGTTCGGCCATCGAGGGCAACATAGTCCGGTCTGTCATGGTCCGCGTTTCCTATCGCGGCATGGCCGGAAGCGTAAGCCCCCGAAGCCCAGCCATCTGCGATTTTCGGCGAACACGCGGTTTCCTGCGCCGTCTCCACCGAGAATGATGCGGTCTGGATCGCCGCAAGACACACCCGATCACGACCTGCCGCCCGCATCGAGCGCATGGATCGTTTCGGCATAGTCTCCGGTCCCGTTTCAGACGTTCATCGGGATCGTCCGAGACCGTCCCGACGGCGGTGATCCGTCTCGCCCGGTCCGCGCTGGAGGGGAGGAGGTGGTGGATGAGGGAAGCGGTGGATGGTCTGCCGCTCACCCGGAGACCTTCCATGCCAAAAACCGCAACGATCCAGCCGAGCGTCAGTCCCGCTCTCCTGACCAAGGTCACACGCCTGTTCAACGGCTCCGTCCGTGACGGCCTCAGCGAAATGTTCCAGAACGCGCGCCGGGCCGGCGCGACCGAGGTCCATGTCAGGAGACGGCACCTCAACGACCAGCCGACGCTCATTGTCCGCGACGACGGCGCCGGCATTGCCGATCCCGCCACTCTGCTCGCGCTCGGCGCTTCAGGCTGGGACGACGAAATCGCCCATCGCGAAGATCCAGCCGGGATGGGGGTGTTCAGTCTCGCCGGCAAGCATGTCGTCGTCCGCTCCCGCACGCCGGGCTCGCTCATGGGCTGGCGCGTCACCATCACGCCCGAAGCCTGGAGCGGCCAGATCCCGCTACTGATCGAAGACGACGACATCCCCGTCGGCACCGAGTTTCAGGTCGCGCTTTCGGACGCATGGCGGGACGGTCTCGACCGTGCCGTCGCGGCCGCGGCCCGCCATTTCCCCTTGCCGGTCTATTTCCAGGGCCAACCCGTCGAGCGAAGCGATTTTCTCGACGGCGCGGTCAAGGTCATCGGGTGGAACGGGTGCCTGATCGGCATTTTTCAGGAGGGCGAGCGCGACGCTACCAGCCCGACGATCAACTTCCACGGCGTCACCGTCCCATGCACGCTCCCGGTGATCGAAGAGGTCGGCGAAACGGCCCGATGGCAGGTCAAGATCGACATCGTGAACGCTCCCGATCTCCAGCTTGTCCTACCCGCGCGAAAGGAAATGGTCGAATGCCCCGCGCTCGACGATCTGCGCACCGCCGCCGAATGGGCCATATTCCAGACCATCTCCACACGGGACGAACATCGGCTATCGTTCGAGACGTGGCAGCGCGCGCGCCTCTTCGGCATCACCTTGCCCGAAGCCGCCCCGCGACTCTGGGAGTGGAACGCGCGGCAAGCGGACAGTGAAGCGGTTTCCTTCAGCGACCTGATCATGGACCAGCCGATGTTTCTGGTGCCGCCCCAGAGCGTCGACATGGAACAGGCGCTTGACCACATTCTCACCGACGACAATCCGTTCGGGGGCACGCCGGTCGACGCCCAGCCGAAATTCGAAGGCTATGACTGGTATGACCGGCTGCCGCGCCTCGCGGACATCGAAGCCATCATCGACATCGACGGCACGCGCCATCGCTACGGCAATACGGGCAAAATCCCCAAGTCCGTGGAATCCGGCCGGGTCGAAGACATCAAGCTCCGGCTGATGGTGGCCGTTTCCGGAAAGCCCGGCGCTTCGCTCGACACCTACAGCTTTCCGCTCGACCTGCTGATCTGCTGCGACGACTATGGCGGTCTCGATGAGGCCGTCGTCCTGCTCCGCAAGGATGTCGAGGTCGAACCGGCCCGTCTCGCGGACGCTCTCGAAGCCTGCTGCTTCAGCTTTGTCGACGATAACGATTGCGACAGTTGGTATACCCAGCATCATGATTTCCAGCAGCAGGCCCGCGCCCTCGCGCTGACGCTGCTGCTCGACGAGGAACAGGCGCTCATCCAGCAGCTCAAGGATATCGTGGACGAGCATCTCCTCTGGCTCATCCCCGAAGGCCGCAGCATTGAAATCACCGCGACGCGCGGCAACCTCTCGCTGAGCCTCGCCTGACCCGCCGGATCTCTCCGGCACCATCCATCCCATAACCTCGGCACATCCGGCGCGGACCCGCCTCCGCGGCCGCGCCGGTGCGCCTTTCCATCGACAAGGAAGCTTCATCATGGCCCAATCCGCCAATCATGCCCTCGCGCGCGGGCTCCAGCTCGTCTCCGACCTGCCCAATATCATCGTGACGCTCAGTGAACCGGAATATGACGCGGCGACCATCTTCGCCTTCGATCCCGACGCCAGCCTGCCCGCCGGGGGGCTGATCCCGAACTGCACGTTGGACCCGGAACAGCCGCTCTATCGTCTGCCGGGCGGCCTGTTCGACCGTCCGACCTGGCTTCGTCTCGCGCGGGCCTGCACCGGCGAGGCGGACGATCTCACCGATCAGGACTGCCTCGCCGCCTTCCTCGCGGCGCGCGTCGTGATCAATCCGGCCGCCGCGGTCCCCGCAACCGCCGAATAGCCCGCAGCCGATTTCGAGCGGTCGCGCTCCGGCGCGCGGCCGCTCGCCTCCATCATTACGCAGGAGATTCCCACCATGAAGAAATATCTCATTTGCTACGGCGAGCAGAACCAGTTCTGGCTCTGCGACGCAGAAGACCACGGCCATGCGGTCGAGCAATTCGAAGCTGCCGACATGGACGAAACGATCAACAGCGTTTTCGAGTGCTTGCCGTCGACCAACCGCTACTTCGTCCGGCAGCGCCGAGCGATGTGGGTGTGCTACGTCCAAGAGGTCGAGGCCGTAAACGAGGACGCCGCAATCGACGCCTTTCACGACACATATGATCCGCAGCATTCATTCATCGAAGAGGTGGTCCGGCATCAGGATTACGGCCCCGTGACCGCGTTCGACCAATGCGCTTTTCCGGACGCCGAGGCAGTCTTCCACGCCGATTGAGCCCGCGCCTCCCGAGCCAACCTCCAACCGATGGAGACCATGATGATCGACGCCCAGCTCGACCAGTTGGTCGACAATGCCTCGCACGCATCCTTCGAGACGATTCCCGACCGGCTGCTCACGGCCCTGACTGCCGACGAACGTGCCGCCCTGCTGTTCAGCATCAACGATGCGCTGACGCCCATCCTTCGCGATCTGGCAGGCGAGCCGGGGACACCGCCCGCCGTCTGCAAAGTCACCCTGGAAATCACGCTGCTCGCCACACAGGACGACGCAGACCGGCTCGACGACCTCAACCTCACCGATATCGCCCGCGAAATGGACGACGGGGCCTTTGTCGGGACGATCAGCGCCAGACGCTTCGAGGCAATCGCTCCGACCGCCTTGCGGGACGAACTGCTGGCGCTCGGCAATGACGGCACATTCTTCGACGGCCTCGGAGAATGACGACGCCCGCTGGCGGTTGCCTGTCACGGCGGCCGCCAGCGGAGGGGAGGGAGATGGAGGTTTGTGCTTCCGATGCGGGAGCGCAGCCGGAGTTTCCGTCATGCAGATCGAGCTACGCAACATCGCCTTCTGCGAGGCGCTGTCCCATGATTCCACCGCTTATGCCGCCGAAGTCTGGATCGACGGCCAGCTTGCCTTCCACACGCGCAATCACGGCCTCGGCGGCGCCGACATCATCGACCGCGCCGGCCGGTGGAGCGAGGATGAGGTCAATGCCTGGCTCGAAACCAACCGCCAGCCCAGGACCGTCGAGGGCGTGCGGTTCGACCCCGATCTCGAATCCGAAATCTGGATGCTGCTGACACGGGAACTGGAATATCGGCGTCTCAAAGACTTGCTGCCCTCGCATGTCGTGACGGTCGAGCATGGCCGGATCTACCATTATCCGCTGCGCCGCCACGGCCGCGAAAAGGTCGAAAGCGCGGTGCTCGCCGCCAATCCCGACGCCCTGATCCTGCGCGCGGAAGACGAGACCGCGCTGCGCCGCGCCGCCGAAATCCTCGTCACGCAGCTCTGATCCCGCCGGACGCACCCGGCCCTGTCCAGGGGACGATCATGTTCATCCCGACCTCTCCCCCGACGGGCTGCGTCCTGCCGCCCGCCGCGATCGATCCGCTCGTGATCGATGCCATCGGCCGCAACGCCTGGTTCGCCTTCAACCTGTCGGGCGGCAAGGACTCGACGGCGGCGAGCCATGCCGCGATGGCGCTGCTCGACCGGCTCGGTCATCCCCGTGACCGCCGCATCGCGATCCATGCGGACCTCGGCCGCGCCGAATGGACCTCGACCCCCGCCACGGTGGAACGGATCGCCCGCCATCTCGGCATCCCGCTTATCGTCGTCCGCCGCCGCGCCGGCGATATGGTCGCGCGCTGGGAACAGCGCTTCGCGAGCGGCAAGGCCCGCTATGAAGCGCTCGCGACCTACAATCTGATCGGTCCCTGGTCCTCGTCGTCGCTGCGGTTCTGCACGTCCGAACTCAAGGTCCAGGTCATCGGCCGCGAGCTGGTCCGGCGCTTTCGAGGCGAAACCATCGTCTGCGTGATCGGCCTGCGCCGCGAAGAAAGCCTCGCGCGCCGCAGCACGCCGGTCTCCGGCCTCGACGAGCGGTTCGCCAAGCCCGGAAACGTAGCCGGCACCCGTGTCCTCGACTGGCACCCGCTGGTCGACTGGACCGCCGCCGACGTGTTCGGCGCGCACGATGCGCATGGCCTGCCGCTGCACGAAGCCTATTGCCGCTATGGCTCCACCCGCCTGTCGTGCGCCTTCTGCGTCCTCGCATCGCGGCATGACCTGCGCGCTGCCGCGCGGGCGGCACGCAATGTCGGCCTCTACCGTCATCTTGTCGCCATCGAGGCGGACTCGACCTTTTCCTTCCAGCCGGCGCGCTGGCTCGCGGACATTGCCCCGCATCTGCTGAGCGACGGCCTTCGCGCCGATCTCGTCCGTGCAAGGGCCGATGCCCAGGCGCGACGGCGCATCGAGGCGGCCATGCCCGCCGGGCTCCGCTTCGTCAAAGGCTGGCCGCCGCGGGTGCCGACCCCGCAGGAGGCCGACCGGATCGCGGCCGCCCGCGCGCCGATCCTCGCCCGCCATCATCTGGAGAACCGCTTTCCCGACGGCCCCGCCGTTTCGGCGCGCTTCGCGGACCTCCTCGACCTCAAGGCCGCGCGTGGCCGCTGAGCCCCGATTCACCCACCGAGCAGGAGCAGCACATGACCCAGAACCAATCCGAACCGCGCCTCGCCGCGCGGCAACTCACCCGCGAGGAAGCGATCCGCTTCGCGCAGGAGGAGCATTGGAAGGCGATGACGCCCGAACAGCAGGCCATCTTCCAGATCCGGCAGGACCGTCTTTGCATGCCGTTCGATCATTTCGCGAAAAGCATGAACCTTCTCCTCGGCCGCCCCGTCTTCACCCCCGAGTTCGCCGACCCCGATCGCCTCTGGTCCGAAATCCAGGGGCACACGCCCGCGCCCGACCCCACAGCGATCATCGCGTCGTTCGAACGACGGCTCGGTGGAGGAGGGAGGGAGAAGGAAGCGGATGCGGTGGCGTGACGTGATCGCCGCCGTCCGACTTCCCATCCCGCACCGGCGCGACGCCGCAGGAGACACACCATGGACATCATCGCCTTCCGGACCCGCCTCGCGGGGACTCTGCCTTTCTACGAATATCGCGCGCTGGTCCCCGCGACCGAAATCCATGACGCGCGCCGCGCCTTCGTCACGCCCATCAAGGCGCCCAGGACATCCGGCCCGCCGGCGATGGTCCGCCTCGCGCAGATCATCGCGCCCGATGACTATGCCGCGCAGCCGCACCGCGACCGGATGAATGTTTCGGGTCGGATCGCACTGCTCGCCAAGAAGATCGAGACGCTGATCGTGCGCACCCTCTACCCGGAGATGACCGCCGACATCATTCCCGTGATCTTTCGTCTCGACCACGATCCCGGCGACGCGCGGGCACGGGTCGCGATCGACGATCTCACCGGCGCCTTCACGCGTCTCGAACCGCAAGCCGACTGTCTCATGGCGTTCGATCTCGGCCTTCGCCAGGACTGCGAGCGCCGCGCCGCCTGACCGGGCCAAGTCGCCCACGCCGCGAAATCCATCCCACATTCAGGAGACGGCCATGGCCATCCCCGATCATGCCCGCAAGAATTTCCAGACCCTGCTGCGCGCCGCGCGAAACGACGATCTCGCGCTGCTCGAATGCAACGACGCCGCGACCGGCGAGGTCCGCTACGTCCTTTGTGCCGTCGGGCGCGATGAGACCGGCTATGTGATGACGCCGTTCGGCCATCTGGCGACGACCGACAATCCCTACGACGCCTATCTCCCGCCCGATGCGTCCGGCGGTCCCGGCCATCCGGCCTGATCGCCCCGATCCCACACGTCCCGAACCATGGAGACTCCCATGCCAGCCCTGTCGCCGCTCCGGGCGCGGCTCGCCTCGTTCGAGCACGCCTACGCCGTTGCCCTCCGGCAGCGCCAAAGCACCAACCGCTATCAGTTCGTGGTTCGCACGGACGATCCCCTCCAGCCTTTCAGGGTCACGGGACGGCCGCCGGCCCGCCACGAACAGATCCTCACCATGCTCCCCTGATCCTGTCCGGCAAGCACCGTTGCCATCGGCGATGGCCGCCTTCGGCCATGTCCGCCGCCCGATCCCGACACAAAGGACTCCGCCATGACCCAATCCACCACTGTCCCGCTCCATCCCGTGTGCCGCCATTGCGGCAGCGACCAGATCGTGCGCGACGCCAGCGCCCGCTGGGACGCCGCGGCACAGGCCTGGACGCTATCGGGCGTCTATGACTGCCATTTCTGCGACACCTGCAACCGCGAGGGCGACACGCTGGCGCAATGGACGACCGCCACCGGCGAAGAACCCGAAGGCGCCGGTTCCGGCCCGGTCCCGCTGCCGTGACGCCGCGCTCCTCACGCCGGGAAGTCCGCAACCCGCTGCTCGGACTGGAGGAGGTCCAGGCTCTCCTCGAACTCGATCTGGAATCGCGCCTCGCCATCGCCACGCTCTGCCGCGCCATCCACGCCAATTCGCGGGCTCGCGCCGAGAAATGCTGGCGCACGCACAAGGCGCCGATGGCCACCTACTGGAAGGGATGCTCGGTTGTCGCCGGCCATGTGGCGAATGTCGTCGTATCTCGATCCGAACGGGCCGAACATCGCAGGAGACGGTCGCCATGACTGTCGTTCCGTTCCCGTCCCGGTCGGGCATGGCCGACATAGACATGCCCGTGGTCGCGGCATGGGGCATGGGCCTCGACAGCACCGCCATGATCATAGAATGGGTCAGCCGGGGCCTACGCCTCGATGCGGTTCTCACCGCCGACACCGGCGCCGAGCGGCCCGAGACCTACGAGTATCTGCCGCTTTTCCAGCGCTGGATGAACGCACGCGGCATCCCGAACCATATCGTGCGCTATGTGCCCAAGCGCTTCAAACACTGGCCGCCTTATTTCACCATCCTCGAAAATTGCCTGACCAACGCGACGCTTCCTTCCGCGAGTTTCAACCGCAAAAGTTGTTCCCAAAAATGGAAGATCGCGCCCCAGGACAAATGGGTGGAACAGTGGCCGCCGGCCCAGGCGACATGGCGGCGCGGCGGCAAGGTGCTGAAGCTGATCGGCTACGATGCATCGCCGGCCGACAGCCGCCGCTATGACCATAGCCTCGGAAGGACCGATCTCCGCTTCGACTATCGCTACCCGCTGCGCGAATGGAACTGGGACAGGCTCGCTTGCGCCCGCCGCATTCGCGCCGAAGGCTTGCCGGTGCCGGTCAAATCGAGCTGCTTCATCTGCGCCGCGATGAAAACGGAAGAGGTCGCCTCGCTTCCGCGCTGGTGCCTGCGCCTCATCGTGCTGATCGAAGCGCGCGCCGCCCCGCGCCTGCGCAATGTCGAAGGGCTCTGGCGATCCTCGACCCGATCGCGCCCCGGCTCGATGACCGCGTTCATCCGCAGCGCGGGCCTGCTCGACGCGAGCGAGATCGACGCCATCATCGACGGGGCGCCAGTCGACCTGATCCACTTCCAGCAGGTCGCCGCCCAAATTCCGCTGGCCGAGCGTCCGACCATGCGGAACTGGATCGACCGCTTCAACGCCGGCGTCGATCAGCTCGCCAGAGCCGCGTGACGGCCTGAGCCGTCTAGGACGATTCCCACAGCGCCAATCCCACAGCGCCAATCCCTGCAACTCGATTTTCCGCGATTTTCCACAGCCCCTTTTTTTTGGAGGGGAGTGAGCGCGGAAGAGTGGGTGACGGGGGGCTTGTGGGCGACCCGGTGCGGTCGACGCCGCTTCCCGCGCCCTTCCATCCCCATGCCCGTGCATGTCCGGCACGCGCCGCAACCGGCGCGGGCGCGGCTGCGCGCGGCCTCGATCCGAGACCGCAACATGACATCCCACGATCAGCATATCGGCGCGATCTGCAAGCTGCTGCGTTCCTGCGCCTATCGCCACAATCTCCACCGGCTGTTCTCCGATTGCATGGAAACCACCGCGATCGCGATCTCCAACAGCGTCGATCTCAGGCACCGGGACAGCCGCGAGAAGCGCTATCTCGAAATCGTCGGACGCTATGAGCGCAAGGTCGTCGAGATGTTTCCGCAAGTCCTGGGGCACATCGTCATGGCGCTCGAAGACGAGCCGCGCGACATCCTCGGCCCGACCTATATGGGCCTCGAACTGGGCAATGCGCAAAGCGGGCAATTCTTCACGCCCTATAGCGTCTGCCGCTTCATGGCGGAACTCACGCTCGGCAATCTGGACGAGATCAGGACGCGCATCGCGGCGAACGGCTTCGTGACCACCATGGAACCGGCCTGCGGCGCGGGCGCCATGATCATCGCGCTTGCCGACGCCATGCGCGCGCACGGCATCAACTATCAGCAGCATCTTCACGTCACCGCCATCGACGTCGACGCCAGCGCCGCGCACATGGCCTATATCCAGTTCAGCCTCCTGCATATTCCGGCCAAGCTGTTCGTCGGCGATTCCCTGTCGGGCGAAATGCGGGAATGCTGGTTCACGCCCGCCCATATCCTCGGCGGATGGTCGGCCAGGCTCGCGCGCCGCGATGCCGAGACGGCCGCCCACGCGCTGATCGCGCCGCCGCCGGAACCGCAACGGATCGCGCCCGCCGCGCCGGCACCCCGCGGCCGGGAGGAAGGACCGCGGCAACTGAGCCTGTTCTGACCCGGCTCCGGCCCGGCCGGCACCCATTCTCCACCCGCTTCGCCTGTTGCTCATCAGGGAGACGAGCCATGCCCAAAATCATCGAAATCACCGTGTTCCGCTTCGAGGAACTCGCCGCCCGCGCGAGGGAAAAGGCCCGCGACTGGTATCGCCAGACCGGTCTCGACTATGACTGGCACGACTACCACTTCGACGACTTCGAGCGGATCTGCGAGATCCTCGGCGTCACATTGCTGACCAGCCCCGTCGAACTCCATGGCGGCGGCACCCGCCCGCGACCGCACATCTATTTCAGCGGCTTCTCAAGCCAGGGCGACGGCGCCTGCTTCGAAGGGGACTATAGCTATGCGAAGCTCGCACCCGCGCGCATCCGGGCCTACGCACCGCGAGACAAGGAACTCCACCGGATCGCCAGTGCGCTTCAGGCGATCCAGCAGCAAAACGGCTACCAGCTCCACGCCCGGATCGACCATCGCGGACGCTATTATCACGAACATAGCATGACGATCTCGGTCGAGCGCAACAGCCCCACCGAACGCGAGCCGACCGCGAACGCCGCCGGCAGCATCGAGGAAGCGCTGCGCGATCTCGCCCGCTGGCTCTACCGCCAGCTCGAACGCGAATATGACTATCTCAACTCGGACAAGGCCGTCGACGAGGCGATCCGGGCCAACGAATACACCTTCACCGCCGAGGGCGCCCGCTTCGGTTGAAGCCGCCCGCAATGTCCAGCCAGCATAGGAGACCGCCGATGACCGGCACCGTCCGCCTTACCGCGACCGATATCGGATGCCTGCGCCGCGCCGCCGAACAGATCGCACGCCGACATAGCGGGGCACGCCGCTTCGCCATCGAGATCGCGGAGCGCGTCAGCCTCGTGAGCGGCGAATCAGCCCTCAATGTGTGGGCGATCAGCAACGATCCCGATTGGGCCGATACCGATCTTCACGACAAGCATTCCTGGCGACGAATCCGTGAGCGCCACGTCCTCGCCGGCGGCAAGGCCCTGTTCGACCTCTATATCTACGAACGGCGCGGCATCGGCGAGCCCGGCGATCTCGTCTGCTGCGCGCAGGCCGAACTCGATGCCGACGGCCTGCTCGCCGTCCATGCCGACAGCCTGAAGAACGTCTGGCGCCGTCCCGCAGCCGACTGATCGCGTGCACGGCCATCGCCATCGCTGGAGGGGAGAGAGGGAGGAGCGTGGCGATCAACAAGAATGGAGTGTCCGCCATGCCCGCATCCAATATGTTCACGACTGGCCCGAACCACTGGCGATCGGTCTTCATTTCCGGTTCCAGATCCTTCCAGGGACGGCTTCCCGTGTCCGTCATGGACCATCTCGACAGCATCATCGCCCGGAAGCTGCCGGTCCTGATCGGAGACGCGCCCGGCGTGGATGCCGCCGTTCAGGCATATCTCGCCGAGAGGCACGCGCGGGAGGTGACGGTCTTCTTCGTCGGCCGGCGACCCAGGCACAATGCCGGAGGCTGGCGCACCCAACTGGTCGATACTGATTGTCCGACCGGCACGCGGGCGTGGCGCGGCGCCAAGGATCGGGTCATGTGCCACCTCACGGACGTCGGCTTCGTCATCTGGGACGGCGCCAGCGCCGGCAGCTTCGCCAATATCCGCCAGCTTTGCCAGCTCCGGCTTCCCGTCGTCGTCTATGTGCGTCCCCAAAACAGCATCCTGACGCTGACGACCGACGCGGACAGGGCGGCCGTCCTGTCTCCCCGGCATTCCGGCTGACCCCCATCGTCCATCCCGCGCGAGCGGAGGGGAGGAAGAGGATGGTTTGAGGGCGGCGGGACGCGGCTGAAGCGATCCCGACCGCCTGCCTTTCCAGCATCGTCAGGAGACTTCCATGCACACCACCACATCCCGTTCGCCCACGCAGCACTGCTACGGCGTCATCGTCGATCGCCGCGCGAGCTGGTGGCTCGTCGAATTTCACGCGACGGAAACCAGGCCGATCGCGGCGCACCGCCTGACCGGCAAGCTCACCCGCGCCATGACCGATTATCTGCGACAGGACGCCGGCAGCGACGATGCCTTCACCGAGGTCGCCTCGCTCAACCCGGAAAGCTGCTGCTGGTCGGGCGAGTTCGCCTTCGTTCCGTCCCGTCAATCGCCCGATCGCTTCGACATCGACGCGCATCCCTGGGGCTCGGACGCCGATGAACAGGAAACCCGTCTCGCGGAGGTCATGATCGACAGCACGCTGTTCCCGCTGCCGGCCGGCTTCGTGTCGGTGCTGCAAACCTTGCCGCCGGAGGATCTGCCCGTCCTCGCGATCCGTCCGAGCGACTATCGCTGCGCGACCTTCGAGGTGCTGACCGCCCGCTACATGCCGACCTATCGCCCGCTCTCGCCGTGGCGCGACCTCTCGAACGACGCCGTGACCGATGGCGGCTGCAATATCGTCGGCTGGAAGCCCGCCCAGGACTGGATCAAGCCGGCCTGAGCGTTCGCCGCTGGCCGGTCCGTCGCACGATCCCCTTCTGCCATCGGCTGTCCCCCGGCCCGGCAGGAGGGGAGGAAGCGAGGAATAGGCGGTCTTCATGGGAAGGCTGCGGGATCGCAGGATACCGCTCAATCCAGCAGCGCTTTCGATTGATCGCGAAACGCTGCTCAAGGCATCAGGACAGTCGCCATGCGTCTTTCACACGAACTCGCCGCTCGCCGTCAGCTCTATTCCTTTCCGCTGCCGACGGCGCCCTCCGTGCTGGTGATCGATATTCCGCGCCGCTATGCTGGCGTCGGCCTCGCGCTCGGCCGTTACTATCCCGTCATTATCGAGACCGACGACGAACTGGCCGAGTTTCACGCCTTCCTCGCGGCCGACCGCCCCTGCGTCGTGCCGCCCGACCTGCTGGCGCGGCGGCCGAGCTGCCGGGCCACCCAGGCGATCACCTTCTTCGAATATGCGCCGCCGCAACCCGGCTGGCCGTGGCTGCTGCTCTGCCATTGGCCGGAATCCTTCGCGCGCCGCGTCGAGACCGATCCCGACATGCTGGCCCGCGGCGCCTATACGATCGAGACCTTCGCCGATCACCGCGACCTGCTCGCCTATATGGCGCAGCTCTGCGACATGCTTGGCGTGCAGGCGCAGCCGAAGGTCGTTTTTCCGATGACGCACGTCGAGGGCATCGCCTGATCGGCCAAGCCGGCCTGTCGCGCGAGGGGACCGAGCCGCGATCGAACAGATCTGCTAGGATCGCTGCTCCATGAGCCGCTCGCGCGCCAGGTCCAGCGCGTGCGAGAGCCGGTATGCCACGACATCATCCTTGGGATCGACGAGGCAGGCAAGCGCCGCCTCCATCAGCTCGACCGCTCTCTTCAAGCCCGTATCGTTTGCCGCCATTGACCCCTCCATGGTTCAGCCGGCGGCACATCTCCGTAACGGAGAGTGCCAGCCCCTGAAGCCGGATGTTCGAAACATACCAAGCGATATGCGCGGACGCCTTTAGCCGGTGGCTTGGACATACGCGCCCGCCACCCGGCCGCAAAGGTGCGGACGGCTCGCTTGGAAGAGGTTTCGACGCCTCACCCGCCACCGGCGGGATAGGTGCCCTATAAGCGGAACCCGAGTCGCTGCCAAGCAACTCGGGTCCAGAATGCCGCAATGCGAGGGAGATAGGCGGGGACAGCGCCCCACGCCAATGGTCGCTCAGCGCGATGCCTGACGCGCGGCCTCCACCGGGCGGAACATATCGGCCCGCTGCTTCATCAGCTCGGTGAGCCAACCGAGATGCGCGGCCGCATCGGCAAGCGGCAGTTCGGCGACGACATCGAACAGCGCGCGCTGATAGGGGACGTCCCGATCCAGAATATCCTCCAGCCGCAGCCGCGCGGGACTGTCCGGATCGGTGATCCCGTCATTCGCCTCGCGCGCCGCGTCGAGGAAAGCGTCGGTCAGTTCCTGCGCTTCATAATAGCCGCCATCCAGTCCTTCGGTTCGCGCGATGTAAGCGAGCTTCCGGCGCACGAAGACAATCTCGGGATCGACCGCCGCATCGTCGAGGGACAGATTGAAATCGAAATCGGCAAGAAATTCGTCGATCATGGGTCATCATCCTTTTGTCCGCGACATAGAACATAATATGAACATATTTGCAAGGGCGGGAATGGCCTGCGATAGTCCGACCATGGCCGAAAATCGTCATGCCTCCAATCGGCGATCGCCTTCCGCAGGGGCCGCCCCTCGCCATGGCCGCGGCCCCCGATGACATCGGCCACCGCCCCCTCACGGCTGCGCGGCATCCTGCGGGCCACCGAGCGCGGCTACCGCCTCGAAACCGACGACGGCCACATCTGGCGCGTCGAGGGCGCCGTTCCCGCGGCCGAGCTGGTCGACCGCAGCGTCGTCGTCGAAGCCTATCGCAGGACCGCCACGCTGCTCGATCTCCTCTGGATCGGACCGGCCGAATAGCGCGGAGAGGGAGCGCAGCGGGGCGATTGAGAACGGTCGCGCGTCACCTCGATGTCCCCGTTCGCGGCACGGTCCGGTCCCCAGGCTTCGCCTGCCGAAGGTGGACCTGAAGGTCCACACGTCCCTTGTCAGGCGGGGGGCGTCGGGGACGCCGCCCCCCGCATCACCTCACACGCGAGGTCGTTCATCGCATTCGAAGCCGCCTCCGCAGTGTCTCGGCGTGCCGGGAGTGGGTCGGCGGGGCAAGGGCTGCCTCCGGCCAAGAAAATCTAGGAGAAAATGGGCCTGCCGACGTTATCGCCTTGGTCAGCGGTCGGCAGGCCCATTTTCTCCAAGATTTTCTAAAGGCCGCAGCGCGACGTCCCTTGCCCCGCCGACCCACTCCCGGCCCTTGAGCCCCGGCGAAGGCGGCTCCGAATGCGATGAACGACGGCCCCAGCCGCGCGCGCCGGTGATCAAGTCGGAATGCCTTCGGCATACGTTTCTTTGATCAGGGTCGCTACCGCGCCCGTTTTATTGGCTCAGGCTCACCAAATACGATGAAATACTGTCAAGAAAACAATAATCTATAAATATTGGAGGGGAGGGAGTAAAAGAAAAGTGCGGAAGGGATTGGCCCGGAAGCAACTTTTACGGAGTATTTCTCATGCAGATTGGTGGATTTAGCCGCAAGCCCGGCGAAGATGAAATCACCGGCTGGATACGGACGCGCACGCTCGACATGAGCTTTGTCATCCTTCGCGTCGTTCCCGAAGAACAGCGCACGGCCAAGGGCGGCATTCTCGAACTCTGGGAACCGAACGTCGCCGGCAATCTCGCACAGGTCGGCACGGTCTGGGAGCGTCCCAACAAGGACAAGACCGGCATGAACCTTTATTGCCTGATCGACGATCCCAGCTTCATCGAACCGATCTGGGGCACGTTCTTCCGCAACGACGACGGCAGTTTCGACGTCCAGTGGCGCCGCGATACCCGGCCGCAGGAAGGCACCCCCGGTCGCATGGGCGCGGGCGGCTACCAGAATGCGGGCGGCCAGCGCGGCGGTTACGGCCAGCGCCAGGGCGGCGGCTATGGGCAGCCCATGGGCGGCGGCTACGGACAACGGCAAGGCGGCAGCTACCCGCGCCAGAGCGGCGGCAGCACGGCAGGACCGAACGGCGAATATGTCGGCACGTCCCGCGACCTCGACGAAGAAGTCCCGATGTAAGCCTACGCGAAGGCGGGTCGGGGGAGCGGTGCAACGCTTCCCCGGACCCTGACCGTCCCCCCGTCCAAAGGAAGCGAACCCATGACCAAGAGAACGGCTGCCCGCAGCGTTAACAGCTTTTCCGACCTGCCGGAACTCTATGCCGCAGAGACCGCAACGGATGCTTTCGAGGCATCCTTCGGCGATCCCTTGCCGCTGTCGATCATCGAGCCGGGCGACGAACCGGGCGAACATGATATGCCCGAACCCATCGCGGCACAGGCGGAATGCGGCGGCATCGTCGCGGCGATTTTCGACCTGTTCACCGATACGAGGCTGGAGCCGCTGGCCACGGACATTGCTTGGGGTATCGTCAATTCGTTTTACTTCACCGCCGGAAAACTGGAACGGCAGGAAGATCGCCTAGCCGACACCCTCCGCGACATGGCGCGGCGCATGGACCCCGGCGAGGTATTCAACAAGGAGCTTGAGGATAAGCAGCTCGAATGCCAGTCCCTAGCCGAACAGCGCGCGGCCATCGGTGCCATGTGCGACTATGCCGCCGCCATGTATCGCGTCTATTCGGGCCGGGCATGGACTCCCTCGAAAGGCTCGAAGCCAAGCTACGTCACCAGCGCAAGCCAGATCAGCGCGCTGGATTTCCTTCGCGCCCGCGCCGAAAAGCGCCGCCTGATGCACGACCCGGACGGCCCCATTGTCGTGGTGTCCGGCCCCGCCGACTGGCACGATTGGCAAATGATCTGGGACCGGCTTTCGCTTATCTGGGTGCGCATTCCCAACATGATCGTGCTGGAGTTTGCACAGCACAGCGGCACCGACGCGGCCTCCCGCGCATGGTGCGCGGCGAACGGTGTTCCTTGCCTCAAAGCCTATCTGACCGGCAGCGGCTGGATGCTGAAGCGCGCGTTCGACCGTAACCGCATGGTGAACAACAAGTTCCTGCCGGTCGAGGCGATCATTTGCGAAGGCTCCGGCATCCAAGAGCATCTTTACGACCTGTTCAACGGGGGAAGCGAACGGCGCGTGCCGACCCATTATTTCTACCGCGACGAGCAGGGACCGGCAACGCCCCTGCCGGAAGCGAAGCGCCTTGCCAAACGGCGCTATGTGCAGGACTTCGACCCGCACGACCAATATTGACGCGGCACCACGCCGCACAATCGCCACCATAGAACCAAGGCCGATGCAGCATCCAGCCGCATCGGCCTTTTTTCATGCAACAGGCCGTCGCCGCGCCTGACGGCGCGGCGACAGAACAGCCCGAAAAGGGGATGGCGCGCGATCGGCCCGCCCCCCTCAAAGGGAGGGGATCGCATCGGCCCGGCATCCCCCGTCAGGACTTGGGCAGCGCGGCCTTGAGCGCCGCAATCGCGGCAGGCCCGCCCAGTTTCAACAGCAGCCCCATGACGTCGCGAAACTCCCGTTCCGCGATGTCCTCGACCGGCAGCGCGGTGACAATCGCGCCGTAGCGTTCCCGCACCCGCCGCCGCGTCGTCTCTATTTCCTCGGCAATCTTGCGGCTTCGCTCTGCCAGATCGGCAAGCCGCTCCCTATCGGACATCTTCGGCATGACCAGCTTTCCACATCGTCGCCAGTCCGCCCGCCATGCCCCTTGTCGCATGGCCGTGCCGCGCCCGCAATGGCGAGCCAGACCGCAAGGCCGCATGGCCCGCCCGCTGCGTTGGTGGATGACGCAGCGACCCAGTCGCTGCGAGGCAAGCGACGCACGCCGCCTCGGCGTTTGTAATGCACCCTACGCACGGGGTGCTGCGGAGACTTTCTCGCGTTAAATCAATCAATTACCCTTGGCAGACATGTCAGCCGACATGCAGTTTCGATGGCTGACACGTCTGCCCGCTCAGCGCGAGGCACCCGGAAAGCCCAGCAATTCCGCCATTTTCAAGCGGCAGACACGTCCGCCAGGCTGATTTTCTTGTGATTTTCGCAGGTCTGCGCTAAGGTGCGCTCGCTTCAAAACCGCCTTGGCGATTGCTCCATCGGAGCAATGCCTTGGCCAGAGTAACTGTTCGCATCGACGATGCGCGCCACGAGCTGCTGAAACGCAGGGCGCGCAGTGTCGGCATCACCGTCGCCGAACTTCTCCGTCCCGCTATCGAACAGGCCGCCGATCCTCGCAGCGGCTATGTCTTTACGACGCAGGACGAGATCCTCTCCGGCGTCCTCCAGACCCTCGCGATCGTCGCGGCCTCGATCCGCCGGCGATCCCCGGACGCCCTCGAAGAGGGGATGGCCGACGCGCGCCAGATGCTCCTCGATCGGGGCCTGCTCCCGCCCGAGCAACGGCCATGAGTATCTTCCGCAACGACACCCTGGGATCGTGGACGCGGGGCGGTCAGGCGATCGTTCACAATGTCCGCATGACCACCCAGGTCTTCATCCAGACGATGATTGCCGGCCTGGTCATCTGGGGGATGGGCACGGCCTGGTATGCGCTCGAACGGTCCACCGACTATCAGCGGTTCGTTCTCGTCAAGCTGGTCGAAGCCACCTTTAAGGCCGACGCCGCGCCTGGGACCAACGATCCCGTCCTCTTCCGCACGCCGGAGGGGCGCGAATATTGGACCTCGGCCGACTATCTGGTCGAATCCGAAATCGCCAAGCAAGCCCTCCGCAAGCTCGAAACCGATCTCATCCACGGGGCGGCGATCGCGGGGGGCGTCGCCATCCTCGCGCTCGTCTGGGCGTGGTTCTACTTCACCCGCACCGGGAAGGGTCTCGGCTCCAACGAATATGTCCGCGGCGCCCGCTTCGGGAGCGTCTCCCAGGTCCGTCGCGCGCTCTGGCGCCAGAAGAAAGGCAGCTTCTCGATCGGGGGCGTCCCGATGCCCGATGCCTTCGAGCCGGAGCATATCCTGCTCATCGGAGCCCCCGGAACGGGGAAGACCAATCTCATCACCACCATGCTCGCCGGTATCCGCAAGAAGGGCAAGCGTGCCATCGTCTATGACACCGCGGGGAGCTTCGTCGAAAAATTCTATCGGCCGGGGCACGACATCCTGCTCAACCCCCTCGATCAGCGCACAGACATATGGAGCCCCTGGGTCGATGTCCCCCGCGACTACCATTATGACCAGATCGCGGAATCGACCATTCCCGACAAGCAAGGCGATCCCTTCTGGGCGAAGTCGGCCCGCGGCACGCTCGTCGCCGTCATGCGCAAGCTCGCCCGGCAGCAGCACACCCTGATCTCGGTATTGCTGGAGCGCGTGCTGCGCTCCCCGCTGGCGGATCTCGCCGCCTTCACCAGAGGGACCGACGCGGCCGCCTTCATATCGACCGAGGGCGAAAGAACCTCCGCCGGCATCCAGGCCGAACTCGCCTCGGTGATGCGCAGCTTCTCCTATCTCGACGATACCACCGACGGCTTCTCCATCCGCGAATGGGTGGAGAACGAGACGGACGATAGCTGGCTGTTCGTCACCGTGAAGGCGGACCAGCTCCCGTCGCTTCGCCCCCTGATCACCGTTTGGCTCGACATCGCGATCAGCGCGATCATGAGCCTCGCGCCCGACCGGGATCGCCGCCTCTATTGCGTGATCGACGAGCTGCCGACGCTCCAGAAATTGCCGTCGCTCTCGGACTTCCTTGCCCGTGCCCGGAAATATGGCGGCTGCGGTATCCTCGGCTTCCAGTCCTATCCCCAGCTCGAAGCGACCTACGGGATTCAGGATGCCGCCGCCATCACCGGCTATTGCTCGACCTGGGTGGCGCTGCGGGCGAACGACACCGCCACCGCCAAGCACGTCTCGGAGAATCTCGGCCAGGTCGAGCAGGTCGAGGCCAATGAAGGCATGTCCTATGGCGTCAACGACATGCGGGATGGCGTCAACCTGTCTCGGATGCAGGTGACGCGGCCGCTCGTGATGCACACGGAGGTCACGAACCTTCCCAACCTGTCCGGCTTCCTGCGCTTCGGCCGCAACCTGCCGGTGGTCCGCTTCGACGATCGCTTCAATGCGCTGCCATCGGTCTGTCCCGCCTTCATCGAACGCGACACCCCGCCCACGCGCCTTCAGGCGGGGCAAGATATCATCGCCCGCGTGCGGGCGGCCGCACGCGCGAGGGCGGCGGCGGAACGGGAAGCCAGCGAGCGCGGCGCGGAGGCGCCTGCTCGCCGACCTGCACCTCCGCCACGTCAGCCGGACCTCTTCGATCCCAATGCCGCGCCGCCGGTGAATCCCCCGCCGCAGCAAGGGGAGCCGGAGCCCATTCAGAGCGAAGCGGAAGACCTGAATGCCGTGCCGTCCGATCTCCCGCCGCCAGATGAGCGAGCTGGTCCCGTCACCTTCCTCGGCGCGACGCGCGGGCGCATGAATGTGCCGCTCGACGCCCATGGCCGCGCAAGCGGTCCTCGCGGCCCGGCGAGGCCGGCATGATTCATCCCCGGCGCCTCAAGGGCACGCCCGCCAATCTCGCCAGATACTATACGATCGGCGATTATTATACGAAGGGCGGCGACGAACACAGCGAATGGGGCGGCCGCCTCGCCCCCGACCTCGGCCTTGAGGGCAAGGTCGATCCCGCCGTCTTTCAGGAAATGCTTTCCGGAAAGGTCGAGGGCTTCCAGCTCGGCCGGCACGGCAAGGACGGCCAGCTCCAACACCATCCCGGCTGGGACTTCGCCGTCAATGCCCCCAAATCCGTCTCGATCATGGCGCTGGTGCATGGCGATGAACGGATCATCGCCGCCCACGAATATGCGGTCGGCGCCGCCATCGACTATATCGAGGAACACGCCCAGCTCCGGCGGCGCTTCGACGGAGAGATCGTCCATGTGACGACCGGCCGGTTGCTGTTCGCGCGCTTCACCGAACATAGCAGCCGGGAACTCGACCCCCATCTGCACACGCATGTCGTGGTCATGAACATGACCAACGAGTTCAGGGGGGATAATGTCGTCAGCCTCGAAACTCGGGCCATGTTCGCCGAGCAGATGGTCGGCGGACAGGTCTATCGCAACGCGCTTGCCCACCGGCTTCGGGAAATCGGCTACGAAATCGAGTTCGACCCGAAAAGCGGCCTGTTCGAGATCAAAGGCATCCCCGAAGACATGCTGCGCGATATGTCGCAGCGCGCCGAACAGATCGATGCTCACGCCAAGGAACATGGCCATGTCGGACAAGCGCAGCGGGCGAAGTCCTTCTATGCGACCAGGCGGGCGAAGGAATCCGTCGGCCTCGACGAGCTTCACGCGCGATGGGCGGACCGGGCGAAACCCTGGGAGCCGGCGCTGCAAGAAATCGCCAACGAGGTAGCGCGCAAGGGCGAGCAAACACTGGAGCCCGACCGCCGCGTGGCGGCACAGGCCGCCGCGTTCGGTGTCCGGCAGGCCGAGACCCATGAAGCGGTCAACAATATGGGGCGCTTCTATCGCATCGCGCTCGCGTCCCATGTCGGCGAGGTCCGGCTGGAGGATGTGCGCCCCTTGCTGGAGGCGCAGGAAGCCACCTCCAAACTCTTCCGCACCATACAGCAGTCCGGCGATCGGACGCAGATGCGGGGTCGGACTAGCTTGCGGACGGTGCGCCTCGAACTGGCGCTGTCGGAACATCTCTCCCTTGCCATGGGCGATGCCGCGCCGCTGGCGACCCGCGAACGGCTGATGGAGGCGGCGCAGTCGGCCCGCCTGACCGAC
Source organism: Sandaracinobacteroides sayramensis (assembly GCF_022014495.1). GTDB lineage: Bacteria > Pseudomonadota > Alphaproteobacteria > Sphingomonadales > Sphingomonadaceae > Sandaracinobacteroides > Sandaracinobacteroides sayramense. The sequence goes on from NZ_JAKLSQ010000010.1 coordinate 347,510, forward strand.
GCGCAGACCGCCGCCTTGTTCAACATCGCATCGGGGACCGATCGGCTTGTCGGCATTCAGGGCGTGGGTGGTTCGGGCAAGTCCACCCTCGTCGGCGCGCTGGTCAATGCGACACGGCCCGATTTCGAACTGGTCGCCCTCGCGCCGACGTCATCGGCCGCGGCCGATCTCGGCGCCAAGGCCGGAATCGAATCCAGAACGGTCGCGTCGCTGCTCGCCAAGGGCGGGCACGACGTCACCGAGAAGCACATTCTGGTGGTCGACGAGGCCGGCCAGCTTGGCAACCGGCAGGCGAAACGGCTGCTCGAAATCAGCCGCCACACGGGCGCCAAGCTGATCCTGATCGGCGACACCAAGCAGACCGGCGCCATCGAACAGGGCAAGGCATTCTGGCTGCTCCAGCAGCTCGGGATGCCGACCAGCTATCTCACCGAATCGATGCGCCAGGAGACGCGCGCGATGAAAGCCGCCGTGTCTCTCGCCCGAAACGGCGAATATGCCGCATCGCTCGCGGCGCTGGACCGGGTGGCGACAGGAGAGAGTGCCGAGAAACTTGCCGAAGATCTGGTCAAGGCATGGACCAGGCTCAAACCTTCGTCGCGTGCCGCCACCAATATTCTGGTGCTCGACAATGCCACCCGCCTGATCGTCAACAGCCAGATCCGCGAGACGCTGAAAACCGAAGGTGCGCTCGCAGCCCAGGACGCCCGGCTGGAGGTGCTGGTCCCGGCCGCGATGACCGAGCAGGAAAAGCATTTCGCGCGCTTCTATTCGGGCGGCCAGGTGGTGATGTTCGCGCGCGACAATGCCGGCATCGGTATAGCGCGCGACACCGAATATCGCGTCACCGGCACCGGCCGCGACAGCAAGGGCCGGCAAGTCGTTCATCTGGTCGATCAGAACGGCCGGACCATCGCCTGGAATCCACGCCTCGGCAAAGCCGGGCATGTCAACGTCTTCCTCACCGAGAAGCGCGACCTTGCCGAAGGCGACCGCATCCAGTGGCGCCTGGTCAACAAGCAACTCGGCTTGAAGAATGCGGAGCGCGGCACCGTCGAAACGCTGGACGGCACCATGGCCACGATCCGGTGGGATCGCGGCGAGCGCGTGGAAACCATCGATCTCAGCAAGCACAAGACTTGGGATCACGGCTACTCCGAAACCGTCTATTCTGCGCAATCCAAGACCTATGCGCGTGTCTTTGTCCTGGCGCCGGTGGAGTCCGGCCTGGTCAACGGCCAGAATTTCTACACCGCCATCACTCGCGCGCGGCTCGGCGTGAAACTCTGGACCGAAGATCTCAAGCGCCTTGCCGAGAAGCTGCACGCACGATCGGGGGAAAAGGCATCCACCCTCGAAGCGCTTGGCAGGCTACAAGCCGACAGCCATCGCGTCCGCAGCACGCGTCACAGGGATCGGCTCGACCGATCCCGCGACACCAATGCCCAGGACCGCGAAATGCGGCGGCAGGAGCGGGAACGGCAAGAGCGCGGCGAACTGCCCGACAGGGGGCCGCGCAGCCTTGGCGAGATCCTTGCCAGCCGTGCGCATGAGGGCGCGATGGCCGTCGACCGCTTCCTGCGCGCGACGCTCGACCGCGAGCGGGATCGCGCGGCCGAGCGCGCCGGCGGTGGCGATCACGCCGATCGCGCCGAGCCCGTCCACCAGCCCCAACCCGACCATGACCATGGCGGTCATGGCGGCGGCCACGACCGATAGGAGGAAACATGAACCTCTTGCTGATAGTGCTTGTCTGCCTCGCGCTGCTCGCCTTCTTCCTGCGGCACTTCCACGTCCCGATCCGGCATCGCTGGCGAAGACGGCAGGCCCGGATCATGTATGCCCAGTTTTCCGGCCGGGACCGGGACCAGCCCGCGGTGCTGCATTTTGCGCGGCTCCGCGCGATGGACGCGCTCGCGTTCGAGGAACTGCTGCTGGAAGCCTTCGAGCAACGGGGTTTCAAGGTCATTCGGAATCACCGATATACCGGCGATGGCGGTCTGGACGGCCAGGTCGTCATTGCCGGGCGCACCTGGCTCATTCAGGCCAAGCGCTATCGCAGCGCCATCAAGCCCGATCATGTCCGAGACTTTGTCCGTCTCTGCGACCAGCGCCGGCAACCCGGCCTGTTCATCCATACCGGGCGCACCGGGGGCCAGAGCCGCGAAGCCGTTTCCAGCGCTACCGGCATCGAGATCATTTCCGGCAACAGGCTGCTCGCGCTTCTCACCGGCTCACCTTTTGCTCTGCCCGGAACCGGCACTGCGTCGGCGCAGAAGGCGAGGCGACTGCCGCAGGGCGATCCCCATGGCAGGAGGCAGGCATGAGGATCGTGCGATCGTTCGCCGCGATTGCCGCGTGTGTCGTTGCGATCGTTGCACAGCCACTTGCCGCCAAGTCGCGGCCGTCCGACGAGACGCGGATCGCGCTTTGCATCCGCGAGGCATCGCGCGGCCAACTCTGGCTGGAACGCACGCTTTGGGGCTTGCGCGATCAGGAAGCCGGCTGGCTCGGTGCGGAAATCAGGAACACCAATGGCAGCCACGATCTCGGCCCGCTTCAGGTGAATAGCTGGTGGGTGCCGCGCTTTGCCAAGATGCTGGGTCGCGCGCCTTCGGATATTCGCCACTGGCTTCGCTATGATGCCTGCTTCAACGTCGAAGCCGCCCGATGGATATTCCTCTCGGCGCTGGAACAGGCAGGCGGATACTGGAAGGCGGTCGGCCTTTACCATAGTCCGACAGCGTGGCGGCAGCAGCGCTATGCCGCACTGGTTGCCGGCAAGATGCGCGCGCGCTTCGGAACGGAGATGTTCGCGTCGGCGATGGCGCCGCCCGCCGCAGCCATGATGTCCGTGCGCGGGGTGTCGCAGTCCGTGCCGCGGGCGGACGTCCCGACGCGCCGGATCGTCACCTATCACGGTTTCGGCAAGGACACGGCCGACAGCGCCGATGCACAAGCAGGTCCGGTTGCCACGGACTCGCTGTAGCTTGCCTGCCATAGGCAAGGCGCGGATGCTGTTTTCAGTTTGAATTTCGTCCGGCCTCAACGCCTGGAACGGTGGGCCCTTTGCAGCCGAAAAGCCAGAAACAAGCAATGGTCCGGTTATTTACCAGATAGTTATCGGCTGGGCCCTGACCAAGCCAGATACCGGATCGCAGACGCCTCAATTCAAACCGAAGCGGCACCCTGGCTTGCCGATGCTTTCTTGTCGATCGCCGCGACGCTACAGTCCGCGCCGCCCGGCCACTGCACAACGGAGACGGCAACCCTGCCTGCCAACAGCATGAGCGAAGATCTGTCGGGAACAACCGATCGTCCTCTGTTCGCGGTGGACTTCCATCATGACCTGCGGCCCTTGGCCGGGCGAGCGCAGGAGCAATGCAGACCGCAACTCGAAACGCTCCTGCACACGCTGCTCGAAGCGGCCCGCTGTCCCATCATCGCGCCGCCATCCGAGGCGCCCGACGATCCATCCATCACCGATGCCTTCGCCGCGCTGAAGGATGCCGCAGGCCGGTTCGATATCGTCCCCGGCCTTAGTCTCGCCGATCATCTCTGGCTGTTCGGCGGAGATCACAGGCGAGGCACCGTCACCGAACGCCTGCTGATGACCATGGCGCGCTGCCTCGACAATGTTCAGGGCTTCCTTCTGTTCTATGCGACCGACGTGCGGACGCCGCTGGCCTATGCGCCGCACAATCCGCCCTTTCGGGTCGCGGAAGCGATCGACACGCCACCGGCCGTCGATGGTCCCTATCTCGTGCTGGTGGTGTGCCGGATCGATGGGCAGCAGAAGGCCCAAGCCCTTCGCGGCTATGCCCAGCCGATCCTCAGCGCGCGCCAGTTCGTTCCGGTTTTCTCGGATCTGGAGCGGGACGTGCTGCGCGCCCTGATCGGGCTTCAGGAGGCGCTGGACCGGCAAGGGGTGGATTGCGCGATCGAGCGAGCCTTGCCGACGACAGGGGCTGCTCCCGGCCACGATATCAGATTGACCCTCCGCAGAGGGGACGCCGTGCTTCGTGAGCTGCATATCGCCATCGAGCCGAGCGGCACGCCTGAGCGCCTAGAGCCCCGGAATGACGACTCCAGCTACGTCGTGACACCCGCGCGTTGGCGAGACGGCGGATTGGTCGCTTGGCTGGAACGCGCGATCCTGCAATGAAACTCATGCCCCCGGTCCCCGTTGGCGCTCGCCACAGACTTTACAAACTTGGCAAACTTTCTATATTGGGCACAAAGGAATCGCCCATGACCCAAGTTTCGCTCAGAACCCGCCAGGATGCCCTGGAGGCAGTCATGACCCTGTTTCAGCAAAAGGTCGGCGCACTTAGCTTTGCCGCCTTACGCGAACTCGCAGCGGCGCTCCAGCGCCCGCAGCCCGATGCCGAGCGGCTGGCGCGCGTCGTCGTGTCGGCCGCCGACGATGTGCCGCCCGCACGCATGATGATCGGAAAAGGCCTCGGCGAGGTGCTGCCCGAGCCAGCCGCCATGGCCCGCCTCGACAAGCTGACCGTCACGGATGAAACCGACGAGTGGGCGGCCTCCGAGCTGCTCGGCGCGGGCGACATCACCGCGCGTCTCGGCGTGACCCGGACAACGCTCGACAACTGGCGGCGCGCGCACAAGATCCTCGCCTTTCGCAAGGGCATCCGCAACTTCGTCTATCCGCTGCGGCAATTCGAGCGGAAGGGGCCGGTCGGAGGGCTGGACAAAGTGCGGGCGCATTTCGACGATGATGAAACGGCATGGGAATGGCTGGTGACGCCCAACCGCTTCACGGGCGGTATCGAGCCGGTCGAATGGCTCCGCAAGGGTAAGGTCGAGGACGTGACACGCGCGGCGGAAGGCGCGCTCGACTACCAGTGAAATTGGACCTTCGGCGCATCGAGGCGCGAACGGGGCCAGTCGAGTTTCGCGACTGGCCCCGTATCTTTCCGGCCCGCCATCGCTCGACGCCCGCGGAAGCGGGCTTCGGCGCGAGCCGCTTTTCCAGTCCGAACAAGCTGTTCCGGGTGCTCTACGCGGCGGAAGATTTTCCAACCGCCTTTGCCGAGGCGATCGTGCGCGATCGCTTTGCCGGCAAACAGCGCCGTTACCTCTATCGTCCCTTTCTGGAGAGCCTCGTCGCCACGGAAATCAGCACGCGCGCGCCTCTGGCCCTGCTCGATCTGACCGGACCTGCCGCCTATGAGCTGGGCGTCGACACCGATGCGAAAGGCGCACGCGCCCACCTCACCGGCCAGCGCTTCGCCGAAGAACTGCACAAGCGAACGACTGTCGACGGCATCCTGTTTTCGTCTCGCCTGACCGATGCGCCATGCGTTGCCATATTCGACCGGGCATTCTCGAAGATCAGGGGAACATCTTCCGTAGATATTCTGCGGCTCTCCGCACTGGCGGATGAAATAGAACGGCTGGAAATCACAGTAAGACGGCGGGCGGTCAAAGCGACGTAGCGCGGATATCCGGTTTCATCGCGCTACGGCCTGATCGGGCGGCACGGTGCCGGTCTCCTCGCCCTGAGCGGTTTTCGCGCCGCTTTAATTGCGAGTCGTTCGCACTTGGTCTAGTAGCAGCATCGACATGCCGACCAATGCCCTTGCCTTGACGCGCCTCTTCATGCGCGAGCGGCCGTCCCTGCTTCGGCAGGTGCGCCGGCTCGTGGGCGCCGACAATGCCGAGGACGTGGCGCAAAAGCTCTGGCTGAAGGTCCAGACGGTGAGGGACGATCCCCCGATCATCGACAAGAACGCCTATCTGCGCCGCCTCGCGCACAATGTCGCGGTCGATCACGTCCAGGGCGACCAGCGGCAGGCGACCGTGGCGACGCGCGCCGAGGCGCTGTTGTGGGGCGTCGACTACGAATTGGGGCCGGAGCGCATCGTCGAATCGCGCGAGACGCTGGAGCGGATACGCGCGGCCATCGCCGCGCTGCCGGAGCCGACGCGCACCATATTGCGGCTGACCCGCTTCGAAGGCCGGACCCAGCGCGAGACGGCGGAACAGGTCGGCGTCACCACGACCACCGTCGAAAATCATCTTCGCCGCGCGCTCGCCCGGCTCGGCCGCATTCGCGACGGGGACACAGACGACGCGTGATTTTATTTTCTGCCTGTCTTGGGAAAAGGTGTTCGCGAACAGTCTTATCGGTAGAGGGATGGCAATTCGCCATCACCGGCCCAGGACTGCCGCAGCACTGATGTCCAATCCGTCCGATCCTTACCGCGACGATGCCGAGCCGGGCAGCGATCCCGTCTTGCGGGAACGCGCGCAATATTGGATCACCCGCTTGGTGGCGAAGGACATCAGCGCGACCGAACTGGATACGCTGGAAGCCTGGCTTGTGGCCGACCCGCGCCATGCCCGCGCCTTCGCCCGCGAGCGTGCGCTATGGCAGGATCTGGATACCGTCGCCGATGCGCTGGCCGCGCCTCCGCCCGCCCAGCCCGTCATCCGCCCGATGCCCCGGCAGGGCGTCACGCGCCGCCGCCTCCTGCGCGCCGTGCCGGTGGCGCTGGCCGCCAGCATCGTCGCGGCCCTCATCATCCCGTCGCTGGTGCTGGATCTGCGCGCCGATCATCGCACCGCTGTCGGCGAAGTGCGATCGGTCGCGCTGCCGGACGGCACGACCGCGATGCTGGACAGCGATTCCGCGATCTCGGTCGCGTTCGACGGCAACCGGCGCGTCGTGCATCTGCTGGCGGGCCGCGCCTGGTTCGACGTGCGCCATGAAGGCCGTCCCTTCCTTGTGGAAGCGCTGGACGGCGAGACGCACGACATCGGCACCGGCTTTGAAGTCCGGCGGGATGGCGGCGCGGTCGAGGTCGGGGTGACGCAAGGCGCGGTGCAGGTGCGCGCGCCGGGCAGCAGGAGCGGCCCGACGCTGCACGCGGGCGACCGTGTTCGCTACACAGCCGCCGGGCTGGACAAGCTGGCGGCCCAGCCCGCCGCTCGCCTCGCCTCATGGCGCAAGGGCGAGCTGCTGTTCGACAAGCAGCCGGTGCAGGACGCCATCGCCGAGATCGCGCGCTACCGCCGCGCGCCGGTCTGGACGATCGGGGATCTCGGCAATGCCGATCCTGTCAGCGGCCTTTTCCTGATCGAGCGGCCCGATGAAGCCCTGGAAACCGTCGTTCAGATGCGCGGCTTGCGAATGACCACACTGCCCGGCGGAATCGTCATCATCCGCCCCAATCCCGCCCCTTAAAAAAATTTCCTTCCTGCCTTTGGGAAAAGCCCTTCGGCAACAGTCTCCCCTATGAGGGCGTATTGAGTTGCATTCTCAATAGGTCCGCTACCGGATGCCGCGCGGGGCGGCTTGCTGATGGATCGAAGGGGATTGGACATTATGAGTTTCACGGTTTGCGTGCGGCCACGCCTGCTGACTTTTTCCAGGCATCTGATGCTGGCGGGCACCGCGCTTTGTCTCGTCACGACCAATCCGGCGATCGCGCAAACCGCCCCCGCGTCGAGCGCCTCCGCGCGCAGCTTCAACATTCCCGCGCAACCGCTCCGCGATGCCCTGCGCCAGTTGATGCAGCAGGGAAGCCTGCAAATCGGGTTCGAGGCGGCGGACGTGGACGGCAAGACGTCCTCGCCGGTCTCGGGCAGCATGAGCGCCGGCGAAGCCTTGTCGCGTCTGCTGGCCGGAAGCGGCCTGACCTTCCGCTATCTGACGGCCGGCTCGGTCGTGATCGAGCGCGCGCCGCAATCGGCCGATGGCGCGATCCAGCTCGGCCCTGTGCGCGTCGAGGGCGAAGGCGGCGGCAGCGGGTATGCCAGTATTGCGCCCAGCATCACCTCCGATCCGGACGCCACGGAAAACACGCGCTCCTTCACCACCCGCATAATGTCCAGCGCCACCCACCTGCCGCTGACCATGCGCGAAACGCCGCAATCCGTGACGGTGCTGACCAGCGCCCGCATCGCGGCCGACAATCTGGTGGATCTTGTGGATGTCGCAATGGCGACACCAGGGCTGCGGCGCGCTTCCAACGACGCGCGCCCCAACTTCATGTCTCGCGGTTTCGCGATCGACACCCTCACGCAGGACGGCATTGTCAGCGAATACATCGGTGACGAAGACACGCTCGGCAACCTAGCCATGCAGGACCGCGTGGAAATCGTGCGTGGTGCGACGGGGATGATGCAGGGCAGCGGCAACCCGGCCGGCGCCATCAACATGATCCGCAAGCGGCCCACAAGCACCTGGCAATTCAAGGGCGCCGCCAGCGTCGGGAGCTGGGACGACTATCGGGCGATGGCCGATGTCAGTGGTCCCCTGACCAAAGATGGCCGCGTGCGCATCCGTCTGGTAGGATCATTCCAAGACGCCGGCAATTATTACGACCTTGCCTTCAACGACAAGCACCTCGGCTATGTTACGGTCGACATCGACCTGACCGAACGCACCACGCTCAACATCGGATATTCCCACGTCTATTCCAACAGGAACATGAGTTGGGGAGGACTGCCGACGAGCTATGACGGTAGCCATCTCGACCTGCCGCGCTCGACCTTCATCGGCAACGAATGGGAATATGACAAGAACAAGGCCGACACCTTCTACCTCAGTCTGATCCATGATTTCGGCGCGGACTGGAAACTGAGTTTCAATGGTGCCCGTGTGAAGCGTAGCTACGACATGCTGGCGACATGGGTGGTCCCCACGCCCGATGTCGGCGGCTATGGGCATGTCTGGTATAAGGGCGTGACGTCGCGCAGACAGATAGCGGGCGACCTCAAGCTGTCCGGTCCGGTCTCCTTGCTCGGGCGCGAGCATGATCTGGTCATCGGCGGGACGTTCAACCGCCAGACTAGGAGCACCGATGAGTGGATGGAGGGCTGGGATGCCCCGCTGACCAGTGGCGTCGATCCGCTGACATGGAACCATGCCGCGCCGATGCCCGATGTCAGCAGCACCAGCCGCTGGTATAGCTATTATCCAAGAACCCCTTTCGAGCAGATCAGTGTCTATTCGGCCGGCCGCTTCGGATTGGCCGCGTCGCTGGATCTGCTCCTGGGGGCGCGCCTGGACTGGTTTGATCGCGTGCAACCGGGGGGCACCGAATCCTATTCGGTAAACGGGCATCTGACGAAATATGCAGGGCTGACCTGGAAGTTCGCGCGCCAGCACTCCGCCTATGTCAGCTACACCGATGTCTTCCAGCCCCAGAGCTTGCGCGGCCTGGACGGTAATTATCTGCCACCTCGTGCCGGTGAGAACTACGAGATCGGCGTTAAAGGCGAATATCTGGACGGCGCGTTGAACGGCAGCATCGCGCTGTTCCGCGTCGAGGAGAGCAATCGGCCCGCCTATCTGACCGACCAGAGCGGCTGCACCATTGCTCCCCAAGCCTGCTTCGGCGCTGCCGGCCTCGTGCGCAGCGAGGGAGTGGATATCGAATTGCAGGGCGCCCTTGCCGAAGGCTGGCAGATCGGGGGCGGCTTTACCTATTCCAATGTCCGCTACCGAAAGGATGCCAATCCGGTCAATATCGGCAAGCGGCTCGATGCTACGGTCCCGACCACGCTTTTCAAGCTCAGCACTCAATATACACTGCCCGGCTCGCTAGACCGTTTGACGCTTGGCGGGCGGATCAACTGGCAGAGTAAGATGTATTGGGACGAGGAGAATGCCTATGGCGACATAGCCCGCAATCAGCAAAACGCCTATTTGATCGCGGACCTGTCGGCCACCTATCGTTTGACGGATCACCTCAACGTCAAGCTCGACGTCAACAACGTCTTCGACAAGACCTACTACTCCGCCATCGGCTATGGAGGACTATATGGTGCGTCCGAGATGTTCGGTGAGCCGCGCAATTTCCTGCTGACGGTGAGCGCGAACTTCTGATGCGGGAAGGAGCGCGGCTCGCCTCCGCCAGCATGGCAGCGGGTCGATTGCCGGAGCGGTCGTTTCGGCAATCCATGGCATGGCTGCACACCTGGGCGGGGCTGGTCCCCGGTTGGGTGCTGTTCCTCGTGTTCCTGTTCGGCACCACTGCCTTCTTCCAACAGGAGATTTCCGGCTGGATGCGCCCGGAACTCCGGGCGGGCGGTGTGACCGCCGGGGCGCTGCACAAGGTTGGAGCCACGCTGGCGCGCAAGGCACCGGATGCCGCTTTCTGGAGCATCACGCTACCGTCCCCACGCGGCGGCGATGCGATCCGGGCGTTATGGCGACTGCGCGAAGACGGTTCGGGCGAATCCGGGGAAGCCGTGTTCGATCCGGCAACCGGAGAGGAACAGACACTGCGCGACACGCGCGGCGGCTGGTTCCTCTACCGCTTCCACTTCGACCTGCACTACATGCCGTGGTGGGTCGCGCGCTATATCGTGTGCAGTGCCGCCCTGGCGATGCTGGTGGCGATCCTGTCCGGCATCGTCACCCACAAGAAGCTGTTCGCGGATTTCTTCCTGCTGCGCTTCGGCAAGGGCCAGCGATCATGGCTCGACGCGCACAATATCACCGGCGTCCTCGCGCTGCCCTTCCATCTGATGATGACCTATACTGGCCTTGTCGCCTTGCTGTTCACGCTGATGCCCTGGGCGATCAGCGCGAACTACGGCAGCGAGGAAGCCTTCTACAAGGCTGCGTCGTCCGAAGCCGGGACGCTGGAGGCAAGCGGGAGGTCCACCCCTGTCGCGCCGCTGCCGCTCCTGATCGCACAGGCGGAGACGCAGTGGGGCATGTCTCCGTCTTCCCTCGTGATCTTTCATCCGGGCGATGCGGCCGCCGTTGCTACGTTCTCTCCGTTGCGCGACGGGTTAGGGAACAATCCGCCTCCGCTTCATCTCAACGCGGTGACAGGCGCGGTGCAGGACGGTGCATCATCTGGATCGGGCGCGGCCCGCGCGACCGAAGGGGTGATGGTTCAGCTCCACGCAGGCTGGTTCGCCGGGCCGGTGCTGCGCTGGCTTTATTTCCTCTCTGGCATCGGCGGAACGGTGATGGTCGCGAGCGGCCTTGTCCTCTGGACGGTGAAGCGCCGCGCCAAGCAGCCCGATCCCGCGCGGCCGCATTTCGGCTTCCGGCTGGTCGAGCGGCTGAACATCGGCGTCATCGCGGGCACCCCCGCCGGGATCGCGGTCTATTTCCTCGCCAACCGCCTGTTGCCGCTAGGTATGGCGAACCGGGCGGACTGGGAGATCAACAGCCTGTTCATCGCCTGGGGCGGCCTGTTCGTCTGGACGGTCGCGCGGCCCGCCAAGCGCGCATGGATCGAGGCGCTGTCTGCTTGCGCCGCGCTCTATGCGCTGGTGCCTGTCGTCAACGCCTTCACCACGGAGCGCGGCCTTGTCCCCAGCCTGATCGCGCGGGATTGGATCTTCGCCGGCTTCGACCTTGCCATGCTGACGAGTGCCGCCGCTCTGGCGCTGGCCGCATGGAAGGTCGCTGCCTACAAGCCGAAGGCGGCCCCGCGCCGGAAGGCACGCGAGCTGGCAGAGGCGGTCACATGATCCATGCGGTCATCTTCCTTCTCGCGCTTGCCAGTTTCGTCCTGCTGCTGCTCGCCACGGCGCGACATCAACAGGACTGGCTTCGCCGCAAGCTGCCGCGGGCAGCAAGCCGCGCGCTGCGCCTATCCGGCTTCGTTGCGCTGGCGCTGGCTTTCGCTGTCGCCAGCGCTGGTCTTGGTTGGGGCTATGGCGCGGTGGCGTGGTTCGGATGGCTCACCATCGCGGCCGCGCTTGTCGTCGCCACCAACACCAACCGCGAGCGCATCATGCGGAAGCTCCGGCCATGATCCGCCCGACCGAACAGGCGCGCGGGCGCTGGTCGACCATGTTCCGCTTCGTCGCGGGGACGCTGGGGGCTTATGCGCTGACCTCGCTCGTCACCGTGGCGCTGTCGCTGCTGCTGGCGCGGCTCGGCATGGATCGCGTGGAGGCCGTCTATGCCGCCACGCTGGCGAGCTTCGCCGTCTTCGCAGGTGTCGCCATGTCGGCCTTCCATGCCCGCAGCGCCGCCCGTGCATGGGGCTGGCTGCTGGCCTTCGGTCTCCCGCTGGCGCTGGCCGTTTTCCTCATGCTCCCCGGAGTGCCCTCATGAAGCCGCTTGTCGCCCACCGTCCCGAGCGGGAAGAACCGGATATGACCGTGCCGCCCTCGCAGCCGGAGCAGAAGGCCCAGCCCGTCACGGAAAGGCATGGCTACCAGCCCGACCGTGGCAACCGCCTGGTCGGCCTCGCGGGGACCGCGATGATCTATGCACTGGCGCTTGCGGGCTTCTTCTTCACCATCAACCATGTCGTTCCCGTCAAGGCGCCGTCCGCACTGACAGTCGTGAATCTTCTGCCCGAAGCCTCGCCACCGGAGACGCCGCCCGAAGAAAAGGAAGCGCCCAAGCCCGTCGAGAAGAAAGAGAAGCAGCCGGAGCCGCCCCAAGTGCAGCCCATCGAGCGCACCATGGTTCCGATCGCGCCGGTATCGATGCCTCAATCGGCCGTGCAGTCCAAGCCCGCTGATCCCGCCCCGGTCGAGCCGGAGACGGCCGCGCCGAAGACAGCACCTGCACCACCCGCGCCACAAATGTCGAGCAATGCCCCCGACACATGGGAGGGCCGCGTCCTGGCTGCGCTCAACAAGCATCGCCGCTATCCGCGCCTCGCCATGACGCGACGGCAACAGGGCGTGCCTTATATCCGTTTCGTCATGGATCGCGAGGGCATGGTGCTGTCCTCGCGGTTGGAGCGATCTTCGGGCTTCCCCGATCTGGATCGCGAAGCCGTGGCCTTGCCCAAGCGCGCATCGCCGCTCCCAAAGCCTCCTGCCGACAAGACCGGCGACACGCTGGAACTGGTCGTGCCGGTCGAGTTCTTCCTGAAATGATCGAAATGCCGCTTGCCGCCTAGTTCGAATGAATGGCAAATATCAATCTAATACATTGATATATCTGTATAAAGTATATATTTCCCTTTTATTTGCCGCGTAGCCGTGCTATGCTTTCCACCGAAGGGAAATTATCGTGTCGACCAATTCCACGCTTCTTGCCATAGATGCCGGAACATCGTCGCACCGTGCGTCCGATTGGCTCTGGCGTCCGTGGTATGCCAAGACTTGGTGGACGGCGATCCCGCTCTGGTGGGCGGGAATGGCCGGAGCCACGAAGATCGAGCCACTGGACCAGTTCTACAGCGGCGCGCTGGCCGGCTACCTCAATGTCCTGTTCTTCCCGATGACCGCGCTGCTGGTGTTGGGCTTTGGCTATGCGCAGCATTGGCTTGACGCTTTCTCGACCACTAGCGATCGGGCCATGCCATCCGGCAACGAGTTCGACGCGGCCAAGGAACTGGAGGAAGAGCACGAGCGGGCGTTTGAGGCTCTCAATGCCACAACCGACATTTACGATCCGAGATCTGGAACTCTCTATGTCGGCAACTCGCTCAGTCCCAACAACGGCGCTCACATCAACGCTTCTTGAACGAGCTATCGCCGTCCCCCAGGCTTCCATCAATATCGTTCGAGAACCGGCCCGACTTGAGAACGGACGATTGTTCGATCGACGTGAGCGGGCCGGTGATATCGAAGGTCTCTCGCCCGGAATCCGCGTCGCCAAGATAGCGGTTGCGCAAACCCTCGGGTCCAAGCACCCGGTTCGATAGCTCGCGGGAAAAGGCTTCTTCCGGGCGCGACGAACGGGCGGCGGCACGCTCAGCAGCGGCAATGGCCGATCGCACGTCATAGTTAACAATGTCGAGCGACGATTGGGCATTTTCGCTGGTAATACCAACGTCGCGGCTGCTGAATCCGATCTGCGCACCGACACGCCCGGAGGTCGAACGGGCTTGGCGCGGTGACGGTGGGGACGGATTTCCACGTTCTTGTCCCTGCTGCCCTCTTTGCGGCACTCCACCGGACACGTCGGATTCCGAGACGCCAACCGAGCCTCCGAGGTCAAGACCGACGGACGTGCCCATCGTGGTCTGATCCTGCGCGGACCGCGACAGCGACCTATGCCATCCGGTCTGCGCGATGATCGCCTGCACGTCGCGCTGGAGCGTGTCGGCCACCTGCGGCTTCAAGCGCCAGTTGCCGTGCCGGTCCATCTCGAAACCGCCCTTGAGCCAGTTCTGCATCATCGCCTGGCCTTCGGCGCCGCCGCCCATGAAATGCTCGATCGTGTCCGGCCCGGCCTGCTTGCCAGCCTCGAACCGCGTGCTGGTGTCGCTACGGCCGGACTGCTGGAAGCCGACCGAACTCGACACCAGCACGTCATTGTGCGCGAAGCTGAAACGCGCACGGCCGCCATCTGCGATCGCGCCAAGCTGGCTTTCGTTGATCAGACCGCCGCGCCAGAGCTGCGCCGCCGTCTCCGGCGTGAGATTGAGGCTCAGATCCCCATTCTGGTCCATGGCGATCTGCCGCTTCGACATGGTGACGCCATGGTCGGCGAGCAGGCTCTGCATGCGCGAAAGGCGCTCATTCTCAACAATGCGGGTCAACCGCTCGTTGCGCGCGCGATCGGCGATGCCGGCCGCGCCGCCTTCGGCCATATCGACCTGATTGCCCGCGCCCTGGCTGAGCGTGCGGATGAAGCTGTCGAGCCTCGCCGCCTGCCGCACCGACATGCCCGCCGCCGCCGCGCCCTCGGCATAGCCGGCATTGTCGGCCTGCTTTCTTTGCTCCCCGATACGAGCGGCCGAGCGCGTGCCGTCATGGCCGACCTCGCGCTGCGCGTCGAGCCGGCCCGACCGCTCCGCGAAATCATAGCCCGCCGCCTCGCGCGTGCGGCCATAGACGCTGGTGCCTTCGCGCGCCGCCTCGGCGCTCGCGCCATCGGCAGTGCCGACCTGCACCGCGGCATTGTAGCTTTCGAGCGCCCGCAGCACCTGCGCCTCGTTGCGGCCGGTCGCGCGGGAGAGCTGCGAGATCGCGGTGGAGCGCGCCTCGCCGGAAAGGCTGTTGATGAAGCCGATGCGCCGGGACGTCTCCTGCACCGACAGGCCGAGCATGGATGCCGCATTGCGCTGGCCCTCGTTGTTGCCGGTCCGGTGCGCCTGTTCGGTCGCCACATTGCGCCGCTCGATCCCGGCGACATTGCCGCCCGCGAAGTCGCGCCGGCCTTCCATCGCGCCGACCTGGATCTGCGCGCCGGTCAAATCGTTGCGCAGCATCTGCTCCTGCGCATAGGCATTGGCGATCAGCTTGGCGAACGTCGGATCGGCCGATGCCTGTCCGATCACCGTCGACGCCTTGAGCGCGGCATCCTTCGGATCGTAGCCATTGCGCTCGAAATGCCGCTGCGCGCCCGACAGCATCATATCGTAGGCGCGCTGGTCGCCGAACGCGCGCCACTGCACCATCTTCTGCGCGAAGCCGGCAAAGGCCCGCTCGCCCGACTGGCCTTCCCCGAAATAGCCGGTGCCCAGCGCCCGCAGCGCGTCCTTCTCGGCAAAATTGTGGATCGCGGCCGTGGTGGCATTGTCCTGCACCGCGCGCACGGTCGCCGGATCGCTGAGACTGCGCCCGGCAAGCGCCGGCGATAGACCGCCCAGCTCGCGCGCGGCATCGAGGCCGCCCAAGCCGAAGGCGGCCGTTCCGGCAGCGCCGCCGCCATGCTCCCCGATCACCCGGCTTGCCGCGCCGAACGCCCGATTGGCGCCAAAGGTCGAACGCTCCCCGAAATCCCCGAAGTTGGAGGCTGCACCAGCGCGCGCCATGGTGCCGCCGGCGGACGCCTGCGCTTCCAGCGCGGACGCATAGCCTTCGCGCGTGGCGAGCGGGGCCGCCGCCGCGGTGCCCTGGCCCTGCACGCCGAGCGCGCCGGAGGTGAAAGCCGTGAACACATTGCCCGAGAAGCGGAAGACCGTGAACACGAATGCCCCGGCCAGGCCCGCCGCCGCCGTGCGGAACGAGCCGAAGATCGCCAGCGCCTTCATGGCCGCCGACGGCGCCAGCATCCACGCATTGGCCGCAACATTGTTCGCGCGCATCTCCGCCAGCACGTCCGTCGCCCGGCCGAGCGTGAGCTGATAGATGCCGGCATCGACCACGCCCCACAGCGCGACGAACACGAACAGGCCGAGCGCGAAGCTCGCGACGCGAAGATTGATCGGCGTCAGGATGAACAGCAGCGCAATCGGCATCATCATCAGCATGATGGCGAACACGGTGGCCCGGATCGTCGGCATCCATTCGTTCGCGGTCGACATGGTGGCGAGGCCGCTCGAAATCACCGCGCGATTGGCCATTACGCGCGCGGCGGTGGCCGGACTGTCCTCGAACAGCACGTCACCCACCGTATTGCCGAGCATGACATTGGTGAGGAACTGCTGAAGCGTCAGCGGCGTATCCATCATCATCTGGCCCATCTCGCCCAGGTTCGAGCGGCAACGGGCAAGCTGAGTGGCATCGGCGACGTCATAGCCGGTGCGGGTGCAGACCTGCGTCACATAGGTATCCAACAACGCGGTCTCGGACAGCCGCGACGAGATATGCTCCCAGGCCTCATTGCAACTCACTGTCGTTCCGGCCTTGTCGGCCGCGCTATAGACGGTGCTGTAAGTGGCCGGTCCCGCCATCGCCGCGAAAGCCGCGGGCAGGTCTGTCGTCGTGCGGAACAGCATGTCGTCGTCGACGCCATACGCAGGCGAGACGCGCGCGACCGGATAGCATTGGCGCACATAGTCCTTGATGGTCGCATCGAGGAAGGTGTCGGTCATCGGACCGCGCGGGCTCGCGGCATTCAGGAACAGGTCGAAGCTATGTCCGCCCGCGCCGAACTCCAGCTTGGCATTGGGATCGGTCGTGCTGTCGTCGATCGTCTCGGCCAGCGCGCGCTCCATCATGTTGGTCATCCCCGCGACCAGCACGATCAGATTGGGCACGTCGCCAACCGGCTGATAGGCGTTGCGGACGCGATCATAGACATGGACCGTGCCCGTGGTCGCCACCATGCCGACGAACAGGCCGACACCGATCAGCATCTGGAAACCGAATGCGACGAGGCCCATGCCCGAGCCCCGGACACTGGCGAGCAAGGCGCCGAGCCCGATCCCGACCACCGCGACGATCAGCACCAGCGTCTCGTAGCGCGGATCGCCGAAGATCATCGAGACGAGACGGAAGGCGTCCACCGTTTCGGCAAAGCCGTCATAGGTGTGATAGCTGGTGTCGATCGCGAAGGCCGGCGTCGCCGCCAGCATCGCGGTCATGACGACAAGGGCGCGGAGCAAACGAGTCATGGCGCGGTCCTTCGCTCAGCGGTTGCGGTTGGCGGCGGCGCCGGCGGCATCGCGCGCGTCGCGGTCGCGCTGGCGGATGACGCCCGCATAGGTCGCCGACAGGTTCGCCTGGTTGAGCGCCGCCATATAGGACTGTCGCATCTGCGCGCGCTGCCGCAGCACCTCGTCGCGCAGCTCGCGCAATTGCTCGATGCCCTTGGACAATATCCGGGTCTGACAGACCTTGGCATTGCCGGCATCGCCGGCGCCCGCCGCGCTCACGCCGCGCTCGGCGTTGGACACGGCAAAATCTATGCTCCGCGTCAGATCGTTCAGCATCTGATAGGCGAGCGTCAGCGCCACCAGCTCGTCGGTGTCTCCGATCACGCTGCTCACCACGCCCTGCCGCACGCCCCATTCCAGCAGGCGATAGACCGGCAACGTGCGCACATTCGCCACGAACTGCTGTTCGTCGGCGCTCAGCGCGGAACGGGTGCGAATCTTGACGGCGATGGCGTCCATGCGGGCGCGGGCGAGAATGAGCGCGCCCTTGCCGCTGCCGTCGACCGAACAATCCGTTCCCGTCGGCGGAATCGCGAGCGCACGGCTCTGGACCTGGCCGGTCAGAAAATCGTCGATGCCCTCCGTGTCCTGGCGCGGACAGGCCGGGATCGCCGTGAACAGGGGCACCCTGTCGGTGGCGTCCCAGCGCATATAGACGTCGCCGACGCGGGCACGCATGACGCCTGCCCAGTCCGAAGCACCGACCCGCGCCGCCGCATGGGCGAGCAGCGAGCCGGTCTTGAAGATGTCCGTGACCTCGGGCGGGCAATTCTCCAGCGCGTCCTTCAAGTCCTCGGTCGGATTGCCCTGGTTCGCCTGAAGCTTCTCCCGGCTCTGCTGGTAACTCTTGGAAAAGCCCTCGCGCACCGACTTGTAGCCGGTCATTTCCTCGATGATCCCGCTCATATTGTCGTCGCCCCTGGCGATCTGGACCATGCGGTTGGCGAGGCGACAGTCGTTGACCTGAATACTGTTCAGGAAATTGGTGGCCGCTTCCATCTTGGAGATGATGTTGCCCATCTTCTCGTCGAGCGTTTCCAGCAGATACTGAAACGCCACCGCAGGAGCAGCCTGAAGGATGCTCTCCAGCTTCTGCACGAGATAGTCGGGATCGAGGAAGCTCATACCCCCAAGGAACATATCGATCCCGCCGCAGCCGGCGCGGACCTTGGGCAGCGTCACGCTCATCAGATAGTCGTTGTGGACGTCGACCCGCCCCGACATGCCGCCCGCCGTGACATAACCGCGCGTCTGGTCGGAAAAACTGCCGGGCGAGGTGTAGGTCACATTATCGAACCAGCTCTCCGCCCAGCTCTGCGCTGCCGCCGGTGCGGGCGCGCAGGCAAAGAGAATGGGGCAGACGGTCAGGGTCAGGCGCGCGCGCAGCGAAGCCATGGCGGGAATCCTTCATGGGAGTGGACAAAGAACCGGCCCGCCATGCTCAGTTCCTCGGCCTGTTGGTGGATGGGCGCGCGGGCGGAGCCACGATCCCGGTGAATTTCGACATGGCGCGCACCCCGACCGCAGGCCGGACGCCGGTGAGCATCTTGGCCGCGAGATAGAGGTTGCGCGCGACATTGGGGGCATGGTCGGTGCCGATCGCGACCGGAATGATGCGGTTGGCGTCGGCCGCGGGCCGCACCCAGGCGACCGGATGCCCGATCCAGGGCAGGTCGAGCCTTCCCGAGCGCAGCATCGCCTCCTGCGCGCCGATCGCGCGAACCTTCCAGCCATAGGTGCGGCCGAGCGCACCGAGCTTCCCCCAGAGATCGGCACAGGGAATGCAACCGGGCGCGGTGCTCATCTCGACGACGAAAGCCGGCGCCTGGCCCTTCAGCGTCGCGGCGAAATCCGGGGGCCAGTCGCGCGTCACCGGAACGCGGCCGAGCCAGTCGCGCATCTCGGCCTCGGTCGCGACCGGATGGACCGCCGCCCGGATTGCCTGTTCGCGCGTCACCGTCTGCGCCGTCACAAGGGACGGCATGACGACGAGGCCAGCAAGCACCGAGAGGGCAAGCCGCTTCATGGCTGCGGTTCCAGGCTGGCGCCGACCAGATCGCCGCCCAAGGCGCGCGGGTCGGTCGCAGAGACGGGACCGTTCGCAAGAGCATCGAAGAAGCCGTCTTCCTCGCCCGCGCCGGTCAGGAATTGTTCGGGCCGGATATCGCCGGAAAGGAGCCGCACCGCCTGATAGGCCATCTGGATCAGGTTCGGATAAGCCTCGACGCCACTAGCGATCACCATGCGCTGCTGGCTATTCCTGCGGATGATCATCGTGGTCGGCGTCACCTCGACACCGAAGCGCTGAGCCAGCTCGGGCTTGCGGTCGATGTCCTGAAGCGTGACCTGCCAGCCCATCTCCTCTTGGAAGCGCTGGACGATCGGCCATTGCACCCGGCAATAGCCGCAGGTCGAGCGCGAGAACATGACCAGCGCAAACTCGTTCGAGCGGCCGCGCAGATATTGGCGGCGCACCTGATCCTTATGCGCGGAAAGCTGGTCGCGGGCCTCGCCGACCATAGGGTTTGCAGACTTGGCGTTGAGTTCGGGATATTGCAGCATCGCGATCTGCGTCACACCGGCAAAGGCGCGCGCCTTGCGCCGCGCGAAATCCTGCAAGCGCCAGAAGTCCGCGACCGCATCGACCGTCAGCACCGTGGCGGCATAATCGCGCTGCTGCTCTATGAGCTTGCGGATCTTGGGCGGCGTCCATGTCGCCAGCTCCGCCATCGGCGGAATGACCGGCTTCGCCAGCGCATCGGGATCGGTGGTTTCCTGCGGCGGCTTGGGCGGCGCGCGATACCACCAATAGCCGGTCCTCGCATCATCGCGGGATTGCGCGTGCGCCGTCGGCGCGATCAGCACCAGCGCGGCGGCGAGCGCGACACGGAGCCGGCTCACAGCAGCTTCTCCATGCGCTTGAGGCGCCCGATCTCGACCGGGCCGTAATAGCGGCTGTCGAAGCCGCTCGCATGGGACGAGCCGACATAGGCGGTGCCGGGCTGAATCGTGCCGACCATCGGCCGCCAATGATCGAGCTTCTGTCCGTTATGCCCATAGGGCTTGCTGATGCCGAGCAGCTTGCCGTTGCAGAAATACCAGCCGTCCCATTCCCCGACCGTCATCGCGGACGGCTTCTCGATCCAGTCAATGCGGTCGCCGGGCAGGCACAGCGCCTGCTTCGTGACCATCACCGGCTTCGGGCCGGCAAGCGGATGGGACAGGGTGAAGGATACGAGGTCGCCGCGCGCGATAGGACCGGGCGCCTTGCGAATGAGCCAGGCGTCGATCGAGGGGCTCATCACCAGCGTCACCTGCGGGATCGCCCAAAAGGTCAGCAGCCCGATCGGCAGAACGATGCCGAACGCTTTCCAGAGCTGGTCCGGGCGCGGCGGCTGACCAAGGCCGGAACTGCCGAGCGCCACCGCCGCCTTCAATGGCAGCATCGTGAGTTCCGACCAGCCTGCCTTAGCGACCCTGTAAGCGAGCCTGAGCATCGCGCACCTCCTCCTTGCCGCCAAGGCGGGCATATTCTTCGAGCAAACCGGAAAGCGCGGCATCGCCGTAAATGACGTGGGCCGCGCGGGGGCTGTCATCTTCCCGCTCGCAATAGGGAAGCGCCGGATCGCCGGGCACCAGGGCGAGCGCGGGCACGCGCGACACCCCGTGCTGACGGAAGATGAGCGGATCGACGATGAGCTGCACGTCGCGCATCGCGCAGGCCGGGCCTTCGCAGCCGGGATCGTGCCGAAGGATCTCCGCCGACAGCTTCGCCATCGGACCGACCTTCGTGAGACCGCCGGGCATTCCCCGGAAAGCAAGGATGCCGCCGACCCGTTCGAGCTGCGCGGCGTAGGTCCGCAAGGTCGTGATCGGCATCGAGGACGACACGAACAGGACCGGCACCCAGCCCTTGGCGGGCGGCGCGGCGACACCGGCGACCGCCGCCATGTCCGGCGCTTCGAGTCCGAGCGCCTGTCCCAGCCGCTTCGCCATCGCGTCCCGCTCGGCCGCAAGCCCATCCTTGCCCTTTTGCAGGGCGGCGCGGGCGCGATCGTCCATGACCGGCGATGACGCCCGCTTGCGCAGACCCTCGAACGCGCGGCGGCGTGTCTCCTCCGAAGGCGTCGGGAGGGCCGTCGGACCTCTGGCCCCGGCCTCCTGCTTACGGGCCGCTGCCGCATCCTTCAGCCGGTCGAGCGCCGCATCGCCCTCGGCCGCCGTGCGGTCGCGGGCGCTGTCCTGCGCCAGCGCGGAGGCCGAAAGGAGCAGCAGCCCCGTCAGCGCGAGCGAGACGCGCGCGCTAGTTTTCGATGGCCTGCATGTAGGCATCGATCCTGTCCCTCATGTCTATCTGGATATCGGCCTGAGCGCGGGCCTCGATCTCGGAATAATATTCGGAGAGGTCCATCTTCGAAAAATCGAGCGCCTGGAACTCTTCGGGAGTGAAGCCCCGGCAATAAGGCTGCTTGGGTGTGCCCCAGCCAACGGCATTGAAGCTCTTGAGCTGCGGGCGGCCCTGCTCCTGAATGATGCGGCCGAGTTTGGTATTATAGCAGCAGTGGCCGCGGCTTTTCTGGAGGCAGATGCCGAGGAACTTCGAGCTGCAATAGCTGCCCACCTCGTGACACATGCCCGATCCCTTGAGCATGGCCGTTTCCATGTCCTGCTGGTCACAACCCGACAGCAGGAAATCCATCATGAAATTGATAGCGAGACTGATCGCGATCGAGGTCGGATCGATGCCGACAACGATCGCGTTCGCGCCGGCGCTCGCCGCCTGGCTCGCGGTCGCCCCAGCCTTGAAGGCGGTATAGGCGGCCTTCATGCCGGTGAGCACCCCCTTCGCCACGGCGATCTTCGTGCCGATCGACGAGATGGAGCTGCCCATGCCGTCCTTGACGATCTTCCCCTTGTCCTTGCAGCAGTTGGAGAAGGTCGTGCGCAAGCCGGCCGGACGGCAGCGCATCGCACGGCCGGAGAAGATCTCGATATTGCCGAGACAGGCGCCGTCGGTATCGACCGCGCCATCGGCGGGAACGCCCGGATCGTCGGGGACTGGCTCATCTTCTATCGGCGTCACGCCAACGTCCGCACAGGCATTGGGCGAGCAGGCAGGCCCGCCATCCTGCGGCAGGCAGGCATATTGGGAACCGAGCGGGCAGCTATAGCCGCCGCCCTGCTGCTGCACGCACATCGTCTTCTGGAGCGGGCATTGATACTGGCCGAGCGATGTGATCTCGCAGGCGGCCGTTTCGCCGGGATCGTCCGCATCGCCATTGCCGTTGAGATCGACCGCGCAAAGCTGCTGCGCGCGGACCGGCGCCGGATCGAGCGCCGAAAAGGCGAACAGCGCCAAGGCCGCGAACAGCAGGCGAGCGGGCGAATGAGGGAACAGGCGCATCATCGTGCCTCCGACGTGCAGATCATGTCCGCGCCGCCGAGCCGCACGGTCTGCATCATCACCACGGCTTCCGGAAAATCGTCGAGGCATCCGCACGCCGAGACCAGCGCCTCGCCATCGCCCACCGGGCAAACATCGCCGCCCGAGGCGTCTTTCGTGCAGGCGTGATAGAACGTGTCCCAGCCCGCCGGGCTGTTCTGCTTTGCTCCCACCACGCCGTCCACGGCGGCTTCGACGTTGCTCTTGGGCGCGCGCGTCTTGCAGATCGGCTCGCAAGCCGGGACCGACCCGCGATCCGGCAGCGCGAAGGCGCGGGACGACACGGCATAGCCGCCGTCGCTGGTCTTCACCCGATCAGCCAGCAGCGTCTCGGTCGAATGGTCGATGATATAGGCGCCGCGGCTCAGGTCCGGCGCCGGCATCGATCCCGTGTCGATCACGCAGCGATAGCGACGGTCGCGCTCGAACCAGGGCCGCGCAAGATTGAGCGAGCAGGCGCCGCTCTGGAACAGCCGCACTTGCGGGAGCGGCGTCAAGCCAGTGGCAACGCCATTGCGGAACGTATCGACGCCATCGACGGACTCATCGGCAAGCCGGCAATTGGCATCGGCGGCATAGCCGGCGCACAGATCAACGACCTGTTCGGTCGGGTTGCAACTGAGATCGAGCGTCGCATCGATCCGGGCGGAAACCTCGCCTTCGCCCCCGACCGCGACCCGCACCCAAATCTCGTGCGAGCCCCTGGTCAGGTAAGGCTTGAGGTCGAGATTGGGATAGCCATACCATGTCCGCCCGCGTTCGCATTTGCCGGGCGGCAGGCCGGTCCCGGTCCATCCGCCCGGATCGGCAAGCACCAACGCGCCATCGATGCGGACCTGAATCCAGTCGTCGAACAGATATTGCGAGAGCCGGGCCGAAACGAGACGATCGGGATCACCGACATCGAGCGTCATGCGAAAATCATAGATACGGCAGCTTCCGCCGCTCAAACTGTCGTCCGACGGCGATCCCAGCAGGAACGAGGCCGTCTCTGGCGTATAGGCGTAGCTGGCATAGCCGCCGGAGGTCCGCACGATCACATCGTTCGCCGTGACGGCATTCAGCATCACCTCCCGCTTGACCGTGCAGGCGCGTATCTGCTCGGCCTTGCCGATCCCGGCCGGCGAGCCCTTCAATGCCTGAAAGACACTGTTCGACGCGGCGACGCTGGCGGCATCGCCCTGGATCGCGGCGGGACTGGCGCGATAGGCCGTCTGCGGCAGCGAGGGACTGGCCGAGCAAGCCGTGCTTTGCGCGCCCGTATAGCGAATGACCGGGCCATCGATGACCGCCTGGGCCACGCCGATACGAGGATCGGCGGTGGTCAGCGCGCCGATGACGCCGCCGCCCAAATCCTTCAGCACCGAGGCCATATTGCCCCAGACGAGATTGCTGCCGCAGCTATTGTTGATGCAGTAGCAGCCGGCGAGATCGGTCAGATCGACTTCGGTGAGCTTGAGATCACCCGACGCCGAGACGTCCCATTTGTAGGTGTGGCACTGGTTCCACGAGCCGGGCTGGCAAGCAATCACACCGTTCGCGCAGATCCCCGATACCGGCATCGGCAGCGTGAGCGTCTGGTCGACGGTCCCGTCGATATCCTTGTCGCGGGAGATGCGCAGCGTGCCGATGTCGCCGGTCGATCCGGGCTGCGCCAGCAGTTCGAGCAGCGTCGCGGTCTTCTGGCAGGCGATGTTCGGGTTGAACGTCTGGCTGTTGTCGACCGTGGCGATCGTCTGCCCGGCAAGGCCCGGCGTCACATAATTCTGCTGGAGCGCATCGCTGTCGGACGTCTTGGCGCGCGCGGCCTCGGCGGCGGCGCGCGCGCGGTCCTCGACCGTCTGCGCCGACACGGACACCGGCAGCAGCACGGCGGACGCCAGCAGGACGAGGCCGTGCCGTCTCACCATGGCCGCGCGCCCATGCTGCGAGACCCGAAGCGGAAGCGAAACAGGTCGCCCGCCTGAAAATCCGGCGATCCCGGTTTGAGCACCCGGAAAACCGCCTGTCCCTCGAAGGTGGTCAGCGCGGCCACGACCGGAGGCGAGGCGACGGGGGCTGTCGCCATCTCCGGCGTGCGTCGTGCGGCCGCGCTGACCGTGGGTGGAACGGCGGCGGGAGGGGGTGCCGCCGCCGTTCCGACCGCGCGCATGACCGCCTTCTCCAGCGGCCCATGGCGGGCGGACCGGCTAGGTTGCAGGGATTGCGCGCGGTTTGGGGGAAGCGATCGGCTCATGGGGTGGAGACCCCCGCGCAGCAGATCGCTTTTTCGAACAGGACGAATTGGGCATTGTCCTTGCCCGGCGCGTGCTTGCCGCTGGTCCACAGCGCGCCGGGGCGTCCGATGTTGACGCACTTGCCGCCCTTCACGGGCTCCATGATCTGGAGCTTGTAGCGGCTCTTGGTCCAGATCGGTTGCGGCTTGAACGAGCAGCCATCCTCGGAATGGATGGTGAGCGCGCCGAGCCGGCCCATCATGAAGGTGCCGCGCGCGGCGAGGCCCGCCCAGGCTTCAACGCTGTCGTCGAAATGGATATCGCCCGCTATCGGGTAGGTGCTTCCCCACGACCCCATGCACCAGAACAAGGGGTCGATCACCTTGCCCGCCGCCGCCGCCGCGCTATCCGCCATGCAGGCAAGGCCGGCCGCCGGATTGCCGAACAGGATGCCTTCGGGCTGGATGATCGCGCCCAATGTCCCCGACTGCCATGTCGGCAGGACTTCGGTGATCATCGCCACGTCGAAGCCGTCATCCTCGATGCACGGCAGGTCCGTGAACATATCGAGCATCTTCCAGACGGGGCTGATGTAATAGTGCATCTGGGCAAACATCTTGCGGGTGTTGGTCCCGTCCGAGATGCTCGACTGGCTGCCCTGGAGCTTTCCTCCCGTGGGCATCAGGTCCAGCCCGAGCGCCATCATGCAGCCGGGCTCCGTCACCACATCGACCATGCGGTTCGGATTCCAGAAGGAGACCTTCACACCGAACCAAAAGGTTACACCCTTGCGGCAGGCGCACAGCGGCTTGGACGCCGATTGCGCATCGAGCGCCTTGTCGAGCTTGTCGAAACTGCCGACCCGAACACCGCCGATCGTGATCGGAAAAATGCAGTTCCAGCGGACCTTGGTCACGGGATTGAACACCGTGCCCGCCTCGCATTTGGAAGCATGAGCAGGCGTTGCGGGCGCAAGCAGCGACAGCGCGATCGCTGCTGCGCCCGCGCGCAACGAGGATACGACGCGGCTCATGGATTGGCCTTTCGGGATAGGGCGCGGTCGAGGCGCACTTCGGTCAGTTCCAAGCGCTGGCCGACCTGCCTGACGATCACCGGCGCGACCGTCAGGCCGAGCCGCTCCTTCACGCGCTCTTCAAGAATGAACAGCGCGCGGCCGTGCTTCTCACCCAGTGAAAGCGCATCCTCGCTGCGGCCACCGCCGTCCGTCAGCAAGATCCAATCGGTGAGCGCGGTCGTCCGCATCGCCCAACCGAGATCGCGCGGATGGACGATGACGAGCCGCTGGGGGAGCGACACGAAGCTGAGCGGGTTGAAGCTGAAGCCCTTGGGATAGAGAATCTTCCCGTCCGGCAACGTGATGTCGAAATCGAGCGTATAGAAGGGCACGACGCTGCGGACGCGATCCCGTTCCGCCACGCCAAGCGGCGCGGCCTTGAGCGCGCTCCACTCCGACCGCGGACCGAATGCCGCAGCCATGTTCGGCGGCTGGTTAGCGGCGCGCCCCTCGATCTCGGTCATGGCGTCCGGCTCGGCAATCGGCCAGGTGCGCCCGATCGTCGAGGTCTCGGCATGGGCCGCTGCCGCAACCAGCAGCGCGCCCGCGACCAGTCCGGCAATCAGCGCCGACTGGAAGGCGACCACGCGCCAGCCCCTCGGATCGTCACCGGCCATGGCGGCGCCTCCGCCAATAGTCGGGGCGCTTGTCGCCGTCGTCGCCGCGCACGGCGCAAATGAATGCGCTGATGCCCAGCACCAGCGTCAGCCACACCAGCGCCTGGTTCCCACCGAGATCGGGGGCCGACCAGAGCAGAAGCGAGGACTGGACCAGCAGCAGGAGATGCGTGCCGACCAGCAGGCGGATCGAGGACTGGCAGGGGACAGCCGAGAAGATGCCGTTCATGGCAGCCTCCGCCAGCGTGCGAGGCTGTCCGCCTGATCCGTGCCTTCGCAATCCGTTAGCGGGTCGCCATCATCACGCCGCCTTTTGCCGATCAGCCATGTCGCTATCTCGCCGCCCCTGGACGCGAAACGAAGGAGCAAGGCGCCGCCACCCAGCGCGCAAAGAGCGATGATCCCGGCCACCAGCGACGCCCGCAGACCATCGACAATTCCGCAATGATCGAGCAGCAGATAGACGGCAGCGGCGAACCACGCTTCGCCACCCGCAAGGAGCAGCATTTGGCGTCGCCAGCGGGCTTGCTCGCTGAAAAAGATCGCTTCCTGCGCATCCCGATCGGCTTGGAGCAGCCAAATCCTGTCGGACATCTCCCACTCGCGCCGCACGAGATAGTCGTGCAGCGTTTCGCCGGGCTTGCGTTCGATCAGACCGAGGCTGCGCGTTTCGGCTGGTGTCAGCGGGCGCGGATTCATGACCGCCTCCGCCAGCGCGCGAGCAGCCGGCTTACGGCGCCCGTCAGTCCGATCATGATGAGGCCCGTCACGAAACAGCCCAGGCCGACAATCGCAGCGCCGCGCGCGACGATGCCGGTCGGCTGTTCGAGCGCGATGCCCGCCGCCAGGACCAGTGACGCCATCATCACGGACTCGATGACGATGAGCCGGAACCGCCAGTGCAGCGCCTGCACTTCGGCGCGCTCGGCAACACGGGCGTCGATCAACCTTTCGAGTTCATCGTCCGGCCCGAGTTCGAGCGTCAGTTGATCCGGGTCGGGTTTGCGAGACAGCATCATAGTCTCCCTCCGTCGATGTTGGGCGCCATGATCTCGGAGGGATCGACGCCGGCCAGCTCGCACACCGCTTCGAGCGGCGAGCGGCCAGCACGCACGAGAGCCTCGAACGCCGCCACTTCATCGGGCGCGCTCGTATTGATCCAATAGCTGAAGGGATCGACCACCAGCCGGGCGATGCCGAGGCCCAGGGGTGAATCGATGAAGACTTCCGAATAATTGGGCTTGTTGTTGCGGACCGACTTCAACAGGTCGAGGACGAAGCCGGAATAGTCCAATATCCGATTCTCGACCGCCTTGTCGTAGGTCGATCCCTGCAACAGGAAGCGCGTCGCGGCATTTTCCAGAATGACCTGGCCCGTGCCGCCGAACAGCATCAGGTCGTTCATGCTTTGCAGCACGATGCCGAAGCTGCCGCGATATTTGCGCGCCCGGCGATAGCCCTGGCTGAAGGCTTCCGCGAGGCGGGACAGATCCTGCCCGTCGGTGCGCGTCATGAACTGCGCTGCCTCGTCGCACAGCACGAAACGCGGACGGTCGCGGGCGGACAGGTAAAGCTCCTGCGTCACCGCATTGACGACGACCATGATCACGACGTTGAACAGGTCGGGCATCGACTTGAGGCGCTCCAGTTCGAGCACCACGAACTCGTCGCGCGAAATGTCGAAGGTGGACGGGCCGTTGAAATAATGCCCGTAAGCCCCGTCCGACCCGAAATCGCGCAGGTTGAACGCCAGCTCCCGCGCCACGGGAACCAGATGGTCCACCCGGTCGAGATCAGTCGAGGCATGGGCCGGATAGGTGCCGAGCCATTCGCGCACCGCGTCGATGCCCGCCTCGGCATTGCCCGCGTCGATCGCCCACTGCACCGCCGACTTCAGCAAATTCCATTCGCTGGTGGTGACGGGCTTGCGCGTCGCGGCATTCGCCATTTCCGCGACGATGGACACAGCCATCGAAATCGCGGACTCCCGATCATCGCCATCGAGGGCAAGACCGAGATCGAAGGGATTGAGGACCAGATGCTCCTCGCCCAGGTCGATATAGCGCCCCGAGCAAAGCGTGCAGAGCTTCCGGTAGGAACCGCCGATGTCGATGATGCGGATGAGCGCGTTCTGCGCAAAATATTGCTGGCAGAGATTATTGAGCAGGAAGCTCTTGCCGGCACCACTCTCGGCCGAGACGATGAAATTATAGTTGTTGATCCTCGGATCGAAGAGGTCGAGCGTGATGAGCTGTCCCTTGCGGCCGGTATAGAGCAAGGCCGGTCGGCCGCCGCCGCGAAAGTCGGTCTGGATCGGCGACATCAGCACCGCCGCACGCGCCGGCACCCGGAAATCGCGCTGGAGCATCCGGATCGTCCGCTTCTCAGGATAGAGGCCGAACGGCATGCTCGCGGCGAGCAGGATGGGATTGAGGTAGCTTTCCTCCTGCACCATCCAGGGCAGAGGTTCGCTTTCCCACAGGCGCTTGGCGCGCGCCGCCATCTCGCGGGCCTGGTGCCGGTCACGGCCGAACACCCACATGGTCGGGATCACCGAGACGAAGCGGCTGTTGCCGATTTCGTCCAGCACCCAGCTTATTTCCTCGATCTGCTTGCCGACCTCGACGGCGAAGCTGCCCGCTGCCTTTTGCGCGGAAAGGAGCTGCGCGCGCTTGTGGATCTCGAATGCGGACTGGTCGAACAGCACGTTCAAGGTGAACAGGAACGGCCCGCCGATCTGGTCGCTGTCCTCGGCCGAGCCTCGCATCCCGCCGGTGAGGCGATTGGCCCGCTCGGCGCTGATCCGGCGCGGCGGCGACTTGGGCGTCAGGCACCGCGCCACTTGGTTGCCGAGAAACACTTCCGGTCCCTCGAAGGCAAAGTCCGGTCCCGCGTCGATGATCTGCTTCCGGACGGGCACCGCCCGATTGTCCGCGCCCTGCGAGAAGACACCCGGCGCATAGTCGAACACGCCGTTGAAGATGCGGCGATAGAAGGACAGTAAGGCTTCGGGCAGCAGACGGCGAATGCCGAGCTTGGCGAGTTGCTCCTCGATCTGGCGCTTCAGGTCGCTGTCCATCGGCGCGCGCGTCTTGACCGACAGGAACGTGCGGAAATCGCGAACGGGGATGCCGTGCAGCGCCGCGAGGCCAGCGGTCCCGCTGCGCAGATAATCGAAGGTGCGCCGGGCTGACGCCTGGATCAGGGGATCGGGGCGCGTCTTCAGATCGAGATAAGCGTCGAGCGCATCGTCGATCAGCGGGTCCGCGAAGCTATGAAGCTGGAGGACCGTCCCATCGGGGAAATGCACATTGAGCAGCCCCAGCAGCGCCTCATGGACATGGGCGAACATATAGGCCGACGGCACCAGTTCCCAGGCATAGCCCCAGCCATCGTCGATGGTGAGGAAAGCATCCTCTTCCTCGACCCAGGCGACCAACGGCAGATAGTCGGAAAAGCTGTCGCGCGAGACGCTGCGGTGCAACCGCGCCAGCGTCATACCGTCGCGTTGCTGGATGAGCCCGCTCACGGCCGATCCTCCTGCGCCGCGTTCTCACGGACCTGTTCGAGAATGGGGATGCGCGAGCTGGAGGATTGCGGCGTCACGAGATAGTCGCCGACCACCCATTGCGGGCGTTCGAGGATCGAGAAGACGTAGCGCTGCATATAGAGCCGGTCGGGCCGGTGCTGATCGGCATAAGGCAGAATCAACGTGCGGACCGTGCGCGCCGGCTTGAGCATCGGTGTGACAGGCTGGTCGATCAGCCCCTGCAACTCGCGATAGACGCTGCTGCGATAGTCAGCGTAGCTTACGTCCCCGCGCGATGCCGACCGCTCCCGGCTCCCGCGATCGCGCAGCATCGACTTGTCGCGCGTGACGGCGGGATCGGACTTCGACGTGGCTCCGGCCACCGCGTCGGCATAAGCCTGTTCGGGGTGGATGCACTGGCCATGATCGTCGTTCTTGCACGAGAATTTCTCGCTGTAGGGCGACATCATCGATCCCAGCGTCGCGCAGCCGCCGAGCGTGGTCAGCGCGGAGAGGGGGAGGATGAGGTGAGCGGCGCGCATGAGGCGCGAGCGTGGGGTTGGCCGCATGGAGGTGGCTCCCTGTTGGAGGTGAAGCGGGGGCATCAGAATTTGCTCCCCGCGGTCGGCTTGATTTCGAGGGACACGCCCTCCTGAATGACCACGACCACCTCCTTGGCGGCGCCGACCTCGACGATCGGACCGGCCTGGCGGGCGAGGTCGAGATAGAAATCGGTGAGTTTGTCCGAGGACCGCGATAGTCCCTCGGCGATCCCGCTTTTCGCGGCATCGCCGGCGTCCAGCGTCCGGACGCTGCCGAGCGCGGAGGTCGAGACGTCCCCGAAGCTGTTGTCGACGGCATCGGCAAAGCCGCTGATCGTGCCCGCGATAAAGGCACGCGCCAGCGCGGCGCCGGCACGGGTGACGACCTTGCCCGACAGGCCCTTTTTTCCGTCGGTGTCGACGAAAAAGCCCTTGAGCGGCTGATCCACGACCGAGCGTTCGTCGAAATCCACACAGGAGAGCGACACGAGCTGGACTTCGACGCGCTCCTTGGCGAGCGATCCCGTCGCGTTGCCGATGACGAAGCAGCCGGCAAGGTTCGCCTTCACGTCATTCGGGAGCACGGCGGGCGCCTGCACGCGAGCGATCAGCGGTTCGGGATTGCTGGTCGCGTCCCGGCTGGCGAGCGCGTCGATCCCCGTCAGCAGCCTCGCCTTCATGAAACCAGGCGGCAAATAGATCGTCCGGGTCTTTTTTTTAGCGGCGCTATCGGGCGCGGCAACCGGAGCGGTCGCCGCACCGATCGCACCCACCGTCTTCTCCACCGGCGGCGCCGGCGGTGCAGGCGGCGCGGAGGGAATGGCTGGCGGCGCAGCGGTGGCCGCGTCGACATCGGCGGCGGGCGGCTCGGGAAAGGCCGGGGCATCACCGGACAACGCAGGCGGCAGGTCGCCGCCTCCGGCCGGGGAGGCGCCGGGACCGATCTTGCCTTCCTCGATCGCGGTGACACGCTCGCCGAGCAGATTCTGTCCGTCGAGTATCTTCTTCAGATCCCCGCGCAGCTTGATTTCCAGACTGTCGCCGCGAAGCCCGGCACCCATGTCGAGATTGGACGACGCCGGCGCGGCCACTTCCTGCGCCTTGTCGCCGCTCGCCATATAGAGGCCGAGCCCGAGCAGGCCGATCACGCCGGCGACGCCAGCCTGCTTGGCGCGCAGTTGCTGCCGCGAGGACAGCCCCGCCCATCGCGCCCGCATATCCAGCAGGGCGGGGCCGCGCATCGTCTCGGGCGTGTCGGCCCGCGCCTGCGCGGCGAGATGCGCCCGATAGGAGCCGGGATCGAGGCCATCGTCGCCATCGTCGAACGGTTCGTCCACGGGGGTCATTGGACGGCTCCCCGGCGAACGACGATCAGCCGGGCGGTCTCGCCCGCCTTCAGGACCGTCCGGTCGAGCGTGACGGCAAAGATGTTGGCGCCGAGCGCACGGTCGAGGAAGCTGCGCTCGTCGAGCGTGGCGTCGGCGCCGACCGTCACGAGATATTCGGAAGCCGAAAGGCCGGAGCCCTCGATCTCGACGCGGCGGCGCTCGTCAACGCTGGCGCCCGGCAGCTCCGTGAGACGGACCTTGTCGGCGCGCGGCGCGACTGCCGTGAAGCTGCCGGGGATGCGGTCCTGTAGCATTGAGAGGGTGATCGAGACGGCGCGTTCTTCCTCGACCAGCGGGCCGAGCAGATCTTCATTGGCGCGGGCGCGCTGCGCGCCGCCGGGCTGGAGCATCACCGTTTGCGCGGGGATGTCCGAGGGCTCGGCATAGAGGGCATAGACCGCGCCGTTGCAGGTGATGAAGAACTCGGACGGGACCGTGACGAAGGTGCGCGTGACCGCGCCGGCGTCGTCGACTTCCCGCACGAGAAACTTGATCCAGGCGTCCGACCCGGCGCGCTCGACGGCGATCGCCTTCTCGGCCGAGAACTTCACGTCCTCGATCTCGCCGCCCGCGCAGATGACATGGTTGATGTCGCGATTGGACAGCCGGATGGTGCTGGTCTGGTCGGGCAGCGCGACGATGGTCTGCGCCATAGCCGGGAGCGGCGCCAGCAGCAGGGCAAGCGCCGGCAGCGCCCGCGAGCGGGGCCTAGCGGGGTTCCACATCGAAATTTTCCTCGTTGAGCGCGGTCAGCCAGAAGCGGCCGTTGTCGATCGCGTAGCGAATGCGCAGATTGCCGCGGAATTTGCGGATCACGCCGCCGATGACCCGCTGCTTTTCGACCGGCACGAGAATCTCGCGGTCGGTCCAGGTCACAGGCTGGTCGGACCGGATATAGGTCGCGATCGACAGCGTGGGGTTGTTGGCGAGTTCGTCGAGCAGCCGGTTGAGGCTGTCGCGCATCCCGTTGTAGCCGGACGGATGCACGATGCTCAGCAACTCGCGGAACTGACGGTCCGCCGAATAGGCCGAATAAGTGCCCGACAGCGAGACGACATTGCGGGTGATCGCCCGCAAATAGGCTTCGGACGGCTTGTTGCCCGTCACATAGAGATCGCCGCCCGCACCGAACGGCACCACCACCGTCCGCGTGTTCTGGTTGGACGTGTAGATCACCGTGCCCAGCACGGCGGTCATGCCGAACAGGCCGACCACGGCGAGCTTGAGCAACCTGTTCTCCTCGAACAGGTTGCTCGACCCCTGGAGGTAGCGGTGGATGCCGTAGCTGGCGGGCTTGCCGAGCAGCGGATCGGCGGGCGTTCGGGAGGAGCGTCGGAACATGGGCCGGCTCACTCGAAAAAGCGGGTTTGCGTCGGGCCGGGATAGTGCCGGAAGCCGACAAGGCCCCAGCGCCAGGCCAGATGCGGGATGAAGCCCCTCGGCTTGGTGCGCAGCCAGGGGACGAAAAGAAGAAGGCCCGCGACCAGCGCCCAACCGAGCACTCCGCCGACGATGACGGCGACGAAGATGGTCGTGATCACCAGCACGAACTCGTCCGATCCAAACCACAGGATCTGGACCGGCTTGTGCAGATATTGGGGTAGCCGCTCGTCCACGAGCCTTCTCCTCTTGCTTCAAAACCACCTTGGGGATCGCTATGGGGTGGCTCCCAAAGCGCCTGCGCGCCCTGGTTCAGGGTGTCCGCGCGCGCCCGTGCCGGCGCGCGCGGACAGGAGGGTCAGATCACCATTCCGAAAGTCTGGAGGATGGTGTCGGATTTGATGAGGCAGACCGCCGCGACGATGGTCGGGATGCCCACCATCACGTTCGAGAACAGCCGCGACACGCCGAAGAGGAACGCCGCGACGCCGCCCACGAAGCCGAGGGGGCCTTTGACCCCTTTGTTGACCACGATGTCGTAGATATCGTAGCCAAGGTCGCCCGCCGCGGGAGCGGTGAACGCATGGGCGCCACCGCTGACGAGGGCGAGAGCGGCCAAAGGGAGGCCGACATTGGCGACCGGGGCGACCCGGCTGCCGATTTTCCTGATCATAGACTTGCTCCGTCGAATATGGGCCGCCCGAGAACATGCCTGCCGGCATCGATGATGATCGGTGTCGGCCGACGGCGTGGCTGGACGGCCCAAAAGGGCCAGGCCGTCGGCATTCCGGTCCGCGGGGTCCGGCGTCCTGCGCGACGCAGGATCGCGGAACCGCACACGTCCGCCATGAAAGGGGATGGAAAGGCGCTCAGGGCCGGGCATCGCGGGACGCCTTGCGCTCGCTCAGGAAGGTTTCGAGTTCAGCCTGCTGGAAGCCGGAAATCAGCTTGCCGTCGGCGATGATGGTCGGCGTGCCGCTGATCCCGATCTTGCCGACCACTTCGGCATCGGCCCGCACCTTGGCGGCGCCTTCCGGACAGGTGCGCAGCACATCGGGCGCCGCGCCGCCGTAAATTGCTTTGAAGGCCGCCTGCCTGTCCGGCGAACACAATATATGCTCGGCCTTGGCGGCGGCTTCGGGATGAATGCCCGATACGAAGAAGATCAGGCGCCGCACCGGCTTGCCCTCGGCGGCCTTGGCCGCCCAGAAGCGGTCGAGCGCCCGGCAATAGGGACAGTCGGGATCGGTGAACTCGATCACGCTGGGCGCATTGGCGGGGCCGAGCACGAATGCCTTGCCGGTGTCGATTGTGGCGAGCTTCCTGCGAGCCGCCGCATCCTGCGCAAGCGCGGTGACGTTGAGGCCGTTGCGGTCATAGACGGCCGCGAACAGCAAATGCTCGCTCTCGGGCGCATAGTAGATGATGCGCCCGCCCGCGCTCGCCTGGTAGATCGGCCCCTTGACCGGGGATTCCCCGAAATCCTCAATGGTGAGGTTCGTGAACGTCTGCTGGAGCTGCTGCTGCGCTTCCTCGGCCGCTGCCGCCAGCGCTGGGTCAGGCCGTTCCTGCGCGAGCGCGGGGATGGCGACGCCAAGCGAGAGAGCGGCGCACAGCCGGACGATGCTATTGGCGCGCATCGCTGCTCTCCTTCGCGCGCGGCTGAGACCCCGCCGCGATCAAGGTGGCGTCCAGTCGGACATTCGCGCCGACGCGGATCGGCTCGGGGCGTGTTTTGGCCGTCTCGGAACAGGGGGAGCCGCATGTGCAGATGGCGAAGCCATCGGCGACCTCGACGAGGCGGCTGGGTTCGCGGGGCGGCGGCGCCTTCTGGTCGGCCTTTGCCTGCCCCGGCGTGCCCGTCAGGCACACCAGGGCAGCGGCCATCGCGCCGATAATCGGCTTCGTCATGCACGACTCCCTGTTCGGCGCCCAGGCGCCGCTGATGGTGATTGCGAAGCTCCGGAGCGGTCGGCGATTCTGGCCGGTCGTCCGAAGACGCTCAGTGCATGAAAGCGGATTGAACAGCGCGCAATAGCAACAGGAAGTCAGATGCCGCTGAAGGTCAAATTAGTTACATGAGTGCGAACTTTATCCGAACCGGAGATATCCAAAATCCATTGATGAATCCATGAAGATCGGCAATTCACATCCTGTTGTTCAATTTATGCCATCTCGGATTCGTTCGGCTTGAATAGGTCCGTATCTATCGCAGGTTTGGATTCTAATTCACACTCGGCAAGTCACTTCCTGCGGAACCTGCACGAGTTGGAATTGAACAGGCTGCGGTGCCCGCGTTATCGCCGCAAGATGCACTTCATGGCGAAGCACTTTCTCCACACAGGGAGAATGAGATGGCACAACCAGAACATCTTGCAGAATCCGACCTCCTGGGTCTCCGGCTGGTAAAGAAGATCTCCGGCGAGCGGATCAGGGAAGAACGCCGCCGCCGCGGTATCAAGCAGGGCGAACTTGCCGACGAAATGGGCGTGAGCCTGCGCTGGCTGCGCGAAATCGAAGCGGGCAATCCCGGCGCGAAGCTCGATGATCATTTGAACGGGACAATCCGCCTCGGCCTGTCAGCCGGGCATATCGTGCTTCCGATCCTGTTCATGGCGCAACGCATGCCCGTCCCGCAAACCTTGCTCCACACCGATCTGCGACCGCTTGAGCGAGCCTGCGTCGATCTCGTCGCCGACGCGGCGATCAAGTCGGTGACGGCGGAACTCAGGCCGAGTTGGTGGTCGGAAGACTGAAGCGGGACACCTCGATGTCCAATTCGCCGCCCTCGAACAGTCATCGAGGATGATATGGCCCACCACGCCAATGAGAGTGGCGACGTCGAACGTGTGAGCGTCGAAGCGCCCTCCGATCCACGAACTGCCCCGCGCAGCAAGCCCAAAGATGCAGCGGCTACTCTTCCTCAAATCGACAGCAACTCGCCGGGCCTGATCACGGTGTCCGAGTTTGCGGGCCTGGCGCGCTTATCACGACGTCAGATCGATCGTTTACGCGCTCGTCCTCCAAGAGGTTTCCCCCGCGAGTATGAGCTGGGCACGAGTGACAGCAAGAACCGGCGATGCCCACGATTCAAGCTCCAAGACGTCCTTGTGTGGCTGAATAGCAGGCGCATTACCTAGGCGCCCAACGCTCCGGCCAGCAGTGTCACTCGATCGTCCCGATGTCCCTGGATTCAGGGCTTTTCTCGGCATTGACCGGTGATCCGATGCGCCTTACGCAACGATCCGCATGCAAAGAAAATCGCAGGCGCTGCGACACTTAAAAATGGCGAAAATCCATGGAAATCCGGAGCAAATCAATGATCTCCAGTCTCCTTTCTGGTCTCATGTTTTGCCGTTGCAAGTCTTCGCCAAACTCACTACACCCAAGAAACACCCGGAAATTAGCGGGTTATCGAGCCCTTGGGGCGTCGCCAAGTGGTAAGGCACCGGTTTTTGGTACCGCCATTCCCAGGTTCGAATCCTGGCACCCCAGCCACCGCATGTCTCGAATCGGCAGGATTTGCCGCAGATGAAAAGGCGCGTTGACCAGCGGCTTGCAGGGCATCACAGTCCTGCCCGCATGCAGCCCGTTCCAAGCCTGGCCGATATCCGCATCGCCCATGGGCGGATCGCGCCCTACATCCACCGCACGCCAATCCTCACGTCCCGCGAAATCGACGAGGCCGCGGGCGCGAGGCTTTTGTTCAAATGCGAGAATCTGCAACGCTCCGGGGCCTTCAAGGCGCGTGGAGCCTATAATGCGGTGTTGTCCCTGCCCGATGAAATGGCGCGCTGCGGCGTCGTCACCCACAGCAGCGGCAACCATGCGGCCGCCCTGGCGCTGGCGGCCCGCACGCGCGGGATCGCAGCACATGTGGTGATGCCGGCGAACGCGCCGGCCGTGAAGAAAGCCGCCGTGCGTGGATATGGCGCGAAGATCGTCGAATGCGAGCCGACGCTCGCCGCGCGCGAAGCCGCTGCCGCGGCAATTGTCGGGGAAACGGGGGCAAAGCTGATTCCGCCGTTCGACAATGAAGCGGTGATCGCAGGGCAGGGCACCTGCTTCGTGGAGTTGCTGGAGGATGCGGGGGTGGAACTGGAAGCCGTCACCTGCCCGGTGGGAGGGGGAGGGCTGCTGGCGGGAACGGCGATCGCCGCCGGCGGGCTGGCGCCTGGCCTGTCGGTGGTCGCCGCCGAGCCGCTGGCGGCGGACGACGCTGCCCGGGGTTTTACGTCGGGGGTGTTGCAGCCGCAGGTGCTGCCGCTGGCCACCGTTGCCGATGGGTTGACCACGGCCATGAGCCCGCTCACCTTCGCGATCATGCGCGCGCATGTGCAGGCCGTGGTCACTGTGTCGGAAGCCGCGATATTGGAAGCGATGCGCCTGATCTGGACCCGGATGAAGCTGCTGGTGGAACCCAGCAGCGCGGTGCCGCTGGCGGCGATCCTGGAGCGTTGCTGGGATGCGCAGGGCAAGACGATCGGTGTGATCCTGACCGGCGGCAATGTGGATATCGACCATCTGCCATGGACGCGCTGAGCGAATTCCTGGCGCGGGTGCGGCCGCCGCGCACCCCGGCTCTTGCCGTGCGCCGCGAAGCCATGATGGCCAATTTGCGCGCGATGCAGGCCGCGTGCGACAGCGCGGGTGTTCGTTTGCGGCCGCATGGCAAGATGGCGAAATGCAGCCGGTTGGCGCTGGAGCAGCTGCGGTTGGGCGCGATCGGTATCTGTTGCCAGACGGTTGGTGAAGCCGAAGCTTATGCCCGGGCCGGCGTGCGGGATTTGCTGATCTCCGCCCCGGTTCCGCAATGGGGCTGGCGGATTCTGGAGGAAATTGCCGTAAGCGGTGCGGAAGTCGCCGCTATCGTCGACAGCGAAGCGCAGGTCGCGCAGGCCGGAATGGCTGGCGCCTTCTCATTGTCGTTGCTGGCGGATGTCGATGGCGGGCAGCACCGCAGCGGCGCCCGCTTTGCCGATGTGCCAAAGCTTGTGCAGGCCATCATCGCCGCCGATTTTCGCTGGGGCGGGCTGCAATGCTACCTGGGCCATCTGCAGGCCGAGCGCGAACGGGCCAGCGCCCATCAGGCGGCAATGGAGCATCTGAGGCGGCTGATCGCCGGATTGTCTTCGCAGGGGCTGCGTCCGGCGGTGGTCAGCGGCGGCGGAACGGGTACCGCTCCCCTCGATCTGGCCGCAGCTGTCTTCACCGAGTTGCAGGCCGGCTCTTACGCGCTGATGGATGTGCAATATGGCGATGCCGGCGCGGCGTTCGAGCCGGCCCTGTTCCTGGCCGCCACCGTCGTGTCCAGCCAGCGCAAGAGCCATGTGACGGTCGACGCCGGGTTGAAGGCGCTTGCCGCCGATGGCCCTGCCGCCCGCCCGGTGGCCGGTGTGCCGCAAGGGTGCCGCTTCCGTTTCATGGGGGACGAACATGCCGCGCTCCTTCACCCTGAGGCTTTGGGGCTGTTCGCGGAGCTCGGGCTTTCCGCGGTCGACCGGATCGAGGCGGATCCGGCCTTCAAGCGGCCTGAATGGCCGGCCGATGGAGCGCTCGTCTGGCTGCAGCCCGGCCATGTCGACCCAACGGTCAATCTGCACGACGGCTTGTGGGTCGCGGACGAGGATGGAGCATTGGAATTCTGGCCGGTAGACGCGCGGAGGCAGAGCCGGTGAGTCGCCTGACACGGCAGGAAACCGCCTGGGCGCTGACCGAGGCTGCGAACGAGCCCTATTTCAACCTTGTGCAGCGTTATGTCTTCGCCCCCTATTTCGCGGGGACGCTGGCGGCTTCGGCGGCGGTTGGCGCAAGCCTCTGGGGCTATGCGCTTGGGGCTGCCGGGCTTGCCATCGCCATATTGGCGCCGCTTCTGGGCTCGATCGCGGATTCCGGCTCCCGTTTGAAGCCCTGGCTGGCGGGAGCCGGCGCCGTCGCCTTCGTGGCGGCCGGCTCGCTCTGGTTCGCGGCGCCCGGGGTTTCCTTGCTGCCCGTGGCCCTGGCCATCTTCGTCGCCTCGGTCGCGATGGAGTTGATGAACCAGTTCACCAACGCCTTCCTGCCCGTCGCCTGCCGGCGCGAGCG
This sequence comes from Sandaracinobacteroides sayramensis, assembly GCF_022014495.1. Classification (GTDB taxonomy): domain Bacteria; phylum Pseudomonadota; class Alphaproteobacteria; order Sphingomonadales; family Sphingomonadaceae; genus Sandaracinobacteroides; species Sandaracinobacteroides sayramense. The sequence goes on from NZ_JAKLSQ010000010.1 coordinate 387,018, forward strand.
CATGGGCCTTTTGTCCGGGCTGTCGTTCGGTTTCAGCCAGTTGGCGGGAATTGCCGTGCTGCTGCTGGTGCTGGCTTTGTCCTCCAGCCCGCCCGACTTTGTCGCCGGTGCGGCCAATGGCGTGGATCGGCTCGCCGGGCCGATCGCGGCGGTTGCGATCCTGATATTTCTGACGCCCTTCCTGCTCGTCGCAAAGGACAGGCCGGCGACGAACGGGCCCTCGGTTCGGCAGGGCCTGAAGGATTTGCGCGACACCTTGCGGGAGGCCTGGGCGGACCGGAATATGCGGCTGTTCCTGATAGCCCGCATGATCGCGGCAGACGGCATGGCGATCGTTTTCGGATTCGGCGCGGTTCTGGCCGCCGCGGCTTTCGGCTGGAAAGCGGATTCGCTGGCGCGCTTCGGGCTCGTCATCACCGTTTTCGGCGTGATCGGCGGTTTCTCGGGCGGTTTCATAGATGGACGGATCGGGGCGAGGCGGCTGGCGCTGCTGGGACTGGCCTTGATGACGCTTGGCGCCGCGTCGGTGATCCTGACGGATGAAAGCCGCCTTCTCGGTTTCCCGACCGGGGTGGCGCTGGGCACACCCCTTTCCAGCCCTCAGGAATGGGGTTTCATGGTGTCGGGGGCGTTCATCGCGGCGGGGGCGGCTTTCACCATCGCCGGCATGCGCACGATGATGGCCATATTGGCACCTCCGGGAAAGATCGCTGCCTATTTCGGGCTTTACGCCTTCGTCGGCAAGGCAACGGCCTTCATCGGACCGACCCTGGTGGGCGGTATCGCCAGCGTCACCGGCTCAGTTCGCCCGGGCATCGCCATTGCGATAGTGTTTCTGCTGCTGGGCGGCGTCGCGCTTTATCTGGTGCGCATGCCAGGCCGGCGGATGGACTGACGAAGGGCGTTTCACCCCCCGGTCGGCGGCTTTTTTTCGGCCGGGCTGAACAATTCCCCTATGTCCTTCACGAAGCGGCGGAAGGCGAGGAAGATGCCGACGGTAGCCGCCAGCAGCAGCGCGACCAGCGCAAGCGCGATCCAGGGGTTGGCCAGCGCGATGAGAAGCGTCGTCGTGGTCGCCACGTCCTCGGCGCCCGACATCACGACGTTGGAGACAGGCTCCGGGCTGGTGTTGACGGCGGCGCGGGCCGAGGCCTTGGCGCCATGGGTGAGGAAGGCGGAGCCGCCGCCCAGCAGCAGCGTGACGATCTGCCAGACCGGCTGGCTCGGGTCGATGATGGCAAGCGCCAGCAGCGCGCCGCCCAGCGGGCGGATGATGGTGTGGACTCCGTCCCAGGCGCTGTCGACCCAGGCGATCTTGTCGGCCAGGAACTCCGCGACCGCGCCCAGAAGCGCCGCGCCGATGATCCAGGGGCTTCCCAGCACGTCCAGGGACTGGAGATGCTCGGGCAGGGGGATCAGGTCGAAATGCATCGCCAAGCCGGCGACCAGCACGGTCGCATACAGGCGCCATCCGGCCAGCAGGCTGAAGCTGGCCGCAAGCGCAATCAGTTCGGTGGCGGCCATCGGCGACTTCCTTTCGCGCGAACTGATCCCATGGGGTCGCGGGATTGGCAAGAGAGATTGAGGAAGGGCCGGCGAGCGCCTATGGGAGCGCGGTGACTTCCGAAAAGACCGCCGAACCGCCTGCAGTGAAATCGCCCGAGGCTGCACAGGACGCTGCGAAGGCAGCGGCTGCGCGCAAGCTTTCGAACCTGGGGCTGCTGTGGGGCTATGCCCGGCGTTACCCCGCGCAGTTGACGGCGGCGCTGATCGCGCTGGTGGTGGCGGCGAGCGCCACGCTGGCCATTCCGCAGGGCTTCAAGCTGGTGGTGGATCGCGGCTTCGGGGCCGGGGCCGATGCCGACATCGCGCCTTACTTCTGGGGGTTGCTGGGGATCGTGCTGGTGCTGGGCGCCGCGACCGCCGTCCGCTTCTATTTTGTGAGCTGGCTGGGCGAGCGTGTCGTCGCCGACCTGCGGCGGGACGTGCAGGCGCATCTGTTGCGGCTGGACCCGGCTTTCTTCGAGACCAATCGCCCATCCGAGATCGCCTCCAGACTGACCGCCGACACGGCGATCCTGGAACAGGTGGTGGCCACTTCCGCGTCGGTTGCCTTGCGGAACCTGTTCATGGGGCTTGGCGGCCTCGTGTATCTGCTGAGCCTTTCGCCGAAGCTGACCGGCCTGATGCTGGTGGTGATTCCGCTGGTGATCGTGCCCATCACCTATATGGGGAAACGGGTGCGGCTGCTGTCGCAGAAGAGCCAGGACCGTGTGGCGGATGTCGGCTCGCTGGTGTCCGAACTGCTGCGCGGCATCAAGGTGGTGCAGGCTTTCGGGGCGGAGCAGCGCGAGACGCTGCGGTTCGCGGAAACGGTGGAAATGGCCTTCGGCACGGCCAAGCGTCGGGTGCGAATGCGCGCGATCATGACGGCGATCGTGATCACGCTGGTGTTCGGGGCCATTACGCTGGTGCTGTGGGAGGGCGCGAACGATGTGATCTCCGGCGAGATGAGCGGCGGCACCATCACCGCTTTCGTGCTGGCCGCGGCCCTTGTGGCAGGCGCCTTCGGGGCGTTGACCGAGGTCTATGGCGATGTGATGCGCGCGGCTGGAGCGTCGGCGCGGGTGCGCGACTTGCTGGCGGAGCAGCCGGCCATTCAAAAACCCGCCGACCCTGAGGCATTGCCGCTGCCGGCCGAAGGCAGGCTTGCTTTCGAGAAGGTCGAGTTCCGCTACCCCAGCCGGCCGGAACTTCCGGCGATCCACGGTTTCGATCTTTCGATCGCTCCGGGCGAGCGGGTGGCTTTTGTCGGCCCGTCGGGGGCTGGCAAGTCCACCCTGTTCCAGCTGGTGCAGCGCTTCTACGACCCCGAGAGCGGCTGCATCCGCATGGACGGCGTCGATTTGCGGCAGGTGGATCCGGCGGAGTTGCGCGCGCGCATTGCCGTCGTGCCGCAGGAGGCGGTGATCTTCATGGGAACGGCCCGTTACAACATCGCCTATGGCCGGCCGGACGCGAACGAGGCGGAGATATGGGCGGCCGCGGAAGCCGCCAATGCCGCTGGATTCCTGCGGGCTCTGCCTGAAGGCCTGGATACGGAGATGGGGGAGGGCGGAACCCAGCTTTCAGGCGGGCAGCGCCAGAGGCTCGCCATCGCCCGTGCCATTCTGAAGGATGCGCCGATTCTGCTGCTGGACGAAGCGACCAGCGCCCTCGACGCTGAAAGCGAAGCCGCGGTGCAGGAGGCGCTGGAGCATCTGATGCAGGGGCGGACGAGCCTGGTGATCGCCCATCGCCTTTCCACCGTGAAAGACGCGGATCGAATCATCGTCATGGATGGCGGTTCGGTCGTGGAAACCGGCACGCACAATGCGCTGCTGGAACGCAAGGGCCTTTATGCCCGGCTGGCCGAACTGCAGGCCATGGGCTTCAGCGAAGTGGACAGCGCTTTCAGCCACTGAAATTCGCTGCAATGGGGAGAGGCCCGGATTCTGCCTTCGGAAGGGCCGTGCCAGGACCAGGCTGAAAACCCATAAAAGTAATGGATATATTTTCCGTCATCCCGGGCTTGACCCGGGATACCGCTTCTTGCCCACGGCGGCGGGAAAACTGGACCCCGGGTCAAGCCGGGGTGACGAAGGGGAGTGGGGTGACGAAGGGGAGTGGGGTGACGAAGGGGAATATGAGGCCCCAACCTAGGACTAGCGGGCGGGGACATGAGCGGATAGCGCTGGACCGCGTTTCAAAGCTCCAAGACAAGGCGCACCCTTAGGCTCTTCTGGGCTTCCCCCCAGCGCAGCGCTTCTGCCTAAGGTCTTTCCGGTGACAAGCGCCAAAAAGAAAAGGGCGGAGGAAAACCTCCGCCCCAATCTGTTTCGCGTTTCAGGCCGTTTGGTTGAGCCGAAGCTCAAGCGTAGGCCTCGTTCCCGACGAAACCCATCTTCTTGATGCCCGCTTGCTGGGCAATCGCCATCACGCGGTTCACAATCTCGTACCTGGCCATCTGGTCGGGCTTCAGGCGCAGCTCAGGCTGCGATTCAGCTGGCTGAATGGCTCCGACCTGTTTCAGATAGGTATCAAGCTGTTCCAGAGTCACTTCCTCATCGTTCCAGTAGATGGTGTTCAGGAAGTCGATGTTGATCTGGTTGAAGTCGGGCTTGATGTTCGGATTGTTGCTCGGCGTCGGCGGCGGAAGGTCGAGCTTCGTCGCGTGCGTCTGGATCGGGATGGTGATGATGAACATGATGAGCAGCACGAGCATGACGTCGATCAGCGGCGTCGTGTTCATTTCGCCCATCGGCTTGTCTTCGCCGCCTGCGGCTCCGACTGACATTCCCATGGTTGTAGCTCCTGAAACTTAGCGCGTGACGTTGCCGGCGGGCGGCTCGGAAATGAACCCGATCTTCTGGTATCCGGCCCGCTGCATGGCGAAGATGGCCCCGCCGACGCAGCGATACTCGGTGTTGGAGTCACCGCGGATGTGCACTTCCGGAAGTTCGATCTTCGCGCCGGCGGCCTTCTGCTTCTCCACCTCGGAAAGCAGATAGGCCGCACCCTTTTCGCGTAGCTGGTCGGTCGAATCCAACCGCCCCAGGCCCCAGAAGATGTCGCAATTGGCGTCAACCGACAGCGGCACATTCTCGGGCTTGGTGGTGGTGGGGATGTTCGCGACCTTCGGAAGTTCGACCGGCACCGTCTGGATGACGACGGGAACGGTGATGAGGAAGATGATGAGAAGAACCAGCATCACGTCCACGAGGGGCGTGGTGTTGATTTCGGACATCAGTCCGCCTTCTTCCTGCTCACCGACGTTCATTGCCATGGGATTTTTCCCCTAAACCAGACTGAAGACCGACAGACTTACTTCTTCGGGGCAACCGGAGCCGCAGCCGCGACGGGAGCCGCACGGGCAACGCGCGAACCCGAAAGCAGATAGCCGTGCACGTCGGCCGCGAAGGTGTTCAGGCGCTCCATGATCGCCTTGTTGCGGCCGGCGAGATAGTTGTAGCCGAGCACCGCCGGCACCGCGACCGCGAGACCGATGGCCGTCATGATGAGGGCTTCACCCACCGGGCCGGCGACCTTGTCGATCGAGGCCTGACCGGCGATGCCGATGTTCACGAGCGCGCGATAGATGCCGATAACGGTACCGAGCAGACCGATGAACGGAGCCGTCGCGCCGACCGAAGCGAGGAAGGAGAGGCCCGAGTTCAGCTTGGAGCCGATGAGGCTGGCCGAACGGTTGAGGCTCATCGTCACCCACTCGTGCTGGTCGATCTGGTCGGTCAGCTTGCCTTCATGGTGGTCGAAGGCGCGCAGGCCGTCGTCAGCCAGCTGGCGGAAAGCCGAGTTCTTCTCGAGCTTGGCGGTGCCTTCCTTGAGGCTGGTCGCCGACCAGACCTTTTTTTCGACATTCGCGGCTTCGGACAGCAGTTTGCGCTGCTCGAACCATTTGGTGATCATGATGTACCAGGACACGATCGACATCAGAACCATGATGCCAAAGATCGCCTGGGCGACGATGCCGCCCTGTTCGAGCGCGGCAACAAGGCCGTACGGGTTCTCAGTCGTAACAGCAGCCATATCTATTCCCTCTAGCGAAAATATGTCTCAGAATTTGATGAAGTCAGCCGAAGAACCGGCGCTGTCCTAGCGCCGGCCTTCCTGCAGCTGCCACCGGTAGTTGCGCGTGATGGTCGCTTCGACCGGCTGGCCGTTCTGCGTGGCGGGCTTGAAGCGCCAGCGGCGTTCGGCGATCTGGCAGGCCCGTTCGTCCAGGCGGTTGAAACCGCTGGGGTTGACCACGGAGCAGGCCTTCACCCGACCATCGGCACCGACGGTGACGCGAACGCCGGTCACACCCTCCTCGCCGGCCCGGCGCGAGGCGTCCGGATAGTCATCTTCCGACACCGTGAAGGTGCGGGCGATGGCTTGAGGCGCGGTCGGCGCGATGGCGGGCGGAGCCGGCGGCGGCGGTGCGGGCGGAGCCGGCGGCGCGGGCGGAGCCACACGCGGCGGTTCCGGGGTCGCGATCGTCGTCTGCGTCGTGATCGTCGGCGGCGGCGGAGCCGTCTGCTCGATCACCACGTCCGGCGGCGGCACATAAGGCGGAATTTCTTCCAGCTTCGGCGGCGGCGGCGGTGTTTCCTCCGGCGGCGGAGCCGGTTCCTCGATATTCACCGTTTCCAGCGGCCCGGTGATGACCTTGACGGCCTTAACGGCAAGACCAGAAACGAGGGCGTAGCCAAGCGCGATATGCAGCAACGCGACCATGATGATCGCGTACCACGTTCGACGGCTGATGCCTTCCTGCTGAAGATACGACATAGGCTCAGTGCCACTCCCTCACGTGGCGGCCGCAGCAGCCGCCGCCTGAAAACCCATGGCCTGTTTGCCACCGGTTTCCCGATAGCCAACCGACCCTGCCCCTTATTCCTCTCCCTATTGGGTCAGCACAAGCGCGCGAGCGCCTGCCCGGATCCCGAGGCATCCGATTCGGATGCCCCCCTTACCGGGTGACCTTGCCGGGCTGCAACACGATATTATCGCGAACCGACCGCCGTAGATACCGGATTGAACCGGCCTTCTGCAGGTCGGATCGGTCCAAAGGCGCGACCCAGACGCAAGTTTGATACCCTCGCCCCCTTTCGGCCGCAACCGATTTTCGTGTAGCATGAGCAGGTAATGAACAGACTGTTTTCCCAAGGGGGCCGCAAAGCTCTGCTGGCGTGGCCGCTTTTTTCATGGATGACATTATTCGCCGTTCCCGGCGAGGCGCAGATTCTTCATCCTGGTGCTGAAATCGGCTGGACGGATTATGCCGATCTGGCGCTGGCGAGCCCGGTGGTGCTGGTGGGGGCGGTCGACAGGGTCGATCGCCTCTCGAAGAAGGACGCGCCCGATGTTCCGCCCGGACAGGTGCGGGCCCTGGTGCAGGCGAAACTGCAAACGGCCCTGAAGGCGCCCTCCCTGCTGCCCGAGGGGGCCGCCTGGCTTTGGCAAGGGGCGGCTGGAGCCAAGGGCAGGCCGCCTTTCGCGCGGGAGGACAGGCTGCTGGTCTTCGCCAGGCCGATGGCCGGCGGCGCCCGGCCGGAAGTGCAGGCGCTGCAGCTTGTTTCGAATGCCGGGCAACAGCCCTGGACAGTGGAGGCCGAGGCTCAGGTGCGGGCGATTCTCAAGGAAGCGCAGCAGCCTGGGGCGCTCGGGCTGATGGTTACGGGGGTGGCCGACGGCTTCCATACGCAAGGCGACGTGCCCGGCACATCGGAAAGCCAGTTCTTCCTGCGGACGGAAGGCGGAAGGCCGCTCACGCTGGTGGTGCGGCGTTCACCGGGCCGGGAGCCGGAGGTTCGCGCCAGCGCCGGCGATCTGGTGGAGCGGGCCGTTCCTATCCAGCCGCGCACGCTGTTGTGGCGGGCGCTGGCCTGCGGCCTTCCCGCCGAACTGCCTCCCGCTCTTGCGGGCCAGGAGGGGCTGGCCGGAGACTATCGTCTGGCGCGAGAGGCGATCGGCGCCTGCGGGCGCACGCTTCCGCCGCCAGCCTGACGGTCATTCGCTGGAAAGCAGGACACCGACGGCCCGGGCATCCGGATAGACATCCGGTTTCTTCAGCCAGACGCTGAGCGCGATCACGCCGGGCTTCTGGGCGATCAGGGCGAAGATTTCCTCCGCCAGGGTTTCCTGCAGATTGAAGCGCCGGTCCCGGATGAGATCGATGATGCTGGAGCGGATGAAGTCGTAGTTCCAGCTGGCCTCGCGCGTGTCGCTGCTGGGCCAGTGGGCAAGATCCAGTGTGACGGAAACCGTGGCCAGCAAGCGCTGGGGCGTGCCGATTTCGAAGTCGTGGAAGCCGATGTCGGCATGCACGGCGAGATCTTCCAGGATCACCTTGTGCGTGCGGGGGCTGACGGCGCCTTGCCGGCCTTCGTGAAGGGGAACAACTGTCATGACGCGACCATATAGGCGACGTCGCGCGGAAGTGCGAGGAAGCGCTGGCCGGAATCGATGGTGAGCGTCTGGCCGGTGATCGTCGGCGTCTGGATCAGGAAACGAAGCGCGCGGGCGAGGTCCTCCGTCCGGACTCCGCGGTGGAGCGCGTTGCGCACATGCGCCGCTTCGAAATTGGCGCGGTTCTGTTCGCCCGACAGGAGCGTGATGGCCGGATTGATCATGTTCACCCGGATTCGCGGCGCCAGGGCCTGGGCGGCCACTTCGGTAAGCCCCGCCAGGCCGAATTTGGAAATGGTATAGCTGAAGAAGTCGGGATTGGGGGCGGCAAGCTTGGCGTCCCCCAGATTGACGACAAGCCCGTTCGCGCCTTCCGGCAATGCCCGGGCGAAACGGTCGATCAAAAGGGCGGGGGCTGCAAGATTGACCGCCATCTGCCTTTCCCAGATCGAACGATCGACAGCGCCCAGCCTGTCCTCCTCGAACAGGGAGGCGTTGTTCACCAGGATTTGCGGGGGGCTGGGAAGGCGCGCGAAGAGCGAATCGGCCGCATCGGGCGCCATCAGCTCCTGCTGGATCACCAGCGGCTCCGGATGGCCTTCCGCCGCGAGTTCCGCCGCCAGTTCCTGCGCTTCGGCACGGGAACTGTTGTAGTGGAGGGCGAGGCGGAAACCCTCCTCGGCCAGCGTTCGCGCCAGAGCGGCGCCGATGCGCCTGGCGGCCCCCGTCACCAGTGCGAGGGGAGGGGAGCCGGAGGCGGTTTCGAATTCCTTTGGGGCGGCCATGGCCTGTCTTTACCCATGTGCCCCTCTGGCGGCTAGCTGCCGGCGCTATTCCCGAACATGGGCGGTTGCGGCCCGCCCCCCACCCGCTTTAGATCAGGACGATGATCGGATTCACACCCTACGCCGCCAAAGCGCCCGCCACCGCGGAGGAACTGCTGACCCTGCCGGGGGTGGAAACGACCAGCCTGCCCGAGCAGGCCGAGGAGTTGACCCGCGAACTGTTCCACTGGCTTCGGACCGACAGTTTCGGCCTGCTGGCGGCGATCGGCATCGGTTTCGTGCTTTACGCCCTGTTCGTGGCGGTTCGCAGCTATGCCCGCAACCGGCTGGCGCGCAATGTGCTGTTCGGAAGCTGGGGCTGGGTGGCCTTGAAGGTGATCGCCAGAACCCGCAGCTTCTTCCTGATGACGGCGGCGATGAAGATCGCCAGCAACCTGTTCGGCGCGCCTTCCGCCTGGCACAGCCTGATCACCTTCCTGTTCACCATCGCCAGCGCGGTACAGGGCGCCTTCTGGGTGCGCGAATTCCTGATCTCGCTCGTCGAGCGCCGGGCCGAGCAGTCGGAGGGGGATCCGGCGATGTCGTCGGCGGTGGGCGTGCTCTCCGTCATCATCAACATGGTGGTATGGGCGCTGGCCGGAATCATCCTGCTCGACAATCTGGGGGTCAATGTGACTGCGCTGGTCGCCGGCCTCGGGATCGGCGGTATCGCCATCGGCCTTGCCGCGCAGGGCATCTTCTCCGACCTGTTCGCGGCGCTTTCGATCCTGCTCGACCGCCCGTTCCAGCGGGGCGAGACGATCCAGGTCGGCGGAGCGCAGGGAGTCGTGGGGACGGTCGAGAATATCGGCCTCAAGACCACGCGCCTGAGGGCGCTTTCCGGTGAAGTGGTGGTGATGTCGAACGCCAATCTGCTGAACCAGCAGATCAACAATTTCGCCGATTTCAGCCATCGCCGCGTCGTGCTGCTGATAGAGGTGATCTACCAGACGGAACCGGGCCTGCTGGAGTCCATCCCGGACGAAATCGAGCGAATCGTGAACGCCATTCCCAATTGCCGGTTCGACCGTTGCCACCTGTTCCAGTTCGCCACCTCGGCGCTGGACTATGAACTGGTCTTCCAGGTCGGCAAGCCGGACCTGCAGACGATGTTCGATGCGCGGCAGGCGGTCATGGTGGCGATCATCCGCCGCTTTGCCGAGCTTCAGATCGATTTCGCCTTCCCGTCGCAGACGAGCTACCTCGCCGGCCCGGACGGCCGTATCGTTCCGCCGCATCCCGAAGGCCAGCAGCCGTCGCGGCCGGCGCATCTGGCGGGCAAGACCAGACGGGCTGGCAAAACTGCCGGGGCCGACTGAGAGCGCCGCCTCCACCTCTTGCCACCCTGTCCGCCGGGGGCCATGGAACTGCCCTGACGGCTGGCCTGATGAGGGGAGTGAGGATGTCGCGAACGCTGCCAATCGCGGAATATCTGGAGCTGAAGGGAAAGGATCTCGGCACATCGGCGTGGATCGAAGTCTCGCAGGAGCGGATCGACCGTTTCGCCGATGTGACGGAAGACCATCAGTTCATCCACATCGACCCCGAAAGAGCGAAGGCGACTCCGTTCGGCTCCACCATCGCCCATGGCTTCCTCAGCCTCTCGCTGTTGTCGGCCATGGCCTATGATGCGATGCCGGGGATCGAGGGCGCGAAGATGGGCGTGAACTACGGGTTCAATTCCATCCGCTTCCTGGCGCCGGTGAAGTCCGGCAGGCGGGTCCGGGGGCATTTCCGCCTGCTGGACGTGGTGGAGCGGTCGCCCGGCGTTTTCCAGTCGACCGTTGAGGTCAAAGTCGCAATCGAAGGGGAGGACAAGCCCGCGCTCTCGGCGGAATGGCTGTCGCTCGCCTACCTCTGACAGGCTGCCCTCTGACACGCCCCGGTCTGACTGGGGCTGATTTTCTGAAAACGCCGGAGATGGCCGGGCCATCGACGGCGGCAACCATATCGGGAGATGAAAATGCGTGATGCCGTAATCGTTTCGACCGCCCGCACGCCGATCGGCAAGGCGTTCCGTGGCGCGTTCAATGCCACCCTGACGCCGACTCTGGCCGGCCATGCGGTGAAGGCCGCCGTGGAGCGGGCGAAGCTCGAAGGCCCGGAAGTCGACGATGTGGTGATGGGCTGCGTGCTGACGCAGGGCTCGGGCGCTTCCAACGTCGGGCGCCTGGCGCTGCTGAGGGCCGGGCTGCCGGTCACCGTCTCCGGCCAGACGATCGACCGGCAATGCTCGTCCGGGCTGATGGCGATCGCCATCGCCGCGAAGCAGATCATCGTCGACGGCATGCAGGTCGCCGTCGGGGCCGGTGTCGACAGCATTTCGACGGTGCAGACGGACCGCTTCTTCTTCCAGGCCGACCCCGAGCTGGTGGCGATGCACCAGGATGTCTACATGCCGATGATCGACACGGCGGAAGTCGTCGCCAGGCGCTATGGCATCAGCCGCGACCGGCAGGACGAATATGCCTATCAGTCGCAGATGCGGACGGCGGCGGCCCAGGCAGCCGGCAGGTTCGACGACGAGATTGTGCCGATGACGACGACCATGAAGATGGTCAACAAGGAGACGAAGGAAGTCTCCGAACATGTCGTCACCTTGTCGAAGGACGAAGGCAACCGGCCGGAGACGACGCTGGAAGGGCTGAAGGGCCTGCAGCCGGTGCGCGGCCCCGGCCTCAACATCACCGCCGGCAACGCCAGCCAGCTTTCGGACGGCGCCTCCGCCTCGGTGCTGATGGAGGCCGGCGAAGCGGCGCGGCGCGGGTTGCAGCCGCTTGGCCGCTATGTCGGCATCGCGGTCGCCGGCCTGGAGCCGGACGAGATGGGGATCGGTCCGGTCTACGCCATTCCGAAATTGCTGAAGCAGCATGGATTGACGGTGGACGACATCGGCCTTTGGGAACTTAACGAAGCCTTCGCGGTTCAAGTGGTATATTGCGCGGACAAGCTGGGGCTTCCGATGGATCGGCTGAACGTGAACGGCGGCGCCATTTCGATCGGCCACCCCTTCGGCATGTCGGGCGCGCGACTGACGGGCCATGCGCTGATCGAAGGCAAGCGGCGCGGGGCGAAATATGTGGTCGTCACCATGTGTATCGGTGGCGGCATGGGCGCGGCGGGGCTGTTCGAGGTGCTTTGATGAAGATCCGGTGAAATCATCGGATTTTCCACTGGAATCGCATCGGAGGGCTTGGCAGCCTGAATTGGCTCCCTAGCTTGGGGAGTGAGAGAGGTTTTCCGAATGCCGGGGGCGACTCGTCCCCGGCGGTGCACCGAAAGGACTTGAAGAATGGCTGTTAAGGGCACGACGATCACCGATCTCGCCGACGATGTGGCCGGCAACACCAGCCAGGTTGCGCAGAAGGTGAGCGAAAAGGCTTCCGACGTTCTGGTCGAAGTGAAGGACGATGTGGCGGAAATCGCCGCGAAGGCCGGTGGCGCCACCAAGTCCGCCGCGACCAGCGGCAAGGACTATGCGGCGGAAGCCGTGCATGGACTGGCCGGCGCGGCCCGGGAAATGGCGAGCAAGCTGGACGACGGTTCCGGCGGCGGCAACGCCAAGGCCGCCGATTTCGCCCGCAAGGCGGCCGACAGCATGGACAAATTCTCGTCGAAACTGCGCGACAGGAATGTCGACGAGATCGCCGAGGACGCCCGCTCGATCGTCCGCAACAACCCGGCGATCGCCGTCGGCGCCGCCGCCGTCATCGGCTTTGCCCTTGCCCGCTTCCTGAAGGGCAATGGTGACGACTGAGGCGCCCGGTGGCGCAGCGAGCGCTGCCCCCGGGCGGCGTTCGTTCGTCGACACCTGGACGGAAGTGGCCGCCGACGCGGGCGGCCTCATCCGGGCCGAAGCGGCGATGGCGCGGCTGGAAACCGGCGAGAATTTGCGTGGATTCGCCGGCGATGCGGCGAGGATCGGCGCGGGCGCCTTGCTGATTTCGGTGACGATCGTGTTGCTGGCGGTCGCCGCTGTAGTCGCACTTGCCCATCTGGTGGGCATGCTGGCGGCGTTGCTGATCGTGGCAGGCATCTGTGCCGTAGCCGGCTGGCTGCTCGTGCGCAGCGGGAAGGAGGCGATTTCCACACGCCGCCTGCTGCCGGAGCGCAGCCTGTCGCGCATGTCCCGCGATCTGGAGCGTCTGTCGGCGCAAGGGGCGCCCTTGCCGATGGAGGAAACCGCAAGCGCGGAAACGGAGAGGCCATGAAGAACGTGGAACTGCTGGCGGAGACTGTGGGGGTGCCGCAGACTCTGGCCCTTCTCGAAACCGAAGCAGATGCGCGCCGGGCGCGCCTGTCCGACAATCTTGAAGAACTGGCCGTTCGCATGCGGCCACGCAATATCGTGGCCGAAATGAAGGAAGCGGCCTGGGCGGAGGTGGATCGCGTGACCGACGAATTTCTGAACGTGGCAAGCGACCTGGTCGACGACAGCGTCGAGTGGGTGAAGGAAAACCGCACGGTTGTGGCGGGGGGCGCGCTGACGGGCCTGCTGGCTGCCGCGGCCGTCTGGTATCTCAGCCGGCGAACGACCGTTCCGCTTTACGCGGCCTATGACATGGAGGATCCCGACATGATGAACGAGACCGAAGAGACTCTGGGCGAAAAGGCGAACGAAGCCTGGGGCAAGGTGAAGGAAGAAGCCCAGCATCTGGGTGAAAAGGCCGAGGGCGCCTATTACGCCGCCCGTTCCAAGGCGGCCGTGCTTTCGGATTCCGCCCGCGAACAGGCCGCCCATGCCGCTGAAGTGGCGCGCGAGCGGGCGCATGAAGCGGCCGAGGCCGCGCGTGAGGCGGCCGAGCGGGCGCGCGAAGCCGCCGTGGAGGCGGGCCGCTGGGCGAAGAAGCAGCCGCAGGACAATCCGGCGACGGTGATTCTGGCGGCGCTGGCTGCCGGTGCCGTCATCGGCGCGCTTCTGCCGGCGAGTGGCCGCCGCCGCGCCTGAGGCCTGCCATTCAGGCGGCCGAAAGCCAAAATGCGTCAAGGGGTTGGTCCATGCGACCGGCCCCTTTTCGCTTTTGATGGGACGAGGGGCGGAATGTGAAGGGAGCAAAAATTTGAAGCCAGCCATTTTCGCCATCGCGCTTGCGCTGATGAGCCCGATCGCCGTTTCGCCCGCCGCGGCGCAACAGGCCGCCGCCGGGGCCGCCACGCCAGCGCAGCAGAAGGCCGCGGGCGCGTTCATCGACAATCTGGCGAATCAGGCCTTCGCGGTGCTGCAGGACAAGAGCCTGACCCGGGCCGAAGGCCGCGCCAAGTTCCGCGCGCTTCTGCGCGCCAATTTCGATGTCGATGGAACCGGGCTGCGCCTGATTCGCTCCTATCGCGCGCCGAACAGCCCCATCAAGCTGACCGACGCGCAGATCGAGGCCTATCGCGCCGCGCTGCCGGACTTCGTGGTGAACACCTATTCCGATCGCCTCTACGATTTCGCCACCGCCAAGGTCTCGGTGGTGCGGACGGTGCCGCGCGGCAACCGGGGTGACGTCGATGTCTACACCCGGATCACCGACCCCAAGGGCGGCAAGCCGATCGACGCCATCTGGCAGGTGAAGGCGGGCGCCAAGCCCCTGGTTTCCAACATCACCGTGAACGGCGTGAACGTGGCGCTGACCCAGGAAGCCGACTTCAAGGCCTATATCGAGAAGAACGGTTTCGACGCGCTTGTGGACTTCATGAAGCGGACGAAATAGCCTGCCGGCCATGGCGGGGAACAGCGAACTCGATCTCGATGCGGCGGCCTTCGTCCATCCCAGCGCCTTGCTCTATGGCAGGGTGCGGATGGGGGAGGGCAGTTCCATCTGGTGCAACGCCGTCGTCCGCTCCGAAGCGGCGCATGTGGAGATCGGCGACTACAGCAACGTCCAGGATTTCGTGATGATCCACACCGATCCCGGCCGGCCGGTGGTCATCGGTTCGCATTGTTCCATCACCCATCACGCCACGATCCATGGCAGCAGCATCGGCAACAATGTGCTGATCGGAATCAACGCCACCATCTATGGCGGCAGCCACATCGGCGACAATTCGATCGTCGGCCAGCATGCCTATGTGAAGGACGGCACCATCGTGCCGCCCAATTCCATTGTCGTCGGCTCTCCGGCGAAGGTGATCCGCATGGCGAACAACTGGGTCGCCAACCGGATGAACGCCTTGATATACCATCGGAATGCACTGGCCTATGCCCATGGCGACCATCGCGCCTGGGAGGGGCCGGATTTCGATGCATGGCTGCAACGCACATTGACGGCCTTGACCGGGGAATATCGCAAGCTAGAGGCCGCCGCATGAGCAAATTGCATCTTGTCTTCGGTGGCCGGGTCACCGACCCGCGCGGCCTCGATTTCGAAGACCCCACCGCCCTCGATATCGTGGGCATTTTTCCCGACTATTCAGCAGCCGAGTCCGCCTGGCGCGGCGCGGCGCAGCGGACGGTGGACGATGCGCAGATGAAATATGTGGTGGTGCACCTGCACCGCCTGCTGGAACCGGACGCCTGATCCAGCTTTCAGCTAAGCCGGGCGGCTTCTTCTCCGGCAACCTGCCGGCGGCGGTGGTCGCTGAACTTCTCGCCATCCTTCCGCTCGGTGCGGTGGCCGTTCACTTTCCAGGGCTTGCACAGCTTGCAACCGGCTCGGCGGTTACGGGCACGTCCGCGTTTGTGATTCATGATGCTCTCCGTTTCGCCGGCCGCCTTATGTAAGCGGTGCGGGCGAGAAGGGAAGAGGGCGGAACATAAAAGCTTTGTGCCGGACGGGCTTGCAGCCTCCCCGCATCCGGATCAGCGGCCCTTCCAGACCGGCGCGCGCTTTTCCAGGAAGGCGACCGGCCCTTCCTTCGCATCTTCCGAACCGAACACCAGCGCCGATGCCCTGCTGGAGATCTTCCAAAGCTCCTCCTCGGGCAGGTCGAAGCTCTGGCGCGAGACTTTCAGCGATTCGCGCACGGAAAGCGGTGCATTGACGCTGATCGCCTTGGCGAGCGCTATGGCTTCGTTCAGCACCTTGTCGGCCGTGGTCAGCCGGTTGACGAGGCCGAGGGCATAGGCGCGCGGCGCCTCGATCGGGTCGCCGGTCGCCACCAGTTCAAAGGCGATGGCGGCTGGCAGGCGGCGGGTGAGGCGGAAAACGCCGCCGGCGCCGGCGAAGAGCCCCCGCTTCACTTCCGGCAGGCCGAATCGGCTGTTGTCGGAAGCGACGATCATGTCGCACGACAGGGCCAGCTCGCAGCCGCCGGCGAGGGCGGGGGCTGCGACGGCGGCGATCCACGGCTTTTCGCGCCTGGCGCGAGTCAGGCCGCCGAATCCGCCATCGGGCGTGGCCAGCGTATGCCCGCGCCCCTTGGAGATTTCGGAAAGGTCGGCGCCGGCGGAGAAGGCTCCGTCCGAAGTGGAGGCGAGGATCACCGCGCGGATCTCCGGATCGCGCTCCGTTTCCGTCACGATCCAGCCCAGCGCGGAAGCGACGTCGCCGTTCACGGCGTTGCGCTTTTCGGGCCGGTTCAGGCGGATGAGGCCGATATGGCCTTCCACCACTTCATAGAGAACCTCGCGCCCGACGGATTCCGGTTTCTCGCGCATTCCTATTCTCCGATTGCGGGGCCAGATGAAAGCGGTTCGCTGCCCGGAGGATAGGCGCCGAGCGCATGGCCGGGCACCTCGCAAAGCTGGGGGGCCGGCTGTCCGCTTCGCCGGCGCGGAACCCGACTTCGGTCTTGGGCCCCAGGCTCGCCTTGCGTCAGGCTGTCGCCGGCGTCAGCGGATTCGCGGCCGTGAGCGTGAGGGCGATCTTGCCGACATGGCCGCCCGATTCCATCAGACGGTGCGCGTCGTCCGCCTGCTCCAGCGGGAATTCCCTGAACAAATGGGATTTCAGCGTCCCGTCGGCGAACAGCGGCCAGATCTCCCGCTTCAGCGCTTCGGCGATGGCGCTCTTCTCGGCGACATCGCGCGGCCGCAGCAGCGAGCCGGTGACGTGCAGGCGCTTGCGCATCAGGAAGGCGACATCCAGCTCCAGCCGGTTGCCCTTCAGGAAAGCGATCGAGACATGCCGCCCGCCGTCGCGAAGGGAGGCGAGGTTGCGCGGGAAATACTCCCCGCCGACCATGTCGAGGACGATGTCCACCCCGCGCCCGTCGGTCAGGTCGCGGACGATGGGGGCGAAGTCGCCATCATTGTAGTTGATCGCATGATCGGCGCCGAGGTCGAGCGCCGCCCTGCATTTGGCGTCCGTGCCGCTGGTGACGATGATCTTCAGCCCGCGCACCCGCGCATAGTCGATGGCGGTGGTGCCGATTCCCGAAGTGCCGCCGTGCACCAGCAGCCATTCCCCTTCCTGCGCCTGCGCGAGGTCCGTCAGGTTGGCCCAGACGGTGAACCATGTCTCCGGCAGGGTCGCGGCTTCGGCGAATCGCATGCCAGGCGGAACGGGCAGGCATTGCCCCGTGGGCGCGGCCACATAGTCGGCATAGGCGCCGCCGGCGACCAGCGCCGTCACCGGATCGCCTATCGCGAAGCCCTCCACGCCTTCGCCCAGCGCCACCACTTCGCCGGCGGCTTCCAGCCCGAGGATGGTGGAAGCGCCTTCGGGGATCGGATAGCGGCCCATGCGCTGCAGCACGTCCGGCCGGTTGACTCCGGCGGCATGCACCCGGATCAGCACTTCGCCTGCGCCGGGTTCGGGCACCGGGCGTTCGGAAACGACGAGAACGTCGGGGCCGCCGGGCTGGGCGGGGTCTATGGCGCGCATGTGCGAGGGAATCGTCATGGCGCAACCGTTGCTGCGACCGCCGCGAAAGTGCAAGACGCGCAATTGTGAAGTGGCGAATTTGACGCCGGCACCGGCAAGGCAAGGAGGCGGATATGGACCCGGACGAGTTTCTGTCGAAACGGCCGCAAAGCCCGCTGGCGCAGCTGCTGCGTGAGGATCTGGACCCGCTGAGCGTCGACGAACTGGCGGAGCGCATCGCCCTGCTGAAGGCCGAGATCGAGCGCACGGAGGCGAAGCGCCAGTCGGCCACGGCCTTCCGCTCCGCAGCGGACAGCCTGTTCCGCAAGTGAGCCTGCTTCGGCGTCTGGTGGGGCGCGACCTTTCGGCGATGGCGGCAAGCCCGGGGGAATGGCTGATGCCGCTGGCCTTCTTCCTGCTGGTGGCGATGCTGCTGCCGTTCGCCATCGGCCCGGAACCACGGCTGTTGGCGCGGCTGGCGCCGGGCATCCTCTGGGTCGGGGCGCTGCTGGCCAGCCTGATGCCGGTTTCCACCCTGTTCGCCCGCGATTCGGCGGATGGAACGCTGGACCAGCTGCTGGTGCGCGGCGTCGCGGCCGAGACATTGGCCCTGGCGCGGATGCTGGCGCTGTGGCTGGGATTCGGCGCGCCGCTCCTGCTCGCCGCGCCGCTGGCGGCGCTGTTGCTGGGGATGGAGAGCGACGTTCTTCTCCGCCTGCTCCCCGGTCTCGCGGCCGGCGCGCTCGGCCTGTCGGCGCTGGCGGTGGTGGCGGCTTCCGTCACTCTGGGCGCGCGCGGCGGCGGCGGGCTGGTGGCGCTTCTCACCATTCCGCTTGCCATTCCGCTGCTTTTGTTCGGAAGCCGGCCGATGGAAGCCGGTGCGCTTGGACTGGCGATCGCGGCGGCGCTGGTGCTGGCGGCCATCGCTCCATTCGCGGCCGGCGCGGCGCTCCGGGCGTCGCGAAGCTGAAAGGTGCGACGACCCGAACATTGTTGAAGCCGGAAAAGCCGTGCTAGGGGCTGGCGCAACCATGGCTGCAACCGACTTCCACGCGCTGGCGAATCCGCTCCGCTTCCAGCGATTTGCGACGATCGCAACGCCCTGGCTCGTGCTCGCGGGCCTGGGATTCCTGGCTGTGGGCCTGTTCATCGGTCTTTTCGTGGCGCCGCCCGACTATCTGCAGGGCGAAGTGGTCCGCATCCTTTACATCCATGTGCCGTCGGCCTGGTTCGCGCTGGGCGGCTATCTGGGCATGGCGCTTTCGGCGCTGGCGGCGCGCGTCTGGCGGCATCCGCTGGCCGATCTTTCCGTCCGGGCGATCGCGCCGGTCGGCGCCCTGTTCGCCTTCCTCTGCCTCGTCACCGGCTCCATCTGGGGGCGGCCGACCTGGGGCACCTGGTGGGTGTGGGACGGGCGGCTGACCTCCATGCTGGTGCTGTTTCTACTCTATCTGGGGGTGATCGCCCTCATCCATCTGCACGAGGACAAGGCGAAGGGCCTGAAGATGGCGGGATATCTCGCCATCGTCGGCACCATCAACCTGCCGATCATCAAGTTCAGCGTGGAATGGTGGAACACGCTGCACCAGCCGGCCTCGATCCGCATTTCCGGCAGCTCGATCCACCCGGAGATGCTGACGCCGCTCCTGCTGTCGGCCATGGGTTTCCTGCTGCTGTTCGCGGGGATCGTGCTGATCCGCATGCGGGCGCTGATCGCCGAGCAGCGGCTGGAAGCGCGCGCGCTGCGCCGGGCAGCCCGGGCGGGATGATGGCGGGATGAGCATGGCGCACACCCCCTTTCTGGTCGCGGCCTATGCGATCACGCTTATCGGCATATTGGGCCTGCTCGGCTGGTCGTGGCGGCGGATGCGGCGCGCGGAGCGAGCGCTGGACAAGGAACGCTGATGGCCGTCGCCCGCCCGAGGAAGCAGCAGCGACTTGTGCTGGCGCTGGTGGCTCTGGCCGTGCTGGCGGCCGCCGGCGTCATCGCCATGTTCGCGCTGGAGGACACGGCCGCCTATTTCCGCGCGCCCGCCGACATAGAAGCGAATCCGCCAGCCCCGGGCGAGACGTTCCGGCTGGGCGGGCTGGTGAAGCCCGGTTCCGTCGGCCGCTCGGACGACGGGCTGACGCTGCTCTTCACCGTGACCGACATGAAAGCGGAAACGTCCGCCTCCTATCGCGGACTGGTGCCCGACCTGTTCCGGGAAGGGCAGGGGGTGATCGCCACCGGCAGGCTCGATGCGAGCGGGCATTTCGAGGCCGAGCAGCTTCTCGCCAAGCATGACGAGAATTACATGCCGCCCGAAGTCGCCAAGGCGCTGGAAGGCACCGGGCACCCCATGGACAAGACGGCGGCGAAGGGCGGATGATCCCGGAGATCGGCCATTTCGCGCTGTGGCTGGCGGCGGCCGCCGCCTTGCTGCAGGCCGTGGCGCCGACGGTCGGCCTGTGGCGGAACGATGCGGGGCTTCAGCGGCTCGCGGTTCCGGCCGCCGTCGCGCAGGGGCTGTTCACGGCGCTGGCGTTTGCGGCGCTCACTTGGGCGTTCGTGGTTTCGGATTTCTCGGTGAAGCTGGTGGCCGCCAACAGCCACAGCATGAAGCCGGACATGTATCGCTTCACCGGCGTCTGGGCGAATCATGAAGGCTCGCTGCTGTTGTGGGTGCTGGTGATGGCGCTGGCCGGGCTGGCCATCGCCTTCACGCCCGCCACCCTCGGCAGCCGCTTCCGGGACCGGGTGCTGTCGGTGCAGGGGCTGGTGGCGCTGGGCTTCTTCGCCTTCCTGCTGTTGGCCTCCAACCCGTTCGAACGTCTGTCGCCGGCGCCCACGGAAGGGCAGGGGCTGAACCCGCTGCTGCAGGATCCGGGCCTCGCCTTCCATCCGCCTCTGCTCTACGCCGGCTATGTCGGCCTGTCGGTCGCCTTCGCCTTCGCCGTCGGCGGGATGCTGGAAAACCGCGTCGGCCCGGCCTGGGCGCGGGCCACGCGGCCGTGGGTGCTAGGCGCCTGGGCGCTGCTGACGCTTGGAATCGCCCTCGGCAGCTACTGGGCCTATTATGAACTGGGCTGGGGCGGCTGGTGGTTCTGGGATCCGGTCGAGAATGCGGCGCTGATGCCCTGGCTCGCCGCCACGGCGCTGCTGCATTCGCTGGTGGTGGTGATGAAGCGCGATGCGCTGCGCGCATGGACTCTGCTGCTGGCGGTCGCGGCTTTCTCGCTCTCGATGATGGGCACCTTCATCGTCCGTTCCGGGCTGCTGACTTCGGTGCATGCCTTCGCGGTCGATCCGGCGCGCGGGCTGTTCCTGGTGGTGCTGATGGCGCTCTACATCGGTGGAGCGCTCACCATCTACGCGCTGGCGGCCGGGCGCGTGGCCGAAGGGCGGCAGTTCCATCTGGTCAGCCGGGAATCGGTGCTGGTCGCCAACAATCTGCTGATTTCCGCCATATTGGGCGTTGTGTTCCTGGGCACACTCTATCCCATGGCGCTGGAAGCGGCGACCGGCACGCAGATATCCGTCGGCCCGCCCTATTTCAACCGCACCACCTTGCCCTTGCTGCTGGCGATGACGGCGCTGATGGCGGTGGGGCCCTTCCTCGGCTGGAAGCGCAGCGGCACCGGGCATCTGGCGGCAAGGCTGCTGCCGGCCGGGGCGGCGGCGGCAGTGTTCGTGCTGGTGGCCGCGTGGCCCTTCGGCGTGCGCGGCGTGGGCTGGCTGCTGGGCTTTGGTGCGGCGGCCTGGCTTGGGGCCGCCAGCCTTTCGATGCTGTTGCGCAAGGGGGTGACGCTGGCCATTGCCGGAATGGCGCTGGCGCATCTGGGCGTCGCCATTTCCATTTTGGGGGCGACGGCTTCCGGCGCGCTGCAGCGCGAGGCGCTGGTGGCGCTGAGGGTCGGCGATGCGGTGGAACTGGGGCCGTGGCGCGCCGAACTGCTGGACGTGCGCCCGGTCGCCGGCCCGAACTGGACGGCGATCGAGGCGCAACTGGAAGTGAAGCGCGAAGGCCACCGGGGGGCGGTTCTGAAGCCGCAGTCGCGCATGTTCGTGGCGCCGGCGCAGGAAACGACCGAATCCGGCCGCGCCGGCTGGCGCACGGGGGAGCTTTACGCGGTGCTCGGCAAGCCGGACGGCAGCGGGCGCTGGCAGGTGCATCTGTGGGTGAAGCCGATGGTGCGGCTGATCTGGTGGGGCGGGCTGCTGATGGCCTTTGGCGGTCTGCTGGCGCTGGGCGGCAAGCTGCGCGCCTTCGCGCCGCACAAATGGCGGCGGCAACTCGCGCGGCCGGCGCAGGGGGCCGCATGAACCGTCGCCTGATCCTGCTGTTGCCGCTGCTGCTGTTCGCTGGGCTGCTGATCTTCATGGCCGGCAATCTGGGCAAGCCGCAGGAAGCGGTGGTGCGCAGCCATATGGTGGGAAAGCCGGTTGCGGATTTCGCGCTGGAGGGTGTGGCGGGCGCGCCGGGGCTCGCGGCGTCGGACCTGGCTTCGGGCAAGCCGGTTCTGGTCAATATCTTCGCAAGCTGGTGCCTGCCCTGCGCGGTCGAGGCGCCGCAATTGCAGGCCCTGAAGGACAAGGGCGCCACCCTCCACGGCATCGCCGTGCGCGACACGCCGGAGAAGGTCGCGGCTTTCCTCGCCCGCCATGGCAATCCGTTCCAGCGGATCGGCAATGACGATGGCGGGCGGATGCTGATCGCCTTCGGGGCTTCGGGCGTGCCGGAAACCTATGTCGTGGATGGCGAGGGCATCATCCGCCACCAGCATCTGGGCGAAATCCGCCCCGAGCATGTGCCGGAATTGCTGGCCGAGCTGGAGAAGGCCAGGTGAGGGCGGCTGCCATCGCCTTTTTGCTGCTGCTGGGCGGCCCGGCGGCTGCCGAACCGCCGCCGCCGCCAGACGTGCCGCTTGCCGATCCGGGGCTGGAGGCGAAGGCGCGCGGGGTGATGGCGGAATTGCGCTGCCTCACCTGCCAGAACCAGTCGATCGCCGATTCCAACGCCGGGCAGGCGCAGGCCATGCGGGCGGAAGTGCGCGAGCGGATCGCGGCCGGCGAACAGCCCGGGGATGTGCGGGATTTCTTCGTGGAGCGCTATGGCGACTGGGTGAGCTTCGTTCCGCCCGCCCGGCAGGATACGGCGCTGCTCTGGCTGGCCCCCCTCCTGTTCCTGGGCGTTGGAGTGGCGCTCGTCTGGCGGAGGATTCGCCGATGAACCGGCAGCCGCTCCTGGCCATCTCGCTGGCGCTGGGCGTGGGCGTCGCCGGCTATGCGCTGACGGGAAGCCCGGCCATCCCCTCTGCCCCCGCGCCCGAGCGGGTGGTGAATCCGCGCCTGACGCCGGAGGCCGAGCAGGCGTCCAGGGAACTGCTGGAGAATTTCGGCGACGTGCGCGCCTGGCTGACGCTTTCCGATGCGCTCATCCGCGCGGGGCGCACCGAAACGGCGGTGGCGGCGCTGCAATCGGCGCTGGAGGCGATTCCCGGCAACGCCGATCTCTGGGTGCAGATGGGAATCGCGCTAGTCGCCCATGCCAATGGCGAAGTGGTGCCGGCCGCAAGGCTGGCGTTCGATCGCGCCAGCCGGCTTTCGCCCGACCATCCGGCGCCGAGCTATTTCCTGGGCCTTGCCTGGTTGCAGGCGGGTGAAGTGGATGAGGCGCTTGCCACCTGGCAAGCGCTCAGGGAGCGCAGCACCGAGGATGCCCCCTGGCTTTCCATGCTGGACGAGAAGATCGCCGCCGGGGAAAAGATGAAGGCGATGATGGAAATGGGGACCACGCCAGCGGGCTGACGGCGCCGGATTGCAGGCCTTCCCAAAGCCTGCTAGCGGCCCGCCAGATCAGGCGCCTTTCAGGGGGCGCGTGGAGCCAGAACCTATGACAGCTCGCCGATGAGCAACACAGCCGACCAGGCGGAAAGCCATGGCCATGGCCACGGAGAAGACAGCCTAGGCAAGCTGATGCTTGGCGCGTTGGGAGTCGTCTTCGGCGACATCGGCACCTCGCCACTCTATGCGCTGCGCGAAACCTTCGCCGGCCACCATCCGCTTCCAGTCGATGCCCCGCATGTGTTCGGGATCATCAGCCTCGTCTTCTGGACGATGATGCTGGTGGTGACGCTGAAATATGTGGGCTTCGTGCTGCGGGCCGACAACAGGGGAGAGGGGGGCACCATCGCCCTTCAGGCGCTGCTGATGCGCCACGGCCATGGCCGGCGCTGGGCGCCCTGGGTGGTGGGGCTGGGCATCCTCGCCACCTCGCTCTTCTTCGGAGAGAGCATCATCACCCCGGCGATCTCGGTCCTGTCCGCGGTGGAGGGGCTGACGATCGTGGAGGCCAGGATGCAGCCGCTGGTGATTCCGCTGGCGATCGGAATCATCGTCGGGCTGTTCCTGATCCAGGCTTATGGAACCGCCCGGGTAGGGGCCTTGTTCGGACCGATCACGCTGCTTTATTTCCTGACGCTGGCGGTGCTCGGGGCGCTGAGCGTCGCCGACAACCCGCAGATCCTGCACGCGCTTTCGCCGCATCACGCCATCAACTTCTTCCGCGCGGACGGCGTGCTGGCTTTCCTGGCGCTTTCCTCCGTCGTCCTTGCGGTGACCGGGGCGGAGGCGCTTTACGCCGACATGGGGCATTTCGGGCGCAACCCCATCCGGCTCGGCTGGCTGTGGGTGGTGATGCCGGCCTTGATGCTGAACTATCTGGGGCAGGGCGCGCTGCTGATCGCCGACCCGTCGGCCATCCGCAACCCCTTCTTCCTGCTGGCGCCGGACGAATTGCGTCTGCCGCTGGTCATATTGGCGACCTGCGCCACGGTGATCGCTTCGCAGGCGGTGATTTCGGGGGCCTTCTCCATCACCCGGCAGGCGGTGCAACTGGGCTATCTGCCGCGCCTCAGGATCCTGCACACCTCGGCGCGCACGGAAGGGCAGATCTACATCCCCTTCATCAACTGGACCTTGCTGGTGCTGGTGATCCTGCTGGTGCTGGGCTTCGAAACCTCGTCCAACCTCGCGGGCGCCTATGGGATTTCGGTCACGGCGACGATGCTCATCACCACCTGCATGATGGCTGTCCTCGCCATGCATGTCTGGAAATGGAACCGCTGGCTGACGGCGGCGGCCATCGGCGCATATCTCGTCATCGACGGGGCCTATTTCATCGCCAATCTCACCAAGATCCCCGACGGCGGCTGGTTTCCGCTGCTCGTCGGCCTCGTCGCCTTCACCATGCTGACGACCTGGGCGCGCGGCCGCTGGCTGATGAACCAGCGGCTGACGGAATCGGCGATGCCGATGGAGATCTTCATCAAGTCGGCCACCCGCGCCGCGACCAGGGTGCCAGGCACGGCGGTCTTCATGACCTCCACCCCGCAGGGCGTGCCGCACGCGCTTCTGCACAATCTGAAGCACAACAAGGTGCTGCACGACCGTATCCTGATCCTGACCGTGCTGATCGACGAGGTGCCCTTCGTCGATCTGGAGGACAGGATCGAGGTCGTCGATCTCGGCGGGAATTTCTATCGCATGCTGCTGCGCTATGGCTTCATGCAGCAGCCGGACGTGCCCGCGGCGCTGAAGCTGGTGGAGAATTGCGGGCCGCAGATCCGCATGATGGACACCAGCTTCTTCCTGGCGCGGCAGACGCTGCTGCCTTCCGAGCGCCCGGGCATGGCCATCTGGCGGGAAAAGCTGTTCGCCTGGATGCTCCGCAACGCGGAAAGCGCGATGGAATTCTTCAAGCTGCCGACCAACCGCGTGGTCGAACTGGGATCGCAGGTCGAGATCTAGGTTGAGAACTCGAACAAGTAATTGATCTGTTTTCCGTTATCCCGGGCTTGACACGGGATCCCGCTTCTTTCCCACGCTGGCGGGAAAGCTGGACCCCGGGTCAAGCCCGGGGTGACGAAGGGAATATGAGCCCCCCCCAAGGCAAAGGCCAGGCCCTGCCGCCGCGGGGAAGGCCTTCGCAAGGGAATAGGCGCAAGAAAAGAGGCCGCAGTCTTTCGACTGCGGCCCCCTTTGCCGAATTCCAATCAGCGCAAAGGCTTACTTGGCGATTTCGGCGGCCTTGTCGGCAACGGCGCCGGCAGCGGCTTCGGTGGCCGCAGCAGCGTCGGCGGTCGCGGCGGCAGCGGCGTCCACGGCGGTCGCGGCAGCGTCGGTCGTGGCGACGGCAGCGCCGTCCACGGCGGCAGCGGCGGTGTCGGCAGCGGCGTCGGCGGTCAGGGCAGCGGCGTCGGCGGTGGCTTCAGCGGCGGCGGCGGTGTCGGCCGCGGCATCGGCGGTGGCGTCGGCAGGCTGCTTCTGGCCACAGGCGGCGACCAGCGCGAGGCTCGCGACAGCGGCGAGCGACAGAATCTTGTTCATTTAGACCTCCATTGTCGGGCACGATTGCCCAAATATTGCAGGCCTTGGGGTGAGACCTTGCGGCTGCAAGCTCTATCCTGACAATGTGTTTGTGAGACACCCCGCAGGATCCGAAGCCCCGCGCCATTGCAATAGGCGTGAAACAATTTCAAGCCCTTTTGTGGACAATGGGTGCACTGCAACCGGCGAACCGTTTCGCAGGCCTTGGCGCGGACCAGGCAAGAGGGCAGAAGGGGGCATGCACCTTCCCGATTTTCCGTTGCGCCTTGGTACAAGGGCTTCTCCGCTGGCGCTCGCCCAGTCAAGGCTCGTCTGCGCGGCGCTTGAGGCGCGCCATGGTTTCGCGCCCGATCGGATCCGGATCGTGCCGGTGGAAACCACCGGCGACAGGGTGCAGGATAGGCCATTGGCGGAGATCGGCGGAAAAGCGCTTTGGACCAAGGAATTGGACCGTGCGCTTCTGAGCGGCGAAGTCGATTTCGCCGTGCACTCGATGAAGGATGTGGAAACCGCGCTGCCCCCGGGAATAGCCTTGGCGGGGGTGCTGGAACGCGCGGACCCCCGCGACCGGCTGGTGGGGGCGGAAAGCCTCGAGCAGATCGCGCAAGGGGCGCTGGTGGGAACCTCCAGCCCGCGCCGTGCGGCGCAGTTGCTGAACCGCCGCCCCGATCTTCGGGTGACGAGCCTGCGCGGCAATGTCGACACGCGACTCCGGCAGATTGCCGAAGGAAAGCTGGCCGCCACCTTCCTCGCGGCGGCGGGACTCGAGCGCCTGGGGAAAGCGGTTGGAACGGCCCTGCCGCTGGAGCAATGGCTTCCCGCCGCATCCCAGGGCATTGTCGGAATCACTTGCCGGGCCGACGATGGCGCGACCCGGGACCTGTTCGAAGCGGTCACCCATGGCCCCAGCCTGACGAGCCTGCTGGCGGAGCGCGCGGTGCTGGAAGGGCTGGGGGGAAGCTGCAGCACGGCGGTCGCCGTTCATGCCATGGCTGGCGCGAAGATACGGTTGACCGCGCAACTGTTCAGCCCCGACGGCCGTGAGCGGGTCGAGGCCAGTGCGTTTGCGGAAGGGGACCCGCGCGATTTGGGGCTGGCATTGGCGCAAGACCTGCTGTCGCGCGCCACGCCCGCCATCCGCGCTTCGCTTTCCCCGGTTTCGCGTTGAAGAAGCCGCGCCTGCTGCTGACGAGGCCGGCCGATGAATCCGGGCGGGGGGCGGAATCGGCCCGGGCCGCCGGCTTCGATCCGGTCTGCGCCCCTTTGCTGGCAATCGAAAGATTGGATTTTCGCCTGCCGGACGGGAAGGCCGATGCCATATTGTTCACCAGCCCGCGCGCGCCGCAGGAACTGGCGCGGCATGCGCCCGAAACACTGGCCCTGCCGGCCTATTGTGTCGGCCCGCGCACCGCGCAGGCGGCGGCACGGGCCGGATTCGCGGTGGAAGGGCAGGGCGAAAGCGACGGCAACGCCATCCTGCGCCATATGGCGGGGCGAGGCTGCCGCGACATTCTGCACCCGCGGGGAGAGAACCACATCGAACTGCAGATACCCGAGGGACTTTCGCTGTTGGGAGTGGCGGTCTACCGCGCTAAAGCCTTGCCGCTGCCTCCGGAGATAGTGCAGGCACTGCAGAAAGGAGACATGCTGGCAACGCTGCTCTTTTCGCCGCGCACTGCCCGTATCTTCCGTGAACTGGTGGAAAGCGCCGATATCCGGCGTGAAAGCCTGGCGCTGGTGGCGCTGAGCCATAATGTCGCCGAGTCCGCCGGGCCGGGGTGGCAGGCCGTGGAAGTTGCGGCAAGGCCGACATTGGAGGAAGCCTTGGCGGCGGCCCGGCGGCTGTGGCAAGGCAAGGCCCATGGCTGATCCCGGTTCCAATCCCTTTTCGCATCCGGGCCCCTCGGACGAAGCGGATCGAATGAACCTTCCTCCGGAGCACCCGGCCCGCCCGCCTGAACCGGCCCGCCGGAACATCTGGCCCTGGGTGACGGCAGGCATTCTGGCCAGCCTGCTGATCGGCATGATCGGCAGCCCCTGGTTCGAAGCGAAAGTGCGCCGCAACCTTCCCGAAGCGATTCAGCCGGCGGCCTCCGCCGACGTGCGGGGGCTGGAGGCGCGGCTGGCGGACATGGAGCTTCGTCTCGCCTCACCGGCGCCTTCGGGTGGCGCCGATGAAGACGCGGATGCCATCGCGCGAATCTCGGCGCTCGAAACGGCAGCGCAGGCCCGCGAGCAGGCCGGCCTTGAAGCGACGGATCGGCTGAACCAGCTGGCGGTGGAACTCCAGCGTATGAACGAGGAACTGTCGTCCGGCGACGAGCGGATTCGCGACCTGTTCCTGCTTTCGGTCATGCGCCGGATGCTGGAGGCGGGGCGGCCGCTGAACCCGATCGAGGATATGGTATCGGCCCGCTTCCGTGAGAAGGACGGCGGGGCCGTCGAGACCCTGGCGGCATGGTCGCGTGAGCCGCAAACGCGCGAGACGCTGGCAAAGCGTCTGCCGGAGCTTGCGCGCGTCGGCCGCGAAGCGGATGCGCAGCAGGCCGGTGGCTGGTGGGAGCGGCTGAAGCTGGGCTTCTCCCGGATGGTGACGGTTCGACGGCCGGCCGGAGAGGATCGGCCGGGCCAGGCCGAAGTCGTGCAGGCCGCGGCCGAAGCGCTGCGGGCAGGCGATCTGGGGCTGGCGATTTCCGAAATGCAGGCGGGCCGGCAAACGGCGGAGACACGGCAGTGGATTCGCGATGCGGAGCTGCTGCTGGCAGCCGAGTCGGGGCTTGACCGGCTGGACTCGCAGGCGCTTTCGGCCGCGATCGCCACGGCCCGGGCGGATGCGCCGGCTGAAACGGCGCGACCACTCAACGCGCCCGAGGCGGCTGGCAGCTGACTTTGGCTCGGGTCGCGCGGTGCGGGTTGCGGCCGTCACATTTCAGCGGCTATGCCGCAGCGCAGAATCAACAGGCAGGACGATTGCACCATGCGCGTTGCGATGATCGGGTCGGGGTATGTGGGTCTGGTGTCGGGCGCCTGCTTCGCGGATTTCGGGCATCAGGTTGTTTGCGTCGACAAGGATCCGGGCAAGATCGAGCGGCTGAAGGCCAATATCATGCCGATCTACGAGCCGGGGCTGGATGACCTCGTCGCCTCCAATGTGAAGGCCGGCCGGCTGAGCTTCACCACGGATCTCGCCGAAGGCATGAAAGACGCGGAGGCGATCTTCATCGCCGTGGGAACGCCGTCGCGCCGGGGCGACGGCCATGCCGATCTCAGCTATGTCTATGCGGCGGCGCAGGAAATCGCCGCCAATCTGAAGGAATTCGCGGTTGTCGTCACCAAGTCGACGGTGCCGGTCGGCACCGGAGACGAGGTGGAGCGGCTGGTCCGCGAAGCCAATCCGCAGGCCGAATTCGGTGTCGCCTCCAACCCGGAATTCCTGCGCGAAGGCGCCGCCATCGGCGATTTCAAGCGCCCGGACCGGATCGTCATCGGTGTGGAGGATGAAAGGTCCCGCCGGGTGCTGGAGGAGCTTTACCGGCCCCTCTACCTGAATCAGGCGCCCATCATGGTGACGAGCCGGCGCACGGCCGAGCTCACCAAATATGCCGCCAACGCCTTTCTGGCGACGAAGATCAGCTTCATCAACGAAATGGCCGATCTTTGCGAAAAGGTCGGGGCCAATGTGCAGGATGTGGCCCGCGGCATCGGGCTGGACAACCGGATCGGCTCGAAGTTCCTGAACGCCGGCCCAGGCTATGGCGGAAGCTGCTTCCCGAAGGACACGCTGGCGCTCATCAAGACGGCGCAGGACTATGACGCCCCGGTTCGGATCGTGGAAACGGTTGCGCATGTGAACGAGCAGCGCAAACGCGCCATGGGCCGCAAGGTGATCGCGACGATGGGCGGCGACGCGCGCGGAAAGCGCGTGGGCGTGCTGGGCCTGACCTTCAAGCCCAACACCGACGACATGCGGGACAGCCCGGCGATCGCCATCATCCAGACGCTGCAGGACGCGGGCGCCGAAATCCACGCCTATGATCCGGAAGGGGTGGAGCAGGCGAAGCTGGTGCTGCAGAACGTGCATTATGAAGCGGACCCTTACGCCGCGATCGAAGGCGCCGACGCCATGATCCTGGTGACCGAATGGGACGCTTTCCGGGCGATGGATCTTGGCCGGGTGAAATCGCTGCTGAAGGTGCCGGTGGTGGTGGACATGCGCAACATCTACCGCCCGGAGGAAATGGAGCGGCACGGGCTGACCTATGTTGGCGTAGGCCGCTGAAGGGAAAGGCATCTGGTGCCGACAGGCGGAGGGGATTGTGCCCGTCTGCCTGTTGCCACCGGCAAGGGAGGCCACTATAGCCGCCTTCCTGCCGCAGCGCTCGGAGTCGTGGGTGAGTGGCTGAAACCAGCAGTTTGCTAAACTGCCGTACTGGGTAACCGGTACCGAGGGTTCGAATCCCTCCGACTCCGCCATTTCATTGTAAAAACAAGCACTTACCTACGGGGCCTCGCGCAAAGCGGGTGGGTCTTACATTTCGCTGAAATGGCTCGTGTAAGAGCGGTGTAAGAGTTGCGGGGTGAATCGGCGGTTGGTCCCGGTTAGATTGTCGGTCCTCCACAAAGCGCTCATGGCGCTCTACACTGCGGCAACAGCAGCAAGGAGCCACCAGTGCAGACCATCGATTACCTCAAGACATTGGGTTTCAACGACGACGAGCAAATCTCAGGCGAGTCTAGGGATAGCTGGTTGACCACGACCCCTAAGATGGTCGGTGTGAATGAAGTAGAGTCCCGCGTGGAGCGCTTGAACCAGACTTGGGGCTTTGCCAACGCTACGGTGCGCGGTCTCAGCAACAAGTATCGGAAGCTCTGGAATGGGGCGATCACCGAGCTGCGGGACTACAAGGGCACGCTTTACGTGACGTGGAGGGACGAGTTGAGCCGTGTGATGTTCGAAGGTGTGATCCTCGGCGCATGGGAAGCTCAAGGTGAGCACATGCACTCACACGCTCTGGCTGACCCCTCATAGCAACGCCCCACACCTAGGGTGCAGGGCGTTGGCAGCGTCAGGGCCGAAGGTAGCGACCCCCGCTGCTGGCTCCGATGTTGTTGGCGGAGGGGTCGGTGGCCTTAACCCTCCGCACGGCGTCAAAATGCAACCGCCGTGCTAACTGAACTTCCTGATGGCTCCGGCTGACGGTCCCGCTCGCGCCATGCTACCAGCCATGCAGGCACAGCGTCAGCTTGCATATGCCCGATCCCATGTGCCGTCCGTCTCCCAACTGCGCAGCGCAGCAACGACCGCCACCATATCGGTGGCGTCCAGTTTCCCGGCTTCAATGTCGGGCAGCACATGCTCCTCAACCCATGTGTCGAACGATCCATAGAGCAGCACGAACGGCGAAGGCTTGGGCAACCGCGCCTTCTCCATCTTCGCCAGCCGCTTGTGGAGCGCCCGCAACGCCATCGGTCAGCTAAGTCCCAGCCGTTGGCGCAGGTTGTCGGGTTGGGCGGCTGCTGGCGCTGCTGTGGTCACCACAGGCTCGGGCACGTCGACAGCGAACGGCATATCGTCCGCCAGCGGCTCAACCTTGCGCGTGCGCTCCCATGCCACTGCCAGCGTGGGCGCAACTGCCACGGCATGGGCAAAGCGCAGTTCAGCGTCCAGCTTCCGTTCGTGCATGACCGCGAAGTGGCGGTCCACGAGCGCGGCCCGAATCTCCGTCTGCTGCTCCGTCTCGATGCGAATGCGCTCGTCCTTCGATATATCAGCTTTCACGGCATCACTCCCAATTCGCGCATCAGGCGCAGGGCTTCGTCGCGCTCCTGCGCGTCGTTTGACTCCGCCAGTCCGACAAGGAACTTCAGGTAGGGCAGGAAGCGGCGGGGGCTGTTGCGGATGTCGTCGTAGTTCCACGTCTGCACGCGAAGGGGTTTTGCCATCATGTCGGCAATGCCTGCTGCCCACGCCACTGCATCGGCATACCGGTCGATGTGCCAATGCGGCAGTTCAATGAAGCGGAAACGGTGCTCGTCCACCGGCCCTTGCAGCACCACCTGAACGAATATGGCATCCGGTTGCGGGTCGTCGGTGTAGACGATGTTCCGTTTGGTTTTGATGATGATCATCGTCCCCTATCCCATCAATCTTGCGGTGAGCTGGGGCAGCCGGCCCCTTTTCAAGCAAAGTGCAAAAAAATTCATTTTGCGCTCACCCGATTCTCGAGGTCCGCAATCCTGGCTTCGAGTTGCTCGCTGTTGCGAATGTTGCTCAGGCTGCTGATCCCATCGACGATCTGCTTCGCCACGTCGGCTGAAACATTGCCTTCGGCTACCGACATCAGCACGGCTTCCACCTGTGCGCTGACCGGTTGGGAGGTGTCGAAACCCTCGATCCGCACCTTCTCCGACTGCGCTTTAACGGTCGGCAGAATGCGGCTGAGAATGAGCGCCCCGCACCCGGCATCGCCTTCAAGCGCCTTGCCGATAATGGCGTCCACGATGGAATCGGCGTCGTCGAGCATTCGCTGGACGAGCTTCGCCTTTCGATCGGTAATACCGCGCGGGCGCCCGGCCGGGTTTGGACTGGGCATTCCCGGATACCAGTTCGGGTTGCCCTCGGACCGAACCGGCTTCTCGGGCTTCGCCGCAGGCTCCCAGCCTTCCATCCAAGGGGGTGGTTGAACTTCCGTCATTGGTGTGCCTCCGATTGATAGATCACGTTCGGATCAGGCTTTGGGCAGGGTCATTGCCTTGGAGGCCGCCGCTTTTTTATTCCTGATGTGTTCTATTTTGCGCGCGTTCGGCCCGACTGCCTTTTCCACTTCCTTGAAGATCAGTCCGGCATTACGGTCGAGCAGTTCCAGTCCGGCTTTGGCGACCTTCAGCCGCTTCTCCTGCAATGGATGATGGTGGGCGTGGAACATGCGCGTGAGCACCTGCTGCATCTCAGGCGTCAGTCCCGAGAGGTAGGCGGGCGCGCCCAACACCGCCGAGGCACTGCGCGTGTCACCGTCAAGGATAGCCTTCCGCACGAAGTCCATGCGCTCGCCGGTATCCAGCCCCTTGCAGAAGCTCCGTATCTCGCCCGACAAGACGCCGTGCGTCTGCCCCTCAAGCGGTGCCGAGAACTCGCGTTCAATGCCCTCCACGACGCTTTCAAGGTTCTTGCGCGCGCTGTCGAACTTCGGGGCGACGACGGCAATCACCTTGGAACCAAAGTCCGCCGTTTGCAGAAGCTGCGCCGCTTCCGTCAGCGTGGGGTCTTCCTTCGCAGCCTGCGCGGCATCGTGCAGTTGTCCGAAGTGACGATAGGCTTCGGCAAAGGCGGCTCTCACCCCCGCAAGGATAGAAGAGGTTTCTTCGTCGTAGCCCTCAACATTGTTCACAATATCGGGATGAAGTGAACCGGAAACGCGATGGTCGATATTATCAGACATGACGGGCTATACTTTCGGATGAAAGATACATTGCCCTTACACGGTAACGGTTTCGCTTGTGGGTCCGCAATAGTTATTGTGCATAAACAATCGCTTAGGTCAGTTCAGGCGCCTTCGAACGGCAAACTGCATATTTGCCTGCCGGGGATTTGGGCTGTTTGCACCTAATCGGCCAGGATAATCTTTCGTTCCATCTCCACCGCAGTCCTAATGTCTGGATAAACGGTGGAAGCAGACTGAACTCGGCCATCGGGGTGCAATATCAGTCGATCAGCATTTCCAGATTCCACACCATCAACACCGATTGAGTAAGTGGTGCCGCTTGATGTGACCGCCCAGCCAATAATCGGCCAAAGCACAATCTCGCTCATCGATTTTGCTTCCTCGTCCACGCCCACCACATATGTCCCGGGATTGGCGGGCATGACGTGAGCAACGTGTTCGTCGGTAAGCCGATCGACAACGTATCTCGGCACGGCGGGGAATAGTTCGTCGGCCGTTTGGATTATCCCGTCTCCGTTCTGCTGGTAAGAAATGGACTTAATGTCTCCGACCGCAATCCACTTATTGCCAACCTGCACAAACATCCGACGCCTCCGCTTGGGTGAGCTACATGTTATGTCCGAAGGGCGGGCCGAGGGAAAGCGCGCAAACGGTGCGGGCAGCGTGCATACCTGCTCTGTGGGGAAACTGGGGAGGGTGGGGGCAGTGGTGGCTAAGTGAATGTATTTGTTCACTGCCCCCAGTTTCCCCAGTTTGCATACCCCCCCCCCCCACTTTCCCCACCTTACATGCAGTTATGCAGGGCTAGCCTTAAGTCGGCACATCCACGCACCGTTAAAGTTCTGTTTGTCCAAATAGTCTTTGCTGTGCTTGTTCCACCAGCTTTCCGAAACGACCTTTTCTCCCACCATGGCCATTTGGACGTAAGTGACGGGCTGCCATTCGTTGTCCGGGTGCCGTTTGAACAACTCCGTAAGCTGAATGCTGAATGCTGGATTGTAATGGCTCTTTGGTCCACGGGACCGGCCTACCGAGGTGCTGGGGGTAAGCGCCTTGTCCAGTTCATCCCATTGCGGGCGCGTGGCGTAGATGGGCTGGCCACTTCGGGGGTCGGTCCCCACCTCAACCCGCTCGGTGCAGAATTTCCATGCGCCGCCCGGGTGCTCGGGAAGATTCGTCTTCACCTGCATGAGAACCTTCTCATTGGGGTCTGGCTCATAGTCTTCGGTGGCCGGTCGTTCAAAAACCGCACACAGGCTGCGGCAAGTTTGAACGAATGCCGTTGAACCTAAAACCCGATGCAGCATGTTCCTCGAAGTGTCTTTGCCGAAATGGGTGACGCAAACGATTGCAATGTTGAACTTCTGCGCCAGCCCAAGCCACGGTTCGAGCACCGTGCGCAGTTGTCCAGCGTCGTTGAGGTCCACCTTGCGAAGCTTTTGCCCCGGAAGGTAGCTGGTGACGGGGTCGATGACGAGCATGGCGAAGGGCTGCTTCTCAATATCCCGGGCGTAGGCAAGCCATTCAGCAACCTGTTCAATGTCGTCCTGCATTGAGAAGGTATTGCGCTTCCCGTTCTGCATTGAGCCCTGAATTT
The DNA here is from genome assembly GCF_022014495.1 of Sandaracinobacteroides sayramensis. Taxonomy (GTDB): domain Bacteria; phylum Pseudomonadota; class Alphaproteobacteria; order Sphingomonadales; family Sphingomonadaceae; genus Sandaracinobacteroides; species Sandaracinobacteroides sayramense. The sequence goes on from NZ_JAKLSQ010000010.1 coordinate 421,931, forward strand.
CAACTACGTTCGCCAAGTTGGCGCCGCAGGCCGTTAGCCTCGGAGCCGTCATTTCCTCGACACTGTCTTCACTGCCGAGCCAAAGGACGCGCTCGGGTCGGCGCCAATCCCCCGGAATGCCCCTTGGGCCTGGCCAAGGGGCGCCTGTCGTAATTCTCGCGACTATGTCGGCAAGTATGGTGGACTTTCCCGCCCCCGACTCGCCCGCAAGGATGGTGATGTATCCTTTCGGAATCCACCCGGTCCAAAGCCATTCAATCGCTCGCATAGCAACGCCCATGAGAGAACGGCCTATAAGCTTTCGTCCTGCTGGAGCTTCATTGGGAACGGCATCAGGCTGGGCAGTGACCTGCTCCCCATTTTCAGGCCGCTGATAAGTTAGCTTTGGTGTCCTTATGCCCTTG
>NZ_JAKLSQ010000011.1 GCF_022014495.1 Sandaracinobacteroides sayramensis
TGCGCCCTGGGCGCAGGCCGGAACCGCGGACAGGCTCAACACCGCCAACGCCCCGCCGCTTGCCGCCAAGCGCCATAGATCTCTCTCGAACCTCAAAGCCCGTACCCCCTGCCGGCAAGGCCGTCACGGCGCGGGGCCGGACGGCATTCGGTCGCACACATCACAGGACAGACGCTGGAAGCAGAACGTTGCTGCGAACCTGCGCCCCGATGTCGGCGATGCTCTTGCGGCGGAAGATCAGAGTCGTTCAAGTCAATTCAGAACGATTTCAAATCATATTTGCCTTTTTGCCGGGTTTTTACAAACATAATGGCAATTTTGTTACAAATTTTCCGTCATTTTTTGTTGCAAAATTGAATCAATTGCGCGATGCAATCTGCGAAATATGAATCATGTATTATGCAATAAGGCAATTTTACTTGAAAACAGGAAATCAAATTGCAATCTATATTGTTGCAATTCATTGGAATCGGGGCGCTGCACATGAAGGTGCCTGTCGTTTCGCCTCACTCCCTCTGCCGCACGGCCCGCGCGCGCGTCTGGCTGGCGGACTCCGCGTAGCGACGCAGATAGGCGCGCGAGAAGCTCGGCGTGTCGGCGAAGCCCGCCGCGGCCGCCATCTCCGCGATCGTGCGGCTCTCCATGCCGCTTTCCAGCCGCTCCCGTGCCCAGTCGAGGCGCACCGAGCGGATATATTCCTTCACCGTCATGCCGAGGCAGGCCCGGAAGCCCTTGCGCAGGGTCCCGCCCGTCACCCCGACAGCGGCCGCGAGCTGTTCGGCGTCGCGCGCGATCCGATGATTCTCGCGCACCAGCCGCATGGCTTCGCTCACCGCGCGCACCGGCTGCAGGATCTCCGTCATCCCGCTCGCGGCGACATGCTCGGCAAGCCCCCGGTAGAAGGATGTGGCGACCGCCGTCATCGTCACGCCCTGCGGCGGCAGCCCGCTGCCGAAAAGCCCGATCATCACATCGGCCGCGCGCAGCAGGCGACGGTTTTCGGCCAGCGGCGGCAGCGCGGTCGCCAGCGCGGAGAGACGCCTGCCGTCACCCGACAGGGCGCTGGCCGCGGCGTTCAGAGGCTCGCGGTGGAAATGGATGGCCAGCACGTCCGTGCAGTCGCGCCAGGTCAGCCTGAAGCGGCCGGGCGCGGCGCAAAGCCAGGGCGTCCCCGCCGCGCAGGGCAATGTGCTGTCCGCATGTGCGATCTCGACCGTGCCGTCGAACGGCATCAGCAGCAGGGCACGCCCGCGCGGCACATGCAGTTCGCGCGCCATCTGCCCGGGCGCATGATGCAGATCGACGACCAGGTCGCCGACGTGAATCCGGTAGCGCGGCAGGCCGTGGCCGGCGACGCAGTCGAGAGCCCGGCCACGGGCGAGCGGCATCGGCTGCCCGTCCGCGGCGTGGGTCTGGCGGGGCGCCGGCAATTGCACGCCCGTCAGCACGCCCGCACCTGCATTCACTCTCACCAACGCGACGCCGTCCATCTTCCGCCTCCATATTCTGAAGGACCGGAATTCCCGGCGGGCGGCGCAGGACTTTTTTCACGCCCGCGTCTTTTGGCCGTTCCGCCGGCCGTGAGGCGGCGGCAAGCCGCGCTTCGGGCGATGACGCGAAGCTTTCACGAAACCGACGCATCAAGTCGCTGCTCGCCATGACATTCGCCGACCGTTCCTCTTATCCCGACCGGGGCCTGGGCCTGCTCTGCTCGCTTGCGATCCACGCAGCGCTGGGCCTTGCGCTGTTCGTCTGGCCGGCCGCCGGGCCGAACGGAAAACGCGCTGGCACAAAGGGCGGAGAGGCGGTGCTGATCGTGGAGCTGCTGCCGCTGCCGGAGAGCGGAACCGACCGGCTCGAGGACAAGAGCAGCACGGGGCCGATGGCGGCCGAGCCGCCGGGCCGCGCGCCTTCGGCCGAAGGCCGTCCGCCGCAGGCCGCCGGCCGGGATCACCCGCCCGCAGCGCAGGCGCCCAGGGGGGCGCGCGACAGCCGCGAAGCCAGCGCGTCCGGCGCCGCCGAGCCGGTCGGCGGCGCCTTGCAGATCCGCTCGGGCGCCGACGCCCAGCCCTTCCGCGCCCTGCTGCTGCGCCACATCGAACGCTTCCGGCGCTATCCGGACGAAGCCCGCGAAGCCGGCCTCGAAGGCACCGCCCGGATCCATTTCCTGATGAACCATCAGGGCCAGATTCTCGATATCTGGATCGAGATGAGCTCGGGGTCGCGGCTGCTCGACGAGGAAGCGATCGCCGCGGTGCTGCGCGCCCGGCCGCTGCCCCCGCCGCCCTCGAACTGGCCCTCCCCCATCGGCGTCACGCTGCCGATCGGATATGAGCTCAAATGACGGCGAGCGCCCTCCGGCCCGCCTTCGAGCGGGGCAGCCGCCCGCGCTGGCGCGCGGCGCTTGCCCTGCCCTTCGCGGCCGCGCTGCTGGCCTCCCCCGCGGCGGCGAATGACGATCCCGCGCCCTCGGCCGTCCACAGCTATCACATCCCAGTCCAGCCGCTGAACACCGCCCTGTCGCGCTTCGCCGAGACGAGCGGCGTCGACGTGCTGGTCGACGAGAGCGATGCCGCCGGACGGCGCTCCGCTCCCGTCGTCGGCGTCTTCGGCCCGCCGCAGGCGCTGCGCTCGATGCTCGACGGCACAGGACTGGTGGCGCGCTTCACCAGCCGCCGGTCGGCCGTCATCTCGCGCGCCGATCGCGTCGCCGCGGCCGATGAGGCGGCGCCGCCGGCCTATCGCGCGGGCAACGTCATCGTCCTCGACCGCATGGAGGTGCGCGCGACCCGGCTGATCGGCGCGCCCCGCCAGCTGATGAGCGGGCGGTTCATCGCCGACATGGCGAGCCAGATCCGCGACATCATGGTGACCGCCCGGGTCGTCGGCAAAGGCGCCGATTCCCGAATGCGCATCCAGACGCGGATCCGCCCCGACGGCACGCTCCACGACGTTCGGGTGGCGATCGCCAGCGCCGACCCCGCGCGCGATGCCCGGATCGTCGCCCTGCTCGAAGGCGCGCGCCTCGATCTCGCCCCGCCCGAGGGCATGCCGCAGCCGCTCAGGTTCGACGTGGCCGGCCGATGAAGCGATGATAGCCTCGACGCGCCAGAATCTGCGGCGGACGCTGGCCGAGCGGTATCGGCAGATCCGCGCCCGCCTCTCGCGGCGGCTCGGCTCTGACAGCCTCGCCGACGAGGCGCTGCACGAAACCTGGCTGCGGCTCGGCAAGGGCGGCGAGCTGGCGCCGGTCGCCAACGAGGAAGCCTATCTGATCCGGGTCGCCATGAACCTCGCAAGCGACCTGCGCATCGGCGAGGAACGGCACGCGCACACGGTCGAACTGGAGGAGATCGCCGGGCATGCCGACGAGGCGCCCGACGCGCACCGCGCCGCCGACGCGAAGCTGAAGGTGGAGAAGATCCTGGAGGCGCTGCAGGAACTGCCGCCGCGCCAGGCCGACATCTTCCTGGCCTGCTTCATGCACGGCGCCTCCACCGAGGACATGGCCGCCAGATATGGCGTAAGCCCGCGCACCGTCCAGACCGACCTGCGCGCCGCCGTCTTCCACTGCGCCCGGCGGCTCGGCCGAAAAGAGGTCTTCGCTGATCGCGGCTTCAAAGTGTCTAGGGAATAGGAGAAGCTTGCCAATGTACCGTTCGCCCTTCAGCGCCCCCAGCGGATGCGCCCGTTCGTGACACCGCGGACCGGCCTCGAACAGGATGTGGCGCCCCTGAAGCTGGAGGCGATGGACTGGGCCGCGCGCTTCGCGATCGGCCCGGTGACCGACGACGACCGGGCCGCGTTCGAGCGCTGGCGCCGATGCAGCCCCGCGCATGGCGAAGCCTATCGCGTCGCCGCCGGCTTTCTCGAGGAACTGCACGCGCTCGATCTGCCGTCCGCTCTGCCGGCGCGCGCCGGGTCCAACGACAATGGCGCGGCGCGCGCCGGCGATGGCCCGGCCATCGGCCGCCGCGCCTTTCTGCGCGGCGGCGCGGTCGCAGCCGGAGTTGCGGCCGGCGTGGTCGCGACGCAATCGCCGCTCGGCCTCTGGCCGACGCTCGGCGAGATGCTCGCCGACGAGCGCACCGGCCCCGGCGAGCGACGCAAGCTGTCGCCGATGGCGGGCGTCGATATCGAGATGAACGCCCGCTCCAGCCTCTCGCTGTCCGGCGCCGGGATGCGCCTCGTCTCCGGCGAGATCTTCGTTGCCGTCGACAAGCCGGACACGCCCTTGCGCGTACGGGCGAGGGACGCATCGGTCGTCGCCCGAAGCGCGCGGTTCAATGTGAACGCCCTCGACACCGAGCTTTGCGTCACCTGCCTCGAAGGCAGTCTGACCACCGCCCGGGACCAGCAGGACGTCAGGCTCGGCAGCGGTCAGGCGATCGCCTGGCGCCGCGACGGCGGCATGCGCCGGACCGACGCCGATCCCGAAACCGCCACCGCCTGGCGGCGCGGCCTCCTCGTCTTCAACGGCACCCCTCTCGCTTCCGCCGTTTCCGAGATCAACCGGCATTTTCCCGGGCGCCTCGTCCTGCGCGGCAGCGGCCTGGAGTCGCGAACGGTGACCGGAGTATTCCACGTCAACCAGATCGAGCTGGCCGTGGTGCAGATCCAGCAGCTTACCGGAGTCGGCGCCACCCGGCTTCCCGGAGGAGTCGTGCTGCTCGGATGAGCGCCATTCGGGAAGGCGGCGGAACGCCCGGCGGGGCAGGCCGGCCGGGCGTCACATGCCGTCGCGTCGCTGGCCCAGCGCGTCGCGCATGGCGAGACTGGAGTTGATCCGAGTCACCCCCGGCAGGCGGGAGAGGATTTCGCTGTGGATCAACTCGTAGCTGGCGGCGTCCTCCGCCTCCACCCGCAGCCAGTAATCGAACGAGCCGGCGATCAGGAAGCATTCCTTCACTTCGGGGCACGCCCGCACCGCCCGCTCGAAGCGGCCGAGATAATCCTCCGTCTGCCGCTCCAGCGTCACCTGCACCAGCATGTTCACGCGGCGCTCGCCCGCCCCGCCCCGGCCCAGCACCACCGTATAGCCGCGGATATGGCCGGCCTGTTCCAGCATGCGGATGCGCCGGTGGCAGGCAGAGGCCGACAGCCCCACCTGCTCGCCGATCTCCGCATGCGTCCGGCGGGCGTTGATCTGCAGCAGCCTTAGAATCGCGCGATCGCGGGAATCGATATCCATCGAACGATGTTCCATATTCTGAACATATCGCCCGATCTTATGTGCAATATGCAAGATCATTGCAAACAATGGCCGGATTTTCGAACCTGTTTCGAATATGGTCCAATGCGGGAAAGGAGGCGTCTCTTTGATGGTCGACGCTGTCGGGGCTGGCGGGATTCTCACGATCGATCTCGCGGCCCTTATCGAAAACTGGCGCCTGGTCGGCCGCACCGTCGCGCCGGCCGCGACCGGCGCGGTGGTGAAGGCCGACGCCTATGGGCTGGGGGCGAAAGCGGTCGCCCGGGCGCTGGCGCAAGCCGGATGCCGGCATTTCTTCGTGGCGCATCTGTGCGAGGCGGTGGACCTGCGCGAACCCCTGCCCGCGGCCTGTTCGCTCTATGTGCTCAACGGGCTGATGCCGGGGGCGGAAGCGCAATGCGCGCAGGCAGCGGCGGTGCCCGTCCTGAACTCGCTCGACCAGATCGACCGCTGGGCCGCCCATGCCGCGAACCTCGGCCGCAAGCTGCCCGCCATCCTGCAACTGGATAGCGGCATGTCGCGGATGGGGCTTTCCCCGGAGGAGCTGGCGGAACTGTCGGCGTCCCGCCAGCGGCTGGAGGGAATCGAGCTTCGCTATATCGCCAGCCATTTCGCCTGCGCCGACGAGCCTTCGAACCCGGCCAACGCCGCGCAGATCGCCCGCTTCGAGCAAATGTCCGCCGCTTTTCCCGAAGTGCCATGGACCTTCGACAATTCGGGCGGCGCGCTCGGCGGCAGGTCCGGCCATTTCGACCTCGTCCGCCCCGGGATCGCCCTTTACGGCGCCAACCCGCTGACGAACGGCCCGAATCCGATGCGCCCCGTTGTGCAGCTGGAGGCCCGCATCGTCCAGCTGCGCCGCATTCCGGCCGGCGCCGGCGTGGGCTATGGCCTCACTTTCACCGCCGGGCGCGAAACGCGCATCGCCACCGTCTCCATCGGCTATGCCGACGGCTGGCCCTGCCATCTCGGTAACCGGGGCGCGGCCTATATAGGCGGTGTCCGCGTGCCCATTGCCGGGCGCGTCTCGATGGACAGCCTGACGCTGGATGTGACCGACGTGCCCGAAGCGCATCTGTTCCCCGGTGCCCCGGTCGAGATGATCGGCCCCCATCAGACGCTGGAGGACGTGGCGAAGGACGCGGGCACCATTTCCTACGAAATCCTCACCCGGCTTGGGCGCCGCTACGCCCGCCGCCATCTCGGAGCCTGAAGGCCATGCGCGTCATCATTCTCGGCAGCGGCGTGATCGGGGTCACCTCCGCCTGGTATCTGGCGGACGCCGGCCATGAAGTGGTGGTGGTGGACCGCCAGCCCGGCCCGGCGCTGGAAACCAGCTTCGCCAACGCCGGCGAGATCTCGCCCGGCTACGCTTCCCCCTGGGCCGCCCCCAATGTGCCGCTGAAGGCGCTGCGCTGGATGTTCATGCAGCACGCGCCGCTCATCATCCGCCCCCGGCCGGACCTCGGCATGCTGCGCTGGACGCTCGCCATGCTGATGAACTGCACGCCCGCCGCCTACCGCATCAACAAGGAGCGGATGGTGCGGCTGGCGGAATACAGCCGCGACGAGCTGCGGGCGCTGCGGGCGGCAACCGGAATCCGCTACGACGAGCGGACGCAGGGCACGCTGCAGCTCTTCCGCAAGCAGAAGGACATGGACAAGCTCGGCGCCGACATGGAGGTGCTGCGCGCCGACGGCGTTCCCTTCGAACTGCTCGACCGCGCCGGCTGCATCGCCGCCGAACCGGGGCTGGCCGCCAGCGAGGCGCCCTTCGTCGGCGGCCTGCGGCTGCCGGACGACGAGACCGGCGACTGCTTCCTCTTCACCAGCCGGCTGGCGGAAATGGCGGCGGCCAGGGGCGTGCGCTTCGAATATGGCCGCACCGTCACCGGCCTATCCCACGCCGGCGGCCGGATAGAGCGGGTGGAGACGGCCGAAGGCCCGATCGCGGGCGACGCCTTCCTGGTGGCGATGGGCAGCTTTGCCCCCGCGCTGGTGGCGCCGCTTGGCATCCGCCTGCCCGTCTATCCGGTGAAGGGCTATTCCATTACCCTTCCCATCGTCGACGAGGCCCGCGCGCCCGTCTCCACCCTGCTCGACGAAAGCTACAAGGTGGCGATCACCCGGCTCGGCGGCCGAATCCGCGTCGGCGGCATGGCCGAGCTTTCCGGCTACCGCCGCGACCTGAACCCGGTGCGGCGGGAAACGCTGGAGCAATCGGTGCGGTCGCTCTTCCCCGGCGCCGGCGATTATGCCGAGCCCAATTTCTGGTGCGGGCTGCGGCCGATGACCCCGGACAGCACGCCCGTCATCGGCCCCACCCGCTACCCGAACCTGTTCCTGAACAACGGCCATGGCACATTGGGCTGGACGATGGCCTGCGGTTCGGGACATGTGATCGCCGACATCATCGGCGGCCGCGCCCCCGCGATCGCCGCCGACGACCTTTCGATCAACCGCTATCGCTGAAAGAGGACAAGCATGAGCATTACCCGCTTCGACCAGGGCCCCCGCATGAGCCAGGCCGTGGTGCATGGAGACACCGTCTACCTCGCCGGGCAGGTCGCCTCCCCGGGCGAAAGCGTGACCGTGCAGACCAAAGGCATCCTCGCCCAGATCGAAGCGCTGCTCGCCCGCACCGGCAGCAGCAAGCAGCATCTCCTGAGCGCCACCATCTGGCTTGCCGACATGGCCGACTTCGCGGAAATGAACGCCGTCTGGGACGGCTGGATCGCCGACGCCCCGGCCCCCGCGCGGGCCACGGGCGAAGCGAAGCTGGCGACGCCCGACTACAAGGTGGAAATCATCGTCATCGCCGCGAAGGCCTGAGCTTTTCCAACCGGCATCGAAAGGGCCGGCGCCTGCGCCGGCCCTTTTTTCATGCGTGGGAGATACGCGCGCCGCCCATCTTGCGGCGCGTCAGGAACAGCCCGGTGATCAGCAGCATCGTGCCGACGGCGAACAGCGCGCTCATCCGCAGCACCAGCACCCCGTCTCCACCGGCCGCCAGCGCCGACGCCACGATCGGCCCAAGCCCCGAGCCGATCAGCATCGCCGACGGCCCGAGCATCGCCGTGCGCCGCGTCGGGTCGTTCTCGATCGAGAAGGGGGTGAGGAACGGCGAGCTGAAGGTCCACAAGGCGCCGAAGCCCATTTCCATGGCGATGAACATCGTCGGCGCCGGCATCCGCGACATGCCCAGCATCAGCAGCACCAGCCCGCTCGCCGCCAGAATCAGCGCCGGGAACCAGCGCACGCGCGAGGACAGCAGGATGGCGATCGTCCCGCCGACGATCTGCGAGGCGAGCGAGGCCGGAGTGGCGAAGGCGATCTGCGCGTCCGTCAGCCCGGCCTGCCGGCCGACCGGCTCCATATAGACCCAGGCGCCGACGATGGCGGCCTGCAGCAACAGCGTCGCCGCCAGCACCGCCCAGCCGCGCAGCGGCGGCAGGCCGGAAACGGTCGGCTCCCTGGGCAGCGGCGCGAAGGCGCGCGGCAGAAGCGGCGTTACCGCGATCGCCACCAGCGACAGCAGGGAAATGGCGATGGGAACGCCGCCCACGGCGCCATGCGCCAGAAACGCGACCGTCGCCGCGACCGAGCTTTGCACCAGCGCCTGCGTCAGAAGCGAGGCGGCCGCCAGCGTCGCCGGGCGGGCGGAGCGGACGATGGTCGCCGTCATCACCCAGACCATGGCGCCGCCCGGCAGCCCTGCGAGCCCGCGCACCAGCGGCACCATGTCGCCGCTGACGCGCAGGGTCGCGAGGTTGGCGGCCGCCAGCAGCAGCGCCGCCAGCACCACCATCGGGCGCATGCGCGCACCCTTCATCAGCGCCCCGCCCAGCACCACGCCGATGCCCAGCGCCAGCAGCTCCAGCGTGGCGGCCTGGCCGATCTGCGCCATGTTGATCCGGCCCGCTTCCAGCAGCGCGCCGTAGAGGATCGGCTGAATGCCGGCGATCGTCACGCCGACGGTGCCAATCAGCATCGCAGCCGCCACCTGCGAAAGGGTGAAGGGCGAACCGCCCCAGCCGGTCGCGGCGGCATCTGTCGTGGGAAGGCTGTCCGCCTGATTCATTGCGTTTCCTTCGATCCAGCGGGCCTGAAAGGCATCCGGGGCGGGGTTTCCCCCGCCCCGGACAGGCTCAGAACTTCACATTCGCATAGACCCCGGCGCGCCTTGGCGCGCCAAAGCTCAGCGCGTCATAGCCCAGGCTTTCCAGCGCCGAGATGCCGCCCAGATAGCGCTTGTCGAACAGGTTCTTGGCAAACACGCCGGCCTCGAAGCCGCCGCCCGGCGAGCGCCAGCCGACCTGCGCATCCACCAGCGTCAGCGGCCCGGTGGAAACGCGCTGGCGCTCAGTGTTGTCGAAGAACACCCGGCTGCGCCAGTTGGCACTGCCGCTGAAGGTGATCGCCGAGCCGTTCGCCAGCTCCGCGTCGTAGGAAACGAAGCCGCTCAGCGTCCATTCCGGCGAATGCTGCAGCTTGTTGCCGGAATAATCCTCACCCGCCGACACGAAGTCGAGGATTCGGGTGTTGAGATAGCTGGCGGAGAAATTCACCGACAGGCCGCGCAGCGGGCTGCCCGCCACTTCCAGCTCGCCGCCCCAGGCGCGGGAGGAGGCGGCGTTCGTCAGCACCTGCATCGAAATGCCGTTGCGCACCTCCAGCGAATAGACCTGCTGGTTGGCGTAGTCGTAATAGAAGGCCGAGGCGTTGGCCCGCATCCGCCCGTCCATGAACTGGGTCTTTAGGCCCGCCTCATAGGCGTTCAGCGTTTCATTGTCGTAAGGCTCGAGCTGTTCGGGCAGCGTCGCCTGCCCGCCGAAGAAACCGCCCGACTTGTAGCCCCGGTTATAGCTCAGATAGCCGTTCACATCGGGCGAGAATTTGTAGGCGAGGATCGCCCGGCCCGACCAGTCGCTGAAGGTCTTCCGGTCCTGCTTCCGCAGCAGGACGATGGCACCGCCTTCGGCCTGGCTGGTGTAGTTGATGGCCTTGTCGTCGGCGGACCAGCGCAGCCCGCCCGTCACCGTGATCCGCTCCGTCACGTCATAGTCGAGCTGGCCGAAGAAGGCGTAGCTGTCCGTCTTCTGCGTGTAAGGCCAGCTGAACAGGGCGACGCTGTCCTCGACGCTGACGCCTGTCGGATTCTCCGGCGTGGTGAACAGCGGCCGCAGGTCGCGCAGCACGTCGTAGGAACTGTTGTCCCGCAGATGGTCGCGCATGTAATAGGCGCCCGCCACCCAGCGCGCCCGGCCATGGCCCTGCGACTGGAAGCGGATTTCCTGGCTGAACTGGCTCTGGCTGCTGTTGTAGCGCGATTCCAGCATCTGCAACGGGCTGCCGTCGGTGTTCTCGCGCGCGTCGCGCCAGGCGTCCTGATAGGCGGTCACCGAAATCACGTCGAAACCGGGCAAGCCGATGGTGGCGCTGAGCGACAGCGTCTTTACATCCACCTCGTCCTTGCCTTCCAGATTGGATTCCACCGAGAAGGGGTCGTCCGAGCTGTCGTAATAGCCCAGCGCGTCGCGGCAGCCGCCGTCGCGGAAATCGCCGGCGCACAGCCCGTCCGGGCCGGTCGGCGTGCCCGGCTGCGCGAACAGCCCACGGTGCTTCACCGGAACCGCGCTGCCGCGGTTGCGGAAGAAGCTGCCCTGCGCCAGGAACTCCACATCGTCGTCCGGGGTGAACAGAAGCTGGCCGCGCGCGGCGTAGCGATCCTGATAGCCGATGCGGTTTCCGGTCACGCGGTTCTTCGTGGTGCCATCGTCGCGGACATATTGCCCCGACACGCGGAAGGCCAGCCGGTCGGTGGCGATCGGCCCGGTGACGGCGGCGTTGAGAGTGAGGCTGTTGCGCTCGCCATATTCGGCCGACGCCTCGCCGCCGAACGCCTGCTGCGGGCGCTTGGTGATGACGTTGATGGCGCCGCCGGTGGTGTTGCGGCCGAACAGCGTGCCCTGCGGGCCGCGCAACACCTCGATTCGCTCGATGTCGTAGAAGCCGGCGAGCTGCGCCAGCGGCGAACCGACGTAAACGCCGTCGACATAGATGCCGACACCGCTCGACGAGCTCGGGTTGAAATCGGAAAGGCCGGCGCCCCGGATGAAGATCTTCGGGTTGGCGGCGGCGTCGGCGGCGGAAATGCGCAAGCCCGGGGCGACATTGTTCAGGTCGCGCACGTCGCTGATCCGCATGTCCTGCAACTGCTCGCCACCGAAGGCGGAAACCGAAACCGGCACGTCCTGCAACCGCTCTTCGCGGCGGTTCGCCGTCACGATGATGTCGACTCCGGCATCGTCGGCGCTGGTCGCGGCCAGCGCGGGATCGGGTGCGGCATCGGCGGTCTGCGCCCACGCCGGGGCGGAAGCGGCCAGCAGCGCGCCCAATGCGACGCCGCCATGGAAAATGCTCTTCATCATACTCCCTTTTCCTTTGCGCCCACGTTGCTCAACCAAGGGTCCATCCCTGTCCCCTCTCGAACCCTCCCCGTCGGCGTATTCAGATTTTCGTCATACGATAGCCATCGCAATCTTATATGCAAGACTAGCTTTTTTGATTCCCTCGCCGCCCCGGTTCGGGCAGGACACAGGCTGTCGACTTGGCGCGGCGGCTGGCCTTTGCAGCGCCCTTGTCCCTATATTGCGGGCACGGGCAGGGCTGGCGCAGGCCGCGCGCAGATGGGGGGAATGCAGCAAAGATGGCACGCCGGATCGCCCGCAACGCGGCCAAGGTGGAACCAGCGGTGGAACTGGAAACCAAGCTCGCCCCCTCCCAGGATCGGGCCAGGGTCACCTTCGAGCTGATCCTGGAAGTGACGGGCGAGCTGCTTTCGGAAGTGGGCGTCGAGCGCCTGTCCACCAACATGATCTGCGAGCGCGCCGGAATCACCCCTCCGGCGCTCTACCGCTATTTCCCGAACAAATATGCGATCCTGCGGGAAATCGGCCGCCGGCTGATGGAAGCGGAAGACGCCATCGTCTTCGACTGGCTGAAGGAGGGCAAGGGCGCCGTCGACGGGCCGCTGGAAGAAGCGGTGCGCCAGCGCGCCGAACTGCTGGCGCGGGTGCGGCAGGTGGCGCGTTCGCAACCCGGCGGCCTGTGGATCCTGCGTGCCATGGGGGCTTTGCCGGTGCTGCGCGAAGTGCGGGCCGAATCCGTGCGCGAAGTGGCCGGCGCCCTCTTCGAGCAGTTGCGGGTCAGCTACCCCGGGGCAGACGCCGAGCGGCTGCACGTCGCCACGCTCCTCTCCACCGCGCTGGGCTCGGCGGCGAACGAGATGGTGATCGACGAACCGCATCTCGAAAGCCGGATAACCGACGAAATGGCCCGTCTCACAACGCTTTACTACCGCGACCTGCTGTCGATCCCGAACGAAGGCTCCGATAAAGAATAGCCCCCACTACCGATTGACATTTGCCGGGGGCGACGATCCAATAGCAATCGCTATCAAATGGAGATTGCTGCATGGACAAGCCCATCGACGCCGGCCTGAAGGAACGGGCCGCCAAGGTCATTCCCAACGGCATGTATGGCCATGAGTCGACGCGCATCCTCCCCGACGGCTATCCGCAATTCTTCGAGAAGGGCGAAGGCGCCTACATCTGGGACGCCGACGGCAACCGCTATCTGGACTTCATGTGCGCCTATGGCCCGAACCTGCTGGGCTACCGCGACGGCCGGGTCGATGCCGCAGCCGCGCGCCAGGCGGCGCTGGGCGACACGCTGACCGGCCCCGCCCCGGTGATGGTGGAGCTGGCGGAAACCCTCGTCTCCATGGTCGATCACGCCGACTGGGCGATGTTCTGCAAGAACGGCACCGACGCGACGAGCATGGCGCTGATGGCCGCCCGCGCCCAGACCGGCCGCCGCACCATCCTGGTGGCCGAGGGGGCCTATCATGGCGCCGCCGCCTGGTGCACCCCCCTCCCCTCCGGCACCGTCGCCGAGGACCGCGCCTGGCAGCAACGCTACCGCTACAACGACATCGAAAGCCTGGAGGCAGCGGTCGCCGCCGCCGGAGACGATCTCGCCGCCATCTTCGCCAGCCCCTTCAAGCATGACGTGTTCGTCGACCAGGAACTGCCCGACCCCGCCTACGCCCGCCGCGCCCGCGAGCTGTGCGACGAAAAGGGCGCGATGCTGGTGATCGACGAGGTGCGCGCCGGCTTCCGCACCACCCGCGACTGCTCCTGGTCGCTGGTCGGCGTGAAGCCGGACCTCAGCTGCTGGGGCAAGTCGCTGGGGAACGGCCAGCCGCTCTCGGCGCTGCTGGGGGCCGACAGTTGCCGGCAGGGCGCCGGCTCCATCTACGTCACCGGCTCCTTCTGGTTCGCGGCCGTGCCGATGGCGGCGGCGCTGGAAACGATGCGGATCATCCGCGAAACCGACTATCTGGAACATATGGTGGCGCTCGGCGACCGCCTGCGCGCCGGCCTCGACGCGGCGGCCGGGGAACATGGCTTCCGGCTGCGGCAGAGCGGCCCTGTGCAGATGCCGCTCATCATGTTCGCCGACGACCCCGATGTGCGCTTCGGCTACGCCTGGGGGCAGGAGATGCTGGCGCGCGGCGTCTATGTGCACCCCTGGCACAACATGTTCCTCTGCGCGGCGATGACGGTCGCCGATATCGACTTCGCGCTGGCCGCCGCAAGCGAAGCCTTCGCCGCCATCGCCGCCCGGCGGGCAGAGATCCAGCCTTCCCCCGCCCTGCTTGCCATGGCCGCGGCCCAGGCCGGCCAGCACTGAGAGGCGCCTCGATGGAAAAGACCGATCTTCTGGCGGTCGGGTTGACCACGCTCGACATTTCGGTTCGCCCGGTGGAGGCTCTGCCGGCCGTGGACGAAGGCACGCTCGTCGAGAATATCACGCTCACGCCGGCCGGCACGGCCGCCGCTGCCGCCGCCGTCGGCGCGCGGCTGGGCCTGAAGGCGGCGCTCGCCTCGGCGGTCGGCAACGACCTGCAGGGCGAAGCGGTCCGCTCCGGCCTCGAGAAACTGGGCGTGGACACCAGCCTGCTGGCGACCGACCCCACCTTCCCCACCTCCACCACCCTGCTGCCCGTCCGCGCGGACGGGCAGCGCAGCACGCTGCACATGGTGGGCGCCAGCGTTCTCAGCCCCGTGCCGGAGGAGGCCTTCGCCCGCCTGCCGCACACGCGCGCCGTGCACTGGGGCGGCATCGGCTATCCCGGCCCGCAGGCGCGGGCGGTGGAATTCCTGCAACAGGCGAAAGCGAATGGCGCCTTCGTCACCTGCGACCTCATCTCGCCCTCCCCCTCGGCGATCGAGGAACTGGCGACGCTTCTGCCGCATGTCGACCTGTTCATGCCCAGCCTCGCCGAAGTGCAGGTGCTGACGGGAAGCGACGATCTCGAAGCCGCCGCCCGCCGCTTCATGGCGCTGGGCGCCGGCGGCTGCGCCTTCAAGCTGGGCCGCAGCGGCGCGACCCTGTTCACGCCGGGCGGGCAATGGCAGGCCCCGGCGTTCCGCATCGACCCGGTCGACACCACCAGTTGCGGCGACTCCTTCTGCGCCGGCTTCATCGCCGCCCGCCTGCGCGGCTTCGACGAGGCCGCCTGCCTGCGCTTCGCCGTCGCCGTTTCCGCCCGCGTGGCGCTGGGCCTCGGCACGCTGGGCGGGCTGGAGAGTTTCGACCAGACCCTCGCCTTCGCCGACAGCACGCCGGTGGTGCTGTGACGGGCGACGAAGCCGCCTTGCGCGAGGCGCTCGTCGCCACCATGCGCGCGCTTGACGCCAAAGGGCTGAACCGGGGCACGTCCGGCAATGTCTCCGCCCGCTGGGGCGACGGCATGCTGGTGACGCCAAGCGGCATAGTCCCCGACGAACTGACGCCCGGGCAGATGGTCCATGTCCTGCCCGACGGCAGCACGCCCGAGGGCAGCCACCGCCCGTCGAGCGAATGGCGGATGCACATGGGCATCTACCAGCGCCGCGCCGACGCCGGGGCCGTGGTGCATTGCCACGCGCGCCACGCCACCACCCTCGCCTGCGCCGGGAAGCCGATCCCCCCGCTGCACTATATGGTGGCGGTGTCGGGCGGCGCGAGCGTGCCGGTCGCCCCTTACGCCACCTTCGGCAGCGACGAACTGGCGCGCGAAGTGGTGTCCACGCTGGACGGCCGCCGCGCCTGCCTGATGGCGAACCACGGGCTGATCGCGCTCGGCCCCAGCCTCCGCCACGCGCTGGCCATCGCCGAGGAGGTGGAGGAACAGGCCGCCGTCTATTGGGGGACGCTGGCGATCGGCGGCCCCGTCCTTCTGAACGACGCGCAGATGGCGGACGTGCTCCAGGCCTTCGCACGCTACGGGCAACGCTGAAAGGAACGGCGCCGATGACCGCATTCTACACCAACCGCACCAGCGCCCGGCCCGGAGAGCGGGTGGCGCTCCACGCCTCTTCGCCGGCCGGCCCCTGCACGCTGGAAATCGCCCGCGTCGGCCGCAGCCGCGAAATCGTCCACACCATCGCCGGAATCGCCGTTGCCGACCACCCCACCCCGCTCCAGGCCGACCGCAACGGCTGCGGCTGGCCGGCGGCGGCGGAATTCGAAGTCGGCGACTGGCCGAGCGGCTATTACGACCTGCTGCTGACCGACAGCGCCGGCGCCCGCTGGCAGCATTTCCTCTGCGTCCGCCCGGCCACCGGCGCGCGCGGCGCAAAGGCGCTGCTGGTGCTCAACACCAACACCTATAATTCCTACAATTACTGGGGCGGCGCCTCCGCCTATTGCGACGTTGCCGCGCTGATGAGCGGCTCCAAGCCCCTGCCCGAAGCGATGCAGGGCGCTATCGGCGTGCTGTCCACCGAACGCCCCTACCCGCAGGCGATCGTCGCCGCGCCGGCCGACGCCCCCCGGCTGGTGAACATGCGCAAGCGCGGCTTTCAGGAACAGCCCTGGGCATCCGACACCGCCTGGGCCATCGCCCACCGCATGACGCCCTACGACGGCTCGGCCGGTTTCCTGCACAAATGGGAACATGCCTTCGCCGACTGGGCCGAGCGCGAGGGCATCGCCCTCGACTACGCCACCGACTACGACCTCGACGTGGAGGCGGACGCCCTCGACGGCTATGCGACGGTGGTCCTCGTCGGCCACAGCGAATATTGGACGGCGAACGAACGCGCGCGGCTGGAGCGCTTCGTGGATTCGGGCGGCGGCCTCGCCATCTTCTCGGGCAACACCGCCTTCTGGAAGGTGCGTTACGAGAACGACGGCCGCACCTACATCTGCCACAAGTGGAAGGGCTTCGAGGTGGACCCGGCGGCGGCGGAAGACCCCTCGCTCGGCACCCATCTCTGGTCGCACAAGGCCTTCGCCCGGCCGGAGGCGGAGATCACCGGCCTCACCTTCCTGCACGGCGGCTATCACCGGCTGGGCATGTGCGCGGCGCGGGGACAGGGCGGCTACACCATCTACCACGACCGCCACTGGGCGCTGGCCGGCACCGATCTCTTCTTCGGCGACGTGATCGGCGACGAGCTGCCGCTTCTGGGTTATGAGAATGACGGCTGCCGCTTCACCTTCGGCGACGACGGGCTGCCCAAGCCCGTCCCGACGCTGGGCGTGCCGGAAAATCTGGAGATCATCGCCATCGCCCCCTGCGCCTTCGGCGAAGACCCGGCCAACCCTTACAGCCCGATCATCCCGCCGGAAAATCTGCAGGCGATCGCCACCGACGTGTTCGGCGACCCGGCGCTGGCCAGCAACCCCGGCCTCATCCGCGGCCATGCGGTGATGGCCGCGTTCCGGCGCGGCAAGGGCGAGGTGTTCAACTGCGGCACCACCGAATGGGCGCATGCGCTGAAGGCGAACGACCCCTATGTCACCCGCATCACCCGCAACGTGCTGGAAAGGTTCGGCGCGATCTGAACCGGCCGGGCAAGTGGAAGGGGGCAAGTGGAAGACAGGGCGATCAGTCGCCTCCGCCCCCCTTCTTCCACGTGCGCAGCCGGCCACGGGCATTTTCATAAGGGGAGGAGGTGTTGAACTGGATCATCCGCCCCATCGTCCATTTCCCATACCAGGGGCGGCCATAGAGGTCGGCATCGCTGCGCGCTTCAACCGCGGCGACGATCCTCTGCTGCGCCTCCCGCAACCGCTCCAGCAGCAGCGGATAGGGCGTATCGGCGTGATCGGCGTAGAATTTCCGCGCCAGTAAACCGAGTTCATTCCATTTGAAGCCGGTCTCGGGAAAATCGACCGGCTGGCCGGCCGCATCCCGGTCGAGCCATTTCAGCACCAGTTCGTTCCAGCCCAGAAGATAGGCCAGAAGGTCGGCAACGCTCATCCGCGTGCCCTTGGCATGGCCTTCCAGATTCCGGTTACCAACCGCCTGTTCCGGCACGTCGGCCAGTTCGCGCAGCAGCTTCTCGAAACCGACGTCTATCGCCCTCAGAAGTTCGCCCTTGCTTTGCGGAACCGCCATGGCCTCAGGCGACGCTTTGCGCTGCTTCCGCCCCGAACAGCGCCCGATATTCGTCGAGCACGGCCGGGTCCTCGATGGTCGGCGGGGTTTCCACCTTCTCGCCATTGGCCAGCCGCCGGAGCGTCGCGCGCAGGATCTTGCCGGAACGGGTCTTGGGCAGCGCGCGCACCAGATGCACGTCCTTCAGCGCCGCCACCGGGCCTAGCTGGCCGCGCACCTCGGCGATGATGGCGCGCACCAGCGGCTCACCCGCTTCCGCGCCGCTCTTCACCACGGCAAACGCCATCGGGATCATCCCCTTCAGCGCGTCGTCGGCGCCGATCACCGCGCATTCCGCCACTTCCGGCCGGCTGGCGACGATCTGTTCCATCTGCCCGGTCGAAAGCCGATGCCCGGCGACGTTGATGATGTCGTCGGTGCGGCCCATGATGTGGATGAAGCCGTCGGTGTCGATATGGCCGGCGTCGCCGGTCTCATAATAGCCGGCGAAGGCGGAGAAGCATTTCTCGTAGCCGGCCGGATTGTTCCACAATGTGCGGTAGCAGCCCGGCGGCAGCGGCGCGCGGATGACGACATGACCCGTTTCCTCAGGCCCCACAGGCGCGCCGTCGTCGCCCAGCACATCGAAGCGATAGCCGGGCACCGGGAATCCGGCGCTTCCCGGCCGGCGGCGGCTGTCGCCGAGCGCGTGGCAACTGGCGATCGCAGGCCAGCCCAGTTCCGTCTGCCACCAATGGTCGATGACCGGCAGCCCGCTCTTTTCCCCGGCCCAGGCCAGCGTGTCGGGATCGGCGCGCTCGCCCGCCAGGAAGATCGCCTGCAAGTCGCCGAGGCCGATTTCCGCCAGCAGCTTCGCGTCCGGGTCTTCCTTGCGGATGGCGCGGATGGCGGTGGGCGCGGTGAAGAAGGTCTTCACGCCATGGCGGGCGATGGTGCGCCAGAAGGTGCCGGCGTCGGGCGTGCCGACCGGCTTGCCCTCGAACAACAGGGTCGTCGCCCCCACCAAGAGCGGCGCATAGACGATATAGCTGTGCCCCACGACCCAGCCCACGTCGGAGGCAGCCCAGAACACATCTCCCGCGCCGATGCCGTAGATGTTCGCCATGGACCAGGCGAGCGCCACCGCATGGCCGCCATTTTCCCGCACCACGCCCTTGGGGGTTCCGGTCGTGCCCGAGGTGTAGAGGATATAGAGCGGATCGGTCGCCGCCACATCGGTGCAGGGCGCCGGCGCCGTCGCCTCGAACCGCTCCGCCCAGTCGAGATCGCGCGCGCCCTGCATCGCTGCTTCCAGCATCGGCCGCTGCAACAGCAGCACATGCGCCACCTGGTGCTTCGCAAGCGCCAGCGCCGCATCCACCAGCGGCTTGTAGGCGACGGTCTTCGTCCCCTCGATCCCGCAGGAGGCGGTCAGCAGCAGCTTCGGCTGGGCGTCGTCGATCCGCTTCGCCAGTTCGGGCGCCGCGAAGCCACCGAACACCACCGAATGCACCGCCCCCAGCCGGGCGCAGGCCAGCATGGCGAAGACGGTTTCCGGGATCATCGGCATGTAGATGACGACCCGGTCGCCCTTCTCCACGCCCAGCGCCGCCAGCATCCCGGCCGTCCGCGCGACGGCCTCCTGCAATTCGGCGTAGCTGTAGCGGCGAACCGTGCCGGTCACCGGGCTGTCGTAGATGAGGGCGGCGCTGTCGCCGCGCCCCGCCGCCACATGCCGGTCGACGGCGTTGTGGCAGGTGTTGAGCGCGGCATCGGGAAACCAGCCGCGCGCCGCGTCATGGGCGGTCGCCGGGCGCACGGCCCAGTCGATCCCGGCGGCGGCGGCCAGCCAGAAGCCTTCGGGGTCGGCGATACTTTGGGCGTAGCGTTGCTGATAAGCCTCTGACATGTCGCCTCCCCTTCGCTTATCTGGCCGCCCGGCGGCGGAAAATCAGGCCTGCGCCTTTTCGAAAACCGCTTCCAGCACCACCAAAGTCGGATCGTCGGCCAGCGGCCGGGCCTTGAAGCCCATTTCCCGCTCCAGTTCGATGGCGCTGTGGTTGTCGCGGCTTTCGATCGAGATCAGCTTCTTCACCCCCCGGCGCCTGGCTTCGCCGGCGATGAACTCCAGCAGCGTCCAGCCGATTCCCCGGCCCTTCCTGTCCTCGCGGATGGAGATGGCGACCTCGCCGGTCTCCATCGCCTTGTCGCAGGCGAGCATCCCGGTCGCCACCGCTTCCCCGTCGGCGAAGGCGAGGAAGGATTCCGTCCGCCAATGGTCGACATGGGTGATCGGCTCCACCTGCGCGTCGCTCAGCTCCTCGCGCGCGGTCAGGAAGCGGAAGCGGCGATCCTCGGGCGAAACGGCGCGGAACAATTGCTTCACCAGGGCATCGTCGGCTTCGGTCGCGGGGCGCACCTCGAATTCCAGCCCGGTGCGGGTGACGAGGCGGACGGGGTGGTCGAGAGGGGCAGCTTCGGCAGACATCGCAAACACCTTTCCTTCACATGAAAGCCTCGCCGGCATGGGCCTTCCAGCCCATGCCGGCCATGATCAGGATCAATCGTCGATGCGGCGACGGAAGGTTTCCGGCAGCAGCACCACGCCCACCAGCACCGTCAGCGCCGCGACGATCACCGGATACCAGAGGCCGGAATAGATATTCCCGGTCGCCGCGACGATCGCGAAGGCGGTGGTCGGCAGGAAGCCGCCGAACCAGCCGTTGCCGATATGATAGGGCAACGACATGGAAGTGTAGCGGATGTGCGTCGGGAACAGTTCCACCAGCATCGCCGCGATCGGCCCGTAGACCGCCGTCACGTAAAGCACGAGGATGAACAGGATCGCCACCACCAGCGGCTTGTTGATCGCCGCCGGATCGGCCTTTTCCGGATAGCCGGCCGCCGCCAGCGCCGCCTTCACGTCGGACTGGAAGGCCTTGATGGCGTCGGCGCGCGCCTCGGCCGGAACGCCGGCCGGGTCGACCGCCGGGATCACCATGTCGCCCACATGGATGGTGGCGACGCTGCCGGGCGCGCCGGCGACATTGGTGTAGGAAATGCCGGCCTTCGCCAGGAAGGATTTGGCGATGTCGCAGCTCTTGCTGTCGAACCTGTTCTTGCCGATCGGGTCGAACTGCACCGAGCAATCGGCCGGATCGGCATGGACGGTGATCGGCGCCGCCTGAGAGGCCGCGTAAAGCGCGGGATTGGCGGCGTTCGAAAGGGCGCCGAACAGCGGGAAATAGGTCAGCGCGGCCAGCAGGCAGCCGGCGAGGATGATCGGCTTGCGGCCGATCTTGTCCGACAGCCAGCCGAAGATCACGAAGAAGGGCGTGGCCATCAGAAGCGCGATGGCGATCAGGATGTTGGTGGTGGCGCCATCCACCTTCATCACCTTCTCCAGGAAGAACAGCGCGTAGAACTGCCCCGTGTACCAGACGACCGCCTGCCCCGCGACGGCGCCGAACAGCGCGATCAGCACGACCTTCAGATTGTCCCAGTTGCCGAAGCTTTCCCTGATCGGCGACTTGGCGGTTTTCCCCTCTTCCTTCATCTTCTGATAGACCGGGCTTTCCGCCAACTGCATGCGGATCCACAGCGAGACGCCCAGCAGCGCCGCCGAGACCAGGAACGGAATCCGCCAGCCCCAGTCGGCGAAGGCTTCCTCGCCCACGACCAGCCGCACGCCGATCACCACCAGCAGGGCGGCGAACAGGCCGAGCGTCGCCGTCGTCTGGATGAAGCTGGTGAAAAGCCCGCGCCTCCCCTCCGGCGCATGTTCGGCGACATAGGTGGCGGCCCCGCCATATTCGCCGCCCAGCGCCAGCCCCTGCAGAAGCCGCAGGAACACCAGCATGATCGGCGCCGCCACCCCGATCGCGGCATAGCTCGGCAGCAGCCCGACGGAGAAGGTGGCGACGCCCATCAGCCCCATCGTCACCAGAAAGGTGTATTTCCGGCCGACGAGGTCGCCCAGATGCCCGAACACCAGCGCCCCGAACGGCCTGACGGCGAAGCCGGCGGCAAAGGCGGCCAGCGCCAGAATGAAGCCGGTCGTCTCGTTGACACCGGAGAAGAACTGCTGGGTGATCACCACCGCCAGCAGCCCGTAAAGGTAGAAGTCATACCATTCGAAGATGGTGCCGAGCGAGGAGGCGAGGATCACCTTGCGCTCCTTGCGGCTCATGGCGCGCCGGTCTTCGGCGGCGCTGTCGTAGGTGGTTGCCATTGTCCAGTCTCTCCCCAAGGCGGAAATGTTGCGCGATATGGATGAAGTCAGAAGCTGTATTTCGCGGCGAACTCCAGCCGGTCGAGCGTGCCGCTGGCGCCATCCACCAGCCGCCGCTCGCCGTGGCGAAGCTCGACCCCCAGGTCGAGCGCCTTCACCGGCGAATAGAAGAGATTCCCCGCGACCGACCAGGCCCGCTTGTTGAAGCCGGAAATGCCGGCGAGACCATCCTCGTAGGCGACGTTCAGATAGCTGCCCATCAAGGTCGTCCGCAGCCCCGGCGCCAGCGAAATCTTCACCGCGGCAAGCCCGGCGAAGATCTCCGGCGTGGAAAGCCGGCCGGTCGCCGGGTCCGTCAGCGCGTCCGCCGCGAAGTTGAGCCCGACATAGCGGCCGATGCCGCTGCCATAGGTCGCCATCAGCCGCAGATCATGCTGCTTGCCGCCGCCGAACAGCAGCTTGCCCGCGCCGCTGAAACCCCAGCCGGCCGCCTGGCCGGACTGGGCGCCATTCTCCACCGACAATTGCCGCACGATGCCGGCAAGCGACGCCTCGCCCCAGCCGCCAGACGCCACCAGCCGCGCCGCGAAATCCGGCAGCCGGTCGTCGTCATTCTCCACCAGCGCCGGCGAGCCCAGCGTCGAGGACGCCGTCTCGGCGTTTTCCGCCGAGGCGTGCAGCACCAGCCCCTTGCCCAGCGGCAGGCTCAGCCGCACCAGCGGCTGGCGGGCGAACACCGTGCCTTCGGTCGGGCCGACATAATCGGTCGATTCCGGCAACACCGCCACATTCTGGAAGGTGGTCCAGTCCTGCCCGATCGTCAGCTTGTCGAACTGCACGAAGGCCCGGCGCAGCGCCAGGGTATAGCCGTTCGAAACCCGCTCATTGCCCTGCGCGCCCGGCGAGGTCTGGAAGTCGGTCTCCACATAGCCTTTCAGCACATGGCCCGCGACATCGGTGCCGATGTTCAGCCAGAGCCGGGTCTGCTTGGCGGAGAAATCGCTGTCGGTCGATTCCGCCTCACCGCCCACGGGAATGGCGGACGGCAGGTAGAAGTCCCGCCCGAGGCTGTTGCTGGCGACGACGCCGTCGCCCCAGCGGCTGAAGCTGGCGACGGTCTTCACATAGCCGCCGATATTGATGCTGGAAGCGCCGGAGCGGAAACCCTTCGCCTCCGCCGCCGGGGCGGCCACCGCCACCGGCTCCGCGGGCAGCGCTGCCGGAGCCGATGCTGCGGCATTTGCTGCGCGATAGCCCTCCAGTTCCGCCCGCAGATCGCCGACGGCCGCTTCCAGCTGCTTTAGCCGCGCTTCCAGCTCCGCCTCGCGCGGCGTCTGCGCCATGGCGGCCGCTGGCACGAAGGCGGCAAGGGCTGCGCCGAGGCGCAGCATGGCTCGGATACTCCCCATGGTTCCTCTCCCCTGTCCGGCCCGCTTTTCGCGGATCGCGGCTCGGTCCGTGCAATATTCGTCGGGAAGCGGCAGGCCCGGAAGCCAGACCATGGTCTTAGGGCTACGACCTTCGTCCAATTGGCGCCGCGCCGTCCGGCCGATACCCTCACCGGAAAAATGCAACCCTGGGGAGAGGGCATATGAACCAGACCATCTATCCGGTGCCAGCCGCCTGGGCGCAGACCGCGCTGATCGACGCCGACGCCTATAAAAGCTGCTACGCCCGTTCGCTCGCCGACCCGGAAGGGTTCTGGCGCGAGGAAGCTCGCCGGCTGGACTGGCTGAAGCCCTTCTCGCAGGTGAAGAACTGCTCCTTCGACGAGGCGGATTTCCGCATCCGCTGGTTCGAGGACGGGGCGCTGAACGTCGCCGCCAACTGCCTCGACCGGCATCTCGCCGAGCGCGGCGACACCACCGCCATCCTCTGGGAGCCGGACGAGCCGGGCGAGGAAGGCCGCCGCATCAGCTACCGCGAGCTGCACGCCGAAGTCTGCCGCTTCGCCAATGTGCTGAAGGCGAACGGCGCGCAGAAGGGCAGCCGCGTCACCCTCTATCTGCCGATGATCCCGGAAGCCGCCGTCGCCATGCTGGCCTGCGCCCGGATCGGCGCCATCCACTCCATCGTCTTCGCCGGCTTCTCGCCGGAGGCGCTCGCCGGCCGCATCCAGGATTGCGACAGCACGATCGTCGTCACCGCCGACGAGGGGCTTCGCGGCGGCAAGCGCGTGCCGCTGAAGGCCAATGTCGACGCGGCGCTCAGCCACTGCAATTCCGTGCAGAAGGTCGTCGTGGTCCGCCGCACCGGCGCCGACGTGCCGATGCTGCAAGGCCGCGACCTCTGGTGGCACGCCGAAACCGCCGCGGCCCCGGCCGACTGCCCGGCGGAAGCGATGAACGCCGAGGATCCGCTGTTCATCCTCTACACCTCCGGCTCCACCGGCAAGCCCAAGGGCGTGCTGCACACGTCCGGCGGCTATCTTCTCTGGGCGGCGATGACGCACCGCTATGTCTTCGATTACCGCCCGGGACAGGTCTATTGGTGCGCCGCCGACGTCGGCTGGGTCACCGGCCACAGCTATGTCGTCTATGGCCCGCTGGCGAACGGCGCGACGACGCTGATGTTCGAAGGAGTCCCCAGCTATCCGGACGCCAGCCGCTTCTGGCAGGTGGTGGACAAATATGGCGTGGAGATCTTCTACGCCGCCCCCACCGCGCTCCGGGCGCTGATGCGCGAAGGCGACGACTGGGTGAAGAAAACCAGCCGCTCCACGCTGCGCGTCCTCGGCTCGGTCGGCGAACCGATCAACCCGGAAGCCTGGGAGTGGTTCTACCATGTGGTGGGCGAAGGCCGCTGCCCCATCGTCGACACCTGGTGGCAGACGGAAACCGGCGGCGCGATGATCACGCCGCTCCCCGGCGCCACGCCGCTGAAGCCCGGTTCCGCCACCCGGCCGATGTTCGGCGTGAAGCCGGAACTGCTCGACAACGACGGCAGGCTGCTGGAAGGCGAGGCCGAGGGCTGCCTCGTCATCGCCGACAGCTGGCCGGGGCAGATGCGCACCGTCTGGAACGACCATGAGCGCTTCTTCCAGACCTATTTCAGCACCTTCCCCGGCAAATATTTCACCGGCGACGGCTGCCGCCGCGACTCCGACGGCTATTACTGGATCACCGGCCGCATCGACGATGTGATCAACGTCTCGGGCCACCGCATGGGCACCGCCGAAGTGGAAAGCGCCCTAGTCGCCCATGCCAAGGTGGCGGAAGCCGCCGTCGTCGGCATGCCGCATTCGCTGAAGGGCCAGGGCATCTACGCCTATGTGACCCTGAACGCCGAAGTGGAGCCCAGCGACGCCCTGCGCCGCGAGCTGATCCAGTGGGTCCGCCACGAGATCGGCCCCATCGCCACGCCGGACGTGATCCAGTTCGCGCCCGACCTGCCCAAGACCCGCTCCGGCAAGATCATGCGGCGGATTCTCAGGAAGATTGCAGAGGGCGATGTCTCCAATCTGGGCGACACTTCCACGCTGGCCGATCCATCGGTGGTGGACAATCTGGTGGAGCATCGTTCAATTGCGGCATGAGCCGCTCGATTCTGATCGCGGACGATCATCCGCTGTTCCGGCAGGCGATCGCCATGGCCGCTGCGAAAGTGGCGCCTGACGCCCGCCTGCTGGAAGCCGGAACGCTGGCGCGCGCGGCGGAAGCCGCCGCCGCCGGCGACGACCTCGCCCTCATCCTGCTCGACCTGAAGATGCCCGGCGCCAGCGGCTATTCCGGAGTCGCGCTGCTCCACGCCGAGCGCCCCGGCGTGCCGATCCTGGTGATCTCCAGCGCCGAAGGCGCCGAAGTCGCCCGCGAGGCCCGCGCCTTCGGCGCCGTCGGCTTCATCGGCAAGGGCCGCGACCTCGGCGAGATCGAGGACGCCATCGCCCGCGCCCTTGCCGGCCAGCGCCTGGCCGAACGCGGCGACCCGGAAGTGGAAGCCGTCGCCGAAACCGTCGCCGGCCTGACTCCGACGCAACTGAAAGTGCTGCTCGGCCTGCTGGAGGGCCGCCTCAACAAGCAGATCGCCCACGATCTCGGAATCACCGAAGCCACGGTGAAGGCGCATGTAACGGCAATCCTGAAGAAGCTCGACGTCCGCAACCGCACACAGGCGGTGCTGGCAGCGCGAGCCCTGGGGCTGGGCGTCAAGCACTAGGCGCCGGCTTCGCCCCCCGTCGCCGGACGGCGACAAAGAGAAGTCCGAAGGGGCTTTGCCCCTTCACCCCAGCAGGGGCGTGACGCCCCTGCACCCCCGATCCTCGACACCCACCACCCCGTCACCCCGGGCTTGACCCGGGGTCCAGCTTTTCAGCAGCCCACGCCCGCCAACAATTCCAACAGCCTGCGGCGCAAGAAGAAAAAAGCCCCTCCCCTGTCAGGGGAGGGGTTGGGGTGGGGGCCTCCCGCAAACACAACCTCGGAACAACCAGCCACAATCACCCCGTCACCCCCCCGCCGCGATCCACAAATCCAGGCTCCCCGCCGCCAGCGGCTTCGGCAAAACCGCCACGCCTGCCGCCGCCGCCCGCTCAGCGGTGGCGGGCGAGGTATCGGCGGTCACCAGCGCCACCCGCAGCCCCGGGTTCCGCGCGCGCAACGCCGCGATCAGCGCCAGCCCGTCCGCCAGCGGCTGTCCGTCCGCGCCATTGCCCAGATGGAAATCCACCAGCGCCAGTTCCGCGCCTTCCAGCAGGTTCCGCGCCTCTCGCGCATTACCGGCCACCGCCACCCGATGGCCGCCGGTCTCCAGCAGGGCCTTTGTCGCGGCAAGAATCATCGGATCGTCGTCCACCACCAGAATGCGCCGGGCGCCGGGCGCGACAACCGCCGGGCGGGCGATGCTTTCCGAAGGCGCCCCCCCCTCCAGCGTTGGCAATCGAACGCCGAAGACGCTGCCCTTCCCCACCGCCGACCGCAGCGTCACCCGCGCGCCGATCAGCTGCGCCGTGCGCTCGACGATGGCGAGCCCAAGCCCCATCCCCGCCTCGCCCCCCGTGCCCAGCCGCTCGAACTCGCGGAAGATCGCCGCATGCTTGTCGGCCGGGATTCCATGGCCGCTGTCCACCACTTCGATGGCCACCAGCCCGTCCCGCGAGCGAACGCCGATCAGCACCCCGCCGCGATCGGTGTAGCGAATGGCGTTGGAGACGAAATTGTGCAGGATGGAGCGCAGCAAACCCGGATCCGTGCGAACCGAAGGATTGCCCGGCCCCACCCGCAGCGACAGCCCCTTCTCCGCCGCCAGCGGCCGGAAATTCTCGGCGATTTCCAGCAGCATCGACCGAACCGCGACTGGCTTCGGGTCTGGCTCCACCCCGCCCGCGTCCAGCTTCGATATGTCCAGCAGCGCCCGCAACAGGCTTTCCGCCGCCGCGATCGACTGGTCGATCCGCTCGGCATGCGGATTGCCCCCCAGCTCGCGCCCCAGCGCCGCGCTGAACAGCCTCGCGGCGTGCAGCGGCTGCAGCAGATCGTGGCTGGCCGCCGCCAGAAAACGCGTCTTGTCGCGCGTCGCCAGCGCCAGCTCCCGGTTTGCGGCGGAGAGTTCGGCGGTGCGCGCCATCACCCGGCTTTCCAGTTCCGCCCGCGCCTGCTCCAGCTCGGCCAGCGCCGTCGCCTCGGCGGTGGTGTCGGTGAAGCACATCACATAGCCGCCGCCCGGCATCGGCCCGCCCACCGTCTTCAGCACCCGGCCGTCGTCGCGCATGCGCTCGAAACTGTGCGGCACGCCGCGCCTCAGATGGTTCAGCCGCCGCGCCACATGCGCCTCCACCTCGCCGGGGCCGCATTCGCCGCGCATGGCGTTGAAGCGGATCAGGTCGGCAACCGGCGCCCCCACGCGCACCATGCCTTCGGGATAGCCGAACAGCTCCAGATAGCGGCTGTTCCAGGCGATCAGCCGCAGATCGCCATCCACCACGCTCACGCCGGGGTCGATATTCTCCAGCGTCTGCGCCAGCAGCCCCTTGGAAAAATTGAGGCTCTGCCCGGTCGCGTCCAGCATCCGCGCCACATCGTCATGGCTCAGCCGCGTGCCCACCAGCGCAGAGGCCATCAGCACGCGGGCCGATGGCGCCCCCACCACGCTGGCGATCAGCCGCTCCGCCCGCAGCGCGTCCGCCCGCCCGATGCCGCGCTCCGCCGGCAGGTCTCCGAAGGCTTCGGCCGCCATCTCCTCACCGACGAAGCGGCCGACGAAGGCGCGCAGGCCGCCGATATCGCCGATGCCGCCGGCCTCCGCACCGCCGGTCGCCGCCACCCGCCCCTCGCCCGGCTGCCGCCGCGCCGCGACCAGCGCATGGACCGCGAGATTGGCGCCCAGGCTCCACAGCACGCCATGCACCAGCGGCCCCGCCGTGCCGATGCCCAGCAGCCGCTGCGGATCGGCCCATGTGTCCGCCATCGCCGCCATCCACGCCGCCGGCAGGATCGGCGGCAGGGCCAGCGTGAACACCCACAGCAACAACCCCACCCCCAGCCCCGCCATCGCCGGAACCGGGTCGCGATTGGCTCCGCGCACCGCCAGCAGCAGCAGCGGCGCGAACTGCGCCATGCCGGCAAAAGCAATCAAGCCGATGGAGGCCAGCGGCCGGTCGGCGGCGATACCCAGCGCCCACAGCAGCGCCAGCGCGATGATCACCACGATGGAGGCCCGGCGGATCAGCAACTGGTTGCGCCCGACATGCGCGGAATCCGCAAACCTCCGGCTGCGCAGCAATATGGGGGCGATGAGGTCGTTCGAAACCATGGTGGCGAGCGCGATGGTCTCCACCATCGCCGTCGCGGCGGAAAAGCCGCCCAGGAAGGCCAGCAGCGTGAACAGCCGCGAATCAATGCTCATCGGCAGGGAAAGCACGAACAGGTCCGGCTGGGAGCCGGGCGGCAGCAGCGCCTGCCCGGCGATGGTGATCGGCACCACCGCCACGCTCATGGCCGCCAGATAGAGGATGAAGGGAACCCGCGCGCGGCGGATGTCCCCCGGCGCCCGCGCCTCGATCACGCTGGCGTAGAATTGCCGCGGCAGGCAGAGGATCGCCGCCATGGAGATCAGCAGGATCACCGCCATGTCGAGGCCCAGCGCCTCCAGCCGGAAGCCGGCGGAGAAGGCCTCCATCCCCGCCTCCCGCTGCTCCGGCGAGGCGTTCAGCAGCAGCGCCGCCGCCAGCCCGGCGATGCCCAGAAAGGCGGCCAGCTTCACCACCGATTCCAGCGCCGTCGAATAGACGATGCCCTCGTTCCGCCCCGCCGCGTCGTAGCGCCGCGTGCCGAACAGCATGGCGAAGGCCGCCAGCGTCACCGCGCTCGCCGTCATGATGGCAGCGATGCCCGGCGCGCCGGTGATCGCCACGAAGGCATTGCCCACCGAGCGGAGCTGCAAGGCGATATAGGGGATGATCCCGAAGGTCGCCGTCACCGTCACCAGCGCCGCCAGCCCTCGGCTTTTCCCGAAGCGGGAGCCGATGAAATCGGAAATGGTGGTGGAGCCCTCGGCCCGCACTTCCGACACCAGCGCCTCCAGAAAGCGCGGCGCGAACAGGAACACCAGGGCCGGCCCCAGATAGATGGGCAGATAGGCCCAGCCTTGCGTCGCCGCGCTGCCGACGGCGCCGTAAAGCGTCCAGCTCGTGCAATAGACGCCCAGCGAAAGCGCGTAGGCCGCGCCCCGCATCGGGTGCACCGCCATGGAGTCGCGCCGCCGCTCCACCCAGGCGGCGACCGCGAACAGCATCACGGCAAAGGCAATGGCGCCCGCGGCGGGGCCGATGGGGTGCAAGGCCTCTCCCTTTCCTGTTCTTTCTCCGCTGATTGCCGGGTCGCCGCGCGGATCACAAGCGGCTTTGGCGGCCGGTTGCCCTTCCCTGCCGCATCGGTGAAACTTTCGCCGGGCAGGATCGCTTGTCCGAAGATGGACAGGACAGGAGAGCGACGATGGAAATCAGGCGCAAGGGCTCGGTCGGCTGGACCGGCGGGCTTCGCGACGGCAAGGGCGCGATCAGCACGGAAAGCGGCGCGCTCGAACACTATCCCTATGGCTTCGCGACCCGCTTCGAAGGCCTGAAGGGCAGCAACCCCGAGGAGCTTCTGGCGGCCGCGCACGCCGCCTGCTTCACCATGTCCCTGACGCTGACGCTGGAAAAGGCCGGCTTCAAGGCCGATCGTCTGGACACCAGCGCGGTAGTCACGCTGACGGACGAAGGCGGCGGCTTCAGCATCCCGAAGGTGGCGCTGTCGGTCACCGGCGAGGTGCCGGGGCTCGACGCCGCGCAATTCCAGGAACTGGCTTCCACCGCCGAGCGCAACTGCCCGGTCTCGAAGCTGTTCCGCGCGGAGATCTCGCTGGAATCCAGCCTCGGCTAGATTCATTTCCGCATGGGTTTCCGGTCCTGCTGTTCCAGCAGGACCGGAACATGCTTTAACCGCGCGGCGCCGGGCCGAAACGGGCGACCATGTCATAGGAATCGCCCGGGAAAAGCTGGCGGACGAAGGTGATCCCTTCGCCCAGCCGCCAGGTCCGGCGCTCGACGCAGAGGCAAGGCGTGCCAGCCGGAACCGCCAGCGCGGCGGCCTCGGCCTCGCTGGCGCCCACCGCCAGAATGCGGGTTTCGGCCTCGGTCCAGGGCACATGCGCCAGCAACCAGCTTCCCGGCGGCTGCGCTTCGAAATCCGCTTCCAGCGCCGCCGGAACGGCCTCGGCGCTGATCAGCCGCTGTTCCAGCGCAAAGGGCAGGCCGTCCGCCTGGTGCACGCCTTCCAGTTGCAGCAGCCGGCGCGCCTGCGCCACCAGCCCGGCGTCGGCCACAGCCGCCGGGCGCAGCCGCCGCCCGGTCAGGCGAAAGGCGTGGCGCCGGCCGCTGGCTGTCAGTTGCTGCGCCAGATCGGGGATATCCAGCACCATCGAATGCAGGCGCGGGCGGGCGACGAAGCTGCCCGCCTTCTTCCGCCGCTCCACCAGCCCCGCCACCGCCAGCGCCGACAGCGCCTTGTTCACCGTCATCCGCGCGCAGCCGTAATGCGCCATCAGCGCCTGCTCGGTCGGCAGCCGCTCGCCCGGCGCCAGCTCGCCGGAGAGAATGCGGGCTTCGAAATCCTGCCGGATACGCTCGTGCAGCGTCACGCCAGCAGCCCGGAGAGAGTCGCCCGATAGCGCGCCACCACCTCGTCGCGCCGCACATGCCGGCCGCCGGCAACCTGCTTCCGCCCTCGCCGCCAGACGCAATCGATCCCGCCCCGGCCGGCCGCGAAGATCAGGCCGTCCAGCAAGGCTTCGGGCGCGCGCTCCGCCAGCGAGGGGTGGCCGATGTTCAGGCTGACGGCGTCGAAGGGCAACCCCACTTCCAGCCCCGCCGCCACGCCCAGAGCCTGCGCCCCGCCCGCCAGAGCGCCCGCGAACAGGTCGGCCCCGGTCGAATGCCCAGCCCCCCGCGCCAGCCGGTTCCGCCCGCGATGCAGCAAGCGCTGGCCATATTCCAGCAGCCGCAATTCCTCGGTCATGTCGATCCGCACATTGGAATCGCTGCCGAATCCGAACCGCCCGCCGGCTTCCAGAAAGGCTTCCGCCGGAAACAGCCCGTCGCCCAGATTGGCCTCGGTGATGGGGCAAAGCCCCGCCACCGCGCCGCTCCTGGCCAGCGCCAAAGTCTCGGCTTCCGTCATGTGCGTCGCGTGCACCAGACACCAACTCGGGCCGACATCGGTCTCCCCCAGCAACCACTCCACCGGCCGCCGGCCGGACCAGCGCAGGCAATCCTCCACCTCCTTCACCTGCTCGGCGATATGGATGTGGATCGGCCGCCCCCGCGCCAGGCTTTCCAGCGCCGCCAGTTCGGCGGGCGTCACCGCCCGCAGGCTGTGCGGCGCCACCCCCACCACCACGTCGGGAAGCCGCGCCGCCAACTCGTCCAGCCGCACCAGAAGGCGCTGGAACCCATCCAGATCGTGCAGGAAGCGCCGCTGCCCGGCGGTCGGCGCCTGCCCGCCGAAACCCGAATGGGCGTAGAAAACCGGCAGCAGCGTCAGGCCGATCCCCGTCTCGGCGGCCGCGTGCAGGATGGCGCCCGCCATCTCCGCCGCATGGCGGTAGGGCCGCCCGTCCGCCGCATGGTGCAGATAATGGAATTCGCCCACGCGGGTGAAGCCGCTCTCCAGCATCTCCACCTGCGCCATGGCGGCGATCGCCCCCACATCGTCGGGGGTCAGCCGGTCGAGGAAGCGGTACATCAGCTCGCGCCAGGTCCAGAAACTGTCGTCGCCAGCTCCCCGCACCTCGGCCAGCCCGGCCATCGCCCGCTGGAAGGCGTGGCTGTGCAGATTGGGCAGGCCGGGGATCAGAGCGCCATGCCGCTCGTCGCCACTTTCCGCCGCGACACCCGCCTGCACCGAAGCCACCAGCCCGTCCGCCAGCGCCACGCGCACATCCCGCGCCCAGCCGGCGGGCAGCAGCGCCGCCCCGAAATGCAAAGCCTGAACCGCCCCAGCCATCGACTTCTCCCACCGCCTTTTTTGTATATACATTATCGAAAAGCGGTGCAATCATGCCACCTGCATCCAGCGGGGGAGTCGAACGCATGCAATGCGACAGGCTGTGGACCAACGCGCGCCTCGCGACGATGGCCGGCCCTGCGCTCGGCATAATCGAAAAGGCGGCGCTGGCGATCGAAGGCGGCCGCATCGTCTACGCCGGCCCGGCGGCCGACGCCCCCCGCTTCGCGCCACGCGAAAGCATCGACTGCGAGGGCCGCTGGATCACCCCCGGCCTCGTCGACTGCCACACCCATCTCATCCACGGCGGCGACCGCGCGCATGAATTCGAACTGCGCCTGCAAGGCGCCAGCTATGAGGAGATCGCCCGCGCCGGCGGCGGAATCCTCTCCACCATGCGGGCGACCCGCGCCGCGACCGAGGCCGATCTCGTCGCCACCGCCTTCCCCCGCCTCGACGCGCTGATCGCCGAGGGCGCCACCACGGTCGAAGTGAAATCCGGCTATGGCCTGAACCTCCTGACGGAAGCCCGCATGCTGCGCGCCGCCCGGCATTTGGGGCAGGTGCGGCCGGTCTCCATCGCCACAACCTTCCTCGGCGCCCACGCCCTGCCGCCCGAATATGCCGGCGACGCGGACGGCTATATCGACCACATCGTCAGCCATATGCTGCCCGCCATCGCCGCCGAGGGCCTAGCCGACGCGGTGGACGCCTTCTGCGAAGGCATAGGCTTCACCCCGGCCCAGACCGAGCGGATCTTCAACGCCGCCCACGCCCATGACCTGCCGGTGAAGCTGCACGCCGAACAGCTTTCCAACCAGCATGGTGCCGCCCTCGCCGCCCGCCACCAGGCCCTTTCGGCCGACCATCTGGAGCATCTGGACGAAGCCGGAGTCGCCGCCATGGCGCAATCCGGCACCGTCGCCACGCTGCTGCCCGGCGCCTTCTACTTCATGCGCGAAACGAAGCGGCCGCCCATCGCCGCCCTGCGCGCGGCCCATGTCCCCATCGCGCTCGCCACCGACTGCAACCCCGGCACCTCCCCCCTCACCTCGCCGCTGCTGGTAATGAACATGGGTGCCACCCTCTTCCGCCTGACGGTGGAGGAATGCCTGCTGGGCGTCACGCTGAACGCCGCCCGCGCCCTCGGCCGCTCGGGCGAAATCGGCACGCTCGAAGCCGGCAAGCGCGCCGACTTCGCCATCTGGTCCATCGAGCGCCCGGCGGAGCTTGTCTACCGCATGGGCTTCAATCCCCTCCACGCCCGCGTCTGGAACGGCCTATGATCACGCTTGCCCCCGGCCATGTGCCGCTTTCCCAATGGGCCGCCATCTACCGCGGCGCCCCCTTCCGGCTGGACCCGCAATCCGGCGCCGCCGTCCGGAAGGGCGCGCAGGCCATCGAGCGCATTCTGGCGAAGGGCGAGCCGGTTTATGGAATCAACACCGGCTTCGGAAAGCTCGCCAGCGTCCGCATCGCCGACGAAGACCTCGCCACCCTCCAGCGCAACATCGTGCTCAGCCACGCCGCCGGCACCGGCGCGCCCTCCCCCACTGCCGTCGTGCGGCTGATGCTGGCGCTGAAGCTCGCCAGCCTCGCGCAAGGGGCGTCGGGCATCCGCCCGGAAACGCTGGCGCTGATGGAGGCGATGCTGGAGCGTGGCCTCACGCCCGTCATCCCCGCGCAAGGCTCGGTCGGCGCCAGCGGCGATCTCGCGCCGCTTTCGCACCTCGCCGCGACGCTGATCGGCGTCGGCGAAATAGACCTTGAAGGCGAACGCCTGCCCGCCGCCGCCGCGCTTTCCCGTGCCGGCCTCGGCCCGCTCACCCTCGGCCCGAAAGAGGGCCTCGCGCTGTTGAACGGCACGCAATTCTCCACCGCCAACGCGCTCGCCGGCCTGTTCGAGGCGGAACGCCTGTTCCAGTCCGCCCTCGTCACCGGCGCGCTGTCGACCGAGGCCGCCAAAGGCTCCGACACCCCCTTCGACCCGCGAATCCACGCGCTGCGCCGCCACCGCGGGCAGATCGAGACGGCCGAGGCGCTGCGCGCGCTGATGGCCGGCTCCGCCATCCGCCAGAGCCACGCCGAGAACGACCCGCGCGTGCAGGACCCTTATTGCCTGCGCTGCCAGCCGCAGGTGATGGGCGCCGCGCTTGACGTGTTGCGCCAAGCCGCCACCACGCTCGAAATCGAGGCGAACGGAGTCTCCGACAACCCGCTCATCTTCCCCGAAACCGACGAGGCGCTTTCCGGCGGCAATTTCCACGCCGAACCCGTGGCCTTCGCCGCCGACATGATCGCGCTTTCCATCTGCGAAATCGGCTCGATCGCCGAACGCCGCATCGCCATGCTGGTGGACCCGGCGCTTTCCGGCCTGCCGGCTTTCCTCACGCCCCGCCCCGGCCTCAACTCCGGCTTCATGATCCCGCAGGTGACGGCCGCCGCGCTGGTGTCCGAGAACAAGCAGCGCGCAACGCCGGCCAGCGTCGATTCCATCCCCACCTCGGCCAATCAGGAGGACCATGTGTCGATGGCGGCGCACGGCGCACGGCGGCTCCTCGAAATGGCGCGCAACGCCGTCGCCGTCATCGGCATCGAATATCTGGCCGCCGCGCAAGGGGTGGATTTCCACGCCCCGCTCACCTCCAGCGCGCCGCTGGAATCCGCCCGCGCCCGGCTCCGCGCGCAAGTGCCGACGCTGGCGGACGACCGTCACTTCCACCCCGACATGGAGGCCGCCAACGCCCTCATCGCCTCGGGCGCGCTCACATCCATCCATCCGCTACCGGGGGTGCAACAATGACGACCGACTGGCTGCAAATCCACCGCGGGCAGGCCCCGCTCATCGTCGCCTTCCCGCATGTCGGCCGCGACCTCGTGCCCGTCTCGCCGCCCTTCCGCTCGGACTGGCTGGCCCGCCGCGACGCCGACTGGTGGGTGGACAAGCTCTACGCCTTCGCCGCCGACATGGGCGCCACCACCCTCCACACCCGCATCTCGCGCAGCGTGATCGACTTGAACCGCGACCCCTCCGGCCAGTCGCTCTACCCGGGGCAGACCACCACCGAACTCTGCCCCACCACCACCTTCGACGGCGACCCGCTCTACGATGGCTCCGGCCCTGACGCGGCCGAAATCGCCCGCCGCCGCGACCTCTATTTCACCCCCTATCATCAGGCGCTGGAAGCCGAGATCGAGCGGCTGCGCGCCCTCCATCCCCGCGTCGTCCTCTACGACGCGCACAGCATCCGCAGCCGCGTCCCCCGCCTGTTCGAGGGAGAACTGCCGCACCTCAACATCGGCACCGACGGCGGCAGCACCTGCGCCCCCGAACTGCGCGCCGCCTTGGAGGCGGTGGCGCAAAGCAGCGTCTGGACGCATGTGACGGACGGCCGCTTCCGGGGCGGCTGGACCACCCGCCACTACGGCCGCCCGGAACGGGGCGTCCACGCCATCCAGATGGAACTGGCGATGCGCACCTATCTCGACGAGCCGGAGGCGCTGGGCGAAGCCGACTGGCCCGTCCCCTTCGATCCGGCGCGCGCCGCCGAGATCGTCGCCACCCTCGCCAAGGTTCTGAAGGCCGCGCTCGCCTTCGCCGACAATGGAAGCGCCCGATGACCCGCCTCGACAACAGCCGCCGCATCCAGCCCGCCACCGGCACCGCGCTTTCGGCGAAAAGCTGGCTCACCGAAGCCCCCTTGCGGATGCTGATGAACAACCTCCACCCCGATGTGGCGGAACGGCCGGAGGAACTGGTGGTCTATGGCGGCATCGGCCGCGCCGCGCGGGACTGGGAGAGCTACGACCGCATCGTCGAGACGCTGAAGCGGCTGGAGGCGGACGAGACTCTGCTCATCCAGTCCGGGAAGCCGGTCGGCGTCTTCCGCACCCATGCAAACGCCCCGCGGGTGCTGATCGCCAATTCCAATCTGGTGCCCAAATGGGCGAACTGGGAGCATTTCAACGAACTCGACCGCAAGGGGCTGGCGATGTACGGCCAGATGACCGCCGGCTCCTGGATCTACATCGGCACGCAGGGCATCGTGCAGGGCACTTACGAAACCTTCGTGGAAATGGGCCGCCGCCATTATGGCGGCGACCTGTCGGGCCGCTGGCTGCTGACGGCGGGGCTGGGCGGCATGGGCGGCGCGCAGCCGCTGGCGGCGGTGATGGCGGGCGCGTCGTGCCTCGCCATCGAATGCCAGCCCAGCCGGATCGAGATGCGCCTGCGCACCGGCTATCTCGACCGCGCCACCGAAAGCCTCGACGAAGCGCTGGACATCGTCACCGGCGCGAAAAGCCCGGTGTCGGTCGGCCTGCTCGGCAACGCCGCCGAACTGCTGCCGGAAATGTTCGCGCGCGGAATCCGCCCCGACCTGCTGACCGACCAGACCAGCGCCCACGACCCGGTGAACGGCTATCTCCCCGCCGGCTGGACGGTCGCCGAATGGCAGGACCGCCGCGAGCGCGAGCCGGAGGCGGTCGCGAAAGCCGCGCGCCGATCCATGGCGGCGCATGTGGAAGCGATGCTGGCCTTCCACCGGGCCGGAGTCCCCACCGTCGATTATGGCAACAACATCCGCCAGATGGCCTTCGACGAGGGGGTGAAGAACGCCTTCGACTTCCCCGGCTTCGTGCCCGCCTACATCCGCCCGCTGTTCTGCCGGGGCGTCGGCCCCTTCCGCTGGGCCGCGCTCTCGGGCGACCCGGAGGACATCTACCGGACCGACGCCAAGGTGAAGGAACTGTTGCCGGACGACCGGCATCTGCACAACTGGCTGGACATGGCGCGCGAGCGGATTCACTTCCAGGGCCTGCCGGCGCGCATCTGCTGGGTGGGGCTGGGAGACCGGCACCGCCTCGGCCTCGCCTTCAACGAAATGGTGGCGCGCGGCGAACTGAAGGCCCCGGTGGTGATCGGCCGCGACCATCTGGATTCCGGCTCGGTCGCCTCCCCCAACCGCGAGACGGAGGCGATGCGCGACGGCAGCGACGCCGTTTCCGACTGGCCGCTGCTGAACGCGCTCCTCAACACCGCCTCGGGCGCGACCTGGGTGTCGCTCCACCATGGCGGCGGAGTCGGCATGGGCTATTCCCAGCATTCGGGCATGGTGATCGTCGCCGACGGCACCGAGGAAGCCGCCGCCCGGCTGCAACGGGTGCTGTGGAACGACCCGGCCACCGGCGTGATGCGCCACGCCGACGCCGGCTATGCAATCGCGCTCGACTGCGCCCGGGAAAAAGGGCTGGACCTGCCGGGAATCCTCTAGGTTAAGGACTCCTAATTCCCCGTCCTTCCGTCACCCCAGGTCAAGCCCGGGGTGACGGGAAGATTAGCCCCCCAGCGCTTCCTTATGCTCTTCCTTGTCTCGGTCGCGGAAGGCGAAGGCGCCCAGGAAGATGGCGTCGGCGATCAGTTCCAGCCCGAGGATCACGCCGAGGAAGCCGGCGGAAACGGCGGCCCAGTTGAACAGCACCAGCAGGCCCATCACCACCGAAATGATCCCGGAGCCCAGGAACAGCAGGAAATAGCGCGACTGGCGCACGGCCGGCACGCTCAGCAGCTTGGCGATTCCGCCCCCCACCAGCACCAGCGCGAAGAGGAAGGGCAGCCCCACCGGTCCCACCGCCCGGGGGTCGCCGAGCTTCAGCGACAGGCCGGCGTAGACCAGGAACACGCCCACCAGCCCCGGCAGGATCATCGTCAGCGGCCGCCGGCGCTTGCGCAGCACCACGCCCAGCAGATAGATCACGCCTGCCCCCAGCAGCAGCCATGGGATCACCCCGGCGACAAGGCCGGCGATCGTCACCGGGTTGAACATGATGTAAAGCCCGATCGCGGCCAGCACGCCCGCGAACACCGTTTGAATCTGCCAGTTCATGCCCGCCACCTCTGTTGCATCGAATTCGCTTATGGTGCGGCGATCCCGCGCGCCGCGCAATGGCTTTTCCGCCCGGCCGCCATCTTGACGCATGTCATGGAAGCGCAAGGATGTTCAGGCAGATAGATGAGGCAATGACAGCAGAAGGAGTGTGACAATGGGCCAACTCGTGGTTCTCGGTTTCGACGGTCTCTCGGCGGCGGACGAAGTGCTGAACAAGCTCCGCACGCTGAAGGCGCAGCATCTCATCGACCTGGAAGACGCCGTCGTCGTCGAGCGGGACGCGGAGGGCAAGGTGCACATGAAGCAGGCCGTGAACCTGACGAAGCTCGGCGCCACCTCGGGCGGGCTTTCGGGCGCGCTCTGGGGCACGCTCGTCGGCCTGCTGTTCCTGAACCCGCTGGCCGGGATGGTGATCGGCGCGGGCGCCGGCGCCGGCGCCGGCGCGCTGTCGGGCAGCCTCATCGACTTCGGCGTGAACGACGATTTCGTGAAGCAGCTTTCCGAAACCATCCCCAACGGCTCGTCCGCGCTGTTCGTGCTGGTGCGCGAAGTGACGATGGACAAGGTCGTCGCCGAAATCCAGGCGTGGAACCCGCGCGTGCTCAACACTTCGCTTTCCAGCGAGCAGGAAGAAAAGCTGGTGGAAGCGCTGAAGACGCAGGCCGCCTGAGCCGGAAACGGGCGCGGGGCTCGCCCCCCGCGCCCGCCTATTCCGCTTTCTTCGCCTTCACTTCCCGATCGAGGAAGTTGAGGATCGTCCGCCACAGATGCCGCTGGATGTCCGGCGCGCGGATGGCGTGCGTCTGGCCCGGATAGACCATGGTTTCGAACGGCTTGCCCGCCTGCTGATAGGCGGCGATGGCGCGGGCCGAATGGTCGAACACGACATTGTCGTCGGCAAGGCCGTGGATCACCAGCAGCGGGTCTTTCAGCGCCGCCGCGTCCCTTGTGACATCGGAAGCCTCATAGGGTTTCGGATCCGTGGCCGGGTTGCCCAGATAGCGTTCGGTGTAATGGGTGTCGTAAAGCCGCCAGTCGGTGACCGGGGCGCCGGAAACGCCGGCCGCGAACGCGCCCGGATGCCGCGTCAGCAGCCGCTGCGCCATATAGCCGCCATAAGACCAGCCATAGACGGCGACGCGATCCGGATCGACGCCGGGCTGCCGCTTCAGCCATTCGAGCGCCGCCATCTGGTCGTCGACTTCCGGGAAGCCCAGCTTCAGGTGGATCGGCGCTTCGAAGGCGGTGCCGCGATTGGGGGTGCCGCGCCCGTCCACCTGGAACAGCGCCCAGCCCTGCTGCAGCAGATACTGGTGCAGCAGCGTGCCGAAGGCGTGGCGCACCCGCTGCACGCCCGGCCCGGCATAGACTTCGAAGAACACCGGCGCCTTCTCCCCGGGCTTCAGCCCCGGCGGCAGGGTGAAGGCATAATGAAGCTCGGTCTGCCCGTCGGCGGCCTTCAGCGTGCCGAAACGCGGCGCGACATGCGCCGGCAGGCTGGCGGCATAGGGAAAGTCCGTTGGGCTTATCTGCTGACGCGGCTTCAGCGGCCCGCCATCGGTGGTCGCCAGCGTGACGGTCGCCGGCTTTTCCGGAGTGGAGCCGGCGAGGAGCAGTGCCGAGCCCTTGCGGTCGGCGACGGCCTCCGTCCAGCCGCCCGGCGCCGTCAGCCGCTCCACCGCGCCGCCGGCCAGCGGCGTGCGGTAGAGCGCCTTTTCCAGCGGCGTTTCGCGGAAGCCGGTGAAGATGAGGCTGCCCTTCGCCTCGTCCACCGCCAGCAGTTCGTCCACCGACCAGTCGCCAGAGGTGACCGGCCGCAGCGCCGCCCCGTCCCACAGATAGAGGTGGCGGTGCCCCGACCGCTCGGAGGCCCAGAGGAAGCGCTTGCCGTCCGCCAGCGGCCGCAGGCTGTCGTGCAGGTTGATCCAGGTGGCGGAGCGTTCCGTCAGCAGCACGCGCGATCGGCCGGTGGCAGCCTCCACCAGCAGCAGGTCCAGCGTCCTCTGGTCCCGCGACTGGCGCTGGACCAGCAATTGCCCGGTGTTCAGCCAGTGCACCCGGGCCAGATAGATGTCGCTGTCCGCGCCCAGATCCACCTGCACCGGCGCGGCGCCGTCCAGCCCGTGGATTTCCAGTGTGACCAGCGCATTCGGAGTGCCGGCGAAGGGATAGCGCTGTTCGGTGACCCGCGTTCCATCCGACCCGATGGCGGTGCGCACGGCGATCTTCACCGGGCTTTCGTCGACGCGGGCGATGGCGATCCGCTTGTCGTCCGGCGCCCACCATTGGCCGGTCATGCGGTCCATTTCTTCCTGGGCGACGAATTCGGCGACGCCATAGCTGACGGGGCCGCCCCCGCCTGTCGTCAGTTGCCGTTCCCGGGCGGTGGCAAGATCGAGGACGACCAGATTCTGCTCC
Source organism: Sandaracinobacteroides sayramensis (assembly GCF_022014495.1). GTDB lineage: Bacteria > Pseudomonadota > Alphaproteobacteria > Sphingomonadales > Sphingomonadaceae > Sandaracinobacteroides > Sandaracinobacteroides sayramense. The sequence continues at coordinate 40,664 of NZ_JAKLSQ010000011.1, forward strand.
CGCACGAAGCTGGCATGGGTGCCCTTGGGCGACAGCTTCGCGTCCAGTTCGGTCGCTTCCGTCTCGGTCAGGCGGCGGGGCGCGCCCTTCAACGGCGCCAGCCAGATGTCTCCATCCAGCGGCACTAGCAGCGAGCGGCCGTCCGGCGACCATTGATATTCGACAAGCCCCTTGACCGAAGCCAGGCGGGCGCGTTCGCGGCGCATCAGCTCCGCTTCGGAAAGGCTGGCCGGGCCGGAGGAAAGCGCGAGGCTGTCCACCGCCATTCGGCGCTTGCCGCTGGCGATTTCCTCCACCCAGAGGTCGTAGCGGAGTTGATCCGTGGCCCGGGGCTGCAGCCAGGCGATGTGCCTGCCGTCCGGCGCGATGCTGAGCGCCCGGGGCGGCGTGCCCAGGAGCGGCGGATTGGCGAACAGCCGCTCCAGCGTGAGCGGTTGCGCGGGTTGCGCCGCCTGCGCGGGCGCGGTGGCGAGAAGCAGGCCGAGAAGAATTTGTCGCATATCGCAACTGGTGGCGGCAGTTCAGCGCAAGTTCAAGCACTGGCAGGGAAATTGTGAGCGATTGATACGGAAATGGGACGTCGCTTGCCTCAAGTGGTTAACAGGCGGTGGGAAGGCGTTGACTTTGCGCCCTTCATACTGACAGTGCGTGCCAAGGGGTTCGGATATGCGGCATTTTGCACTTCCTGAGCATATGGTGGAATGGTGCGAAGAGCAGGTCGCCCTTGGGCGGAGTGCGAGCGTCGGCACCTATCTTGCTCAACTGATTATGGAAGATCGCGGCCGGCAGGCGCGAAACGCCGAGTTGCGCCGGGCGATCCGCGAAGCGCGCGAATCCGGCGTCAGCATGCGCTCGCCGGAACTGGCGCTGGTGCAGGCGCCACCGAAGCGGCTGGACCCACGGGTGGCGGCGGCGAAGCTGGCGGTGGAGGAAGGCCGGCTGAGCGGCACCTCGCTGGCTTCCATCGAAGGCATATTGGCGCGGGCGACGGGTGTGGCGGTCGCCGCATGAGCGTGCTGAAGCTGACCATCCGCGCCGAGAAGGATCTGGGGGAGATCTTCTCCACCATGGCGCATGAATTCCGCTTCTTCGGCGAGGAGGCGGCGCGGCGCTATTGCGAGGGGCTGAAGGACGAGCTGGAGCAGCTGGCGCGCTATCCGCTGAACGGCCGGCCGGAGCCGGAGATCGACGACCGCACCCGCAGCCGGCCGTTCCGCCGGCACACCATCTATTACGAGCCGGACGGCGACGGCATCGTGGTGCTGCGCGTGCTGCAGGATGTTGTTTCCGCCTGATCCGCAATCGTTTAGGCAGCCATCCGCGAAACCGGAGGCGAAGCTATGAACGAGATTGTGAGGCCGCTGGAAGTGGTGGCGGCGGATTTCCAGGGGTTCCAGCGGGTGCTGGAGAAGGTGTTCACCACCGAGCTTGAAAGCTTCCAGGGGCTTTCGGGGCAATATGCGCTGTTCGAGGATGTCGACGCGCTGATGGGGCGCATGCGCAATGTGGTGGCGCAGGCCGAGCGCGAGCTGGTGGCGCTGCGCGACGGGGCGTTCGAGGATTCGGCGCTCTGGTCCGCCTCCCGCCGGGTGGAGCTGGTGGATTCGATGCTGGAGCAGCTCGACCGCTTCGTGCAGGTGGCGGACGCGCGCGGAGCGACGCTGACGTCGGGCGACCTGCTGAAGAAGCTGCAGGGCTGGATCAAGATCATGCGCGAATGGCTGACGGGCGTGCGCCGGCAACTGGCGGCGATCGCCGGCGAGGAGTAATTTACCGGATTGGTTGTTCCACGTGGAACATTTTCCTACATTCTGGAATCAAGGGGTTGTGCGGCAAAATTGTAGGAACCGGGCCTGGGGAGGCGCGTTTTTCGGTTTTTCCTCGCGCCTGCCCTCTTCCCCGAGGGGGAGAGGGGGCGTATTTGGCCGTCTTGGTGAATTGCCGCGCCTTGACGAGCACGGTCATGGGGCGAAGCGGAGGCCCTTGCGCGTTAGCCGAGCGATAGAAATCCGGCTGCGGCGATGAGCGCGACCACGAAGACAACGCTGCTCAGGGCTTCGACAACGGCTTAAATGGCGAAGGAAGCCGGGCGGAGCCTAGCCTATTCCGCCGCCCCGACTCCGCCCAGCAGGTCCGGCCCTTCCGCGACATCGTTCGCCACCGTTTCCACCTTCGCGCTTTGCCGGCGGTCGAAATTCTCCCACACTTCGTTCCAATTGCCCTTGGTCGCCGCCTTCGAATATTCCGTGGCACGGGTTTCGAAGAAATTGGCGTGCTCCACGCCGTTCAGCAGCGGCTGCAGCCAGGGGAGCGGATGCTCCTCGATCAGGTAGATGGGCTGCAGGCCGAGCTGCTTCAGCCGCCAGTCGGCGATGAAGCGGATGTAGCGCTTGATCTCCAGCGCCGACATGCCGGGCACCGGCCCCATTTCGAAGGCGAGGTCGATGAAGGCGTCCTCCAGGCGCACCGTCTTCTGGCAGATGTCGGAAATGTCGTCGCGCACCGCCTTCGTCAGGCATTGCCGCTCGGCGCAGAAGGCGTGGAACAGCTTGATGATGCCTTCGCAGTGCAGGCTCTCGTCGCGGACCGACCAGCTGACGATCTGCCCCATGCCCTTCATCTTGTTGAAGCGCGGGAAGTTCATCAGCATCGCGAAGCTGGCGAACAGTTGCAGCCCCTCGGTGAAGCCGCCGAACATGGCGAGCGTGCGGGCGATGTCCTGGTCGCTGTCGACTCCGAAGGTGCTGAGATAGTCGTGCTTGTCCTTCATCTCCTTGTAGCTGAGGAAGGCCGAATATTCGCTTTCGGGCATGCCGATGGTGTCGAGCAGGTGCGAATAGGCCGCGATGTGCACCGTTTCCATGTTGCTGAACGCCGTCAGCATCATCTTGATCTCGGTCGGCTTGAAGACGCGGCCGTATTTCTCGTGGTAGCAATCCTGCACTTCCACATCGGCTTGCGTGAAGAAGCGGAAGATCTGCGTCAGCAGGTTGCGCTCATGCTCGTGCAGCTTTTGCGCCCAGTCGCGGCAGTCCTCGCCCAGCGGCACTTCTTCCGGCAGCCAGTGCAGCTGCTGCTGGCGCTTCCAGAAATCATAGGCCCAGGGATATTCGAAGGGCTTGTAGACGCGACTGGCTTCGAGAAGGGGCATGGCGAAACTTATCCTTGGGAATTCTGGAACGAATATAGAACAATCAGCCTCCGGCGGGAAGGGGCGGGGTGGCCCTTCAGGCCCTTCAGGCGCCGCAGGCGCGACAGCTTCAGCAGGGTGGAGGTGGACAGCGTGCGCGGACGGCGGCGCGGGGGAAGCGAGGGCAGATGCATGTCAGCCGGCCTCCGCGGCCGGATGCGGCCGCCTTTCCTTCGCCTTGGGGGTGGCCTCCGCCCGGCTCAGCCATTGCGTGGCCGCCGCCGTGGTGATGATCACCGCCAGCGCCAGCATGGAAAGGTCGCGCAGGCGGTGGCGGCGCGGGCGGCTGGGGGCGGCGCCGGGGTTGAGAAATTCCGCCAGCGGGACCGGGGGTGCTTGCGGCGCGGGCGTCCCCCCTCCCCGGCCCTCCCCCCCACGGGGGGAGGGAGAGAAGGGCTTTCCGGCGCTCACTGGCATGCCAGGCACTCGTCGTAGTTGGTGACCGAGACTTCGATCTGCCGCAGTTCGGGCGTATTGTCGGCTTCCACGGCGCCGGCGAAGCCGGCCCGCTGGATCGACTTGGAGCGGAGATAATAGAGGCTCTTGATGCCCAGCTCCCAGGCGCGGAAGTGGAGCATCAGCAGATCCCATTTCTCCACGTCGGCGGGAATGAAGAGGTTCAGCGACTGCGCCTGGTCGATATAGGGGGTGCGGTCTCCGGCGAGCTCCAGGAGCCAGCGCTGGTCGATCTCGAAGGCGGTCTTGAAGGTGGCCTTCTCGTCCGCGTCGAGGAAGTCGAGATGCTGGACCGAGCCGCCCTGCTCCAGGATCGAGCTCCAGACGGCTTCGGCGTTCTTCGCCTTCTCGATCAGCAGCTTTTCGAGATAGGGGTTCTTCACCACGAAGCTGCCCGACAGCGTCTTGTGGGTGTAGATGTTGGCCGGGATCGGCTCGATGCAGGCGGACGTGCCGCCGCAGATGATGCTGATGCTGGCGGTGGGGGCGATCGCCATCTTGCAGGAGAAACGCTCCATCACGCCGCGGTCGGCGGCGTCCGGGCAGGGGCCGCGCTCGGCCGCGAGCAGCATCGAGGCTTCGTCCACCTTCGAGCGGATGTGGCGGAACATCTTGTTGTTCCACGCCTTGGCGCTGGCGGATTCGAAGGGGATGCCGCGCGCCTGGTAGAAGCTGTGCAGGCCCATGACGCCGAGGCCCACCGAACGCTCGCGGCCGGCGGAGTAGCGGGCGCGGGCCATTTCCTCGGGCGCGCGCTCGATATAGTCGGTCAGCACATTGTCGAGGAAGCGCATCACGTCCTCGATGAAGCGCGTGTCCTTGTTCCACTCGTCCCAGGTCTCGAAATTGAGCGACGAGAGGCAGCAGACGGCGGTGCGGTCGTTGCCCAGATGGTCCGTGCCGGTGGGCAGGGTGATTTCCGAGCAGAGGTTGGAGGTGGAGACCTTGAGGCCGAGCTCCCGATGGTGCTTCGGCATGTTGTTGTTCACATGGTCGATGAAGACGATATAGGGCTCGCCGGTCTGCAGGCGGGTTTCGACCAGCTTCTGGAACAGGGCGCGGGCGTCCACCTCGCCGCGCTTCTCGCCGGTTTTCGGCGAGACGAGATCGAAGGGCGCGCCGGCGCGGACCGCTTCCATGAAGGCGTCGGTGACGAGCACGCCATGGTGCAGGTTCAAGGCCTTGCGGTTGAAGTCCCCTGAGGGTTTGCGGATTTCCAGGAACTCCTCGATCTCCGGGTGGGAGATGTCGAGGTAGCAGGCGGCCGAGCCGCGCCGGAGCGAGCCCTGCGAGATGGCGAGCGTGAGCGAATCCATCACCCGCACGAAGGGGATGATGCCCGAGGTCTTGCCGTTGAGGCCCACCGGCTCGCCGATGCCGCGCACCCGGCCCCAGTAGGTGCCGATGCCGCCGCCGCGCGAGGCGAGCCAGACATTCTCGTTCCAGGTGCCGACGATGCCCTCCAGGCTGTCGGAGACGGAGTTCAGGTAGCAGGAAATGGGAAGGCCGCGCCCGGTGCCGCCGTTCGAGAGCACGGGGGTGGCCGGCATGAACCAGAGGTTGGAGATATAGTCGTAGAGGCGCTGCGCGTGCTCGGCGTCGTCGGCGTAGGCGGCGGCGACGCGGGCGAACAGATCCTGGCAGCCTTCGCCGGGCAGCAGGTAGCGGTCCTTCAGGGTTTCGATTCCGAAGGCGGTGAGGCGGCTGTCGCGCGACGGGTCCGTCTTCACCGGGAAGCGGGGGCCGTAGATCGCGTGCGTGGCGGGAGCGGCGGCCGTTCCGGCGTCCGAATCCTGCTGCGCTTCGCTGCGCTGAAAGTCCATCTTCATCCCCTCTGCTTCATCTCTGTCATGGCCGGGCCGGGGAAGCGCCCCACAGCCCGCAAATATAGGCGCAATGCCCGATTCCGCGACCCCCGCCGGCCCGTGGGCCGCGGCGCCTGTTCCGGAACAGACACAAATTCTGGGGGGCTATGCCGCCCCCGACACAAGGGATAGTGCCAAATCCCTGAATCCGCGCAAGCAGAATTTTGTGACAATCACCTCTTTCCCGCATGTCTGCCGGGTCCGGCCGGCAAATGCCGACAGGCGCGTTTCCCTTTCATGACAATGGTGTGAAAGCGCGGCCTGCGCCAGCCGCTGAAGGCCGCATACCGCGAGATACCGGGTTCTCCCAAAAACTATGCACAGCTTTTGTGGCTGGCGGGGCGGTCCGGCTTTTGGCTAGAGCGGCGCGGCACAGAATGGAGACCGAAGACGATGGCCCTGATCCGCAGCGACGATGTGATTGAATCCGTGGCACAAGCGTTGCAGCACATCAGCTATTTCCACCCGATGGATTACATTGAGGCATTGGGCCGGGCCTATGAGCTGGAAGAATCGCCGGCCGCCAGGGACGCCATCGCCCAGATCCTGACCAACAGCCGCATGTGCGCCGAGGGCCATCGCCCCATCTGCCAGGACACCGGCATCGTCGCCGCCTTCGTGAAGGTGGGCATGGGCGTGACCTGGGACGGCCGGATGACGCTGAACGACATGATCAACGAGGGCGTGCGCCGGGGCTACAACGACCCGGACAACAAGCTGCGCGCCTCGATCGTCGCCGACCCCGCCTTCGCCCGCGTCAACACGCGCGACAACACCCCGGCCGTCGTCCATGTGGAGATGGTGGCCGGCGAGCATCTGGAGATCGCGCTGGCGGCCAAGGGCGGCGGTTCGGAGAACAAGTCGAAGTTCGTGATGCTGAATCCCAGCGATTCGATCGTCGACTGGGTGGTGAAGACGGTGCCGCTGATGGGCGCCGGCTGGTGCCCGCCCGGGATGCTGGGGATCGGCATTGGCGGCACCGCCGAAAAGGCGATGGTGATGGCCAAGGAATCGCTGATGGGGCCGATCGACATGGCCGAACTGAAGGCGCGCGGCCCCCGGAGCCGCATCGAGGAGCTGCGGATCCGGATCTTCGACGCGGTGAACGCGCTGGGGATCGGGGCGCAGGGGCTGGGCGGGCTTTCGACCATCCTCGACGTGAAGATCCTGGACTGTCCGACGCACGCCGCCTCCAAGCCGGTGGCGATGATCCCGAACTGCGCCGCCACCCGCCACGCGCATGTGCATCTGGACGGCTCCGGCCCGGCCTATCTGCCGCAGCCCGACCTTTCCCGATGGCCGAAGGTGGACTGGAAGCCGTCCGCCGAGGCGATCCGCGTGGACCTCGACACGCTGACGCCCGAGGTGGTGGCGAGCTGGCAGCCCGGCGATCGCCTTCTGTTGAACGGCAAGATGCTGACCGGCCGCGACGCCGCGCACAAGCGGATCGAGGATATGCTGGCCAAGGGCGAGGAGCTGCCGCTGAGCTTCAAGGGCCGCGTCATCTATTATGTCGGCCCGGTGGACCCGGTGCGCGACGAGGTGGTGGGACCGGCCGGGCCGACCACCGCCACGCGGATGGACAAGTTCACCGGCATGATGCTGGACCAGGGCCTGCTGGCCATGGTGGGCAAGGCCGAGCGCGGGCCGGTGGCGATCGAGGCGATCCGCGACGCGAAGTCCGCCTATCTGATGGCGGTGGGAGGCGCCGCCTATCTGGTGGCGCGCGCCATCAAGGGGGCGAAGGTGCTGGCCTTCGAGGACCTCGGCATGGAAGCCATCTACGAGTTCGAGGTGCAGGACATGCCGGTGACGGTGGCGGTGGATGCGCAAGGCACCAGCGTCCACAACACCGCGCCCGCCATCTGGGCGAAGAAGATCGCCGAAAAGCAGATGGAACCGGCGTAAGCGGCCATGCTGGGCTTTTCCCCCCGCGCCATCGTCTTCGACATGGACGGCCTGCTGCTGGACACCGAGCGGCTGACCGTCGACGCCATGGAGATGGAAGCGGCGGCGCGGGGGCTTGTGGTGCGGGACGGCCTGTTCCTGAGCCTCGTCGGCATCGACGAGACGGGGAGCCGGCGGCTGCTGGCCGAGGCGTTCGGCTCCGGCTTTTCCTATGAGGATTTCCGCACCGGCTATCGCGGCCGCGTGCGCGAGCAGGTGCGGACGGGGATGCCGATGCGGCCGGGCGCGCGGGCGATGGTGGAGGCCGCGAAGGCGGCCGGGATGCCGCTGGCGGTCGCCACCTCGAGCTGGCTGGCGCAGGCCGGGCCGCATCTGGAACAGGCCGGTGTGCGCCCGCTGCTGGACGCGCTGGTGACGCGCGACGATGTGGCGAACCCCAAGCCCGCGCCCGAGCCCTATCTGCTGGCCGCCGCGCGGCTTGGGGTGGAGCCGGCCGAAGTGCTGGCGCTGGAGGATTCGCATTCGGGCGTACGATCGGCCGCCGCCGCCGGAATGGCGGTGGTGATGGTGCCCGACCTGCTGCCGGCGACGGGCGAGATGCGCCGGCTCGCCCGCGCGGTGGCGGACGACCTGCATCAGGTGCGCGGCTGGCTGGGGCTGGCGCATGCCGACGATTTCCTTTGAACGGCGCCTGCGCTAGCTTTCGGCGATGGGCTGGCTGCGTTCGCTTTTGATCCTTGCCGGCTTGCTGGGCGGCGGGCTGCTGCTGGCCGCCATGCGCATGGACCCGGGGCCAGTGGCGCGGCCGGTCTCCGGGCATTTCGACGGCGAATATTTCAGCCTGCCGGGTGGGCGGCAGATCGGCGACAAGTCTCTGGCCGATGTCTGGCAATGGCAGCGGACGCGCGAGCCGGCGCACTGGCCGGACGCGGTGCCGGTGGCGCCGGTGATCCCGGAAAGCCGGGTTGCCGGCGGGCGCCTGGCGGCCACCATGGTGGGGCATGCGACGGTTCTGCTCCAGACCGAGGGGCTGAACATCCTGACCGATCCGATCTGGAGCGAGCGGGCCAGCCCCTTTTCCTTCCTCGGCCCGAAGCGGGTGACGGAGCCGGGCATCCGGTTCGACGACCTGCCGAAGATCGACCTGGTGGTGGTGAGCCATGGCCATTGGGACCATCTGGACCTGCCGACGCTGAAGCGGCTCTGGGCGCGGGACCGGCCGCTGATTCTGGTGCCGCCCGGGCATGGGCGGCTGCTGGCGGAGGCCGGCGTGGAGGCGCGCGAACTGGACTGGGGCGAGCGGGCGCGCCTTGGCGCGGTGACGGCCGTCGCCGAACCGGTCTACCACTGGACATCGCGGTGGTTCCTGGACCGCAACCGCGCGCTGTGGGCCGGGTGGACGCTGATCGCGCCGGGGGGCAACATCTATTTCGCGGGCGACAGCGGCTATGGCGACGGCGCCTTCTTCCGCGCGGCGAAGCGGCATGGGCCGGTGCGGCTGGCGCTGCTGCCGGTGGGCGCCTACGAGCCGCGCTGGTTCATGGCCGAGCAGCATATGAACCCGGCCGAGGCGGTGCAGGCCTTTGCCGACCTGGGGGCCGAGCAGGCGCTGGGCCTGCATTGGGGCACCTTCCAGCTGACCGACGAGGGGCGCGAAGCCCCCCGGGTGGAGTTGCGGGCGGCGCTGGAGGCCGCTGGCATCGCCCGGCTGCGCTTTCCGGCGCTGGAGGCGGGCGAGGTGCTGCGGATGGACGCCCCGCCCGTGGGGCTGGCCGGCGGGGAGGCCGGCGCGCCGGGTTGAAGCGCGCGCCGGGAAAGTGGGGCTGGCGACTCGGTTTTGTTCCTGTTATGTTCGAACAATAACGGGAGGAATTCGATGTCCGGGATCATTTTCTACACCCATCCGCAGTCGCGCGGGCAGACGGTCCGCTGGATGCTGGAGGAGTTGGGCCAGCCCTATGAGCAGGTGCTGCTGGAGTATGGGACGACGATGAAGTCGCCCGACTATCTGGCCACCAACCCGATGGGCAAGGTGCCCGCCATCCGCCACCGGGGACGGGTGGTGACGGAAGCCGCCGCCATCTGCGCCTATCTGGCGGACGCCTTTCCGGAAGCCGGGCTGGCCCCCGCCCTTCCCGACCGGGCGGCCTATTACCGCTGGCTGTTCTTCGCGGCGGGGCCGATGGAAAGCGCCATGCTGGACCATTACCGCAAGATCGTGCCCGAGGACGAGCAGAAGGCCATGGTCGGCTATGGCAGCTGGGAGGATGTGCTGCGGGCGATGGACCTGGCGGTTTCGGAAAACAGCTGGATGGCGAGCGAGGCCTTCTCGGCGGCGGATGTCTATGCCGGATCCTCGATCGACTGGCCGGCGCGCTTCGGCATGTATGAGCCGACGGAGAATATGGCGCGCTATCTGGAGCGGATCCGCGCGCGGCCGGCCTATGGGCGGGCGAAGGCGATCGACGCGGAACTGGTGGAGAAGGTGAAGGCCGGCGGGTGATGCGGGTGGCGGGGGGCGGCGCGGCTGGGGCTGGATGACGCCATTTGCCGCCAGCGGCCGTCGCCCTTGGTTCGGCACCCTGAGTTCGTCGCCGCGAATTCGTCGCCCCGGGCTTGACCCGGGGCCCAGCTTTCCACCTCCACCGCCTTGCCCGCAGAAAAAGCTGGACCCCGGGTCAAGCCCGGGGTGACGGGGTGGGGCGGGATGGAGGATGTGGGATGGGTGACGGGTGTGGGGGATGGGTGACGGTTGTGGGCTAACGCCGACCGCAAACTTGGACTGCCCAACCAGTAGCGCTTCCGATGGGGCCCGGGCACCTGTGCTGCGTGGACATATCCTCCTGAGCTTTTTGCCGGGCGGCTTTCAGCCGGGTTCGCGCGATTTCGACGGCCGGCCGCGTTTGGCCGGGGCGATGCGCGCGAGCGTCACGCCGCGCCGGGCGAGGCCTTCGCGCAGCAGCAACTCGATCTCGGCATTGGTGCTGCGCAGTTCGGCGGCGGCCAGCCGCTCGACCGCGGCGTGGAGCGCCGGGTCGAGCCGAAGGAGCAGGGATTTGCGCTGGTCCGCCATGGTCTCTCGTCCGACTGCCTCGCCTCTGCTTTCCTCGCCCGCTACTGGTAGAGGGTGCCGGTGTTGACCACGGGCTGGACGTTCTGGTCTCCGCAGAGCACCACCATCAGGTTGGAGACCATGGCGGCGCGGCGCTCGTCGTCGAGGTTGACGACATCCTTCTCGTTCAGCTGCGCCAGCGCCATTTCCACCATGCCGACCGCGCCTTCGACCAGCGTCTTGCGGGCGGCGACGATCGCCTCCGCCTGCTGCCGGCGGAGCATGGCGCCGGCGATTTCCGGGGCATAGGCGAGGTGGGTGAAGCCGCATTCGTCGACGGTGATTCCGGCGACCCTCAGGCGCGATTGCAGCGCCTGCTTCAGTTCCTCGCCCACCTCCTCATGGTGGCCGCGAAGGGTGATGTCGTGATGCTCGAAATCGTCATAGGGGTAGCGGGCGCCGATGGCGCGGATCGCCGCCTCGATCTGGGCGACGACGAAGGCGCGGTAATCGTCCACGTCGAACAGCGCCTGCGCCGTGTCCTTCACCCGCCAGACCACCTGCGCCGCCATCTCGATCGGGTTGCCGCGCAGGTCGTTCACCTTGATCTGCTGCGAAATCAGGTTGTTGGCGCGGACGCTGATCTTCTTGCGCGTCATCCAGGGCCAGGTCCAGCGCAGGCCCTCCGCCCGGTCGGTGCCGCGATAGGCGCCGAACAGCAGGATGGCGACCGCCTGGTTGGGCTGCACCATGTAGAAGCCCCGCAGCAGGAAGAGGAAGAGCGGCACGGCCGGAACGAGAAGCGCCGGCGCGCGGGCGAAGATGGCGAAGGCGAGCGCAACCGCCGCGAGCGCCAGGAAAACCAGCATGGTGAGACCATTCATGGTGGCGGCGGGCAGTTCGCGGCTGGCGGCCAGTTGCGGAACAGTCGATGTGGACATGGCTTGCTCCCCGGAGTTGATATCAAATTGATATCATATTTTTCCGGTGGGGCAAGGACTCACCTGCGACTCACCCGCCACTCACCCGCGCGGGTGGGCGCTTTTGTAGACATCCAGCAGGCGGGCGCTGTCTATGCTGGTGTAGATCTGGGTGCTGCCGAGGCTGGCGTGGCCCAGCAGTTCCTGGATGGTCCTCAAGTCCGCCCCGCGCGCCAGCAGGTGGCTGGCGAAGCTGTGGCGCAGCGCGTGCGGCGTGGCGCTTTCGGGGAGGCCGAGCGCCACGCGGGCCTTGCGCAGCGTGGCGCGCAGCACGCCGCCCGCCAGCGCGCCGCCCTTCGCGCCGCGGAACAGCGGGGCGTCCTTCGAAGCCGGATAGGGGCAGAGCCGCGCATATCGTTCGATCGCCGCGCGCACCGGCGGCAGCAGCACGATGGTGCGCTCCTTGCGGCCCTTGCCGAGGATGGTGAGGGTTTCGCGCAAGGGGAGGATGGCGCCGGTGAGGGCGAGCGCCTCGCCGATGCGCAGGCCCGAGCCGTAGAGCAGGAGGAGCACCGCCGTATCGCGCGCCTGTATCCAGGGCTCGTCGTGGAATTCGCCGGTGGTTTCGGCGAGCGCGCGGGCGTCGGCCGGGGCGATGGGGCGCGGCAGGCTCTTCTTCACCTTCGGGCTGGCGATGCCGTCTAGGCCGGTGAGCGTGGCACCATGGCGTTCGCGGACATGGGCGGCGAAGCTGCGCAGCGCCGACAGTTCGCGGGCGGCGGAGATGTTGGCCAGCCCCTCGGTGCGGCGGGCGGCGAGGAAGCCGCGATAGTCGGCGGCGGTCAGCGATTCGAGGAGGGCGAGGTCGGCCGGGCGGCCGTGCGCCACGTTCAGATGCGCGAGGAAGCGGTCCAGCGTGGCGCCATAGGCGCGCAGCGTGTGGACGGAGAGGCGGCGCTCGTTGCGGAGGCTGGCGAGCCAGCCACGGACCAGAGCGTCCGCCTCCATGGCCATCAGGCGATCGTCTGGCCGGTTTTGGCCCAGTCGGCGAGGAAGAGTTCGAGGCCGCGATCCGTCAGCGGATGCCTCGCCAGCGCCCGGAGGACGGCGGGCGGGGCGGTGACGACATCGGCGCCGATCTTCGCCGCTTCCAGGATATGCACCGGGTGGCGGACGCTGGCGACGAGGATCTGCGTTTCATAATCATAATTGTCGTAGATGAGGCGGATGTCGTCGATCAGCTGCATGCCGTCGAAGCCGACATCGTCGTGGCGGCCGACGAAGGGGGAGATGAAGGTGGCGCCGGCCTTGGCGGCGAGCAGCGCCTGCGTCGCCGAGAAGCAGAGCGTGACGTTGACCTGCGTGCCTTCCGACGTGAGCTTGCGGCAGGCTTTCAGCCCGTCGAGCGTCAGGGGGAGTTTCACGCAGACATTGTCGGCGAGCGCGCGGACCACGTCCGCCTCGCGCAGCATGGATTCGTAATCGGTGGCGACGACTTCGGCGGAAACCGGGCCTTCGACGAGGCCGCAGATTTCCTTCACCACTTCCAGAAACGGCCGGCCCGACTTGTGGATCAGGCTGGGGTTGGTGGTGACTCCGTCCAGCAGGCCGGTGGCGGCCAGATCGGCGATGTCGGCGACGTCGGCGGTGTCGACGAAGAATTTCATGGGATGCACTCCGTGGGACAAGTTGCCGCTGCCAGAAGCCGAGGCTAGCAGGGATGTCAATGCGCGGGACCGTCCTTCTGTTGCAGCATGGCCTGGGCGCCCTGCATTACCGGCTGCCGGACGGCACGCCGCCGGGCACGGTGGTGGACGCGCCGCTGGGGCCGCGCCGGGTGCCGGGCGTGCTGTGGGACGAGGGCCAATACGAAACCCGGCCGGTGGACGAGGCGAAGCTGCGCGATGCGGTGCCGCTGGACTTGCCGCCCCTGCCCGAGGCGTTGCGGAGGCTGCTGGACTTCGTGGCGGATTATTATCTGGCGGCGCCGGCTTCCGTTCTCAGGATGGCCTTGCCGCAGGCGGCGTTCGTGCCGGCCGCCAGGCCGGCGCCGCTGTTCGCGCTGGGCGAAATTCCCGAGGCGCGGCACGCCGGGCGGCGGGCGTTGCTGGAGCGGCTGGAGGCGGTGCGCGATCTTGGGGTGGCGCCGCTGCCGGTGTGGGCGGCGGCGGCGGAGGCGCGGGTGGAAGCGCTGCGGGCGCTGGTGAAGCAGGGCGTGTTGCTGGCGGTGGAGGCAAGCGAGGAGGTTGTGCCGGCTAGACGCCCTGCCCTGCCGGACGGGCCGCAGCTGAGCGATGGGCAGAAGGCCGCCGCCGACGCCATGGTGGCAGCGGTGAAGGAGACCGCCTTCCAGCCCTTCCTGCTGGACGGGGTGACCGGGGCGGGGAAAACCGAAGTCTATCTGGAGGCGGTGGCGCAGGCGATTTCTGGCGACGGGCAGGCGCTGGTGCTGTTGCCGGAGATCGCGCTGACGGAAGCCTGGCTGCAGCGCTTCCGCAAGCGGTTCGGCTTTTCGCCGACCGTCTGGCATTCCGGCTTGACGCCTTCGCAGCGGCGGGATGCGTTTCGCGCCATCGTCTCGGGCGAGGCGGCGGTGATCGTGGGGGCGCGTTCGGCGCTGTTCCTGGGGGCGCCGAAGCTGCGGCTGATCGTGGTGGACGAGGCGCACGACCAGGCCTTCAAGCAGGAGGAGAGCGTGCCCTATCATGGGCGCGACGTGGCGGTGATGCGGGCGCGCTTCGAGGGCTGCCCGGTGGTGCTGGCGACCGCCACCCCTTCGCTGGAGACGATGGAGCAGGTGCAGCGAGGCACCTACAAGGTGCTGCACCTGCCCGACCGGCATGGCGGCGCGAAGCTGCCCAAGGTGCATCTGATCGACCTGACCCGCGACCCGCCGCCGCGCGGGCGCTGGATCGCGCCGCCGCTGGCGAAGGCGATCGAGGCGCGGCTGGGGCGCAAGGAACAGGTGCTGCTGTTCCTGAACCGCCGGGGCTATGCGCCGCTGACCCTGTGCCGCAAATGCGGCGACCGAATCCAGTGCCCCAATTGCACCGCCTGGCTGGTGGAGCATCGGCTGGCGCGGCGGCTGATGTGCCACCATTGCGGCCACTCGATCCCGGTGCCGGAAAGCTGCCCGAGTTGCGGCGCGGCGGACAGTCTGGCGCCTTGCGGGCCGGGGGTGGAGCGGCTGGCGGAGGAGGTGGCGGCCACATGGCCGGAGGCGAAGGCGCTGGTCGCGACCTCCGACAGCGTGCGGACGCCCGCCGACATGGCGGCGCTGGTGGCCGCTGTGGCGGACGGCGAGGTGGACATATTGATCGGCACGCAGATGCTGGCGAAGGGACACGACTTCCCCAATCTGACGCTGGTGGGGGTGGTGGACGCCGATCTTGGGCTGGAGGGCGGCGACCTGCGGGCAGGGGAGCGCTGCTTCCAGCAGATCAGACAGGTGTCGGGCCGGGCCGGGCGGGGGGAGAAGCTGGGCGAGGTGTTCCTGCAGACGCACCAGCCGCGCGCCCGGGTGATGCAGGCGCTGTGGAAGGGCGATGCCGCCGAGTTTCAGGCGGCGGAGCGGGATATAAGGCTGGCGTCGGGGATGCCGCCCTTCGGGCGGCTGGCGGCGATCGTCGTTTCCTCGATGGACGGCGCGGAGGCGTTGGACGCGGCGAAGCGGCTGGGGCAGGCGGTGCCGCTGACCGAGGGGATCGAAGTCTGGGGGCCGGCGCCGGCGCCGCTGGCCATGCTGCGCGGGCGGCACCGGCACCGGCTGCTGGTGCACGCGAAACGCTCAGCGCCGTTGCAGGCCTTCGTGCGGGAGTGGCTGGGGAAGGTGCCGATGCCCGGCGGCGTGCGGGTGACCGTGGATGTGGACCCGCAGAGTTTTCTGTGAGTTCCCGGCCTTATGTAAGGTGGTAGCTGGCGATCGGCGTGTAGTGGCTGCCGCCGTTGCCCATGTGGCTTTCGACGAGGTGGAAGCTTTCCGCCCGCCAATGGAGTGGCGGGATGTGCGTGCTGTTGAGCCATGGGCGCAGCGCCTCCCTCGGGGCGCCGGCGGCGCTGAAGCGGGCGAGCGTGATGTGGGGGACGAAGCGGCGGCTCTCGGGTTCGAGGCCGGCGCGGCGCAGGTTGTTGCGGATTTGCGCCGCGAGGTCGGCGACGGCTTCGGCGGGGGCTACGCCCAGCCATAGCGCCGAGGTGCGGCCGGGTTTATGCGCGTCGAAGCTGCCGGCCTGGCCAAGGTGCAGATCCAGCGGCGGGCGATGGATGCTGGCCAGCGCCTCGGTTCCCGCTTCCACACCGTGGCGGTCCACTTCGCCGAGGAAGGCGAGCGTCAGGTGCAGTTGGTTGTCCGTCTGCCAGCGGGCGCCTTCCACCCCGCCCATCCGCGCGGTGAGCGCCTCGCGGATTTCGGGCGGCGGACGCAGCGCCGCGAACAGACGGGGCATTATTTCGGCAGCGCCTTCTGCACCGTGGGGGTGATGTTCTTCACCATCAGCGCCACGCCCTGTTTGTTGGGGTGCATGCCGTCTGCCAGCAACAGTTTCGGGTTGGCCGTTACCCCTTGCGTGAAGAAGGGGTAGAGGGTGGCGCCATGCTTCTTCGCCAGCGCCGGGTAGAGGGCGTTGAATTCCTTGCCATAGACCGGCCCCATGTTGGGCGCGGCCAGCATTCCGGCCAGCACCACCGGGATGCCGCGCTTGTTCAGCTCGGTGAGGATCGCGTCCAGATTGGCGCGCGCCTGCGCCGGCGGCTGGCCGCGCAGCATGTCGTTGGCGCCGAGCGCGACGATGGCGAGATCTGGCTTCTGTTTCAGGCTGTTCAGCACCCACGGCAGGCGCGCCCTGCCTTGCGCCGTGGTGTCGCCCGAGACGCCGGCGTTGTGGACTTTCGCCGCCACGCCCTGCGCGCGGAGCGCCGCCTCCAGTTGTGCCGGGAAGCTTTCGCCGGGTTTCAACTGGTAGCCGGCCGTCAGGCTGTCTCCCAGCGCCAGGATCAGCTTTTCCGGTTTCGCCTGCGCCAGCGCCGGGCCGGCGAACAGCAGGGGAATCAGCAGCAGCAGGTGGAAAAGGCGGAAAAGCGGGCCATATGGGCGGCTTCCAAGATTCAAGTGGAGACTCCATGCCGTCTGAACGCCCCGCCGATATGGTGATCTCCGCCCGCAATGTAACCCTGGCGCTGGGAAATGGCGCGGCGCGGGTGGAAATTTTGAAGGGCGTCGACCTGGACGTGGCGGCCGGCGAGCGGCTGGCGATCCTGGGGCCTTCGGGCAGCGGCAAGTCCAGCCTGATGGCCTGCCTTTCCGGCCTGGAAAGCGCGACCGGCGGTAGCATCAAGGTGGCGGGGCTGGAAATCACCGGCCTTTCGGAAGACGGGCTGGCGGAGGCGCGGCGCGGGCGGATTGGAATCGTGTTGCAGGCCTTCCACCTGATCCCCACCATGACGGCGCTGGAGAATGTGGCGGTGCCACTGGAACTGGCCGGCCATGCCGAGCCTTTCGCCGCCGCCGCCCGCGAACTGGAGGCGGTGGGGCTGGGGCACCGGCTGGAGCATTATCCCGCGCAACTGTCCGGCGGCGAGCAGCAGCGGGTGGCGCTGGCGCGGGCGCTGGGCGTGCGCCCTGCCCTGCTGTTCGCCGACGAGCCGACCGGCAATCTGGACGCGGCGACCGGCGAGGCGATCGTGGCGCTGCTGTTCGAGCGGCTGGCCGAAACCGGGGCGACGCTGGTGCTGATCACCCATGACCAGGAACTGGCGGCGCGTTGTTCTCGGGTGATCCGCATGCGCGACGGGGTGATCGTCGCCGACGAGCGCGTGGCGGTGCCGGCATGAATGTTTCCACCTTGCCGGTCGCTTCCGGGGTTTCGCCGCAGCCGCCGGGGTGGCCGATGGCGGCGCGGCTGGCCTGGCGCGAGGTGCGCGGCGGGCTGGGCGGGTTGCGGCTGCTGTTCGCCTGCCTGTTGCTGGGGGTGCTGGCGATGGCTGGCGTCGGCAGCCTTGGCAGTTCCATCGCCAGTGGGCTGGCCGGGCAGGGGCAGGTGATCCTGGGCGGCGATGTGGAGGCACGGCTGACGCAGCGCGAGCCCTTGCCCGAGGAAATGGCGGCCCTGAAAGGCTATGGCGGGGCGGTTTCGACGAGCGTCCGCATGCGCGCCATGGTGCGCGGCGAGACGGGCGCGGCGGCGAACCGCGAACTGCTGGGCGAGTTGAAGGCGGTGGACGGCGGCTGGCCGCTTTACGGCAAGGCCGAGATCAAGGGCGGTGGCGAGGTGCAGGCGGCGCTGGCGGAAGGCGCCGTGGTGGGCGAAGCGCTGGCCGATCAGATGGGCCTGACGGTCGGCGACATGGTGGGGATCGGCGAAGCGAAGATGCCGGTGGCGGCAATCCTGACCGTGGAGCCAGACCGGGCGGGGGAAGGCTTCGCCTTCGGGCCTTCGGTGCTGATTTCCACGCAGAAGCTGGCGGAAACCGGGCTGATCCAGCCGGGCAGCCTCTACCGTTTCCATGTGCGGCTGAAGCTGCCGGAAGGGATGGACCCGGCCTTCGTGCGCGAGGATCTGGACGCGCGCTTTCCCGAAGCCGGCTGGCGGCTGGCCGACCGGCGCGACGGGGCGCCCGGTGTGCGGCGCTTCGTCGAGCGGCTGGCGCAGTTCCTGACGCTCGTCAGCCTGACGGCGCTGGCGGTGGCGGGGGTCGGCGTCGGCAACGGCGTGCAGAGCTATCTGGACCGCAAGGCCGGGAGCATCGCCACGCTGAAGGCGCTGGGGGCGCCGACGCGGCTGATCCGCCGCGCCTATCTGCTGCTGGTGGGCGGCGTGGCGCTGGCGGCCGCGGTCGTGGGCGCAGGCTTGGGCGCGTTGGTGCCTTATGCGGTGGTGGCGGTGGCCGGCGACGCGCTGCCGGTGCCGCCGGCGCTGGGGCTGCACCCCTGGCCGCTGCTGGCGGCGGTGGGCTTCGGGCTGCTGGTGGCCTTCGCCTTCGCCGTCGCCCCTTTGGCGCGGGCGAGCGCGCTGCCGGCGCAGCGGATGTTCCGTGGGTCCGTCGAGGCCTGGCCCTGGCCTTCCGGGCAAGCGCTGGCGGCGGCGCTGGGCGCGGGCGCGGTGGTGGCGGCGCTCGCCGTGTGGCAGGCGGCCGAGAAGATCTTCGCGCTGGGCTTTCTGGGCGGGGCGGCGGCGGTGCTGGCCCTGCTGTTCGCGCTGGGCACGCTGGTGAAATGGGGCGCGGCGCGGCTGCCGAGGCCGAGCGGCGTTCTGCCCCGGCTGGCGCTCGCCAATGTGCATCGCCCCGGCGCCATGACCCGGCAACTGGTGGTGGCGCTGGGGCTGGGGCTTTCGCTGTTCGCGACGCTCGCCTTCATCGAGACCAGCTTCAACGCCGAGCTTCAGCGCACGGTGCCGGCGAAGGCGCCGGCCTTCTTCCTGCTGGACCTGCCGAAGGAGGAGCGGCCGCGCTTCGTGGCGATCCTGCCCGACGACAGCGAGGCGCGGCTGGTGCCCAGCCTGCGCGGGCCGGTGGTGGCGGTGAACGGGGTTCCGGCTTCGGAAATCAAGGAAGTGCCCGAGGGCAGCTATGTGCTGCGCGGCGACCGGGGGCTGACCTTTGCCGACGAGTTGCCGCCGGGGAACCGGCTGGTGGCGGGGAAATGGTGGCCGAAGGATTACGCCGGCCCGCCGCTGGTTTCCATGGACGCCGAGCAGGCCGGGCTGCTGGGCCTGGAAGTGGGCGACAGCATCACCGTTTCCGTGCTGGGGGTGGAGATCGAGGCGACCATCGCTTCTCTGCGCGAGGTGGACTGGGACAGCATGGGCTTCAACTTCGTGCTGATCTACGACCCGGCGACGCTGAGGGACGCGCCCTATACCTATATGGCGACCGTTTCCCCGCCCGACGCCGAGCAGGGCGGATTCACCGGCATGATCAGCCGCGCCTTCCCCACCGTGTCGGTCATCAAGGTGCGGGATGTGCTGGGCGAGATCGGCACGCTGGTGAACCAGATGGGCACCGCCGTGCGCGCGGCGGCGAGCGTCGCCATATTGGCCGGGATCGCCGTGCTGGTGGGGGCGCTCGCCAGCCAGGCGAAGGCGCGGACGCTCGACAATGTGATCCTGAAGACGCTGGGCGCCACCCGCCGGCAACTGATGGCCGCCGCCGCCATGGAATATGCGGCGCTGGGGCTGCTGGTGAGCGGACTCGCCCTGGCGCTGGGCGGATTGTCGGGCTGGATCGTCGTCACGCAGGTGCTGAAGTTCGGCTGGGCGCCGGACTGGGGCGTGGCGCTTGCGACGGTGCTGGCCGGCGCGGCGGCGACGCTGCTGCTGGGGCTGGCCGGGGCCTGGCGGACGCTGGGCGCGAAGGTGGCGCGGGTGCTGCGGGAGGTTTGAAGCGAAATATTTCATGGGCGCAAAAAATATTTCACCAATGAAAGATTTCGCTGGCAACCCTTGAAAGCTCATGTTACATGGGCGATATGAACATCCAGCCGGACATGCGACAGGGCATCAACATCCCCGGCTGGATGGAGAGGAATTCAATGGTCAATCAGGGTGACCCCCGGTTCGGCCGTGGCGCGTCTGCTGCGGCGGCCCGCACCGGCACGACCGCGCAGGAGTATGACGCCGGGCTGCGCAAGCACATGCTGACCGTGTATAATTACATGATGTCGGGCGTGCTGCTGACGGGCCTCGTGGCGCTCGGCATGAACTTCACCGGCGCGGTGCACGCGCTGGTGTCGCCGACGGGCGGTCTGTCCGGCCTCGGCTGGGTGGTGGCGCTGGCGCCGCTGGCCTTCGTGTTCCTGCTCGGTTTCAAATATCAATCCATGTCCGAAGGGGCGGTGCAGGGGCTGTTCTGGGCCTTCGCCGCGATCATGGGCGCGTCGATGTCGACGATCTTCCTCGTCTACACCTCGACTTCCATCGCCACCACCTTCTTCGCGACGGCGGCGGCCTTCGCGGGCCTCAGCCTTTACGGCTACACGACGAAGCGCGATCTTTCGAAGCTTGGCACCTTCCTGGTGATGGGCCTGGTCGGCATCCTGGTCGCCATGGTGCTGAACATGTTCCTGCAGTCCGGCGCGCTGAGCCTGGTGGTCTCGATCCTGGGCGTGCTGATCTTCGCCGGCCTGACGGCCGCCGACACGCAGAAGATCAAGGAAACCTATGATTATGTCGCCGGCACCGACATGGCCGGCAAGGCGGCGATCATGGGCGCGCTGACGCTGTATCTGGACTTCATCAACCTGTTCCAGTTCCTGCTGAGCTTCCTCGGCCAGCGCGAATAGGTTTCGACACAAGTTGCAAGAAGAGAGCGACCCCGCCCCCGGCAGGAAACTGCCGGGGGTTTTTTTGGCCGAAGGCGGCCACCATCAGTGCGAAGCACTGACTGGAGGACTCGCCGCAGGCCCGGCCGGCTGAGCGCTGGCCCCATCAGGCCAGCGCCAGTCCGACGGCGGCGGGCTTCGCCCGCTTTTTCTTTCTTTCCTTCCCCCTTTGCTGCCGGACTCGGCGGCTTTGCCGACGGCCGGCTCTTCCTGCGGCAGGCCTCCGGGCGGCACACCCCAACCCCTCCCCTGAAGCGGAAGGGCTTTTTCGTTCCACCCCCCTTCCCTTCCCATCCCGGCGAAGCCATTAGGTGGCGGGGGGAGGATTGGAGACAGCAATGGCCGACGACATCTACCATCACCGCGTCAGGATGCTGGACGGGCGCGAGGTGAGCCTTGCCGATTACAGGGGCCAGGTGCTGCTGATCGTGAACGTCGCTTCCAGATGCGGGTTCACGCCGCAATATACCGGACTGGAAGAGCTCTATCAGCGCTTCAGGGACAAGGGCTTCACCGTGCTGGGCTTTCCCTGCAACCAGTTCGGCAAGCAGGAACCGGGCGACGCGGCGGAGATCGCGAAATTCTGCTCGACCACCTATCCCGTCACCTTCCCGGTGTTCGACAAGATCGAGGTGAACGGCGAGAACGCCCACCCGCTCTACGAGCAGGTGAAGGCGGCGGCGCCGGGGCTTTTGGGCTCGACCACGGTGAAGTGGAACTTCACCAAATTCCTGGTGAACCGCGAAGGCGAGGCGGTGGAGCGCTTCGCGCCGACGATGAAGCCCGCCGACATCGCCCCGAAGATCGCGAAGCTGCTGAGCGAATAACCCCGATGCCGCTGATCGCCGTCGACGGCCCGGCCGCTTCCGGCAAGGGCACCATCGCCCGTGCGCTGGGGCGGCACTTCGGCGTGCCGCATCTGGACACGGGGGCGCTTTACCGCGCCGTGGCGCTGGCGGCGATGCGCGCCGGGCTGGCGCTGGACGACGGCAAGGCCATGGGCGCGCAGGCGATGGCGCTGGACCTGTCGCTGCTGGAAGACCCGGAGCTGCGCGGCGCGGCCGCCGGCGAGGCGGCTTCGCGGGTGTCGGCGTTGCCGGAGGTGCGGGCCGCGTTGCTGGCGTTCCAGAAGGCGTTCGCGGCGCAGCCGGGCGGGGCCGTGCTGGACGGGCGGGACATCGGCACGGTGATCGCGCCGGAAGCGCAGGCCAAGCTGTTCGTGACGGCCACGGCCGAAACCCGCGCCCGCCGGCGTTTCCTGGAACTGACCTCCGCCGGGCGGGATGTGGCGGAGGAGCGGGTGCTGGCCGATATCGTGGCGCGCGACGCGCGCGACATGGGCCGGGCCGACGCGCCGCTCCGGCAGGCGGCGGACGCCGACTTGCTAGATACGAGCGATTTGGATATAGCCGCAGCCGTTCGGCAGGCTGTGGAACTTGTGTCCCGGCGGCTGGACCGGATCTCCTGACAGACGGCGCCGAGGGACCAGCTCTCGCGCGCCCTTGGCTGTTTGGCCGATTCGCGGATCAACTCCAACCCCGGCGGACCGCCTTCAAGGACCGTGCGGCCGGCGGGTTCAATGACGATAGGATGTTCATGGCTTCCAGCGCAATGCCCACCCGCGACGATTTCGCCGCGCTTCTCGACAAGTCCCTGGGCGAATCCCAGAGCTTCGAGGGGAAGGTGGTGAAGGGGCGGGTCACCGCCATCGAGAATGACCTGGTGGTGATCGACGTGGGCCTGAAGTCGGAAGGCCGTATCTCCATCCGGGAATTCACCCCCCCCGGCCAGGCGCCGCAGGTGAGCGTGGGTGAAGAAGTCGAAGTTTATGTGGACCGTGTGGAGAACGCCTTCGGCGAAGCCATGCTGTCCCGCGACCGGGCGCGCCGCGAAGCCGCCTGGGACAAGCTGGAAACCCAGTTCAACGCCGGCGAGCGCGTGGAAGGCACGATCTTCGGCCGCGTGAAGGGCGGCTTCACCGTCGACCTCGGCGGCGCCGTGGCCTTCCTGCCCGGCTCGCAGGTGGACATCCGCCCGGTGCGCGACGTGACCCCGCTGATGGGCATCGCCCAGCCGTTCCAGCTGCTGAAGATGGACCGCAAGCGCGGCAACATCGTGGTTTCGCGCCGGAGCATCCTGGAGGAAACCCGCGCGGAAGCCCGCACCGGCCTGATCCAGAGCCTGTCCGAAGGCCAGGTGATCGACGGCGTGGTGAAGAACATCACCGACTATGGCGCCTTCGTGGACCTGGGCGGGATCGACGGCCTGCTGCACGTGACCGACATGAGCTACAAGCGCGTCGGCCACCCGAACGAAGTCATCAACATCGGCGACACGGTGAAGGTGCAGATCATCCGCATCAACCGCGACACCCAGCGCATCAGCCTGGGCATGAAGCAGCTCGAGAGCGATCCGTGGGAAGGCGCCGACGCCAAATATCCGGTGGGCGCGAAGCTTTCGGGCCGCGTGACCAACATCACCGAATATGGCGCCTTCATCGAGCTGGAGCCGGGAATCGAGGGCCTCGTCCACGTCTCGGAAATGAGCTGGGTGAAGAAGAACGTCCACCCGGGCAAGATCGTTTCCACCAGCCAGGAAGTGGATGTGATCGTGCTGGAAGTGGATGGCGAGAAGCGCCGCATCTCGCTCGGCCTGAAACAGGCGCAGCGCAACCCGTGGGAAGTGTTCGCCGAAGAGCATCCCGTGGGTTCGGTCGTGGAAGGCGAAGTGAAGAACTCCACGGAATTCGGCCTGTTCATCGGCCTGCCCGGCGACGTGGACGGCATGGTGCACATGTCGGACATCGCCTGGGGCGTTTCCGGCGAAGCCGCGCTCCAGCTCCACCACAAGGGGGAGATGGTGAAGGCGCAGGTGCTGGAAGTCGATGTGGAGCGCGAGCGCATCTCGCTGGGCATCAAGCAGGTGTCGGGCGAAACCGCTTCCGGCGAGACGGCGGGCGAAAGCGCCCCCGCGGCGGCCGGCGAGTATCGCAAGAACCAGGTGGTGACGGCGATCGTGCGCGAAGCCCGCGACGGCGGCATCGAGGTGCAGATCGGCGAAGACGGCCCGACCGCCTTCATCAAGCGCTCCGACCTCTCCCGCGACCGCGACGAGCAGCGCCCGGAGCGCTTCCAGATCGGTCAGAAGGTCGACGCGCAGGTGGTCGGCTTCGAGCGCGGCAAGCGCCCGATGCTGTCCATCAAGGCGATGCAGATCTCCGAGGAAAAGCAGCAGGTTGCGCAATATGGCTCGTCGGATTCCGGCGCCTCGCTGGGCGACATCCTGGGGGCCGCCCTCAACAAGGCGAAGCAGGACGGCTGAGGCCTTCGGGCCCGGCCTTTGCGGCAGCTTATCGGGGGGCGGCGCGCAAGCGTCGCCCCTTTTGCTTTAGGTTGAAGGGGTTGACCGACTCTGGCGGGCATCTTCATAGTGGTGGATGCAGGGGAGATTTTCACCATGATCCGATCCGAGCTTGTGCAGAAGATTGCCGACGAAAACCCGCATCTGGGGCCGCGCGAGGCCGAGCGCGTCGTCTCGACCATATTGGACGCCATCACCGACCGGCTGGCCGAAGGCGGGCGTGTCGAGTTGCGCGGCTTCGGCGCCTTTTCCACCCGGGGGCGTGGCGCCCGCACCGGCCGCAACCCCCGCACCGGCGCCTCCGTCGATGTGGACGCCAAGCGCGTGCCGCACTTCAAGCCGGGCAAGGAGCTTCGCGAAAAACTGAACATGTGACCGGGTAGACGACCCGGCACAGGGCGCTTGCCTGCGGCGCGGCCGCTTCTGTGCACCGCTTCTCTGCCGCGTCTTTCCAGACAGCGATGTCGCGGGCGCAGAAGCGCGACAAGCCGGATTGACCGGCGACCTGCCCTGCCCCATTCAGACGCACAATCCCCCAACGCCTGCGGACGTGGCGAAACTGGTAGACGCACGGGACTTAAAATCCCTTGGGCTTTGCTCGTGCGGGTTCGAGTCCCGCCGTCCGCACCAAGTGACGATTTCTCACTTTTCCATAAGGGACCATGCGTCCCAAAATAATATAAGAAAAATCAATGACTTGTATTTCCAATAGGGAGCCATGTGTCCCATGCTGTCCCAAACGCATTTTGTGATGCTGTTGTTACTGGAGGCAGGAATGTTGTGATGGCTCGGCATAAAATTGGGAGTGAACCAGGGTGAAGCTGACGGATATGGCATGCCGGAGGGCAAAGGCGGCCGATAAGCCGCATCGAATCGCGGACGGCGGTGGACTCTATCTGCGGGTGTACCCAGCGGGGCGAAGCTCTGGGAATTGCTATATAGCTTCCAGGACAGGCAGCGCACATTGTCGATGGGGGGCTATTCTGCTGTGTCGCTATCCGACGCGCGGGCACTTCGCGACTGCGCCAAGCGGGATATCGCCTTCGGGCGCGATCCGGCCGACGTGAAGCGCCATGTCCGAGAATAGCATGCTGTTTGCGCTCTACCGCATGGGCTTCCACAGCAAGCAGACAACGCAAGGCCTCAGGCGACTGTTTTCCACCATCCTGAACAAACATGGGTAGAATCACGACTGCATCGAAATCCAGCCTGCGCACGGTGAGGGTGACGCAATCCGGGGGGCATATAACGCTGCCGAGTATCTGCCGGGCCGCGCGGAAATGGTGCAGTGGTGGGCCGACCGTCTGCAGCCGGTTGATCGGCGATATAAGGATTTGTTGGGATGAGGTGTGAGGCAAGTTGGCCCGACCGCTTTGCCGCCGCAAAGCGTTAACCATTCGGCCACTTGACCGCATCCGAGTCTCAGCTAATTCGGCGTAGTATTTATTGGAGTAGCTATGCGTCTTCCTCTTTTTCTATATTCTGCTGTGTTGATTTCCTCGCCGGCGGTTTCTCAAACCATTGTCGAACGGTTCCCACCTCAGGGCGCTATACCGGGAGTCGTCACACGGACGGCCTATCCCATCGCCAACTTGATGGGGCGAGACATGGGCCAGACCATTACGGTTGGAAATGCGGGGTTGCTCACGAGCTTCGAGATCATGCTTGCGGGGGTTATCCCGACAGACGCTTCGCCGATTGTTACCGTATCCTTGTTTGACGGAGTCGACGGAAAATCCCTCGGTGTAGGCGCCATCCCGGTTCCTCAAAACCTGAGCTATCAGAACCAGTGGTACGGTTTTGATATTGCCGGCCAAGGAATATTCCTGAACGATGGTCAGCAGATTTTCGCCACGGTCGAAATGAATCAGATGCTCCGCCCGGGTTTGGATGTGGCGTGGTATGGCTGGGCCGCTCCGGAAGGTCTGCAATATGATGGTGGCCAGTTTTTGATTCGCAACGATTGCGAAATGCACTCGCACGTAGCTGGTTGCGGGATTTGGTTTAAGCCAACGGACTTTCAAGGACTTTCTATCGACATGTCCTATCGAATGACAATCGATACTTCGGTTCAACCGCATGCTGTGCCGGAGCCTCTGACATGGGCATTGATGATAACGGGATTCGGGATGGTGGGTGCCGCTGCGCGCATTCGCCATCGTGAGCATGCGCAAGTAAACCAGCCGATCTGAACGGGCCGATCGAACTCCAAGCACGAATGCGCCGTCCGCACCAATGGCGGTCGTGCCCGGCGAAGGACGGTGGAGGGCGGGCCTCTCGACCGGCTTTGGGCGAATAGCTCCCATCGCGTTTCCGCGCTTTGCAGCGGGCAGGCTTTCCTCTAGCAGGCGACATGGACTTCTCTTTTCTGAGCGAGCCCGGCGCCATGCAGGCGCTGGGCAAGGTCGTGATGATCGACCTGGTGCTGGCCGGCGACAACGCCATCGTCATCGGCGCGCTCGCCGCCGGCCTTCCCGCCGCCGAGCGCAAGAAGGTCATCGCGCTGGGCATGGTGGCGGCGCTCGTCATGCGCATCGCCTTCGCGCTGGTCGTGACGCAACTGCTCGACATCGTCGGCATCCGGCTGGCCGGCGGCCTGCTGCTGCTGTGGGTCTGCTGGAAGATGTATCGGGAACTGAAGCCCGACACCAAGGTGGTGCTGGACGACGGCACGGTGCTGCACGATGCGCCGCCCGCCGCGAAAACCTTCTGGGGCGCCGCCTGGGCGGTCGCCATCGCCGACCTTTCCATGAGCCTCGACAATGTGCTGGCCGTTGCCGGCGCCTCGCACCAGCATACCGAGATCATGGTCTTCGGGCTGGTGCTGTCGGTGGCGCTGATGGGGATCGCCGCCAACTATATCGCCCGCCTGATCGAGCGCTACCACTGGATCGGCTGGATCGGCCTTGCCATGATCTTCTATGTGGCGGTGGAAATGATCATCACCGGCGGCCGCCCGGTGGTGGACATGGTGATCCACTGATCTTCCGCCGCCCGCCGATGCGGCGGGCGGCCTTCGGAGCCCCGGAAATCAGGGCCCGTAAATCAGGGCTCTAAAATCAGGGGATGAGAAGCGAGGAGCCGACGGTTTCGCGCGCTTCCAGCGCCCGGTGGCAGCGCTCCGCCTCGGCCAGCGGGAAGGTCTGGCCGATATGCGCCCGCAGCACGTTCGAGCGGATCTTCTGGAAAACCGCCGCCGTGCCGAGCGCCACATCTTCGGGCGTGCCATAATAGTCGGCAACGCTCGGGCGGGTGGCGAAGAGCGAGCCCTTGCGGACGAGGATGGTGAAATCCACCGCGCCAACCGGGCCGGAGGCGTTGCCGAAGCTGACCATCAGCCCCCTTCGCTTCAGCGAATCCAGCGAGCTTTCGAAGGTGGATTTGCCGACCCCGTCCAGCACATGGTCCACGCCATGGCCGCCGGTGAGCTCGCGGACCTTCAGCGGCACATCCGCATAGTCCAGCACATGGTCGGCACCTGCCTCGCGCGCGAGCGCGGCCTTTTCCGGCGAGCCGACCGTGCCGATGACGGTGGCCCCGACGGATTTCAGCCATTGGCAGAGCAGCAGGCCGACACCGCCGGCGGCCGCGGGCACCAGCACCCGGTCGCCCGCCTTAACCCGCGCGCAGCGCTCGACCAGCGCTTCCACCGTGCAGGCCTTCATCCAGAGCGCGGCCGCCTGCCGGTCGGAAATATCGTCCGGCAGCTTCACCAGCGCGGAAGCCGGCACGATCCTGTGGCTGGCGTAGGCGCCGGGCTGGAACAGCATGTAGACGACCCGGTCGCCCGCCTGCAGCCCCTCGACGCCGGCGCCCGTCGCCTCGACCACGCCGGCCGCCTCGATTCCGAGGCCGGCGGGCATCGGCAGCGGGTAAAGCCCCGAGCGGTGGTAGGTGTCGATGAAATTGACGGCGATGGCCGTGTGCCGAACGCGGACCTCGCCCGGGCCGGGTTCGGCGACGCTGATGTCGACGTAGCGCATCACTTCGGGGCCGCCGGGGGCGTCGATGCGAATCGCTTTCATGGCTTTCCTCCGATCAGGCAGGGGGTTCCGTCTCGCCTGGCGGACTTCAGCGCCCGCCAGGCGTCCACTGGCCGGTCGCTGGCGATGAGGGCGACTCCGCGCGCGGCGAGATCGGCGTATTCCGTTCCCTTGCCGTCCGCCATGTAGATGTCGTCCAGCCGTTCACCGGGCTTGCCCAAGGTGCCGGTGATGGCTTCCACCTGCGCCGCGTCCATGCGGGCGATCAGCTCCGGCGAGGGTTCGCGCACGCCGGTGAAACCCAGCATGCGCGGGTGGCGCATGGCCAGCAGCTTGGCGGTTTCCGCTTCGGTGCGGCCGCTGGCCGAGACCATCATCTCCGGCGCGGCGCGCATCGCCTTCAGCGTGTCGTCGAGATCATAGGCGATGAGGATCACCTGCCGCTCGGTCCGGGTGTCGCGGATCATCGCCACCACATCGTTGGCGGTGACTCCCCGCTTCAGGTCGAGCTGCAGGATGGCGCCGTTGCGCCTGGCCCAGATGAGGGCCTCCTCCAGAGTCGGGATTCGGTCCTCCAGCACATTTCCGGCGGCGTCCTTCAGATAGAGCTGGCGCAGCTGCCGATAGCTGAGATCGGAAAGCCGGCCGCTGCCGGTGGTGGTGCGGTCGACCGTTTCGTCGTGCATCAGCATCAGCACGCCGTCGGCCGAGCGGGCGACATCGACCTCGATCAGGATCGGCCCGCGCTTGATGGTGTCGCGGAAGGAGTGGAGGCTGTTCTCCGCCGCGCCCGGGTCTTTCTGGCCGCGATGCGCCGACACGAGCGCCAGCCGGTTGGTGCGCAGGCAATCGAACACCCAGCTCAGTTCGGGATGCTCGCGGGCGTGGCGGCGGTGGGTGTCGACGCTTTCGACGGCGCAGCCGGCGAGCAGGATCGGGATCATCAGGGCGAACAGACGACGCATCGAACCGGACCCTAAACGCGCCGCCGCCCGATCGGAAGGGCGCATGCCCCGCCGCCGCACGGCTCGCCGCAAATCCGCGAGATTTGGTGAGGGTTGCGGGCGGCGAAGCGGAGGCTAGGCTGCGACCAAAGCTGCGGGAAGAAGCGGCGGGAGGATATGGACGTGGACGAGACATATGATTTCGTGATCGTGGGCGCGGGTTCGGCCGGTTGCGCGCTTGCGGCTAGGCTTTCGGAAGACCCTGGCACGAAGGTGACCCTGCTGGAGGCGGGCGGGCCGGACAAGGCGATGCTGATCCACATGCCGGGCGGAATCGGCGAGATCGTGCCGCCGGAAAAGCAGAGCGAGCTGAACTGGAGCTACTGGACGGAGCCGCAGGCGCATCTGAACGGCCGCCGCCTGTTCTGGCCGCGCGGGAAGACGCTGGGGGGATCCTCCTCGATCAACGGCATGGTCTATATCCGCGGGCATGGCAGCGATTACGACCGCTGGGCGCAGGCCGGCTGCACCGGCTGGGGCTGGGCGGACGTGCTGCCCTGGTTCCGCAAATGCGAGGACAGCGACCGGGGGGCGAACGAATGGCATGGCGCCGGCGGGCCGCTGGCGACCAGCCGGCGGATGCTGCCGCACGCGCTGAACAGCGCCTTCATCGACGCGGCGGTGGAAGGCGGATGGCCACGCACCGAGGATTTCAACGGCGCGCAGTTCGAGGGCGCGGGCAGCTATGACAGCACCATCAAGGGCGGGAAGCGCTGGTCCGCCGCCGCCGCCTATCTGACGGAAGAGGTGAAGCGGCGGCCGAACCTGAGGATCGTCACCGGGGCGCTGGCCGAGCGCATCGAGTTCGAAGGCCGGCGCGCCGTCGGCGTGCGCTATTCCGGCGGGCGGCTGGTGCGCGGGCGGCGGATCATCCTGTCGGGCGGGGCGATCAATTCGCCGCAACTGCTGCTGCTGTCGGGGGTAGGGCCGGCCGCGCAGTTGCAGGCGCTGGGGATCGCCTCCGTCGCCGACCGGGGGCAGGTGGGGCGCAATCTGCAGGACCATCTGG
This sequence comes from Sandaracinobacteroides sayramensis, assembly GCF_022014495.1. Taxonomy (GTDB): domain Bacteria; phylum Pseudomonadota; class Alphaproteobacteria; order Sphingomonadales; family Sphingomonadaceae; genus Sandaracinobacteroides; species Sandaracinobacteroides sayramense. The sequence continues at coordinate 70,727 of NZ_JAKLSQ010000011.1, forward strand.
ACGTTCTGGTGCAATGGCGGTGCCGCGAGCCGATCACCCTCAACGCCAACACCAACAAGCTGGTGAAGCTGATGACGGGGCTGAAATGGATCTTCGGCAAGTCCGGCCATGCGAGCTATATGCCGACGGCCGCCGGGGCCTTCGTTTCCACCCGCGAGGGGCTGGCCGCGCCCGATATCCAGATGCACTTCATGCCGGTGAAAGGGAATGCCCATGGCGCCGGCGGCTTGCAGCCCGAACATGGCTATCAGGTGCATGTGTGCCAGGTGCGGCCGGAAAGCCGGGGCGCGTTATGGCTGAAGTCCCCCGACCCGGCCGCGCATCCGGCGATCGACCCCAATTATCTCTCCGCCCCTGAAGATGTGGAGACGCTGCTGAAGGGGGTGGAGATCGCCCGCGCCATCGGCCGGCAGCCGGCGCTCGCCCGCTACAACGCCGGGGAAGCCTGGCCGGGCGAGGCGGTGCAGGGGGCCGCGCTGCTGGACAGGCTGCGCGACTGGGCGGAGACGATCTACCACCCGGTCGGCACCTGCCGCATGGGCGCGGACGGCGATGCGGTGACCGATATCGGCCTCCATGTGAACGGCGTCGAGGGGCTGATGGTGGTGGACGCCTCGGTGATGCCCTGGCTGGTTTCCGGCAACACCAATGCGCCGACGATCATGATCGCCGAGAAGACCGCCGCCGCGATCAGGGGCGAGCTGAAGGCCGGCGCGCGGAAGGCGGCATGAGCGCAGAACCCTTCCGCATCCCCGTGAACCCCGAGGAAGCCGCCTGGGTGCGGCGGCGGGTGGAGGAGTATCGCTTCTTCGAGGAGCCGGAAGGGCATCGATGGGAGCATGGCGCCAACCGCGACTATATGCAGCGGCTGCGCGCGCATTGGCTGGAAAGCTATGACTGGGAAGCGGCCGTGGCGCGGCTCAACCGCTTTCCCCACTTCCGGGTGGAGGTGGAGCCGGGCTTTCGCCTCCACTGCCTGCACCGGCGGAGCTCGCGGGCCGACGCGCGGCCGCTGTTGATCGCCCATGGCTGGCCGGGGTCGATCATCGAGTTCGAAAGCATCGTCGAGCGGCTGGCGGAGCCGGAGGATGCGAACCTGCCCGCCTTCCATGTGGTGGCGCCCTCGCTGCCGGGCTACGCCTGGAGCGACCGGCCGAAATCCCCCATCGGGCCGCGCGCGGTGGCCGGGCTTTACGAGCGGCTGATGCAGGCGCTGGGCTATGAGCGCTTCCTCTATCAGGGTGGCGACTGGGGTTGCGTGATCGGCGGCTGGATCGGGCTGGACAGCGCCCATGTGGAGGCGATCCACCTGAACGGCTATGGCCTGCGCGGCGCCGACATGCGGGTGACGAGCGAGGCCGAGAAACGCTGGATGGCGAAGGCCAGCCGGCTGCGGGCCACCGAGACCGGCTATCTGATGCTGCAAGGGACGAAGCCGCAGAGCCTGGGCTTCGCGATGATGGACAGCCCGATGGGCGTCGCCGCCTGGTTCGCGGAGAAATATTGCGGCTGGTCCGACCTCGACCGGAAGGCGGTGGACCCGCCCTTCCCGATGGACACGCTGCTCGACACGATCATGGTCTATCTGTCGACGCGGACTTTCCTGTCGGCCACCTGGATCTACCGCGGCCTCTATCTGGAGGGCGGCTTTTCCATGCCGGAAGGGCGGCGGGTGGAGGTGCCGGTGGGCGTCGCCGCCTTCCCGCACGACCTGCTGGCCTTCCCGCCGCGCCCGATGGTGGAGCGGGCCTACAATGTGGTGCATTGGACGGACATGCCGCGCGGCGGGCATTTCGCCGGGCTGGAGGAGCCGGAGCTGCTGCTGGCGGACCTCAGGGCCTTCGTGGCCGGCCTGCATGGGAGCTGAGCCGCTTTCGGGGGGATGACCTTTCCCGGCACAACGGTCTAAGGGCTGGGCATCATGTCTTCGGCTCTGCCCTCCCCTGTCGATACCCCCGCCCGTTCGCCCTGGCCGTTCGTCGCGCTGATCCTGGGGTCCGCCTGCCTCGCCTTCGGACCGCTGCTGGTGCGGCTTTCGGATACGTCCGCCATCTCCTCCAAGCATCTGGCCGGAGACCTGCTGTGCCTGCTGGGCGCGGGCTTCTACGCCGGCTATCTGATCGTGGTGATGCGGCTGCGCGGGCGGCTTTCCACCGCCACGCTGCTGGCGATGAGCACCGCTTTCAGCGCGCTGATCCTGCTGCCGGTGGCGATTCTGGCGCCGGGCAGCTTCTGGCCCGGGGACTGGCGGCCGCTGATGGCGCTGGCGGTCAGCAGCCAGCTTGTCGGCCAGGGGCTGCTGGTGTTCGCCAGCGGCTCGCTGCCGGCCGCCGTCATCGGGCTGGGCCTGCTGGTGCAGCCGATCCTGTCGGCGACGCTGGGCTGGCTGATGTTCGACGAGACGATGGGGCCGGTGGAACTGCTGGGGGCGGGCATCATCTGCGCCGCGCTGGTGCTGGTGCGGCGCTGACACGCTTGCGGGGCGAAGGGCCGCCGCGCTAGTGTCGGCCGCATGGATCGACGCACATTCGTGGCCGGCAGCCTTGCCACCGCCCTCCCCGCTTCTCCCCTTCTCGCCCAGACCGGAAAGCCTAAGATGCAGCCTCCCATCGCGCGCCGCGGGGACCATAGGTTCACGCTGCACGGAATCACCGTGGAAGACCCCTATGCCTGGCTTCGGGACAAGGATTATCCCAAGGTCGACGACCCGGAGGTGCTGGCCTATCTGAAGGCCGAGAACGCCTATTTCGAAGACCGCATGCGCGACGCCTCGATGCTGACCGAGGCTTTGTTCGAGCAGATGAAGGGGCGCATCAAGGAGGACGACAGCTCCGTTCCCCATCCGGACGGCGACTGGCTCTACTGGTGGGCGTTCGACCCGAATGTTCCGGGCGGCTCGCAATATCGCAACTGGTACCGCAAGCCACGTGCCGGCGGCGAAGCGCGGATCATCCTCTCCGAGCCGGCGCTGGCGGAGGGGAAGGAATATTTCCGGCTGGGGGAAATGCAGGTCTCGCCCGACGGGAAGCTGATTGCCTGGTCTGCCGATACCAACGGCTCGGAGCGGTTCGTGCTGAAGGTGCGCGACATCGCCACCGGCCAGGATCTGGAGACGGTGGCCGAGGATTCGCTGGGCAGCATCGCCTGGTCGTCGGATTCGAAGTCGCTCGTCTGGGCGCAGGCGTCCGCCGAGTGGCGGCCGACGAAGATCTGGCTGAAGAAGCTGGGCGCCGCCAGAAGCGCGCTTCTCTACGAGGAGAAGGAGGCCGGCTACTGGGTGCAGCCCAGCCTCACGCAGGACAGGAAGCATATCCTGCTGAGCAGCTTCACGCAGATGACGAACGAGATCCGGCTGCTGGACGCGGCCGATCCCGCGAAGCCGGCCAGGCTGGTGCGGCCGCGCAAGGAGAATGTCCGCTATTCGATCGACGCCCGCGGCGACACGCTGTTCGTGCTGACGAACGACGAGCATGTGAATTTCCGCATCGCCACCGCCAGACTGGCCGATCCGGGCGTCTGGACGACGCTGGTGGCGGGGTCGGACGAGGTCTATCTGACCGACATCACCGCCTTCACCTCCTATCTGGCGGTGGAGGAGCGGGTTTCCGGGCTGGACAATATCCGCCTGATCTTCCCCGACGGGACCGAGCGCCGGGTGCAGTTCCCCGAGGCGAGCTACACCGCCAGCCTCGGCAGCAACGCCGAAGCCGACGCGCCCGAGCTTCGCATCGGCTATTCCTCCATGGTGACGCCGAACACCGTGTTCGACTATCGCGTGGCGAACGGCGAGCTGGCGACGCTGAAGGTGCAGGAAATCCCCAGCGGCTATGACGCCAGCCAATATGCGACCGAGCGGCTGATCGCCACCGGGCGGGACGGGACGAAGGTGCCCGTCTCCATCGTGTACAAGAAGGGCTACAAGAAGGACGGCTCGCAGCCGCTGCATGTCTATGGCTATGGCAGCTATGGCATCGCCATGCCGCCCGCCTTCTCGTCCACGCGGCTGTCGCTGCTGGACCGGGGCTTCGCCTATGCCATCGCCCATATCCGTGGCGGCGACGATTTGGGCTACCAATGGTATCTGGACGGCAAGCTGGAGAAGCGGGAAAACACCTTCAACGACTTCGTCGACGCGACCCGCTTCCTGAACAAGCAGGGCTTCGGCCGGCCGGGTTTCAACTCGGCGAGCGGCGGTTCGGCCGGCGGCTGGCTGATGGGCGCGGTGGTGAATCAGGCACCCGAGCTTTGGGGGGCGATCGTCGCGCATGTGCCCTTCGTGGACATCGTCAACACCATGCTGGACGAGACGCTGCCGCTGACGCCCGGCGAATGGCCGGAATGGGGCGATCCGCGGCAGGACGAGGTGGTGCTGAAGCGGCTGATCCGCCTGTCCCCCTACGAGCAGACGGTGGCGCGCGCCTATCCGCCGATGCTGATCACCGGCGGCCTTTCCGACCCGCGCGTGACCTATTGGGAGCCGGCGAAATGGGCCGCGCGGCTGCGGGCGGTGAAGACCGACGACAATCTGCTGCTGCTGAAGATCAACATGGGCGCCGGCCACGGCGGCAAGTCCGGCCGTTACGACCGCTTGCGCGAGACCGCCGAGGAATATGCCTTCATCCTGATGGCGCTGGACGGGCAGGCGAAAGCCTGATGCCTGCCCCCTTTCGCGTGGTGCTGCGGCCGGAAGCCGCCGACATCGACGAGAATGGGCATGTGAACAACATCGTCTATGTGCGCTGGTTGCAGGATGTGGCAACCGCGCACTGGGCGGCCGTCGCCCCGCCGGAAGCGCAGGAGCATTTCATCTGGTGGATATCCCGCCACGAGATCGACTACCGCGCCGCCAGCCATCTGGGCGAGGAACTGCTGGCGGAAACCTGGGGCGAAAACCCCAAGGGCGCGCGCTTCGACCGCTGCACGCGGATCACCGGGCCCGATGGCGGCGTGCGGGTGGAGGCGCGCACGACCTGGGTGATCATGGACCGGGCTTTGCAGCGGCCGGCGCGGCTGCGGCCGGAGATGGTGGCGCTGTTTTTGCGGGATTGAGGTTTTTTGAAGGGGCTCTGCCTCTTCACCCCGGCAGGGAAATGATTTCCCTGCACCCTCTTTTTGTTTGGTTGTGGGGGATTGGGGCGGTTGGGTTGGTGGTGGGGTTTGATTGCCTGCGGCGCTGGTTTTGGTGGGTGGGTGGTTTTGCTTCTTGAGCCTTGTGGGTGTGGGACGGTCCCACCCCACCCCAACCCCTCCCCTGACAGGGGAGGGGCTTATGGGTGCTCTCTTGCGGA
>NZ_JAKLSQ010000012.1 GCF_022014495.1 Sandaracinobacteroides sayramensis
GACCCCGGGTCAAGCCCGGGGTGACGGGGTGGTGGGTTTGGTGCTTGAACGGGTTGGTTGGGTTGGCGCATTTTTGAGGATCGGGGGTGCAGGGGCGTCACGCCCCTGCTGGGTCCAGGGCAAAGCCCTGGCCGCCGGAGGCNCCTGACAGGGGGAGGGGCTTTTTTGCTTACAGGAGGCGGGGCCCCAGTTCGGCTACTATCCGGGTGTAGAGGTCGCGCTTGAAGGGGACGATCAGGGTGGCGAGCTGGTTCAGGCTGGCCCATTGCCATGCCTTGAATTCGGCGTGGCCGGCCGCTTCGTGGGCGAGCAGGTTCACGTCGGCGTCGGTGCCGTGGAAGCGCAGGGCATACCATTTCTGCCGCTGGCCCCGGTAGCGGCCCTTCCAGATCTTGCCGAGCAGGTCGTCGGGCAGGTCGTAGCTCAGCCAGTCCGGCGTTTCGGCGATGAGCGAGGTGTATTTCGCGAGGACTCCGGTTTCCTCCTCCAGTTCGCGCAGCGCGGCGGTGTAGGGGTCTTCGCCGGGGTCTATGCCGCCTTGCGGCATCTGCCAGGCCTCGACGGTGGAGTCGAAGCGCTGGCCGACGAAGATGCGGTTGTCGGCGTTGACGAGCATGACGCCGACGCCGGCGCGGTAGGGCAGGCTTTCCCGGAGGCTGGAATTCACGCGAGGAGGGCTTTCAGATCGGCGACCTGGGCTTCCAGGTCCGTTTGGGCGGAGGGGATGGCCTGACGGAGCTGGGCGGAGCCATGCACCTGGCCGGCGGCTTCACGGAAGACGACTCGGTTGCCGGCGGCGATCAGCTTGCCGGCATAGGCGCGGCCCTGGTCGCGCAGCGGATCGAGGCCGCAGGTGAAGACGAGGGCGGGCGGCAGCTCCGCCCAGTCGTCCGAGAGGATGGGGGAGGCGTTGGGGTGGGTGGCGTCGGCGGCGTAATGGTTGCCGAACCAGAGCATGGAGGCGGCGGTCAGCAGATAGCCTTCGGCGAATTCGACCATCGAGCCTTCGGCGGCCGCCATGTCGACCCCGGGGTAGATCAGCCATTGCGCGGCGACCGGGGTTTCGCGGCGGAGCGCCCGGGCGGCGATGGCGGAGAGGTTGCCGCCGGCCGAATCGCCGGCGAAGATCAGCCGGGAGACGGGGAAGCCGAGCTCCGCCGGGGAGCCGGCGATCCAGCGCGCGGCGGCGAGCGCATCGTCGACCGCCGCCGGCCAGGGGGCTTCGGGGGCGAGGCGATAGTCTATGGCGACGGTGGGGAAGCCGGTGAGCTTCGCGATTTCGGCGGCGAGGCTGTTGTGGGTCTGCAGGTCTCCGATCACCCAGCCGCCGCCGTGGAAGAAGACGATGGCGGTGCCGTCCGCCACCGGATCGGCGGGGCGGTAGCTGCGGGCGCGGATGGCGCCGGCCGGGCCGGGGATGGAAAGGTCCGTCTGGATCACGTCGGCCGGCGCCGGGCGTTCGGCGATGGAGCCCATCTGCTGATACATGGCGCGGGCCGTTGCCGGGTCCACCTCGTGCATCTGCGGCCCTTCCACCGCCGCCAGCATGGTGAGCAGCTGCTTCACATCTTCGCGCACGAACGGCATATCCATCTCTCCCCTGTTGTCAGCTTTGGAATTGTTCCATGACGATCCGGTCGTCCAGCGCATAATCCGGATCGAACAGCAGTTCGAGGCGGCGGCTGAGGTCGGACCGGATCCGGACATGGGCGATGTTGCGCACCTCCACCTGGTCGGCGACGGCGCTGACGGGGCGGCGCTCCGCCTCCAGCACGCGGAATTCGACGACGGAGCGGTTGTTGACGAGCGCCCCCTTCCAGCGGCGGGGGCGGAAAGGGCTGAGCGCCGTCAGCGCCAGCAGGTCGCAGTCGAGCGGGAGGATCGGGCCGCCGGCCGAGAGATTGTAGGCGGTGGAGCCGCCGGGGGTGGAAACGAGCACGCCGTCGCAGGCGAGCTCCTCCAGCCGGACCTTGCCGTCTATGGCGATTTCGATCTTCGCCGCCTGCCGGGTCTCGCGCAGCAGCGAGACTTCGTTGATGGCGGGCGAGACCACCACCTGCCCGTCGATCGTCGTCGCCTCCATGGTGAGGGGGGAGAGGAAGAAGCTCTTCGCCTGCGCGACGCGGGTTGCGAGATCGTCGGCGCTGTAGTCGTTCATCAGGAAGCCGACCGTGCCCCGGTTCATGCCGAACACCGGCTTGGGCGAGGAGGAGTTCAGCACGCGGTGCAGGACGGCGAGCATGAAGCCGTCTCCGCCCAATGCCACCACCGCGTCCGCCTCGCGGCGGCCGACGAAGCTGTGGGTGGCGCGCAGCTCCGCCTCCGCCAGCCGCGCCTGCGGCGTGTCGGAGACGACGAGGCCCAGTTTCAGGGCCTCGGGCTGGGGGAGATGCGCCGTCATGCCGGCCTAGATAGGGGCTGCGGCGCGGGGGACAAAGCCGCAAATGTTCAGGGGTCGCGTGCACGCGCGGCGCGGATGCGTTAAGGCGGCCGGCGCCCATGCCGGGCATGAGAGGACAGGAACATGCAGATCGCGGTGCTGACGTTCGACGGATTCAACGAGCTGGACTCGTTCGTCGCCGCCGCAATCCTGAACCGGCTGAAGGGCAAGGGGTGGGCGGCGCACATCACCTCGCCCGAGCCGGAGGTGACTTCGATGAACGGGGTGAGCGTGCGCCGGCAGAAGCCGCTGGAGTTCGCGGCGGAGGCGGACGCGGTGCTGATCGGCAGCGGAATCCGCACCCGCGACTTCGCCGCCGATTCGGCGCTGCTGGCGCGAATCCGGCTGGACCCGGCGCGGCAGCTGATCGGCGCGCAATGTTCGGGCACGCTGCTGCTGGCGAAGCTGGGGCTGATCGGCGAGCTGCCGGCCTGCACCGACCTGACGACCAAGCCCTGGGTGTTGGAAGCCGGGGTGCGGGTGATCGACGCCCCCTTCGTGGCGCACGGCAATGTGGCGACGGCGGGCGGCTGCCTCGCCGCGCAATATCTGGCGAGCTGGATGATCGCGCGCGGGGCTTCGCTGCGGGATGCGGAGGAGGCGATGCATTATGTGGCGCCGGTGGGCGAGAAAAGCGCCTATGTGGAGCGGGCGCTTGCCGTGGTGCGGCCGTTCCTGCCGGGATCGGAGAGCCTCGCGGCCTGAGAGCGGCGCTCATAGTGCTGTCACAATTCCCCTGCTATTGTGAGGCCCATGCCGAACGCCATCCGCCCCATGCCCGTCCAGCCCGCCGAACCTTCGCCCGTGCTCGGGCCGGAGCGCTATCTGAACCGCGAGCTTTCGTGGCTGGCGTTCAACACCCGGGTGCTGGAAGAAGCCATGAACCCGGCGCACCCGCTGCTGGAGCGGCTGCGCTTCCTCTCCATCTCGGGCAACAATCTCGACGAGTTCATGATGGTGCGGGTGGCCGGCCTGCGCGGGCAGGTGGACGAGGGGATCGAGACGCTTTCCCCCGACGGACTGGCGCCGGCGCAGCAACTCGCGCGAATCGCGGAAGCCGCCGACGCGCTGATGCGCGAGCAGCAGCAGAGCTTCGGCATCCTGAGCAAGGCGCTGCTGAGCGCCGATTTCGCCATCCTGAACAGCGACGAGCTGACCAAGGCCGAGAGCGAGTGGCTGGAGCGGCATTTCCTGAGCCAGATCTTCCCGGTGCTGACGCCGCAGGCGATCGACCCGGCGCACCCCTTCCCCTTCATCCCGAACAAGGGTTTCAGCCTGGTGTTCGAGATGCGGCGGCTGGCCGACCGCGAGAAGGTGATGGCGCTGCTGATGCTGCCGCCGATGCTGCCGCGATTCGTGCGGCTGCCGGGCGCATCCGCCCGCTATGTCGCGCTGGAGCAGGTGCTGACCCGCTTCTTCGCGCTGATCTTCCCCGGCTATGAGGAATTGGGACAGGGCGCCTTCCGCATCATCCGCGACAGCGACATCGAAATGGAGGAAGAGGCCGAGGATCTCGTCCGCTTCTACCAGAGCGCCATCAAGCGCCGCCGGCGCGGGCAGGTGATCCGCCTGAAGATCGAGGAGCGCACGCCGCGCGCGCTGAAGTCGATGGTGCGCCAGGCGCTGGCCGTCGACCCGCGCGACGTGACCGAGGTGGAAGGCATATTGGGCATCGCCGACCTGTCGCAACTGGTGGACGAGGACCGGCCGGACCTGAAGTTCGAGCCCTACACCGCCCGCTTCCCCGAGCGCATCCGCGAGCATGGCGGCGACTGCTTCGCCGCCATCAGCGCCAAGGACATCATCGTCCACCACCCTTACGAATCGTTCGACGTGGTGCTGGCCTTCCTGCGGCAGGCCGCCGCCGACCCGGACGTGGTGGCGATCAAGCAGACGCTCTACCGCACTGGCAAGAACAGCCCCATCGTCCGCGCGCTGATCGACGCGGCGGAGGCCGGCAAGTCCGTCACCGCCATCGTCGAGCTGAAGGCGCGCTTCGACGAGGAGCAGAACCTGACCTGGGCCGCCGCGCTGGAACGCGCCGGCGTGCAGGTGGTCTATGGCTTCATCGAGTGGAAGACCCACGCCAAGGTCTCCATGGTGGTGCGTCGCGAGGCCAATGAGCTGAAGACCTATCTGCACCTCGGCACCGGCAATTACCATCCGGTCACCGCGCGCATCTACACCGACCTCTCCTTCTTCACCGCCGACCCCGACCTGGCGCGCGACGCGGCGCAGGTGTTCAACTACATCACCGGCTATGTCGAGCCGCAGCATCTGAAATATGTGGCGATGAGCCCGCTGAACCTGCGCGCCACGCTGATGCAGGGGATCGACGCCGAGATCGAGCACGCCCGCGCCGGCCGGCCGGCCGCCGTCTGGGCGAAGATGAACTCGCTGGTGGACCCGCTCATCATCGAGAAGCTCTACGACGCCTCCGAAGCCGGCGTCGAGGTGGATCTGGTGATCCGCGGCATCTGCTGCCTGCGCCCCGGCGTGCCCGGCCTTTCGGAGAATATCCGCGTCCGCTCCGTCGTCGGCCGCTTCCTGGAGCACAGCCGAATCGTCGCCTTCGGCAACGGCCACGCCCTGCCCTCGCGGCAGGCGAAGATCTACATCACCTCCGCCGACTGGATGCCGCGCAACTTCGACCGCCGGGTCGAGCTGCTGGTGCCGCTGACCAACCCCACCGTCCACGCGCAGGTGCTGGACCAGGTGATGGTCGCCAACCTGAAGGACGACGAGCAAAGCTGGGAAATGCAACCCGACGGCCGCTACCAGCGCCTGACGCCGGGCAATCCCAGCTTCAACCTCCACCGCTACTTCATGACCAACCCCAGCCTCTCCGGCCGGGGCCAGGCCCTGAACAGCGGCGACACGCCCAAGCTGCTGGTCGGCTGAGGGGAAGGCGCCAGGGGGCTTTGCCCCCTGGACCCCCAGCAGGAGGGTGACCCTCCTGCACCTCCATAAGTTTGCAGAAGAGCCCCCCGGGACCGACAGCTGTGCACGCACGTCGGCTTTCGGGGGGCTCTTCTGCAAACTTAAAGGGGGTCAAGGGGCGTCACGCCCCTTGTGGGGTGCAGGGGCAAAGCCCCTGCGTTCTCCCCTCAGCAGCCCGGCGCCTTCTGGCGGCGTTGGGTGCACCAGCCGTGGGCGCAGGCGGGGGCTTTGTCTTCGGGGGTTGCGGGTTGGCCTTCCGGGGTGGTCCAGCGGATTCCGCTTTGCGTGCAGATGGGGATCAGGCTGCTGGCGAGCGCGGGCTGGGTGGCGTTCATCAGCGCCAGCAGCAGCAGCGCCGGGAGGGTTTCGCGGATCATTCCGGGCCGTCCTCCTCGTCGGTGAGGATGCGGTGGGCGGCGCCGTCCAGATCGTCATACTGGCCGCTGCGGACGCTCCAGAGGAAGGCGGCAAGGCCGCCGAGGCCGAGCATCAGCGCGACCGGCAGGAGGATGAAGAGATTATTCATGCGCGCACCTCATTCCGGGGCCTTCAGGCGCAGGGCGTTGCCGACGACGATGATCGAGGAAAGCGACATGGCGATGGCGGCGATGAGCGGGGTGACGAAGCCGGCGACGGCGATGGGCACGGCGAAGACATTGTAGACGATGGCGGTGGCGAGATTCTGCCGGATCTGCCGGTCGGCGCGGCGGGCGGTTTCCAGCGCCTGCGGCACCGCCATCAGGCTGTCGGAAAGGAAGAGGATGTCGGCGGCGGTCTGCCCGGCGTCGGACGCGGAGGCCGGCGCGATGGAGGCGTGGCCGGCGGCGAGCATGGGGGCGTCGTTCAGGCCGTCGCCAACGACCAGCAGCTTGCGGCCTTCGGCGGCGAGCGCGTCGATGGCGGCGAGCTTGCCCTGCGGCGTCTGGCGGGCGGAATAATGCTCGACGCCAAGCGAGCGGGCGGCGGCGGCTACGGCCTCCTCCCGGTCGCCCGAGAGGATGCGGACCTCCAGGCCGGCGGCGCGCAGCCGGTCGAGCGCGGCGCGGGCGTCCGGGCGCAGCGGATCGGTGAAGGGGATGCGCACCGGCGGGGCGTCGCCCCGGCGGAAGGCCAGTTCGAGCTGGTCGGCGGCGGCTAGGCTTTCGGCGCCTTCGCCGGCTTCGGCGCCCGCCCAGTCGAGGCGGCCGAGGCGCAGGCGCTCGCCGGCCCAATCGGCTTCGAGGCCGAGGCCGGGCAGTTCGCGGACTTCGGCGATGGCGGTGGGGGTGACACCCTCGGCCCTGGCGGCGGCGATGAGGGCGCGCGAGAGCGGGTGATGGCTTCTGGCGGCGAGGCCGGCGGCGAGCGCCAGATCGCCCCGGCCGAGCGGCAATTGCCCGGCGGGAACGGGGCGGCCGAGCGTGAGCGTGCCCGTCTTGTCGAACACCGCCGTGTCGCAGGCGGCGAGGCGTTCGAGCGCGCTTCCGTCCTTCACCAGCAGGCCGCGCTTCATCAGCACGCTGGCGGCGCGCACCTGCACGGCGGGCACCGCGAGGCCCAGCGCGCAGGGGCAGGTGATGATGAGGACGGCGATGGCGATGATGATCGACTGGTGCCAGCCGGCGCCGGCCAGCAGCCAGCCGATGGCGGCGACGAGCGCGGTGAGGTGCACGGCGGGCGCGTAGAAGCGGGCGGCGCGGTCGGCGATGCGGGTGTAGCGGGCGCGGCCCTGCTCCGCCGTTTCCATGAGGCGGACGACTTCGGCGAGGAAGCTCTGCTCGCCGACGCGGCTGGCCTTCATGGCTATGGGCGCGTCGAGGTTGAGCGTGCCGGCCAGCAGCTCGCCGCCCGGCGCCACGGGTTCGGGCAGGCTTTCGCCGGTGACGAGGCTGCGGTCGATCGCGGAGGCGCCTTCCAGCACGGTGCCGTCCACGGGCACGCGCTCGCCGGCGGCGACGAGGATGGTCATGCCCGGGGCGACCGCTTCGATGGGGCGGTATTCGGTGCCGCCGTCCGGCGCGCGGACGAGGGCGCCGCGCGCGGACTGCTTCAGCAGGGTTGCGACGCCGGCCCGGGCGCGGTCGCGCATGAGGCTGTCGAGATAGCGGCCGATCAGCAGGAAGAAGAGCAGCGTCGTCACGCCGTCGAAATAGGCGTGCGGGCCGCTGTTGAAGGTTTCGTAGAGGCTCATCGCCGTCGCCAGCAGGACGCCGATGGAGATCGGCACGTCCATGTTGGTGCGGCCGTGCTTCAGCGCCCCCCAGGCCGAGGCGAAGAAGGGCTGGCCGGCATAGGCGACGGTCGGCAGCGCGATGCCGGCGGAGATGAGGTGGAAGAGATCGCGCGTGGCGCCGTCCGCCCCGGACCAGACCGAGACGGAGAGCAGCATGATGTTCATCGCCGCGAAGCCGGCGACCGCCATCGACTTCAGGAGCCGGCGCGAGGCCGGGTCGGGCGCGCCGGCGGCGGCGTCGGAAGCGGCGAAGGGGCGGGCTTCGAAGCCGATAGTCTCCACCGCCTGCACGATGTCCGGCGCGGAGAGCTTCTCCGGCTCCCACTCGGCGGAGAGGCGGCGGGTGGTGAAATTGACCCGGGCGTGGGTGATGCCCGGAAGCGCCCGCACCGCCCCTTCCACCTTGCGGATGCAGCCGGCGCAGTGGATTCCGGGCACATGCAGGTCCAGCCGGCGGCGGCCGGCCTGCGCTTCGGTCACGAAGAGGTCGAGGCTGCCGGCGGACGGCGGGGCCGGGGAATGCGCGGCTGGCGCCGGGGGAGCGAGCGTCGCCACGGTCAGCCTTCGCCGGTCAGCCGGGTTTTCAGATAATAGGGCTGCCCGCCGCGGTTCAGGCGGATTTCGGCGATCCATTGCCCGCGCGGCAGCGGGCCGGCGGCGTAGCGGCCGTCGCCCATCTCTTCGAGCGCCAGCGTCCGCGCCGGTTCGGCGCCGAGCGGGTGGGTGACCGTCACCTCGCCGGTGAGGCCGGTGAGCGGCTTTTGCAGCGCGCTGGCGGCGTCGACGACGATCAGCCCTTTTTCGGCGCGGGCCTCCACCGTCCACCCCAGCGCCTTCTGGGCGCGGCCGGCTTCCAGCCACTGGTTGAAATTCTGGCTGGCGACATAGCTGTTCTCCACCACCATCCCGGGGTGGCTGCGGGTGGCGAGCACCGCGAGCGTCAGGTTGACGGCGATGACGATCGTGAAGCCGCCGCCGATCACCATCAGCGCGTGCCGGCCGGTGAAGCCGCCGTTCAGACGCTTGCTGGCCACTGTCATCTCCTCAACGTGCCGGCGCGGTGAAGCGCGCCGTTTTCATCAGATCCCCGTCTCCGTCCACGGCCTGCACCTCGAACCGGATTTCGGACTGTTCCGCCTCGATCGACCTTAAGGGCACTCGCACCTGAAGGCGGTAGCTGTCCACCCCGTCCGCGCGCACGGGGAGCCGCAAGCTCTTCGCCGGCTCCTCGCCCGTCACCGGGTTGGAGAGGAGGGCGCCTTCGAGGCCGGAGACCGAGAGCTGGAATTCGCGCGGGCGGCCCTGCTTGTTCAGCAGCTTCACCGTGTAGCTGTTGCGGATGTCGCCGTCGGACAATTGCACATAGATGGGGTTGCGCTCCTGCAGGATGGAGATGTCCATCTGCGAGCGGCCGGCGAGCAGCACCAGCATGAAGATGCCGATCGCCGCCCAGACGGCGAAATAGACGAGGGCGCGCGGGCGCAGCAGCGTCTTCCACATCGGCTCCAGCGGCTGGCCCTTCGATTCCGCCTCGTCCCGCTTCAGCGTGGTGTAGCCGATGAGGTCCGGCGCGCGGCCGAGCTTCGCCATCACATCGTTGCAGGCGTCGATGCAGAGCGCGCAGGTGATGCATTCGAGCTGCGGGCCGTTGCGGATGTCGATTCCGGTCGGGCAGACGTTGACGCAGGCCATGCAGTCCACGCAGTCGCCGAAGCTGTCGGGCTGGGCCAGCTTCGCCTTGGCGCTGCCGCGCTGCTCGCCGCGCCAGCCCTTGTAGGTGACGATGAAGCTGTCCTCGTCCAGCATGGCGGACTGGATTCGCGGCCAGGGGCACATGTAGGTGCAGACCTGCTCGCGCATCAGCCCGGCCAGCGACCAGGTGGTGAAGGTGAGGAGCGCGATCGAGCCATAGGCGACGAAGGGGGCGCTGCCGTCCAGCAACTGCTTCAGGAGCGTCGGCGCGTCGGCGAAATAGAAGACCCAGGCGCCGCCGGTGACGACGGCGATCAGCAGCCAGACGGCGTGCTTGGAAAAGCGCTTGGCGAACTTCCCGGCGCTCATCGGCGCGGCGTCGAGGCGCATGCGGGCGTTGCGGTCGCCTTCGATCCAGCGCTCGACCTGCATGTAGAGGTCGGTCCAGACGGTCTGCGGGCAGGCGTAGCCGCACCAGGCGCGGCCGACCGTGGTGGTGATGAGGAAAAGGCCCAGCCCCGCCATGATGAGGAGGCCGGCGACATAATAGAATTCCTGCGGCCAGATCTCGATCGGGCCGAAGTAGAAGCGGCGGTTGGCGAGGTCGACGAGCACCGCCTGGTCGGGGGAGAATTCCCCCCGGTCCCAGCGCAGCCAGGGGGTGATGTAATAGACGCCCAGCGTGAGGAAGAGGACGATCCACTTGAAGCGGCGGAAGGGGCCTTCCACCGACTTTGGATGCACCTTCACCCGCTTCTTGTAGAGGCTGCCGTCGCCGGCGGGCGGCGGCGGGGCCGCCGGCGCCGGTTTCAGCAGGGTCTTGCCGGGCATCTCGTTCACTCCCGCCGCCCCTTACTCGCCGCCGCCCAGGCTGTGGACATAGGCGGTGAGCTTGCGGATGGTCGCATCGGAGAGGCGGCCCTTCCACGAAGGCATCACGCCGGCATGGGCATAGAAGACCGTGTTGTGGATGGAAGCCCGATCGCCGCCGTAGAGCCAGATGGCGTCGGTGAGGTTGGGCGAGCCGAACTCGCGCATGCCCTTGCCGTCGGCGCCGTGGCAGCTGGCGCATTGCTGCTCGAAGACCGGGGCGCCGCGCGCGGCCAGCGCCCTGTCATGCTCCTGCCCGGAAATGGCGAGCACATATTCGGTGACCGAGGCGATCTCGGCGGGCTGCAGCAGCCCGTCCTTGCCGAAGGCCGGCATCACCGACTGGTGGGTCTCGTCGTCGCCCGGCTGGCGGATGCCGTGCTGGATGGTGCGGTAGATGGAGGCATAGTCGCCGCCCCACATCCAGTCGTCGTCGTTGAGATTAGGGTAGCCGGTGCTGCCCGCGGCGCCCGAGCCATGGCATTGCACGCAATGCACCTTGAAGGCCGAGCGCCCGCCTTCGATGGCGGCCTGCAGCAGCTTCGGATCCTTGCCCAGATCCTCGATGGCGATGGCCTCTATGCCCTTCAGCGCGGCGTCGCGCTGCGCGTCGAGCGCCTGCATCTGCTGCTCCACATCGGCGCGGCTGGAGTAGCCGAGCGTCCCTTGCGTGTTGCCGCCGGGGAGCGGAATGGCCGGGTAGAGCACCACCCAGACGGCGGCGAAGACGATGGTGGCGTAGAAGATCCACAGCCACCAGCGCGGCAGCGGGTTGTTCAGTTCCTGGATTCCGTCCCACTCGTGCCCCGTGGTTCCGGGACCTGCGTTTCCGGGGCCGGACGGATGGGCGTTTTGCTGCGTGTCGATCTTGCTCATTGCTCGGCCTCATCGTCCCGGAACGGGATCATGCGTGCGTCGTCCTGGGCTTTTCGGGAGCCGGGGCGGAAGGTCCAGCCGACCACCCCCACCAGGAACAGCACCATGGAGAGCAGCCCCCAGCTGTCGGCGAAGGTGCGGAGTTGCTGATAATCCATGCCAGTCCTCCTCAGCGCCGGTTTTCGGCCGGTACATAGCTGTCGAAGTCGACCAGCGTTCCCAGCATCTGCAGATAGGCGACCAGCGCGTCCATTTCGGTCAGCCGGTCGGGGTTGCCGTCGAAGTCGCGCACCTGCACCCTGGGGTAGCGGCTTTCGAGCTCGCTCGGGTCGCCCATGGGGTCGGCCTGCGCCTTGAGATCCTTCAGCGCATTCTCGATATGCGCGTCGGTGTAGGGCACGCCGACGGCGCGGTTGGCCTTCAGATGCGCGGCGGCGTCGCGCATGTCGAGGTCGCGGGTCTTCAGGAAGGCGTAGGAGGGCATGATCGATTCCGGCACCACCTTGGTGGGGGCCATCAGGTGCTGGACGTGCCACTCGTCCGAATAGCGGCCGCCGACGCGGGCGAGGTCGGGCCCCGTGCGCTTCGAGCCCCATTGGAAGGGGTGATCGTACATGCTTTCGGCGGCGAGACTGTAGTGGCCGTAGCGCTCCGCCTCGTCGCGAAAAGGCCGGATCATCTGCGAGTGGCAGGTGTAGCAGCCCTCGCGGATGTAGATGTTGCGCCCGGCCAGCTCGAGCGGCGTGTAGGGGCGCACCCCTTCCACCTTCTCGATGGTGTTCTCCAGGAAGAAGAGCGGCACCATCTGCACCAGGCCGCCGATCATCACCACGATCAGCGTCAGGACCGCGAGAATGGTGACGTTGCGCTCGACCTTTCCATGATTCTCGAAAATCATGCGTGTCGCTCCTATTCGGCGGGTTGGGCGAGAGCGCCGGCGGGGCGGGGCTCAAGCGGCCTGTCGGCCGAAGGGTTGTAGGGTTGGCCGGCGTCGAGCGGGGCCTCGTCGCGCAGCCGGCCCTTCGCCGTCATCCAGACGTTCCAGGCCATCAGCAGCGCGCCGACGAGGTAGAGAACCCCGCCCAGCCAGCGGATGATGTAATAGGGGTGCATCGCCGCCACGACTTCCGCGAAGGAATAGACGAGATAGCCCTCGGCGTTGAATTCCCGCCACATGAGCCCCTGCATGATGCCGGCCACCCACATGGAGGCGGCGTAGAGGACGATGCCCCCCATCGCCAGCCAGAAGTGCCAGTTGATCATGCGCAGCGAATACATCCGTTCCGCGCCGAACAGGCGGGGCGTCAGGAAGTAGACGCAGGCGAAGGTGATCATGCCGTTCCACCCGAGCGCGCCGGAATGGACGTGGCCGATGGTCCAGTCGGTGTAGTGCGAAAGCCCGTTCACCGAGCGGATCGACATCACCGGGCCTTCGAAGGTGGCCATGCCGTAGAAGGCGAGCGCCGCCACGAACATGCGGATGATGGGATCGGTGCGGATCTTGTCCCACGCGCCGTCCAGCGTCATCAGGCCGTTGATCATGCCGCCCCAGCTCGGCATCCACAGCATCACCGAGAAGACCATGCCCAGCGTCTGCGCCCAGTCCGGCAGGGCGGTGAAGTGCAGATGGTGCGGGCCGGCCCAGATGTAGAGGAAGATCAGCGACCAGAAGTGGACGATGGACAGCCGGTAGGAATAGACCGGCTTCCCGGCCTGCTTCGGCACGAAATAATACATCATGCCGAGGAAGCCCGCGGTGAGGAAGAAGCCGACGGCGTTGTGGCCATACCACCATTGCGTCAGCGCATCCTGCACCCCGGACCAGACGATGTAGCTCTTGGGGCCGAAGCCGGCCGGCACCGCCAGATTGTTGACGATGTGCAGCATGGCGATGGTGATGATGAAGGCGAGATAGAACCAGTTGGCGACATAGATGTGCGGCTCGCGCCGCTTCACGATGGTGCCGACATAGACCAGGAAATAGGCCACCCAGACGATGGTGAGCCAGAGGTCCACATACCATTCCGGCTCGGCATATTCCTTGGACTGGGTGATGCCCAGCAGATAGCCGGTCGCCGCCAGCACGATGAAGAGCTGATAGCCCCAGAAGACGAACCAGGAGAGGCCCGGCGCGAAAAGCTGCGTGCGGCAGGTGCGCTGCACCACCCAGAAGGAGGTGGCGATGAGCGCGTTGCCGCCGAAGGCGAAGATGACCGCCGAGGTGTGGAGCGGCCTCAGGCGCCCGAAGCTCGTCCATTCGAGGCCGAGGTTCAGCACCGGCCAGGCGAGCTGGGCGGCGATGACGACTCCGACCAGAAGCCCGGCGATGCCCCAGAACACCGTGGCGATGACCCCTGCCTTGATCACTCCGTCATAATAGCCGCCGTCGGTCTTTTCCGGGACGACCCAGCCGTCGCGCTCCGTCGGTTTCACCCGGCCGAGCGTCGTCAGCGCCGCGAGGATGCAGGCGATGAGGATGATCACCCCGTGGATCGCGAACCCCGCCGACGTGGCGGTGGCGATCATGAAAAGCGACATTATCCCGAAGACGAGATAGGCCCCGGCTGAAAAAAAGGCTGTCATGACATTGGCCCCGGTCCTGAAATAGCTATTGGCCCGGTAGATCCGGGCGTGCTTGCGCCTTTTGGCGCGGGAAGCCATGGCAAAGCCTTGATCCCGGTCAAATCACAGTTTCGTGAAGCGGGAGGTGGAGGGGCGGGGTGGGTGAAGGGGCGGGCGGCAAAAGCGCGCACCCGGGCAATTTTGCCGGCGGCTGAAGGGCCGCGCTGCCTTTTGCCGCCGGCGGGTTTTTCCGGATGTGGCGGGTGGCGGGCTGCGCCCGCGTCGCCCCGGGCTTGACCCGGGGTGACGCAGTGGTGGTGGGGGGCTGGTTGTGGCCGGGTGTGGCCGGTCAGCTCGCCGGGCTCAGGCCGCCGCCGAGCGCGGCGTAGAGCGCCGCGAGATTCGACAGCTCCAGCCGCCGGAGCGAGAGCAGCGCCTGCTCGGCGGTGAAGAGGTTGCGCTCGGCGTCCAGCACTTCGAGATAGTTGGCGACGCCTTCCCTGTAGCGGATCTGCGCCAGCCGGGCGATCTCGCGCTGCGCTTCGGTGGCGCGCTGCTGCGCCTCCACCTCCTCGGCGAGGTAGCGGCGGCCGGCGAGCGCGTCCGCCACTTCGCGGAAAGCCTCCTGCACCGTCTTTTCATAGGTGGCGACGGCGATGTCGGTGCGGGCGACCGCCACGTCGACATTGCCCTTGCGCCGGCCCCAGTCGAACAGCGGGACAGAGATGGAGGGGCCGAAGCTCCAGTTGAAGCCGTCGTTGTGGAAGAGACTGTCGAGATCGCCCGAGGCATAGCCGAGGCTGCCGGTGAGGGCGATCTGCGGGAAGAAGGCGGCGCGGGCCGCCCCCACATTGGCGCGGGCGGCGCGCAACTGCTCTTCCGCCGCGAGGATGTCCGGCCGGGCTTCGAGCAGGCCCGACGGCAGGCCTTCCGCCAGCGCATGGTCCGGCTTCTGCCCGGCGAGCGGCAGCGGCCGCGGCAGGGTTTCCGGGATCGGGCCGCCCACCAGCACCACCAGCAGATTATGCGCTTCCGATCGGGCGAGCTTCAGCGCCGCCAGTTCGGTTTCCGCCTGCGTCAGCAGCGATTGCGCCTGCCGATAGTCGAGCGCGGAGGTGACCCCGGCGTCGAGCCGCTGCCCGGCGATCCGCACGCCTTCGTTGCGGCTCTTGACGGTCGCTTCGGCGAGCGCGAGGCGCTCGTCCGTCTCGCGCTCCTGCCAATAGGCGGTGGCGATCGAGCGGACCATGGCGAGGCGCGCCGAACGGTCGCCGGCCTCGGTCGCCAGATACTGGCTGCGCGCGGCTTCCGAGAGGTTGCGCACCCGGCCCCAGAAATCCAGCTCGAAGCCCGGAACCGTCACGCCGACCGCCTGGCGCGAGCCGGTGAT
The DNA here is from genome assembly GCF_022014495.1 of Sandaracinobacteroides sayramensis. GTDB lineage: Bacteria > Pseudomonadota > Alphaproteobacteria > Sphingomonadales > Sphingomonadaceae > Sandaracinobacteroides > Sandaracinobacteroides sayramense. The sequence continues at coordinate 14,983 of NZ_JAKLSQ010000012.1, forward strand.
CGCGCCCTGCCCGCCCGCATCGTCCGACGCGGTGCGGCTGCGGGCGTAGCTGCCCTGGGCGGCGAGGCCCGGAAGCTGGTCGGCGCGCTGGATGCCGTAGAGGCCGCGCGCCTCCGCGATGCGGGCGGTGGAGACGGCGAGGTCGCGGTTATGTTCCAGCCCCAGGGCGATGAGCGCCTTCAGCCGGTCGTCCGGGAAATAGTCGGCGTAGCCGATGGAGGTGGCGGCGACTCCGCCCGCGGCGGCCGGTTCCCGCCAGCCGCTTTCCACCGCCGCGACCGGGCGGACATGCTTGGGCGCCAGGCTGCACCCGGCCAGCAGCGTGCCGGCCAGCAGCGCCGCGAGGAGGGAAGCGTTACTGCGCATCGGGGCCTCCATCGCGCGGATTGGACTTGCCGGGCTGTCCGTCGTCGGGGCGTTCGCCCTCCGCCGGGGGATGCGCGCCGGGCGCGGGCCATTCCGTGTTCAGCCACTCGGCGGTGGTGACCGGCACGGTGTCGACATGCGGCTCGTGCACGGGCTTGTCCTTGTTCAGCCAGTGGCGGATCGAGAGGTAGAAGAGCGGCGTGAAGAAGATGCCGAGCAGCGTCGCCGCCAGCATGCCGCCGATCACCCCGGTGCCGACCGCGACGCGGCTGGCGGCGCCGGCCCCGGAGGCGATGAACAGCGGGATCATGCCGCCGATGAAGGCGAGCGAGGTCATGATGATCGGCCGCAGGCGCAGCTTCACGGCGTTCAGCGTCGCTTCCAGCGGCGACTTGCCCGCATCCTCTTCCTCGATGGCGAATTCCACGATCAGGATGGCGTTCTTGGCGGCAAGGCCGATGATGGCGATGAGGCCGACGTTGAAATAGACGTCCGCCGAGAGGCCGCGCGCCATCGTCAGCAGCACCGCGCCCAGCACGCCGAGCGGCACCACCAGCAGCACGGCGACCGGGATCGACCAGCTTTCGTAAAGCGCCGCCAGCAGCAGGAAGACGATCAGGAACGACAGCCCCAGAAGCGCGCCGATCTGGCCGCCGGCCTGCTGTTCCTCGAAGCTGGTGCCCGTCCATTCGTAGGAGAAGCCTTCGGGAAGGCTTTGCGCCAGCCGCTCCATTTCCGCCATGGCGTCGCCCGACGCCTTGCCGGGCGCCGCCGAGCCGGAAATGGTCATCGCCGGATAGCCGTTGTAGCGGTCGAGCTGCTGTGGCCCCGTCACCCACTCGACGGTGGTGAAGCTGCCGAAGGGCACCATTTCCCCGGACGCGTTGCGCACCTTCAGCGCCAGCACGTCGCGCGGGGTCATGCGGAACGGCGCCTCCGCCTGCAGCATGACGCGCAGGATGCGGCCATCGTAGGTGAAGTCGTTGGCATAGGCCGAGCCGAAGGCGATCGCCAGCGTGCCGTTCACGTCGCCGATCGAGAGGCCGAGCGCTCGGGCCTTCACCCGGTCGATGGTGACCTTCAGCTGCGGCGCATTCTCCTGCCCCTCCGGGCGGACGCCCATCAGCACCGGGCTTTGCGCGGCGGCGCCGAGCAGCTGGTTGCGCGCGCCCAGCAGCGCGTCCGGCCCCATGCCGCCCACGTCCTTCAGCTTGAAGGCGAAGCCGCTGGAATTGCCCAGTTCCGGGATGGCCGGCGGGCTGAGCGCGAACACCATCGCCTGCTTGATTCCGAAGAAGGCCATATTGGCCTGCTCCATCAGGGTGAGGGCGTTGCTGGCCTTGCCGGAGCGCTCGCCCCATGGCGTGAGCGTCGAGAAGACCATGCCATTGGCCTGGCCCTGGCCGAAGAAGCTGAAGCCGCGCACCACCACCTGGCTCTGCACTTCCGGCATTTGCGCGAAATGCTCGCTCACCTGACGGATCGCCTCGTCCGTGCGGCCGACGGTGGCGCCCGCCGGCGCCTGGATGGCGGTGAAGAGCACGCCCTGGTCCTCGTTCGGGAGGAAGCCGCCGGGCAGCCGGGTGAAGAGGAAGCCGGTCAGGCCGACCATCAGCAGGAAGACGAGCAGCCAGCGCAGCGACTTGCCCAGCATCTTGCCGACGACACCCTGATAGCCGTGCGTCACCCGTTCGAACCAGCGGTTGAACTTGCCGAAGAAGCGTTCGGGCAGGCTTTGCGTCTCTCCTTCGGCCTTCGGCTTGTGCGGCTTCAGGAAGGTGGCGCAAAGCGCGGGCGTGAGCGAGAGGGCGAGCAGCGCCGAAAAGCCGATGGAGACGATGAGCGTGACGGCGAACTGGCGGTAGATGCCGCCGGTGGAGCCGGGGAAGAAGCTCATCGGCACGAACACCGCCATCAGCACCAGCGTGATGCCGACGATGGCCGAGGTAATCTGCCCCATCGCCTTGATGGTCGCCTCCCTCGGCGGCAGATGCTCCTCCGCCATGATCCGCTCGACATTCTCGATGACGACGATGGCGTCGTCGACGAGGATGCCGATCGCCAGCACCATGGCGAAGAGCGAGAGCACGTTGATGGTGAAGCCCATCAGGAACAGGCCCATGCAGGCGCCCGCCAGCGCGATCGGCACGATGATGGTGGGGATGAGGGTGGCGCGCCAGTTCTGCAGGAACAGGAACATCACCAGGAACACCAGCAGCATGGCTTCGGCGAGCGTGCGCACCACTTCGCCGATGGAGGCGGAGATGAAGGGCGTGGTGTCGTAGGGGACGGACCAGGCGATGTCCTGCGGGAAGCTTTTCTCCAGCTCCGCCATGCGGGCGCGGACGCCTTCGGCGGTGTTGATGGCATTCGCCCCGGTCGTGGTCTGGACCGCCATCACCGCGACGGGCTTGCCGTTGAGTTCGGCGGACGCGGCATAGGAGAGCGCGCCCAGCTCCACCCGCGCCACGTCGCCCAGCGTCACCGTCGAGCCGTCGGTGTTGGCGCGCAGGATGATTCGGCGGAACTGCTCGGGGGTGTTGAAGCGCCCCTGGGTGACGATGGCCGCGTTCAGTTCGGTGCCGCCCGCGAGCGGCAGGTCGCCGAGCTGGCCGCCGGGGCTCTGGCTGTTCTGCTCCTGCACGGCGGCGAGCGCCTCGGCCGAGGACATGCGGAACGAGGCGAGGCGTTCCGGATCGAGCCAGACGCGCATCGCATAAGGCGAGGAGAAGAGCTGCACATCGCCGACGCCGTTCACGCGGCGCAGTTCGTCGACCACGCGCGAGGAGGCGAAATTGCCCAGTTCCTGATCGGCGGTGGCCCCGGTCTTCGAGCTGATGGCGATGAGGAGAAGGAAGCCGGAATTGGCCTGCCGGACCGGAATGCCCTGGCGGCGCACTTCCTCGGGCAGACGCTGCTCGACCAGCGTCAGCCGGTTCTGCACGTTCATCTGCGCGATGTCGATGTCGGTGCCGCTCTCGAAGGTGGCGGTGATCGTCGACTGGCCGTTCGAGCTGGAACTGCCCGACATGTAGAGCAGGCCCTCGACTCCGTTCAGCTCCTGCTCGATCACCTGCGTCACCGTCTGCTCGACGGTGGCGGCGTCGGCGCCCGGATAGGTGGCGGTGATGGTGAGCGAAGGCGGCGCGACGCTGGGATATTGCTCGATGGGGAGCGACATCAGCGCCAGCAGGCCGCCGAGCGAGATCAGCAGCGCCACGACCCAGGCGAAGACCGGGCGGTCGATGAAGAAACGGGGACCCATTTACTTGGCCTTGGCCGCCGGGGCCGCCCCCTGTGGCGCCGGGTCCGGCGCCGTCGGGCCGCCCGGCGCGGGCGCCGATTCGACGACCTGCACCGGCTGGCCCGGCTGCACCTTCTGCAGGCCGGCGGTGATCACCCGGTCTCCGGGCTTCAGGCCGCCGGTGACCACCCAATTCTCGCCCCGGAGGTCGCCGAGGCCGACCGGCCGGGCTTCGGCCAGATTCTCGGCGTTGACGACGATGACGATGCCGCCCTGCGGGCCGACGTTGACGGCGCGCTGCGGCACCAGGATCGCGTCGTTGCGGGTGCCGGCGAAGATGCGGGCGCGCACGAACTGGCCGGGCAGCAGCAGGCCGCCGGGGTTGGGGAATTCGGCGCGCAGCGCGACCGAGCCGGTCGACTCGTCCAGCGTCGGGGCGAGGAAGTCGATGCGGCCGCTCTGGCTGAAGCGGCTGCCGTCCTCCAGCTCGAGTTCCACCTGCACGCGCTGCAGCGAGGGCAGGTGGAGCTTGCCGGACTGGATGTCCCGCCGGATCGCCAGCACGTCGGAGCTGGCCTGCGAGAAGTTCACATAGACCGGGCTCACCTGCTCGATCACCGTCAGCAGCGTGCCTTCGCCGGCCGAGACCAGCGCCCCTTCGGTGACGAGGGCGCGGCCGGTGCGGCCGGAAATCGGCGCCGTCACCGTGGAATAGCCGAGGTTCAGCCGGGCGCTCGCCACCTGGGCGCGGGCCTGGAGCACATCGGCCTCCGCCGTGTTCAGCCGGGCGACCGCGGTGTCATACTCCTGCTTGGAGATGGCCTGGTCCTTCAGCAGCGGGCGGTAGCGCTCCACATCCTGCCGGGCGTTGGCGGCGCCGGCCTCGGCGCGCTGCAGGGTCGCCTGCACGGCGGCGAGGCTCGCCTGAAGCTCGCGCGGGTCGATCGAGAAGAGCGGCTGGCCGGCGCGGACGTCGCTGCCCTCGCGGAACAGCAGCTCGCCGACGATCCCGGTCACCCGGGCGCGGACTTCGGCGGTGCGCACCGCCTGCACCCGGCCCGGAAGCTCGATCACATTGGCGATCGGCTCGGTGCGGACGACCACCACTTCCACCTGCGGCGGCGGCATCGCCGGCGGCTGTTCCTGGGCGCAGCCGGCCAGCAGAAGCGGCACAAAAGCGGCTGCAACGATCTTCCCGCGCCAAAACGATACCATCTGGGTACTCTTTTCGCTCAACATGCTGCGGCGCATCAACCAGCCCCCTTTCGCTGTCAAGTGAGTCGCACTCAGATTCTTACGGAAACCTATCTATTTGCCATGGTTGACTTCGGCTCATCGCTTTTCGCTTGCCAGCCGCGACATCAGGATGGCGGCGCGCTTCGCCTGCTTCCACAGGCTGGAAATCCGGATACGCTCCGAGTCGGTGTGGTCTCCGGCGCCGGCCGCGCCGAGGCCCACCAGCCCGTCCACGTCCGCCGCGACGAAACCGATATCCCCGGCGCCGCGCCGCAGCGGATCGAGCTCGGCCATTTCCGGCAGCCCCAGGTCGCGGTTGACGGCGTTCAGCGCCCCCAGCAGCGCGCGGTTGCCGGCTGTCGGCGCCATCGGCGGATAGCCTTCGTTGAAATGGATTTCCGCCGTGGTGCCGGGGCTGTTGCGGGCGACGATCGCCTGCATCTTCGCCCGCACGCGCTGCGTCTGCTCGTTCGAAAGCGTGCGGAAATCGCCTTGCGCCACGGCGACGGCCGGGACGATGTTGGATTTGCCGCTGGCGACGCCGCGCGTGCCTTCCGCCTGCAGCTCGGCGGTGGTGCCTCCGGCCAGCAGGCCGATGTTGAAGGTGAGGCTGGGCTCCGGCAGCTCGGTGCGGAAGGCGGCGATGATCCGCGCCATTTCGAAGATGGCGCCGTCGCCCACATGTTCGCGGAAGATGCCGCTGGAATGGGCGCCCTTCCCCGTCGTGCGCAACTCCCAGGTGTTGGACGAGCGGCGGGCGATCGAGCCCATGTCGGCGCCGTCCTGCTGCGCCAGCCCTTCGAAATCCAGCGCCACGTCGGAGCGCCTGCCGGCTTCCACCAGCCCGGCGCGGGCGAGGCTGCGCGGGGCGCCCGCGTCCTCCTCGTCCCCCGTCAGCCAGACTTCGATGGCCGCGTCCTTCAGCGTGCCGGCCGCCTGCATCGCCTGCAGCGCCGCCAGGATCACCAGCACCCCGCCCTTGTTGTCGCCCACCCCAGGGCCGCGCGCCACATCGCCTTCCATCGAGAAACGCTGGAAGGGGCTGTCGGGTTCGAACACCGTGTCCAGATGCCCGATCAGCAGCAGGCGCTTGCCGCCCCTGCTTCCCGCCTTCGTGGCGACGAGATGCCCGGCGCGGCCGGTTTCCGGCATCGGAATCCAGCGCACCTCCATCCCCAGCGCCTCGAATTCCGGACGCAGCATCCGCGCCACCTTCTCTACCCCCTCCAGATTGAGCGTGCCGCTGTTCTGGTTCACCATCCGTTCGAGAAGGGCGAGGTTGCGCGCCTTTCCGGCCTCCACCGCCGCTGTCATCTTCTCCTCCGCGGGCGAAAGCGCGGCGAGCGCGGGGGCGGCGATGGCGAAAGCCAGAAAGGCGATGGCGGAGCGGAACGCGGGCATGACGCGGATGCTATGCAGAGACAGGCGCCGGCGCAACCGCGACGCTGGAGCGATTGACGTTTTGATTGGAGCAAAACAGCCGCTCCGGTTCCTTGTTTGTCCGCATGGGTTCCCGCTTCTTTTCCTCGCCGGCGGGAAAGCTGGACCCCGGGTGAAGCCCGGGGTGACGAAGGGAACAGGAGTCCCCAATCTATATCTGCGCCGTGCCCGAGGCGTCCGTCGGCGGCGGGCCGAGATCGTGCGGGTCGGACTCGGCCAGGCCTGGAAGCGAGTGCGTCTCCCGCTCGATCATCCGCTGCACCAGCGGCCGGTCCGGGCCGATGTGGAGCGCCAGGATCTGCTCGATGTTCGCGGCGTCCGCCTGGGTGCGGCGCTGATTGTGGCGCAGATAGTCGAGCCAGGTGGCGACATGGTAGCGCTCGATCCACAATTCCCTGTCGTTGAGGTCGCGCAGCAGCGTCCAGTGCCGGGCGCCGTCGCGCAGGCGGATCCGCCGGCGCTCGCCCATCACCGTCAGGAAGGCGGCGATGTCCGCCTCCCTTATCCTGTATTCGATGGTGATGACGATCGGGCCGCTGCGCGGCGTGACCGGCACGCTGGTCTCCGGCTCCCGCCAGCGGGCGAGCGGATCGAGATTCACTTCCTCCATCACCGGCAGCGGCAGGATGGTGCCCAGCAGGATTCCGCCGATCTGCAGCATGGCGGCGGCCACCAGCGCCGAGGCTATGCCCTGATGCTCGGCGAGCGAGCCGAAGATCCAGCTTCCGGCCGCCATGCCGCCGAAGGCGAACATCTGGTAGAGCGCCAGCGCCCGCGCCACCACCCAGCGCGGCGCCGCCAGCTGCACCGTGACGTTGAAGGTGGAGAGCGCGACGACCCAGCCCGCCCCCGCCAGCAGCAGGGCCGGAATGGTGGCGAAGAGATCGGGGCTGACGCCCGTGGTGGCGGCGCCGATGGCAAAGGCGGCCGACGCCAGGCGGACGATCTGCTCGGTGGTGAATTTCGCCCGCAGCCGCCGCACCAGCAGCGCCCCGCCGACCGCCCCCACCCCGAAGGCGCCCAGCAGCAGGCCATAGGTGAGCGGCCCGCCGGCGACGAGGTCGCGCGCGACGACCGGCATCAGCGCCGGCACGGCGCTGGCGCCGAGGCCGAACAGCAGCGCCCTCAGCAGCACCCGGCGGATGTTGGGCGACATGGCTACGTAGCGGACTCCGGACGCCATCGCCAGGTCGATGCGTTCGGGCGGGAGCTGGCGCGGCGGCCGGTTCGGCCGCCAGCGGGCCAGCACCCCGATCAGCACGACATAGGAGAGCGCGTTCACCAGGAAGGCCGCGGCCGCGCCGGCCGCCGCGACGATGGCGCCGCCGATCGCCGGGCCGAGGCTGCGGGCGATGTTGAAGCCCATGGAATTGAGGGCGATGGCCGAAGGCAGCGCCGGGCGTTCCACCATGTCGCCCACCGACGCCTGCCAGGCCGGGCCGTTCAGCGCCGTGCCGCAGCCGATCAGGAAGGTGAAGAGCAGCAGCGTTTCCGGGGTGAGCCATTTCGCCCAGGCGAAGGCGGCGAGCGTTATCGAGACGACGAGCATCATCGTCTGCGCGAAGAGCATGACCCGGCGCCGGTCCAGATTGTCGGCCAGCGCGCCGGCCAGCAGCGACAAGAGCAGGATCGGCAGGGCGACGGAGGCCTGCACCAGCGCCACCATCCGTTCGGACGCGGAAAGCGACAGCATCATCCACGAAGCGCCGACCGACTGGATCAGCCCGCCGAAGTTGGAGAAGAGCGTCGCCACCCAGATGGCGCGGAAGATCGGATAGGCCCAGGGCGAGGGGGACGGCATGGGCGGCGGCTCGTCCATCGGCGTGAGGGCCGGATCTGCCTGCTCGCGGGTCGCCATGCGCATGGATTGCGGCATGGCGCGGCAAAAGCCAAGCCGGTGCGGCCGGGCGCCGGCCGAAAAATCCCCGGGAAGGCGTAAGCAAAAAGGGCGGGGGTTTCAGGCCCCCGCCCCTTTCATTGGTTTTGAACGGCCCGGATCAGAGCAGTTCGAGGTTCACCGCGGCCTGCTTGCCGCGACGGTCGAGCTCCAGCTCGAACGTCACGCGCTGGTTTTCCGCGAGGTCGGTGAGACCGGCGCGTTCCACCGCCGAGATGTGGACGAAGGCGTCAGCGCCGCCATCGTCGCGGGCGATGAAGCCGAAGCCCTTCTGGCCGTTGAAGAATTTCACCGTGCCTTCGTAGCGGGTGCCGTCCGTCACCGGGGGCGGACGGTTGCCGAAGCCGCCACCCGTGCGCGGGCCGCGTTCGAAGCCGCCTTCGCGCGGCGGACGCGGGGCGCGTTCCTCCACTTCCAGCACATCGCCGATCACCTGCACGTCGGTCGCGGAAACGCGGCCGTTGCGGTCGGTCAAGGAGAATTCGATTTCCTGATTCTCGGCCACATTGGTGAGACCGGCGCGTTCCAGAGCGGAAATGTGCAGGAAGACGTCTTCGCCGCCATCGTCGCGGACGACGAAGCCGAAGCCCTTCTGGCTGTTGAAGAACTTCACCTTGCCGCGAGCCGTGCCGATCACGATCCCGGGGTTGCCGCCGAAGCCGCCGCCGCCGCCGCCGCCCGGAC
>NZ_JAKLSQ010000013.1 GCF_022014495.1 Sandaracinobacteroides sayramensis
AAGGAAAACAAAAATGAATCCTGGACACCTTCGCATTATCGCGTCCTCGCGATTAGCTGTCTTATGCGCAGCTGCGCATAACGTCCGGAAAGCGCCGGCATAGGCGTCGTAGATGCCGATCTGGCCGGGCGTCAGCCTGTGTTCGAGCATCTCATATTCGACGCCGTCGAACGACAGCGAGCGGGCCGCATAGAGGCCGAGCGCCTTTAGGTCGCGTGCGAGAACCTCCATCGCCGCGACCCCGCCATCCTCGATCGCGGCGATGAACTCCGAGCGCGTCGAGAAGGGGAAGTCTTCACCGCCCCACAGGCCGAGGCGCTGGGCGTAGCCGAGGTTCTGCACGGTGGTCGCGCCGGTCGCCGAGACATAGACGATGCGGGCATTCGGCAAGGCGTGCTGGAGTCTGAGCCCGGCACGACCCTGTTGCGAAGGCACCTGATCGCCGCGCTCGCCTTTGCCACCGGCCGCATTGGTCATGGCGTGCGCCTCGTCGAACACGATCACGCCGTCAAAGTCCGCCCCCAGCCAGTCGACGATCTGCTGGACGCGGCTGACCTTCTCGCCGCGTTCCTGCGACCGCAGCGTGGCGTAGGTCGTGAACAACACGCCCGCATCGAGCCTGATCGGCGTGCCCTGGCGGAACCGGGACAGCGGCGTCACCAGCAGCCGTTCTTGCCCGAGCGCTTCCCAGTCGCGCATCGCGTCCTGATGCAGGGTCTCCGACCGGCTCACCCAGACCGCGCGGCGGCGGCCTTTGAGCCAGTTGTCGAGGATGATGCCCGCAACCTGGCGGCCCTTGCCGGCGCCGGTCCCGTCGCCCAACATCCAGCCACGCCGGAAGCGCACCGCGCTCTCGGCATCGTCTGGCGCGGCGGTGACGACATCCCAGGTCGGATCGACGCTCCACGATCCCGCCAGATGGTCGCCATGCGCTTCGCCCGCGAGAATGATGGATTCGAGCTGGGCATCAGACAATATGCCGTCAGCGATCAGCCGGGACGGCAGCAGCGGACAATAAGACGGCCTGGGCGGCGCGACCGAGGCCATCGCCGCCGACTGGACCAGCGGCGTGGGGTGCGGCTTCGCGCCAGGGATATGGATCGACTGGAGCCCATAGGGCTCATAGATCGCCTCGGTCAGCCGGCCGGCTTCGGCGGGAGTCCAGTCGATGGTCTCATAGGCCAGTTCGACGGCATCGGACGCGCTGACCGGAACCGGCGCGGGGACGGTCACGATACGCGAGCCTGTGAGCTTTGCCGTCATCGCCGGCAGGGCGATCGGCGTGGCGGGCGGCGGTGCATTGGGCGTGGGAGCGCGCGGCGGCATGAGGTCGAGCACCCAGCGTAGCAGCGTGGCGGTATCGGGCGCGACGCCCGGCGAGACCGGGAAGACCGTGAGGTCGTCGGCGGGGACGCGGTCGATCACGGTCAGCCGCGTGTCGATGGTGGTGCCGTGCTTCGCATAGACCCCGCCGTCGATCGCCGCCGAGAAGACCACGCGGCCGCGCTCCTGAAGTCGGAAAAAAGCTTCGGTCCAGGTGGGATTGTCGGGCGCGCAGCTTGCGCCGGTGATCGCGACCAGACGGCCGCCCGGCGCCAGACGCGCCAGCGCCGAGCCGATATGGCGCAGCGCTGCGTCCTTCATGGTGCGATCGACATGCGCAACCGCCGAGAATGGCGGGTTCATCAGCACTACGGTGGGAATCAGGCTCGCGTCCAGATGATCATGGATATGCGCGGCGTTATGGCGGGTGACGGCGCAGTCGCCGAACAGCCCCGCCAGCACCTCGGCGCGGATCTCTGCCAGTTCATTGAGGATCAGACGCGCGCCCCGGCTCTCGGCATGGACGGCGAGTAGCCCGGTGCCGGCCGATGGTTCCAGCACGACGTCGCCGGGCCGGATGGCGGCGGCGAGCGCCGCGACGACGCCGAGTCCGGCAGGCGTTGAGAATTGCTGCAATGTCTGGGAGGATTGGGATCGACGCGTGTGGGTCGGCAACAAGGCGCCGATCTTCTCGATCATCGCCAGCGCGGCTGCCGGAGAAGCGGATTTACGGAAAATCGCAGATCCGTATTTACGCAGGAACAGCACTTGCGCCGCCTCACAGGCGTCATAGACGGTCTTCCAGTCCCAGGTGCCGTCAGCATCGGAACCACCGAACGTCGCCTCCATGGCGAAGCGCAACGCACGCGCGTCGATGGCGCGGCCGCGTTCGAGGTCAGGCAGGATGAGATTGGCGGCGGCAAGGATCGCCTGGCCAGTCGCGGCGAAACCGGGCGCGGCAGGAAATAACGCCGCCGAACGGGTAGCGGATGCAGATGGAGTCATGAGAAATGTCCGAGGAGAGCGGGACTGGAGCAAGCCAGCGGATGCTCTCTCTCGATCCGGCAGGCTCGCCCCTTCCGGCCTGCCTCTTGCTCTGGTCGAGGCTCCAGCACCGCTAGCTATTGGCGTCGCCAGCGCGACGCTGTGCACACTCGATCAGTGGCACGAGCGGCCCTTGGCGTATCCACGCTGATGCCCTGAACGGGGCCGCGATGATGATGAAGCCGCCTGACACAAAAATCCGGGCGATCCCACGCTGGAGATCGCCCGGTTGATGTCTGACGTTTAGGCGGCGCTGGCGGTGGAACCATCCCAGGCCCGGTGCCGCTGTTCGTCGATCACGAATCCGTGCGGGCCCGCACGATACTCATCCTCAGGAACCAGAAACCGGCGACGGGTGGTTGCCGCACGGCCGCCCCCGAGTGTGGCGACACAATCCACGAACCCCGGCCGCTCCTTCGAGGTGATCGCCGAGATCACCACCCAGTCATGGGCGTGGGCCTCGTGGAAAAGCCGGCGATCATTGGCGAAGGATTCCCCTGATTCGAGGGTGCGGCCATGCACCGCCTCCCAGCACTCGGGATAATAGTCGCGCAGCGTGCGATCGGCGTGGCGACGCTCGCAATCGGTGAACAGGTCGGGAAAGCCGATGGCGACCTTGGCCCATTCGCAGTCTTCTTCATACCATCCGCCTGAAACGCGCAGCACGGTAGGCATCGCCGCATTGCGTGTCCGGTCGAGCTTGATCCCGCCATGGCTGGCGGTCGAATGGAAGGCCACGCCGTCGGCATAGATCTCGCTCGACTGCGCCATGCCCCAGGGTGTGGAGATTCGCTGACGATCCTCACGGCGGCCAAGCGTTCGAAGCTGGCGGCGATGTTCGGCGTTCTCCTCGACATGGGCGCGAAAGGTCGCTTCATCGGCGACGCTGGCTGACGCGCCGAAGACATTGCTTGTCGTCCATTGGTCGATCGGCCGGGTCAGACGCCAGCCGGTCGCCACCCTGAACCCGTTTTTCGCCGGGATAGCGATGAAGCCGATATCCTCGACCCGTGCAGCGAGATGGCCATCGGCGGAACGGCCAAAGACGGCGGCGATAGCATCACCCGCGTTCATGCCGCCCTCCCGATGTCTGGAAGGATGGCGTTCGCCTCGTCGCCGACGACCTCGAACCGGGCGTTCGAATAGCGATGGCTGGCGAACCAGCTTTGCGCGGTCGCCATGTCGGGCGCGAGGTGACGCAGTTCGTCCACGCCCTCCCACTGGGTGAGCACGCGTACCATCCCGTCTGTCGGTTGTTCTACGATCTCGAAATGCAGCGCGCTGGTGACATGCCAGGTCATCGTCACCACCATCACGATGACGCCGCCGCTGCCAAAATCGCCATGATGGAGTGTGAAGCCTTCCGGGATGGAATAGGTCGGCCGCACGATCGCCGGGGTCTTCTTGATCAGACGCCCGACGCCATTGTTGCGCTCCCAGGCGGCGAGTTTCTTGTTGAACCGGGCCGGCGGTCTCGGCTGGCCGTCGGAATAGCGCAGGAGCGCGCCGAGCGGCGCGGTGCGGATAAGATCGCTCAGCGCATTGGCGCCGAATATGCGTGGTGAAGTCATGGAATATCTCCAGATATGCAAAAGCCCGGCGCAATGGGCCGGGCTTCTGGTGATGGGTGTTGGAAAAGGGTGGCGGAGCGACCGGAGCCGCCCCGCCAGAGTGGGCGGCTATTCGGCTGCGATCGCATAGCCTTCGGACAGATCGTCCTCGTCAGCCGGTTGGTCGTCGTCCCCGCCGAGGAACGCGGGCAGTGCCTCGGCATCGGCATCGGCGGCCTCGTCCTGATCGACCGCCGCCGGATCGAACGCATCTTCGATCGCCGGCGTGCGGAGCGGTTCGGGCAACCAGTCCGCATCGGCCAGCAGGCGCTCGGCTTCGCGGGCCATGTCGCCCTTCTTGAGATGATCGATCAGGCCGGCCGTATGGTCGTCCCTGGCTTCGGCCACCGCGATCAGGATGCGCGGCTTGGCGACCCGGCCGAGATAATTCTCAACCGTCGGCTTCCAGCCCGCCGCCACCATGTCGAGACCGACCGCACGCGCCAGCACATGGCTGTGCGCGAGCCGCCGCTCGACGCCATGTGCCGAGACGCGGCCGTCATAGCGGCTGGTCGCCTCCCACAGCGCATTGACCCCGAACGCGGCGCAATGCGCGAACAGCGCCGCCTGATCGACGCCGTCGAGCAGCATCAGCGCGTCCCACAGGTCCTTGTCGGAATCGGGCAGCCGCTTCTCCCAGGCCTCATGGCGTGCGGCAATCGAGCGGGCCGATGAACTGTCCTTCATGCCCGGCGCCTGGTTCGCGAAGCTGGTGCGCGTGACCGAGATGCCGACACAGGATTCGGTGCGGCCATGATAGAAGCTGGACAGCACCATGGCATGCAACACGGCGGCGAACGCCGTCGAAGGACTGGCGGCGAACGCATCCTGCAAGGCAAGCGTGCGATGCGCGGTGAGTTCGGAGACCAGACGATCGGGCAGTGGCTTGATGATCTGCTCGTCATCATCATCCGGTTCGTCCACAGCGACCCCGCCGACCGTGACGACGGTGGATCGGGCAGCCGGCTGCTGCGGGCCGATCGGGTCGACGGACTGATCGCCCTCAGCCTCATCGTCGCCCGGTTCGGCGACCTGCGGTTCATCCTCGGCGCGGACCCAGCCCCGTTCAACAAAGAGCGACCCGTCGGTGTCGAGGCTGACGAAAGCGCCGGCGATACCTATTTCCCGCGGATCATAGGTCCTCGGCCGTTCGATCAGGCCCGCCAGTTCCTCATCGATCGCTTCGATCCGCGCCGCCACGTCCTCCGGCAGTTCCTCGACATCCTCATAGTTCGCCTCGATGGCGTTGCCCTCGGCGGTCAAGGCCTCGGCGCGCGCCGATTCCGCATCGGTGAGCGCCGCCGGATCGCTGTCGATCTCGCGCAGGCTGTTGAGATGGCCATAGGGCAGATCCACGGCCGCCGTGACCCACTTCCAGCCTTCGCCGCCGATCCGTTCGGCATCGGCCTGAAGCTTCGCAGCGACCAGCGTGTCGAGAAGCGCGGCGTCCTGAAGCCAGCCGCCATCGTCGGCCTCGAACAGGTCGCGCAGCACGCACCCGCCGGCCTCGGCATAGGCGTCGATGCCGACGAACAGCACCCGCTTGTCCGACGCGCGCACCGTGTTCTCGGTGAGGCGCGAGCGGATGAACGAGGATTCCTTGTTCCAGCTATGTGCGAGCAGCTCCCACACCTGTTCCTGACGGGCATGATCCTCGCTCACCGAGAAGGCCATCAACTGATCGAGGGTCATGCCGTCCTCGGCATAGATCTCGTGCAGCGCGGGCGACACCGACGCCAGCTTCAGGCGCTGGCGCACCACGGCGGGCGTGGTCATGAAGGTGGCGGCGATCGCCTCGATATCGTCGCCCTGGTCGACAAGGCGCTTCATGGAGCGGAACTGATCGAGCGGGTGCAACTGCTCGCGGTGCGTGTTCTCGGCAAGCGAGTCTTCCTCGGCCGAGATGGGATCGTTCGCATCCTTGACGATGCACGGCACCGGGGCGTTCTTCGCCAGCCGCTTGCGCTTCACCAGCAGTTCCAGCGCGCGAAAGCGCCGGCCGCCGGCAGGCAGATGGAACCGGCCGGTCTCCTGTCCCTCGTCATTGAGCGTCGGGCGGACGTTCAGGCTTTGCAGAAGACCACGCCGGGCGATGTCGTCGGCAAGCGCCTCGATCGAGACGCCGGCCTTCACGCGCCGGACATTGGACTGGGACAGGTCGATCAGATCGAGCGGGATGTCCCGCGCGCTGCTGAGGACGATCTTGGGGGCAGCTTTTGCCATGTCGGTTACTCCATGACGGGTCGCCGGGAGACTCTCTCTCGGCTGCAAGCCCGTCACAAAGCCGAAGGCCATCCCCTCACTCTCCCTCCGGCCTGGCCCCCGACGCCAGCGCTGGAAGGATGAGCACCTCACGCCGCCTTCCGCTGGATTTCCGCATCCGCGACCGCAGACTGATCGGCGGCGTCCTCGTCCCGGAAGTCGAGGAGGAAGTTGGCGGCCTTCGAGGCGGCTCTGGCGGCGCGGACGATGGCCCGATTGTCCTCGCGGATGATATCGAGCCAGGAGCCCAGGTAATCGGCGTGCCGGACGGTGGGCACGATACCGAGCGCGGCGCAGACGAAAGCACCCGCCATTTCCGCGATCAGCTCCTCGCGTCCATATTCCTTGGATCCGAACGCGCCGGTCTGATCGCGGTCGAGCCGGCTTCGGCCCCCGACCCAGTGCGATAGCTCGTGAAATGCCGTCCGATGCCAGTTTATGGGGTCGAAATATGCGTCCGGTCGCGGCACCTGCACATAATCCTGACCCGGAGCATAGAAGGCGCGGTCGCCGCCAATACGGAAGTCGGCGCCGGTCGCGGCGATCAGCGTCTCGGCTTCGGGCAGAATAAGCCCTTCGGGCAAGGGCGGCGGCGGAGCGGCGATCCGTTCGGGCAATCCCTCGCACTGGTCCGTCGAAAAGACGGTGTAGCGCTTGAGGAAGGGGATCGAGCCGGGTTCGCGGCCATTTTCGCTGGCGCGGCGCCGTTCGCTGTCCGGCGTGAAACGATGGGCATAGACGACAGTCGTGCCGTGCTCGCCCTTGCGGACATTGCCGCCCAGCGCGAGTGCCTGGCGGAAGGTCAGAAATGTGTTGGTTGAGAAGCCATTGGCGACCACGGTGTCCCAGAGGATCAGGATGTTGATCCCGGAATAACGATCACCGGTCTTGCCGTTGCGCGGCATGTCGAGGGACGCCTTCGACGTGGCCCAGGGCTGAACCCACGGCACCCGTCCGGCCTCTAGTTCGGCGATGATCTTGTCGGTGATGGACTGATAGAGGTCTGTCCGTTCGCCGTTGGTGCGAGATGTGGTGGTGCGCGCCATTGCGTTTCTCCGCGACGGGCCGGCATCGGGCCACTCCCTCTGCCTTTCAACCCGTCACGGATAATCCGGTCATCCTCTCACTCTCGGGGCGTTGCGGGGCGCCCCCGCTGATGGGGTATGCCCAGTTTGCGGCGGAGCGATCGCGTGCTGGCACGGCTGTCCAGACACCCGTCGCCCGCGCCCTCTGTATGGCGACGAAACAGGGGGCGTCCCGCCGCCACCGCCAGCCCGGCAATGATGCGACCCGAAAGCGCCGGGGCTGATTTTAGTCGGCCGATGGCATGGAATGACCATCATGCATGGACTTCATGCAATCAGCGGCATTCATCTTCATCATGTCGCACGAACAGTTCGCCATCTGTGCCTGATCAGGCACCCACACGCGCTTCTGCGCAGGGCCGGTAGCCCGCGGGCCGTATTGAGGCGCCGACTGCCACTCCCAATGCCCTTGAGGCGTGGTCGGGGCGTTGTCGGTCACCCATACGGGCGTGATGAAACTGAGGGCCGCCAGCAATGCGGCCGAAAGCAACTTCATAGTCATCACGAATATCCTTTGACTGAATGGAAACGGATCGGGTTCGGGGCGCGGTGCTGCCGCGTGCCGAACAAACGCGATCGGTCAATCAGCCAAGGTTCATGGGAGGATCGGGATCGGGGGCGAAGTTCTTGCCAGTGAGTACGATCGTCGCCGACCAGAAAATCGGCCTGCCGTGGATGTGAGGTGCCGCGAGGTTTCCAGGAAGATCGACCGCCATCAACGGCACGACGCACCCCATGGCGGCGATGCAATCAAGGGTGAGACCCTTGCATGGCTTTTCCTTTGGCGCCGGCTGTTGCATGGCAATCATGGCCATGCAATCCGCGTCCATCGCCATTGTCCTGGCCGGCGCGGTCGCGGGAACGCTGCGCGCATAGGCCCACTCAGCTCCGAAGAAGGCCGATCAGGGCTCCGATGAGGAGCAGCGAGGCAAGGAAACGCTTCACGATGGAATTTATCTATAACAACCCTGTCCTGACGGCAATCGCCGCCTATCCTTGATGCCGCGCATATATACGGGTGCCGTTGGAGCCAAAGGCCGTGACCACATAGGGATCGCCGCGCCGCCCCGGCACTTCCATTCCTGGCGATCCAATCGGCATTCCAGCGACAGCCAGTCCCGATACGCCTCTCGGGCGCTGGGCAAGCACCCGCTTCATGTCTGCGATGGGAACATGCCCCTCGAAGACCATGCCGTCGATGAGAGCGGTGTGACAGGAGGAAAGCGAGACAGGAACGCCACGCGCACGCTGAAGGGCGGATCGCTTCTGATCATCGACCATCCTGACAGGCCTGTCGAATTGCGTCCGGGCCTGGGCAGCCCATTGCTCGCAGCAGCCGCAACCTGGGTCGCGATGCACCACAATCGGTCCTGCCGCGCTCGCCGCCGTTGCGGATAGCATCAATGCCGCCGCAGCTAGATGAAATTTCATGCTCCGAGTCCTCTCATATTCCACGACCTTTACGCACCCGCGGCGCGGACCCCTCGAAATTTGTCGATTGTCAGTCGAGGCGATCGAGAATCGCCTTCATCTCGTCGATTTCCTGGCGTTGCGATGCGATGATTTGGCCGCATAGACGTTGGACTTCGCCATCGCGCAGATCCGCTTCACGGCACATCAGGATCGCGCCTGAATGATGGGGGATCATTGAACGCAGAAAGGCACGATCGCCGATCGTCGTCTGGATTCGGATCAAAGCAAACGAACCAAAAAAGGCGATCAACGACAACGTAATGATTGCGAGATTGGTCGCCCTCGAAGCGAACATGTGCTTCATCGCCAAGATCATTAGCACCACCATCGGCGCAATCATCATTAGCGTCATATAGAACATGTTGAGGTTGTTGTAGAAGCTGTCGAGCCCGTCGATCATGACGAACATAACGAGATACATGATGACACCGCTGACTAGGGTTTGCAGCATGAGACTGGCGTAGGCGTTTTTCATCATCGCGCTTCTGTCCTTGGCTATTCGGTTTGTCCCTGTCGAACCTGTCATTCCTTATGCGTCGTCGTACCCATCCTTCATGTCTTGCATCATCGCATGGTTCTCCGGCGCACCCGCCACCAGAGACGTCCCAGCGATCGAGGTTCGAAAAGTCCTGCCCGCATTTCCAGGGAGTACGCAGTGCCCGCCTCAACCCCTCAACATTTCTGCAAGCTTGGCACGGGCGCGATAGAGCCTGGTTTCCACGGCCTTCCCGCTAATCCCAAGCGCTCCTGCCGTTTCGGCCTGACTTAACTCCTCGATCGTGCGGAGTACGAGCACTTCTCGGAGATTGGACGGCAGTGTGCCGATAGCCGCCATCGTGCGTTCCAGTTCGTGTCGATCGGTCAGTTCGACATCGGCGCCTGCGGCGCCGTCCGCGATGTGCCACGCTTCTTCAATAGGGCGGGCAAAGGTAAAGAAACGGCGGACGGCGCGGCGTCGTGCCCAATCCCGCGCCTTGTTGATTGCAATGCGCGAGATCCATAGCCGAAACGGGCGTTCGCCATCATAGCTGTGTAAAGCCGAAAATGCGGCGATGAAACTCTGCTGGGTAAGGTCGACGGCGGCGTCCGCGTCACCGACATGACTGCGCAGCAAGCGGAACACGCTGCCTCGGTGACGCTGCATCAATTCACTATAGGCGAGTTGTCGTCCGCCCAACGCGAGCGCTGCCAGCTCGCCATCCGAGCAGGCGGCGAGATCGAGACTCACCGTTCCTTAGCCGTCAGCGCCTTGACTACTGTGGCGTCAAACTTGGCGGCCTGTTCAGGTGTGAGAACGGCCCGCATGGCGAAGATATGTTCAAGCGTTTCTTTCTGAAGCTCGCCCATCGCCTGATGTGAACGATGAATCGCAGCGCCAACAGCAGGACCATAACCATGTTCGGCCTGAATGGCATCGGCAAGCCTGGCATTATCAGCGCGCAACTCCAGCTCCAGTGCCTGCCTACGTATAGCGAAACGGCGCTCGATCTCGTCCATTTGCGTTTGCTGTGCGCGGTCGAGTTTAAGCTCATGGTGAAGCAAGGCGTGAAGTTCATTTTCGACTGGTGCCGGCCCTGCGATGAAGGCGCGGCCAATAAATGCGCCCGCTATCGCCGCGAGAAAGGCAATTACCGCGATGAGCAATAGACGACGACGGTCCGTCATTCGCTTGCGCCGAGAAGCGTCGAAGGAGCCAATGCCGGCGGTGCGCCGAGGGGGGCAATCGATGTGGTGCGAGTTTCATGTGTTGGTATCACTGAGCCAAACAATCCGATCGAGAGCGCAAGGACGGCCGCTATGCCGAAAGCCGTGCTCGGCAACGGAGTGCCATACCGTCGTTGGAAGATAACCGCTTCCATCACGGCGCCATCGATTTGTTCCAACCTGGGATTTACCGGAAGTTCTCTTAAGCGCCTGAGCGCCGCATCTATGTCCATCGTCTCAC
This sequence comes from Sandaracinobacteroides sayramensis, assembly GCF_022014495.1. Taxonomy (GTDB): domain Bacteria; phylum Pseudomonadota; class Alphaproteobacteria; order Sphingomonadales; family Sphingomonadaceae; genus Sandaracinobacteroides; species Sandaracinobacteroides sayramense. The sequence continues at coordinate 10,743 of NZ_JAKLSQ010000013.1, forward strand.
TACTCCCGCCCCAATCCGCCACATTACGCATGGCAGTTTACGCACAGTAGCGGAAAACCCCTCATCGCCAATCGGCGCTTGATAATGAGGGGTAAGCGGCCAGGCTGCGTAAAAAACATCGAGCCCGACGGAGATGTTCGATGAAGACAAAGACCACATTCGCAGCCCTGCTGGCAATTCTGTCAATCGGCCTGTCAACGCCTGCGCTGGCCCATCCCAAGCTCGTTAGCTCTACGCCGGCGGCCAGTGCGACGGTTGGCGCCACAAACCGCCTGACGCTTACATTCAGCGAGCGACTGATGCCGCGCCTGTCCGGTGTCGATCTTATGATGACCGGTATGCCGGGCATGGCAAACCATGCCCCGATGAAGATTGGTGGAGCGACAACTGCGGTTGGAGAGGATGGCAAGACGCTCATCGTGACCCTGGCGCGTCCGCTGACCGCTGGTAGCTACAAGGTCGACTGGCATGCCGTCGCAGCCGACACTCATCGGATTACCGGCAGCTTGACCTTTACGGTGCGCTGAAAAATGGACGGTTCGCTCGTCGCGATCCGCTGGTCTCTCTATGCGGATCTTGGACTGTTGTTCGGGTTGCTCCTCTTCGCGCTCTGTGCCCTGAAGGGGTCTGAGCGCGAGGAGTTGCTCCCGCTCCGCTGGTTGACAACAGCGTTGGCCGGGTTGGGTATCGTGCTGAGCGGCTTGAGCTTCGTTCTTGCCGTTGCCGCGATGCTTGGCGTCGATCTGAAGGACGTCGATCATGCCTCGGTCATGATGGTATTGACCGAGACGCCCGTCGGTTGGGCACTGCTCGCGCGTATATTGGCGCTGGCCATATTATGCGCTGCCGTTCATGCTCCCTGGGCGTTCCGGGGGGCCGGGATAACAATTCTTGCCCTTATTGCCGCTATCCCCGTCGCTAGCCTTGCCTGGTCAGGTCATGGAGCCGCGTCGGAAGGTCTCACCGGGATGGTCCACCTTGTCGGTGACATCCTTCATTTGCTTGCCGCATCGGCGTGGATTGGTGCCCTGGCCGCCTTTATCCTGATCCTGTCACGCCACTCCCCAATGTTTGAGCCGTTCGATACGGCACATCGTGCGCTTGCCGGTTTCGCCACTGCTGGCACGGTCATCGTCGGCTTGATCCTCGTGACGGGCCTTGTGAACAGTTACGCGCTGATCGGGCCGCAAAATATGTCGGGGCTATTCCAGAGTGCCTATGGCCGGCTGCTCCTCATCAAGCTCGTCCTTTTCGGACTGATGCTTGCGCTGGCAGCTAGTAATCGCTTCAGTCTGACCCCAGCACTGGCGACAGGAATCAAAGACGGCACCATGCAAGGAGCCGTGTCGCGGCTGCGTCGAAGCCTCTGGCTTGAAGTTGGCATCGGAATCCTCATCCTCGCTTTGGTCGCATGGCTGGGAACGCTGCTGCCACCAGCATCCGCAGGGTGAAGAGAAGCACCTCCAACAAGCGCGACGACCGGCGTTCGGTAGACGCCGGGCGCTCAAAAAGATCAGCTAATGACATCGGTTAATTGGGCACGCTGTACTGGCTCTGATTTCGCCGATCCTGTTTCATACACGAACGGCCGCCAGCGATTGCAGGTTGAGAGATGTCGCCCCGATTCCGGCAGCGGGGTCCAACACGCTCACCTACATTGTCTGTAGCCCAAAGCTTCACATGTTACTGACTGCACCGTCCGCGTCTCCCGATATACGCTCGATAATTGGACAGTCGGGCCGATCGTCGCCATGGCAACGCTCCGCCAGTTCCAGCAGCGTTTGGCGGAGCGCCTGAAGCGCCTCGGCCTTGCGGCCCAATTCTTCGGCGCGGGCAATGGCGAGGGCCTTGACCTCGGCGCTGGCGCGCTGGCTGTTGCTCCACAGCCCGAGGAGGTCGCGGATATCCTCGATTGGAAAGCCGAGATCGCGGGCATTGGCGATGAAGCGCAGGCAATGGACATCAGCATCGCCATAATCGCGATAGCCGCTGTCGCGGCGCGGCGGCGGCGGGATCAGGCCGATCTTCTCATAATGGCGAATCATCCGCTGCGAGACGCCGCTTGCCTTCGAGGCCGCACCGATTTTCACAGTCGAACCCGGTTGAGGCGCAGCGCGTTTGCAACGACGCTCACCGACGACAAGGCCATCGCGGCCGCCGCGATCATCGGCGAGAGCAGGATGCCGAAGAACGGATAAAGTAATCCGGCCGCGATCGGCACGCCCGCGGCGTTGTAAACGAAGGCGAAGAAGAGGTTCTGGCGGATGTTGGACATCGTCGCCTCGCTGAGCTGACGGGCTCTGACGATGCCGTTGAGATCACCCTTGAGCAGGGTCACGCCCGCGCTTTCCATGGCGACATCGGTGCCATGCCCCATCGCGATGCCCACATCGGCGGCCGCCAATGCCGGGGCATCATTTACCCCGTCGCCAGCCATGGCGACGACACGTCCTTCCTGCTTCAGCCGTGCGACGACGGCGGCCTTCTGATCGGGAAGTACATCGGCCTCGACGTGATCGATGCCGAGTTGGCGCGCGACCGCTTCGGCGGTCGTGCGGTTGTCGCCTGTCAGCATCACCACCTCGATGCCGTCGGCGCGCAGGGCGGCCAGCGCCTCGGGCGTCGTCGGCTTGATCGGATCGGCGATGGCGAAAATCCCGACGGCCCGATCGTCCAGCCCCATGAAGATGGCGGTCGCGCCATCACCGCGAAGCGCATCGGCCTCGGCGGCAAGCGGCGCGGTGTGGATTCCCGATTCCGCCAGGAAACGTGCATTGCCGAGCGTGACGCGCTTGCCCTCGATCACGCCCAGCGCGCCCTTGCCGGTGGGCGAATCAAAGTCGATGACGGACGGAATTTCGATGCTCCGGTCCGTCGCCGCGTCAACGATCGCCAACGCAAGCGGATGCTCCGACGCGCGCTCCACACCGGCGGCGATCCGCAGAATTTCCGCTTCGTCATATCCGTCTGCGGCGATGATCCGGGTGACGGCGGGCTTGCCTTCGGTCAGGGTGCCGGTCTTGTCGACAACCAGCGTGTCGACCTTCTCCATATGCTCCAGCGCTTCGGCATTCTTGATGAGGACGCCAAGCCCCGCGCCGCGCCCGACGCCGACCATGATCGACATCGGTGTCGCCAGTCCCAGCGCGCAGGGGCAGGCGATGATCAGCACCGAGACCGCCGCGATCAGCCCATGGGCAAAGCGCGGCTCCGGCCCCCAGACGCCCCATATCACGAAGGCGAGGATAGCGACCCCGATGACCACCGGCACGAACCAGCCGGAGACTTGATCGGCCATGCGCTGGATCGGCGCGCGCGACCGCTGCGCCTCGGCGACCATCTGGACGATGCGCGAAAGCATGGTGTCGCGCCCGACCTTGTCGGCGCGGATGACCAGCGCGCCGCTCTGGTTCATCGTGCCGCCGATCACCGTGTCGCCATCCGACTTGGTGACGGGCATGGATTCGCCGGTCACCATCGATTCATCGAGCGCCGAGCGCCCATCCTCGACCACGCCATCGACCGGCACCTTTTCACCCGGCCGCACCCGCAGCCGATCGCCCACCGCCACATCCTCCAGCGGGATTTCCGCTTCGCTGCCATCTTCGGCGATGCGCCGCGCGGTTTTTGGCGCAAGATTGAGCAACGCCTTGATCGCGCCGGAGGTGCGCTCACGCGCGCGCAGTTCCAGCACCTGACCCAGCAGCACCAGCACGGTGATAACGGCGGCTGCCTCGAAATAGACCGCGACGGTCCCGTCGGCGGCGCGGAAGGCATCCGGGAAGATACCCGGCGCCAGCGTCGCGACGACGCTGTAAGCCCATGCGACGCCGGTTCCCATCGCGATGAGCGTGAACATGTTTAGATTGCGGGTCTTCAGCGAAGCCCAGCCACGCTCGAAAAAGGGCCAGCCCGCCCACAGCACGACCGGCGTCGCCAGCGCGAACTGAATCCAGATCGACAGTTTCATGGGCACGAGATGATGCAGCGCCGGGAACAGATGCCCGCCCATTTCAAGGATGAAGACCGGGATCGCCAGCACGAGGCCAATCCAGAAACGGCGGGACATGTCGGTCAGTTCGGCGCTCGGCCCGGTGTCGGCGCTGACCATTTCCGGCTCAAGCCCCATGCCGCAGATCGGGCAGGCACCGGGATGATCCTGCCGGATTTCGGGATGCATCGGGCAGGTCCACATCGCGCCCGGAGGAGCATCGACGGCGCGGTCGGCCGCCGACTTGTTCAGATATTTTTCCGGGTCGGCGATGAACTTCTCGCGGCAGCCGGCGCTGCAAAAATGGTAGTCATGGCCGGCATGGCTTGCGTGATGCGTGGTGGTTTCGGGATCGACCGTCATGCCGCAAACCGAGTCGATGACCAGTCCAGCGGAATGCTTGTCGTGGCCACCACAACAACTGTGGCCCCCGGAATGAACGCTCTGATTCGACTCGGCCATTACACCGTCTCCTTCCATCGCACGGCAACATGCGAGCTTGACACTATGTCAGAGTCAATATGCACCTTGACCTTGCCATAATGTCAGGGCGCATTGAGAGTTCGAAAAGGATTCGAATCGTTGTCACCCGCGGCCCAACCATCCAGCAGGATTGTGGTGAAGTTGCTTTCGTCACTCCTGATCGCGCTTGCCATGCTCGTCTCGTCTGTATCCATGGCGTGCGGCATCGCAGCAGCTATGCCGCACGAGGGTGCGATGGAAGTGGCCTCGGCGGCGGGGCATTGTGCCGGCAGCGAGTCTCCCTCCGATCGTAAATCCTCCGAATCCGGCAAGCACTGCGCCGTTGCCTGCGCGGCGTTTCCGGCAATGCCCCCCTTTATCGACCAGCCAGATCAGCCAACAAAGACGCTGCATCCTATTGTGGGACCGCAACATCTCGCCGTGATCGCGCTTGAGGGAGAAACGCCGCCGCCGCGTATGACTCCGAGGAATTGAGGTTCATCCGCTTTCTTTCGGAGATTAGTCATGAAGTTGATAATTGCCGCGATCACGATGATGATCGCCACGCCTGCCTTCGCCCAGAGCGGCGCACCGGCCGATGTGCATGCCCAACACACCAGTCAGGGCGGAACGACCGGCCAAGGCAGGCATGAAGGCCACGATATGTCCAGCGGCTGCTGCGACAAGGGTCCCGATGGCAAAATGGCCTGCTGCGAGAAAATGAAGGCCGAAGGCAAGACGATGTCCCCTTCGGAGGCGCCTGCCGCCGATCTGCATGCCGGACATGGCATGGGTCAGCACTGATCGGACGCGAACCGGGAGGCGCCTTCTCGCCTCCCGGTCCATCCAGCACATAGAGGGCTCCCCGGTGGAGCCGAGGACAACATCATGACACAGACGATCGATCGACGATCCCTACTGCGTGCCGGCGCGGTCGGTGCCGCTGGACTGGGCTTTTCAGGCCTGTTTCCAGCCTGGGCGCAGACTGGCTCGTTGGGGCTGACGCCGCAGATGCCCACGCTTTCGGGTCAGGATATCCACCTCAAAATCGCGAACACACCTTTCACCGTTGGCGGGCGCACGGGTCATGCCGTCACAATGAACGGCGTGCTCCCAGCGCCGTTGATCCGTTTGCGCGAAGGGCAGAATGTTCGGCTCCATGTCGAAAATACGCTGGATGAGGACAGTTCGATCCACTGGCATGGACTGATCGTGCCATTCCAGATGGACGGGGTTCCCGGCGTCAGTTTTCCCGGCATCAAGCCGCGCACCACCTTCGTCTATGAGTTCCCGATCGTTCAGAGCGGAACCTACTGGTATCACAGCCACTCGGGCCTTCAGGAGCAGCAGGGCCATTACGGGCCGATTGTGATCGATCCGGCCGAACCCGATCCAGTCGCCTATGATCGCGAGCATGTGATCGTGCTCAGCGACTGGACCTTCCTGCATCCCCATCAGCTCGTCACCAAGCTCAAGGCGGAGGGCGGCTATTTCAATCGCCAGAGGCAGACGCTATTCGGTATGCTGCGCGGTGGTCCCGAAGAGAGCATGTCCGCGTCCGACCGCGCCATGTGGGGCAAGATGCGGATGGACCCCACCGACATCGCCGATGTGACGACCGCCACCTACACTTACCTTGTGAATGGCCATGGACCGCAGGAAAACTGGACGGGCCTCTTCCGACCCGGCGAACGGGTGCGGCTGCGCTTTATCAACGCCGCGACCATGACGATCTTCAATATCCGCATTCCCGGCCTGCCCATGACCGTGGTCAGCGCTGATGGGTTGAATGTCCGCCCGGTGGCCGTGGACGAATTCCAGATCGGCAATGCCGAGACCTATGACGTCATTATCCAGCCAACCGAGGACAAGGCGTTCACGCTCGTCGCGGAATCGATCGACCGGTCCGGCATGGCGCGCGCTACGCTCACGCCGCGCTTGGGAATGACCGCGCCCGTTCCACCGCTTCGCCCACGGCCGACGCTCACCATGAAGGATATGGGCATGGGCGGCATGGATCATGGTTCAATGGCTGGAATGGACCATGGCGCCATGGCCGGGATGGATCATGGTGCCATGGCCGCCGGGGCCAGCGCGGCGACAGCAGATCATGGCAGTTCCCACGCGATGGGCAGCATGAACATGCGCGACAAGTCTTTGGTGCCCGACAGCGTCAAGGTCGGTGTTGGCGTGGATGCCATCGCCATGTCACCGGTCGATCGCACCGGCGATCCGGGCGTCGGGCTGGAGAATGTCGGCCACAAGGTGCTGACCTACCGTGACCTCATGTCGCTCACCCCCAACCCTGACACACGCCCGCCGCAACGCACGATCGAGGTTCATCTCACCGGCAACATGGAGCGTTTCATGTGGTCGTTCGATGGCGAAAAATTCAGCGAGGGTGTCGAACCGATCCGCTTCGAGCGTAATGAGCGCGCCCGTGTCGTCCTCATCAACGATACGATGATGACCCACCCGATTCATTTGCACGGCCATTTCTTCGAGGTGGTGAACGGCCACACCGGCAGCTATCCGCGCAAGCACACGGTCAATGTGCTGCCCGGCGGCAAGGTCAGCTTCGACCTGACGGCGGATGCGCCCGGCGACTGGGCCTTTCACTGCCATTTGCTGCTGCACATGCACGCGGGGATGTTTCGCGTCGTCACCGTCCGTCCGCTTGAGGGAGAAGCAGCATGAAGTCTCTCCTGGGCATATTCCTCGTCGGGATAGCAACGCCTGTCCTGGCACAGCAGGATCATGGCGCCGCCGTGCAGCAGGAACCGGCCGAACCGCACGCTCAGCATCAGGTCGATGAGCCCGGTGGCGATCCGCATGCCGGGCACGACATGTCGCCGAAACCTTCCGAGCCGACAGATCCGCATGCCGGCCACCAGATGCCTTCGACCCCGGCAAAGGACGCGCACCAGGCTCATGCCGGGCATGAACCCGGCATTCCCGATCCGCCGGTGGCGCCGCCGTCCGCGGCGGCATTAGGTGGCCCCACTCATGCCGCTGATGCCGTTTTCGGCGTTGCGACCATGGCCCCCGCGCGCGAAACCGTTCGCAAGGAGCATGGCGATATCAAAAGCGGCATGATCCTGATCGATCAACTGGAAGCAGTCATTGGCAAGGGCAAGGACGGTTATGCGTGGAACGCGCAGGGCTGGTATGGCGGCGATATCGACCGACTCTGGGTCAAGACCGAGGGCGAGAGCCGCTTCGGCGAAAGTCTTGAAAGCGCCGAGGTGCAAGCGCTCTGGAGCCGTGCGCTCGACCCGTGGTGGAATCTTCAGGCCGGTATCCGTCAGGATTTTGGCGCGGGGCCTGATCGGACTTACGCTGTTGTCGGCGTGCAGGGCCTTGCTCCCTATTGGTTCGAAGTCGACGGGGCCCTGTTTCTCTCGGACAAGGGCGATGTCACCGCGCGGTTGGAAGCAGAATATGATCAGCGCTTGACCCAGAAGCTGATACTTCAGCCGGCGGCTGAGTTGAACTTCTCGGCACAGGATGTTCCCGAACTGGGCGTAGGCGCTGGTCTCACCACCGCCGAACTGGGATTACGGCTGCGCTATGAATTCGTGCCCGAGTTCGCGCCGTATGTCGGCGTGAAGTACGAACGCGCCTTTGGCGATACGGCGGATTTCCGGCGTGCCCGGGACGAGAAGGCGGGGGGATGGCAGCTCCTGATCGGAATCCGCTCCTGGTTCTGAAGAGGGTATCGTTTCAGGACCGGCCTGCCTCATTGAGACAGGCCGGTCCCGTGCCTTCAACCACAAGGCTTTGTAGTTTAGTATGGAAGTATCTGAGTGGGTGGGGACGTCAGAAGCGCGCGTGCAATTTCTGGATGGCGTGCTCGGTCGTCTAAAAAGCGCTCGACAATCTCGGCGCGTTCCAACGCTGGTTCGGATTCCAACCTAATATCAATGCACAACGTTCCCGTCTGGGCCGGGGCGCGACAAGCATTTCGCGTCACCTCCGGTCGACCCCTGACCCGCTTCGGAAGCTCATTGGCCCCTAATTCCACGTTCAAGGGTCGCGCGACTACCGACTACCAAATGTATTCGCGATATTCCTTCCACGGCCGAGCTTCGATAAGCCCTCCCCGACAGGGTTTGCTAACGTCTCGATCACACGGCACTCTGAAACCACGCCCCGGCTACACTCATCTACCATGCGAGAGAGTTCGTCCCGCAGCTTGAGTAAGCGGTCGATGCGTTCCTCGACCGCTTCAAGTTGCTCTCGCGCAATCTTGCTTGCATTTTCACAAGATGCTTCCGGCTGCTCCTGCAAGGCCAGAAGCGTCCGCACCGCTGAAAGATCGAAACCAAGATCGCGGGCATGGCGGATAAAGCCAAGCCGTTGCGCGTCGATCTGGCCATAGCTGCGTCTGCCGTTCGATTGGCGGACAGGTTGAGGCAAAACTCCGATGCGCTCGTAATAGCGGATTGTTTCGATGTTCACGCCTGAACGAACGGATAATTCGCCAATCTGCATTTTTTTCTCTTGCTCCTGTAGTCGCTACAGATTGTAGCACCCTCAGAACAGAGAATCGAGGAAGCCATGAGGACCAACGCCGACCTAATCCGCTATGCCGTCACTGGCATGGATTGTTCGTCCTGCGCCGCGAAGATCGAGGGCACGGCGCGTAAGGTCGAAGGCGTCCGGGATGTTAGCGTGTCGATCGCTACCCAGGTCATGACCCTCGATATCAATGATCCGGCAAAGAATCTGCGTCAGCTGGAGGCATCGGTGCAGAGCCTTGGTTATCAACTCGATCGTCTCGGCACTGCTCAGGGGGAGGATGATAGCCAAATTCCCGATCTGTCGCATGTCAATCCCGCTTACAAGCGCGCCTTGTGGATCGTCGTGCTGCTCAACGCAGGCTATGGCGTGGTGCAGATTGCAGGGAGTTTCCTGGCTGGATCTCAAGCCTTGCAGGCAGATGCTCTCGACTTCATTGGCGATGGTCTCATTTCTTTCCTGGGGCTAATTGCAATCGGATGGGGTCTAGTGGCGCGTGCCCGGGCAGCGCTGCTACAAGGCATTTTCCTGGCTCTGCTTGGCTTCGGCGTCATCGGCTCCACTGTTTATCGCGTGTTTGTCGAATATGAGCCGCAAACTTTGCTGATGGCTGGATTTGCGCTGGCGGCTTGCGTCGTAAACATTCTCGCAGCCGTAGTGCTGATCCCGCACAGGAAGGGCGATGCCAACGTGCGAGCCGTGTGGTTGTTCTCGCGCAACGATGCGATCGGAAATCTCGCGGTGGTCGCTGCGGCCGGCCTTGTCTGGTGGCTAGACACGGCCTGGCCCGATCTGCTCGTGGCGTTCATAGTCGCAGCACTGTTCCTGCAATCTGCCTGGTCGATCATACACGATGCGCGGCGAGAACTCGCACAGGTCGGCCGCGCATGAGAATGATCGGGAACAGCAACAGCCCAAACCGTTGGAAGAAAGCTTTGGGCTGCAGAACAAAAATGGCCAATCGGGGCAACACGTCACGGTTGCGGTCCAGGCTTTCAGATGACAGAAAGGGTATCAACGGCTATGGGAGATCCATGCTGCGCCGGAGCCTACTCCTTTTTTGCCTTCTGATGACGTCACTGGTTGTGTCGACGACGGTGCATGCCAGCGAGCTTTCAATCGCCGGAACGCTCGACTGTTCGGGCGAACTTCATACCGAAGGCGACGCGGACCAGTCACCTGGCGACTCCGATAGGGGGGTGCCGCACCATCATGGCAGTTGCCATGGCCATTGCCTTGTTGCCCCTGTTTCCGGCCCATCCCAGACCGTTATGGATGAGGCGTCGTCCGGGTTCCGTTTTCCGGCTTCCGATGCCTTTGCGCGATGGTCAATCGACCCCGCGTTACGACCTCCCAACGCCTGATTGATCTGTAAGCGGGTCGTCTGAGCCTCGCAATGCGAGGCGGCGAGCCTGATTCGTTTCAATCTGAAAAATCAACATGCACAGAATGTTTGCAGCTTTGCTGGCTGCCGCGTCTTGCGTCTCCGTGGCGCAGGCACAGGATATTGTCTCGGCAGTTCCCTCAGCGGGACCATCGCTTAGAATGTCGGCCGGTCGCTCGCTGCGCGCCGCCTAGGGAATGAACGTGCCATCGCATATCTCCGCGACGGATTGATCTGGAGCCTCTCTCCAGACGCTCAACCCGTCGCGAAATCCCGGCCTTCCTCTCACTCTCACGGAGGCGTTGCGGGCGGGCTGTGCGAGAACTCCCGCCTTGGTGAGCTGCCCCGGGGCCCTTCAGAGTCTCACGACCTCGCCAGCTTCCTTTGTGAAGCTCACCGGCGTGCGATCGAGAAGGTCGAGCACGGTTTCGGATAGCTGCGCCGGCGCGCCCCTCGAAGCCAACATCTTTGCCGCGATCGGTGAGGTAATCATCTGGATCACCGCGAAGAAGGCGGCAGGCACGGCGATTTCCGATGGCAGGCCGGACGCCGCCACGTTCACGGGTGCGCGCGGTCACGGTAGCCGAGAAGGCGCAGGGCGTTGAACACCACCAGGAGGGTGGAGCCTTCATGCAGCGCCACGGCCGGGCCGATCCCGAGACCAAGGACGGTCGCCGGCACGAGGAAGGCCACGATCCCGAGGCTGACCACCAGGTTTTGCAGGATGATGCGCCGCGTCTGCCGGCTAAGCCCGACGGTGAATGGCAGCTGCGACAGGTCGTCGCCCATGAGGGCCACATCGGCGGTCTCCAGAGCGACATCGGAGCCGGCGGCGCCCATCGCCACGCCCACAGTCGCGGTGGCCATGGCCGGTGCGTCGTTCACGCCGTCGCCGACCATAGCCACCTTCGCTTCGGCGCGCAGCTTCTTGATCGCGTCGACCTTGTCCTCGGGCATAAGGTCGCCCCAGGCTTCGGTAAGGCCGACCTGGCCGGCAATGGCCTCGGCCGCCTTCTGGTGATCGCCGGATATCATGATCATGCGCTTGACGCCGAGCGCACGCAGCACCTCAAGGGCGGGTCTTGCAGCCGCGCGGGGTGTGTCGAGCAACCCGATCACGCCCAGGTCGCGGTTTCCTTTTCGCACCACCATCAGCGTCCGGCCTTGATCCCGCAGCCGGGTCACCGCCGCCGCCGCTTCGCCGGTTAGCGGAGCCAGGCCATCCGCGCCGAACATCTCGGGCTTGCCGATCCAGACGGGCTCGCCGCCCAGCTGCGCTGTTACACCCTTGCCGGTGAGGCTTTGAAGAGCCGAAGCTTGAGGAATCGACGCGCCCTTGAGCCGCTCGGCGCCGTCTCGGGAGATCGCCGCCGCCAGCGGGTGGTCGCTCAGCCGCTCCACCGCGACGGCGACCGACAACAGCTCGGCCTCTTCCACGCCATCTAACACGGCGACATCGGTGATGCGCGGCTGGCCCTCTGTCAGGGTGCCGGTCTTGTCGAAGGCAATGGCGTCCAGCGAGCCCAGATTCTCCAGCGGCGCCCCGCCTTTGATCAGAACGCCCGCGCGGGCGGCGCGGGCCACGCCGGACAGGACGGCGCTTGGCGTGGCGATGGCGAGCGCGCAGGGGCTGGCGGCGACCAGCACCGCCATGGCGCGGTAGAAGCTGTCGCGGAACGGTTCGTCGACGACGACCCAGGCGAACAGCAGGACGAAGGCCAGCGCCAGGACCAGCGGCACGAAGATGCGCTCGAACCTGTCGGTAAACCGTTGGGTCGGGGATTTCTGGGTCTCGGCCTCGCTGACCATGCGCACGACCTTGGCCAAGGTGGTGTCGCTGGACTTGCGGGTGGTCTCGATTTCGATCGCGCCGGACCCGTTGATCGTGCCGGCGAAAACAACCGACGCCGCCCCAATCGAGGCCGGACGGGCGCGCGCCTCCCCGGGGTCGCTGACGGCCTGCTTGTCGATCGGCATGCTCTCGCCGGTGACCGGCGCCTGGTTGATGCTGGTCGACCCGGCGACCACGAAGCCGTCGGCGGGCAGGCGCTCGTTGGGCCGGACGATCACGATATCGCCGACCACCAGGTCCTCGACCGGGAGTTCGACCACCTGGCCGTCGCGGCGGACATGGGCTGTGCGCGGGGCGAGTTCGGCCAACGCCTCGATGGCGCGCTTGGCGCGTCCCATGGCGTAGTGCTCCAGCGCGTGGCCGAGGCTGAACAGAAACAGCAGCAGCGCGCCTTCCGCCCAGGCGCCCAACGCCGCCGCACCGGCGGCGGCGACCAGCATCAGGGTGTCGATCTCGAACCGCTTGCGCCGCAGATTCTCGATGGCCTCGCCGACGGTGAAGAAGCCGCCGAACCCGTAGGCCGTGAGATATAGGGCGAGCGGGAGCCAGGCGGGCAGGTCGGGCGCCAGCCATTCGAGGAGGAAACCAAAGGCCAGGGCCGCACCGCTGGTCAGCGCGAAGATGAGCTCGGTGTTGGGCCCGAGGAAGCCGCCATGGGCGTGACCGTGCCCGTCATCAGGACCGTGGCCATGGTCGTGATCCTCTCCGGGCGCATGCGCATGCTTGCGTGCATCCTTGCGCTCGGGCGTCGCGGCCGTCGTTCGCGCGAGCGGCGTGTCGGAGAAGCCCAGCTTGTGGACCGCGAGCAGGCGGTCAATCTCGGCGCGGTCCAGACGGTCGCGCTCAAACTCCAGGCGCACGGCGCCAGACGGGTCGACCACGGCCTCCAGCACGCCGGGATGCTCGGCCAGGACCGCCTCGATCGTCCGGGCGTGCCGGGCATGACGCACGCCGTCGAGCCAGCCCACCAGGTGGCCGTAGCGTCCGGTGATCTCGGCGCCGGCCGCCCGCGCCCGGCGGCGGACCTCGGCGAGGGTGAGCCGGTCGGGATCATAGTGGATGCACAGGCGCGAGGCGGCGGCGTCCTCGACCACATGGACCTCGGAGACGCCCGGTTCGTCGCGGAGCAGGGAGATGAGCCGCCCGACACAAGCGTCCGAGGCGTCGGGCGCGCCGGGCAAGAGGATCGGAAGGTCGAGTTTCATCGTGTCGGACATGTCGGGGCTCCGGGGCGGAGGATGTGTTCGCGGCGGCGGGCGGCGGCGGGCGGCGGCCGGGTCAGGGTGGCGGCCTATCAGACGCCGTCGGCGGCGCATGCGCGCTGCCGTGATGGCCCCACTCGATCCACAGGGCGCGCGCGGCCATGCCGAGCAGCAGGGCGAGGACGAAGATGACGGCTGCGATGACGGTCGCCGGCTGGGAACGCTTCATGGCCGGATCTCCTGTCGGCAGGAAAAGGCTTCGGACATCGCGCGACCTCCTGCTGACACCATAGCCATCGCGGCGCGATCCCGCGCCCGCTGCGGAGACCGCTGCCGACCCCGCCGATTCATGTCGCGTCTCGCTCGGCCGGTTCCGGGTGGGCGGCATCGCGAAGGATATCGACGCCGCCCTTGACGGCGATGGCGGCGACGAGGACGCCGACCACGAGGTCGGGCCAAGCCTGGTCCAGCCACATGACGAGGCCGCCAGCAACGAGGATCCCGCCGTTGGATGCGAAGTCGTTGAAGCTGAATGTCTCGGCCGCCCTCATGTTCACATCCTCGCTGTGCTGACGCTGGATCAGCAGAAGGCAGATCAGGTTCACGACCGCCGCAATGACCGCGAGCGCCATCATGGTAAGGCCGATCGGCTCCGCGCCGAACCACCAGCGCCGTCCGGCGTCGATCAACACGACCACGGCGAAGATCAGTAGCAGTACCCCGGAGAGCCGCGCCGCCCGTTGTTTCCAGATCATCGCACGGCCGATGGCGAGGAAGCTGACCAGATAGACGAGCGCGTCAGACGCATTGTCCAGCGCATTGGCGATGAGGGCGCTGGAATCGGCGGCGAGGCCGCCGATTCCGAGCATCACGAACAGACCCGCGTTGAGGAAAAGGACGACTAGCAGCGTGCGTTTCTCAATCTGTAACGATCCGTGACAGCAACTCATGCTTCTATCTCTGCTTTTCTTGGCTGCATGATCCGAGCAGCGAAGGTCGGCAATACCATGAGCGTCAATGCCGTAGCAGTTATTAGTCCGCCGATCACGACGGTTGCGAGCGGCTTCTGCACTTCCGCGCCGGCTCCATAGGCAAGCGCCATGGGGATGAAGCCGACGATCGCGACCAGCGCCGTGGTCAGCACCGCGCGCATGCGGCTGGACGCGCCCTGGATCGCAGCTTCATGCGGTGGCAGCCCGCCATCGATCCGTTCGCGAATCGCCTGCATCAGCACGAGCCCGTTCAGGGTCGCGACGCCGGAGACGGCGATGAACCCCACCGCCGCCGAGACCGAGAAGGGCATGCCCCTCAGCAACAGCGCAAGTGCACCACCGACCAGCGCAAGCGGCACGCAGGCGAACACCAGTCCGGCCTCCCTGAACGAGCCGAGTGCCATGAACAGCAATCCTCCGATCATCACGAATACCAGCGGCACCACCAGGCCCAGGCGTTGCTCGGCTCGCTCAAGATTCTCGAACTGGCCGCCCCAGTCGAGCCGCACGCCGGTCGGCAGCGCGATCTCTGCCACCTGTTTCTGCGCATCGGCGACAAAGCCGCCCAGGTCACGACCACGGACATTGGCCTGCACCACGACGCGGCGGCTGCCGTCGTTGCGGCTGATCTGGTTGGCGCCTTCCGACACCTGGATGCGGGCCACCGACGATAGCGGTACGGTGATCCCCGAAGGCGAGACGACCGGCAGGGCCGCGAGCGCCGCCGGATCGTCGCGCAGGGCGTCGGGCAGACGGACCATGACATCGAAGCGGCGGTCGCCCTCGAAGATCTGGCCGGCCTCTGTCCCGCCGATTGCGGTGGAGACCGCCTCGGAGACATCGGCCGCCGCAAGGCCGTAGTTGGCGGCGGCGAAGCGATCGACACTGACGGTGAGCGTTGGCAGACCCGTAGTCTGCTCCACGCGCACATCGGCGGCGCCCTCGGTCTGGCGCAGGGCGTTCGCCACCTGATCGGCGACCTCGTTCAGCGCGGCAAAGTCTTCGCCATAGACCATGACCGCAAGGTCGGTGCGCACGCCCGAGATCAGTTCGTTGAAGCGCAGCTCGATCGGCTGGCTGAACTCGAAGGCATTGCCGATCTGGCGCGCGGCCAGACCCTCGATCCGTTCGATCAGAGCCTCCTTGGTCAGGCCGGGGTCGGGCCAGTCGCCCTTGTCCTTGAGGATGATGACCGCGTCGGAGATGTTCGGCGGCATGGGATCGACCGCCGCCTCCGCCGTGCCGGTGCGCGAGAACATCGTCTCGATCTCCGGCTGTGCGGTGATCGCGCGTTCGAGCGCCATCTGCATGGCCAGAGACTGCTCAAGAGAGGTGGAGGGAACGCGCAGCGACTGCATGGCGATATCGCCTTCGTCGAGGGTGGGCGTGAACTCGCGCCCGAGGGTGGAGAAGGCGAGGACGCCGACCACTAGGGCGGCGACGGCCGAGACCGCCACCGTTCGCGGGCGGGCCACCCCGCGCCGGATAATGGGTTCGATTCGGCGACGCACCCAGCGCAGCAGCCGGGTTTCATGCTCCTCTGCCCGTCCCTCCGCATCGACATGGATCGTCTTGGGTTCGCGCACCAAGAGGGCCGCCATGGCGGGCACGAAGGTAAAGGAGAAGATGAAGGCGCCGGCCAGCGCCAGCATGACCGTCGCCGCCATCGGGATGAAAGTCTTGCCCTCTACCCCTTCGAGCAGCAGCAGCGGGGTGAACACCAGCAGGATGATGAGCTGGCCAAAGGCGGCGGGGCGCACCATCTTCCGGGCCGCGGCCGCCGCGACCTGAAGCCGTTCGATCCGGGTCAGCGCCCGGTTCAGTTCGATGCGCTTCTGGGACAGCATCAAGAGCGTGCTCTCGACGACGATCACCGCGCCGTCGACCAGCAGGCCGAAGTCGAGCGCGCCGAGGCTCATCAGATTGCCGCTGATGCCGAACCGGTTCATGCCGATGACCGCGAACAGGAAGCTGATCGGGATCATCAGCGCGGTGATCGCCGCCGCGCGGAAGTTACCGAGCAGTAGGAACAGCACCGCGATCACCAGCAGCGCGCCCTCGGTCAAGTTTTTGGCTACAGTCCCGATGGTGGCGTTGACGAGCGCGCTGCGGTCGAGGACCGTCACCGCCTCGATGCCCGGCGGCAGGGTGGGCCGGATTTCCTCCAGCCGTTCGCCAGCTGCCTGGGCGACGGTGCGGCTGTTGCCGCCCGCGATCATCAGCGCTGTGCCGAGCACCGCCTCATGCCCGTCGCGAGTGGCGCCGCCAAGGCGCGGCGCCTGGCCGATCTCGACAGTCGCCACGTCGGCGACGCGCACCACCAGGCCGCCGCGATTGACGACGGGCGCCTGAGCCAGATCCTCGACGGTGGAGGCCAGCGCGTCGGTGCGCACGGTCAAGGCTTCGCCCGCGCGGCGGATATAGCCAGCGCCCGTCTGATTATTGGCCCGGTCGAGCGCCTGAACCAGATCGCCGAGGCTCAGCCCATAGGCCGCGAGGCGCGCCGGATCGGGGCGGACCGCATATTCCTTCACATAGCCGCCGACCGTATCGACGCCGGCCAGACCGGCAGCGGTGCGCATCTGCGGCGCGATGATCCAGTCCTGGACGGTGCGCAGATAGGTCGCCCGGGCCTCGGGCGTGGTCAGCAACTCGCCTTCTGGCGTCAAATAGGCGCCGCCAGCCTGCCATCCTGGCTGGCCGGGACGCGCGAGGTTCTGGCTGTCGAACGGCACATAGTCGACCGTCCACATCAGCACTTCACCCAGCCCCGTGGTGATCGGAGACATGGCGGGCTCCACGTCATCCGGCATGGTCTCACGCGCGGCGGCCAGTCGCTCGGCCACCTGCTGGCGGGCGAAGTAGATGTCGGTTCGGTCGGTGAAGATCACCGTCACCTGGCTGAAGCCGTTGCGGCTCAGCGACCGGGTCGAGGTCAGGCCGGGAATGCCGGCCATGGCGGTCTCGATCGGATAGGTGACCTGGCGCTCGATCTGTTCGGGCGCCAGCGCCGGAGCGACGGTGGTGATCTGGACCTGCCGGTTGGTGATGTCCGGCACGGCGTCGATCGGAAGCCGGGTCAGATTGTAGAGGCCGATAGCGGCGATCAGGATCGTGATGGCGACGACAGCCCAGCGGAAGCGGACGGAAGCCTCGATGATGAATTTGAACATGATTCCAGCCTCCCTCAGTGCGCGTGTTCGGCTTCGCCCTTGGCCAGTTCGGCCTTGAGCAGGAAGGCGCCGGTTCCGGCGATGCGTTCGCTTCCCGTGAGGCCCCGGACGATCTCCGTGCGCCCGCCCGCCTGCCGGCCGGCAAGGACCGGCGTCGCATGGAAGCCGCCCGGAACCTGGACGAAGACGACCGTGGCCCCCTCGACCGTCTGGACCGCGTCGCTGGGCACGGTGAGCGCCCCTTGCGCATCGCCGGTGACGATAGCGCCGGTGACCGCGGAGCCGGCTGGCGGCAGGACGGCGCCCGACGGACGCGCCCGAATGAGCGTGGCGCCGCTTTGCGCGGCCGCGCCGGCGGCCACGCCGGTCACCACCGCGTCGAACTCTCCGGCCGGGCCGGTGACGCGTAGCGGCGAGCCGGCGCGAACCTGGGCCGCGAGCGCGGGCGGGGCGTTGAACACCAGCTCGACACGAGCAGGGTTGGTAACTTCCGCGACGACGCCGCCCTGGGGCACAAAGCCTCCCGGGCCGACCTGCACCGAGGTCACCACGCCCGAGATCGGGCTGGTGACGCTGAGGCGCCCGGATGCGTTGGGCGAACCGGCGGCGGCGGAGCGCGCCCG
Organism: Sandaracinobacteroides sayramensis; assembly: GCF_022014495.1. Classification (GTDB taxonomy): domain Bacteria; phylum Pseudomonadota; class Alphaproteobacteria; order Sphingomonadales; family Sphingomonadaceae; genus Sandaracinobacteroides; species Sandaracinobacteroides sayramense. Next base: position 28,943 of record NZ_JAKLSQ010000013.1, read on the forward strand.
CGCCGCTCGCATGTTGGCCTCGGCGGTCAGCGCCTGCGCCCGGGACGCCTCGACCTCCTGACGGGCGACGATGCCCTGGTCGGCGAGGTTGCGGTTGCGCTGATAAGCGAGGCGCGCGGCTTCGGCGCCGGCGGCCGCCGCATCGGCGTCCGCCCGGAAGGTGGCGGCGTCACCGCTGACCAGGGTGGCGAGGGCCTGGCCGGCCCGCACCGATTGGCGCTGCGCGACGAGGCCCCGCTCGACGCCCCCCCCCACGGCGGCCGCGACCGCGGCGCGGGAATCGACCATCGGTTCGACCCGGCCGGATAGCTGTGTCTCCGCGCCGCCGCCGCGCCCCAGGGCGACAACGGTGATGCCGGCGGCCTGGATCTGCTCGGCGTCGAGGGCGACGAAGCCCTCGCGGACTTCCTCTTCCTCGTGTCCGGCTTCGCCTTCAGAGCGCGCGTGGCCATCCCCTTCACTGTGGGGGGCTTCAACCTGGGCGGTCTCAGGTCCGTCTGGGGTCAGGACGAAATAGCCCCCGATGGCGACGGCGAGCGCGAGAGCGGCGGCGCCGCCGATCAGCACGGGTTTGTCGGTCATGCGCTTGCGCATCATTGAGGTCCTTCGAAGGGGGCGCGGCCGTCCTGGCGCGCGAGGTCGATCTCGGCCCGGACGCGCGCGAGGCGGGCGTCCACGGCGGCGGTTCTGGCGCTGACGAGCGCGTTACGGGTGGCGCGAAGTTCGAGCTGCGAAATACGACCGGCCTCGAAGCCGATGCGCGAGAGCTGATAGGCCTCCTCGGCCGACGAGACGCCGGCGTCAGCCGCCCTGACCCGGCTGGCGGAGGCGGCCAGACGCGCCTCGGCCGCAGCGCGGTCCGCCTGGGCATCCAGGCGGGCACCGGCAAGCCGGGCCTCGGCCGCGTTATATTCTGCGCGGGCAGCGTCGATGTTGCCCCGGTTCCGGTCGAACAGCGGCAGGGGCATGCTCAGCCCGAAGAGGAAGGCGTTGGCGTTTTCCGCCTCGAAGCGGCGCACGCCCACAGTGGCGCTGATGTCGGGGCGCGCCCGAACCCGCTCGACAGCGATGCGGCGTTCGGCCGCCTCGCGTTCGGCTTCCGCGACACGGAGCGCCGGCGGCCCCTCGCTCGCGCTGGGGGCCGAGACCGGGGGCCGATCCAGCAGGCTGGCCGGGACGGAGGTCACGGGCGCGGGAAGCTGGGCGACGGCGGTCAGGCGGGCGAAGGCGGCGTCCCGTTCGGCCTGGGCTTCGTCCGCCGCGGCCCGTGCCGCTGCCGCTTCGCTTTCGCCCTGGATGCCGCGCAGCAGCGGTTCGCGACCTTCCTCGACGAGAACAAGGGCGGCGCGTGTATCGGCCAAGGTGAGGGTGAGGGTCTCGTCCGCAAGGTCCGCGCGGCGCTGGGCGGCCTCCGCTTCGGCATAGACGAGCGCGAGCCGGCCGGCGGCGTCCACATTCGCAAGGTTGCGCCGCAGGGCGGCAGTGTTCGCGTCCGCCCGGGCGGCGTCGATACGCGCTCCGCGCCGGCCAAAGAGTTCAAGGTCCTGGCTGACCGACAAGGTGGTGTCGGCGGCGCCGAAGCCGGAGAAGGGGCCGGAACCCAGCATGTTCTCCGCCTCGAGGGAGACAGTCGGATTGGGCCGCACCCGCGCCTGACGGACCCGCGCCTCGGCGGCCTCCTCAAGGGCGCGAGCCTCGGTCGCGACCGGGGTCTGGTCGAGCCGAGCCAGGAGCTGGGCGTAGGTCGGCGAGGGATCAGCCCAGGCAGGGCTGGAGAACGCCGCCAACACGGCGACGAGAGCGCAGCTGGCCGCAAGACGCGGCCGCTGGCGATGGAAAATAGGCATGGGTCATCATCCAATGGTCTGAAACGCGAAATGCGCCCGCGACGGCGCGGTCTCGCGATCAGGCCTTTGGAGGGCGCTTCAGACCTTCGGAGGCGTAGGAGGGCAGTGCATCGTCCACGAACGGCGTTCGATCTTCGCTTAGCGTGATGCTGAAAGTGTCGGTTCCGGAGCTGATCCGACCTACGCTGCCGTGGTGGCAATGACCGTGCGAACAGACCCCATGATTGCCGCCACGTTCCTCGGAATCACCGCTGCTGGCATTGTCAACTTCGACCTGGTCGGTCACCATATGCGCGGCTGCTATCGGACCTTCCGATGCGCAGGCTGCCGCATCGACGGCAGGCGCGACAAAGACCGCGAACAGCAGTGCAATCACGGCGTAGAGCGACAGCCAGGACGATTTTCTTACGGCCATGGCTTTCCATAGTCCCATCCGATCCTTTGCGCAACGCGTTGCTAGGTCGCAGAAGACATCTAAATGGGATCAAGAAGACAAAGATCATGCCCCACGGGGCGCCTTATACTACTGGTGCCCGTAGCGACGGTAAGCTGCCGACGTATCTGGCGCGGTAATGTCGCAATACATGGCGACCGGCTTGGGTCGGACTCTTCTGTGTGCAGATCGCTGTGAGCCACACACGCGGGCCAGGCGGCGAACTTTCACCCGCTGGAAAGTTTTCATATCCTGCGCACAGGCCATGATTGAGCCTGCCGTCTCCGGGCTAACCAAAGGCACTGGGCAGGGCCGACGCGTAGCGTTGTCAAGCACCGGCGCCGGAGGCAGTTGACGCGCAGATGCTCGATGGTTCGCGTGAGCAGTGCGATCTGCCCAGATGAAAGCGGACGATGTTATGCGCTATGTCAGAGATAGCGTCGTCGTTAATCACCCCATGATTTGCGATTTGCCGGATTCGGAGCAATGAGCAGCCCAAACTCGGCGAAATGGGGCACACGAAAGGCATCGATCACCCATGTGCGCGGCCTATCCATGGGTAGCCGGGTCCGTATGCGGAAAACTCATGGACAAGCTGGTCAGGCGCCAAAGCGTGGGACACCGGCCTCTGGCGCCCGGATTGTCATTTACTAGGTGCCCGCAAGCGGATCACATCCACCTTGCCGGCGTCCCCGCGATTTGCGACCCAGACATCACCTGTCTGCGGATCGATTGCGGTGTTGACGGGCTGCCCCGAAGTCGGGATGCGCAGCAGTAACGCAAGGCTGTTCGCATCATGCACGGCCACTTCCCGATCACCAAGGTTGGCCGAGAACACCAGGCCTCGCTGACCATCTATAGTCAGTGCGTTGGTCTGGCCCGCCTCGACGGACGCCAGTACCTCGCCGTAACTTGCACTCGCGGGATTGGCATCGATCGCGGAAATTCGGCCGCTCGGGCTGCCAAAGGAAGCGACATAGACCCGCTTCGTCACAGGATCATATTCCGGTCGGGCGTTGCTGCCGACATCCTGATCCAGGGTACGCATCAGATCCGCATTAAGTGTCAGGCTGGTGGCATCTGAGGTATTCACCGCATCTGCATCGAAAACATGTAGCTTCGGGGTTCTCAACGAGCCGACGTAGACGAGATTATGATCCTCGTCGATGGTGACCCCGATCACGCCGCCTTCAGCGGGGAGCGGCACGCGGGCTTCAACGGTCTTTGAGGGTAGATCCACGACAGCGATGTAGCCGGGAAGGCTGCTGCCTCCCATGTTGGTTACATAGGCTTTGTGCGTCCGTGAATTGACCACCACTCGGCGCATGCCCGCGAACGCCGGGCTACCATCGGGCAGCTGCCATACCCGATCGGCGTCAGTAGGTGCACCCTGCGACGCCCGGTAGATCACGAGGTGGCCACCATGGCCGTACGCCGGATCGCGACCGCGAACGGCTGTCGTGACGATGGTTGCATCAGGTTTGCCATCGGATGCGAATGTCTGGCTGTCAATGGCGACGCCATAGGGCGAGAAGGTCGTGCGCATTGACGTCTGCTGGGACACGGCTGGATCCGTCACAGAGGCCCAGTCCAGTGGCACCCGCTCGGTGCCCGAACCGTCGCTGCGGGTGAGGTCCAGATATGAATGCACTCCCACCAGCGATCTATCGGAAGAATTAAAGACGACCAGCTTCCCGCTGGCAGTGCGAACCACCCAGACACGACCCTCCGGATCGCGTTCTTCCGCGCGCCACGCGGCGTCCACCACGTAGACTAGGCCCGCATGCGGATCCAGCGCGAGCTGGAATCCATCGTTCACAGCCGAAGCGATTGATTCGACATGCCAACGCCAGCCATGGGACGTTTCGTTCCAGGCGGGAGAGTTATCCGCCTGCGGTTGCGCCCTCGTCGGCCCCGACACGCAAAGCCCGAAGGCGAGCGCTGCCGCCAGTGATAGGCCGAACGCCCTACGACCGAGACCTTGCTTCGGATACGCCGCGAGATTGTGCTTGCTAATTATCATTCCTGTTCTCCTTTCCCAAGGCCGCAGGTCGCAACTGACGCCCGACTGCGGGGGCCACTGTCATGCCCTGTTCCCGAGCTTTGCTTGAAGTTCTAAAGTATCCTGGGGTACATCACCCGTGCGATTGCCAATCGCCCACCACCTTATCATACTTTAAATGCGAATCGTTCACATTAGCAAATGTGCCGCAGGACTTATCATGAGTTTTGTCGTGTTGCGCAATGCCCGCCTTGCTGTGAGGGCGGAGACGGGTTCAGTCATAGCCATGCAACGATGTTACCCGGCAGCGCAGAATGTGAGAATTGCGTTGTCCTGCGGCGGACTTTGCGCTGCCTTGACCAAGGCTACCGGAGGACGGCGCAGAGCTGGCGTCCTGATACTGGCATCGTCCTTCCGATGTGGCTGATACCGTTGTCGCGCGTGTCGGCGCCGGTTGTGAAGAGCCTGCGCGCGTGGCTGGTGCGTCGCGGACGTCAAAGCCGCGAAGGAGGCTGGCCGCCGTTAACATCAGTAGCCCGGCATCACAGGGCCCTTGATGGCGAGCGGCTGTACTAGCCAATCGTGGTCCCGCGCCCCGCCCGACGTCGCTGCTACTCCGACCTCAAGGCAGACAGACCTATTGTGTCCCAGCCACGCGCCTCTGTTTTGAACCCTGGATTTTTGCTCACAGCACTGTGGTGAGAACCCGACGCCAGGAAAACCGTTGGAATTCAGATACATGGCTGAGAAACTAGGATTCGCTTGGTGAGTTTTTCAGAATGCAGCTACGCTTGGGCCGATCTGGACCCCTGCGTAAGTCACTAATATTTATGGAGATTTTGGCGCACCCGGCAGGATTCGAACCTGCGACCTACGCCTTCGGAGGGCGTCACTCTATCCAGCTGAGCTACGGGTGCTTGAGGCTAAAAGCCCTATGAAATCGATCGGGCCGGGTCAATCTGATCCCGGAATCCGTGGTGAGATTTTGGTGAGTTTAGTTCGCCCGGCCTTTCTTCACTCTTTCAACCCACGGAAAAATCTATACAAAAATCTTGCTTTGACGAGGGACCGTAGCCTTCGGAGGGCAGCGCTCTATCCAGCTGAGCTACGGGTGCAGCGCGGAAGCGGGCTAGTGCGGGCTTGAAGGCTGAAAGTCAAGATTCGCATCGCCTGCCCGTCAAAGAACATCGGGCTGCCTCCACCCCATATCCTCGGCTCTAGATCAGCCTATTTCGAAGGGCATGCCGGCCTTCAGCTTCGGCAGCATTTCCAGCATCCGCGCGGCATCGATCGCGATGCAGCCCTCCGTCGGGCTGCGGTCCGGCGATGTCAGGTGCCAGAAGATCGCGCTGCCCGCGCCCGGCACGACCGGGGCGCTGTTGTGGTTCAGCACCACGATCACATCATAGACATGGTCGTCGCGCCACAAGCGCTCGGCGCTGCTGCGCCAGGGATGCGCCACCGGGCGGTTGTAGAGCGGATCGGCCGGCGCGTCGCACCAGCCATCCCAGGGGCGCATCGAGCGCCAGGGCAAATCCATGGCCGGCGCCCGCACCCTGTCGGGCCGCAACAGAGCCCCCAGCAGCGCGTAACGCCCAAGCGGACTGGCACCATCCCCTTCGCGCTTGGCGGCCTCCGGCACCGCGCCGCTCTTGCCGATCGCACAGGGAATGCCGCGCCCCTCGAACCACAGTTCGCGGCGCGTGCTGTCCACCCGGATCATGAAAGCCTGTGGCCCTGCCGATCGCGCTTGGTGGCCAGATAATGCGCATTGTGGGGGTTTTCCCCGAACTGGTGCGGAACAAGCTCCACCACCTCCACCCCCTGCCCGACCAGCGCCTCGGCCTTCGCGGGATTGTTCGAAAGCAGCCGCACGCGCGAAACCCCCAGCGCCTTCAGCATGGCGCCGGCCAGATCGAAATCCCGCTCGTCCTCGCCGAAGCCCAGCCGCAGATTGGCGTCCACCGTGTCGAAGCCCTGATCCTGCAACTGGTAGGCGCGCAGCTTGTTCAGCAGCCCGATTCCCCTGCCCTCCTGCTGCAGATAGAGAAGGATGCCCCCCTCTTCGGCAATCCGGCGCACGGCCGCCCGCAATTGCGGGCCGCAATCGCATTTCAGGCTGCCCAGCACATCGCCGGTCAGGCAGGCGCTGTGCAACCGGATCAGCGGTTCGTCACCGGCCTTGCCGATCAGCAGCGCCAGATGCTCCGGGCCGCCGTCGCTCGGGCGGAAGGCCACCACTTCGGTATCCTCCGCCCCTTCCAGCGGCAGGCGGGCACGGCTGACGATGTGCAGACGCGGCGCCCGGCGCCAGGCCAGGATCGCCCCGGCGTCAGCCCGCAGATGATCGGCCTGCCCGCTCGTCTCCACCGCGAACAATGCCGGCAGCAGCGCCGCCCGCTTGGCAAGATGCAAAGCCGCGGTCGCAGCCCTGGTGGCATGCCCCGGTTCACGGGTCGGAAACGGGCCTTTGAAAGGGGTATCGAGATCGTCGACCGGGTCGGCCGTCGCGATGCTGGACAGCAGATCGTGCCAGGGCATGCGGTGGATGACGACCACCTCGGTGCCCGCCGCCGGGCGTTGGTTCAGGATGTTCAGCGTCGCCGCCCGCTCCGGCGTGAGCAGAAGATCCGCCCGCCCTTCCCGCTCCAGCCGCGCGAGGCTGTCGGCTGTCGCCAGTTCGGCGGCCAGGATGTCCAGCGCCACCGCCCCGTCCACCACGCGCACGATTTCCCCGCGCCTGAGATCGTCCAGGGCACGCGCGAGGGCGATGTCGCTGCCGGCGTCGCTCACAAGTCGAACTCGGCGATCAGCGGCACATGGTCGGAAGGGCGATCCCAGCCGCGTGCGGGCACCAGCGTCTCCAGCGCGCGCGCCGTCCCGAAAAGCTCGGGCGACACCCATATATGGTCCAGCCGCCGCCCGCGGTTGGAAGCGAGCCAGTCCTGCGCGCGGTAGCTCCACCAGGTGAACAGCTTTTCCGGGCGCGGCACGAAATGCCGGCCGAGATCGACCCAGTCATGGCTCTTCTGCAACTGCTCCAGCGTCTCCACCTCGATCGGCGTGTGGCTCACCACGTCCAGCAGCGCCTTGTGGTTCCACACATCCTCGGGGTGCGGCGCGATGTTGAAATCGCCCAGCAGGATCGAAGGCTCCTTCAGCGTGCCGGACCAGTCCGTCATGCGCTGCAGGAAGTTCAGCTTCTGCCCGAACTTCGGGTTGAAGGCGCGGTCCGGGATGTCGCCGCCCGCCGGCACATAGACATTGTGCAGCACCACGCCGTTCGGAAGCCGCGCGGCGATGTGCCGGGCCTCGCCGTTCGCCTGCCAGTCGTGGCGATAGGCCGGCTCCAGCGGCAGGCGGGACAGGATGGCCACGCCATGGTGCATGCGCTGGCCGGCCAGCAGGCGGTGGCGGAAACCAAGCCCGTCGAAGGCGGCGGCGGGAAAGCTGTTGTCCTCGCACTTGGTTTCCTGCAGGCACAGAATGTCTACGGAAGTGGTGTCCAGCAGCCGCTCGATCAGATGCGGCCGGGCGCGAACGCTGTTGATGTTCCAGCTTGCGATACGGATGGGCATGGCGCGGGAGATAGAATGCCCACGCCCGCGCGTCACGTCTCAAATACGTCCCGTAGCAAACAGACAAACCGCAAAATGGAGCATTGGATCGGTTCGATCAGAATCAGCCACTGCGTCACCCCGGGCTTGACCCGGGGTCCAGCCTTCTTTTGCACACGGCCGGGCCGTCAGGAAAGCTGGACCCCGGGTCAAGCCCGGGGTGACGGGAATTGGCAGAATGGCGCACCGCCAATTCAAATCGACCTAGTGGCAAATGTGGCGCGGAATAAAACGCGGGTAAGGCGAAACCGCCAGCCTCCTACGGGAGAGACAGGGCAAGAGAGACATAGCGTAATAGCCCGGAAACAAGTTGGCCCCCGCTCCGGGGGCATGGAGCGGGGGCCGTTTTATGCGTTCGTCACGCAGATGGCGCGTCAGACAACCGGGCAACAGGGGGCAAATCCCGATGGTCGACCTCACCAACATCCAGACAGTAGCAAGTTGAACCTTGCGGGCGCCTGAACAATTTCACATTCTGTCCACGGCCTGATTCTGTCAACGTATTTCCCGGTTTCCCGAGGCCGATAGGCACCGGATTGGTGGTGAATCGCCCGGTTTGAGCCGTCAGTTGGTCTTTCCGGGAATTCTCGAACGCGCTGGACGCGGATCGCGGAAGCGAAAGGCCGAATCCGCGACCGGCGGATTGAACTGCATGTTGCGCAATTCTACCACCGTCAGATTGTTCTGCGCATCGGTCACGCGCCAGCCGGTCAGGCTGAGGCCGCCCGGCGCCTGTCCATCCGGCTTCAGGAAAAACAGGATCCTGCCGAAATCCGGCCGCTTCGGGTCCTGCGCCTCCACCGCGATCTGGCCGGGCACGGGCGATTCCCCGGCCGGAAGCACGCGCGCGATTCGCGAAAGATCGGCCTTCGGGTCCAGCAGCACACCCAGCGGAGTCGAGCGAATCGGCCATTGCGAGACTTGCGAGACCTTGTAATCCACGAAGCTCAGCAATTGCCCGTCGGCCACCACCAAATGCCGCGCGTCATTGCCGTAATCGAAGCGAATCCGCCCCGGACGCTTCAACTGCATCCGGCCGCTCGCTACCCGCCCGTCGGCGGCTGTCTGGCGGAAATCGGCGGTGAGGCTGGTGGTCGCGGAAAGCGCGCGCTCCACATCCTTCAGCTCGGTGGCGGCGACCGCGGGCGAGAAAATCAGCGCAGCCGCGCCAAGGGCCAGCAGCAGCCGGCGGGAAAGGCTTGTCATGCCCCGCTCTTTTGCGCGCCGGCGTTGAACCCCGCTTGAATGCGCCCCAGCGCCGGCAGCAGCTCGGAATAATGGCCGATCAGCTCGTCCGCCCCCAGCGACTCCACCGGCTCGGTCGAATAGCCGAAGCTCACCAGCACCAGCGGCACACCGGCCGCCAGCGCCGTGTCGGCATCGGTCTTGCTGTCGCCCACGAAGACGGCCCGCTCGCCGCCGGCTTCGGCCAGCGTCTCGCGCAGATGCCGGGGGTCTGGCTTGCGCCAGGGCCGGGAATCGGCCCCCAGCAAGGCGCGGAAGCGGCCGCCCCAGCCCAGTTCCGCCACCAGCGACTCCGCCAGCGCCACCGGCTTGTTGGTGCAGATGGCCAGCTTCAGCCCCCGCCCCTCCAGTTCGTCCAGCACCCCTTCCACGGCGTCGAAGGGCCGGCTGTGAACGGCGATGTTCGCGCCATAATGCTCCAGGAAAGGTCTGACGCCGGCCTCCACCAGTTCCGGAGTCATCTCGCCGGTCGCCGCCAGCCCGCGCTCCAGCAGCTTGCGCGCGCCATGCCCCACCATGGCCCGCACGCCATCCGGGTCGATCACCGGGCGGCCGAGCGTCCGGAGCGCGTGGTTGAGGCTGGCGGTCAGGTCGTCGGCGGTGTCGACCAGCGTTCCGTCCAGATCGAAGATGATGGTATCGAAGGCCATGGCGCCGCTCCTAGCCGCCTGCGCCGGGCTTGCAAATGGCAAGCCATGCCCCTTCCCGGCTTTCCTCCGGGCAAGGGCTGTGGCAGGTGCGGCGCCATGGCCGAATCCCTTGCCTCCCCCGTCGCCGCCGTGATCCTCGCCGCCGGCAAGGGCACGCGCATGAAATCTGAAACGCACAAGGTGCTGCACCCGATCGGCGGCCGGCCGATGCTGATGCACCTGATGTCCTCGCTCGGCGAACTGCTGCCGCAGCGCACCTTGGTCGTCGTCGGCGACCGGGCCGAGCAATTGCAGGCCGCGCTCACGGGCACCGGCGCGGAACTGGTGGTGCAGCAGCCGCAGCTCGGCACCGGCCACGCCGTGCTGCAGGCGGTGGACGCCATGCCCGATTTCGCCGGCACCACGCTGATCCTCTTCGGCGACGTGCCGCTGCTCACCCCGGCCACGATGAAGCGGCTGCTGGAAGCGGTGGACCGGCCCGGCGGGCCGGACATCGCCGTACTCGCCTTCCGCACCGACACCCCCGGCGCCTACGGCCGGGTGATCGCCGACGCAGACGGCACGATGCACCGGATCGTCGAAGCCAAGGATGCGAGCGCCGAGGAACTTCAGGTCCGGCTCTGCAACAGCGGCCTGATGGCGGTCCGCTCCGAGCATCTGGGCGGGTGGCTGCGCGCGCTCCGCAACGACAACGCCGCCGGCGAATATTATCTGACCGACCTCATCGCGCTGGCCCGTGAATCCGGCAGGCGCGCCGTGGTGCTGGAAGGCAGCCCCGAGGAAGTGATCGGCGTCAACAGCCGCAACGAGCTGGCCGTGGCGGAAGGGCTGTTCCAGGCCCGCTACCGGCAGAATCTGATGGCCCTCGGTGTCACGCTGGTGGCGCCGGAAAGCGTCTTCTTCTCGCACGACACGGAAATCGGCGCCGACACGCTGGTGGAGCCCCATGTGGTCTTCGGCCCCGGTGTGCGCATCGCCGCCGGCGCCACCATCCGCGCCTTCTCGCATCTCGAAGGCGCCGAAGTCGCCTCGGGCTGCGAAGTCGGCCCCTATGCCCGGCTGCGGCCCGGCACAGTGCTGCACCAGGGCGCGAAGGTCGGCAATTTCGTCGAGACCAAGAAGGCGGTGCTGGGCGCGGGCGCCAAGGCCAACCATCTCAGCTATCTGGGCGACGCCGAGATCGGCGCCAAGGCGAACATCGGCGCCGGCACCATCACCTGCAATTACGACGGCTTCCTGAAATATCGCACGGTGATCGGCGAAGGCGCCTTCATCGGCTCCAACTCGTCGCTGGTCGCGCCGGTGAACATCGGCGCCGGCGCCATCGTCGGCGCCGGCAGCGCCGTCACGAAAGACGTGGAAACGGATTCGCTGACGCTGGTGCGGGCGCCACAGGAGTCGAAACCCGGCTGGGCCGCGCGCTTCCGCGCCCAGATGCAGGCCAGAAAGGACAAGCGTTAGATGTGCGGCATTGTCGGTATCCTGGGGCAGTCAGACGTCGCCCGAGAGCTTCTGGACGGTCTGAAGCGGCTGGAATATCGCGGCTATGATTCCGCCGGCATCTGCACCGTGGTCGATGGTGGCTTCGAACGCCGCCGCGCCGAAGGCAAGCTGAAGAACCTCGCCGCCAGGCTCGACGCCGAGCCGCTGAAGGGCCGGTCCGGCATCGCCCACACCCGCTGGGCGACGCACGGCGCCCCCACGGAAGACAATGCCCACCCGCACATCGTCGGCGACGTGGCGGTGGTGCACAACGGCATCATTGAGAATTTCAAGCCGCTGCGCGACGAGTTGCAGGCCGAAGGCCGCAAGTTCCTGTCGCAGACGGACACGGAAGTGGTCGGCCATCTGGTCGCGCGCGAGCTGGAATCGGGCAAAAGCCCGGTGGAAGCGGTCGCCGCCGTCCTCCCCCGCCTGCACGGCGCCTTCGCCCTCGCCCTCCTCTTCCGCAACGAGCCCGACCTGCTGATCGGCGCCCGCCTCGGCGCGCCGCTGACGGTCGGCTATGGCGAGGGCGAGAATTACCTCGGCTCCGACGCGCTGGCGCTCGCCGGCCTCACCCAACGCATCGCCTATCTGGAGGAAGGCGACTGGGTCGTCGTCCGCCGCCAGTCGGTCGAGGTGTTCGACCGCGAGAATAACCCCGTCACCCGCCCGGTGGTGTCGTCGGGCGTGTCGGCGGTGGTGAACGAAAAGGGCAATTACCGCCACTTCATGCAGAAGGAGATCCACGAGCAGCCGCTGGTGGTCGCTCAGACGCTGCAATCCTATCTGAAGCCGCTGGCCGGCGAAGTGGCGCTGCCGATCCCCGATTTCGACTTCTCCGGCGTGAAGCGGGTGCAGATCGTCGCCTGCGGCACCAGCTATTACGCCGGGATGGTCGCCAGCTACTGGCTGGAGAAGTTCGCGCGAATCCCGGTGGAAATCGATTTCGCCTCGGAATTCCGCTACCGCGAGCCGGTGCTGGAGCCGGGCGGGCTGGCGCTCTTCATCAGCCAGTCGGGCGAAACGGCCGACACGCTGGCGGCGCTGCGCCACGCCCGCAAAGAGGGGCAGAAGATCGCCGTGGTGGTGAACGTGCCCACCAGTTCCATGGCGCGCGAGGCGGACCTGCTGCTTCCCACCCACGCCGGGCCGGAAATCGGCGTCGCCTCCACCAAGGCCTTCACCTGCCAGCTTGCCGTGCTGGCGGCGCTCGCCGCCAATCTAGCCCGCGTCCGCGACCGTCTGACGGCCGAGGACGAGCGCGAGATCGTCGGCCAGCTCGCCGAGGCCCCGGCCGCGATGAACGCCGCGCTGGACCATGACGAGGCTGTGCTGGCCATAGCCCCGTTGGTCGCGAAAGCGCGGGACGTGCTCTACCTTGGCCGCGGCCCGGACTTCCCGATGGCCCTGGAAGGTGCGCTGAAGCTGAAGGAAATCAGCTATATCCACGCCGAAGGTTATGCGGCGGGTGAAATGAAGCACGGCCCGATCGCCCTGATCGACGAAGAGGTTCCGGTGATCGTGCTGGCCCCCTCCGGCCCCTATTTCGAAAAGACCGCCTCCAACATGCAGGAGGTGCGGGCGCGCGGCGGAAAGGTGATTCTGATTTCCGACAAGGCCGGGATCGAACTCGCCGGCGAAGGCTGCCTCGCCACGCTGGAAATGCCTGAAGTGCATCCGCTGATCGCGCCGCTGGTCTATGCCATCCCCATCCAGCTTCTCGCCTATCATGTGGCGGTGCTGAAGGGCACGGACGTCGACCAGCCGAGGAACCTCGCCAAGTCGGTCACCGTCGAGTGATCGATTTCGACGATTTCCTGAAGGTCGACATCCGGGCGGGCCGTATCCTCAGCGCCGAGCCCTTCCCGGAGGCGCGCAAGCCGGCCTACATCCTGCAAGTGGATTTCGGCCCGGAAATCGGCGTCCGCAAATCCAGCGCCCAGATCACCCATCTCTACCAGCCGGCGGACCTTATCGGCCGGCTGGTGGTGGGGGTGGTCAATTTCCCGCCGAAGCAGATCGGCCCGATCCGCTCGGAATGCCTCGTCACCGGCTTCCACGACGCCGATGGCCATGTCGTGCTGTGCGCGCCGGTCGGAGATGTGCCACTCGGCGCCCGCCTGCTTTGACGACTTTCGGCCGGTGCGGGAAAATCCGCGACGAAATGGCTTTTCCCGCTTCCAATTGCCGCCCCCTTTCCTACCTTCCGAAAGGAAAGTGAGCGTAGCATGACCCAATATCCCTTCTTGATCGCCCCTGCCCTGCTTCTGCTGGCGGGGCCCGCCGCCGCGCAGGAAAAGCCGCCCGTGAAGGTCGGTTCCGACTTGGTGGTGATCGGCAAGCCCTGCCCCGGCAGCAGCGTCGAATGCGCCGACCAGCAGTTGAAAGCCGCGGCGGAAAAGGCGCAACAGCAGGCGTCGGGCTCCTTCTCCGCGGTGCCGAACGCCAGTTCCGCCCCCAATGGTATCGGCCTCGTCACCCCGGCCGGCGCCAAGCTGCGGCCGGACTGGCCGGGCAATCAGCCGCCGCCAAATCCGCGCTGAATCCCTGGACCCCGACCGGAAGGCTGGCGACTCCCCCAGCGCCGGTTTAAGGATCGGCCATGGCTTTCGACTATGAGTATTTCGTCATCGGCGCCGGCTCCGGCGGAGTCCGCTCGTCGCGCATCGCTTCCGCTCATGGCGCGAAGGTCGCCATAGCCGAGGAGTATCGCGTCGGCGGCACCTGCGTGGTGCGCGGCTGCGTGCCCAAGAAGCTGCTGGTGATCGGCGCCCACTTCGCCGAGGATCTGGAAGACGCCGAACGCTATGGCTGGAAGATCGAGGGCAAGAGCTTCAACTGGCCAACGCTGCGCGACAATGTGCTGGCGGACGTCGACCGCCTCACCGCCGCCTATCAATCGACGCTGGACAGCCACAAGGTCGAAACCATCCTCGGCCGCGCCACGCTCGCCGGCCCCAACCGAGTCCGCGTCGACGACCGGGAAGTGACCGCGCGGCATATCCTCGTCGCCACCGGCGCCCGGCCGCAGGTGCCCGACATCCCGGGCGCCGAACTCGGAATCACCTCGAACGAGATCTTCCACCTGGAAAGCCTTCCGAAGCGCGCGATCATCTGCGGCGCTGGCTATATCGCCAACGAATTCGCCGGAATCCTGAACGAGCTTGGAGTGGAAGTCACCCTCGTCGTCCGCTCCGACACGCTGCTGCGCGGCTGGGACCGTTCGCTGGCGGACCGGCTGATGGCGATCTCCACCGAAAAGGGAATCCAGTTCCGCTTCAACACCCAGCCCGAGAAGCTGGAAAAGCAGGCCGACGGCAGCCTGCTGATGCATTGCAAGGGCGGCAAGGCGCTGGAAACCGACCTGCTGCTCTGGGCGGTCGGCCGCGTCCCCAACAGCGCCGGGCTGGGCCTCGAGGAACTGGGCGTCGAACTCGCCGACAATGGCGCCATTCCGGTCGACGCCGCCAGCCACACCGCCCTCCCCTGGCTGCACGCCGTCGGTGACGTGACCGACCGGCTGCAACTCACGCCCATCGCCATCCGCGAAGGCCATGCGCTGGCCGACAAGCTGTTCGGCAGCAAGGAGTGGACGGTGGACCATGACTGCGTGCCGTCCGCCGTCTTCAGCCATCCGCCGCTCGCCAGCGTCGGCCTCACCGAGGCGCAGGCACGCAACCAGCATGGCAATGTGAAGATCTTCACCAGCGATTTCCGGCCGATGAAAAGCGTCCTCGCCGGCCGCAACGAGCGCTGCCTCTACAAGCTGGTGGTCGATGGCGCGACCGACCGGCTGCTGGGCGCCCATATGATCGGCCCGGATTCGCCCGAAATCCTGCAGGCGCTGGCCATCGCCGTGAAGGCCGGCCTCACCAAGGCGCAGGTGGACCAGACGGTGGCGCTGCACCCCTCCATGGCGGAAGAACTGGTTCTCATGCGCTGAAGCATGGCCGATGCGGCAGTGGATCGGCTCGAATAAAACCCGCCGCCCCAACCCGTCACCCCGGGCTTGACCCGGGGTCCAGCTTTTTCCAGGGCACGACCCTCAAGGAAGCCCCCTGGCTCGAACCCGGGATAACCGGAATCGGCAAAACCGCTCCCAACCAATGCAAAGCACCCCATTGCCGCCGATGGCCTCTGCTTGCAGACATCCCTTGCGCTCACGACATTTGCGAGTCATGAGACGCCCCTTATGAGCAGGAAATGGACCCCGGAGAGCTGGCGGACCGCCGAAGCGCGGCAGATACCCCTTTGGCCGGACGCTGAAAAGGCAAAGGCCGTCGAAGCCGAGATGCGGAGCTTCCCGCCGCTCGTCTTTGCCGGAGAGACGCGCCAACTGACCGAGCGCTTCGCCGATGTCGTCGCCGGCCGGGCTTTCCTGCTCCAGGGCGGCGACTGCGCCGAAAGCTTCGCCGAATTCCACCCGAACAACATCCGCGACACCTTCCGGGTGCTGCTGCAGATGGCCGTCACCCTCACGTTCGCCAGCCATATGCCGGTGGTGAAGGTGGGCCGCATGGCCGGGCAGTTCGCCAAGCCGCGCTCGTCGGACATCGAGGAACTGGGCGGCGTCTCGCTCCCCTCCTACCGCGGCGACATCGTCAACGACATCGCCTTCGAGGAAACGGCCCGCATCCCCGATCCGGACCGGCAGAAGCGCGCCTATATGCAGGCGGCCTCCACGCTGAACCTGCTGCGGGCGTTCGCCACCGGTGGCTACGCCAATCTGCACCAGGTCCATAAGTGGAATCTAGACTTCGTCGCACGCTCCCCCTGGGCCGAGCGCTATTCCGAAGTCGCCAACCGCATCGGCGAAGCGCTTTCCTTCATGGAGGCCTGCGGCATCTCGCCCGACACCGTGCCGCAACTGAAGGGCACGGAATTCTACACCAGCCACGAAGCGCTGCTTCTGGGCTATGAGGAAGCCATGACCCGGCAGGACAGCCTGACCGGCCAGTGGGTCGACACCTCCGCCCATATGCTCTGGATCGGCGACCGCACCCGCTTCGAGGGCTCGGCGCATCTGGAGTTCCTGCGCGGCGTGATGAACCCGCTGGGCCTCAAATGCGGGCCGACCCTGAAGCCGGACGAACTCATCCGCCTGATCGACACGCTGAACCCGGCGAACGAACCCGGCCGCCTCACCCTCATCAGCCGTTTCGGCGCCGACAAGGTGGAAGCGCATCTGCCCGCCCTCGTCCGCGCCGTCCAGCGCGAGGGGCGGCATGTCATCTGGTCCTGCGACCCGATGCACGGCAACACGGTAAAGGCCGGCTCCGGCTACAAGACCCGGCCGTTCGACCGGATCCTCGCCGAAGTGCGGCAGGTGTTCGCGGTGCACCGCGCCGAGGGCAGCTTCATGGGCGGAATCCATGTGGAGATGACCGGCCAGAACGTCACCGAATGCACCGGCGGCGCCATCGCCGTGACGGACGAGGGGCTGGCCGACCGCTACCACACCCATTGCGACCCGCGCCTGAACGCCGGGCAGGCGCTGGAACTGGCCTTCCTGCTGGCGGAAGAACTCGCCGCCCACCGCAAAGGCCTGCCGAAAGCCGCCTGAGAACCTCCGCTGAAGGGGGCAAACCACTGTCCCCAACCTTCGTCACCCCGGGCTTGACCCGGGGTCCAGCTTCTGCGCCCCATCCCCAGAACCCAAAGCTTGCCACACCCAGATTATACGGATAGCCTCTCCGCAAAATCGGAGGAGAGGCCATGAACGCGCCCGTCAATCCCGGCGATCTCTACCCCGCAGACCTGAAGGTCCGTGGATTCGAGGATTTCGCCCATGTCCCCGGCCCGCAGCCGGCGCGCTCACGCACGTGGCGCACCATCCAGTTCCTGCGCGACCCGAAGGGCACGATCGAATGGCTGGCCGACACCTATGGCCTCGTCTTCCGGCGGCAGGATTATATGGGCTGGGGCGTCACCCTCCTCGGCCCGGAGGCGAATGAGCTGGTCCTTTTCAACAAGGACAAGATCTTCTCCTCGAAGCTCGGCTGGGACCCGGTGCTGGACATGGTGTTCCCCAACGGCCTGATGATGATGGATTTCGATCCGCACCGGAAGGACCGCAAGACCCTGTCTGTCGCCTTCAAGCCGGCGCCGATGAAGGCCTATCTCGGCGGGCTGAACGAAGGCATCGCCCGCCGCGTCGGCCAGTGGAGCCAGACCGACAGCTTCAAATTCTACCCCGCCATCAAGGACCTGACGCTGGACCTCGCGGCCGGCTCCTTCCTCGGCATCGCCTGGGGGCCGGAAGCGCAGAAGATTAACCAGGCCTTCACCGACATGGTGCGCGCCTCGGTCGCCATCGTCCGCCGGCCGCTTCCCTTCACCCAGATGCGCCGGGGCGTGAAGGGCCGGCAATATCTGTGCGACTTCTTCGGCCGCGAAATCCCCAACCGCCGGGGCAAGGAAGGCGATGATTTCTTCACCCAGTTCTGCAACGCCCGCGACGAGGACGGCAAGCTGCTGACCGATCAGGAAATCATAGACCATATGAACTTCCTGATGATGGCCGCGCACGACACGCTCACCTCCTCCATCACCTCCATGGTCTACCATCTCGGCCGCAACCCGGAATGGCAGGAAAAGCTGCGCGAGGAAGTGGACGGAGTCCGCGCCCGCCACGGCGACTCGCTCTCCTATGAAGCGCTGAGCGAGCTCGAACTGGTGGAAATGGCCTTCAAGGAATCGCTCCGCCTCGTGCCGCCGGTGCCGATGATCCCGCGCCGCGCGGTCAAGGATTTCGAGTTCCAAGGCTATCATATCCCCGCCGGCTCCGGCGTCGGAATCAACACGCTCTACACCCACCATATGGAGGAGCATTGGCCCGATCCCGAGCGCTTCGACCCGCTGCGCTTCACCACGCAGATGTCGGCCAACCGGCACAAATACGCCTGGGTGCCCTTCGGCGGCGGCGCGCATATGTGCCTGGGGCTGCACTTCGCCTATATGCAGGCCAAGGCGTTCTTCTTCCGCCTGCTGTCCGACCGGAGGATCGAACTGCCGCAAGGCTATGAATGCGCCTTCCACATGGTGCCGATCCCGCGCCCGAAGGACGGGCTGCCGGTCAGCCTCCCTCCCCGCTGAGCCGGCCGAGGCGTTCGCGCGCGAACGCCTCCACCCGCCCGGCGGCAATGGCGTCGCGCAGGCCCTGCATGAGCTGCTGATAATGCCAGATATTGTGCTGGGTCAGCAGCATCGGCCCCAGCATCTCCTCGGCCTTGATCAGATGGTGCAGATAGGCGCGGCTGTAATGCGCGCAGGTCGGGCAAGGGCATTCCGCGTCCACCGGCCCCACATCCTCGGCATGGCGGGCGTTGCGCAGGTTCAGCGTCCCGTCCATCACAAAGGCCTGCGCCGTCCGGCCGGAGCGGGTGGGCATCACGCAATCGAACATGTCCACCCCGCGCAGCACCGCGCCGATGATGTCGGAGGGCTTCCCCACCCCCATCAGGTAACGCGGCTTGTCCGCCGGCAGCAGGCCGGGGGCATAGTCCAGCACCCCGAACATCGCCTCCTGCCCCTCGCCCACCGCCAGCCCGCCGATGGCATAGCCCTCGAAGCCCACCTCGATCAGCCGCTCGGCCGATTCCCGGCGCAGATCCTCGAACACATTGCCCTGCTGGATTCCGAACAGCGCCGGCGCCGGATCGGCGAGAAAGGCCTCGCGCGAGCGCTTCGCCCAGCGCATCGAAAGCCGCATCGCCCGCGCCGCATCCTCGTGCGTCGCCGGATGGGCGATGCACTCGTCGAACGCCATCACGATGTCGGAGCCGAGCAGCCGCTGGATCTCCACCGAGCGCTCCGGGCTGACGAAATGCTTCGAGCCGTCGATATGCGACTGGAAGGAAACCCCCTCCTCGGCGATCTTCACCAGCGCCCCCAGGCTCATCACCTGGAAGCCGCCGCTGTCGGTCAGGATCGGCCCCTCCCAGTTCATGAAGCGGTGCAGCCCGCCCAGCCGCGCCATCCGCTCCGCCCCGGGGCGGAGCATCAGATGGTAGGTGTTCCCCAGAAGGATATCGGCGCCTGCCGCCCGCACCTGCTCCGGATGCATGCCCTTCACCGTGGCGGCGGTGCCCACGGGCATGAAAGCCGGCGTGCGGATATCCCCCCGGTCGGTGCGGATCACGCCGGTGCGCGCCCGTCCGTCGGTGGCGTGAAGATGGAAAGTGAATTGATTCAATTTCAACACTCTAGAGATAGGAACGCAGGCCGGCCCAGATCGCCCGCTTGCTCTCGAACGGCATCGCGGCATAGGCCGGGCTGCTCGATGGAAGCGGAATAAGGGCCGGATGCGCCGCGGCCAGTTGCCGGCTGCCTATACGATGGGCGGTGCCGCCGTTGAAGGCAATTGCGCGCAGGTCCGGCAGCCGCCGCACCAGTTCCGGCAGATCGTTGGCGGTGATGTCGCGCATGTCGGCGTCCAGGCTGCCCACCCTGCGCGCGGACTTCACGACATCCCACAAGCCGATCCCGCCCTCCCGCAACGCCCCCAGCCTGTCGGGATAGGCCAGCGCCACGAGCGGCCGGTCCAGCACGGCTTCCAGCAGCTTCCAGAACTGGTTGCGCGGATGGGCATAATATTCTCGCGCGGCCAGAGAGGCGGCACCCGGCAGGCTGCCGAGAATCAGCAGCCGCGCATCCCCGCGCACGGCCGAGGGGAAAGAGGTGGCGGCAGTCATGGCAGCAGCAGGGAAGAATCCCCATAGCTGTAGAAGCGATAGTCGGCTGCAACGGCATGGGCATAAGCGCCGCGCATCCGCTCCAGCCCCATCAGCGCGCTCACCAGCATGAACAGGGTGCTGCGCGGCAGGTGGAAGTTCGTCATCAGCCCGTCCACCGCCCGGAAGCGATAGCCCGGCGTGATGAAGATATCGGTCGTGCCGGTGAAAGGCTCCAGCCCGCTCGCCTCCAGCAGCCGCAGAGAGGTGGTGCCGATCGGGATGATCCGCCGCCCTTCCCGCTTCGCCGCCTTCAGCCGCGCCGACACCTCGTCCGGCACCCGCCCCCATTCGTGGTGCATCCGGTGGTCGGCGGTGTCGTCCACCTTCACCGGCAGGA
Source organism: Sandaracinobacteroides sayramensis (assembly GCF_022014495.1). Lineage (GTDB taxonomy): Bacteria > Pseudomonadota > Alphaproteobacteria > Sphingomonadales > Sphingomonadaceae > Sandaracinobacteroides > Sandaracinobacteroides sayramense. The sequence goes on from NZ_JAKLSQ010000013.1 coordinate 49,294, forward strand.
AGGTGCCGGCGCCCACATGCAGCGTCACGGTTTCGCGCTGCACGCCTGCCGCTTCCAGCGCCGCCAGCAGCTCCGGCGTGAAGTGCAGCCCGGCGGTCGGCGCCGCCACCGCGCCATCCTCGCGCGCGAATAGGGTCTGGTAATCGGCCTTGTCGCGCTGGTCGATTCCGCGCTTGCGGGCGATATAGGGCGGCAGCGGCATGGTCCCGGCGCGCTCCAGCGCCACTTCCAGCGGCTCGGCGCTTTCGAAGCGCCAATGCACCTCGCCGCCCTCACCCTTGCTTTCCACCACCCCCGCCAGCGTCTCGCCGAACGCAACCCTATCGCCGCGCTTCAGCCGCCTGGAATTGCGCACGAAGGCCAGCCATTCCATCGGCCCCAGCCGCATGTGCAGGGTCACGTCGATCCGCGCTTCCCCCTTCAGCCCGGAAAGCTGCGCCGGAATCACCCGCGTGTCGTTCCCCACCAGCACATCGCCGGGCCTCAGCAGAGAGGGCAAGTCGCGCACCAGATGGTCGGAAAGCCCGTCCGCGGCCACGCGCAGCAGCTTCGCGCTGTCGCGCGGGCTGGCGGGGCGAAGCGCGATGCGGTCCTCCGGCAGGTCGAAATCGAAATCGTCCACGCGCATGGGCGGCCGTTCCGCCCGGCGTCAGGGCTTCGGCTCGGCCGGAGGCTGTTGCATCAGCTTCGCGGCTTCCGCCGCCAGCGGGTCGGCGTCAACCTTGGGGGCCGGGAAAACCGGAGGCGCCTTGTTGTCTGCGCCGATCGACGCCTGCAGGATGCGGCTGGGATTGGCCGGCGGTTCGCCGCGCTCGATCGCGTCCACCCACTGCATGCCGGAAATCACCCGGCCGAACACGGTATATTGCCGGTCCAGCTTCAGCATCGGCTGGAACATAATGAAGAACTGGCTGTTAGCGCTGCTCTCGTCGCTGGTGCGGGCCATGGAAACGGCGCCGCGCACATGCGGCGCCTCGTTGAACTCGGCGTTCAGCGCCGGCATGTCCGAGCCGCCCTGCCCCGTGCCCTTCGGGTCGCCGGTCTGCGCCATGAAGCCGTCGATCACCCGGTGGAAAAGCAGTCCGTCGTAAAAGCCGTTGCGGGTCAGCGTCTTGATCCGCTCCACATGATTGGGCGCGATATTCGGCCGCAACAATATGGTCACCCGCCCCCCGGTCGAGAGATCCAGATACCAGACATTCTCCGGGTCTACGACGGGCAGCACCCCCGTCACCCCGGCCACCGCCGGGCCGGCCGGAGAAGCCTGCTGCGAATCCGTCTCCCGCGGCGCGGATTCATGCGGAAGCTGGGCGGCGGCCGGCGCAGCGAACGAGATCGCAAAGGCGGCCAGAATCAGGCGGATAGGCATGGACGGCTTCTTCTCCGCCAAGGCTTTCGGGGGGCTGAACATCAACCGCCGGAACGCCCGATTCGCTCGCGCACCTCCAGCGCCATCTGCTCAGAGACGAATTTGTCGATAGCGCCGCCATAAGCGGCGATTTCCTTCACCAGCCGCGAGGCGATCGGCTGCAAGGCCACATCCGCCATCAGGAACACCGTCTCGATCTCGGAATTCAGCTGCTGGTTCATGCCGGCCATCTGGAATTCATATTCGAAATCGGCGACCGCCCGCAGCCCGCGCACGATGATGGAGGCGCCCTGCGCTTCCGCGAAATGCATCAGCAGCGCGTCGAAGGAGACCACTTCCACATTGTCGATATGGGCGATTTCGCGCTTCACCTGCGCCACCCGCTCGTCCAGCGTGAACAGCGGCGATTTGGACGGGTTGGTGGCGACACCGATGATCAGCCGGTCCACCAATTTGGCGCCGCGGCTGATGATGTCCATATGCCCCAGCGTGATGGGGTCGAAGGTTCCCGGATAGACACCGATGCGCATGGTTCAGCGATCCCGTTCGATGGCGAAGCGGGCGATGGCGCGGAGCAGGTCCGCCTCAGGCCCGAAGCCTTGCAGATGGTGGATGGCCTGGTCGATCAGCATTTCCGCCTGCGCCCGCGCGCGCTCGACGCTCAGCAGCGACACGAAGGTGGACTTGCCGGCGGCCCCGTCCTTGCGGAGCGCCTTGCCGGCGGCTTCCGGGTCGCCCTCCACGTCCAGCAGGTCGTCGGCGATCTGGAAGGCCAGCCCCAGGTCGCGCGCATAGCCGCGCAGCTTCAGCCGGGTCTGCGGCCCCACCTTGCCCATGATGGCGCCGGCTTCCACGGAAAAGCCGATCAGCGCCCCGGTCTTCAACTGCTGCAGTCGGGTGGTCGTCGGCAGGTCGAAGCGGGTCTTTTCCGCCGCCAGATCCATCATCTGCCCGCCGGCCATCCCGGCCGGGCCGGACGCCCGCGCCAGTTCCAGCACCAGTTCCGACCGCACGAACGGATCCTCATGCGTCGCTTCGTCGGCCAGCAATTCGAAGGCGACCGCGAACAGACTGTCGCCGGTCAGAACGGCAATCGCCTCGTCGAACGCCTTGTGCACCGTCGGCTTGCCCCGCCGCAGGTCGTCGTCGTCCATGCAGGGCAGATCGTCGTGGACGAGGCTGTAGACATGCACCGCCTCGATCGCCAGCGCCACGCGCATCGCCCGCTCGCGGTCGACGTTGAACAGGTCGCAAGAGGCCACCACCAGCAGCGGTCGCATCCGCTTGCCGCCGCCCATCACCGCATAGCGCATCGCCTCGTAAAGGCGGCCACGCGCATCCTCCGGCACGGCCAGCAGCCGGTCGAAGCGGGCGTCGATCGCCTCGCTGATGGCGTCCAGGGCGGGTTTCAGGGTCTGGCTCGCTTGCATGGTCTGGCGTGCGCTATCCGGCAAAGGGGGTCTCGGAAACGGGGCGGCCTTCGGGGTCGAGCTGAAGCTGGGCGATGCGCGCCTCGGCGGCGGACAGCTTCGCCTCGCAATGGGCGCGCAGCTTCTGCGCCTCCTCATAGAGGCTGATCGCCGCTTCCAGCGGAGCGTCGCCGGACTCGAGCTGCTTCACGATCGCTTCCAGCCGCTGCAGCGCGGCCTCGAAGCTCAAGCCGGAAATATCGTCGGTCCCTGCCATCTCGCCTCCCGCAAAGCCTGCCTTTGAACGGGGGGCGATGGCCGGTCAAGCCGCCAGCCTTCGGACAGGCGTCCGCAGCCGGTTTATTTCACGCGGGTGGCGCGGATATTCACCTTCACCGGAACCTTGAAACCGACCCATGTGCCGGCGGCATCGCTGTCCTGGCCGATGCGGAAGCTGCGCCGGTCGAGCACGGTCTGCCCCTGCATCACCGCCGTATCGCCGGTGATGTTCAGCGTGAACGGCAGGCTGACGGGCACGGAAACGCCGCGCATCGTCAAGGTGCCCTTGGCCAGATACTGCCCCGGCTTCACCTGGGTGATGCTGGTGGACTGGAACCGCGCCGTCGGCGTCTTCTTCACATCGAACCAGTCGGCGCCCGGCAGGCTGCCGTTCACCGTGCGGTCGGGCGTGGTGGCGGCCGCGAGGTCGATGGTCGCATCCACCTTCGCTTCGCCCGGCTTCGCCGGATCGAAACGGATATCGGCGGCGAACTTCGGGAATCTGCCTTCCACCTTCTGCCCGTTCCATTCGGCGGTGAAACCGATGGCGGACTGGGCGGGCACCACGGCCCACTGGCTGGCAGCGGCAGGGGCCGCCAGCAGGAACGACAAAGCGACGCGCGCGATCATGACGGCCTCCGAACCCAGGGCAGCATGCGCGCCAGCACATCGTCCCTGTCCCAGAAATGGTGCTTCAAGGCGCCGCCGACGTGCAGAAAGAACAGAAACGCCCCGAAGAAAGCCATCAGTTCATGGGCTTCGCTGGCGGCGCCCGCCGTTTCCTTGCTGCTGGCGATCGGCAGATGCGGCCATTCGAACAGCCCGAACCAGATGGTGGGGAACGCCAGCGGGCTGGCCGACACCATCACCCAGCCCGAAAGCGGCACCAGGATCATCACCGCATAGAAGCCCCAGTGGGTCAGCTTCGAAAGCAGCCGTTCCACCGGGGTCATGTGCGCGGGCAGCGGCGGCGCGCCGGCCACCAGCCGCACACCCAGCCGAACCAGGCTGAGCACCAGGATCGTAAGGCCGATGCTCTTGTGCAGCTGCGCGACGGTGAAGCCCAGTTGCCGGGTGGCGGGGTCGGCGGCGTTGAACAGATCCTCCATCAGCAGCCCGCCGACGAAATTGCCGATGAGCAGCAGCGCGATCAGCCAGTGAAGGGTGATCGCCGTGCGGCTGTAGCTGCTGATGGCGCGGCTCACTTCTTGAAGAACTCGGCTTCGATGATCAGCTTCACATCGTCGCCCAGCGCTCCGGCGAGATCGGTGGAACCGAAATCCGCCCGGTTGATGCTGCCCACGGCCGAGAAGCCCAGCGTCGGGATCTTGCGCATCGGATGCTCCTTGGCGCCGTTCAGCGTCACGTCCAGCGTCACCGGCTTCGTCACGCCCAGGAAGGTCAGGTTGCCGGTCAGCTTGCCGGTGGTGGCGCCCGTCGCCGTCAGCCCGGTCGACTGGAAGGTGATCTTCGGATGCTCGCCCGACTTCAGGAACTTGGTGGCGATCACCTTGTCGAAATCCTCCTTCTCCGGGAAGGGGAAGTCGGTGCGGACGCTGTTCGGGTCGATCGTCACCGTCACACTCGACTTCGTCGGGTCGGCGGGATTGAGGTTGATGACCGCGTCATAGGTGGCGAAACGGGCGGTATAGTTGGAAAGCCCGAGGTGCTTGATCTGCCAGGTCAGGCTGGCGTGCGTCTTGTCCAGCACATATTCGCCGGCCGGCACGGAAAGCGGTGCGGCCTGCGCCAGAACCGGGGCGGAAAAGCCGATCGCCGCGGCGACCAGAAGGGGCTTCAGGAAAGACGTCATCTCGATGCTGCTCCCGCAATTTGATTCGGTGGCGAAGCCTAACCTCCGATCCGCACCAGCGACAAGCTGCAATGGCCGCAAGCAATCCTTTCAAAAAAGAAAGCGATAGCCACAGTGTGTTTACAAAAAAGAAAAGCCCCGGCTTTCGCCGAGGCTTTGCTGGCCGCCCTTTTCCCGTCTGGAAAAGCGCTTCGGCCTCAGGCGTTGGCCTCGGGGTTCATCATCCCGAACAGCACGCGCATGTTCGAAAGCGAGAAGAGATGCGCATAGACGAGGCCCAGCATCCCGTTCTGCACCATCTTGCGGGCCTGGTCGCCGCGGATGTTCTGCAGCTTCTTCTCGTCGATCATGCGGAAGCCGGCGAAGGTGGCGGGCTGCTCCATTCCGGGGTTCTGGATCTGCGCCTGGCCTTCCATCAGCAGCTCCAGCTTCGCCAGCTCGTCCATGAAGCTCTTGGTGCGGGCGACCGCCTGCTCGAACTGCTCGCAGAAGGACAGGATCGACTTCGTGGTCTCGGTCGGCTGCTTCTCGGCGTCGAACAGCTTGTTCGCGCCTTCCGCCGTCACCACGCCGCTCTGGTCGTCGAACACCAGGCTCAGCACGTCGCTGTCGGGCGTCAGGCGGGCCAGCATGAAGGGGTGGCGGCGCAGATAGGCCGGCACATAGCTGTTTTCAGCCCACACACCCTTTTCGTCGACGAACAGATTCTCGCCTTCCTTCAGGCCGACCAGCGCCAGCGGCACGCTTTCCGGGCCGTCGGTGAAGACGATCGGATAATGGCGCTGCGCCATCACGAATTCGTCGACGGTGATGGGAATGGCGTGGGTCGGCTTGGCGAAGCTCAGTTCGGTGCGCTCGTTCAGACCCCAGTCCGCATGCAGGTCGGACGTGAGCGGAATCAGGTTCTGGTAGAACAGCGGAAGTTGCGCAGGCGGTTGGCTGGCCATGAAGTCTTTCCCGATACGAAAAGAGCGCCCACGGGGCGGGGGCGCCGTCGGCGGATGGCTCTAGCGCGGCTCTCCCGCCGGCGCAAGCAAGGGGAATGCAGTGCAGCAACGGGGCGCTCCAAACCACTGCACCCCGTCACCCCGGGCTTGACCCGGGGTCCAGCTTTTCCACGGCGCTCGAGGATGAAAGCTGACCCCCAAGTCAAGCCCGGGGCGACGAATAGCGCAACCCTCACTCTATAACAGATACGCTCAGACGAACAGCTTGCCGGGGTTCATGATCCCCAGAGGGTCCAGCGCCGCCTTCAACGCCCGCATCGCCGAAAGCTTGCCGGGATCGCCCAGCCGCGCCAGTTCGGCGGCCTTCAGCGTGCCGATCCCGTGCTCGGCGGAGATCGACCCCCGGTAGCGCGCGATCAGGTCGTGCAGCAGCCGGCGCGCCGCTTCCGCATTCGCCTCCACCCAGGGCCCGCTCTCCACCCCGGCCGGCGGCAGCAGGTTCCAGTGCAGATTGCCGTCGCCCAGATGCCCGAACACCAGCGGCCGGCTTCCGGGCATTTCCCGCGCGAACAGTTGAACCGCCTCGGCGTCGAAGGCCGCGATCCGCTCCACCGGCACGGAAATGTCGTTCTTCACAGACTTTCCCTCCTGCCGCTCGGCGATCGCCACATTCTCGCGCATCGCCCACAGCGCCTCGGCCTGGGCGCGCGAACCAGCGAGCACCGCATCCAGCACATCTCCGGCTTCCATGGTGCCGGCCAGCAGCGTCTCCAGCGCTTCGCGCGACGCCTCCACCTCCATCAGCACATGAAAGGCGCTGCGAGTCTCCAGCGGCGCGCGGCTGTCGGGCAGCTGCCGCAAAACCAGCGCCAATGTGTCGGCGGACAGCAATTCGAAGCTCTCCACCCGCTCCCCCAGGCCGGAGCGCAAACGCGCCAGCAACTGCAACGCCGCTTCCGCCGAGGGCACCGCCGCCCAGGCAGTGGAAACATCGGCGAACGCCGGCGCCAGCTTCAACGCCACGCGCGTCACCACCCCCAGCGTTCCCTCGGCGCCGATCAGCAACTGCTTCACATCATAACCGCTGTTGTCCTTCCTCAGCGCCGAAAGCTGGTTCAGAACCGAGCCGTCCGGAAGCACCGCTTCCATCCCCAGTACCAGGCTGCGCATCGGCCCATGGCGCAACACCTGCACTCCGCCGGCGTTGGTCGAGACCAGCCCGCCGACCGTCGCGCTGCCCTTCGCGCCTAAAGACAGGGGAAAACGGCATCCGGCCCGCTCCGCCGCGCCCTGCACGTCGGCCAGAATGGCCCCGGCTTCGGCGCAAAGGCTCAGCCCGCGCGCGTCGACATCGGAAATGCGGTTCATCCGCCGCATGGAAAGCACCACGCTTAGCCGGGCGAGGTCCGCTTCCGGCACGCCGCCGCCCACCAGCCCGGTGTTGCCGCCCTGCGGCACCAGCCCCACCGAATGCGCGCCCGCCCAGCGAACGATATGCTGCACATCCTCGGTGCTGCGCGGCAGCAGCAAGGCCAGCGCCTGCCCACGCTTCTGTCCGCGCCAGTCCAGCAGATGCGGGGCAAGTTCATCGGCTCCCGTGCGGACGATATCCGCCGGAAGCCCGGCCAGAATCGCCTCCGGCGCCGAACTCATTCCTTGGCGAGCTTCTCGATCTTCGCCTGCAGCGCCTGCAATTCCGCCTTCAGCGCCTTCACATCCTCGGCGGGCGCCTCGGTGGCGGCGCCGGTCGCGGCGCCGGGATTGCTCCACATGCCGGTGGCGGCCTTCATCATCGCCATATTCTGCCGGGCCAGCGCCTCGAACGGGTTGGAGCCGCCGGCCATCATCCCCATCATCGTGTCGCGCACCTGTTCCTGGTTGCGGCGGAAGGCTTCCATCGAGGCTTCCAGATAATGCGGCACCATCGCCTGCATCTGGTCGCCGTACATCGAGATCAGCTGCCGCAGGAAGCTGACCGGCAGCAAAGTCGTGCCCCGATTCTCCTCCTCCACGATGATCTGCGTCAGCACATTGTGGGTGATATCGTCGCCGCTCTTGGCGTCCACCACCTTGAACTCGCGGCCGGCGCGGGTCATCACCGACAGATGCTCCAGCGTGATATAGCTCGAGCTTTCCGTGTCATAGAGGCGCCGGTTGGCGTATTTCTTGATGATGACGGGCTCGGCGGTGGCGGCTTGGGGGCTCGGCATGGCGATCCAGTTCTCGAAAGAGTTGACCAGGAAAGAGTTGACCAGACGATTATGACGCGGGATTTAGCATGTGCAACATGACCCGGCAAATATCTGGTGCTGCGCAACATGGCTGACATGGGAAAAGCGAAGAAAAGCCGGGAGCGCGGCCCGCATCCGCTGCCGCTTTTCCTGACGCTCCTGTCCCGCCGCCTCGGCGCCGAGCCCGATCGTCTGCAAGCCGCGCTCGAAGGGCTTCAGCGCTACCAGCAGGCGCCGGCGCTTCCCGCGCAGCCTCCGCTGCAGCCGGCCGCGCGACGCGGCGGCGTGCGCTTGCTGCGCGTCGGCGGACCGGCAGACCGCCCGCCGCTGGTGCTGATTCCCTCGCTCATCAACGCCCCCATCGTCCTCGATCTGGCGCCGGGGCGCTCGCTGGTGCGGTATCTCGCCGAAAGCGGCCACAATGTCTTCCTGCTGGACTGGGGGCAGATGGGGCCGTCCGAGCGGCGACTCGGCCTCGCCGGCCTCGTTTCCACCCGCCTCCTCCCGCTTATCGAGAAGTTGGGCCCGAAAATCCACCTGGCCGGCTATTGCCTCGGCGGCACGCTGGCCCTCGCGGCCGGGCAATTGCTGGGCGCGCGCCTCGAAAAGCTCGCCCTCATTGCCGCCCCCTGGCATTTCGCCGGCTTCTCGCCGGAGGCCCGCCGCGCCGCGCTGGAGAACTGGCGCACGGCCCGCCCCATCGGCCAGCGCCTCGGCGCCGTTCCGGTAACCCTGCTGAACCCGCTCTTCTGGGCGCTGGACGAGGAAGCGGTGGTCGCCAAGTTCGAAGCCCTCGCCCGCCGCCCGCCCGGCGACCCCGGCATCGCCTGGTTCGCGGCGGTGGAGGACTGGGCCAGCAGCGGCGCCCCCATTCCCCTTCCAGCCGCCCGCGACCTCTTCCTCTCGGGCTTCGGCAACGACCGGATCGGCCGGGGCCTCTGGCGCGTGCGCGGCCAGCCGATCCGGCCCGAAGCGATCTCCGCCCCGATCCTCGACTTCGGCGCCACGAAGGACAGGATCGTCCCCCGCGAGGCCCGTATCCGCGCGCCCGGAGTCGAGCGCCGCGACGTCGATTCCGGGCATGTCGGCATGATCGTCGGCTCGGGCGCCCGGGATGCGCTCTGGCAACCGCTTTCAAACTGGCTGCACGATCGCTAGATGACAGCCGACATTTCCAGAAAGGTTCCTGACATGACCGAAGTTGTGATCGCCGCCGCCCGTCGCACAGCCGTCGGCAGTTTCCTCGGAAGCTTCGCCACCCTCCCCGCGCACGAACTGGGCCGCGTCGCCATCGAGGCGGCGCTGGCGGACGCGGGCGTCGACGGCGCCGACGTCGGCGAAGTCATCCTGGGCCAGGTGCTGACCGCCGGGCAGGGCCAGAACCCCGCCCGCCAGGCCTCGATCGCCGCCGGCGTGCCGCAGGAAGTGCCGGCCTGGGGTGTGAACCAGGTCTGCGGCTCGGGCCTGCGCGCCGTCGCCCTGGCGGCGCAGGCGATCCGCAACGGCGACGCCAGCGTGATGGTCGCCGGCGGGCAGGAGAATATGTCGCTCAGCCAGCACGCGCAGGCGCTGCGCGCCGGGCAGAAGATGGGCGCGCTGGAACTGGTCGACACCATGATCAAGGACGGCCTCTGGGACGCCTTCAACGGCTACCACATGGGCGTCACCGCCGAGAACATCGCCGAGCGCTACCAGATCGGCCGCGAAGCGCAGGACGCCTTCGCCACCGCCTCGCAGAACAAGGCGGAAGCCGCGCGCAAGGCCGGCCGCTTCGCCGCCGAGATCGCCCCGGTCACGATCAAGACCCGCAAGGGCGAAACAGTGGTCGATCAGGACGAATATATCCGCGAAGGCGCCACCCTCGAAGCCATGGCCGGGCTGAAGCCCGCCTTCAAGAAGGACGGCAGCGTCACCGCCGCCAACGCCTCGGGCCTGAACGACGGCGCCGCCGCGCTGGTGCTGATGTCGGCGGACGAAGCCGCCCGGCGCGGCGCCCCGGTGCTCGCCCGCGTGAAAAGCTGGGCGTCGGCCGGAGTCGACCCGGCGGTGATGGGCCTCGGCCCGATCCCCGCCTCGCGCCTCGCCCTGGAAAAGGCCGGCTGGACGGTCGCCGACCTCGACCTCGTCGAAGCCAATGAAGCCTTCGCCGCACAGGCGCTGGCGGTCGGGCAGGAACTGGGCCTCGACCCCGAGAAGCTGAACGTCAACGGCGGCGCCATCGCCATCGGCCACCCGATCGGCGCCTCGGGCGCGCGCGTTCTCGTCACGCTGCTGCACGAAATGGGCCGCCGCGACGCGAAGAAGGGCCTCGCCACGCTCTGCATCGGCGGCGGCATGGGCATCGCGCTCACCGTCGAGCGCTGAAAGGCATGAAGCCTGTCGGGCAGGAAATGGCCGCCGGCGAGGCGGTGGCGGGCACGGCCGCCACCGCCGCCGCGCGCACCGGCGGCCCGGCGCGGCCGGGCGAGGGGGGGGCGGCCCGGCCCCCCCCCGCCGCCGCGCGCACCGGCGGCCCGGCGCGGCCGGGCGAGGGGGAGACGATCCTCTGGCAGGGCCGGCCGGCGATGCTCACCCGCAAGCTTCTGGAACTGATCGGCTTCCTGCTGCTGCTCGGCCTGCTCAGCTGGTTCGCGCTGGAGCTGATCCGCCCTCATCTCGCCGGCTCCGCCTTCGCCGGCCAGCCGACGGCGGGCGCGGTGCCGCTGGTGCTGGGCATGGTGCTGGGGATGATGCTGATCATCGCCCTTCCCGTCTGGCTGCGCTCCAGCGCCCGGGCGCGGGCGCGCTACATGCTCACCAACCGCCGGGCGCTGGTCTGGCTGGGGGACAGGATCGTCGGCGAGGCCCTGCTGTTCGGCGCCGACATGCGGGCCAGCGGCAACGAGGTCAGCTTCGAGGCCAGCCGAATGGTGCTGAGCTGGCGCCTGAAGGACGAAGGCGCCGACCGCCTGCGCTTCGAGCAGATCCCGGACGCGCTCGCCGTCGCGGCGCTGGCCGAGGAACATGGCGCCCGCTGGCTGGACAGGCCGGAAACCCCGCCTGGGAACGGCCCGGACGCCTGAGGCATACGCCAGCCGGCCGGCCATCCGTCAGCTTGAACCTGATACACCAACACCCGTCACCCCGGGCTTGACCCGGGGTCCAGCTTCTCCACGCCCTCGAACGCTCGAAGAACAAAGCTCCCCGCTCACCCCCGAGCGACGCAGCGTCGAATCCGCTCCAACCCACCCCACCACAAGCTCTTTTCTTTCCGCCCCGAAGCGCTTATATCGCCCCCACCATGCAAGGCCACGCTTTCAAACGGGACATGCTTCGACGCGGCTGACCGCCGTGCGCCTTCCTTTTGCCGGGGGCAGCGCGGCGGGCGGGTGGCTGGCGGCCATCCGGTGGGGGCGAAAGTCTCCGTTTCTTCACTCCCCCAACATTCTGTGGAAATATCCCTGCCGCATGGACACGCCCGTGGACTTTCTATCGCACGATTCCGTCGACCCTCAGGCCGTCACCGGCCTGCTCGACCTTTGCTTCGGCCCCGCCCGAATGAAGCGCACGGCCTCGCTGCTGCGCGCCGGCGCGCCGCGCATCGAAGCCGCCAGCTTCGTCGCCACCCAGAGCGATGCCCTCGTCGGCAGCGTCGAATGCTGGGAGGTGGAGTGGCGCCACCCGCAGGCCACGCGGCGCATCGCGCTGCTCGGCCCGCTGGTTTCCCATCCGGACCGGCGCGGCGAGAAGATCGGCGCCCGCCTCATGGACCTGGCGCTGGCCGAGCTGGACAAGTCGCGCCTGCCCGTGATGCTGATCGGCGACCAGCCCTATTACGGCCGCTGGGGCTTTTCCGCGCAGCACACCGGCGAGTGGATTCTCCCCGGCCCGGTGGACCGCGACCGGCTGCTGCTGCGCACCCGCATCGGCCACCGGCTGCGCGGGCCGGCGACGGTCGGGGCGCAAGGCCCGAATACCGGCCGGGAGAGCGCGGCGGCTTGACGCTGCCCTGAGGGCGGCCCATTCCGGCTTCCATGGCCGCCCCGGTTGACACCATACGCCCCGAAGCGCTCGACCTGTCGCAGGCTTCGCTTGCCGACATCGCCCGCGCCGTGGCCGAAAAGCGCCTCCCTCCCGTCGAGCAATGGAACCCCGGCCATTGCGGAGACAGCGAGATGCGAATCCGCGCCGACGGCACATGGTTCCATCAGGGCACGCCCATCGGCCGCGCGGCGCTGGTGAAGCTTTTCTCTAACATCCTCCGGCGGGAAGCGGATGGCGGCTATGTGCTGGTCACCCCGGTCGAGAAACTCTCGATAGAGGTGGAAGACGCCCCCTTCCTTGCCGTCGAGGCGACGAGCGAAGGCGAAGGCCGCTCCCGCACCCTCGCCTTCCGCCTCAACACCGACGAGATCGTCATCGCCGGCCCGGCCAACCCGCTGCGCCTCGAAACCGCGGCCGACGGCACCCCGCGCCCCTATCTGCACGTGCGCGGAACCCGCGACCGGCCTCTGGAGGCGCTCGTCAACCGCCCGGTCTTCTACCAGCTCGCCGATCTGGCGCTGGCGGAACAGGAAAGCGGCGGGCCGCTCGGCCTCTGGAGCGGAGGCGCATATTTTGCCTTCGCTGATTGAACGAATCCGCACCAGCCTCGACAGGCCCATCGCCCCGAAGCTGCGCGGCGATCAGGATTTCGGCGAGCATGGCACCCACCCGCCGGCCGGCCTGCTGGTTCCGGCCGCCGTGCTGGTGCCGATCATCCCCGCGCCGCAGCCGAAACTGCTGCTGACGACGCGCACGCCCCACCTGCGCAGCCACGCCGGGCAGGTGGCCTTCCCCGGCGGCCGCATAGACGACACGGACGACGGCCCGGTGATGGCGGCGCTGCGCGAAGCGGAGGAGGAAGTCGGCCTGCCGCCCGCCTCGGTGCAGGTGCTGGGCCTCTCCGACCCTTATCGCACCGGCACCGGCTATGAAGTGCGCCCGGTCGTCGGCCTGCTCCCGGAAACGCTGGACCTGAAGGCCAATCCGGCGGAAGTGGCCGATGTCTTCCAGGTGCCGCTGGAATATGTGCTGGACCCGGCCAACCACCACCTCCGCGAGGCGGAATGGCAGGGGAGGATGCGCCGATACTACAGCATAGAGTGGGACGGCCGGCTGATCTGGGGGGCGACGGCCGGGATGCTGGTCAATCTGGCCGGGCGGCTTGCATGACCAGGCCCGCATGACCCGGCTCGACCCCGCGCTCTGGATCGAAAAGCCCGGCTTCCGCCGCCTGCTGAAGGTGCTGCGGGCGGATGCCGGGGAAACCCGGCTGGTGGGCGGCTCGGTGCGCGACTGGCTGCTCGGCCAGCCGGCGGCCGACATGGACCTCGCCACCCGCCTGACGCCGGAGGAAGTGATGGCGGCGCTGGAGGCGGCCGACATCCGCGCCGTCCCCACCGGGCTGAAGCATGGCACCGTCACCGCCGTCTGCGGCCAGACGCCCTATGAAATCACCACGCTGCGTCGGGATGTCGAGAGCTTCGGCCGCCACGCCGAAGTCGCCTTCACGCAGGACTGGCGCGACGACGCCGCCCGGCGGGACTTCACCATCAACGCCCTCTACGCCGACCCGCTGACCGGCGAAATCCACGACTGGTTCGGCGGCCTCGAAGACCTCGCCGCCCGCCGCGTGCGCTTCATCGGCGCCCCTCTCGAGCGGATCGCCGAAGACCATCTGCGGATCCTGCGCTTCTTCCGCTTCTCCGCCCGCTTCGCCCCCACGCTAGACCCGGAGGGGCTGGAAGCCTGCGCCCAGCGCGCCAACGACCTGATGGCCCTCTCGCGCGAGCGGATTCGCGACGAGCTGCTGAAGCTGCTCGCCCTCCCCACCCCCGTGCCGACGCTGGCGGCCATGCTGGAACAGAATATCCTGCGCCCGGTTCTGCCGGAAATCGAAGCCGCGCGCCTCGCGGACCTCGGCGCCCTCATCGAAGCCGAAGCGCAAGCCCATGTCGCCGGAGACGGCCTTCGCCGCCTCGCCGCCCTGCTTCCAGCGGACCCGAAGCTGGCCGCCGAAATCGGCGCGCGGCTGAAGCTCTCCAACGCCGACAAGGCCCGCCTCACCCACGCCGCCCGCCGCGAACCCACGCCCCAAGACCCGCGCGCGCTGGCCTACTCCATCGGCCCGGATTCGACCCTGGACCGCCTGCTCCTCACCCACGACCCGCGCGCCCACCACTGGGCCGGCCCGCTTTGCGCCTATGTCCGCCCGCGGCTGCCCGTTTCCGGCAAGGATCTGATCGCCATGGGCCTTCCCCCCGGCCCCGCCGTCTCCCGCCGCCTCGCGGAAGTGGAGCGACGCTGGGTGGAATCCGGCTTCCCGGCCGACCGCAACCGCACGATGGCCATAGCCCGCGAAGTGATGGGAATCCGCTGAACAAAGCCCCTCCCTTTTCCTGTCTCGCCACCCCATATCCCCCGAATGCGGCTTTCCATCCTAGACCAGTCCTCCATCGCCGAAGGCGCCACCGGCGGCCAGGCGCTCCTCAATTCCATCGAACTGGCGAAACTGGGCGACAAGCTCGGCTACCACCGCTTCTGGATGGCGGAACACCACGCCACCCCCGCTCTCGCCTCCGCTTCCCCGGAACTGATGCTGGCGGCGATCGGCCGCGAAACCGAGCATATCCGGCTGGGCACCGGCGGGGTGATGCTGCCGCACTATTCCCCGTTCAAGGTGGCGGAGAGCTTCTCCATGCTCGCCGGCCTGCTGCCGGGCCGCATCGACCTGGGCCTCGGCCGCGCCCCCGGCTCCGACCAGCTGGCCGCCTATGCGCTGCAGCAGGATCGCCGCCAGCGCGCGCCCAACATCTTCCCGGAACAGCTCGGCGAGCTTCTCGGCTATCTGGACGGCGACCTTCCATCCGATCACCCCTTCCGCCACCTCGCGCAAACGCTCCCGGGCGGCGCGGAGCATCCGGCGATCTGGGTGCTCGGCTCCAGCCCGGACAGCGCCCGCCTCGCCGGCGCCATGGGGCTTCCCTATTGCATCGCCGACTTCATCGCCGGCGAAGTCCCGGAACTGGCGCACCTCTACCGCGAAAGCTTCCGCCCATCGCCCCGCGCGGCCCAGCCCGAACTCATCGTCTGCTGCTGGCTGGTCGCCGCCGACAGCGACGAGCGCGCCCACTGGCTCGCCGCCCCCTCGCGCATGCTGTTCGCGCATCTCACGCAAGGGCGGCTGATCGCCGTGCCGCATCCGGACAAGGCCACCGAATGGCTCGCCGCCAACCCCAGCCCCATGCCCGGCAACCGCTGCCCCATCGTCGGCACGGCGGCGGAATGCCGCGCCGCCCTCCAGCGCAAGCAGGCGCTTTACGGCGCGGACGA
Organism: Sandaracinobacteroides sayramensis; assembly: GCF_022014495.1. GTDB lineage: Bacteria > Pseudomonadota > Alphaproteobacteria > Sphingomonadales > Sphingomonadaceae > Sandaracinobacteroides > Sandaracinobacteroides sayramense. The sequence continues at coordinate 64,695 of NZ_JAKLSQ010000013.1, forward strand.
GATGATGCTGGTGAACATCCTGCACGACCATCGGGACCGGATGGAAAGTTACCGCCTGATGGCGCCCTCGGCCTGAGGCGCCGCACCGCGCGGATTGCAGCGCACCAGCGCCACATCCTCCAGCGCGAAGATATGCGTCCACTCACCGCGGCGGGTGCTGGCCTCGGCAATGCCGCCCTCCACCCGCAGCGCCAGCACGGCGCGCACCACCCCGCCGCCGCGCAATTCGATGTCCAGCGTCTCCGCCCGCGCCGATTCCAGCGCCGCCCAGCCGCGCGCCAGCAGGGTGCGGCCGACGCAATCCCGCCCCCGCGCCTCGCCCCAATCCGCCACCCCTTCGCGGAATCTCCGATGTCCGGACAGGTCCATGCCGCCTCCCTGCTTCCGCAGGCGGTTACGGCACGGTGGCCGAAGCCCTAAACCCGCCGCACCGCGCCTGCCCGGCGCACATCGGCGATCGTCGGCCAGCCGTTCACCGCCATCATCAGGTCGGCCTCCGCCAGGATGGAGCGCAACACATGCGCCGCCCCATCGGCGCCGCCCAGCGCCAAGCCATAGCTGTAGGGCCGCCCCACCCCCACGGCGGTCGCACCCAGGGCCAGCGCCTTCACCACATCCGTGCCGGAGCGCACGCCGGAATCGAACAGCACCGGCACATCGCCGGCCGCCTCCACCACGCCCGGCAGCATGTCGATGGCGGCGATCCCGCCGTTCGCCTGCCGCCCGCCATGGTTGGAGCAATAGATGGCGTCGATCCCGGCATCCACCGCCCGCCGCGCGTCGTCGGGATGGCAGATGCCCTTCAAGGCGATCGGCAGGTTCGTCAGGCTCCGCAGCCAGCCGAGATCGTCCCAGGTCAAAACCTTCCCGAACAGGCTCGCCCACAGCATCATCGCCGAGCGCAAATCCTCCTCCGGCTTCTTCCCCAGAAGCTCGCGGAACACCGGGTCGCCGAAGTAATTCCGCAGCACATGCCCGCGCAGTTGCGGGAAGTTGGAGGCATTGAGGTCGCGCGGCCGCCACCCGGTCACCCAGGTGTCCAGCGTCACGATGATCGCCTTGTAGCCGGCGGCTTCCGCCCGCCCGACAAGGCTCGCCGCCAGTTCCGGATGCTTCGGCGTGTAGAGCTGGAAGAAGGCCGGCGTCTCGCCCGCGGCCTTCACCACTTCTTCCAATGGATCGTTGGTCAGCGTCGAGACCGCAAGCGGCACCCCGGTGATCGCAGAGGCCCGCGCCGCCGCCAGATCGCCATGCCCGTCCGGCGTGCAGAGCCCCGTCACCCCGATCGGGCTCATGAACAGCGGCGAATGGAGCTTGCAGCCGAACAGCTCCACCGAAAGGTCGCGGTTGGTGCAATCGACCAGCATGCGCGGCACCATCCCCCAGTCCCGAAAGGCCAGCGCGTTCAGATCCTGCGTATGCTCGTCGCCGCAACCCCCTTGCACATAGTTCAGCAGGAAGGGCGGCATGGCGGCTTCCGCCCGCGCCTTCAGACTCGCGAAATCGACGGGATAGCGCGGCACGACACCGCCAAGGCCTTCGAAATAGATTTCGTTCTGATAGTCGCCGAAATGCGCCATGCCGCTTCCTCCCTCGTTGCCGAACGAAGCATCGGCGATTGCCGCGCCACACTCAATGCCGTGCAAATGACAGGTTATCGTCCCAGCCGAAGCGGCCGGCGGGACGCGCTCTCGTCCACCGCCGTGCGGATGGTGATCAGCGTCCGGAACCCCTGCACGCCATTCTCCTCGCCCAGGGCGCGGCGGGTGAAGCGGTCATATTCCTCCATGCTGCCCACCTGCACCCGCAGCAGGAAATCCTCCTCCCCGGTCACTTCCCAGGCGCCGGTCACTTCGGGGTGGAGGCGGATTTCCCGGTGGAAGGCATCCATCCGCCGCGGCCCGGATTGCCCCATCCGCAGCAGCACATGCATCGTCAGCGCCGACCCCGTCAGCGCCGGGCTGACGATGGCGACATCGGCCACGATCACCTTCTCCTCGCGCAGCCGCCGCAGCCGCCGCAACACCGCGGACACGGAAAGCCCCACCTTCTGCGCCAGCTCGCGCGCCGGCTGCTGGTTGTCCTGCCGCACCAGTTCGATCAGCCGCCGGTCGAATTCGTCGAGGTCGATCATTTTTCGCATGAAATGCAGCATAGCGCGAAATAGCGTCGCCGTATCCGCGAAAATAGGCGCCTATTATCGCAATCGAGCGGGTAGAAAATGGCCGTCCATCCACCTCCCAACGGAGCCGACCAGATGTCGCAACCCACTCGGAAAACCGGCCTTTTCGGCCGGATGCTGTCGCTTGCCCTCGAAACGTCGAGAGCAGCCGTCGCCGTCCACTACCGTGCGCCCTGGGCGCAAGGCAGCCGGCGCGGGAAAGCCGCGCACTAGGTTAAGAACCCATAGAAGCAATGGAATATATTTTCCGTCATCCCGGGCTTGACCCGGGATCCCGCCTCTTCCCCACGTCGGCGGAAAAGCCGGACCGCGGGTCAAGCCCGGGGTGACGAAGGGAAATATGTCTCCCCAAGCTGACGCTATTCGTGCCTGAGCGCGTCGATCGGGTTCAGGTTCGCCGCCCGCCGCGCCGGGAAATAGCCGAACACCACCCCGATCAGCGCCGAGACCGCGAAGGCGATGATGTTGATCTGAGCGTCGAACGTCCAGGGCACCTGCATCAGCGGAGAAAGCAGCGCGATCGCCAGTTGCGCCAGCACCAGCCCGATCAGCCCGCCGATGCAGGACAGCACCACCGCCTCCACCAGGAACTGCAACAGCACCTCGCGGGAAACCGCGCCGATCGCCAGCCGGATTCCGATCTCGCGCGTCCGCTCCGTCACCGACACCAGCATGATGTTCATGATGCCGATGCCGCCGACCACCAGCGAGATCGCCGCCACCGCCGCCACGATCCGCGTCAGCAGCGTGGTCGTCCCCGTCATGGTGTCGGAAATCTGCTTCGTGTCGAAGATGTTGAAATTATCCTCCTTGCCGTCCAGCTTCCGCCGCTCGCGCAGCAGGTCGGAAATGGCGGACTGCACCTGCTCGGTCGAATAGGCGTCGTCCACGCCCACCAGGATCGCCGACACGTCCTGATTGCCGGTGAAACGGCGCTGCACCGTCTTGATCGGCATGATCACCACATCGTCCTGGTCGCCGCCGAACCCGGCCTGCCCGCGTTTCGACAATATGCCGACGACGTCGCAGCTGATGTCGCGGATACGGAACCGCTGGCCCACCGCATCGCCGCCCCGGAACAGATTTTCGCGAACCGTGTTGCCGATGATGCAGACCGCCTTGCCCGCCTCTTCCTCGGCCTCGGTGAAGCCACGCCCCTCGGCCAGCGGCCAGGGCTGGACGATGAAATAGGCACTGGTCGTGCCGTTGATCGTCGTCGACCAGTTGGTCCCCTCGAAGATCGCCGTCCCGCTGGACTGCACCTGCGGCGCCGCCGCCTTCACGCCGGCGATCTGCTGTTCGATCGCCGTCACATCCGCCATCTCGAAGTTGGGCGGGCGCGGCCCGCCGCCGCCGCGCCCGAAGCCTTGCCCCGGGCGGATCTGCAGGATGTTGGTGCCCAGCGAGGCGATCTGGTTCTGCACGGCGGCCGTCGTCGCATTGCCCAGCGTCACCATCGTCACCACGGCGGCGACGCCGATCACCACGCCCAGCACCGTCAGGAACGAGCGCAGCAGGTGCCGCTGGATGGACCTCAGCGCGAGGAGGAAAATGGTCCCAAGCATCTAGCCCGCCACCCTTTCGCCATGGCCGTTGCTGTCGATCCGCTCGATCAGCCCGTCGCGGAAATGCACGACCGTGCGCGCGAACTCCGCCATGTCCGGTTCGTGCGTCACCATCAGCACGGTGATTCCGCCGGCGTTGAATTCCGTCAGCAATTCCATGATCTCGCGCGAGCGGGCGGAATCGAGGTTCCCCGTCGGCTCGTCCGCCAGCAGCACCTCCGGCCGGGTGACGATGGCGCGGGCGATCGCCACCCGCTGCTGCTGCCCGCCGGAAAGCTCGCCCGGCGTATGGTCCCACCAGTCCTTCAGCCCCACCTTGTCCAGCGCCTCCATGGCGGCGTCCCGCCGCTCGGCCCGGCTGTCGCCGCGATAGACCAGCGGCAGCTCCACATTCTCCAGCGCGCTGGTGCGCGCCAGCAGGTTGAAGCCCTGGAACACGAAGCCGAAATATTTCCGCCGCAGCAGCGCCCGCTGGTCGCGGTCCAGCGTCTCCACATGATGGCCATGGAACAGATATTCCCCGCCCGAAGGCACGTCCAGGCAGCCGAGGATGTTCATCGTCGTCGACTTGCCGGAGCCGGACGCCCCCATGATGGCGATGAAATCCCCCCTGGCGATCTCCAGGTCGACGCCCTTCAGCGCCTGGAAGGCGTTCGGCCCCTCGCCGTATACCTTGGTGATTCCGCGCAGGGAGATCAGCGGGGGGGAGATCAGCGGAGAAGCCATCACCCGCCGGCCTTCGGCGCACCGCCCGCCGCCGGCCGGCTGCCACCCGCCTGCGCGCCGGAAAGCTGGCCGGTGATCACCTCCTGCCCTTCCTGCAGCTCGCCGGAAAGCACTTCCGTCACCGAACCGTTGCTGTCGCCCGTGGTCACGGTGATTTCCCGCGGCTGCCCGGCGGCGTCCTTCACGAACAATGTCTGCTGCGCGCCGCGCCCGCTGGTCGCGGTGCGGGTTCCGGTAGCCCGGCGCGGCCCGCGCGGCATGATGGCGCTGGCGATCCCGCCCTGCTGCTGGCCGCCCGTCGCTTGCGCGGTCGCCGGCTTGAAGCGGAAGGCGGCGTTCGGCACCAGCAGCGCATTCTCCCGCCGCGTGGTCACGATATCGGCGGTCGCCGTCATCCCCGGCCGCAAGGTCTGCTCGCGGTTGTCGACGGTGAGCAGCGCGGTATAGGCCACCACCTGCCCGGTCGTGCTGCTGCTGGTCGTGGAACTGCTGCTCTCGTTGAAACCGAGGTTCACCCGCCGGATGTTGGCCGGGAAGCGCCGGCCGGGGAAGGCGTCCACGGTGAAGGTGGCGTCCTGCCCTTCCTTCACCTCGCCCACATCCGCCTCGTCGATCGAAACCTGCAATTCCATCTGGCTCAGATCCTCGGCGATGGTGAACAGCACCGGCGCGTTCAGCGAGGCCGCCACCGTCTGCCCCGGCTCGATATCGCGGGACAGCACCACCCCCGTCACCGGCGAGTAGATGCGCGCCTTGGAAAGATTGGTCTCGGCCGAGCCGAGCGCCGCCTGCTGCGACACCACCTGCGCCCGGGCCGAGGTCAGCGAGGCCGAAGCCCGCCGCTGGTCGGCGCGGGCCGAATCCATCTCCGTCTTCGAAGGCACCTTCCCGCCCGACAGCCGGGACACCTCCTCATGCCGCGCCAGAGTCGCATTCGCCTGCGCCAAAGTCGCCTCCGCCTCGGCCACTCCGGCCTGCGCGGCGGCCAGGCTGGCGCGCGCCTGCTTCACCGAATCCTGCAGCCGCGAGGTGTCGAGCGAAGCCAGCAACTGCCCGCGCTTCACCTCGTCGTTCACATCCACGAACACCTGGGTGATGAGGCCGGACTGTTCCGAGCCGACATCCACCTGGTTGATCGGCTTGATGTTCCCGGTCGCCGACACGGTCACCGTCAGTTCGCCGCGCTCGGCCTTGTCGGTCACATAATGCACCGCATCCGAAGGGCCGAAGAAGCGATAGCCCAGCCACAGCGCCAGCAGCAGCGCCAGCGCCGCCAGGCCCCATTTCAGCCACTTCACCCAGGGCTTGGCGGCCTTGGCGCCCAGAAACTCGTCCAGCGTCTCGTTCGTCGTCATCTGCCGCTTCCGTCCATCGTCTGCCAGCCGCCGCCAAGGGCGTTGTAAAGCTGCACCACCGCCAGCGCTTCCTCGGCCCGGCTGCCGGCCAGGCTGTTGCTCGCCGACAGCAGCGATTGCTCGGCCGTCAGCAAGGTCTGGAAATCCGTCAGGCCGGACTGATATTGCAGCCGCGCCAGCAGGGCGCTGTTGTTCGCCGCGTCTGCGGCTTCCGCGAACTGCCCGGTCCGCCGCTCGGCGGCCTGCCCGGCCACCAGCGCATTCTCCACATCCTCCAGCGCCCCCAGCACCGTCTGCCGATAGGAGGCGAAGGCCCCATCCACCGCCGCCTGCTGTGACCTCATCTGGGACCGCCGCGCGCCACCGTCGAAGATCGTCTGGCCAAGGCTGGCGAACAGCGCGCCGGTCACGATGTCGAACAGACCGCCAGGCCGGAGTGCGCTGGTGCCGATATTGCCGCTGATCCCGAGGGACGGCAGCAATTGCGCCTCTGCCACGCCGATCCGGGCGGTGGCGGCGGCAAGGCTGCGCTCTGCTCCCAGCACATCCGGCCGCTGCCGCAAGGTGTCGGCGGGGATGCCCGCCGAAATCCCCGCCGGCGGCTCGGGGATGGGCGCCGGCGCCTCCAGCGCCTGCGTCGCCGCGCCGGGCGCCTGCCCGGTCAGCACGGCAAGACGGTTGAGCGCGCCCGCCAGATTGCCTTCGATCGCCGGGATAGAGGCCTCGGTCTGCGCCAGCTGCACCCGCGCCTGCTGCTCGTCGAGCGACGACACCAGCCCCGCCTGCACCCGCCAGCCGGCGATGTTCCGGTTCTCGCGCTGGTGGCCGACATTGGCCCCGGCGATCCGCAACTGCTCCTGCGCCAGCCGAAGCTGGATATAGTTGGTCACCACCTCGGCGACGATCGCCACGCGCACCGAGGCGAGGCTGTAGCGGCTCGCCGCCTCATCCGCCCGCGCCGCCTCCACGCCGCGCCGCGTGCCGCCGAACAGATCGGCCTGCCAACTGGCATCCAGCCCCAAAGAGAAGCTGTTGTTATCGCCGCTGGAACTGTTGAAATTCCGCCCGCCGCCGGCGCTCGCCCCCAGGGAAGGCAGCAATCCCGCGCCGGCCTGCACCGAGGCCTCGCGCGCCTGCCGCAGCCGCGCTTCGGCCTGCGCGATGTCCAGATTGGCGGCGACCGCCTGCTCCACCAGCGCGTTCAGCGCCGGATCGCCGAATCGAGTCCACCAGTTCGCCAGCTCCGCCTCAGCCAATGGGGCGGCTTGCCGCCCGGCATAGGAAGCCGGAACGCCCAGATCGGCGCTCAGCGGCGCCTTGTAGTCAGGCCCGGTCGCACAACCGGCAACGCCAAGAGACAGGAAAACCGCCAGCCCCAGGGGTCTTTGCATCGACTGCTTCATCCTTTCCGAGGCCGGCTCAGACTGCGCCTTACCCAATGCATACGCCAGAATTCACGCCAATCCCCTGCCCTCTGCGGAAATTTGCGACAAGCCGCCAATGCTTTCCGGCCTCAACGCTGGGGCCGCAGCCAAAACGTCCGCCAAGGCCGTCTCCACCGGCATCTCGGCCCAGGGCGCAAGCGGCGTGCGCTCCAGCATGGCAAAGGTCACCGCCATCGCCCGCGCGGCGGCCGCCGGCAGCGCGGCACCTTCCGCCAGTTCCGCCGCCAGCACGCCGGTGAAGAAATCGCCCGTGCCCGCCGGCCGCACCGGCAGCCGCGCGGTTTCCACCGCAGACGCTTCCACCCCGTCCAGCACCAGCGCCCGCAGCCGCTCGCCGGACGCGCTGCCCCCCGTCACCACCATGTCGCGAAAGCCCGCGCCCCTGAGCGCCGCTAGCAGTTCCAGCCCGGCAGCCCCCTCGCCCACCCCGGCCAGCAGCCGCGCCTCCCAGCCGTTCGGAGTGGCGACCGCCGCCAGCGGAACCAGCCGCTCGCGAAAAACCTCCAGCAGAGCCGGGTCGGTGAAACCGCCCAGATCGTCGTCGCCCAGCACCGGATCGCAGACATAGAGCAGCTTCGGATTCCGCCGCAGCGCCCGCTCCACGAACCCGGCCACAACGTCGCCGGTTTCCGGCCGGCCCATATAGCCCGTCACCAGCACGGCGGCTTCGTCCACCAGCCCGCGCTCCTCCACCCCCAGCAGCAGGTCGGCCACCAGTTCCGGCTCCAGCAGCCGCCCGCGCATGCTTGGGTAATGCGGATGGTTGGAAAGCAGGGTCGTCGGCACCGCTGTCACTTCGGCGCCATGGATTCGCATCGCCGGCACCGCCGCCGAATTGCCGACATGGCCGAACAGCACCTGGCTCTGGATGGAAATGATCCGAGTCACCCCGCCAGCTCCGGCCAATAGTCGCTGTCGGGCGTCGGCCGCCTGCCGAAGATCGCCTGCCCCACCCGCACGACCGTCGCCCCCCGCTCGACCGCCAGTTCGAAATCCCCGGACATGCCCATGGAAAGCCCGGCCCAGTCGGAAATCGCCGGCCCCTCCTGCCGCAGCCGCTCCCGCAAGGCCGCCAGCCGGTCGAAACAGGCCGCCACCCGCGCCATGTCGTCCGAGAACAGCGCCAGAGTCATCAGCCCCTGCACCTGCAGCCGCCCGAAGGCCGCCAGTTCCCGGCAGAAGCCTATCACCTCGTCGGGCGGCAGACCAAACTTGCTCGCCTCGGCAGAGGTGTTCACCTGCACGAACACCTCCAGCGTCCGGTCCTCCACCTCCAGCCGCCGCTCCAGCGCCTCGGCCAGCTTCAGGCTGTCCAGCGCCTGGAACTCCTCGGCGAAGCGGGCGACATATTTCGCCTTGTTCGTCTGCAAATGCCCGATCACGCTCCAGCAGACCGGCAGGTCGGCCATCGCCTCGGATTTTTCCAGCGCTTCCTGCACCTTGTTCTCGCCCAGCCGCTGCATGCCGGCCGCGACAGCCGCCCGCAGCCGTTCCACCGGCACCGTTTTGCTCACCGGCAGCAATCGAACGCCAGCCACATCCCGCCCGACCCGCGCGCAGGCGGCGGCGATCCGCCCGTTCACCGCCTCCAGCGCCGCGCGGAACTGCGCCACCTCGGCCTCATATACTGCTTTCAATCCGCTCGCTCCTGCCCGTCAGATCGCCAGCCGCCCTTCGCGCACCGTCTCCATTGCAACGAAAGTGGAGGTGCTGGCCACATGCGGCAGGCTGGATATCTTCTCCCCCAGCACCCGCCGATAGGACCTTATGTCCGCCGTCCGCACCTTCAGCAGATAGTCGAAACTGCTGGCGATCATATGGCATTCCTCGATCTCGGGCACCCGCAGCACGGCGGTGTTGAACTCGCCCAGCGCCTTCTCCCGCGTGTCCGACAGCTTCACCTCGGTGAAGGCGACATGCTCCTTCCCGAACTCCGCCGGATCGACGATGGCGCGAAAGCCGCGGATCACCCCGCTCTCCACCAGCCGGCGCAGCCGAAGTTGTGTCGGAGTCTTGGAAAGCCCGATGCGATCGGCAAGCTCCGTCACCGTCATCCGGCCGTCGGCCAGCAAGGCTTCCACGATCTTTCGATCGAACTCGTCCAATTCTCCAGAACGGCTCATTTCAGGGCGCCATGTAGCATGTCATTGTTCGTCTATATGGACAAAATCCCCATAAAAACACAATAATCGGACCTGATCGAACTTCTCCGCCATGCTATTATCCGCCCCATGACCAGCGCCTTCAGCTTCAGCCGTTTCGCCCCGCCCGTCGCCGCCCCCACGCCGCTCCGGCAGGCGATCACCGCCGCCTACCGCCGGCCGGAGGCGGAGTGCATGGCGCCGCTGATCGAAGCTGCGACTCTGCCGCCCGAAAGTCGCAAGGCGATCGCCGCCACCGCCCGCAAGCTGGTCGAGCAACTCCGGCGCGACGGACAGGTCAGCGGTGTCGCCGCGCTGGTGCAGGAATTCTCCCTTTCCAGCCGCGAGGGCGTGGCCCTCATGTGCCTAGCCGAAGCCCTTCTGCGCGTGCCCGACAGCGCCACGCGCGACGCCCTCATCCGCGACAAGGTCGCGCCGGGAGACTGGAAGGCGCATGTCGGCGGAGACCGCTCGCTGTTCGTGAACGCCGCCACCTGGGGCCTGATCGTCACCGGCAGGCTCACCTCCAGCGTCAACGAGAACGGGCTGGGCGCCGCCCTAACCCGGGTCATCGCCCGCGGCGGCGAGCCGGTGATCCGCAAGGGCGTCGAACTCGCGATGCGGATGATGGGCGAGCAGTTCGTCACCGGCGAGACCATCGACGAGGCGCTTGCCCGCGCCCGCGAACTGGAAGCGCGCGGCTTCGGCTATTCCTACGACATGCTGGGCGAAGCGGCGATGACCGCCGCCGACGCCGACCGCTACAACCGCGACTATGAAAACGCCATCCACGCCATCGGCAAGGCGTCGGCCGGGCGCGGCGTCCATGGCGGACCCGGCATTTCCATCAAGCTCTCCGCCCTCCACCCCCGCTACGCCCGCGCCAAGGCGGAGCGGGTGATGGCGGAACTGCTGCCGCGCGTGAAGGCGCTCTGCCTCTTGGCCAAGCAGCACGACATCGGCCTCAACATAGACGCCGAGGAAGCCGACCGCCTCGAACTCTCGCTCGACCTGCTGGAAGCCCTCGCCCTCGACGCCGACCTCGCCGGCTGGCAGGGCCTCGGCTTCGTGGTGCAGGCCTATGGCAAGCGCTGCCCCTTCGTCCTCGACTATCTGACAGACCTCGCGAAGCGCGCCGACCGCCGCATCATGGTCCGCCTCGTGAAGGGCGCCTATTGGGACGCGGAGATCAAGCGCGCGCAAGTGGACGGCCTGCCCGGATTCCCCGTCTACACCCGCAAGCTGCACACCGACATCGCCTATGTCGCCTGCGCCCGGAAGCTGCTGGCGGCGCGCACCCATATCTTCCCGCAGTTCGCCACCCACAACGCCCAGACGCTTGCCACCGTCCACCATCTGGCGGGGCCGGATTTCCAGATGGGTGATTATGAATTCCAGTGCCTGCACGGCATGGGCGAGCCGCTCTACTCGCAGGTGGTCGGCGCGGAGAATCTCAACCGTCCCTGCCGCATCTACGCCCCGGTCGGCACGCACGAGACGCTGCTAGCCTATCTCGTCCGGCGGCTCTTGGAAAACGGCGCCAATTCCTCCTTCGTGAACCGCATCGCCGATGAGGAAGTGCCGGTCGCGGAACTGATCGCAGACCCGGTCGATCTCGCCCGTGCCCTGCCCAATCCGGGCGCCCCGCACGAGCAGATCGCCCTCCCCCGCGACCTCTACACCGGCCGCCGCAACTCGCTCGGCCTCGACCTGAGCGACGAAGGCGTGCTGGAGAAGATCGGCGCCGCGCTCGAAGCCTCCACCCTTGAAAGCCGGACGGCCGGCAACCCGGCCAACCCTTCCCGCCCGGTCCTCAACCCCGCCGATCACCGCGACCGGGTGGGCCTCGTCCATGAACACAGCCCGGAAAGCGCCCGCGCCGCCGTCGCGGTCGCCGCCGCCAGCGGCTGGGCCGACATCCCCGCCGCCGAGCGGGCGCAAAGGCTGGAACGCGCCGCCGACCTCATGGAAAGCCGCACACTCGACCTCCTCGGCCTCATCATGCGCGAGGCCGGCAAATCGCTGCCCAACGCCATCGGCGAAGTGCGCGAGGCGGTGGACTTCCTGCGCTATTACGCCGCCGAAGGCCGGCAGAAGCTGACGGCGGCGCACAAGCCCATCGGCCCCGTCGCCGCCATCAGCCCGTGGAACTTCCCGCTCGCCATCTTCACCGGGCAGGTCTCGGCGGCGCTGATGGCCGGCAACGCCGTCCTCGCCAAACCGGCCGAGGAAACCCCGCTCATCGCCGCCGAGGCGGTCGCCATCCTGCACCAGGCCGGCGTGCCCGCCGACGCGCTGCAACTGGTCGCCGGCGACGGCCGCATCGGCGCGGCGCTGGCCGGCGCGCCCGACACCGCCGGCGTCCTCTTCACCGGCTCCACCGAAGTCGCCCGCCTGATCCAGAGCCAGCTTGCCGAACGCGCGCAAGGCCGGGCCATCCCGCTGATCGCCGAGACCGGCGGCCAGAACGCCATGATCGTCGACACCTCGGCGCTCACCGAACAGGTGGTGGCCGACGTCATCGCCTCGGCCTTCGACAGCGCCGGCCAGCGCTGTTCCGCTCTCCGCCTCCTCTGCCTGCAGGAGGAAGCGGCCGACCGCACGCTCACCATGCTGAAGGGCGCGCTCGCCGAACTTTCCGTCGGCCCGACCGACCGCCTCTCCCGAGACATCGGCCCGGTCATCACGGCGGACGCCCGCGACGGGATCGAAGCGCACATCGGCCGCATGGCGCAATCCGGCGCCGCCATCACCCGCTTGCCGCTCGGCGCGGACTGCGCCAACGGCACCTTCGTCGCGCCGACGATCGTCGAGATCGCCGACATCCGCCAGTTGCAGCGCGAGGTGTTCGGCCCGGTCCTCCACGTCCTGCGCTACCGCCGGGAAAAGCTCGGCGAGCTGATCGAGGCGATCAACGGCACCGGCTACGGCCTCACCTTCGGCCTGCAAACCCGGCTCGACGAAACCATCGAGGAAGTGACGTCGCGAGTCCACGCCGGCAACCATTATGTGAACCGCAACATCATCGGCGCCGTGGTCGGCGTGCAGCCGTTCGGCGGCCGCGGCCTCTCCGGCACCGGCCCGAAGGCCGGCGGCCCGCTCTACCTCGGCCGGCTGGTCAGCGGCCCGGCCTTCACGCTGCGCGGCACCCGCATCGCCGACCCGGCCCTCACCGACCTCGTCGGCTGGCTGGAAGCGGAAGGCGAAGCCGGCGCCATCCGCCGCTACGCCGAGGCTTCCGCCTTCGGCGCCGAGCAACTGCTCGCAGGCCCGGTCGGCGAGGACAACCACTACCGGATCGAGCCGCGCGGCCCGATCCTTCTCCGCCCCACAACCCGCTCCGGCTTCCTCGACCAGCTCGCCGCCACGCTCGCCACCGGGAACGACGCCGTCGCCGAACTGCCGGCGGACCTCCGCCCGCTGCTGCGGCAACTGCCGAAGTCCGTCACCGCTCGCATCCGCGACGACGCCCCCGAACTCGCCGGCGCGCTGGTCGAAGGCAATGCCGAACAGGTGCGCGCGGCCCTCACTGAACTCGCCGCCCGCCCCGGCCCGCTCATCCTCGCGCAGACCGCATCACCCGGCGAAACGGGCAGCTACCGGGTGGACTGGCTGGTGCATGAAGTCTCCACCTCCATCAACACCACGGCGTCTGGGGGTAACGCCACGCTGATGGCCATCGCCTGATCCTACCAAATCTGAAACGCTGAATTGATATCCCTTCTGTTTTGTAACCGGCCAGCAACCCCCATCTGGCCGGTAACAGCAGCGGTCCCCCGGCCGCCGCATGGGAGAACAGCGATGCAAAAAGCGATCATCGGCCGCTACGGCAACAACCGCGGCCACTGGGTGGGCGACGGTTTCCCCGTCCGCTCGCTCTTTTCCTACAGCAACGAGGGCAGCACGCTCGGCAGCCGCATCAGCCCCTTCCTTCTGCTCGACTATGGCGGCCCCTGGCTGTTCGAGCCGACGGAGGACCGGCGCGGCGTCGGCCAGCACCCGCACCGGGGCTTCGAAACCGTCACCATCGTCTACGACGGCGAAGTGGAGCACCGCGATTCCACCGGCAACGGCGGGATCATCGGCCCGGGCGACGTGCAGTGGATGACGGCGGCGAGCGGAATCCTGCATGAGGAATTCCACTCCCCCGGCTTCGCCCGCACCGGCGGCCCGTTCCGCATGGTGCAGCTGTGGGTGAACCTGCCCGCGAAGGACAAGATGGCACCCGCCGGCTATCAGGCCATCCTCTCGTCGCAAATCCCGGTGGTGCAACTGCCGGAGGGCAAGGGCCATGTGCGGATCATCGCCGGCAAGTTCGGCGGCGACAAAGGCCCCGCCCGCACCTTCACGCCCATCAACATGTGGGACATGCGGGTGAAAGGCGACGCCGATGTGACGCTCGACCTGCCGGAAGGCCACATGGCCCTGCTGGTGGTGCTCGGCGGCCACATCAGCCTCGAAGGCGGCCAGACGGTGGGCGAAGCGGAAGTGCTGCACCTCTCGACCGAGGGGGACAGCGTCAGCTTCCACGCCGACGGAGACACGACCCTGCTGGTGCTGACCGGCGAGCCCATCGACGAGCCCATCGTCGGCTACGGCCCGTTCGTGATGAACAGCGAGGCGGAAATCCAGAAGGCCGTCAGCGACTACCAGAACGGCCGCCTGGCCAACTAGGAAGAAAGGCCCCTCCCCTTCAGGGGAGGGGTTGGGGTGGGGGCGTGCCAAACGCCCCCACCTCACCAATCCGAAGCCGAAACCAGCCGCACCATCAACCGCTCCAACCCCGCCAGATCCCCATCCGAAAACCGCCCCACCAAAGGGCTGTCCAGATCCAGCACCCCGAACACCCGCCCCTCGCGCCGCAACGGAATCACCAGTTCCGACCGCGAAGCCGCATCGCAGGCGATATGCCCGGGAAACTCGTGGACATCCGGCACCAGCACCGCCCGCTCCTCCGCCAGCGCCGTGCCGCAAACCCCGCGCCCGCGCGCGATCCGCGCGCAGGCCGGCTTCCCCTGAAACGGCCCCACCACCAGATCGCCGGAGCCTTCCTCCAGCAGATAGAATCCCGCCCAGTTGAGATCGGGCATCTGCTCGAACAGCAGCGCCGCGCAATTGGCGAAATTCGCCATCCAGTTGCGCTCGCCGGCCAGCAGCCCGCCCATCTGCTGCCCCAGTTCGCGATAGAAATCGGCGCCGCCCGGCGCATGCGCAATCCTCACCGCTTCATACATCGCCCTCACCCTTCCACATCGAAGCGCACGCCCTGCGCCAGAGGCATGCGGTCGCTGTAATTGATCGTGTTGGTGGCCCGCCGCATATAGGCCCGCCAGGCGTCCGAGCCGGACTCGCGCCCCCCGCCCGTCTCCTTCTCGCCTCCGAACGCCCCGCCGATCTCCGCGCCGGAGGTGGCGATGTTCACATTGGCGATGCCGCAATCCGATCCGGCGGCGGAAAGGAAGCGCTCCGCTTCCTGCAGGTCGCGGGTGAAGATCGCCGAAGACAGCCCCGGCCCCACGCCGTTGTTGAGGGCGATGGCCTCCTCCAGCGCGCCATAAGTGACGACATAGAGGATCGGCGCGAAAGTCTCCTCCAGCATCGGCCCGGCCTGCGCCGGCATTTCCACCAGCGCCGGCCGGCGATAGACGCCGGGGCGCTCTACCACCTCGCCGCCATGCACGGTGCCGCCCAACGCCCGCGCCGCCGCCAGCGCCTCCGTCATCCGCTCGCCGGCCGCCGCATCAATCAGCGGCCCCACCAAAGTCCCGGCCTCGCGCGGGTCGCCCACCACCGCGCTCGCCCAGAGCCTTTTCAGCCGCGCGACCAGTTCAGCCGCCAGCGTCTCATGCACGATCAGCCGCCGCAAAGTCGTGCAGCGCTGCCCGGCCGTGCCCATGGCGGCGAAGGCGATCGCCTGCGTCGCCATCTTCAGGTCGGCCGAAGGCGCCACGATCAGCGCGTTGTTGCCGCCCAGTTCCAGCAGGCCGCGGGCGAAGCGCGCCGCCAGCTTCGGCCCCACCGCCCGGCCCATCGCCGTGGAGCCGGTCGCCGACAGCAGCGCCACCCGCCGGTCCTCCACCAGCGCATTCCCCACTTCCGGCCCACCGATCAGCAGCCGGCTCAACCCCGGCAACGCCGGCTCGCCGGTCTCGTCCGCGAACCGCCGCGCCGCCCGCTCGAACAGCGCCTGCACCGCCAGCGCCGTCAGCGGCGTCTTTTCCGAAGGCTTCCACAGCACCGGATCGCCGCAGACCAGCGCCAGCGCCGCGTTCCAGCACCAGACGGCGACGGGAAAGTTGAAGGCGGAGATCACCGCCACCGGCCCCAGCGGATGCCAGGTTTCCATCATCCGGTGCCCCGGCCGCTCGGTGGTCATGGTCAGCCCGTAAAGCTGGCGCGAAAGCCCCACGGCGAAGTCAGAGATGTCGATCATCTCCTGCACCTCGCCCTCCCCTTCGGAGAGGATCTTGCCGGCCTCCAGGCTCACCAGCCGCCCCAGCCGCGCCTTCTCCCGCCGCAACTCGTCGCCGAAAATCCGCACCAGTTCGCCCCGGCGCGGCCCCGGCACCAGCCGCCAGGCGCGGAAAGCCTCCGCCGAAAGCGCCAGCGCCTCTTCCACTTCGGCCGCCGTCGCCACCGGCACATGCCCGATCAGCGCCCCGTCTATGGGCGATGTCGCGGCGATCCGGCCATCGCCTTCCCCTTCCAGCGCGATACCGAAATGGGCCATCAAGGCCCGCGCTTCCCCGGCGGGCGGCTGCAAGGCGGTGTCGGTCAAACGGGCATCCTTTCCTGTTCCGCCTCCAGATGCCGCTTTCCGGCCGGATTCGCCACCTTGCATCGAACCATGGCCGCGCTATGCCGCGATGCAGCACCCACCACGCCTCAGGAAAACGCCCATGCGCGATCAACTGCTCTTCTCCTACGGCACGCTCCGCCAACCCGAAGTGCAGCAAGCATTGTTCGGCCGCCCGCTCGAAGGCGCGGCGGACGCGATGACCGGTTGGCGCACGCGCATGATCGAAGTGACCGACGCGGACGTGATCGCCAAAAGCGGCACCCGCTTCCACCCGCTGGTCGAGCGCAGCGAAGCGCCGGGCGACAAGGTGGAAGGCATGGCGTTCGAGGTAACGCAGGCCGAATTGCTCAGCGCCGACGCCTATGAAGTCGATTACCAGCGTCTCGAAGTCGATCTGCTATCCGGCCGCAAGGCCTGGTTCTACGGCGCGAAATCCTGAGATGATCGTCCGCCCGAAACCCGGCCTGCGCGAAATCCTCTTCGCGCTGAACGGCTCGATCCTGCCGCGGATCGCCGGCCGCCTCGCCACCATCGCCGCCGTCTCGCTGATCGCCATCCTCGCCGCCCGCCAGCATCCCGGCGTCTTCGGCGAAATCAGCGCCATCCCCTTCACGCTGATCGGCATCGCGCTCTCCATCTTCATGAGCTTCCGCAACAACGCCTGCTACGACCGCTGGTGGGAGGGGCGCAAACTCTGGGGCGCCCTCATCATCGCCGCCCGCTCGCTGGCGCGGCAGACCTCGACGCTTCAGCCCGAAGACCGCCGCCCCATCCTCACCGGAGTCGCCGCCTTCACCGCCGGCCTCGCCGCCCGCCTGCGCGAGGCCGACGAGCACGCCGCCATCGCCAGCCACGCCCCGCCGGGTGAATGGGAAAGCGCCCCCAACCCCACCGACAGCCTGCTGCAAGGCATCGGCCGCCGCTGCCTGGAACTGCTGCATCAGGGCCGGATCGGCGCCATCCACCATTCGCTGCTGGAAGGGCAACTGGTCGCTTTGTCCGAAGTGCAGGCCGGGTGCGAACGGATCGCCACCACGCCCATCCCTTTCGCCTATTCGCTGCTGCTGCACCGCACGGCGCATATCTTCTGCCTGGCGCTGCCCTTCGCGCTCGCCGGCACGCTCGGCTGGTGGACGCTGCTGCCGGTGCTCCTCGTCAGCTACACCTTCTTCGGCCTGGATGCGCTGGGCGACCAGCTCGAAGACCCGTTCGGGCTGGAGCCGAACGACCTGCCGCTCGACGCGATGAGCCGCCTCGTCGAGCGGGAGATGCTGGCGGCAAGCGGCGAAGCGCAACTGCCCCCCGCTCTCGCCGCCCGGCACCATGTCCTGACCTAGGCCCAGGGCTCATATTCCCTGTCGTTTCGTCACCCCGGGCTTGACCCGGGGTCCAGCTTTTTCCGCTGGCGCCAAGCTCCAAGCCTTCAGATCACCCCCAGCGAGCGCATCGCCTCCGCCACCCGCACGAAGCCGGCGATATTGGCGCCCAGCACATAATCGCCCGCCGCCCCATATTCCTGGGCCGTCTCGAAGCAATTGTCGTGGATGTCGCGCATGATCTGCGCCAGCCGCGTCTCCGTCTGCTCGAACGACCAGCTGTCGCGGGAGGCGTTCTGCTGCATTTCCAGCGCGGAGGTGGCGACTCCGCCGGCATTCGCCGCCTTCCCCGGCGCGAACATCACCCCGGCCGCCTGGAACAGCCCCACCGCCTCCGGCGTGGAGGGCATGTTCGCCCCCTCGCCCACGGCGATCACGCCATTGCCGATCAGCGCCCGCGCGTCGCGCGCCGTCAGTTCGTTCTGCGTGGCGCAGGGCAGCGCGATGTCGCACGGCACATCCCAGATGGAGCCGCCGACGATATGGTGCGCGCCTTCGCCGCGCATCCGCGCATATTCCGAAAGCCGCTCGCGCCGCACCTCCTTCACTTCCCGCAGAAGCTCCAGGTCGATGCCCTGCTCGTCCAGCACATAGCCGCCCGAATCCGAACAGGCGATCACCGTGCCGCCGAACTGCTGCGCCTTCTCGATGGCATGGATGGCGACATTGCCGGAACCGGAAACGACGACCTTCTTGCCTTCCAGCCCGTTGCCGCGCGCGGCCAGCATCTGCTGCACGAAATAGACGAGGCCATAGCCCGTCGCCTCCGTCCGCGCCCGCGAGCCGCCATAGGCCAGCCCCTTCCCCGTCAGCACGCCCGCCTCATAGCGGTTGCTCAGCCGCTTGTACTGGCCGAACATATAGCCGATCTCGCGGCCCCCCACGCCGATGTCGCCGGCGGGCACGTCGGTATATTCGCCCAGATGCCGGTGCAGCTCGGTCATGAAGGCCTGGCAGAAGCGCATGATCTCGCCGTCGGACCGGCCGCGCGGGTTGAAGTCGGAACCGCCCTTGCCGCCGCCGATCGGCATTCCGGTCAGCGCGTTCTTGAAGATCTGCTCGAACCCCAGAAACTTCACGATCCCGAGGTTCACGGAAGGGTGGAAGCGAATCCCCCCCTTGTAGGGCCCCAGCGCCGAGTTGAACTGCACGCGGAAGCCGCGGTTGATCTGCACCTGCCCGGAATCGTCCACCCAGGGCACGCGGAAGATGATCTGCCGCTCCGGCTCGCAGATGCGCTCGATCAGCGCCTGATGGGTGTAATCGGGGTGCTTGGCGACGACCCGCCCCAGGCTTTCCAGCACCTCATGCACGGCCTGATGGAACTCCGCTTCGCCCGCGTTCCGGCGCAACACTTCATCCAGAACGGGCTGCAGCTTCTCATCAATCTTGCTCAAAACAATCTCCAAACGACAGAAACCGGCGCGTCTGTGGGCCAATCGGGCGGTGTTTCGCAAGCCGGAGCCTCGAAATTCCGCAGAATCTGCGAAAATCCGCCGAAAAAGCCTGCGGCGCCCCAATGGCGCGAAAACCCTTGCCGGCGGGCGAATCAGCGGCCGGCCGCCTTCGCATCCTGGCGCGCCTCCGCCACCGTGCTGCGCAATGTGGCAAGATCGGCAGCTCCGGGTATCAGATAGTCGTTCACCAGCAGCGCCGGCGTGCCGCTGATACCCAACATCCCGGCGTAGCGATGGGTGCGCGCCAAAGCCTGCTCGATCTCGGCGGCGTTGCGCTTCTGGTCGGCCTGCAGCCGCGCCCAATCCACGCCGGCCCGTTCGGCCGCCGCTCGAATCCCTTCGGAGGTGATGCGCCCCCGGGTGGCCATCAGCGCGTCGTTGAAGGCCGCATGCCGGCCCTGGTAACCCGCCGCGATCGCCGCCCGCGCCGCTTCCACGCTTTCCGGCCCCAGGATCGGCCAGTCGCGATAGACGATTTTCACCTTCGGGTCCTCGCGGAGAAGCGCCTGGAGCGGCGGGTGCATCCGCCGGCAATAAGGGCATTGGTAATCGGAAAAGACCACGATCGTCACATCGGCCCCCTCAGGCGCCACGACCGGCGCCACCGGATCGCTGCGCATCGCCTGCAACAGCCGCTGCGCCTCCTGCGCTTCCGCAAGCTTTCCCCTATCCGCCTGCGCATCGGCGGCAGTCGATGCTCCCAAGGGAATCGCCAGCGCCGCCAGCCACATACCGAACAGACCGGCAACAGCCGACGGCTTCATCCGCATTCTGATATCCCCGCAAACCTCTTCCGCCAAAACCCGGCGGCGGCGCCGCTTCTGCCCAAGCCCCGGCCGAAGGGCAAAGGAAAGATATCTGCGAAGCAAAAGCGAAGAGAGGAAAGATAAGGCGATTATGCAGCTTACCAACCCACGGCAATTGTGCGGGTCGCCGGCCTGACACCGGACATCTCCAACAGCCGTCACCCCGGGCTTGACCCGGGGTCCAGCTTTTCCGCCGGCGCAGCGCTTGAGGAAGACAGCGGGACCCCGGGTCAAGCCCGGGGTGACGAGGGCGTTTCACAGCCCCCGCTTCCCACCGGAACCGACGTTCGCCGCCCGGGTTTGCAAACAGCCCAATCACCAAAGAAAAAGGCCCGGTGGAGCAAGCTCTAACACCGGGCCTAGATTTTTCGGTCGACCTCCGAGGGAGGGAGGGAGAGTGGTGGTCGACCAGACCAGGCGCCTCGGGGAGGAGTGAGGAAACCCGGCCGCGCTGCAACGCAGCAACAATCTCTATGTAGGACAGGCCGAATTTTTGTGCAAGTGCGAAGAAGCAAGGGCAGCCATGCAGATTATGCATGACGACGCGAAGGCAGTTCCCCGCTCAGGCCACCCCATCCCCCAGGTTCAGCGGGGTCATCCGCTCGATCAGAAAGTCCCTCAGCGCCGACACCCGCACGGAGCCGCGAAGCTCCGACGCATAGACGAAATAGGTCTGGAAAACGGCGCCCTGCAATTCCGGCAGCAAAACCCGCAGCTTGCCCGAATGGTGGATCAGATAGGTCGGCAGCGCGGCAATGCCGATTCCCGCTTCCACCGCCTGCAGCACCCCGAAGCTGTTGTTGATGGAAAGCCCCGGATCGCGCGCCGGGCCGTCATGCCCCAGTTCCAGCGCCCAGTTGATCGAACGCAGATAGGCCGGCGCCTCCGGCCCATAGGCGATCAGCCGGTGCGTCAGCAGTTCGTCCTGCGTCTTCGGCTCGCCATGCCTCGCCAGATAGGCTTCGGACGCGCACAGCCGGTGGCGGATGCTCGCCAGGGGCCGCTGGATCAGGTCCGCCTGGTGCGGCTTGTGGAAGCGGATGGCGCAATCCGCCTCATGCCGCGCTAGGTCGCGCTCCTCGTCGGAAAGCACCAAGCTCACCCGGATATCCGGGTACATGTCCAGGAAGTCCTTCAGATGCTTGGGCAACCAGGACGATCCGAAGCTCACCGTCGTCGTCAGCTTGATCTCGCCGGTCGGGCGGTTGCGAGTCGCCTCGATCGAGCTTTTCGTCCGCTCGATCTCGTCCGCCATCCGCGCGGTGGTGAAGCGGAGCTGTTCCCCCTCGTTCGTCAAGGCCAGCCCGCGCGCGTGGCGGTGAAACAGCTTCGCGCCCAGCGATTCCTCCAGCGCGATCACCTGCCGGCTCAGCGCCGGCTGCGACAGCTTCAGCCGCCGCGCGCCTTCGGTGAAGCTTCCGGCCGAGGCAACCGCGTGGAAAAGGCGCAGCTTGTCCCAGTCGATCGGCATGGCGTCAGGCCGCCTCCCGCGTCTCGTGGGCGGCGCCATGCGCCAGGAATCGCTCGGCCTCCAGCGCCGCCATGCAGCCCATCCCGGCCGCCGTCACCGCCTGCCGGTAGAGCTTGTCGGTCACGTCTCCGGCGGCGAACACGCCGGGCACGTCGGTGCGCGGCGTCCCCGGCTCGACGAGGATATAGCCCTCCTCGTCCATGCGAAGCTGGCCCTTGAAGATCTGCGTCGCCGGGTCGTGGCCGATGGCGACGAACAGCCCGTCCACGTCCAGCGCACGCACCGCCCCCGTCTGCGTGTCGGTCAGTTCGATGGCGGAAACGCCATCCTCGCCGCGCACGTCGCTGACGGTCGCGTTCCAGACCATTTCCACCTTCGGATTGGCGAACAGCCGCGCCTGGTTGGTCTTGTCGGCGCGCAGTTCGCCGCGGCGGTGGATCAGGGTCACCTTGCTGGCGAAATTGGTCAGGAACATCGCCTCTTCCACGGCGGTGTTGCCGCCGCCCACCACCGCCACATGCTTGTTGCGGAAGAAGAAACCGTCGCAGGTGGCGCAGGCGGAAACGCCCTTGCCGCGCAGCCGCGTCTCGTTCGGCAGCCCCAGCCAGCGGGCGCTGGCGCCGGTGGCGATCACCACCGTCTCCGCCTCGATCACCAGCCCGCTGTCGGCGACCGCCACGAACGGCCGCTTCGAAAAATCGACGGAAGCGACGATGTCGGAGATGATCTCGGTGCCCACATGCTCGGCCTGCGCGCGCAGCTTCGCCATCAGCTCCGGCCCCATGATCGCGGTTTCGCCCGGCCAGTTCTCCACATCGGTGGTGATAGTCAGCTGGCCGCCCGGCTGCAGGCCTTCCACCAGCACCGGGTTCAACATGGCCCTTGCGCCATAGACCGCCGCCGTATAGCCGGCCGGCCCCGATCCGATGATGAGAAGCTTGGTCCGCTTGACGTCGCCCATGGACAATCCTTTCGCAATCGACTTAAGCGGCCGCCGGGCAGACCGCAAGCGTTCAGAAAAACCCTGCTAACGCCCTCCCCTTTCCGGATCTTCGCCGCAATTCATTTGCGTAGCCGCGCAATTTTATTATATTTTCCACCTCGTTTTCGGAGCCTTCTGCTTTTCATGAATCGCCCCCATCAACTTGACCAGATCGATCTGGAGATTCTGGCGCATCTTCAGGCCGACGGCCGGATGACCAATGTAGACCTCGCGCAGAAAGTGGGGCTGACGGCGCCGCCCTGCCTGCGCCGCGTGCGGGCGCTGGAAGAGGCGCAGGTGATCCGCGGCTACCACGCCGACCTGTCACCCGGAGACCTCGGCTGGTCGATCACCATTTTCGCCATGGTCAGCCTGAAGAGCCAGGCGGAAGAGGATCTGAAGGCCTTCGAAGCGCATGTCGCCGGCCTCCCCGAAGTCCGCGAATGCCATATGCTGAACGGCGAGATCGACTTCATCCTGAAGCTGGTCGCCAGAGACCTGCCCAGTTTCCAGAGCTTCCTCACCGGCAAGCTGACGAGCGCCCCCAATGTCGCCAGCGTCAAGACCTCGCTGACGATCCGCACTTCCAAGTCGCTGATCGGCGTGCCGGTCCAGGGCGGGCAAAGCCATGCCGGATAAGCGCCCGCCCGGCGGCCCGGGCAACACCGGCGGCCCCCGCAAGCCGGGCGGTCCGCGCAAACCCGGCGGCCCCGCACGCGGCCCGTCCGCCCGCCGTCCGCGCGCCGGCGCCACGGCGGAAGCGCGCGAGAATCCCGGCGCCCGCCGCTCCTCGCGTCCACAACGCTCGCCGACGGCGCGCGCGCAACTGGCCCCGGCGAAGCCCGCCGGCAGCGGAGACCGCATCGCCAAGCTGCTGGCCCGCGCCGGCGTCGGCTCGCGGCGTGACATCGAACGGATGATCGCCGAAGGCCGCGTGGCGATAGACGGCAAGCCGCTGGAAACCCCCGCCACCATCCTCACCTCCCTCGCCGGAGTCACGGTGGACGGCAAGCCCGTCGCCGAGGCGCAATCGACGCGGCTGTTCCTGTTCCACAAGCCCGCCGGCTTCCTGACCGCCGCGCGCGACCCCGCCGGCCGGCCGACCATCTACGACGCGCTTCCCCCGGGCCTCCCCCGCCTCGTGCCCGTGGGCCGGCTGGACCTCAACACCGAAGGGCTGCTGCTGCTCACCAACGACGGCGAGCTGAAGCGGGCGCTGGAACTCCCCTCCAGCGAGGTGCCGCGCACCTACCGCGTCAGGGCGCTGGGCGAAGTCCGCCAGCAGGATCTGGAGGCGCTGGCGCTGGGAGTCACGCTGGAAGGCGTGCGCTATGGCCCGGTCGACGCCTCGGTCGACCGCCGGGCGCGGGCCGAAGGCGCCAATATCTGGCTGACCATGACGCTCGCCGAAGGCAAGAATCGCGAGGTCCGCAAGCTGTGCGAAGGCATGGGGCTGAAGGTCAGCCGGCTGATCCGCACCGCCTATGGCGCCTTCACGCTGGGCGAACTGCCGGCGCGCGGGGTGGAGGAAGTGCCGTCGCTGCAAGTCTCCAACCTGCTGCGCGGCCTCACCCGCCGCCGCCCCGCCCCCCGGCCGGAGCGCTGAGCCATGCGCATCGTTGCCGGACGCTGGCGCTCGCGCCCGCTCGAAACCCCTGTCGGCGCCACCACCCGCCCCACGGCGGACCGCGCGCGCGAAACCCTCTTCTCCATGCTCACCAGCCGGCTGGGCGGTTTCGAGGGGCTGCTGGTGCTGGACCTGTTCGCCGGCTCCGGCGCGCTGGCGCTGGAAGCCCTGTCGCGCGGCGCGGCGCGGGGCTTTCTGGTGGAACGCGATCCGGCCGCCCGCCGCGCGATTGAAAGCAATATCGCGAAACTCGGCGCCGAAGCCCGGCTGATCGGCCACGATGCTTGCAGCCTGCCCCCCGCCCCCGCGCCGGCCGACCTCATCTTCCTGGACCCGCCCTATGGCGAGGGGCTTACCACGAAGGCGTTGCAATCGGCGCTGACCATGGGCTGGGTGGCGCCGCACACTTGGATTTCGGTCGAAACCGCGCGCGGGGAGGAACTGGACACCCCCGGTTTCGAACCCGAAAGCACGCGCGGCGTCGGCAAGGCCGAACTGCATCTGTTGCGCCCCAAGGCATGAGTTCGCTATCTGTTCCCTGAAATGGCATCCCCTCCCGTTCCAAACCACCCCTGGCTTCAGGGCCTGAACCCGCCGCAACTGGAGGCGGCGACCGCGCTCGACGGCCCGATCCTGGTGCTGGCCGGAGCCGGCACCGGCAAGACCAGGGCGCTGACCGCCCGCCTCGCGCAGATTCTCGCCGAGCGCCGGGCCTGGCCTTCGGAAATCCTCGCCGTCACCTTCACCAACAAGGCGGCGGCGGAAATGCGCCAGCGGCTGACGGCGCTGGTAGGCCCGGCCGCCGAGGGCATGCCCTTCGTCGGCACTTTCCATTCGATCGCCGCGCGGATGCTCCGCCGCCACGCGGAACTGGTGGGCCTGCGCTCCAACTTCACCATCCTCGACACCGACGATGTGCTGCGCCTGCTGAAGCGGATCATCGTCGAGGCGGGGATAGACGAGAAGCGCTGGCCGGCCCGGCAATTGTCCGGCCTCATCGACCGCTGGAAGAACCGCGCCGAAACCCCTGATAAAGTGCCGCAAGGCGAAGCCTTCGCCTTCGCGGACGGGCGCGGGAGCGAGCTTTACGCCGCCTATCAGGCGCAGTTGCTGACGTTGAACGCCGCCGATTTCGGCGACCTGCTGCTGCACATCATCAACATATTCGAAGCCCATGCCGATGTGCTGGCCGACTGGCAGCGCCGCTTCAAATATGTGCTGGTGGACGAGTATCAGGACACCAACGCCGCGCAATATCGCTGGCTGACGCTGCTGGCCGCGAAATCGAAGGGCGGGCAAGGCAATATCTGCTGCGTGGGCGACGACGACCAGTCCATCTACAGCTGGCGCGGCGCGGAAGTTGCCAATATCCTGCGCTTCGAAAAGGATTTTCCCGGCGCGAAGACTATCCGTCTGGAACAGAATTACCGTTCCACCCCGCACATCCTCGCCGCCGCCGCGCATGTGATCGCCCACAATCAGGGCCGGCTGGGCAAGACGCTGTGGACCAGCCTCGATTCCGGCGAAAAGGTGCAGGTCACCTCCATCTGGGACGGGCCGGAGGAAGCGCGGCTGGTGGGCGAGAAGATCGAGCGGCTGCTGCGCGAAGGCGTGCAGCCCTCCGACATCGCCATATTGGTGCGCGCCAGCTTCCAGACGCGGGAGTTCGAGGACCGCTTCATCTCCATCGGCCTGCCCTACCGGATCGTCGGCGGTTTCCGCTTCTACGAGCGCGCCGAAATCCGCGATGCGCTGGCCTATCTGCGGCTGGTGGCGCAGCCGGACGACGGCCTCGCCTTCGAGCGGATCGTCAACGTGCCCAAGCGCGGGCTGGGGGACAAGGCGCAGTCCACCATCCAGGCGCACGCGCGCTCGACCGGGCTTTCGCTGCCGGCCGCCGCACAAGCCATCGTCGAGACCGAGGAACTGTCCCCCGCCGCCCGCCGCTCGCTGGCGGAACTGCTGGCGGGCCTCAGGCGCTGGCGCGGGCAGATCGACCAGCTCGATCAGGGCGCGCTGGCGCAGGCGGTGCTGGAGGAATCCGGCTATGTCGCCATGCTGGAGGCCGACCGCAGCGCCGAGGCCGCCGGGCGGCTGGACAATCTCGCCGAACTGGTGCGCGCCATGGAGGGCTTCCCTGATCTTCAGGCCTTCCTCGAACATGTCTCGCTGGTGATGGAGAATGACCGCACCGACGCCGAGGCCAAGGTGACGATGATGACGCTGCACGCGGCGAAGGGTCTGGAGTTCGACCATGTGTTCCTCCCCGGCTGGGAGGAAGGGCTGTTCCCCAGCCAGCGCTCGCTCGACGAAGGCGGCGCGGCGGCGCTGGAGGAGGAGCGGCGGCTGGCCTATGTCGGCATCACCCGCGCCCGGCGGCGCGCGACCATCCTGCACGCGCAGAATCGTCGGGTCTATGGCCAGTGGACCAGCGCCATCCCCAGCCGCTTCCTCGCCGAGCTTCCGCCCGAGCATGTGGAAATGCATTCCACGCTGACCGGCGGCGCCAGCCTGTGGCGCGCCGCCACCCAGAACGACGACCCCTTCGCGCATCTGGAGCGCGGCAAGGGGCGCGGCCCCGGCTGGGAGCGCGCCAGCGCCCGCAGCGGCGAGTGGGCGAACGCCACTTCCGGCGGCCTCAACCGCCAGACCGCCGCCCGCCCGGCGCGCACCGTCACGCTGGACGCCCGGCCGCTGTCCTCCACCGTCGGCGGCGTGGCCCGCACCGACCTGCGCGTGGGGGACCGGGTGTTCCACGCCAAGTTCGGCATGGGCACGGTGAAGGGGCAGGACGGCAACAAGCTGGAGATCGAGTTCGACCAGGCCGGCACGAAGATGGTGCTGGACAGTTTCGTTTCCCCGGGCTGAAATGGGCGGGTGAGCAAGGGCTTCACAGGCTTTCTCGGAAGGCGGGTGGCGCCCCCGCGCTTCCTCGCCTTTCTGCTGGCGCTGCTGCTGGGCGTCGGCGCGCTCCGGGCCGGCGGACAGGACTGGGCGCTCAGCTTCGTGCTGGGATTCGATCTGGCGGCGCTGCTGTTCCTGCTGCTGGCCGCCCCGCTGCTGGGCGTCCGCGACATCGGCCAGCTCCGCCGCCACGCCGAGGACAATGACGCCAACCGGCCCGTGCTGCTGATGGTGACGGCGGTCGCCATGCTGGCGATCCTGCTGGCGCTGGTGCAGCTGCTGCCGAGCGCCGCTTCCGCCACCGACAAGCTGTTGATCATCGCCACGCTGGCGCTGGCATGGCTGTTCTCCAACAGCATCTATGCCCTTCATTACGCTCATCTTTATTACCGGAAGGACCGGGACGGCGAAGGCGGGCTGGGCTTCGCCGGCGAGCGGCCGCCGGACTATGGCGACTTCGTCTATTTCGCCTTCACGCTGGGCATGACCTTCCAGACCAGCGACACCTCGGTCAAGACCGCCGAGTTCCGCCGCGCCGTGACATTGCATTCGCTGGCGGCCTTCGTCTTCAACCTGGGGGTGGTGGCCTTCACCATAAACGTCCTCGGCTCGCGCTGAGAGGATAACCATATCGGTTGTTCCACGTGGAACATTCTCCTACACTCCGGTTCGAGGCCCTTGGATCGGGAGCGCATATTCCTTTCCCCTTCGTCACCCCGGGCTTGACCCGGGGTCCAGCTTTTTATGCCGGCACCGCGTGCGAGGAAGAAAGCTGGCCCCGGGTAAAGTGCGAAGTGATGGCAAATAAATCAATGGGTTG
The DNA here is from genome assembly GCF_022014495.1 of Sandaracinobacteroides sayramensis. Classification (GTDB taxonomy): domain Bacteria; phylum Pseudomonadota; class Alphaproteobacteria; order Sphingomonadales; family Sphingomonadaceae; genus Sandaracinobacteroides; species Sandaracinobacteroides sayramense. Next base: position 92,351 of record NZ_JAKLSQ010000013.1, read on the forward strand.
CACAGGTTCCCAGCCCAGGCCGCGATCCTGCGGGGAAATCCCCGCCCGGCGGCTGGCGCCGGCGGCCGCTTTGCTGTAAGGCGCTCCGCGCGCAGGCCCTTGTTGCAGTCCATCTGCCGGAGAGCCTGCCCGTTTTTCCGTTCCCAACAGGATTGGCCGCCGGAACCCCGTTCCGGCCACCGCCGCAGCCGTATCGAGCCCGTTCCAATGCCCTTTTCCGCCCTTCCCGCCCCCATCGCCCAGGCGCTCGCCGCGCGCGGCTATGCCGCGCCGACCCCGGTGCAGGCCGCCGTGATCGACGCCGACGCCGAGCGCGACCTGCTGGTGTCCGCCCAGACGGGTTCGGGCAAGACCGTCGCCTTCGGGCTGGCCATCGCCCGCCAGTTGCTGGCCGGCGACAACGCCATGCCCCCGGCCGGCGCGCCGCTGGCGCTGGTGATCGCGCCGACGCGCGAACTCGCCCTGCAGGTCAGCAAGGAACTGACCTGGCTGTTCGGCGAGGTGCGCGCCCGAATCGCCACCTGCGTCGGCGGCATGGACGCGGTGCGCGAGCGCCGCACGCTGCAGCATGGCGCGCATATCGTGGTGGGAACCCCCGGCCGGCTGCGCGACCATCTGGAACGCGGCGCGCTGGACCTGTCGGCGCTGATGTTCGCCGTGCTCGACGAGGCCGACGAGATGCTGGACATGGGCTTCCGCGAGGATCTGGAAGAGATATTGGACGCCACCCCGCCCGAGCGGCGGACGCTGCTGTTCTCCGCCACCATGCCGCGCCCGATCGTGGCGCTGGCCAGGCGCTACCAGAAGGACGCGCTGGCGATCTCCACCATCGACGAGCGCGAGGGCCATGGAGACATCAGCTATCAGGCCGTCGCGGTGGCGCCGGCCGACATCCAGAATGCGGTGGTGAACCTGCTGCGCTTCCACGAGGCGGAGACGGCGATGCTGTTCTGCGCCACGCGCGAGAATGTGCGCCGGCTGCACACCGCGCTGGTGGAGCGCGGCTTCGCCGCCGTGGCGCTTTCGGGCGAGCACAGCCAGAACGAACGCAACCAGGCGCTGCAGGCGCTGCGCGACGGCCGGGCGCGGGTGTGCGTTGCGACCGACGTGGCGGCGCGCGGGATCGACGTGGCGACGCTGAGCCTTGTGATCCATGCCGAGCTGCCGCGCGACCCGGACGTGCTGAAGCACCGCTCCGGCCGGACGGGGCGCGCCGGGCGCAAGGGCACGGCCGTGCTGGTGGTGCCCTATCCGCACCGCCGGCGGGTGGAGAGCATGCTGCGCGGCGCCCGGATCGACGCCGACTGGGTGGAAGCGCCGACGCCGCAGGAAATCCATGCGAAGGACCGGGAACGGCTGCTGGCGGCGCTGATGGAGCCGGTGGAAACCAGCGACGAGGAACGCGACATGGCCGCCCTGCTGCTGGAGCAGCGCGGCGCCGAGGATATCGCGGCGGCGCTGGTGCGGGCGCACCGCGCCAAGCTGCCGGCGCCGGAGGAACTGGTCGACCTGTCGGCGGAAGGCGCGATGAAGGCGCATCACCGCGCCGGGTTCGAGGATGTGGTGTGGTTCCGCATGGACATCGGCCGCCGGCAGCGCGCCGACGTGCGCTGGATCCTGCCGCTGATCTGCCGGCGCGGGCACATCACCCGCAACGAGATCGGCGCCATCCGCATTTCCGCCGGCGAAACGCATTTCCAGGTGCCGCGCGCCATCGAGGCGAAGTTCCGCGCCGCCTTGCAGCGCACCGCGCGTGAAGGCGCGGAGGACGAGACCGGCATCCGCATCGAGCGCGCGCCGGAGCAGGGACCGCAGGCGGAACAGCGGCCGAAGCCGCACAAGCTGCACGCCGCCAGGCCCTGGCGCCCCGAAGGCCCGAAGACCGCCGGGCCGAAACCGGCCGGCCCCAAACCGGGCGGCAAGCCGAAGAAGCCGCGCGGAAAATGACCTTCGACGCCATCATTCTGGGGGCGGGCGCCGCCGGATTGATGTGCGCGAGTGTCGCCGGCCAGCGCGGGCGCCGCGTGCTGCTGCTGGACCATAATGCGGCGCCCGGCGCCAAGATCCTGATCTCCGGCGGCGGGCGCTGCAACTTCACCAACCTCAGGGCGACGGCGGAATGCTATCTTTCCGCCAACCCGCATTTCGCCCGCTCGGCGCTCAGCCGCTACAGCCCCCGCGACTTTCTCGATCTTGTCGAGCGTTACGGGATCGCCTGGCACGAAAAGACGCTGGGGCAATTGTTCTGCGACGGCTCGGCGCGGCAGATACTGGCGATGCTGCTGGAGGAATGCGCCATCGGCCGGGTGGAAACCGCCTTCGGCACCCCGGTTTCGGACGTGGCGCATGCGGACGGGCGCTTTCGCCTGACCTTCGGCGGCCGGGTAGCGGAAGCGCCTGCCCTGGTGCTGGCGACCGGCGGGCCTTCCATTCCGAAGATGGGCGCCAGCGGCCTGGCCTATGATCTGGCGCGGCAATTCGGGCTGAAGGTGGTGCAGCCGCGCCCTGCCCTCGTGCCGCTGACGCTCAGCGGCGAGGAGGCGCTGTTCCGCGATCTGTCCGGCGTCTCCGCCCCGGTCGTCGCGCGGGCGGGCGGGGTGGCGTTCCGCGAGGCGGCGCTGTTCACGCACCGCGGGCTTTCCGGCCCGGCGATCCTGCAGATTTCCTCTTACTGGACGCATGGCGAGGAGATCGGCATCGACTTCCTGCCGGATGCGCCGCTCGGCTGGCTGGCGGCGGCGAAGCGGGCGCAGCCCAGGGCGTCGCTGAAGCGGATTCTGGGGGAGCATCTGCCGGAACGCCTTTGCGCCGCCTTGCTGGAGCGGCTGGGCGTCGGCGGCGATCTCGGCAACCTGCCGGACCGGCTGCTGGCGGAAACGCAGGCGCGGCTGGCCGACTGGCGCTTCCGCCCGAACGGCAGCGAGGGCTTCGCGAAAGCCGAAGTGACGGCCGGCGGCATCGCCACCGACGGGCTTTCGCAAAAGACGATGCAGGCCAGCCGCCTGCCCGGGCTCTACGCCATCGGCGAGGCGGTGGATGTGACCGGCTGGCTCGGCGGCTATAATTTCCAATGGGCCTGGGCCAGCGCCCAGGCCGCCGGCCAGGCGATCTGATGTTTTGAGACGGCCCGCCCGAGACAGGATGCCGTGGCCCTGACGACCGGGCCACGGCGCCCCGGGGCAGGCCGCTAGCTGGCGCAGGCCTGCACGCGGCGGCGGCGGACGGCGGCGCCCACCAGGCCGAAGCCGCCGATCATCATCGCCCAGCTCGCCGGCTCGGGAATTCCCGGCGCCGTCAGGCTGCCCTCGAAGGTGAAGTTGCCGAAGCTGGCCGGCTGGCCTTCATAGCCCCCGAAAGCGACCGTGCCGATCGCGGTGATCCAGCCGCTGGCATCGGCAAAGCGGCCCGAGCCTCCGGTGATCGTCAGATAATTGACCACATCGAACAGGCCCGGCGTTTCGGTCACGGTAAGGACGCTGTAGTCCGTGCCGAAGATGCTGCCGCCGCTGGCGAACGTCCATTCGAAGACGCCGTCGAAGGTCGTGCCCGGCGGGGGGGCGGCGATGCAATGGGTGGCGGTATAGGTATATTGCCCGAGGTTCGACGTGCCGCCGGCCGTGTAGAGATCGGGGCCGAAATTCAGCTCCAGGCCGCCGCCGCAGGCGGCGCTATTGACGCCGGGCGGCGTGATGTTGTGGCGGGTTCCCGACAGGCCGATGGTGCCCGCGAAGGCGGGAGCCGCCATCAGCAAGCTCCCCAAAAGCGCCGTCGCCCCCAACGGCCCGAATCCGGTTTTGCGTTTCATCATCAGCTTACCTCCTGTTGGCACATGCCCCGGCATGGGCCGGATGCGCGTCGAGACTGGTTTGCCGGAGGGGCGAATGCCATGATGGGCATCTGACGGATTTCTGATATTCTCCTGACCGACGGGTGGAAAACGGGAGGCCGAGGGGAAACATGCAGGGAATGCCGCCCTCCGCGCGCAGGCGCATCGAGCCGGCCAGACGCGCGCGTCTCGCTTTGGGCGACCTGCATCTGCTGCCGCCCGAGCGGAGCGTCGCCGGGCCGGCGGGAACGGTGCAGGTGGAGCCGCGGGTGATGCAGCTGCTGCTGGCGCTGGCCGACGCGAAAGGCGAGGTGGCGCCGCGCGAGGCCTTGCTGGAGCAATGCTGGGACGGAGTCGTGGTGGGGGACGATTCCCTGAACCGGGCGATTGCCGGCGCGCGCCGCGCGCTGAAGGACGCCGGCACGGCCTGCGTGGCGATCGAGACGATCCCGAAGCTGGGTTACCGATTGCTGGCCGAGGACCTGCCGCCGGTTGCAGAGCCCGCCCTTGAGAGCGGCAAAGGCCCGGTCGCGCGCCGGGCCCTGCTGGCGGGCGGCGTGGCCCTGGGGCTGGCGGGGGTTGCGGGCGCGCGGTTCCTGTGGCGCCGGCCGGCGGCCGGCGATCCACGCGTGGAGGCGCTGATCGCCGAAAGCGACCGGGCGCTGCGGCTGGCCATACCGGAAGCGAGCCAGCAGGGAGTCGGGCATCTGCGCGAAGCGGTGGCGCTGGATCCCGGCCACGCCCCGGCCTGGGGAAAGCTGGCCATGGCGCTTCAGCAGGCGGCGCAATTCTCGCCGCCCGGCCCCATGCTGAAGCTGAAGGAAGAAGCGCGGCAGGCGGCGGAGCAGGCGCTGAGGCTGGAACCGGGCCTGCTGGATGCGCGCGCGGCGCTGGCGGCGCTGCTGCCATTGTTCGGCCATTGGGGCGAAGCGGTGGCGGCGCTGGAAGAACTGGCGGCCGAAGCCCCCGGGCATCTGCCGACCAAGGATGCGCTGGCCTTCGCCCGGGCGAGTTCCGGGCTGATCGGCCTGCATTACCCCTTGCGGCGGGAGACGGTGGCGTCCGACCCGATGCACGCCGGCTATAATTTCCGTTCCATCTATGGGCACTGGATGGTCGGCAATGTGGCCGAGGCCGACCGGGCCGGCGCGCGCGGGCTGGATCTGTGGCCCCGGCATTTCGCGACCTGGCTGGCGCGCTACACCGTGTTCGCCCACACCGGCCGGGCGGACCGCGCCCTGGCCATGGTGCTGGACGAAGGCACACGGCCTCGGATGTCGCCGGCCTTCCTGCATCTCAGCGAAGGGCTGGCGCGGGCGCTGGCGGACGGCGATTCCGCCTCGCGCGCGGCGGCGGCCGAGGCGCAGCTGCAAAGCGTGCGGCAGGAAGGCCCTATCGCCGCCGTGCAGGCGGCGATAGGGCTGGCGGCGCTGGGGGAAATCGACGGCGCCTATGACGTCGCCGAAGCCTATCTGCTGGAACGCGGCAGGCTGATGGTCGCGACGAGCTGGCGGCCCGGTCAGACCCGGCACAACGACGCCCAGCGGCGCCACACCAATTTCCTCTTCCTGCCGATGATGGGGGACTTTCGCGCCGACCCGCGCTTCGCCGGACTGGTGCGCGACATGGGGCTGGCGCGCTTCTGGCGGGAAAGCGGCCACCGGCCGGACTATCTGGGCGGCGCCCCCCTTCCCTGAGCTATCGCCTCATTTTCCGTCCGGCGCGTTCAGGGACTGGTGGACGACATAGGCGCGGATGGCTTCGGAATCGGCCGGACTCAAGAGCTTCGCGAAGCCGACCATGCCGTTCGACGCCCGCGACCCATGCCTCACCACGTCGCTCCAGGCTTCCGCGTCGCCGGTGGTCGGCGCCCAGCGCAGGTCGGGGAGCACGCCCGAGCTGATCGCCATCGGGCCATGGCAGACCATGCAGTTGCGGCTGTAGGCGACGAAGCCGCGTTGCAGCATGGCCGGGTCGCCGAAGGCGGCTGCCTGCGGCTCGCGCCTGACCGGGAGCAGGCCATGATCCGGCACGCTGCCCTGCGCGCCCAGCTTGAAGGCGATGACGCGGCCGAGGTTCGATTGCACGGCCTTGTCGAACAGGAAGCCGGCGGAAAGCGCATAGGCCCCGCCCCAGCCGCTGGCGACCGCCAGATATTGTTCTCCGTCCAGCTCGTAGGTGACGGGCGGCGCGGCGATTCCCGCCTTCACATTGTGGCGCCAGAGCGGCTTGCCGGTCGCCGCGTCATAGGCGACGAGATCGCCGCCCACGAGCCCCTGGAAGACGAGGCCCGAGGCGGTGGAGAGCACGCCGCCGTTCGAAGGCGTCGGCTGCTCGACCGTCCAGCGGGCTTCCTGCCGCACCGGATCCCAGGCGATGAGACGCCCCTTGTAGGCGGCGCGCAGGCCCTTCAGCGTCGCCGGGTCGAGCGGATCGACCGTCATGCCCTCCTCGAAGCCGAAGCCGGTGTTCCACTTCGTGCGCGGATCGGCCTTCGACTTCGGCGCATAGCCCTGCGGCAGCTCCTGCGCCGGGATGTAGGCGAGCTTCAGCTCGGGGTTGTAGGCCATGGGGTGCCAGTTGTGGCCGCCCTGCGGGCCGGGGAGCAGCAGGCTGCTGCCCGATACCGGCCGCGCCGTCGCGGTTTCGACCGGGCGGCCGTTGGCGTCGAGCCCGGTCGTCCAGTTCTGCGGGACATAGCCCTTGCCGGACAGGAACTGGCCGCTGCGGGCGTCCAGCACATAGAAGAAGCCGTTCTTCGGCGCCTGCATCACCACCCGGCGGGGCGCGCCATTCTCGCCCAGCGGCAGCTCGGCGAGGATGATCGTCTGCGTGGCGGTATAGTCCCAATTGTCGCGCGGGGTGGTCTGGAAATGCCATTTGTAGCGGCCGCTGTCCGCGTCCACGGCGACGATGGAGGAGAGGAAGAGATTGTCGCCCCGCCCGTCCGGGTCGCGCAGCTGCGCGTTCCAGGGCGAGCCGTTGCCGACTCCGAAGACGATCTGGTCGTTTTGCGTGTCGTAGACGATCGAATCCCAGACGGTGCCGCCGCCGCCATCCTTCGTCCATTGGCCGTTGCGGCCCCAGCTTGCATTGGCGAGGCTGGCGAAGATCCGGTCCGAGGCGGCGCCGTCCGGCTGCATCTTCGGGTTGGGCACGGTGTAGAAGCGCCAGACGAGCTTGCCGCTTTTCACGTCATAGGCAGACAGATAGCCGCGCACGCCCAGTTCCGCGCCGCCATTGCCGATCAGCACCATATCCTTCACCACGCGCGGCGCGCCGGTGACGGTGTAGGGCTTCGAGCGGTCGACCGTCTGCACCGACCAGATGCGCTTTCCGCTCTTCGCGTCGATCGCTTCCAGCCGGCCGTCGATCACGCCGAGGAACAGCACGCCGTCCTTGATGGCGACCCCGCGGTTCACCACGTCGCAGCAGGCGTCGACCCCCACTGACCTGTCGGCGCCCGGATCATACACCCAGAGCTCCTGCCCCGTCCTTGCGTCGAGCGCGTGCAGGATCGACCAGGAGGAGGTGACATACATCACCCCGTCGTGGACGATGGGGGTGGCTTCGATGCCGCGGTTGGAATTCAGATCGTAGGTCCAGGCGACTCCGAGCTGCGCCACATTGGCGGGGGCGATCCCCTTCAGGCTGGAGTGGCGCTGCTCGTCGTAGGTGCCGCCGTAGGTGAGCCATTCGGCGCCGGCCGATCCGGCCCTGGCATATACATCCTCCTGCGGGCCCGTGGCTTCGGCCTGCGGCTGTTCCGCCTTCGGATTGCAGGCGGCAAGCGCCAGCGCGGCGGCGAGCACGGGAATCGAGACCCGGTTGCTGAGCGGCATGTTTTTCTCCCCTTGCGCGGCGTCTGCCTCTCCCAAGACGGCGCCGCTTTCCCTGCGGATTTCCTGCCATGAAGAGAGCCGCCGCAGAAGCTTCACATTCTGCGAGGAGCGGGCCGGACTCCGGCCTGCTTTCGCCGCCGCAAGTGGAATAGCGTTTGAGGCCGGGCGGCGCGGCTGCTAGCCGGGCGGCGTGACCGACGAACCGCCCTCGCCTTTCCGATATCCCGCCTTCCGCGCCTTCTTCGTGGCGAAGCTGGGCTCTACCCTTGCCCAGATCATGATGGTGGTGGTGATCGGCTGGCAGGTCTACGACATCGCGCGGCAGACCATGCCCATCCGCGAGGCGGCCTTCCTGCTGGGCCTCGTCGGGCTGGCGCAGTTCCTGCCGGTGTTCCTGCTGAGCCTGGTGGTGGGGGTGATCGCCGACCGGGTGGACCGGCGGGTGATCGCCCGGGCGGCGGTGGCGCTGGACCTGGCCTGCGCGGTGGCGCTGGCGCTGCTGGCGGCTTCCGGTTCCACCCTGCTGTGGCCGCTGTTCGCGGTGGCGGTGCTGTTCGGGGTGGCGCGGGCCTTCGCCTCGCCGTCCCTGTCGGCGCTGGCGCCCAATCTGGTGCCGCCGAATGTGCTGCCCACCGCCATCGCCTGGAATTCGATCGGCTGGCAGTCCGGCGCGGTGCTGGGACCGGTGATCGGCGGGCTGGCCTACGATCTGGGGCCCGCGGTGCCCTATGTGGTGGCGGCCGTGCTGCTGGGCGTGGCGCTGGTGGCGCTGTTCCGGATTCCGCCCGTGCGGCTGCCGGCCTCGACCGGGGCGAAAGGCATGGCGGCGGTGAAGGAGGGGCTGGACTATGTGCGCGGCAACCGCATCGTCTTCGGCGCCATTTCGCTGGACATGTTCGCGGTGATCCTGGCCGGGGCGACCGCCATGCTGCCCATCTACGCCCGCGACATCCTGCATGTGGGGCCGGCGGAGCTGGGCTGGCTGCGGGCGGCGCCCGCCGTGGGGGCCGGGCTCGTCGCGCTGTGGCTGACGCGCAACCCGCTCGGCAGCCGCGTGGGGCAGAAGATGTTCGTGAACGTGGGGCTGTTCGCGATCGCCACCATGGTGTTCGGCTTTTCGACGCATCTCTGGCTTTCGATCGGCGCGCTGTTCGTGCTGGGGGCGGCGGACATGGTTTCCGTCTATGTCCGTTCCTCGCTGATCCAGTTGCACACCCCGGATTCGATGCGCGGGCGGGTTTCCGCCGTGTCGCTGCTGTTCGTCAGCGCCTCCAACGAGCTGGGCGAATTCCGCGCCGGCGTGATGGCCGCCGCCATCGGGCCGATGGCGGCGACCGTCGGCGGCGGCCTGCTGGCGTTGATCGTGACCATCCTGTGGGCCAGACTGTTCCCCGAATTGCGGGATGCGGACCGGCTGGACGTTCCCGAAACCCTGAAAGGCTGAGGAGAAGAGACATGCGCGCCGCGAACATATTGGAAACCATCGGCAACACCCCGCATGTGCGGGTGTCGAAGCTGTTCCCGAACGCCGAAGTCTGGATCAAGAGCGAGCGGCAGAACCCCGGCGGCTCGATCAAGGACCGGATCGCGCTGGCGATGATCGAGGATGCGGAAAAGACCGGCGCGCTGAAGCCCGGCGGCACCATCATCGAGCCGACCAGCGGCAACACCGGAATCGGCCTGGCCATGGTGGCGGCGGTGAAGGGCTACAGGCTGGTGCTGGTGATGCCCGAAAGCATGAGCCTGGAGCGGCGGCGGCTGATGCTGGCCTATGGCGCCACCTTCGACCTGACGCCGCGCGAAAAGGGCATGAAGGGCGCGATTGCCCGCGCGCTGGAACTGGTGGAGGCCACCCCCGGCGCCTGGATGCCGCAGCAGTTCGAGAATCCCGCCAACATCGACGTGCATGTGCGGACCACGGCTGAGGAAATTCTGGCGGACTTCCGCGACGAACCGCTGGACGCGGTGGTTTCCGGCGTCGGTACCGGCGGCCATATCACCGGCGTGGCACAGGTGCTGAAGGCGGCCTGGCCGAAGCTGAAGGTGTTCGCGGTGGAGCCGACGCTTTCCCCGGTGATTTCCGGCGGGCAGCCGGCACCGCACCCGATTCAGGGCATCGGCGCCGGCTTCATTCCGGGCAATCTGAAGACCGAGCTGCTGGACGGGGTGATCCAGGTGGCCGCGGACGACGCGAAGAAATGGGCGCTGAGGTCCGCGCGGGAGGAAGGGATGCTGGTGGGTATTTCCTCGGGCGCGACGCTGGCGGCGATTTCGCAGAAGCTGGCCGAGCTCGGCGAAGGCGCGAAGGTGCTGGGCTTCAACTACGACACCGGCGAGCGCTATCTTTCCGTGCCGGAGTTCCTGCCCGTCGAATAAAGGCTGATCTCGACGATTTCGGGCGGCACCCCATAGCGGATGGGAAGCAAGGTGGTGCCGACCCCGGAACTGACGAACAGCGGCCAGCCGTTCACGGTGCAGAAGCCGCGCAGGCAGAGCGGCTTGCCGCCATGGAGATCGCCCAGCGAGCCGATGAGCGGCAGGATTACCTGCCCGCCATGGGTGTGGCCGGCCAGCGCCAGCACGGGATTGGGCGGGCGGGCGGCGTAAGTCAGGAAATCCCCCTCGTGGATCAGCAGCAGGATGGGCCTCTTCGGCGAGATTCCCTCGAGCGCCTTCCCCGGATCGGCGCCATGGGTAGCGGAATTCAAGCCGACGACGACCAGCGGGCCGATATCCACATGCGCATTCACCAGCAGCTTCGGCGCGGTCTGCCGCGCCATGACCACAGGCGTCCATTTCGGTTCGTCATGGTTGCCGAGCACGGCATAGACGCCGAGCGGCGCCTCCAGCGCGGCGAGCGGCGGCAGCGCTTCTTCCAGCCAGGAACGCGGCTTGTCGAACAGCTTGCCGCCCATATAGTCGCCGGTCAGCACGATGAGGTCGGGCTTCAGCGCATTCGCCTGGCTGACGATCCTGTTCAGCCGCCGCGTGCGCATGTCCGGATAGCCATAATGGGTGTCGGTGATGTGCAGCACGCGGATTTCCCGGCCCGCGGGCAGGCCTTCCAGCGGCAGGCGCAGCTTCACCACCTCGGGCGGGCGGGTGGCGTTCCAGAACCCCACCCCCAGAAAGAGGAGCGCGAGCGCCGCACATGCGGCGAGCGCCCGCGCCAGCAATCTCATGCGAATCTTTTTTCCTATTCGGCTGCTTCCGCCGCCTTCCAGCCGATCACGGCCTTCACTTCAAGGAAATCCGTGAAACCATGGTCACCCCATTCGCGACCGTTGCCCGATTGCTTGTAGCCGCCGAAGGGGGCCATGAAATCGGGCGAGGCGGCGTTCAAAATAACCTGCCCCGCGCGCAGGCGCCGCGCCACGTCGCGGGCCTCGGCTTCCGGCCCCTGCACATAGGCGGCAAGACCATAGGGGGTGTCGTTGCCCTCCTCGATCGCCTGTTCGAGATTGTCGTAGGCGAGCATGGCGAGCACCGGGCCGAAGATTTCCTCCCGCGCGATGGTCATGTCGTTTGTCACGTCGGCGAAGACGGTGGGCTTCACATAATAGCCCTTGTCCAGCCCCTCCGGCCGGCCGGGGCCGCCGGCGACGAGGGTGGCGCCTTCGTCGATGCCCTTCTGAATCAGGCCCTGGATCTTGTTGAATTGCGCTTCGGAGACGACCGGGCCGAGCGTGTGGTTGCCGTTCGGATCACCGACCGTCAGCCCCTCGGCGGCGGTTTTGGCGATGGCTTTCGCCTGCTCCATCTTCGCCGCCGGCACGAACATGCGGCTGGGCGCGTTGCAGCTCTGGCCGGAGTTCATCATCATCCGCTGCACGCTGCCCGCGACCGCCTTCTGCAGGTCGGCCGTGTCGAGCACGATGTTCGGCGACTTGCCGCCCAGTTCCTGGCTGACGCGCTTCACCGTGGGGGCGGCGTTGCGCGCCACCTCGATCCCGGCGCGGGTGGAGCCGGTGAAGCTCACCATGTCGACGAGCGGGTGGCTGGAAATGGCGGCGCCGACCGTGGGTCCGTCGCCGTTCACCAGGTTGAACACACCCTTGGGCACGCCGGCCGCGTGCAGGATTTCCGCGAACAGGATGGCGTTGAAGGGCGCCACTTCCGACGGCTTCAGCACCATGGTGCAGCCGACGGCCAGCGCCGGCGCCACCTTGCAGGCGATCTGGTTGATCGGCCAGTTCCATGGCGTGATGAAGCCGCAGACTCCGATCGGCTCCTTGGTGATGAGGGTGCCGCCGCGCTCCTCGTCGAATTCATAATCCTTGAGGACGGCGATCGCCGTCTGGAAATGCGCGACTCCGAGCGCCGCTTGCGCCTGCGACGCCAGCCAGGCGGGGGCACCCATTTCCTCGGTGATGGCGGCGGCGATTTCCGGATAGCGCTTCTGATATTCGCCGGCGATGGCGGCGAGCAGGTCCAGCCGCTCGGCGCGGCTGGTGCGGCCGAAGCTCTGGAAAGCCGTGTGAGCGGCCTTGGCGGCCTTGGCGACATCGGCCGCGCCACCCATCGCGATCCGCCCCATCGGCGCTTCCGTCGCCGGGTTGATGACATCGAGCAGCGTCGAGCCCGGAGCCGGGTCGACCCACTGGCCGTCGATGTAGAATTGCTTTGCCTCGCGCATGACGGAACTCTCCCCAGAAAATGCATCCGCCTGACGCTACTGCAACTGAGCGGCGCTCGAAACCCCCAAAGGCGGACAGGTTCCGGAACGGCTTGGCAGGCTTTGCCGGCGTTGCTAGTCAATCATGTGACAATATCACAGGAGACGATTTGACGATGCGCACCTTCCCTGCCCTCGCCCTGCTTCTTGCAAGCGTTGCCCTCACCGCCCCGGTTTCGGCGCAGGAACGGGTGAGCGTCGGGTCGGGCGTGGCGCCGTCGACGCGGGCGAACAGCGCCGAGCGGCCGATCCGCTTCGCCGCCGAGGTGCCGGCCGGGGCGTCGCTGGTGGTGCCGGTGGCGGGCAAAGGGGAAACCGGCGGGGAAATCGCCCGCGCCGCCGCCGGGCTGCCGGCCGCGACCGTTTCCGCGATCGAACAGGCGGCCGCCGCCGCCCGCTTCGAGGCCGCGCCGCTTTCCACGCTGAAGCTGCACGGGATCGGCGGCCATCCGGCCATCCTTCTGGTCGGGGTCGAGCCCGGAACCGCGCCGAAGGAAAGCGCGCTGGCCGATGCCGGCGGCAAGGCGATCCAGGCGCTGCGCGACGAGCCGCACCCAATCGCCATCCTGACCGGCGGGCTCGCCGCCGGGTCCGCCCCCTATGTCGCCTATGGCGCGCAACTGGGGCAGTATCGCTATGACCGGCTGAAGTCCGCGCCGAAGGCCATTCCGACCCAGGCCGTGACGGTGGTGACGGCGGATTCCAGCGCGGGCGCGGCCTATGCCGCCGATCTGGCGCATCTGGCTTCCAGCGTGCGGCTGGCGCGCGATCTCGTCACCACGCCGGCGAACGAGCTTTACCCTGAGACCTTCGTTTCCGCGGTGCAGGCCGAGCTGAAGGGCGTGCCCAATGTGAAGGTGACGGTGCTGGACGAAGCGCAGATGCGGGCGCTGGGCATGGGCAGCCTGCTGGGGGTTTCGCAAGGCTCGCGGCGGCCGGCGCGGCTGCTGGCGATCGAATATCGCGGCGCCGGCAATGCCGCGCCGATCGCGCTGGTCGGCAAGGGGATCACCTTCGATACCGGCGGCATTTCCATCAAGCCGGCCGCCGGCATGTGGGAAATGAAGGGCGACATGTCCGGCGCGGCGGCCGTGGTGGGGGCGGCGATCGCGGCGGCGAAGCGCGGCGCGCGGGCGAATGTGGTGGCCGTGGCGGCACTCGCCGAGAACATGCCCGACGGCAACGCCCAGCGCCCGGGCGACGTGGTGCGCACCATGAACGGCCAGACGGTGGAGATCACCAACACCGATGCCGAAGGCCGGCTGGTGCTGGCGGACGCGAACCAGTGGGCGGCGCGGCAATATAAGCCGGCCGGGATCGTGAACATCGCCACGCTGACCGGCGCGATCGTGGCGGCGCTGGGCGAGGAATATGGCGGCCTGTTCGCCCGCGACGAAGAGCTTGCCAGCCGCCTGACGGCCGGCGGCGCGCGCGTCGGCGAGGATCTGTGGCGGATGCCGATCCACTCCAGCTATGCCGAGGACATGGCGAGCGAGATCGCCGACATCCAGAATTCGAAGCAAGGCGGCCGGGCGGGCGCCGGCACGGCGGCGCATTTCATCAGCTTCCTGACGCCGCAGCCCACGCCCTGGGCGCATGTCGACATGGCGGCGATGGATCGGGCGGACAGCGCCCTTCCGACCGTGCCCAAAGGCCCGCGCGGCTATGGCGTTCGCCTGCTGGACCAGCTCGTGCGGACATATGAAACCCCGCGGCCCTGAGGCCGCGGGGTTAAAAGCCGGAAGCTTCGGGAAAGGGGCGGCTCGGTCAGGGCCGCCCCTTTCGCTTCAATCAGGCCTCCACGGCCCGGCGGCGGCGGGCAGCCGCGCCGATCAGGCCGAAGCCGGTGATCAGCATCGCCCAGGTGGCGGGTTCCGGCACGGCGCCATTGGCCGTGATCGAATCGATGCGATAGCCTTGGCCGACCTGGCCCAGATAATTGGCTTCGCCGCCCACGCGGGTGGTGAAGAGGAACTGGGTGAAGGCAGCCGTTTCGTTGAGGAACGTCAGCACCGTGGTGCCGCTGTTGGCGCTGCTGTTCACGAAGCTGGCGGCGCCGCCGAGGCCGTTGGCGATGGTGCCGTCGAAGCCGAGCGAAGTCAGCGAGCCGTCGGCGTTGACGCCGAAGATCTGCAGCGTGTCGTTGGCGTCGATGTAGGAGAGCTTCAGGCCCGAGATCGAGACGCTCTTGTTGGCGGTGACCAGCAGGGCTTCGCGGTTCTTCACCTGGTTGGTGTCGACCTGCGGAGCGGAAGCGCCGCCCGCCACGCCGATGCCCGGGGCGGTGACCGAAACCAGCGCGTTACCGACCAGTTGCGATAGGCTGGTGAGCGTGTTCGGCACGGCCGTGAAGGTGTGCGCGGTGACGGTCAGCGTGATGTCGTCGGCGCTGCGGACGACCGAGGCGACGTTGGTGGTGGCGCCGCCGAACAGCACGGTCGCGGCATGCGCGGGCGCGGTGGCCGCGAGCGAAAGCAGAAGCAGCGACGCGACACGGCCGCCAGCCGGAAGATTGAACATGAGGATTTCCCTGTCAGCGGCCAGCCGGAATAGCGGGCCGCCGATGGCATTAGCTTTGCGCCGGCGCCGGCCGCAAAGAATTAGAATGTTAATATCCGTTAGGTTACGTCGGTTTACAATTCAATCTTCGGCCTGGCTGCCGTTATCGTCTTTCTTCTTGTCGTCGAGCTTCAGTCCATGCCGCATCAGCATCGGCGCCTGGGCGATGGCGAAGACGAAGGTGAGGAGCGTGTCGCCCCAGAGCTTGAAGTGCAGCCAGATATCCGTCGGGAAGAAGCGCCAGAAGATTTCGTTGAGCAGGGCCAGCACGAGGAAGAAGAAGGCCCAGCGCCAGGCGAGCAACTCCCACCCGCGTTCGGTGAGGCCTTCGTAGATGGTGCCCAGAATGGATTTCAGATAATTGCGCTTGCGCAGCAGGCCGAAGAACAGAATCGCCGACAGGATCAGGAAGACGATGGTCGGCTTGATCTTGATGAAGGTCTCGTCTTTCAGCCACAGCGTCAGCCCGCCGAAGACTCCGACCAGCAGCGCCGAGAACCAGGTCATCGCGGGGATGCGTCGGATGAGCAACCAGGCGGCCGCCATGGCGATGGCGGTCGCCGCCATGAAGGCCGCCGTGCCGACATAGATGTCGAAGCGGGAATAGGCGGCGAAGAAGATGAGGAGCGGGCCGAAGTCGACCGCCAGCTTCTTCCAGCCCGTGAGTTCGGGCGGGGCGGCTTTTTCCGTCATGCACTGGCTCCGGTAAGGGCGGCGGCGAAGGCCTTTGCGTCGAACGGGCGCAGGTCCCCCAGCTTTTCGCCGACGCCGATGGCGTGGATCGGCAGGCCGAACTTCTCCGCCGCTGCGACCAGCACGCCGCCGCGCGCCGTGCCGTCGAGCTTGGTCATGACGAGGCCGGTGACTCCGGCCACTTCGCGGAAGATCTCGATCTGCGAGAGCGCGTTCTGGCCGGTGGTGGCGTCGAGGACGAGGATGGTGTCGTGCGGGGCGCCCGGCGCCTGCTTGCCGAGCACGCGGCGGACCTTCGCCAGCTCGTCCATCAGCCCGGACTTGTTCTGGAGGCGGCCGGCCGTGTCCACCAGCAGCACGTCGCGGCCCGAGGCGCGCGACTGCTCCATGGCGGTGAAGGCGAGGCCCGCCGCATCCGCGTCCGGCTTGCCGGAAATGACCGGGATGTCGAGGCGGCTGCCCCAGACCTTCAACTGTTCGACGGCGGCGGCGCGGAAGGTGTCCCCGGCGGCCAGCAGCACGGCGTAGTCGTCTTCCTGGAAATTGTGCGCGAGCTTGGCGATGGTCGTGGTCTTGCCGGTGCCGTTCACGCCGACGACGAGGATGGTGTGCGGGCGCGGGAAAGCGGTGACGAGCAGCGGCTTCGCCAGCGGCTCGAGGATGGTGGCGATCTCGTCGGCGGCGACCTGGCGGACGCGGGCCATGTCGATCTCGCCGGCGAGGCGGGCTTCGGCGAGCTTCGCGACGATCCGCGCGGCGACCGTGGGGCCGAGGTCGGCGGCGATCAGCGCATCTTCGACCGATTCCAGATCCTCGGCCTCAATGCGGCCGCCGCCGACCATGAAGCTGAGATTCTGCCCCAGCTTCTCGGACGAACGGGCGAGGCCGGCGCGCATGCGCTGGAGCCAGCCGGTCTTTTCGGTGACGTCTTCGCCGCTCATTCGGCCAGCACTCCATTTTCGATTCTCCGGGCGCTGGCTTCGACCAGCGCGCCGCGTGGATATGGTTGCCGGAAGCGCAGCTTCAGGCCATGCGGCGTGAGGCCCGAGGCACCTTCGCTCACCACTTCAACAATCGACTTCAAATATCGTTCCTGAAAACATTTATGCCGTTCATTCGCTGATTCGCGCAGGCTCGCCGCGCGGCTTTTCGCGGTGGCGGGCGGCACTTGCGGCATCCGCGCGGCAGCCGTGCCGGGGCGCGGCGAGAAGGGGAAGACATGGGCGTGGACGAGGTCGCAATCGGCGATCAGCGCCAGGCTGTTCCGATGCGCCGCCTCGCCTTCGGTGGGGAAACCGGCGATGAGGTCGGCGCCGATGGCGATGTCCGGCCGGGCGCGCTTCAGCCGCTCGACGAGGCGGATGGCGTCGGCGCGGGCGTGGCGGCGCTTCATCCGCTTCAGGATCAGGTCGTCGCCCGATTGCAGCGACAGATGGATGTGCGGCATCAGCCGCCTGTCGGTGAAGGCTTCCAGCAGCGCTTCGTCCGCCTCGGCGGCGTCGAGCGAGGAGAGGCGCAGGCGCGGCAGGACCGGCACCTGCGCGAGGATCGCATGCACCAGTTGGCCTAGCGTCGGCTTGCCGGCGAGGTCGTGGCCGTAGCTGGTGGTGTCGATCCCGGTCAGCACCACTTCGTTCACGCCGTGCGCCGCCAGCGCCGAGACGCGGGCGACGACATCCGCGAGCGGTGTGGAGCGCGACGGGCCGCGCGCGAGGCGGGTGACGCAGAAGGTGCAATCATGGTCGCAGCCGTCCTGCACGGCGACGAAGCCCCGGCTCTGGCGGGTGGAAATGGCGGGCGGCGTCCCTTCCCTGCCCCAGGTTTCGGGCTGGAATTTGAGGGCGTTGGGAATGATCTTCGCCAGATCGGCGAAGCGCCCCGGATCGAGGGTGGCGGCGCAGCCGGTGACATAGACCGGGCCGCTGGCGGCCGCGGCGCGGACGGCGGCGCGGGCGTCGCGCACCGCTTCCGCCGTGACCGCGCAACTGTTGACCACCGTGGCGCCGGCCGGGGCGAGCGCTGCAAGCGCGTCGCGTTCGGCGAGGTTGGAACGGCAGCCGTGCGTGATGACGGCGGCGCTCAAAGCGGCGTTTCCCCGCTGAAGCTGGTGGCGACGGCGCCGGTCATCGAAAGCGTGCCGGCGGAGGTTTCGGCGATCAACAGGTCTCCGCCTGGAAGGGAGACGGTCGCGGCCGGCTCGACCAGCCCGCGCCGGCGGGCGGCGGCGAAGGTGGCGCAGGCGCCCGAGCCGCAGGCCATGGTGAGGCCGGCGCCGCGCTCCCAGACGCGCAGGCGGATATGCGCGCGGCTGACGACGCTGGCGAGGTTGACGTTCACCCGCTCGGGGAAGATCGGGTCGTGCTCAATCTCCGGGCCGAGGGTTTCGAGCGGGACCGAATCCGTGTCGGGCACGAAGAAGACGGCGTGCGGATTGCCCATGGAGACGGCCGTGGGGCGTTCCAGTTCGCCCCAGCCGAGCGGCATCTCGCGCGTGTCCATGGCGTAGGCGAGCGGGATTTCCGCCCAGTCGAAGCGCGGCGCGCCCATGTCGACGGCGATGCCCTGCCCGGCCTGTGTCGCGGTCAGGATTCCGGCCGCCGTCTCGATGCGGGCGTTGCCGCCCAGCAGCGCCGCGACGCAGCGGGTGGCGTTGCCGCAGGCGCCGGATTCGCTGCCGTCCGGATTGTAGATGCGCATGAACACATCGGCGTTCGGCGAGGGCTCCAGCCGGATGAGCTGGTCGCAGCCGATTCCGAAGCGCCGGTCCGCCAGCAAGCGGACACGCTCGGCGGGCATGGGGATTTCGGCTTCGCGCGCGTCGAAGATGGCGAAATCATTGCCGAGGCCGTGCATCTTGAGGAAAGCGGTGCGGATGAAAGGGCTGCCCATGGGGTTGCGCTTCTATGGGGCGCGGCCTCCGGTTGCAATGGCGGCGGCGGGGGAGTAAGGCGCGCGACCTTGAAGGGCGCGAGCGCGCCCGCCGAAAGGGACCATGGCCAGCTTGACCGCCGCAACCGACGATCTCGTGAAGGAACTCGCCAGCGTGCTGGGCGAGGCGCTTTCGCTTGGCGACGAGGTGACGGCCGGGCTGACGCGCGAAACCCTGCTGTTCGGCAACCTGCCGGAGCTCGATTCGATGGCGGTGGCGACGGTGCTGACGGCGCTGGAGGACAGGTTCCAGATCCTGATCGACGACGACGAGGTGTCGGGCGAGCTGTTCGAGAGCATCGGCTCGCTCGCCGACTTCATCGCCGCCAAGCGCCGGGGCTGAGCCTTCGGGGAACGCCTGCGCAACGGGCCATTCGTCGGCCTGCGCCAACCCTCTGGCGACTTGTCACAATTTTCCCCTTTACATGGGGGGCAAGCGACCCCATATGCGCGCTCCGCTGCCCCATGGGACTTCCACCGCAAGGCAGTCGATTCTGAAACTGCACCCCGGAGGTCCCTTGAATTGCACAGCCATCATAACGCGCTTCGGGTAGCCCGCGAGCTGCAACCGGCAGCTCCCGTGACCCTCGTCCGCCCTGACGCCGCGCTGAACGCGGCCCGTTTCTTCACCTCGGCTTTTCCGGGGAAGAGCTTCTATGCGGTGAAAGCGAACCCTTCGCTTCACCTCATCGAGACGCTGTGGGCCGGCGGAATCCGCCATTTCGACGTCGCCTCGATCACCGAGGTGCGGCTGGTGCGCGGCGCCCTGCCGTCCGCGACGCTCGCCTTCATGCATCCGGTGAAGGCCGAGGAAGCGATTGCCGAAGCCTATCACACGCATGGCGTGCGGATCTTCAGCCTCGACACCCATGAGGAACTGCAGAAGATCGTGCGCGCCTGCGCGACGGACGGGGTTCCGGCCGACGACCTGACGCTTTGCGTGCGGCTGAAGGTGTCGTCCGCGCATTCGAAGCTGAGCCTGGCTTCCAAGTTCGGGATCGGCGTGGCCGATGCCCCTGCCCTGCTGCTGGCCGTTCGGCAGGCGGCGGATTCGCTGGGCATCTGCTTCCATGTCGGCTCGCAGGCGATGAGCCCTGCCGCCTATGCCGACGCCATGGCCTTCGTGCGCGCGGCGATCGTGGAAGCCGGCGTGACGGTGGACGTGATCGATGTCGGCGGGGGCTTCCCCAGCCGCTATCCGGGCATGGAGCCGCCGCCGCTCGAAACCTATTTCGCGGTGATCGAACGCGCCTTCGAGGCGCTGCCGATCTCCTACTCCGCCGAGCTCTGGTGCGAGCCGGGCCGGGCGCTGTCCGCCGATTACGCCAGCGTGCTGATGCGGGTGGAGAAGCGGCGCGGCAACGAGCTTTATGTGAACGACGGCGCCTATGGCTCGCTGTTCGACGCCGCGCATGTCGACTGGCGCTACCCGGTGAGGCTGGTGCGCGCCGACGCCTCGGAAGCGGATGTGGAAGAATTCGCCTTCTATGGCCCAACCTGCGACGACATGGACCATATGAAGGGCCCGTTCCTGCTACCCTCCGACGTGAAGGCGGGCGATTATATCGAGGTCGGCCAGCTTGGCGCCTATGGGCAGGCCATGCGCACGGGCTTCAACGGCTTCGGCGAAGGCGCGACCGTGGCGGTCAGCGACGAGCCTATGACTTCGCTGATCCCGGCCGGCGGCGTGCCGCAGGTGCCCGGCAATGTCGTGCAGCTTGGAGTTGCGGCCCGCCACTGAGGCGGCCAATCTGATGTCATGAAACTAACCCCCGCCGCTGCTAGCGGTGGGGCCGGTTTCGCTATTGGAGATGAAAATGAGCGAGCAAATCAACGCGCAGCGTAAAGCCGAGCTTCTGTCGAAGACCGTCGAGCATATCGACATCAAGAGCTTCGACGCCCGGCCGATCATCGACCAGATGGCGAACATGAGCTTCACCAGCCGCGATCTCGCGCGCGCCACCCGCATCTACAACCAGATGCTGGAGGACAAGGACTGCACCGTGTGCCTGGTGATCGCCGGCTCCACCTCGGCCGGCGGCTGCATGGACCTTTATGCCGAACTGATCCGCTCCAACATGGTGGACGTGGTGATCGCGACCGGCGCCACCATCGTCGACATGGATTTCTTCGAGGGCCTTGGCCACAAGCATTATCAGGCGCTGGAAATCCCGGACGACGACACGCTGCGCTCGCTCTACATCGACCGCATCTACGATACCTATATCGACGAGGAGCAGCTTCAGGACTGCGACCACACCATCGGCGAAATCGCCAACAGCCTGGAACCGAAGCCCTATTCCAGCCGCGCCTTCATCCGCGAGATGGGCAAATATCTGGTGGAGCATGGCAAGAAGGAGAACAGCCTCGTCAAGCTCGCCTATGAGCATGACGTGCCGATCTTCTGCCCGGCCTTCGTCGACAGCTCGGCCGGCTTCGGGCTGGTGAAGCACCAGGTGGACCGGGCGAAGGAAGGCAAGCCCTATATGGTGCTGGACGCCATCGCCGACTTCCGCGAACTGACCGACATCAAGATCAAGGCCGGCACCACCGGCCTGCTGATGATCGGCGGCGGCGTGCCGAAGAACTTCATCCAGGACACGGTGGTGTGCGCGGAAATCCTCGGCCATGACGATGTGGAAGTGCACAAATATGCCGTGCAGATCACCGTGGCCGATGTGCGCGACGGGGCCTGTTCGTCCTCCACGCTGCAGGAAGCGGCGAGCTGGGGCAAGGTGAACACCGGAATCGAGCAGATGGTGTTCGCGGAAGCCGGTTCGGTGATGCCGCTGCTGGCCTCCGACGCCTATCATCGCGGCGCCTGGAAGGATCGCGCCAAGCGCGGCTGGGCGAAGCTGTTCGGCTGAGATCAAAGCCCCCTCCCCTTAGCGGGAGGGGCTTCACCCGAGAGATTGCGCGGGCGGAACGTTCTTCTCGCGGCTGAGGCGGTATTCGCGCCAGACGGTGTAGAGGCCGGAACTGGCGATCAGCCCGCCGCCCGCCAGCGTCGCCCAGCCGGGCACTTCCGACATCAGCAGCCAGCCGAAGGCGATCGCGCCCAGCAGTTGCAGATAGTCGAACGGCATCAGCACCGAGACCGGCGCATGGCGCAGCGAGCTGGTCATGCCGATCTGCGCGACGATCCCCGCCGCTCCGCCGCTCAGCAGCAGCATGAGGGTCGGCCCGTCGTGCCATTTGCCGAAGAAGGGCAAGGAGAGGCCGCTGGTGACGAAGGCCAGCGCCATGAACCAGAAGACGACCGCCGCGACATTCTCCCCACGCATCTGGCGGACGGCGATGGTGACGCCCGCTGCCCCCAGTGCGCCGAGAAGCGCGAAGACGAGGCCGGCGAGCGGCAGCGCCTGATGCGCATGGCCCGGCTGGGTGATGATGGCGACTCCCGCGAAGCCGCAGATCACCGCGAACCAGCGGTGGCGGCCGACCTGCTCGTGAAGGATCAGGAAGGAGAGGATGGTGGCGAAGACCGGCGCCATGAAGCCGATGGTGGTGATTTCGGCGAGCGGCAGCAACGTCAGCGCCTGGAAAGTGCAGAGGATGGCTACATTGCCGAGGACCGCGCGGCCGGCGTGCGTCATCGGACGCTTCGTGCCGAGTGCCGAAAGGCCCGGACCGAGCAGAACCCAGATGAGAAGCACCGGGATGGCGACAAGCGCGCGGTAGAACAGCAGTTCGGGGGCGCTGGCGCCCCGGTCGGTCGCCAGCTTGAAGAGCGCCCCCATCACCGAGAAGCTGGTGGCGGAGAGGATTCGAAGCGCGATTCCCAGCCGGTATCCGCTGAGCGCCGCCATCAGCGCCGGAACTCGGCTACCAGCTCCACATGCGTGGACCAGCGGAATTGCGCGACCGGCCAGAGGCGGCGGAGCCTGTAGCCGCCCTTAGCCAGCATCTCCGCATCGCGCGCGAAGGTGGCGGGGTTGCAACTGACCGCCGCCACCACCGGCACCCGGCTGAGCGCCAGTTGCCCGGCCTGGGCCTGCGCGCCGGCGCGCGGCGGGTCGAGCACCACGGCGTCGAAGGCGTTCAGTTCGTCTGCCGAGAGCGGCTTGCGGAACAGGTCCCGGTGCTGGGTTTCGATTGCGGCGCCGCTGCGGCGGGCGGCGGTTTCCAGCGCGCGGATCGCCGGGCCTGTTCCGTCGGCCGCCGTCACCCGCGCCTTCATCGCCAGCGGGAAGCTGAAGGTGCCGCAGCCGGAGAAGAGGTCCGCCACGCGCTTCGCCTTGCCGACGATCGACCGGACGGCGGAGACCAGCGCCGCCTCCCCGTCCGCGGTGGCTTGCAGGAAGGCCGCCGGCGGAAGCGTCACATCCGCTTCGCCCATCCGAACCGATGGCGCTGCGCGTGTGGCAAGGGTTTCGATGCCCATTGGGCCTTCGATCGAAAGTCTTGCCAGATCATGCTGTTCGGAAAATTCGTTCAGACCTTCGATTACCGGAAGGCTGTTCGCCTGCAGGTTGCCGAGCAGCAGGTCCACGCCATTGTCGGTGAGCGTCGGCGTGACGGCGATCGCCGAACGCTCGCCCAGATGCGGGGCCAGCAGCGCCTTCAGCGGCCGCAGCAGACGGAAGAGGCCTGGGTGCATGACCGGGCACTCTTGCAGGTCGACGATCCGGTGTTCGCCCGCGGCGTTGAAACCGAGCCGCACCTCGCCATCGGTGCGAGTCGCCCGCAAGGCCGCTCGGCGGCGGGCGCCGGGCGGTGAGATATGGGTGGCCTGCACGTCCTTCGGCGCGACTCCGGCACGGGCCAGCGGCTCCAGCACACGGTCCCGCGCGAAATCGGCGAGCAGGGAATCCGGCACATGCTGAAGCTGGCAGCCGCCGCAATCGCCATAGTGGCGGCAGGCCGGCGCCTGACGGTTGGGGCCTTCCACCAGCGCGCCATCCGATTCGATCCGGTCCCCCGGAACCGCGCCCGGAAAGTGCCGGCCATCGGCGGTTACACCATCCCCACGAGCGGCTAGTCGCAAAATTGTAACACTTGTATTGACTGGCGAGTCAGGCATAAGGAATGCGCAATTGCCCGGGGGCTGCTGGCAAGGCAAGATAAACAAACTCAGAGATCCAACGCCCGATGGGACAAGTCATTTCCAAATTCTCGAGCTTCGGCGCCGTGGCTGTTCTTTTGCTTCCCGGCGCCTGTGCGCCGGCGCCGCTCTATGCGCCTAGCGGGACGCACAAGGGGGTTGTGACCGTGGGCGAAGTGCCGCGCGACGCGCGGGGCGAACCCGTATGGTCGGCGATCAGGCCGGTTCCGGAAGGCGCGCCGACCACGCCGGCGGCAGAGCCCGCAACAGCCGCGCCCGAAGCGCCCCCCATGCCGCCGAGAGCATGACGAGGAAACTGCCGATCAGCAGCGCCGTGAGTCCGAAGGCGGCCGCCACCTCGCCCGCCGAAAACAGGCCCTGCAGGCTGTAGAGCACGTAAATGAGCGCCGACACCAGCAGCGCCCGGCGATCTATCGCCAGGGCGACGAGCGTGAGGAGCGCATAGACCGCCAGCACGATGGCCGCCGCGAGCGGGCCGGAATCGAGTCGCATCACGCCGGCATAGGCGAAGATGGGGTGCACGATCAGCGGCGCCGCGAGCAGATGCAGCCAGAAGGCGATGTCGGTGCTGCGTGTGAGGCGCGCCCTGTCCTGCATGTCGAACCACATGGCGGCCGCGAAGATGAGGAAGCCCGACAGCAGGGCGGCGGCGAGCAGGGCGTTCTCCCCGCCCGAGAGCGCCCCCGTCAGCGCGATCAGCCCGACCGCCGATGTGGCGGCGCCAGCCGCGAGCGTGATCGGCACACGGAAGCGGCGCCAGTGCAGCGCGGCAGCACCGGCCGCGACGAGGCCCGAGACGAGAAATGGCGCGAAGAAGGCGGTTGTGTGGCCCGTCAGCCTTGCCTGGGCCAGCGCCGTGCCCCAGTGCCCTCCCCCGCCGAGAAGCTGGAGGATGGTGGCGAAGACCGCTCCGACGAAGCTCAGCAGCAGCAGGATGGAGGGCAGAGCCATGCGCCGGCGGCGGGTGAAATATTCGGCGAGCGCCCAGCTCAGCGCGGCGACTCCGACCGGGCCGAGGGCGCCGGGGAGCAGGCTGCCGGCGGCGAGCAGCAGCAGGATGCAAGCCAGGCTGACGAAGATGTCGTTGAAACCCGTGAGCAGGCGGAAGCTTTCATTGTCCGGCCCGGCGGCGCCTTCGGCCCGGGCGGCAAGGAAAGCCAGCAGCCTGTCCCGCGAGCGGGCGTCGAGCACGCCGGCATCGACAGCGGCATCGAGATCGTCGCGGCGGATATCCATGACTGAAAACTTCTGCCCGATCAGTCTCTCAAGTCAACCGGGCGACGTAGAATGCACGGGCTGATTGTTTCGCGCGCCCCTGCGTCACCCCGGGCTTGACCCGGGGGCCAGCTTTCTTTTTCCAACGCCTGGCCAGAGAAAAGCTGGACCCCGGGTCAAGCCCGGGGTGACGGGGGGTTTGTTGTTGGGCGAGCTGCTCAACTGCTCCACCGCGCTGCTCGATCGGCAGCCGACAGCCCCTCTTTCCTGCGCGGCCCGGCGATGGCAGTAATGGCGGTGTGAAGGAGTTTCCCGAATGACGTTTCTGAAAAGCGCCTGGGCGTTTCTGGTGGGCGTGAAGGATGCGCTGGTCCTGCTGGCGATGCTGCTGTTCTTCGGCCTGTTGTGGGCCGCCTTTTCCTGGCGCTCGCCCGCGATCGTGGTGCCGGACGGGGGCGCGCTCAACATCGAGCTGGACGGGCTGCTGGTCGACCAGGCAAGCGATCCTTCGCCGCTGGCGCTCGTCTCCGGCGAGGAGGTGATCCCGGAAACCGAAACCGCGGCGCTGGTGAAGATGATCGACACCGCGGCCGAGGATCCGGCCATTTCCATGATCACGCTGGACCTCGACAGCTTCCTGGGCGGCGGGCTCGCCAATCTGGAAAGCGTGGGGGCGGCGCTCGGCCGCTTCAGGGCGAAGAACAAGGAAGTGGAAGCCTGGGCGACCGCTTATGGCGACGACAGCTATTATCTGGCCTCGCACGCGAGCAGCATCGGCGTTTCGCCGATGGGCGCGGTGATGCTGCGCGGCACGGGTGGCAGCAACCTCTATTTCAAGGACGCGCTCGACAAGCTGAAGGTGAATGTCGAGGTGTTCCGGGTGGGCACCTACAAGAGCTTCGTCGAGCCCTTCACCCGCAACGACAGCTCGCCCGAGGCCAAGGCCGCCGACCAGATGCTGGCGGACGATCTTTGGGCGGGCTGGCGCGCGGGCGTTCAGCGCCAGCGGCCGCAACTGGATGTGGCGGCGCTGCTGGAAAGCTGGCCGGCGCGCATCGCCGGCGCCAACCGCAACCAGGCGGAACTGGCGAAGGACGTCGGGCTGGTGGATCTGGTGGTGGACGAGGCCGAGTGGCGCGGCAAGCTGGTGGAGCGGCTGGGGACGGGCGACGAGCCCGACGTTCCCGGCGACTACAAGCGGATCAGCGGCCGCGATTACTGGCTGGCGAAGCGGCCACTGACGCAATCGGGGCCGGCGGTCGCGGTGGTGCGCGTCTCCGGCGCGATCGTCGATGGCTCCGCCCCTCCCGGTCAGGCGGGCGGCGACACCATTGCCGGGCTGATCGACAAGGCGACGGCCGACAAGAATGTGCGGGCGCTGGTGGTGCGGGTGGATTCGGGCGGCGGGTCGGCGCTGGCCAGCGAGAAGATCCGGCAGGCGATGCAGCAGGCGCGGGCGCGCAAGATGCCGGTGATCGCCAGCTTCGGGCCGGTGGCGGCGAGCGGCGGCTACTGGGTGGGCGCCGGCGCCGACATGATCTTCGCCAGCCCGTCCACGGTGACCGGCTCGATCGGCGTGTTCGGAATCATCCCGACCTTCGAGGGCACGCTCGACAAGCTGGGGATTTCGACCGACGGCGTGCGCACCACGCCCTTTTCCGGCCAGCCCGACGTGGTGGGTGGGTTGAACGAGCCGACGCGCGCCCTGATCCAGGGCAGCGTGAAAGACATCTATGCCCAGTTCCTGACGCTGGTTTCGACATCGCGCAAGCTGCCGGTGGCCGAGGTGGAGAAGATCGCCGAAGGCCGGGTCTGGTCCGGCACGCGGGCGAAGGAGCTGAAGCTGGTCGACCAGTTCGGCGATCTGGACGCGGCCGTGGCCGAAGCCGGCAGGCGGGCGGGAATCGAAGGCAAGCCGCAGGTGAAGGAAATGCGGCCGGATCAGCCGCTGCTGCTGCAGTTGCTGGGGCAGTTCGAAGGGCAGGCCAGCCAAGCGGCGCCGCGCGACGCCATGGCGACGATGGTTCTGGCCAGCCGCATCCGCGCCGCTTCGCAGGTTTCGGAAGCGCTGACGGTGGCGAATGGCGCAAGCGTGCAGGCCAGTTGCATGGGGTGCAGCGCCTGGCGCCCGGCGCCGCCGCGCAAGCCGGCGCAGCCGGAATGGCGGGCGCTGCTGAAGGGACTGGTCGACTGACGCCGCGCCTCACCCCGGCGGCCAGGGATTGAGCGGATTGAGGCGCAGCATCGGGCCGTTCGGGGCGGCGCTGATCGTGTTCAACGGCATCATGGGCGCCGGCATCTTCATGCTGCCCGGGCTGGTGCACGGCGAATTCGGCGCCTTCGGCCCCTATCTCTACCCGCTGTTCGGCCTCGTCATGCTGGTGATGCTGCTGCCGCTGGCGGCGGCCGCCGCGCGCTTCGATGTGAGCGGCGGGCCGGTGGCCTATGTGGGCACCGCCTTCGGGCCGTTCGCCGGCTTTCAGGCCGGCTGGCTGTTCGCGCTGGCGAAGCTGACGGCGCTGGCGGCCAATGCCAATGTCTTCGCCACCTATCTGACGGGCTTTTTCCCCGCCCTCAATGCCGACATCGCCGAGCCGCTTTCGATCCTGCTGCTGATCGGCGTGCTGACGGCCGCCAATGTGGTGGGCGTGAAGCAGTCTCTTCGCCTGCTGGGGGCGGTTTCGGCGCTGAAGCTGCTGCCGCTGGCGGCGCTGGCGCTGGGCGCGCTCTGGATGTTCGGCCCTGCCCTGCCGGCGCCCGGGCCCATCCCGCCGCTTTCGAAGCTGGAGGCCAGCGCGCTGATCCTGCTCTACGCCTTTGTCGGCTTTGAAAACGCGCTGGTGCCGGCGGGCGAAACGCGCGACGCGCGGCGCACCATTCCAAGGGCGCTGGTGCTGACGCTGCTGCTGACGACGGGCTTCTACATGCTGATCCAGTTCGGCTTTCTGGCGGCCGACCCGGCGCCATCCGATGCGCCGATGATGGCGATGGGGGCGAAGGTGGCCGGCCCTTTGGGGGCCGGGCTGGTGACCGTGGCCGCGCTCGCGTCTCTGGCCGGCAATCTGCACGGAAATATCCTGGCCACACCGCGGCTTCTCTACGCCATGTCTGAGCGCGGCGTGTTGCCGGGCTGGTTCGGGCGGGTGAACGCGCGATTCCAGACTCCGGCCAATGCCATCATCGCCTTTTCCGGCCTCGCCCTGCTGATGGCGCTGACCGGCAGCTTCGTCTGGCTGGCGGTGCTCGGGACGATCGCCCGGCTGTTCCTGTTCCTACTGGTCTATGCCAGCCTGCCGAAGCTGCGCGCCGATGCCGGGGAAAGGGCGTTGCCCGGCCCCGGCCTGTCGGCGGCGCTGGCGCTGGCGACCGGCCTTTGCATCTGGGCCATTGCCCAGACACAGGCGGATGCCTGGGCGATGCTGCTGGGCTGTGCGGCGGTTGGAACGCTGCTGTATGCGGCTGCGAAGCGGCGCTGATTTCAGCCGGGATGGATGGGGAGTTTCCAGCCCCAGATGAGAGCGCTGGCGCGGATGGCGAAGGCGATCGCCGCCCCTGCCCCGCCCGCGACCCAGCTGTGGAGGCCGAAGCCGGCTGCCAGCAGCACCGTGGCGGCCGCGCCCGCGATGGCGGCCGTCACATAGATTTCGCGCTGCATGAGAACGGAAGGCTGGCCGGCCATCATATCGCGAATGATGCCGCCGAAAGTGGCGGTGAGGACGCCCATCAGCGCCGCCGGCACCGGATCGACTCCGAAGCTGAGCGCCTTCAGCGAGCCGAAGGCGCAATAGGCGGACAGGCCCAGAGCGTCGAGCCAGCGCAGCGGCTTGCCGGGCCATTGCTCGGTGCGCAGGATCCAGACCGCCAGCGTCGCCACCAGGCAGACCGCGACGAACCAGCCATGGCCCATCCAGAAGACCGGGGCGCCGATCAGAAGGTCGCGGACGGTGCCGCCGCCCATTCCGGTCATCCCGGCGAAGAAGGCGCAGGTAACGAAATCCTGCCGGACGCGGGCGGCGACCAGCGCGCCGGTGACCGCGAAGATGAAGACGCCGACATAGTCGAGCGCGAGGAATACCCGCTTCAGATGCTCGAAAGCCTCGGCGTCCAAATCAGGCCTGAATCACAGACGGGCGATCAGATGTGGATCGGCTTGCCGGTGACGGCCATCGCCGCTTCCTTCAGCGATTCCGCATGCGTCGGGTGGGCGTGGCAGGTGAGCGCGATGTCCTCGCTGGAGGCACCCATTTCCATCGCCAGCGCCGCCTCGGCGATCAGCGTGCCGGCGAGGCGGTTGACGATCCAGACGCCCAGCACCCGGTCCGTCTTCGCGTCGGCGATCACCTTCACGAAACCGTCCGTGTCCTGGTTGGTCTTGGCGCGGCTGTTGGCGAGGAAGGGGAATTTGCCCACCTTCACTTGGCCCTTTTCCTTCGCCGCTTCCTCGGTGAGGCCGACGCCGGCGATTTCCGGCATGGTGTAGACGACCGACGGGATCACCTCATGGTTCACATAGCCGGTGAGGCCGGCGATGTTGTCGGCGACGGCGACGCCTTCATCCTCCGCCTTGTGGGCGAGCATCGGGCCGGGGGTGACGTCGCCGATCGCCCAGATGCCGGGCACGGAAGTGGCGAGATGATGGTCGACCTCGATCTGGCCGCGCGGGTTGGTGGCAAGGCCGGCCTTTTCCAGCGCCAGCCCCTCGGTGTTGGGGCGGCGGCCGATAGCGACCAGCACCACATCGGCTTCCAGCGTGCTGGCTTCGCCGCCGGCCGCCGGTTCGAGGGTGAGCGTGGCGCCCGACTTGCTGGCCTTCACCGAGGTCACCTTGGTGCCGGCCTTGAACTCCAACCCCTGCTTCGCCAGCAGCTTAGCGCTTTCCTTGCGGACTTCGCCGTCCATGCCGGGGAGAATCTGGTCGAGATACTCCACCACCGTGACCTTGGCGCCGAGGCGGCGCCACACCGAACCCAGTTCGAGGCCGATCACGCCGCCGCCGATGACGACGAGGTGGCCGGGCACCTTCTTCAGGCTGAGGGCGCCGGTCGAATCGACGATCACGCCCTTTTCATTGTCGATCTCGGCGCCGGGAAGCGGCGTGACCGAGGAGCCGGTGGCGATGACGATGTTCTTCGCGCTGTGGGTTTCGCCGCCGACCTGGATGCTGGTCTTCGATTCGAAGCTGGCCTGGCCCTTCAGCCAATCCACCTTGTTCTTCTTGAACAGGAAGGCGATGCCGTCCGTCAGGCCCTTCACCGACTTGTCCTTGGAGGCGAGAAGCTCCTTATGGTCGATGCTGGCGCTGGCGGTGATTCCGAACTTCTTCAGATGCCCGCCCGAGACTTCCTCATAGAGTTCGGAGGCGTGCAGCAGCGCCTTCGACGGAATGCAGCCGACGTTCAGGCAGGTGCCGCCCAGCGTCTCGCGCGATTCGACGCAGGCCGTCTTCAGGCCGTTCTGCGCGGCGCGGATGGCGGCGACATAGCCGCCGGGGCCGGCGCCGATCACGATCACGTCATAGTCGGCCATAATCTTGTCCTCGGGCTTTCGTTCAGCGTCTGGCGGCCCCGGCTTTCGCCGGGGCGGTTGGATCAAAGGTCGATGACGAGGCGCGTCGGGTCTTCCAGCGCTTCCTTCACCCGCACGAGATAGGTGACGGCTTCGCGGCCGTCGATCAGGCGGTGGTCGTAGCTGAGCGCCAGATACATCATCGGGCGGGCGACGATCTGGCCCTTCACCACCACAGGCCGCTCCTCGATGCGGTGCATGCCGAGCACGGCCGATTGCGGCGGGTTGATGATCGGCGTGGACATCAGGCTGCCGAACACGCCGCCGTTGGAAATGGTGAAGGTGCCGCCCTGCATCTCCTCGAGCTTCAGCTTGTTGTCGCGGGCGCGCTTGCCGAAGTCGGCGATTTCCAGCTCGATCTCGGCGAAGCTCTTGGAATCGGCGTTCTTCAGGATCGGCACGACGAGGCCGCCGGGGCCGGACACCGCGACACCGACATCCAGATAGTCGTGGAAGACGATCTCGTCGCCTTCAATGCGGGCGTTGACCGAGGGCACGTCCCGGGCGGCGAGCGCGCAGGCCTTCACGAAGAAGGACATGAAGCCCAGCCGCACCCCATGCTTCTTCTCGAACGCCTCCTTGTAGCGGTTGCGAGCGTCCATCACCGCCGTCATGTCGACGTCGTTGAAGGTGGTGAGGAGGGCCGCCGTGTTCTGCGCCTCCTTGAGGCGGCGGGCGATCGTCTGCCGGAGGCGGGTCATGCGCACGCGCTCTTCGGCGCGGGCGGGCGCGCCGGAACTGGCAACGGCAAGCGCCGCGCCCTTCACCTTCGCGGTGCCGGCTTCGATGGCGGCAAGCACGTCCCCCTTGGTCAGGCGACCATCCTTGCCGGTGCCGGTGACGCTGGCGGGATCGAGATTATAGGTTTCGACGAGCACGCGCACGGCGGGGGCGATTGCCTCATAGGCCGGAGCGGCAGCGCCTTGCGCGGGGGCGCCGGCGCTGTTGGCGGCGGCCGGCACCACCTCGGGCGTGGGCTTGCCGGGCTCGCCGGTCGCGGGGCCGGCTTCGCCATCGGGGGAATGCGCGGCCGCCGGCACCGCCGGGCTGATCGGCGCGGTGGTCGGCTTCGGCGCTCCGGCCGCGCCGGCTTCCAGCGTCGCGATGACGGCGCCGACCGTCACCGTATCGCCTTCCTGGAACTTCAGCTCGGTGAGGACGCCGTCGGCCGGGGCGGGCACTTCCACCGCGACCTTGTCGGTCTCCAGGCTGACGATCGGCTCGTCCGCCTTCACCTGATCGCCCGCCTTCTTCAGCCACTGGCCGATGGTGGCCTCGGTAACGCTTTCACCCAGCGCCGGAATCACAACGTCCATGATCGTCCTCTCAGGCGGCCTTGGTGGCCGACGATTTCAGGCTGGAGCGGATGGCGGCGCGGACCGCCTTCTTGTCCTCTCCCAGCGCTTCGTGAATGAGCTTCGTCTGTTCGGCGGCGTGGCGGCGGGCAAGGCCCGTCGCCGTCGCGGCGGCGGCGGCGCGGCCGGCGTAGACCGCGCGCTGGCCCAGCGCTTCCTCGATCAGCGGATCGACGAAGAACCAGGAACCGGCGTTCTTCGGCTCTTCCTGGCACCAGACCACCGTTTCCAGATTGGCGAAGCGCTTCGCATATTCCGCGACCGTGTCGCCCGGGAACGGGTAGAGCTGTTCCACCCGCAGGATATAGACATCCTCGCGCCCCTGCGCGTCCCGCTCGTCCGCCAGGTCGTAATAGACCTTGCCCGAGCAGAGGATCAGCCGCTTCACCTTCGCCGGATCGACCGTCGCCTGGTCGTCGAGGCAGCGGTGGAAGCTGGAGCCCGCGCCCATGTCGGCGAGCGTCGACACCGCCCGCTTGTGGCGGAGCAGCGACTTCGGAGTCATGATGATGAGCGGCTTGCGGAACGGCCGCAGCATCTGCCGGCGCAGGATGTGGAAATAATTGGCCGGCGTGGTGCAGTTGGCGACCTGGATATTGTCTTCCGCGCAAAGCTGCAGATAGCGTTCCAGACGCGCCGAGCTATGCTCCGGCCCCTGCCCCTCATAGCCGTGCGGCAGCAGCATCACCAGGCCGTTGGCCCGCAGCCACTTGGCTTCGCCCGAGGCGATGAACTGGTCGATGATGACCTGCGCGCCGTTGGCGAAGTCGCCGAACTGCGCTTCCCAGAGCACCAGCTTGCGCGGATCGGCCATGGCATAGCCATATTCGAAGCCAAGCACGCCGAACTCCGACAGAGGGCTGTCATAGACTTCGAAATCGCCGCCCAGATCGTTGAGCGGGATATATTTCTGCCCCGTCTTCTGGTCGACCCAGACCGCGTGGCGCTGCGAGAAGGTGCCGCGCCCGGAATCCTGCCCAGACAGGCGCACGCCATAGCTGCCGCTCGACGGATTGCCCACCAGGGTGCCGAAGGCCAGGCTCTCGGCGGTCGCCCAGTCGATCCCCTCGCCGGCCTCGATCGTGACGGCCCGAGCCTTCACCACCCGCTCCAGCGTGCGGTGCATGTTGAAGCCTTCGGGAACCGTGTGCAGCTTCTGCGCGATGGCGCGGAGCGCATCCTCGGCGACGCCCGTTTCCGCCGAGCGGCGGGCCGTCACCGGATCGGCCGGCTGGTGCAGGCCCTGCCAGCGGCCGCCGAACCATTCCGCCTTTTCAGGGCGGAAGCTGGAGGCCGCCTCGAAATCGGCTTCCAGCCGGTCGACGAAGGCCTTTTCCATCGCCGCGACTTCGTAGGCCGTCACATGGCCTTCGGCCACCAGCCGCTCGCCATAAAGGGTGGCGACGGATTTGTGGTCGCGGATCTTCGCGTACATCAGCGGCTGGGTGAAGGCCGGCTCGTCGCTTTCGTTGTGGCCGAAGCGGCGGTAGCACCACATGTCGATCACCACGTCGCGGTGGAACGCCTGGCGGAATTCCGTCGCCACCTTGGTCGCGAAGGTGACGGCTTCGGGATCGTCGCCATAGACGTGGAAGATCGGCGCCTGCACCAGCTTCGCCACGTCCGACGGATAGGGGCTGGAGCGGGCGAAGGCGGGGCTGGTGGTGAAGCCCACCTGGTTGTTGACGATGAAGTGCAGCGTGCCGCCCGAGGAGTAGCCGGGGACGCCGGAGAAGCCGAGGCATTCGGCGACGATGCCCTGCCCAGCGAACGCCGCGTCGCCATGGAGAAGCACCGGAAGCACCTGATTCTGCAGATCCTTCCAGGCGGCTTCGGTCACGCCCTTCAGCCGCTGCGTCGCGCGCGCCTTGCCCAGCACCACCGGGTTCACGGCTTCGAGGTGCGAGGGGTTCGGCGCCAGCGACAGGTGCACATGGTTGCCGTCGAACGCCCGGTCGGTCGAGGCGCCCAGGTGGTATTTCACGTCGCCCGAGCCGCCGACATCGTCCGGGTTGGAGCTGCCGCCGGAGAATTCGTGGAAGATCACCTTGAACGGCTTCTGCATCACATTGGCGAGCACGTTCAGGCGGCCGCGGTGCGGCATGCCGATGACGATTTCGTTGACGCCCTGCGCGCCGCCCACCTTGATGATGGATTCGAGCGCCGGGATCGCCGCTTCGCCGCCTTCCAGGCCGAAGCGCTTGGTGCCGACATATTTGCGGGCGAGGAACTTCTCGAACTGCTCGGCTTCGATCAGCTTGTTGAGGATCGCCTTCTTGCCTTCGGGCGTGAACTGGATCTCCTTGTCGCGGCCCTCGAAGCGCTCCTGCAGGAAGCGGCGCTCCTCCACATCGTTGATGTGCATATATTCGAGGCCGACATGGCCGCAGTAGTTGCGGCGCAGGATTTCCACCAGCTCGGCGACGGTGACGGTTTCGAGGCCGCCGAAGAGGCCGCCGATGAAGACGGTGCGATTGGGATCGGTGAGGCCATGATATTCCGGCGTCAGGTCCGCCGGCATGGGACGCTCGGCGAGGCCGAGCGGATCGAGGTTCGCCGCGAGGTGGCCGCGCACCCGATAGGTGCGGATCAGCATCGTCGCCTTCACCGTGTCTTGCGCGGCGCGCTTCGCATCCTCGGAGCTGGCGGCGGGGGCGGGCTTGCCGGACGCCCTGGCGACGGCGGCGGCGGCCTTGCCGGGAAGGCCCGCGTCTAGCGCGAGCGTCAGCTCGTCGTCCGGGGTGAGGGGCCAGTCTGGCCGCGCCCAGCTTGGGCGTGGCAGGGTGTCAGGGTATCCCTGCTCGTCTTGCATTTCTGATCCTCTTGGGCCGTATCGAAGCGGAGATAGCGGGACTGTTCCGCTATCTCAACCGCCTACTCACCCGCATGGCAGCCATGCCGCCAAACTCAAGCGAAATCCCGCCCGGTTTTCGCCGGGCGGGATTTTGGGCGGGGTTTTCCTCAGCCTTTCAGCACTTGCTTCAGCGTGCGCCCCAGTTCGGACGGGCTGGGGCTGACGGTGATCCCGGCCGCTTCCATGGCCGCGATCTTGTCTTCCGCCTTGCCCTGGCCGCCCGAGACGATGGCGCCGGCGTGGCCCATGCGGCGGCCCGGAGGCGCCGTGGTGCCGGCGATGAAGCCGACCATCGGCTTCTTGCGCCCGCGCCTCGCTTCGTCCTGCAGGAACTGCGCCGCTTCCTCTTCGGCCGAGCCGCCGATTTCGCCGATCATGATGATAGACTTGGTCTCGTCGTCGGCCAGGAACAGCTCCAGCATGTCGATGAAGTTGGTGCCGTTGACCGGGTCGCCGCCGATGCCGACCGCCGTCGTCTGGCCGAGGCCTTCGTTCGTGGTCTGGAACACGGCTTCATAGGTGAGCGTGCCCGAGCGGGAGACGACGCCGACCGAACCCTTGGAGAAGATGCTGCCCGGCATGATGCCGATCTTGCACTCGCCGGGCGTCAGCACGCCGGGGCAGTTCGGGCCGATGAGGCGCGACTTCGAGCCTGTGAGCGCCCGCTTCACCGGCACCATGTCGAGCACCGGAATGCCCTCGGTGATGCAGATGATGAGCGGGATTTCCGCGGCGATCGCTTCCAGGATCGCGTCGGCCGCGCCGAACGGCGGGACATAGACGACGGAGGCGTCGGCGCCGGTCTTTTCCCGGGCTTCGAGCACGGTGTCGAACACGGGGAGATCGAGGTGGGTCGAGCCGCCCTTCCCCGGCGCCACGCCGCCCACCATCTGCGTGCCATAGGCGATGGCCGCTTCGGCGTGGAAGGTGCCCTGCTTGCCGGTGAAGCCCTGGGTGATGACCTTGGTGTTCTTGTTGACGAGAATGCTCATGGGTCAGGCCGCCTTCTTGACTTCAGCCACGATCTTGCGGGCGGCGTCGCCCAGATCGTCCGCGGAGACGATGGGGAGGCCCGAGTTCGCGAGGATTTCCTTGCCGAGGTCCACGTTCGTGCCTTCGAGGCGAACGACGAGCGGAACCGCGAGGTTCACTTCCTTGGCGGCGGCGATGATGCCTTCCGCGATGATGTCGCAGCGCATGATGCCGCCGAAGATGTTGACGAGGATGCCTTCCACCGCCGGATCGGCGAGGATCAGCTTGAACGCCGCCGTCACCTTCTCCCTGGATGCGCCGCCGCCGACGTCGAGGAAGTTGGCCGGCTCGGCGCCGTTCAGCTTGATGATGTCCATCGTCGCCATCGCAAGGCCGGCGCCGTTCACCAGGCAACCGATGTTGCCGTCGAGCTTGATGAAGGCGAGGTCGTACTTCGAAGCCTCGACTTCGGCCGGGTCTTCCTCGGTCAGGTCGCGCAGTTCGACGAGATCGGGGTGGCGGCCGAGCGCGTTCGAGTCGAAGCCGACCTTGGCGTCCAGCACCATCAGCTTGCCGTCGTCGGTGACGGCGAGCGGGTTGATCTCGATCTGCGAGGCGTCGGTGCCGATGAAGGCGGCGTAGAGCTTGGCGGCGGTGTCCTGCGCCTGCTTGGCAAGGTCGCCCGTCAGGCCCAGCGCGGCCGCGACCGAGCGGCCGTGGTGCGCGCCCCAGCCGGTGGCCGGGTCGATGGTGAAGGTGCGGATCTTTTCCGGCGTGTCGTGGGCGACGGTCTCGATGTCCATGCCGCCTTCGGTCGACGCGACGCAGGCGACGCGGCCGATGGCGCGGTCGACGAGGAACGCCAGGTAGAATTCCTTGGCGATGTCCACGCCGTCCGTCACATAGAGGCGGTTCACCTGCTTGCCGGCTTCGCCCGTCTGGATGGTGACGAGGGTGTTGCCCAGCATCTCGGCGGCAGCGACGCCCACTTCCTCGGACGATTTGGCGAGGCGGACGCCGCCCTTGGCTTCGGCCGGCAGTTCCTTGAACTTGCCCTTGCCGCGACCGCCGGCATGGATCTGCGCCTTCACCACATAAAGCGGCCCGGGCAGCTGCTTGGACGCTTCGACCGCTTCTTCGACGGTGAAAGCGGCGATGCCCTTCGGAATGGGCACGCCCCATTTGGCGAGCAGTTCCTTCGCCTGATACTCATGGATATTCATGCTGTCGTCCCCCTCAAGCCAGCGTCGGGTCGATGGCCTTGCAGGCCACCAGCAATTCCTTGACGGCGTCGACCGAGACCTGGAAATTGGCCTTGGCTTCCGCCGTCAGTTCGATCTCCACGATCTTTTCCACGCCGCCCGCGCCGATCACCACCGGCACGCCGACATAGAGGTCGTCGACGCCATATTGGCCGGTCAGGTTCACGGCGGCTGGAAGCACGCGCTTCTTGTCCTTCAGATAGGCTTCCGCCATCTCGATGGCGCTGGTGGCGGGCGCGTAGAAGGCGCTGCCCGTCTTCAGCAGGCCGACGATCTCGCCGCCGCCCGAGCGGGTGCGCTGGACGATGGCGTCGATCCGCTCCTTGGTGGACCAGCCCATCTTGATGAGGTCGGGGATGGGGATGCCGGCGACGGTGGAATATTCCACGACCGGCACCATGGTGTCGCCATGGCCGCCCAGCACGAAGGCGGTCACGTCCTTCACGGAGACCTTGAACTCGTCGGCCAGGAAGTGGCGGAAGCGGGCGGAGTCGAGCACGCCCGCCATGCCGACCACCTTTTCATGCGGCAGGCCGGAGAATTCGCGCAGCGCCCAGACCATGGCGTCGAGCGGGTTGGTGATGCAGATCACGAAGGCGTCGGGCGCGTTCGCCTTGATGCCTTCGCCGACCGCCTTCATGACCTTCAGGTTGATGCCCAGCAGGTCGTCGCGGCTCATGCCCGGCTTGCGGGCGACGCCGGCCGTCACGATGATGACGTCGGCGCCGGCGATGTCGGCATAATCGTTGGAGCCCTTGAGGCTGGCGTCGAAGCCTTCCACCGGGCCGCACTGCGCGAGGTCGAGCGCCTTGCCCTGCGGCACGCCCTCCACCACGTCGAACAGGACGATGTCGCCCAGTTCCTTGGCGGCGGCCAGATGCGCCAGCGTTCCACCGATATTGCCTGCGCCGATAAGCGCGATCTTGCTGCGTGCCATGATAGTCCTTCTGCAAGGAAAGTGTTGCAAGTGCGCGGCAGGCGATAGACCCGGCCTTTCCCCAGCGTCAACCGGGCCTTTGGTCTTTGTCTGCCACAACCGCTGCAGAGGAGGCAGGGAAAGCGGCCTTCAATGCGATTCCGGGCGCGGATCGGCGAAAGTGCCGGGCTTGCGGAGGAACAGCGGAATCAGGCTGCTGACGACGAAAATTACACTTAAGATCAGAAATGCATCGGCAATCGCCATCACCAGCGCTTCGCGGCGGATGGTTTGCGCCAGCGCCCGCACGGCGAAATTGTCCGGATCGGCAAGCCCGCGCGCCATGGCCATGTTCGCCATATTCTCCAGCCGTTCGGCGATTTCCGCCCGGCCCGGATTCGCCGACTCGGCCAGCCGCGCCTGATGGAAGTTCGTTCGGACCTGCAGGATGGTGTTGATGATGGCGATCCCCGCCGCGCCGCCCATGTTGCGCATCAGCGTGAAGAGGCCGGTCGAATCCTTGATCTCGGCCTGCGGCAGGGTGGCGAAGGCCATGACGCTGACCGAGACGATGCAGAACATCAGCCCGACGCCGCGCAGGGCCTGCGGCAGGAACAGCTCGTGGAAGCGCCATTCATGGGTGATGCCGATCGTGAGCGCGGTGGAGGCCGCCAGCAGCAGGAAGCCGATGGACGCCAGCAGCCGCACGTCGATGCGGGAGGATAGGAAGCCGGCGAGCGGCGCCCCCAGCGCCATGAAGAGCCCGGTCACGAAGACGGTGGTGCCGATCTGCTCGGGCGAGAGCTGGCCGACGCGGCCGAGGAACAGCGGGTAGATATAGACGAGGCCGTAAAGCCCGATCCCCAGCACCGCGCCCATCCAGGCCCCGCCGGCGAAGTTGAGGTTGGCGAAGGGCTTCACGGAGATGATCGGCTCGGCCGCGTGGCGGATCCGCCACCAGAGGAGGAAAGCCGCCATCACCACGGCCGCGCTCATGTTGCGGATCGCCTCGTCCTCGAACCATTGGCGCCGGGCGCCGTCCTCCAGCACGAACACCAGCCCGCCGCAGACGAGGGAAAGGGCGATGAGGCCGGGAATGTCGATTCGCTTCAGCAGGCTGTGATCCGGCTTGTCCGGCAGGCGGACCAGCAGGAACACGCCCAGCGTGATGAAGATGCCCGGAACGAGGTTGATGAGGAACAGCCAGTGCCAGGACATGAAGCCCGTCAGCCAGCCGCCCAGCGCCGGACCGATGGTGGGGGCCAGCGTGACGATGAAGCTGATGGCGACCGTCACCTTCATCTGCCGCTCGCGCCCGAACATCAGGAAGGCGGCGGCGTAGACGGTGGGGATCATCGCCCCGCCGACGAAGCCCTGGAAGGCGCGCGCGGCGATCATCCCCTCGATGCTGGTCATCAGCGCGCATGTTAGGCTGGCGAGCGTGAAGCCGGCGCAGGACAGCACGAAGAGCATGCGGATTCCAAGCGCGCGGGACAGGAAGCCCGAAAGCGGGATCATCACCACCTCGGCGATGAGATAGGCGGTCTGCACCCAGGCGATCTCGTCGGCGGAGGCGGACAGGCCGGCCTGGATCTCGCCGAGCGAGGCGGCGACGATCTGGATGTCGAGGATGGCCATGAACATCCCGAAGGCCATCAGGATGAAGGCGATGAAGGAGGCGGTATCGGGCTTTGCGGAGGGGCTGGCCGCAGCCGGCGGCGCTTCGCCCGGTGCCGCTTCGGCCGCGCTCATTCGGCCGCCGTCATTCGCCGGGCTGGCGCCGGAGGTCCACGCTGACCTTCGCGGAAATGCCGGGAACCATGCGCATCCCCTCCGGCAGCGGCTGGTCGAGCACGATCTTCACCGGCACGCGCTGCACTATGCGGGTGAAGTTGCCGGTCGCATTCTCCGGGGGAATGATCGAGAAGCGCGAGCCCGACGCCGGCGAGAAGCTGTCGATCCGGGCTTTGAGCGGCGAGTCGGGGAAGGCGTCCAGCGTGACTTCGGCCGGCATTCCGGGCTTCATGCCGGCGATCTGCGTTTCCTTGAAATTGGCGACGAGATAGGCCTCGTCCACCGGCACCACCACCAGCATCTGCTGCCCCTGCCGCGCGAACTGGCCGGGGCGCACGCTGCGGTTGCCGACGACTCCGTCGAACGGGGCGCGGATTACGGTGTTCTCGAGGTCCAGCCTTGCGGCTTCGCGCTGGGCGAGCGCCGCCTTCTGCGCCGCCCCTGCCCCGCCCGCCGAGCCGGACGCCGCCTGGCGGCTGGCGGTGGCGGCGGCGATTCCGGCGCGGCGTTCGGCGACGAGAGCGGAGGCGGAAGCGGCCTCGGCCCGGCGCTGGTCGACGGTGGCGCGGGTGGCGAAGCCCTGCGCCAGCAGATTCTCCGCCCGTTTCGCATCCGCCGCGGCGCGCACCGACTGGGCTTCGGCGGCGCGCAGCGCGGCCTGGGCCTGGGCGATGGCGTCGGCTTCGGCGACGACGCGGGCGCCGGCGGCGCCGCGTTCGCGGGTCAGCCGTTCCACATCGGCTTCCGCCTTGGCGAATGCGGCGCGGTAGTCGGCGTCGACGATGTGGACCAGCGGGTCGCTGGCCTTCACCGGCTGGTTGTCCTTCACGTCGACGGTGGCGACATAGCCCGGCACCTTGGCGGCGATCACGGCCATGTCGGCTTCGACATAAGCGTTGTCAGTCGATTCCCAGTGCCGCCCTTCGAGCCACCACCAGAGGCCGAAGGAAACGGCCAGAAGGGCAACAATGCCTAGGAGGATGGGAAAGACGCGGTTTCGGGCCTGTTCCATGCGGCCGTAGGTATGCGGCACCGGCCATGCCTACAACTTCAGCAAATATGCTAGGCTTCATGTTCCTGCGGCATGGGCCGCCGCCCGATCATGCCTGGGTTTGTAACCCGTAGACCTATATGTTTTCCGTCATCCCGGGCTTGACCCGGGATCCCGCTTTCCGACCAGCGTGGGAAGAAGCTGGATCCCGGGTCAAGCCCGGGATGACGGAGAGGAAGCTGGGTGACGAAGGGGATCGGAGGCCCCAAGCCAGAGGCTGGTCAGACCCTCAGGCCATGGCCTTCGGCGAGATAGTCCGCCGACTGCATCTCCATCAGCCGGGAGACGGTGCGGTCGAACTCGAAGCGGCCGTCGCCTTCCAGATAGAGCTGCTCCGGCGGGGCGTCGGCGGCGATCAGCAGCTTGCAGCGCCATTCGTAGAGCGCGTCGACGAGGGTGATGAAGCGGCTCGCCTCGTTGCGGTTCTCCGGGCCGAGCCGGGGCACGCCGACGAGGATCACCGTATGATAGGTGCGTGCAACCGCCAGATAATCGGCTGCGCCCCGCGCTTCGCCGCACAGTCGCCTGAAGGAGAAGACGGCGACGCCCTTCAGGCTTTTGGGCACATGCAGCAGCCGCCCGCCGCCGACGTCGAGATCGTGGGAGGGGACATTGGCGCGGTCCTCGACCGGGAAATCCGTCAGGCGGAAGAACAGGTTGGAAAGCGCCTGCGTCGCTTCCGGGCCGTTGGGGGTGTAATAGGTGGGCATTCCGCCCATGCGGTGCAGGCGATAGTCGGTCGGGCCGTCCAGCGTGACGATTTCCAGCTCGGTTTCGAGAAGGGCGATGAAGGGCAGGAACAGCTCGCGGCTGAGGCCGTCCTTGTAGAGATCGCGCGGGGGGCGGTTGGAGGTGGCGACCACCGTGACGCCCGACGCCATCAGCGCCGTGAACAGGCGCGAGAGGATCATCGCGTCGGCGATGTTGTTGACCTGAAGCTCGTCGAAGCAGAGCAGCCTCGCCTCATCCGACCAGCTTTTCGCCACCGCCGGGATCGGGTCGCCGGGGTCGGACTGGCGGTGGGCGAAGATGCGGGCGTGGGTTTCCAGCATGAACTGGTGGAAGTGGATTCGCTTGCGCGGCTCCACCGCGACATGGGTGAAGAAAAGGTCCATCAGCATGGACTTGCCCCGCCCTACCCCGCCCCAGAGGTAAATGCCCTTGGGCGCCGCTGGAGCTTCGCCCCCGAACAGCTTGCCGAACAGTCCCTTGCGCGGCGGAGGCCGTTCCAGCGCGTTCGCCAGACGGTCCAGCCGGGCGGCCACTTCGGCCTGCGCCGGGTCGGTCTTCAGTTCGCCGGCCTTCACCAGCGCTTCATAGGCGGCGCTTATGCGGCTCACGGGCGTCTCTGCACCTTGCGCAGCAGGCCGTGCCATTGGCAGACCAGCGTTTCGCCATCGTCCTGCGTCAGCGTGCCCGCCACCCAGATCAGCTTGCCGGTTTCCCGGACGATGTGGCCGCGCCCTTCCAGCGGCTTGCCGACGATCCCCGCGCCGAGGAAATCGGTGGCGCATTGCACCGTGACCGCGCCGGTATGGCCTGGCAGGTGGCGCACGGCGGCGAACATCGCGACATCGATGAAGGCCATCAGGAAGCCGCCGTGCAGGAATCCGAGATAGTTGGAATGCCGGTGCCCGGTTTCGATGACCGCCAGCACGCCCGGCGGCTCGTCGCGGTAGTGGATTTCGCCCAGAGTGTCCACGAAGCGGCCCTCGGGCTGCGGGTGCCACAGCCTCCAGCCCTTCCACGGCCCTTCTTCGATCGGTGCGCCTGCCATGGGGCGGGCGTAGCGGCCGTGCGGCGGGCTCGCAACCTCCTTCAAAGCATGAGGGGCAGCTATGTCAGGCCGGGCGGACCGGCAGGCAGTCGAAGCCGGCGGCGGAGGCGTGGGCGCACAGGCGGATGGCGTCCGCCTGATTCTCCACGCCCTTCACTTGCAGGCGGGTGAGCGGCTTTCCGGGGACGGGCTCGAAATGCGGGCTGAGGCCGCCCAGTTCCGGGCTGCGGGACTTGATATCCGCCCACGCCCGCTCGGCGGCGGCCGGGCTGCCGAAGGCGCCGAGCTGGATTCGCCAGCCCGCCGGGATCGTGCCGGCCGGCGGCGCGGCCATCACCCCCATCCGCGCCGTGCGCGCAGCCAGTTGCGGCGGGGCGGTGAAGGGATGGTCCAGCCGGGCCAGCGCTTCGCCGGCCCAGGCCTGGCGCTCGTCCGGGGTGGCGGCGATCGCCTGCTTCACCACCTGCGCCGCCGCGTCGCAGAAGCCCGCCTGCGCCGTGGGCGAGGCGAAATGGTTGTAGAGCTTCGTCATGTCGGTATCGAGGGCGCGCTGCCAGTTGCCGCCTTTCGCGCGATACTGGGCGGAGAGGGCGTCGTAGGATTGCGTCAGAAGCGCCTTCTTGGCCTTCAGAAATTCATTATAGTCGGACGCGAGCGCCGGGCCGACGCGCTGGGCGCAGGAGAGCGCCGCGACATTCAGGCCGGCGCGGACGTGCCAGACGGTTTCCAGCGGATCGAGATTCTGGTGGATCGGGGAAAGCGGCGCCGGTGCAGGCGCCGGGCGCGCGGGTTCCAGGGCCGGCGCGGGCGCGCGGGTCGAGCAGGCGGCGAGCAGCGCGAGTGTGGCGGCGAGCGGGATGTGGCGGCGCATCTGGTTCCCCTGTTGGTTGCGCCGACATTGGCGGGCGTTCGGGGTTCCGGCAAGGCGATTGCGCGCGGGCGGACGCGGCCGGCGGCCAAGCCGCCGAGTTCGCTTGAGGGTTGAAGAACATGCAGAAAAGAAAAATCCCGGCTGAGCCGGGATTCGTCGGACTGGACGGCGATAGAGATTGCCGTCTCAGCCGGCCGCGCCTTCGGCGAGTCTGCGAGTTAGCGCTGCGCGCTAATCGCAGCCGCCTTTCGGCTTACACCGCGCGCGTCACCATCATCTTCTTGATCTCCGCGATCGCCTTCGCCGGGTTCAGGCCCTTGGGGCAGACATTCGCGCAGTTCATGATCGTGTGGCAGCGGTAGAGGCGGAACGGATCTTCCAACTGGTCCAGCCGCTCGCCGGTCATCTCGTCGCGGCTGTCGGCCAGCCAGCGATAGGCCTGCAACAGGATCGCCGGGCCGAGGAAGCGGTCGGAGTTCCACCAGTAGCTGGGGCAGGACGTGGAGCAGCAGGCGCACAGGATGCACTCGTAGAGGCCGTCCAGCTTGGAGCGGTCCTCCGGCGACTGCTTGCGCTCCTTCAGCGCCGGCTCCGGAGTCACCGTCTGCAGCCAGGGCTTGATCGAGGCATATTGCGCGTAGAAATGCGTCATGTCGGGGACGAGGTCCTTGACGACATGCATGTGCGGCAGCGGGGTGATGCGCACATCGCCCTTCACATCGTCGATCGCCAGCGTGCAGGCGAGCGTATTAGACCCATCGATGTTCATCGCGCATGAGCCGCAGATGCCTTCGCGGCAGGAGCGGCGGAAGGTCAGCGTCGGGTCCAGCTCGGACTTGATCTTGATCAGCGCGTCGAGGACCATCGGCCCGCAATCGTCGAGGTCGATGTCGTAGCTGTCGT
Organism: Sandaracinobacteroides sayramensis; assembly: GCF_022014495.1. Classification (GTDB taxonomy): domain Bacteria; phylum Pseudomonadota; class Alphaproteobacteria; order Sphingomonadales; family Sphingomonadaceae; genus Sandaracinobacteroides; species Sandaracinobacteroides sayramense. Next base: position 136,474 of record NZ_JAKLSQ010000013.1, read on the forward strand.
AGCGCGGGTTCTGCCCGTCGTCCGGGCTCCAGCGGTAGATGCTGAAGGTCTTGACGCGCCTGGCGCCGGACGGGGCCGGGAACGCCTTGCCCTTGCCGGTGATCCTGCTGTTCGCGGGGAGTTGGAACTCAGCCATTAGGGACCCCTTAGTAAACCCGAGCCTTGGGTTTGATATATTCGACCTCTTCGGTCAGCGTGAACTGGTGCACGGGGCGATAGTCGATCTTCACCGCGCCGCCGTTGCCGCCCCAGCCTTCGAACCAGTTGATGCTGTGTTTCATCCAGTTCTCGTCGTCGCGGTTGGGATAATCCTCATGCGCGTGGGCGCCGCGGCTTTCCTTGCGGTTTTCCGCGCAGGTCATGGTGGAAACCGCCTGCGACATCAGATTGTCCAGTTCCAGCGTCTCGATGAGGTCGGTGTTCCAGATCAGCGTCCGGTCCTCGATGCCGACGTCCTGCAGGCGCTTGTTGACTTCGCCCATCTTCACGACGCCTTCGGCCAGCAGCTCGCTGTCGCGGAAGACGGCGGCGTGCCTCTGCATCGTGTGCTGCATTTCCAGCCGGATCTTCGCCGTCGGCGAGCCGCCCTTCGCGTTGCGATAATGGTCGAGCCGCGACAGCGCGAGATCGGCCGAATCCTGCGGCAGCGGCCTGTGCGCGCCGTGCGGCTTCAGATTGTCCTTCAGATACAGACCGGTCGCCCGCCCGAAGACCACGAGGTCGATCAGCGAGTTGGAGCCAAGCCGGTTGGCGCCGTGCACCGAGACGCAGGCCGCTTCGCCCACCGCGAACAGGCCGGGCACCACCACTTCCGGGTCGTCGCCGACCTTGGTGACCACCTGCCCGTGATAATTGCAGGGAATTCCGCCCATGTTGTAGTGGACCGTCGGCGTGACTGGCAGCGGCTGGCGGGTGAGGTCCACGCCGGCGAAAATCTTGCCGCTTTCGGTGATTCCGGGCAGCCGCTCGTGCAGCACCTTCGGGTCGATATGGTCGAGGTGGAGGAAGATATGGTCCTTGTTGGGGCCGACGCCCCGGCCTTCGCGCATCTCCATCGCCATCGAGCGCGAGACGACGTCGCGGCTGGCGAGATCCTTGGCGCTGGGGGCGTAGCGTTCCATGAAACGCTCGCCCTCGGAGTTGGTGAGATAGCCGCCCTCCCCGCGCGCGCCCTCGGTGATGAGCACGCCGGCGCCGTAGATGCCGGTCGGGTGGAACTGCACGAACTCCAGATCCTGCAGCGGCAGGCCGGCGCGCAGCACCATGCCGCCGCCGTCGCCGGTGCAGGTGTGGGCCGAGGTGGCGGAGAAATAGGCGCGGCCATAGCCGCCCGTCGCCAGCACCACCGCATGGCTGCGGAAGCGGTGGATCGAGCCGTCGGCCATGCAGATGGCGATGACGCCACGGCATTCCGGCCCGCTGGGGCCGTTTTCCATGATCAGGTCGATGGCGAAATATTCGATGTAGAAGTCCGCGTCATACTTCAGGCTCTGCTGGTAGAGCGCGTGCAGCATGGCGTGGCCGGTGCGGTCGGCCGCGGCGCAGGTGCGCTGCACCGGCGGGCCGGCGCCCATGTTCTGCATGTGGCCGCCGAACGGGCGCTGGTAGATGCTGCCGTCGAGATTGCGGCTGAAGGGCACGCCGGCATGCTCCAGCTCGTAGACGGCGGCCGGGGCTTCGCGCACCATATATTCGATCGCATCCTGGTCGCCCAGCCAGTCCGACCCCTTCACGGTGTCGTACATGTGCCAGGTCCAGTGGTCCGGCGAATTGTTGCCGAGGCTGGCGGCGATCCCGCCCTGCGCCGCCACCGTGTGGCTGCGGGTAGGGAACACCTTGGTGATGCAGGCCGTCTTCAGGCCGGCTTCGGCCGAGCCCATGGTGGCACGCAGGCCCGAGCCGCCGGCGCCGACGACGACCGTGTCGTAGGTATGGTCGATGATCTTGTAGGCTTCAGGCACGCACGCCTCCGAACGCGATGATCAGCACCGAGAAGGCGGCGACGGCCGCGATGCCGAAGATGAAGAAGTTGAGGACGATGATGGCGAGCAGCTTCAGGCCTTCGGAATGGACATAATCCTCGATCAGCACCTGCACGCCGAGCCGGGCGTGCCAGAAGGTGCTGACGATGAGCAGAAGCAGCGGCACCGCTACCAGCGGCGAGGAAATCCAGGCGAGCACGCTCGACCGGTCGAAGGAGGGGAGGAGGATCAGCGAGGCCAGGAACCAGACCAGCAGGATGAGGTTGCTGGCGGCGGTGACGCGCTGCAGCCACCAGTGGTGCACCCCGCTCTTGGCGGAGCCGAGGCCACGGACCCGCTTCAGGCCCGACGCGCTGTTGAAATCGGTCGCCATCAGAAAACCCCCGGCCCGGCGAAGTGGAAGACCGCCCAGAAGGCGACGGTGAGCAGCACCGAGCCGATCCAGACCCAGGTGGCGCTGAGCTTCGAGACGCCGAGCTGGTAGCCCCAGCCCGAGTCCATCGCCAGGTGGCGGACGCCGGAAAGCAGGTGCTGGAAGGCGGCCCAGCTCAGGCCGATCCAGATGATCCAGCCGAAGACGCTGCCGGCGAAGGCGGAGAAGGTGGCATAGGCTTCCGCCGAGGTGGCGGTGGCGGCAAGCCACCAGGCGAACAGCGTGAGCCCCGCGAACACCAGGCCGTTGCCGGTGATGCGGTGGGCGATGGACGTGATCGCATGCACCCGCCATTTCCAGATGGACAGGTGCGGCGAAAGCGGTCTGTTGTCAGCCATGCCGGCGAAATCCCCTTGGTCTCTTTGCGGCCTCCATTGATCGGAAATCGTGCGCCATGCAACAGTCGAGGCGCTCCAAGGGCGGAGCAGCGACTTTTCCATATCAGTTATGCGCTGAACGCATAGCTTGGCCGCATCGCCAATTGTCGGGCCGATCGACAGGCCGGCGCGTAGCGCAACGGCCGGCTTGCCTTCGTCCGCAGGCTCGCGCATGCATCGGGGCAACAAGCAAAAGATTCTCAGGGTCGCAACGCATATCCGAACTTCTCTCCCCCCTGGCTTCAGCCTCGCCTCGGACCTGACGGCCCGGCAATCCGGCTTGGGGTGGAGCGCCGGCGGGTGAGCGCATCCCTGGAAATTCTGGCCGCCGGGCTGTTGCTGGCCAATGTGTGGCTGGTCGCCCGCCGGTCGCTTTGGAACTATGCCTTCGGGATCGCGGCGGTTTCGCTTTACGCCTGCGTCTTCTGGGAAGCGCGGCTCTATGCGGTGTTCGGGCTGCAATTCCTGTTCCTGGGGCTGAACATCTATGGCCTTATCAACTGGCGGCGGGCGCGGGACGCGGAGGGCGGCGTGCCGGTCGTGCGGATGACGGGCCTGGAGAAGGCCTCGACGCTGCTGGGCGTTCTGTTGCTGGCGGCGGCCGTCGGCTGGCTGCTGGTGCGGACGACCGACGCCGCCAGCCCATTCTGGGACAGCCTGGCGACCGCGCTTTCGCTTTCGGCGCAATATTGGCAGGCGCGGCGGCGGGTGGAGACCTGGGGGCTGTGGGCGCTGGTGAATCTGGTGTCCGTCGGCCTCTACGCAACGCAGGCGCTCTGGGCTACAGCGGCCGTCTATGCGGCGCTGCTGGCGGTCGCATTCTATGGGTGGCGGGCCTGGAAACGGGCGGCGAACGGGGACGGATGATGTTGAGGGTGACGCTTTCGGGCGTGGAATCGGTCGGCAAGTCGACGATGGCCGCAAGGCTCGCGAAGCATTTCGGCGGCATCCTGATCCTGGAGTTCGGGCGGACCTACACCGAGCAGCTCCGCCGCAACCTGACGCTGGAAGACCATTATGCCATAGCCGAGGGGCATGAGATCGCCGCCGATCAGGCCGCCAGCGCCAGCCCGCGCCTGCTGGTGGAAGACACCGACATCGTGATGACGACCGCCTGGACGACGATGCTGTTCGGCGGCCGCGACGCGATATTGTCCAGCCGCGACAGCCGCGCCGACCTGCATCTGCTGCTGTGCCCCGACGTGCCCTTCGTGGCGGACAAGGTGCGGATGTTCGGCGACCCCGCCGAGCGGATGCGCTTCCATTCCATCGTGCTGGAGGAATTCGCCGCGCGCGGCCTGCCCTTTGTGCAGGTGGAAGGGCTTTGGGAGGCGCGCTGGGCGACCGCCGTGAAGGCGATCGGCGCGCGGCTTTGACCTCCATGCTGGCCACCCTGCCCTGCACCCGGGCCGAGGCGGACGCCGCCGCGCTGATGGACGAGCCCTTCCCCGGCTTCGACCCAGCGCCGACGCTGGCGGCGGCCGAGGATGGGGAGAGCTGGGAGCTGCGCCTCTATTTCGAGGGCGAGGCCGATCCGGACATGCTGGCGGCCTTTCAGGCTCTGGCGCCTTCCTCCGGGCTGGCGCCGTTGGTGGGGCCGGTGCCTGATCTCGACTGGGTGACGCTGTCCCAGGCCGGGCTGGAGCCGGTGAGCATCGGCCGTTTCCATGTGCACACCGGCGAGCGGGCGGGCAGCGCGAGGCCCGGGCAATGGCCGATCCGCATCGACGCCGGCCTTGCCTTCGGGACGGGACAGCATGCGACGACCGCCGGCTGCGTGGCGATGGCGACGCGGCTTTCGCGGGTGGCGGCGAAGCGCAATGTGCTGGACGTGGGGACGGGCTCCGGGCTGCTGGCGTTTGCCGCGCACAAGCTGTTCCCGCAGGCGCGGCTGACGGCCGCCGATCTCGATCCCGTCGCGGTGAAGGTGGCGGTGGAGAATGCGCGGCTGAACGCCGTGCCGCTTGGGCGCGGGCGCGGGGCCATCGCCCTGCTGCCGGCGCCGGGAGTGGAGCATCCGCTGATCGGCGCGCGGGCGCCCTATGATCTGGTGTTCGCCAATATATTGGCCGGGCCGCTGGTGGCGCTGGCGCCTTCGCTTTCCGCCGTGGTGGCGCGCGGCGGGCATCTGATCCTGGCCGGGCTGTTGCAGCCGCAGGCGGCGAAGGTGATCGCCGCCTATCGGGCGCAGGGGCTGCGGCTGGTGGATCGTTCGCCGCGCGCCGAGTGGCCGGTGCTGCTGTTCCGCAAGGAGAAGCCTGCGAACCGGCGGGCGGCGATGCGCGGGGCAAGGCGGGAGACCGCCGGGCGCGGGTGGCAGATCGACAGTTTGTAAGAACCCACCGAGTTCCGTCACCCTGGGTTTGACCCGGGGTGACGGGTGTGAGTGGGGAGTGGTTAGCTTTCCAGGATTTGGTGCCACTCGGCTTCCGAGATCACTTCCACCCCGAGCGCTTCCGCCTTGGCGCGCTTCGAGCCGGCGTCGGCGCCGGCTATCACCAGATCGGTTTTCGCGCTGACACTGCCGGCGACGCGGGCGCCCAACGCTTCGGCGCGGGCCTTGGCCTCGTCCCGGCCCATGGTTTCCAGCGTGCCGGTGAACACCAGGGTCTTGCCGGCCACCGGGGAGTCGCGGGTTTCGAGGCGCACTTCGGACGGTCGCGCTTCCTTGACCAGATCATGGACGAGGTCGCGGTTGTGCGGCTCGGACCAGAAGTCGGCGAGCGCCGAGGCGACTTCCGGGCCGACGCCCGAGACTCCGACCAGCGCCGCCCGGTCGGTCGCGACGCGGCGCCAGTGCTTTTCCTCCGTCTCGCCCAGCGCCGGTTCCGGGGCATGCGCGACCAGCCTGTCGAGCAGCGCTTCCACATTTTCCCATTTGTTGGCGGCCCGCGCGATGTCCCGCGCGGTGACTTCGCCGACGTGGCGGATTCCGAGGCCGAAGAGCAGCCGGTCCAGCCCGACTCCGCGCCGCGCCTCGATGGAGGCGAGCAGATTGGCGACGGATTTCTCCTTCCAGCCCTCGCGCTGCATCAGCTCCCCAGCGTGGTTGTGCAGCCGGAAGATGTCGGCGGGGTTGGCGATCCAGCCCAGCGCCAGAAACGCCTCCAGGCTCTTGCCGCCCAGCCCGTCGATGTCGACGGCGCGGCGGGAGACGAAGTGGCGCAGCCGCTCGTAGCGCTGCGCCGGGCAGATGAGGCCGCCGGTGCAGCGGCGAACCGCCTCTCCATCCTCGCGCACGGCGAGGCTGCCGCATTGCGGGCAATGGTCCGGGAAGAGATATTCGGCGCGGGCGTCGTGGGCGGCTTCCTCGCCCGTCCAGCCGAGGATCTGCGGAATCACGTCTCCGGCGCGCTGCACTTCCACCCTGTCGCCCACGCGCACGTCGCGGCGGCGGATCTCATCCTCGTTGTGCAGCGTGGCGTTAGTGACGACCACTCCGCCGACCGTCACCGGCTTCAGCCGCGCGACCGGGGTGAGCGCGCCGGTGCGGCCCACCTGTATGTCGATCGCCAGCAATTCGGTGACGGCGCGCTCGGCGGGGAATTTGTGCGCCAGCGCCCAGCGCGGGTGGCGGGCCACCTGCCCCAGCCGCTCCTGCCAGGCGAGGCTGTCGACCTTGGAGACGAGGCCGTCTATGTCGTAGCCGAGCCCCGGGCGGGCGGCCTGCAGGGCGCGATAGGCTTCCAGCACTTCGGTCATGGATTCGACGCGGATCAGAGTCGCGGAGACGGGGAAGCCGAAGGCGCGCAGCCGCTGCATCGCTGCATATTGGGTGGTGGCGAGAGCGGCCGACAGTTCGCCCCAGCCATGGGCGTAGAAGGCGAGCGGGCGGCTGGCGGTGACGGCGGAGTCGATCTGGCGCAGCGACCCTGCCGCCGCGTTCCTGGGATTGGCGAAGACCTTGCCGCCCGAGGCTTCCTGCGCGGCGTTCAGCGCGTCGAAGGCTTCCCAGCGCATGTAGATTTCGCCGCGCACTTCCAGAATGTCGGGGGCGTCGTCCGGCAGCGTCAGCGGGATGTCGGGGACAGTGCGCGCGTTGGCGGTCACATCCTCGCCCACCGCGCCGTCGCCGCGCGTGGCGGCGTGCAGCAGCCGGCGGTTCTCGTAGCGAAGCGACAGCGAGAGGCCGTCGATCTTCGCCTCTGCCGTGAAGGCGAGCGGTTCCGCCGGCGGCAGGTTGAGGAAGCGGCGGACGCGGGCTTCGAATTCCAGCGCCTCCTCGTCCGAAAAGCCGTTGTCGAGGCTGAGCATGGGCCGGGCGTGGCGGATCTTGCCGAAGCCCGAAGCCGCCGCCGCGCCGACGCGATTCGAAGGGGAATCGGCGCGGACGAGATGCGGGAAACGGGCCTCCAGCGCCTTGTTCTCGGCCATCAGATCGTCGAATTCGGAATCTGAGATAACCGGTGCATCATTTTGATAATACAGGCGGCTATGCTCTTCTATGAGCCTCGCCAGTTCGGCCAGCCTCTCGGCGGCGGCAGCTTCAGTCATTCCGTTATCACGCCCGTCCATTCTGTTTTCCCTAGCAGGCGCGGGCGCATTCCGGGAGGGGCTGCGGGGCTCCAGGGCTGATCGCCGGCGCGGGCGCCGACGCTGGCGAGCGCGGCGCGGCGGCTGTCGATCGCCACCGCCCCCATCGGGCGGAGCGCCGGCGGGTCCAGCCGGAGCCAGCGCGGGGCGCAGATTTGCGGCAGGCCGGCGGGGGATGTGACGATGTCCGCCGCGCGGCAATGGGCGGCGAGTTCCGGCGTGCGCGGTGGATAGTCGAGGAAGGCCAGCAAGGTGAGGCCGCCTTCGAGCGGCACGCGGCAGGCCATTTCGTTGCAGCGCGCGCCGGGAAGATCGGCGAAGCGGGCGCTGGCGGCGGCGGCGGTCTGCTCGGCCCAGTTGCGGACGGTGAAGCCCTCGCGGTGGCCCCGCAGCGTGTGGAGCCTGCCTTCGCGGAGGATTCCCGCCTGCCGGCCGTCGGCGCTGACGAACAGGTCGGGGCGCGGGGCGAGGGCCGCCATCAGCATGCCGGCGAGGATCAGCGGCGCCCCGGCCCAGCGCAGGCGCCCTTCCAGCAGCAGGAAGATGAGGCCGCCGGCCGCCAGCGGGAACAGCGCCGATTGCGGGATCGCCGGCAGTTGCAGCGAGGCGCCCGGCCATCCGGCGACGGTGAGGCCGATGGCCGCCAGCGCCTCCAGCGCCGGGCGCAGCAGCGGCGTTACCAGATGGCCGAGGCCGAAGGGCGCGAGGAACAGCCAGGCCGCCAGCAGCGGCATGATGAGGAAGCTGGTGAGCGGGATGGCGGCGAGGTTGGCGACGACTCCATAGGCCCCCGAGCGGCCGAAATGCGCCAGCGCGATCGGGGTGAGGACCAGTTCGGCGGCGAGGCCGGTGAGGAGAAGAGCGGCCGCGAAACGGGCGAGTTTCGGCAGAATGCCCTCCTCCGGCTGCGGCGCCAGCCGCCGGCCGAGCGGCGAGCGGGCCAGCGCCACCAGCGCGATGACGGCGGCGAAGCTCAACTGGAAGCTGGGGTTCAGCAGCGCCTCCGGGCGGGCGAGCAGGATCAGGAAAGCGGCGAAGGCGATGAGGCGCGGGGCGAGCGGGTCGCGCCCCAGCATCAGCGCCGCCAGCACCACCCAGGCGGCGATGATCGAGCGCACCGCCGGCAGGTCGGCCCCCGAAAGCAGGGTGTAGGCGGTTCCGGCCACGCCTGCGCCGATGGCGGCCAGCTTCGGGACGGAAAGCCGAAGCGCCAGCCAGGGCGATAACGCCAGCAGCCGTCTCAGCAGCCACATCGCCCCGGCGACGACCACGGCGATATGGTAGCCGGAAACGGTGAGGATATGCGCAAGACCGGACACGCGCATCGCCTCCAGCAGGGGCGGGCGGATTCGCCCCTGCTCACCAACGGTCAGCGCGACGGCGATGGCGCCGGCGTCTCCGCCCAGGCTTTCGACGATCGCGCTCTCCAGATGCTGGCGCAGCCGGTCGAACCGGGCGGCGCCTTGGGACGGGGAGGAGAGGATGACGGGCGGGGCCAGCGCCCGGCCGCTGGCGGAAATGCCTTCGAACCAGGCGCGGCGGGAGGGGTCGTGCCCGCCGGGCACGGCTGGACCGGGAATGGGGCCAAGCGTGGCCTCGACCCGGATGCGGGCGCCGGGCGTCAACCCTTCGGGCAAGGGCGCCTTCAGGGACAGGCGGACGGTGACGGCAGGGTCCATCGCGCTGAAGTCGCGGCGCAGGTGCAGGGAATAGCGCTCGCCGCCCGCCTGCGGCTCCAGCGACTCGACGGTGCCGGTGATCGGCGCGGCCGTGAGGCGGTGGTAGAGGCGCGGTTCGGCGACGCGGGCGCTGCGGATATCGGCGGCGAGCAGGCCGAACGCCAGAAGCAGGCCCATGGCGACGACCGCGCGGCGCGCCGTCGCCTGAAGCGCCAGACCGGCGAAGGCCAGCGCGAAGGCCAGCAGCAGCGCGACCTGCCGCTCCACGTTCAGCGGCAGCAGGAACCAGAGGGCGATTCCCGCCCCCAGCGCCACGGGGGCGAACAGCGGCAACTGCCGCCGCTCGGCTTCCAATATGTGTGAGAGGCGGGCGCGCCAGCCGCCTATTGCAGCCGGCTTTTGCCCTTCGCCCGCGATGATGCTAGCCACCCGCCGTTTTCAGCCCCGTTTCATGGGCCGACCCCGGCCGCAGCTTTCGGATTCCTCGATGCCAGACGCAAGCGATTCCATCCTTCCCGACTATCAGGGCCTGCCGCGCCCGGTGACGCGCTTCGCCCCCTCCCCCACCGGCTATCTGCACATTGGCGGGGCGCGGACGGCGCTGTTCAACTATCTCTATGCGCGCCGGCACGGCGGCACCTTCCTGCTTCGGATCGAGGATACCGACCGGGCGCGCTCTACCGAGGATGCGATCGGCAAGATCCTGGACGGCATGGCCTGGCTCGGCCTCGACGCCGACAGGCCGCCGCTTTTCCAGTTCGCCCGCGCCGACCGGCACGCCGCCATCGCCCATCGCCTGCTGGCCGAAGGCAGGGCCTATCGCTGCTATGCGACGGCGCAGGAGCTGGAAGCGATGCGCGAGGCGCAGAAGGCAAAGGGATTGCCGCAGCGCTACGACGGGCGCTGGCGCGGGCGCACGGACTGGCCGGAGGGGCAGCCCTATGTCGTGCGGCTGCAGGCGCCGCAGGATGGCGAGACGGTGATCGACGACCAGGTGCAGGGCCGGGTGCGGCAGGCGAACGGCGAGCTCGACGATTTCGTGCTGCTCCGCTCGGACGGGACGCCCACCTATATGCTGGCGGTGGTGGTGGACGACCATGACATGGGCGTTTCGCATGTGATCCGGGGCGACGACCATCTGACGAACACGTTCCGGCAACTGGCGCTGATCCGCGCGCTCGGCTGGCCGGAGCCGGTTTATGCGCATGTGCCGATGATCCACGGGCCGGACGGCGCCAAGCTTTCCAAGCGCCATGGCGCGCTGGGGGTGGAAGCCTATCGCGACGAGATGGGCATCCTGCCGGAAGCGCTGGAGAATTATCTGCTTCGGCTGGGCTGGGCGCATGGCGATACCGAGCTTGTCGCCCGCGCAGAGGCGGCGAAGCTGTTCGATCTGGATGGCGTCGGCCGCTCGCCGGGGCGGTTCGACCTGAAGAAGCTGGAAAGCGTGAACGCGCATTATCTGAAGCTGGCCGACAATGGGCGGCTGGCCGGGCTGGCCGCGCCGCGCATGGAAGCGCTTCTGGGGCGGGAATTGAGCGACTCGCAGCGCGATCTGCTGCTTCGCAGCATGGATGAGCTGAAGCCGAGGGCCAAAAACCTCAATGAGTTGGCAGGGTCGGCCCTGTTTCTCGTTCGCAGCCGCCCGCTTCCCATGGACGAAGGCGCCGCAAAGTTGCTAGACGACGCCGGCCTCAAGCTCCTTGGCGAGGTGAAGGCGGCGCTGGAAGCCGCGCCGCAGTGGGAGCGGGAGGCGCTGGAAGCGACCGCAAAGCAGGTCGCCGAGGCAGCCGGACTGGGGTTGGGCAAGGTGGCGGGGCCGCTTCGGGCGGCGCTCACCGGCCAGACGGCCAGCCCCAGCGTGTTCGCCATCCTGGCGCTGCTGGGCCGGGAAGAAAGCTTGGGGCGCATCACGGATGCGCTGAAATGAGGAACAGGCCGCCCCTTCCATGGGGGTCGATGCCAAACGGGTGCGGAAAGGTGCAGGAATGAGCGAACTGGCCAAGATCACGCTGGGCGACAAGAGCGTCGACCTTCCGGTGAGGGACGGCAGCATCGGCCCGCAGGTGGTCGATATCCGCAAGCTTTACGGGCAGACGGGGGCCTTCACCTTCGACCCCGGCTTCACCTCCACGGCGTCCTGCGAATCCGCCATCACCTATATCGACGGCGACGAAGGCGTGCTGCTGCACCGCGGCTACCCGATCGAGCAGCTGGCCGAGAATTCCAGCTTCATGGAAGTCGCCTATCTGCTGACCGAGGGCGAGCTTCCGACCGCCGAGGATCTGAAGCGCTTCGAATACACCATCAGCCGCCACACGATGGTGCATGAGCAGCTTCTGCAATTCTACCGCGGCTTCCGCCGCGACGCGCACCCGATGGCCATCATGTGCGGCGTGGTCGGCGCGCTTTCCGCCTTCTACCACGACTCGACCGACATCGACGATCCGAAGCAGCGGATGATCGCCAGCAACCGGCTGATCGCCAAGATGCCGACGATCGCCGCCATGGCTTACAAATATTCGGTGGGCCAGCCCTTCGTTTACCCGGATAACTCGCTTTCCTACACCGGCAACTTCCTGAAGATGACCTTCGGCGTGCCGGCCGAAAGCTATCAGGTGGACCCGGTGATCGAGCGGGCGATGGACCGCATCTTCATCCTGCACGCCGACCATGAACAGAACGCCTCCACCTCGACGGTGCGTCTGGCGGGTTCTTCGGGCGCCAACCCGTTTGCCTGCATCGCCGCCGGTATCGCCTGCCTGTGGGGGCCGGCGCATGGCGGCGCGAACGAGGCGGCGCTGAACATGCTGCGCGAGATCGGCCGGCCGGAGCGCATCCCGGAATATATCGCCCGCGCCAAGGACAAGGACGACCCGTTCCGGCTGATGGGCTTCGGCCACCGCGTCTACAAGAATTACGACCCGCGCGCGACGGTGATGCAGCAGACGGCGAAGGAAGTTCTGGAGAAGCTGGGCGTCACCGATCCGGTGTTCGACGTGGCCCGCGAACTGGAGCAGATCGCGCTGAAGGACGAGTATTTCGTTTCGAAGAAGCTGTATCCGAACGTCGATTTCTATTCAGGCATCATCCTGTCGGCGATCGGCTTCCCGACCAGCATGTTCACCGTGCTGTTCGCGCTGGCCCGCACCGTCGGCTGGGTGGCGCAATGGAACGAGATGATCGGCGACCCCGAGCAGAAGATCGGCCGCCCGCGCCAGCTCTACACGGGTTCGCCGCGCCGGGATTATGTGGCGATCGACAAGCGCTGAGGGGTGTGCGTTCACTTATAAGGTCGGGGCGCTGCCCCGACACCCCGGCAGGGCGCCGCGCGCCCTGCACCCGCTCAAACCAACCTCAGAAACGCCGATACAGTTAAGAGAAAGCAAATCGCTAAAAATTAGCAAAAAATGAATTATAAATGAATTCCAAGTTCTTGGAAATCATTTTTCAACTCTTCATGCTCTTCATTTATTTTTTCTATATACTCCAACCCCTTATTAGTAATTCTATATTGATCATAATCAATCTTCTCCACGTATCCCCTTCCACATAAAGAAGATTTTTCACTTGGCCTCAGATTATTATTAATTCTAATTCGCCATCTTGACTCGTTCGGCCTTTTTTCATTTTTTCCTTTATCATAATTTGTTAATTCTAAATTTTTTTTAAGTTCCGCCTCCAATTTAGAAGTTGAGTATATATTTCCATCCTTCATTATTCTCAGCATTTCGTGCTTGAAATAATCTCCTGCGGCCTTTTCTTCATTTTTTGAACTCATTTCACCGCACCTTTCATATATTTTACAGAACAAAAATCCTTTTGGGTTAGAATTGTATAAAATTTCTCCTAATTTTCAATAGGAAATCCGGGGACAATATACTTAACTCGATCGACAGTGGAACTGCGGCGGGAGCAATGCCGCGCTGTGCTTCCGGCACGCCACCGCCTCCTTTAAGAAACGCCCAGACTGGTGTGTGGTGATCCTATCTTGCAGCGATTGGTATGGCAACGTATATACGATGTCATTATCGACGGAGGTGCGATCATGGCGAAGGAAGCCGTTTTCACGATGAAGCTGGAAGCCGACCTGCGGGCGGACTTCATGGCCGAAACCGAATCCCTGCATCGCCCGGCCTCGCAGGTCGTGCGCGAACTTATGCGGGAGTTCGTGGAGCGCCAGCGCCACAAACGGGCGCATGGCCTGTTCGTCGAGCAAAAGGTGGCGGTGGCGCGTGAGTCGATGCAGGCGGGACACGGCCATGACCATGATGAGGTCGAAGCGGATTTCGCCGGCCGCCGTGCGCGGATCGCCGACCAGGCGTGAAGGTCCGGTGGACGCCGGAGGCGCGGCAGGACCGTGCGGACATATGGGACTATCTGGCCGCACGCGATGAGAAGGCAGCCGTTCGGATCGACGGCCTGATAAGCGAGGCCGTCGCCCAGCTCGCCGATTTCCCGATGCTGGGCCATGAGGGCGAAGTGGCTGGAACCCGCGAACTCACGCCGCACAGCAGCTACCGATTGGTCTATGAGATAGACAGCGACACGGTTTGGATTCTCACGGTCATTCATAGCAGACGCCAGTGGCCACCATTGCGCTAGCGTGGCGCGTGCCGGCAATACGGCCTTCCTGGCTGCGAGGGTGAAAGTGATTGGTGAGACACCAAGGGGACAATGAGGTGTAGCCAGCTGCTTTCACGCCGCCTCATTCGCCGCTTTCAGCCCCATCCGCTTCATTTTCTCCACCAGCGTCGTCCTGTTCAGGCCCAGCAGGCGGGCGGATTCGGCGATCGTGCCGTTGGAGGCAGCCAGCGCCTGCGCGATCAGAGTAGCCTCCGCTTCCGCCAGCAGGCTTTTCAGCGCCATCGGCTTCAGGCCAAGGCTGTCCGCCTGCAACCGGGCCGCCAGATCAGCCGGGCGGGGTGTCGGAGTTGCGCCCTGCCCTGTCAGCCATTGCGGCATCAGCCGGCGGCGGGGGTGAAGCAGGCGAGTGACGGCTTCGGCATTCAGCGCATGCTCGCCAAGGGCCAGTGCGCGCTCGACAAGGTTGCGAAGCTCGCGCAGGTTTCCGGGCCAGTCGTGCGCGGTCAGCATGGCAAGGCCGCATTCGCTGAGAAGCAGGCGCTGCCTCGAAACGGCCGCGAAATGGGTTATGAGGGCCGGAATATCCCCCACGCGGGCCGCAAGCGGCGGCAGGTCCAGCCAGACGACAGCTAAGCGCCAGTAGAGGTCGGCGCGGAAACGGCCTTCGGCGACCGCCTGCTCCAGATCGACATTGGTGGCGGCGACCAGCCGGAAATCGACCGGAACCGGCCTGCTGGCGCCCAGACGCTGGACTTCGCGGCTTTCCAGCACCCGCAGCAACTTCACTTGCAGCGGCAGCGGCAGGTCGCCGATTTCGTCCAGGAACAAGGTGCCGCCATTGGCGGCTTCCAGGCGGCCGATCCGGGCTTTGCTGGCGCCGGTGTAGGCGCCGGCCTCCGCGCCGAACAGTTCCGCCTCGGCCAGTTCATGCGGGATGGCGCCGCAGTTCACCGCTTCGAACGGGCCGCCCGCGCGCGAGCTGGCGGCGTGCAGCGCGCGGGCGGCGTTTTCCTTGCCCGTGCCCGACGGCCCCGTGATTAGAACCGTCGCCTCGGCGGAGGCGACACGCGCGATCGTCTCCCGCAACTGGCACATGGCCGGCGACGTGCCGATCAGATCCGCCGACACGCGCTGGCGGGCGCGGCCGGGCTGGAGTGGAATCTCTCCCATCCCCGTCCTTTCGCCCGGGCGCTGCCTGTGCCCGGCCCTTCCCCGGCCACGGCGCGCCCGGGTGCGGTGAGCAACCCGTTTTGCGGCCGGCTTTTCACGAGCCGACCTGAAACCGCGGCCATCGGCACAAGCCCGACAGCCGTTGACCACAAAGGCGGATCGTTCGCGCGGCTTGACCTTTCGGCCCCGCCGGGAGACGGTGCGCCCCGGGTCGGCGGAGGTGTTGGCATGGCTTTCCTGAAAGCTTGAGGCCGGCAACGTCCGCTCTGGGGGGGAATGCGGGGCGATCATGCCGGATGCCGCCTGCCCTACCGGGGGAAAATCGTTTTTTTCCAACGGACAAGGGCCTGCAATTGGCGGACTATCAACTATCCGAAACGGACCGTTCCCCGGCCGTGGGGCTGAAGATTCTGGCGGCCGGCACCTCCTTGCCGCTGGCCGGGCTGTCGCGATTCCTGGTGGACGCGATTCCGGCCGTGGGCGGCGCGGCGCTGGTGGAGGCCGTCGAACGGGCGCGGCCGGACATTCTGCTGATGGATGCAGAGTTGGCCGACGCGCGGCTGGCCGCGCTTCTGGCGCATCCCTCGCACGCCGGGATGCCGGTGCTGCTGCGGACGGCGGACGGCGACGCGGATCTGGCCGGGCTGCTGCTGCAGGCGCCGCTGCACTTTCTGGAAGCCGACAGCGACGCGGCCGCCATCCGGCGCGCCGTGGAGGAACTGGCGGAAGGGCTGCAACATCATGCGGCCGACGCCGGCTCCCGCTTTGGCGGCGACGGCCGGATCGAGGCGCTGAAGCGCGACGCCGAGCGGGTGGCGGCGGCCCTTGCCGAACTGGTGGCGAGCCGGCCGGAATCGGCCGCACGGCCGGTGGATGCCGCGCGCATCCGCGCCCATATCCGCGCCCGGCGCCTGCGTGAGCGTTTCTTTCCCGCCGAGCTGTTCGCGGACCCGGCGTGGGACATGCTGCTGGATCTGGCCGCCGCCCGGCTGGAAGAACGGCCGGTGAGCGTGTCGAGCCTGTGCATCGCCGCCAACGTGCCGACGACGACGGCGCTGCGCTGGATCAAGAATCTGAGCGACACGGGTCTGCTCAGCCGGTCGGCGGACCCGGGCGATGCGCGGCGCGCCTTCATCGCCCTTTCGCCGGAGGCTGCGAAGGCGATGGATGCCTGTCTGGATGCCGTGCTGAATCAACCTGGGCAGTGACGGGCCTCAGTCGGTTCGTATGGATCGAGTTCGTTCGTCACCCCGGGCTTGACCCGGGGTCCAGCTTTTCTGCTGGCACTGCGGGTGAGGAAGAAAGCTGGACCCCGGGTCAAGCCCGGGGTGACGAGGTGGGGAAGGGAATGGGCTTTCCTGCGAACTGGCCCACTGCCCGATGATGCGGGCGGTTGAACAGCCAGCGATTTGCGGCCAACCTTGACCCCGGGAGGATCGACATGCGCACCATGGCAATCGTGGGTTCCGGGCCGGCCGGCTTCTACACCGCGGAAGCGGCGCTGAAGGCGTTCGGAGAGGATGTCCGCATCGATATCATCGACCGGCTGCCGACACCCTATGGGCTGATCCGCGCCGGTGTGGCGCCCGACCACCAGTCGATCAAGGCGGTTTCCCGCCGCTATGACCAGGTGGCGGCGGACGAGCGGGTGCGTTTCCTCGGCAATGTGCGGGTGGGGGAGGATGTCGGCGTCGGGGAACTGACCGCTTTCTACGACGATGTCGTGCTGGCGGTGGGGGCACCGCAGGACCGGCCGCTGGGCATCCCCGGCGACGATCTGCCGGGCGTGCTCGGCTCGGCCGCGTTCGTGGGCTGGTACAATGGCCATCCGGACTTCAAGGACCTGGAGCCGCCGCTCGACACCCAGGCCGTGGTGGTGGTGGGCAATGGCAATGTCGCCATCGATTGCGCGCGCATATTGGCGAAGACAGTGGACGAGTTGCAGGCCAGCGACATCGTCAACCATGCGCTGGAGCCGCTCTCCCGCTCGGAGGTGCGGCAGGTGCATGTGCTGGGGCGGCGCGGGCCGCATCAGGCCAGTTTCACGCTGAAGGAAGTGGGCGAACTGGGCGAGCTGGAACGGGCGACGCCGCTGGTGCGGATTGGGGATTTTCCGCCCGAGACGGAGGATGCAGCGCTGGAGACCGGGCAGCGCCGCGTGGTGGAGGTGTTGCGGCGCTTCGCGGCGCGGGGGCCGGACGCCTCCCGGCCGGTGACCTTAAGCCTGGATTTCTTCCGGCGGCCGGTGGCGGTGCTGGGGCATGGGCAGGTGGAAGCGCTGGAGGTGATGAAGACCCGCGTCGACGAAAATGGGCGTGCGGTGGACACAGGCGAGACAGAGATCATCCCCTGCGGCATGATCGTGGCGGCGATCGGCTATCGCACGGCCTCCATCCCCGGTGTTCCGTTCGACGAGCAGGCCGGGCGCTTCGTGAACGAGGCGGGATTGATCGCGCCCGGCTTGTGGTGCGTCGGCTGGGCGCGGCGGGGGCCTTCGGGCACCATCGGCACCAACCGGCCGGACGGCTTCGCCCTTGTGGAGCGGATCGCGAAGGAAACGCTCGCCGGCGACAAGCCGGGCCGGGCGGCGCTGATCGCCCTGCTGGCCGAGCGGCAGGTGCCGGTTTCCGATTTCGACGACTGGCGGAATATCGACGCGCTGGAGGTCGCCCGCGCGCGTGCGGGCGCCCCGCGCGAGAAGATCGTCGAGCTTTCGGAATTAAGAGCGCTGTTCGAAGGTTGAGGGCTGTTTGGCGGCGGCCTTTCCCGCCGATCTTTTTTTGGCCGCTGCCGCTTGACGCGGCTGGGGCACGCGACTATCCCGCCCGCCTCGGCCCGGGGAATAGCTCAGCCTGGTAGAGCGCTGCCTTCGGGAGGCAGAGGCCGGAGGTTCGAATCCTCTTTCCCCGACCAGCTTCTTTCAGGAAGTCAGGTAGCCGGTTTCTTCCGGAATTATGCGCCTTCGCGCCCGTGCACGAGATTTTACTGAAATCTCTATATTCCACGCTTATGCATTGAATATAGACAACAACCCTCAGCCCGCTGCCAGCAGTCTGAATGGCATGTGCGTGCAGAAAGGGGCGCGCAAATATCTTGCACGCCCCTGCCCTGTTCCGGCCTGTCGCGGCGGTTGCCGCCCTCAGGCGTCTGTATCGCGCGAGCGCCTCAGAGCCGTTTCAGCGGCGGTTGCGTCCAGCGGCCATCCAGCGCTTCCGCCTTCGGCCAGTAAAGGCGCAGCGTCGTCCAGAAAGGCCCGGCTGGCACCGGAAGCCAGTTCGACTGGCTGTCGGCCTCTGGCGCCTCGTTCTGGAGGAGCAGGGTGATGCCGCCGTCCGCATCGCGCTTCAGCCCGGGAAGCATCGGCGAGTTGATCAGATAGCGGTCCAGTTCATTGGCGTAGAGCAGGCTTTCCGGAAGCTGGTAGACCGTCAGCGACCAGAAGGCGTTCACCGGCGGCAGCTTGTCCGCTTCCAGCTTCAGCGCATATCTGGCGCGCCCATCCAGCGCCTCGCCGGCGGAATCCACGAAATAGGCCGGGTAGATCGCCTCTTCCTTGGAATTGCCGTAGATGCCAAGCACCGCCGACGCCATGCGGTTCATATAATTGTTCCGCAGGAACTCCCGCGTGCCGAAGCCGTCGGCGGAGCTGAGCTTTCCGGTGTCAACATTGTCGCGCTTGTGCGCTTCGAACGCCTTCCAGCCGTCCGCGATCCCGTCCTGCACCGCCTGCTGCAGTTCGGGCGAAAGCGTGGAGAAATCGAAAGCCTGACCCGGACGAATGCCGATCTTCGCGAACCGCGCGCGCAGGTCCGTTTCAGACGGGTGGGTCGGGCAGAAGGTCAGGGCGAAGTTCAGCACATGGAAGAAGTCGGGCGAACTGCGCTGCTCTTCGGGCGACAGTGGGCTGGCGAAATCGGTGGCCGGCACGGCTGCTGGCGCCGGCTGGCCCAGATATTCCGACAGGGTCCGCACCTTGTAACCAGCCTGGATCTTGCGGACATTTTCGATGTCGCCCGGATTGAGGAGTTGGGTGCGGTAGAAGACGAAGGCGATTTCGGTTTCCGAACGGATCACCTTGCGGATTCCCGCCGGGGTATCGCCCTGCCAGCCCGGCCCGACCAGCAGATAGTCGCCAGCGCCATTGCCGGTCGCGCGGCTGCCCACATAGTCGAAGTTGAAGGTGTAGAGGTCGATGAACTGGAGCGAATAATAGCGCCCTTCATCCACCTCCGGCACGCTCAACACCAGCGGTTCAGCGCGGAGGTCGGCGCCGAGCTGGGAATAGGGCGTGTCGGAATTGGGGGTCTGGATCGCCTTGTCTTCGGGCGTGAAAACGCGGCCGACATTGTTCAGCTGGTTCCAGGGCGCCTTATAGTCCGGGTTCTGCCGGTCGACGAAATAGGAGTGCAGGATCCGGTAATTGTCGACGATGGGGAAACCATAGACAAAGGCCTCTGCGGCGATCGCGCGGACCTCGGCGGGTTTCAGCGACGGGTCTATCAGGGAGTTTTTCGGGCTGCTCATTTCGGTTCGCTTTCCTGTGCTGACGGAAGGGAAAAGCCTTTTCAGGCCAGCGGCTTCGCCACCGGGAAGACGAAGCTTCCGTCGAGGATTTCCGGGCGCGGGCGATAGAGCCGGACCATATAGTTCCAGCCGGGCATGATCGGCAGGATGTTATCCCCTTCGCTGCCGCCGAAGCGGATGCGGATCTTGCCGTCGGCGGACTTCTTCGCCGTGAGATTGTTGAAGGTGTAATGGTCGAGGTCGTTCTTCTGGTAATAGCCTTCGGCGTTGTAGAGGCTGACCGACCAGAAGCCGTCGACCGGTACGTCCCCCACCACCAGTTCGTGGACGGTGCTACCGTCGTTCTTCTCGGGCGTGACGTTCAGATAGAGCGCTTCGCTTGGCGGATTGGCGCCCCAGCCCAGCGCCGAGCCGATCAGGAAGCGCACCGGGTCCACATCCTCGCGCTTGCCATACATGCGGTTGGTGTCGGGCATGGTCTCGGCCAGCGTCAGCAGGGCGCTGCGCACCATATTCTGGCTTTCCGAATCCCAGTTGGGGATTTCGAAGCTGCCAAGCGCAGTCAGTTCCAGTTGGATACCGTCCTGCACGGCATGGGCGGCGGCGACGTCCGCCGGGTCGGCGGGGTTCACCAGCGTGCGGACGGCGGCGACGACATAGCGCGTGCCCATCTTTTCCCGCGTCAGTTCATGGCGGCCGGCGCCATAGAAGACGCCATAGGTATATTGGTCCTCGTCGATCAGTTGCAGGGAAACGAAGCGGTCGCCGGTTTCCGGCAGGGTGATCGCCGCCGGGCCTGCGTCCAGGTCGATCACCACCGAGGAATAGAGGGTGTCGCGGTTGAGGCGGATGACCGACTGCTTGTCGAGCGGGGCCACTTCGCGGGTATGGTCGAACTTGCCGAAGCCGCCGTTCTTGACGACGTTGGAGAAGTAAAGATCGGATTCCGCGCGCGAGAAATTCTCCGGCGTGACCGGAATGCTGCCTGCTGCCATGTGCCTGCTCCCTTGTTGAACCTCTGGCGGACGATGCGCCTGTGGTGCCTTTCTTCTGGGACGGGTGGAGACTGACGGGAACGCTGCAACCACCTGCGGCGGCACCGTAGAATTACGCGTGTGGGGCCGCCGCCGTTACAGCCCGCCCGGAATGAGATCGAGCGGTGGAAGCTCCGCCAGCGCGATGCGCAGCAATTGTTCCAGCGGCACCTGCAGGAACACCAGCAGCAACAGCGGGGCGCCGGCCGAAAGCACCATCGCGGCGATTCCCCATGGCCGGATGGGCAGGAAGCGCATGTCGGTGACGGTTGCGTGCACGGCGCCGAAATCCGCCAGCGCCGAGGGGTTGGGGCTTTGCAACTGCTCCGCCGGAGGCATCGGGTTCGACACCCAGCTTTCCTCGAAGGCGCGGGAAAGGCTATGCCCGATCAGCGCGTAATCGAACAGGCCGTTCCTTTTGCTGCGCAGCAAAAGCGGCGTCGTCAGGAATAGCGGCAGTAGCAGCAACAGGGGGTAGATGACCACATAGCCGACGAGGGGGAGTATCAGATCCCCGACCGTTTCGCCCAGATGGGCGATCCGGTTGGCGGCGCTGCCTGCCATCATGAAACCGCCGGCCACGAGCAGCGGTGAAAGCCTTTGCTGCACGAAGCCCAGATAGCCGAGGCCACCGGCGCCGTCCGGATGCGCCGGGTTCAGCCTTGGCCGTAGGAAGCCGAGGCTGCCCAGCAGCACCAGCCACAGCAACAGCCGCCACAGCCACAGCAGCATCAGCAGGCGGAAAATCGGCAGGAAAAGGAAGCAATACCAGCCGCCGGCGAGGTTGAGTTTACCAGAGGCGGAATAGCCCCACCCCTCCAGCCCCCGAAGCGGGCCGGGCAGCCAAGGTTGCAGCAGGGCGCCAGCGAAGGCGACAAGGATCATCCCCGCGATGACGACACGGTTGCACCTGAGGCGCCTCAGCCTCGCCGCCCAGCGGCGTTGCCGCGCCAGATTCGCGCCGGAGAGCAGACCCGCCCGCTCCGGATGGTCTAGCGCGCGGTCGATCATCGAGTCGAAAAGCGGCAGGGTTGCGAGCAGCAGCGGCATGGCGACCAGAATGCGCGAAAGCGCCGCATAATCGCGCTGAAGCGGCACGTCCAAACCTGCACTCCAGTCGGCGAGCGCGAAAAGCGGCGCGCCAATCCCGAGTGTGAGCAGCAACGCGAGGCAGGCCGAAGAGCGCCAGGACTGCTCCACGGCTTCATCGCTCCAGCGCGGACATGACTTCAGGAACATGGCCGACCTTATTCTGCATCTGCGCGTTTCGCGCCCTTATGGTCCCCCGAGCGGATGCCGGCAGCGGCAATTCGGCGGCCCGGGACCAGGTAATTCTACGGTTCGTTTGCCGGTAGTTCAGGCGTGGCGGCGGGGCTTGGGCGGACATAGGCATGGCCATGAACCGACCGGCGTTCAGGGGAGCCCGGCGTTCGAACAGGAGGAATCCGATGCCCAACCCCAGTTTCAGGGCCTTGCTTGCCTGCGCCGCGCTGCTCGGCGGCCTTTCCCCGCTCTCGGCGCAGACAGCGCCCGACGGCGCGGCTTCGCTCGTCGGCCCGGTGCAGTCGGTCGCCGTGCTCGAGCCGGAGGCGGCGCAGGCGCTCGACCGCATGGGCGCCTATTTGCGCAATCTCAATCGCTTCGAAGTCACGTCCGACGCCAATGTCGACATATTGTTCAGCGGCGACCAGAAGCTGCAATTCGCGCAGCGCACCACTTATCTGGTGCAGGCACCGCGCTGGATGCGGGTGGATATCCGCACCGACCGGCAGCATCGGCGCATATATTATGACGGCCAGACCATCACCTTCGCCGGGCAGAAATCGCAGAAATATCTGAGCCTGCCGCAAACCGGAACCATCGCCGAAGTGCTGACCCAGGCGTCCGACCGCTTCGGGATCGAATTCCCGTTGCAGGACCTGTTCCGCTGGGGCGACCCGTCTTCCAACGTGGAGCCGCCCAAGTCTGGCTTCCGCGTCGGTGATTCGGAAGTGGATGGGCAGCCGGCCGGCCATTATGCCTTCCGGCAGGATGGCGCCGACTTCCAGCTCTGGATCGGCAAGGACAAGCCGCTGCCCTTGAGGATGGTGGTGACGAACACGGAAAATCCGGCGCAGCCGCAGTTCAGCACCGTCTTCCGCTGGAACATGGAGCCGCGCTTCGGTTCGACCGACTTCAGCTTCAAGCCTGAATCCGGCTGGCAGGCGATCGACCTGAAAGCGCTGAAAGACGGCGCGCGCTGAGGCGCTGGCCAATCCACAGAAAGGATATCCCATGCCGAGATTTGGTCTTGTGATCGGCGCGGCCGCCCTTGCCGCGACATTCCTCACCCCCGTCACCACCGCCTTCGCCCAGCCGGCCGGCGCGAAGGCCCGTCCCGCTGCTGCGGGTAAGGCCCGCACCCCCGGCGCCTCCAAGGCGCGACCGCCGCAATCGGTCACCCGTCCGAAAAAGCCCCAGGGTGCGACCCGCCCTGCGCCGAACCGGCCGAATCGCGGTGGCAACAACATTACTGCCGGCAACACGGTGGTGGTGGCGCCCGGCCGGCCTTCGAACGGCTATTACGACAATGGCAATTACCACCCGCCGCGCGACTGGGACGATGACGACGACGATTTCCTGGAATTCGTCGGCAAGACGGCAGCCATCACCGCCGGCGCCAGCGCCGTCACCGCGGTGATCGGCGCCGTGGTCGACAGCAAGCCCAAGGACCCCGGCTGCCAGGAAATCGTTTCCAACGGCCAGACTTACCTGAACTGCAATGGCACCTGGTATCAGGCGGTTCCGCCAGCCGGGGCGCAACAGGCGCAGCCGCAATATCAGGTGGTAGCGCCGCCGCAGTAAAGCGCTGCGTCCCTCGTGGCCGGGCGGCTTATCAGGCCGTCCGGCCGACGAGGCCCAGTTCCTCGGCCTTGCGGACCAGTTCGATGCTGTTCCGCACAGAGAGGATCTGCATCAGGATCTGCCGGTGCGCCTCCACCGTGCGGACGGACAGGTCCAGCCGGTAGGCGATTTCCTTGGACCTGAGGCCGGTGGCCAGCAGGTCCAGCACTTCCTGCTGACGGGCGGTGAGCCTTGGCACCTCCGTCCGCCCCAGCACATGGCCGAGCAGCGACGGGCTGACAAAGAGACCGCCACGGCGGACCTCCGCCATCGCCCGCAGCAATTCGTCCGCCGCCGAGCTTTTCAGCACATAGCCATTGGCCCCCGCCTTCAGCGCCGCGTCGACGACTCCGGGTTCCGCGTGCATGGTCAGGAAGATGACCGGCGCGCCGACGCCCGCCGCCCGCAGGGCCTTCAGCGCCTCCACCCCGCTCATGTCGGGCATGCTGATGTCGGAAAGGATGATGTCGGTGGGGCCGGCGCTAGCGGTTCGGATCAGCTGCTGCCCGGTGGTTACGATCTCGACCACCTCATATTCGCCCTTCAGGATGCGGGCGATGGCCTCGGCCACCATCCTGTGGTCGTCCGCGATAAGCACTTTCGCACGCACGGGCGCGATTTGCGGATTGTCTGAAAGCCCCATGGGCTTTCTGTAAACGGCCCAGCGGCGGCTGCCAATCGCCTCCACTCAGCTGACGTCCCGCACGTCTTTTACATCCTTCTCCAGGAAATAGTTGAGGAAGGTGCGGATGGCCGCCACTGCGCCAAGCTGGGCGATGGCTTCCCAGCCGGGGGCGATCGCCGATTCCAATATGTCCGCCCCCAGTTGCAGCGTCAGCGCCGCGATCAGCCAACGGGCATAGTCCAGCCAGATGCGACGGATGGCGGCAGCCTCGGGCTGTTCTGCGCCAAGCCGGCGCAGCAGCAGCCGGGCGACATCCAGAAGCAGCGCCAGCGTCGCCCCGGCGACGAACAGCAGCGCGAGGAACTGGATCAACAGGATCGCCACCTCGCTCGCCTGAAGCAGCAGTTCCGACACCGGCCTAGAGCCCGAACAGGATATGGGCGATGGCGAGGATACCGATCAGCAGCAGCGCCAATGCCGTCAGCAGCGTGAGCGAAATCGGATAGGGGCTTTTGCCGGTGATCAGCCCGTCGTCCGCCATCTTCTGCCTTTCCCCGCGCAGAAAGGCCATGAACTGAAGATGATAGAGGATGCCGAACGCCAGCATCACCGTGCCCAGCCCCACCAGCGAGCCGCCGAAGATCTGCGGCGCGCGGGCGGCGATCTCTGCGTCGAGCGCCTGCAGCGAGGTGAAGGCCTGGTTGATGGTGAAGCCGAAGCTGATCAGCGACAGCGAGGTCCGGATAACCGACATCAGCGTGCGGTCGGCGCTCATCCGCGTGCGTTGGAAACTCATCCCCGTCCGCCGCGACGAGAGAATGGTGCCGACGTCGGGCAGCGGATTGTTTTCCGGCGCCGTCATGGGCGCGTCTCCCGCCCAGCCTTTCGCGCCATCCACGCGGCGGCGATCCGCCGGACCGGGCCGCGCAGCAGCAGATAGGGCAGGAAGGCCAGCGCAAAGGCGATGACGATCGCCTCCCCCACATAGCGGAAGCTGCCGAAGGTCTTCATCTGGTAGAAGAAATCGAGGAGGAGGCCGAGGAACAGCACCCGCGCCGTGGCGTTCAGGCCTTCCTTCAGCGCGCCGCGCCGTTCGTCGGCATTGGTGGCGATCAGCGCCAGATAGGGGTCGCGCCCGGCCTTCGCGTCGCGGATGCCGTCGCGGATCGCCAGCAGCGAGGAGACCGTCGGCTGCATCAGGAAACGCAGCGCGAACGGCCCGTCCGGGCGCGACATCAGATCCTGCCAGAAGCGGCTGGCCTCCTGCACGATATAGTCCATCACAACCTCCTCATCGCTGGCACCGCATGTGCCGGCGGGCGACGACCGGCCGGAAGCGTAGTTCCACGCCGCGCGGCAGGTGGAATTACGGGCCGCGGCCGTGCGGCATGGCGGACCTTGCTGTTTCTACGGTGTGGGCCGCCGCGAAACTGCGCTGGCGGGCGCAGCAGTGGCGATGGAACCCTCGCGGATGTCGGCAGGGCATTCCGACCCGCCGGCTTCGCCATCGTTTCAGAATTGGGAGAGCCCCATGAGCAGCACAGGCAAGCAACCCCTCAACCGGCACGTCCTGCCGATCCCGCATGTCGACCGGCCTGCCTTCACCCCTTACGACGCGCGCGACGCGCAATATGAGCCGATCGCTCCACTGGCCCCGCCGGCCGGCGCGCCCAACATCCTGCTGGTGCTGCTGGACGATGCGGGCTTCGGCTCCTCCACGGTGTTCGGTGGGCCTTGCCGCATGCCCCGGCTGGAGCGACTGGCGGGCCGCGGACTGCTCTATTCGAAATTCCACACCACCGCGCTTTGCTCGCCGACGCGCGCGGCGCTGCTGACCGGGCGCAACCACCATACGGTGAACATGGGGGCGATCACCGAGATCGCCACGTCGGCACCGGGCAAGACTTCGGCCCGCACCAACGATTGCGCGCCGCTCGCCGAAACGCTGAAGCTGAACGGCTATTCCACCGCGCAGATCGGCAAGTGCCATGAAGTGCCGGTGTGGGAAACCAGCCCGATGGGGCCTTACGAGCATTGGCCGCTGGGCAGCGGCTTCGAATATTTCTTCGGCTTCCTCGGCGGCGAGACCGACCAATATTATCCGACGCTTTATGAGAACCTCAACCCGGTGGAGCCGGCCGGCAAGCCCGAGGACGGCTACACGCTGAACGAGGAACTGGCAGACAAGGCGATCGGCTATCTGCGCCGCCGGCAGGCGCTTGCACCCACCCGCCCGTTCTTCATGTATTATGCGCCGGGCGCAACGCACGCCCCGCATCATGTGCCGGCGGAATGGGCCGACCGCTACAAGGGCAAATTCGACAAGGGCTGGGACAGGCAGCGCGAAGAAACGCTGGCGAAGCAGATCGAACTGGGAATCGTGCCGGCCGACACGAAGCTGACGCAACGGCACGAAGGCCTTCCCGGCTGGGAGGAGACCGACCCGGAGATGCGCCCCGTCTATGCCCGGCAGATGGAACTCTACGCCGGCTTCATGGAGCAGACCGACCACCATATCGGCCGGGTGATCGACGAGTTGCAGGCGCAGGGCGAACTCGACAACACGCTGATCTTCTACATCGTCGGCGACAATGGCGCGAGCGCCGAGGGCAATATCCACGGCACCTTCAACGAGATGATCGCGCTGAACGGCCTCGATCTGGAAACGCCCGAATCCATCCGCGAGAAGCTGGACCTGCTGGGAACGGCGGAATCCAGCAACCATTATTCCGCCTGCTGGGCGCACGCCATGAACACGCCCTTCCAATGGACGAAGCAGGTCGCTTCCCACTATGGCGGCACGCGCAACGGCATGGTCGTGCACTGGCCCGAGCGGATCAAGGCGAAGGACGGCGTACGCGACCAGTTCTTCCATGTGATCGACATCGCCCCCACCATCCTGGAAGCCGCCGGCCTGCCGGAGCCGAGCGTGGTGAACGGGGTGACGCAAAAGCCCTATGAAGGCATCAGCCTGGCCTACAGCTTCGACGACTTTAAGGCCCCTGAGCGGCACAGCACGCAATATTTCGAGATGCTGGGCAATCGCGGCATCTACCATCAGGGCTGGACGGCGGTGACCAAGCACCGCACCCCCTGGGAAACCGGCGAAACCGTGCTGCTGCCGTTCGACGAGGATGTCTGGGAACTGTATGACACCAATGTCGACTTCAGCCAGTCCAACGATCTGGCGAAGGTGCATCCGGAAAAGCTGAAGGAGCTTCAGCGCCTCTGGCTGATCGAGGCGGTGAAGCACAATGTGCTGCCGCTGGACGACCGGGCAGCCGAGCGGGCTGTGCCGGAAATCGCCGGACGGCCGGTGACCGTGCAGGGCAATTCGCAGCGCCTGTTCCAGGGCATGCGAATTCCGGAAGGCACGATGGTGAGCGTGAAGAACCGCGCGCACGCCGTCACCGCCGCCATCGCCGTGCCGGAGAAGGGCGCGGCGGGCGTCATCTGCGCCGTCGGCGGCTCGACCGGCGGATGGGCGATCCATGTGCAGGATGGCCGGCTGGTCTATACCTATAACTACTTCGGTCTGGATCGCACCTCCATCCGCTCCGACAAGCCCCTCGGCGCCGGCGAGCAGGAAGTGCGGATGGAGTTCGCTTATGCGGGCGAAGGCCTGGGCAAGGGCGGCAAGGTGACGCTGTTCGTGAACGGCGAGGCGGTCGGCTCCGGTGCCGTCGAGGCGACGATTTCCGGCGCATATACGGCGAGCGAGACCTTCGACGTGGGGCTGGATTCCGGCTCGCCCGTCACCCCCGATTATCCGGCGACGGGCAATGGCTTCACCGGCCGGATCGACTGGTTGCAGATCGATGCGGGGCCGCTGAACCCGAAGCATGAAGCCGAGGAATATCGGCTGAAGCTGGCTGTCGCCCGCGGCGTGCAGTAAACGCACTGAGGCCAGTCGCGGCAATGGCCGGCACCGGCGCCGTCAAATCGGCGCCGGTGCTTTCCGGCAATTGGTGACGGTCAGGGCAAGGGCAGCGTCACCGTCAGCCGGACGCCGGTCTTCAGCCCCTCGATGTGCAGCCGGCCGCCAAGCGGCTGGAGGCGGCTGCGCATGGAGGCGAGGCCGACGCCCGCGCGCTCTTCGAACCAGGCGGAAGGCCGCCCGCGCGCCGTCCGCCCGTTGTCGGTCACCGCCAGCAGCAATTGCCCCGCGACCGGGGCTGCCTTCAGCTGCACTTCGGTCGCTTCTCCATGGCGCAGCGCGTTCGCCAGCGCTTCCTGCCCGATCCGCAGCAGCGCATGCCTTGCTTCCTGCGGCAACCCGTCGACGACCGGATCGACCTCAGCCTCGACGCTGAGGCCGGAGCGCCTAGAAAAGGCCTCGGCGAACTGCCCGAGCGCGGAGGACAGAGTGCGGCCTTCCAGCTCGCGCGGCATCAGCAGCAGGGAGTAGCTGCGCAGTTCGTTCAGCGCCTTCTCGATCGAATCTCCCAGCGCTGCCGCCGTCCTGCTGCCCTCCCCTTCGAGCGCCTTCGCTTCCAGCAAGGCCCCCGTCAGATGCTGCATCGTCGAATCGTGCAGTTCGCGGGCGATCTTGCGACGCTCCTCGTCCTGGCTGCCCTGCAATTGCTGGGAGAGGCTGAGCACTTCCTGATGCGCCTCGTCGACGGCATCCTCGATCGACAGCACTTCCCGGCGGAACAGGCGGAACGCCACCCAGCCGGCCGCCGCCAGAAGCAGCGCTGCCAGCCCCAGCCGGAACATGAGGTCGCGCAACGGCGCGTCGAGTTCCGTCCGGTCCAGCGAGGCGACCGAGGTCCAGTGGGTGAAGGGCGAGCGGTGCACGGCCAGCGCCACCTCCCGGCCGTCGATCACAACATTCGTGCGACTGGCGTAGGAGTTTGCGAAAATGCCCTCTTTCAACTGCCTGAACAGCCCCGGCGGGATCGGCGGGGCCGGCACCGCCTCCTGCGGCGAAACCTTGATCAGGCCCTGGCGAAACCAGTCGGCGATCCAGATGGTCATGGCCGGATCGAACCGGTGCGAACGGATGATACGCTCGAAGCGCGCGTCGCCGATGACAGTGCAGAGATAGAGCGGCGCTTCGCCGGGCGCGCGCTGAAGAGCGATATTGACGGTGACGGCACTTATCTTCAGCTGCACGCCATAGAAGCGCGGCGTGACGATGAAGCGCTTGGCATCCAGCTCGGGGAAGAAGCCCTTGGCGGGCTTGTAGTCCGCGACCGGCGGCAGTTTCGTGCCGAAGGGAAAGCGCGAATGCAGCAGCAAGTCGGTCCTGTCGAACAGGATCAGCCAAGTGTCGTCCGGAATGGCGGTGCCTTGCAACTGGGCGTGAAACGCGCGCAGATCGTTGCGGACCAGCGCTGGCGAGGAGGCGAGCCCCACCAGCAACGCCCTTTGCCCCTCCACCTCCCGGTCGAGCGACTGGGAAAGCTGGAAGGCGGTGTCGTCCAGCTGGCGCAGCCTTTCCGCGCGCAATTGCCAGGCGCCGATCAGCGAGACGGCGGCCGTCACAAGAAAGGCGACGCCGATGAGGGCCAGCAGCGGCAGCACCCAGGGAAGGATCGACGGCGGGGCAAGGACTTGCTGCCCCGATGCAGAGGCGCGCACGCGTTCATCGGATTTCCGGACGCCAGCGGGCATCAGGCAGACGCCCCGCAATGACCAGATGGGGTCGATTCCACCTGTGCCCTCCCCCCGGCGCGGCCGGACCGCGCTACTGTCCGAACCCTGAGGCAGCAGATTTACGCAGTCGCCGCCGGTAGTTCCAGCATTATCTCGCGCCCGCAACGCGCGCAGGATTCCCCGGCAGATTGAGAGGGGATTGACGATGCGGTTCGGGAAACGGGCAATGGGCGCGGCGGCCTTGCTGGGTTTCGCCACCCTGCCGCAGTCGGCGGACGCCGACACGGCGGATCTGGCGAAGGAGCTGGCAAACCCGATCGGCTCGCTCATCAGCCTGCCGTTCCAGCTGAACTACGACGCCAACATCGGGCCGAACCGGGATGGCGAGCGGCTGGTGCTGAACATCCAGCCGGTGGTGCCGATGCAGGCGGGAAGCGACCTGACGCTGATTTCCCGGACGATCCTGCCCGTCATCTGGGCCTGGGATCCGGCCCCTGGCGTCGACAGCCGCTTCGGCCTGGGCGACATGCTGCAAAGCTTCTTCTTCAGCCCCAACAGCAGTGGCGGGCTTATCTGGGGCGCCGGCCCCGCCCTTACCATCCCGACCGGAACCGACCGGCTGCTTTCCGGCCGGAAATGGCTGGCGGGGCCGACGGCGGTCGCGCTCAGCCAGACGGGCGGGTGGACGATGGGAGCGCTTGCCAACCATCTCTGGTCGTTCGCGGGCAGCGCGGATGCGCGAGAACGCAGCGAGACCTTCGTGCAGCCCTTCCTGAGCTACGCCACGGCCGGCGGCACCACCTATGCGCTGTCGGCCGATTTCACCCACGACTGGAAGCTCGGCACGACGGTGATGCCGATCAACGCCAATGTCTCGCAACTGACCGCTTTCGGCCGGCAGCCCGTCAGCATCGGCGGCGGGCTGCGCTGGCATGCCGTCACCACCCAATCGGCGCCGCACGGCCTGGGCGGGCGCCTGACATTGACCTTCCTGTTCCCCGGCCAGTGAAAGCCCGATGGCGATGATGCAGCACATCCTTCAGCCCAGATGCCGGTTGCGGGCAAATGCCCGGAAACAGGCAATCGCCGCCCGGCACATCGGTTAGGTTTCCGCCCATGCACGAAGCCGCGCCAAAAGCCGTCGATCCCGGGCATCTCGCCGGACGTCCCTTTCCGGCCCTGCGGGCAAATGGCACCTGCGCCGAGCAGCCGGATGTTCCACTGGCCTTCGCAAAGCAGTTGGTGGAGCAGATCTGGCTCTTCACCACCGAGGGCGTGGAGGACATAAGGGAAATCCATATCCTGCTGATCGTGCGCCTGATCGCCGCCGAGCGTTCCGCCAGCGAAACCTCCGGCCGCAACGGCCGCGCCGCCAGCCTCACAGCCTCCTGCCGCACCATTGCCCGCGCGGCGCAACTGCCGCGCGAAACCGTGCGGCGGCGGGTGAAGGCGCTGGTCGACAAGGGTCTGCTTGTGCACTCCGGCGGCGGAGTGCTGCCGTCCGACAAGCTGCTGCGCCAGCATGAAGCGCTGGAAGCGCCGCTGCTGCGGCTGGTGGATCGGCTGACTCTGGACCTCAGCCGACGGCAAGCGGCCAACCGCGCGGAATAACGTGCCACGGCCCGTCGCCGCGCGGCGTTGGTTCGTCGATTTCTCTATTGCGAATAGTTCGCATTAATTTTATCCACTTTCCGAAGCGGCGCCGGGCGCCATTCCTGTCAACGGCCAGGGGCGTAACGATGGCGACCATCTCGGAAATTCACGGCAGGGACGCCTTGCTGACGGCCGCTGCCCGCTGCTGGAGCGCCGCGCGGGGAATCGGCGCCGCGCCGCAGCCGCGCCTGCACCATCTGCTCGCGCCGTCGGACTGCGGGGTGCTGGCGCCCGTGCTCGACAGCCTGATGCGGCTTCTGGAGGCGGCGCTCGGGCGCCCTTTCGCCGCCGGCGGCCGCTCGGGCATGTCGGGCGACGAGCGGTTGCTGATCGCCCTGATGAACGGTTCGGCGAAGGGGCGTTCCTGCGGCAATTGCCCCGAGGGTGTGGCGCGGGCGCTCGATTGCGCCATCTGCTCGACCAGGATCATGCTGGGCCTGGCGCTGGCGCGCGGCTAGCGCCCCGGCTTCAATTGCGCGGAAAGGCTGGCGACGGCATCGGCATAGGCCGGGCCGCCGCATACCGTCCACGCCTGCGGAATCCGGATGCGGGGAATATCTGCCAGGATCGGATGGTGCAGCATTTCCGTTCCCTGGTCGATCACATGCTCGCTGGCGCTTTCGACGATCAGATAATCCGGCCGGGCGCGGGCCATCTCCTCCAGACCGATCCGGGCGAGCGAAGGCTTGCCCAGCCGTTCGGCGAGGTTGCGCAGGCCGACGCGGCGCAGCATCTCGTCCACCAGCGTGCCGGTTCCGGTCAGATAGCCCCGGCGCTGGTAATAGGCGGCCGTCGCCCCCGCGCCGCCGTCGCGCGGCACCGCGGCCAGCCGCCGATCCATCTGCGCCACCAGCGCCTCCCCCCTTTCGGGGTAGCCGACGGCGGCGGCGATCTGCCGGACCTGCGCGACGATATCGGCATAGCTTTCCGCCGAGGGCAGGTCGACGGTGGCGATCTCCCGGCCGCGCAATTGCGCCATGGTTTCCCGGCGGCGGAACGGGCTGGCGATAATGAGGTCCGGCCGGAGCGCCAGCACCTCTTCCGCCGATCCGCGGCTGATCGGCACATGCGCTGCCTTTTCGGCTTCCGCCGACATCTGCGGATCGCGGGCGAAGCGCGTGAGGGCGGCGATCTGCCCCGGGTCGGCCAGCGCCAGCAGATACTGGTCTGCGCAGAGGTTCAGGGAGACGATCCGCTGCGGCCGTTTCGGGGGCGCGGCCGCCAGCAGAAGGGGCATGGCCAGAAGCAGGAAGAGCATGCGCATGCCCGGCCTTTGCCGCGAAGCCGGCGCCGGCGCCAGATAGCCCGCGCAGATACCCGCCCCGATACCTTCGTTGACGCGCGGCGCTTCCGGCCCCTATGGCGGCCGCGCGACAGGTTCCCCGCGAAGGGGATTGAAACGGGAACGGGGTGCGAACCCCCGGCTGCCCCTGCAACTGTAAGCGGAGAGCCGGCTGCCACAGACCATTGGGGTTCGCCCCGAGAAGGCGGCAGCTACGGCAGAGACCCGCGAAGCCAGGAGACCTGCCCGTCGCGGTCGTCTTTTCACCGGCCAGGGTGCGCCGGCGGAAACGGGATTTCCCGCACGGCGGCAGTTCAACCTCTCCGGCGTTCGCGCGCCGGGGTGCCGGCCTGTGGGGACTGCATGCGCGCAAGAATGGCTTTCGGGCTTTTGCTGGGGGTTTCCCTGCAACCCGCCCACGCGGAAACGGACGGGGAGATATGGGTGACCGCCGCGCGCGACAGCGTGCCGGCCGAACGGCTGCCGGCGGCGCTGACGGTGCTGGACAAGGCACGGATCGACCGGGCCGGGGACTTCGCCGTCGCCGACCTGCTGCTGCGCACCCCCGGCGTCAGCCTTTCGCGCAACGGCGGATATGGCACCGCCACCTCGCTGAGGATTCGCGGCGCGGAAAGCGACCAGACCGTGGTGCTGATGGACGGCGTGAAGCTGAACGACCCTTCCTCGGCCGGCGGCGGCTATAATTTCGCCCATCTGATGGTGGGCGATGCCGTCCGAATCGAAGTGTTGCGCGGGCCGCAGTCCATCCTCTGGGGCAGCCAGGCGATCGGCGGGGTGGTCAGCGTGGAAACGCCCCTCCCCTCGCGGGCGGTGGAGGCCAGCGTCGACCTGGAAGCCGGAAGCCGGCAGACGGTCAGCGCCCGGGCGGCGCTTGGCGAGCGGCGCGGGCCGCTTTCCATCCGCATCGCCGCGCAGAGCTTCAGCACCGCCGGCATTTCCGCCATCGGTCCGGAATTCGGCGGGCGCGAGCCGGACAGCTACAGCAACCGGTCTCTGAGCGGGCGCGCCGTGCTGGAACTGGCGCCGAACGTGCGGGCGGATGTGCGCGGCTATCACTCCAGCGGCCGGACGGAGATCGACGCCGTGCGCGGCGACAGCGCCGAATATGCCCTTTCGCGTGAATCCACCGGCTACGCCGGGCTGGCATTCGACCTGCTGGACAGCCGCTGGCGCAACCGGCTGGGCGTCAGCCGCACCGCGACCGACCGCGACAATTACGACCCGGCGCGGGAAAGGCGGCAGAGCTTCGACGCGCGCGGCACGAACGAACGGCTGGAATATCAGGGCAATCTGTCGCTGGGCGCGGTCGAGGCGCTGTTCGGCGCGGAGCGGGAGATCAGCCGCTTCCGCAGCGTTTCGCCGCCCGCCGCCCTCTCCCGCCCGGTGCCGGAGCCGGCGCGTGGGCGGGCTGCCGTGGAGAGCGTCTATGGCCAGTTGTCCGCGCAGCCTTTTTCCGGCCTGACGCTGACCGGCGGGCTGCGGCACGACGGGCATGATGGGTATGGCGGGCAGTTGCTGGGGGCGGCGGGCGCGGTCTGGACGACGCCGCTTGGCGGGTCGCTGCGTGCAAGCTGGTCCGAAGGCTTCAAGGCGCCGACGCTCTACCAGCGCTTTTCCGAATATGGGAATGCCGCGCTGGAACCCGAACAGGCCAGAGGCTGGGAAGTGGGGGCCGAGCAGCCGCTGGCGGATGGGCGCCTGCTGCTGGGGGCGAACTGGTATGAGCGGCGCTCGTCGAACCTGATCGTCTTCATGCCCTGCCCGGCTTCCACCAGCGAGCCATTGTGCTTCGTTCCAGGTGGCGCAGAGCAGCGGCGTTCGGGCTATTATCAGAATGTCTCCAGAGCCTTCGCCAAAGGGCTGGAAGCGATGGCGCGAGTCCGCGCCGGAGCGTTCCTGCTGGAAGGCCATTATGACCTTTCCGTCTCCGAGGATCGCGCGACCGGCCTGCAACTGCCGCGCCGGCCGCGCCATGGCTGGCATCTGGGCGCCAGCTATCTGCCGGCCTCCGGCCTCGCCCTGGGCGGGTCGGTGCGGGGCGTGGGGGAGACGTTCGACAACGCCAGCCACGGCATTCGGTTGAAGCCCTACACCCTTGTCGACCTCCGCGCCGAACTGCCGCTGTCGCCCGAGGTGCGGCTGGTGCTGCGCGCCGACAATGTTTTCGACACGGACTATCAGACCGCCTACCGCTACGGCACGCTGGGGCGCAGCGTTTACGCCGGCGTGCGCGGCCGCTTCTGAACGGGGAAGGACAAGGAAGACCGCATGGCGCTGATCCCGGTGAAAAACGGCCCGGCCGTGGTGGTGTGCAGCCGATGCCGCCTTTCGGCCGAAAGTTCGGAAGGGCCGGACGGGCGCAGGGGCGGCGCCCTGCTGGCCGAGGCGGTCGCCCGTCTGCACGCGGACGACCCCGCCTATGCCGATGTGGCGGTGCAGGAAATGCCCTGCCTCTTCGCCTGCCGCGACCATTGCACCGTGCTGCTGCGCGCGCCGGGCAAGATCGGCTATGTGCTGGGCCGGTTCGAGCCGACGGAAGAGGCCGCCCGCGCCATATTGGATTTCGCCCGCGCCTATGCGGCGAGCGAAATCGGCCAGGTGCCATTCCGCGACTGGCCGGAGGGGGTTAAAGGCCATTTCCTGACCCGCCAGCCGCCCGAAGGGTATATCGTCGAATGAGCCGTTTTTCCGACCCGAGCGATGTTGCGGCGCTGCTTGCCCGGTTGCCTGAGCCCTGCGGCCCTTCCCGCGCGCAAGCGGCGCGGCGGCAGCAGCAGTTGACGAAGCCGCCCGGCTCGCTGGGGCTGCTGGAGGAAATCGCCCTGTTCTTCGCCGCCTGGCAACAGGCGGAAAAGCCTGGGATTTCCGCCGGCCGGGCGCTGGTGTTCGCCGGAAATCATGGTGTGACGGCACGCGGCGTGAGCGCCTTTCCGGCTTCGGTGACGGCGCAGATGGTCGCGAATTTCGCCGCCGGCGGCGCGGCGATCAATGCGCTGGCCGCGAGCGCCGGCCTGTCGCTGGCGGTGGTGCCGCTGGAACTCGACCGGCCGACGGCGGACTTCACGCGCGAGCCGGCCATGAGCGAGGCCGAATGCCTCGCGGCGCTGAACGCCGGGGCCGGGGCCGTGGGCGACGCAGAACTGCTGGTGCTGGGCGAAATGGGGATCGGCAACTCCACCGCCGCCGCCGCGCTGGCCGCCGCCAGTTTCGGCGGCGACGGCGCAAGCTGGGTTGGGCCGGGAACGGGAGTCGATGCCCATGGCCTCGCCCGCAAGGCGCAAGCGGTGGACGATGCTTTGGCGACCCATGCCGGCGAACTGCGAACGCCGTTCGAGATATTGCGGCGGCTGGGCGGGCGCGAGATCGTGGCGATCGCCGGCGCCGCCATCGAAGCCCGGTTGCGGCGCATTCCCGTGCTGCTGGACGGCTTCATCTGCACCTCCGCCATCGCCCCTCTCGCGGTGACGGCGCCCGAGATCGCCGACCATTGCCTTGCCGCCCATGTCTCGGCGGAACCGGGGCATGCCGAATTGTTGCGGCTGTTGGGGCTGAACCCGATCCTGTCGCTGGAGATGCGTCTGGGCGAAGGCAGCGGTGCCGCCGTGGGCGCCTTGGTGGTGAAGGCCGCCCTTGCCGCCCATTCCGGAATGGCGACCTTCGCGGAAGCCGGCGTTTCCAGCGGGTGAGCCATTTCCCGCTTTACCTGATGCGCCATGGCGCGCCCGAACTGACGGGACGGCTGCTCGGGCATCTGGACGTGCCTGTGACGTCGGCCGGGGCGGAAGCCTGCCGTGCGCGCGCGGCCGGGCTGGAGATCGGGCGATTGTGGTCGTCCGATCTCCAGCGCGCGCAGGTAAGCGCGCAAACCCTGGGCACGCCCGGAACCGACCCGCGCTGGCGCGAACTGGATTTCGGCCTATGGGATGGGGTGGCGCCAGCCGACCTCGACCGCCAGGCGCTGAGCGCCTTCTGGGCCGATCCCGAAGCCAATGCGCCGCCGGGCGGGGAGCGCTGGTCGGAGTTGATGCAACGGGTGGGATCGGCGCTCAAAGACCTGTCGCCCGAACCCACGCTGATCGTCACCCATGGCGGGCCGATGCGGGCGGCCCTGTGCCATTTGCTGGAGATCGACCTGCAAACGGCCTGGCGTTTCGATTTGCCCTACGCCGCGCTTCTGGCCTTTTCCGTGGAGGCGGAACGCCCCCGCCGGGCGCAGTTGACGGGGCTGCTGGCGTGAAGGGGCTGTTCGCGGCGCTGGCCTTCCTGACCCGCCTGCCTACGCCGCGCGGCTGGGGCGATGTGGAATTCGCCCGCGCCCTGCCCTTCTATCCTGTCGCGGGGCTGG
Organism: Sandaracinobacteroides sayramensis; assembly: GCF_022014495.1. Taxonomy (GTDB): domain Bacteria; phylum Pseudomonadota; class Alphaproteobacteria; order Sphingomonadales; family Sphingomonadaceae; genus Sandaracinobacteroides; species Sandaracinobacteroides sayramense. Next base: position 173,203 of record NZ_JAKLSQ010000013.1, read on the forward strand.
TGGTCGGCGCCTTCGTCGCGGCGGCTGGCTGGGCTGGCGGCCTTGTCGACCCCTGGCTCGGGGCGCTGCTGGCCTTGCTGGCCTGGGTGGCTCTGACAGGGGCGCTGCATCTGGACGGGCTCGCCGATCTGGCGGACGGGCTGGGCGCCGCGCATGGCGACCGCGAGCGGTTGCTGCGGGTGATGGCCGACCCGCATATCGGCAGCTTCGGTGTCGTGGCGCTGGTGCTGCAACTGCTTGCGAAGCTGCTTTTGCTGCAGCTTTTGCTGCAAGGCGGATGGGTGTTGCTGCTGGCCGTTCCGGCAGTGGCGCGGCTGGGGCCTTTGCTCTGGGCGAAGCTGCTGCCGCCACTCAAGGCTTCGGGATTGGGCGCGGCCATTGCCCGAGGGACAAGTTGGCCATTGATCGCAGGGTGGCTGGTGGCGCTGGCTGCAACGGCGCTGTTCCTGCCGCCCTTGCTCGCGGCGTTCCTGCTGCTGCCGGCGCTGGCGCTGTGGTTCCGGGCGAAGCTCGGCGGCATGACCGGCGACGCCCATGGCGCCGGGATCGAGTTGATGGAAAGCGCCCTGCTGCTGGCCGCCGTGCTTTACCTGCGGTTCTGAGCGATCCGCAGCATCGCATCGAGATCGAGTTCAGCCTCCAGTTGCGCGGCGATTTCGTCGAGCGCGGCTTCGATGTCGGCGCGGTGATCGGGGCCTGAGGCTTGTGCGCCGAGCCGCGCCAGCCAGACGGCGCGTTGTTCCGGACGGCCCAGAAGCCCGTGCACATAGCTGCCCACCACTAGCCCGTCGGCGCTGGTCGCGCCTTCCGTGCGGCCGTCCGCCAGCCGGCCCGCCGGCCGGGCGCGATCCGGTCCTTCGGTTTCGCCCAGATGGATTTCATAGCCGTTGAAAGGCGCGCCCTGAGCTTCGCCCTGCACTTCGGACAGCTTTTTCGTGCCCGTCAGCCGCGTCTCCACGTCCAGCAGGCCCAGCCCTTCCACGCTGCGCGGCGGGCCTTCCAGGCCGAGTGGGTCGGACAGGCGCCGGCCCAGCATCTGATAACCGCCACACAGCCCCAGGATCGGACGTCCGCGCCGATGGTGGGCCTTGATGTCGATGTCCCACCCCTCGCCGCGGAGGAAGTCGAGGTCTGCGAGCGTCGCCTTCGACCCCGCAAGCACGATCCAGTCCACATCCGGGATGGGCTGGCCCGGCGGGACCATCCGCACATCCACCGCCGGCTCCAGCTTCAGCGGATCGAGATCGTCGAAATTCGCGATCCGCGAGGTGATCGGGCAGGCGACGCGCACGCGCCCTTCGCTGGCGGCTCGCGGGCGTTCCAGCACCACCGCATCCTCGCTGGGCAGGCGGCGCGCCGCGGCCAGCCAGGAGACGATCCCCAGCGGCGCCCAGCCCGTGCGCATGGCGATGGCCTGCATCCCGTCGGCGAACAGCGCGGGATCGCCGCGGAACTTGTTGACGAGGAAGCCCTGGATCATCGCCGCATCGGCCGGATCGAGGATCGCATGGGTGCCGACCAGCGAGGCGATCACCCCGCCCCGGTCGATGTCGCCCACCAGCAGCACCGGCACATCGGCGGCGCGGGCGAAGCCCATGTTGGCGATGTCTCCGGCGCGCAGGTTGATTTCCGCCGGCGAGCCGGCGCCCTCCACCAGCACGAGATCGGCTTCAGTGGAGAGGAGGCGATAGCTTTCCAGCACCTCCGGCAGCAGCCCTTCGCGCCCCTCGCGCCAGCGGGCGGCCCTGAGCGTGCCGCGCACCTGCCCGCGCAGCACCAGTTGCGACGTGCGGTCCCCTTGCGGCTTCAGCAGCACCGGGTTCATGTGCACGCTGGGGGGAACCCGGCAGGCAAGCGCCTGCGTCGCCTGGGCGCGGCCGATCTCTCCGCCATCGGCGGTGACGGCGGCGTTGTTGCTCATATTCTGCGGCTTGAACGGGCGGACGATGAGCCCCCGGTTGGCGAACGCCCGGCACAGCCCCGCCACCAGAACGGACTTGCCGACATCGGAGCCGGTGCCCTGCAGCATCAGGGCCGCCATGCCGCAACCCCCATCAAGGCCCAAAGCCACAAGCAGGCGCGCAGATAAATGCCGAGCGCCCGCCTGAGGTCGGCGGCGCCGGCCACGCGCCCTTCCGCGCCGATCCAGGGTTTTTGCTGCACCTGCCCGTCATAGGAAATCGGCCCGGCGAGCGCCACGCCCAGCGCCCCGGCCATCGCCGCTTCCGGCCAGCCGGCGTTGGGGGATGCGTGCTGGCCGTGATCGCGCCAGAGTGTCCGCCAGCCCCGTCCGCCGGCCAGGCAGATGAGGAGGCCGGAGAGGCGGGCCGGAAGCAGGTTCGCCGCGTCGTCGATCCGCGCCGCCGCCCAGCCGAAGGCCCGCCAGCGGTCCTCGCGATGGCCGATAAGGCTGTCGGCGGTGTTGATCGCCTTATAGGCCCAGACGCCCGGCAGCCCCAGAAGCAGCAGCCAGAAGGCCGGCGCCACCACCCCGTCGCAGAAGCTTTCGGACAGGGTTTCGATCCCGGCCCGGGCCACCCCGGCCTCGTCCAGCGCTTCGACATCGCGGCCGACGACCATCCCCACCTGCGCGCGGGCGACCGGCAGGTTGTCGGCCTCCAGCGCGTCGGCGACAGGGCGGACATGCTGCCACAGGCTGCGCTGCGCCAGCGCCGGCCAGGCGAGGACGGCGATGCCCAGCCACCACCAGCGGCCGAGCCACAGCCGGGCCAGGGCTTCCAGCGCCAATCCGGCCGCCGCCGTGCCGGCGATCAGCAGCAGCATCAGCAGCAGGCCATGCAAGCGCCGGCCGCTGGCGGAAAGCGCGGGGCGATTCCAGCGCCCCTCCCACCAGCCGATGATCCGGGCGAAGGCGCCGACCGGGTGGCCGATGCGGGTGTAAAGCCCGCGCGGCCAGCCAAGGGCCACGTCGAGCGCCAGCGATGCGAGCGCGACGGGCTCAGCCATGCGCAAGGGCCTGCCGGAGCCGCGAAAGCGCGTCGTCATCCGCCGGCAGGCCGAAACGCAGCCAGTCGGGCTGGTGCTCGAACGGGCGCGCCAATATGCCCGCGCGCGCAAGGCGGCGGAAAATGGCGCGGGCGTCCTGGTGTCGCACCAGCCGGAATAGCGGGCAGGCGCCATCGCCGGCCAGCCCATGCTGCGCCAGAAGCGCATCCAGCGCCGCCGCCTGCCGGCCGAGGAAAGCCTGCGTCTGCGTAATCCAATCCCGGTCGCGATAGGCGGCCGTTCCCCAGGCGATGGCATGGGCGGAAACCGGCCAGTCGCCGAGCAGCGCCCGCAGCCGCTGGATCACGGCCGGCGGTGCGATCGCGAAGCCAAGCCGGAGCCCGGCCAGACCGAAGAATTTGCCGAAGGAGCGCAGCAGGATGACTGGCTCTTCGCCGTGCAGATGGGGTGCCAGGCTGGAGCCGGGCGTTGCGTCGGCGAAAGCTTCGTCCAGCACCAGCCAGCCGCCCTGCCCCACGATATCCAGCAATTCCGCCCGGCCGAGCAGATGGCCTTCAGGATTGGAGGGGTTGGCGAACAGGAGGTTGTCGCCCTGCCGCAAGCTCTTCGCAACGTCCGCAAGACTGACCGCCCCGACTGCGGCTTCCAGATGCGAGGCATAGCCTGGAACCACCGCAAGAAGCGGCGCGCGGGGAAGCAATTGCGGCAGCAGGCGGATCAGCAGGTCGCTGCCGGGAACCGCCGCCACACGCTCGGGCGAGGTGCCGAACCAGTCGGCGGCGGCGGCCTCCAGCCCGCGCAGCGCCGCCATGGTGGGCAAGGCACGCGCATCCGGCTGCGGCAGATCTGGCGGAGACCATGCGCGCGGATTGATTCCGGTGGAGAGGTCCAGCCACGGGCGCGGACTGTCCGGAAACAGGCGCATGGCCTCGTCCAGACGCCCTCCGTGGCGCCAAAGCTCGGCCAGACTGTCCGGAATCCCTTGCGTCATGTGCGTCCAAATCGCCATTCAGGCCGGGAACAGCAAGCAGGAAGCGCCGATGCCCGTCATGCCCCGAAAGATTCTCGTGCTGGGCGGCGCCCGATCGGGCAAGAGCCGGCGGGCGCAGGCGATCGCCGAAGGGCTCGGCCCCCGGCGGCTGTTCATCGCCACGGCTGAAGCCTTCGACGATGAGATGGCGGAGCGCATCCGCCGCCACCGGGCCGATCGCGACGCCAGCTGGCAAACGGTGGAAGTGCCGCGGGACTTGCCCGGCGCCATCCTGGCCCAGGCGACGGCCGGCCGGCCCATTCTGGTCGACTGCCTGACGCTATGGCTTTCCAACCTGCTGCTGGGGGACGCCGATCTGGAAACGGCGGGAGAGGCGCTGGCGCAGGCGGTTTTGGAATGCGCGGCGCCTCTGGTGATGGTTGCGAACGAGGTTGGCTTCGGCATCGTGCCCGAAAATGCGCTGGCCCGCCGCTTTCGCGATGCCGCCGGACGGCTGAACCAGCGGATCGCCGCCGCCGCCGACACGGTGGAACTGGTGGTGGCCGGCTTGCCGTGGCCCCTGAAGGGGCCGACGGAATAGATTTGCGCCCGGCGGCGATTCCGCTATGGGCGACCTCGGGCAAGGCCTAGCCTTGCCCTCGAATGATCGCGCCGGTGCCTCGCGAGAGGCTTAAAAGGGAATGCGGTGCGGGGCCTTGCCCCAAATCCGCGGCTGTCCCTGCAACTGTAAGCGGTGAGCGAGACGCACATGGCCGGGGCGAAAGCCTCGCCAGCCACTGGGAACCCTGTTTCAGGCCCCGGGAAGGCGTGTGTCGAGCCTTGACCCGCGAGCCAGGAGACCTGCCGGCGCCGTCGCTCATTGCCCCGGTCCAGGGATTGGCCAAGGCACGGAGGTTCTTCCGTTCGAGCGACAGCATCCGCGCGGCCAGGGGCCGTGACGGCGCTGGCTGCTCGGGCACCGCGTTCGCCCGAAGCGACCGGCGTTCGCGTTCGCCCGACAGCGGGCGGACAGCCCCATCCGCGTTTTCCGATGAAGCGACGCGGTGGGAATGAAGAATATGCTGAAGGGGACAATTTCCTTGCTGGCGGTCGCCGTTGCGGCCCCGGCGATCGCCGCAGCCGAGGCGCCCGACGCCATCGTGGTGACGGCCTCGCGTTCGGGCGACGGCACGAAGCTCGCCAACCTGCCGGCCTCGGTGACGCTGATCGGCAGCGAAGACCTTGTGAACCGCCAGACGCGCATCCTGTCGGACGTGCTGCGCGACGTGCCGGGCGTGGCGGTCAGCCGCACCGGCGCCATCGGCGGCCTGACGCAGATCCGCGTGCGCGGCACCGAGGGCAACCATGTGCTGGTGATGATCGACGGCATCAAGGCCTCTGACCCCTATCATGGCGAATATGATTTCGGCACGCTGATCGCCGACGAGACCGCCCGCGTCGAAGTGCTGCGCGGCCAGCAGTCCTCGCTTTACGGCTCGGACGCGATCGGCGGCGTCATCCAGTATATCACCCTGACCGGCCGGGAGGCGCCGGGCTTCAGCGCGCGGGTGGAAGGCGGAAGCTTCGGCACCGTTTCCGGCGGCGCGCGGGCCGCCGGCTTCACCGACAGCTTCGACTATGCGGTTTCCGCGTCGGCCTATCGCACGGACGGCACGCCGACGGCGCGCCACGGCACGCGCGATGTCGGCTCAACCAGCGTCGGCGCCAGCGCCAAGCTGAACTGGACTCCTTCGGAAATCCTGAAGTTCACCGCCGTCGGCCGCTACAGCTACACCGACGCCGACACCAACAACAGCGAGAGCGACCCCACCAGCCCCTGGTTCGGCTACACCGTCGACAGCCCCGGCGTGCATTTCGTAAACAAGGCCTTCTACGGGCTGGCCCGCGGCGAGCTGACGCTGGCCGACGGCCGCTGGACCAACGCGCTGACCGCGCAGATCGCCGACACCCGCCGCCGTGGCTATGATGAGGACGGCTTCGACTATGGCAACAACGGCCGCCGCTACAAGGGCGCCTTCGAATCCGCCTATCGCTTCGGCAATGAGGCGATCGAGCACCGGCTGACCGGCGCCGTCGATTTCGAGCGCGAGGAATTTCAGAATCTGGTGGATTCGCCCTATGCCTTCACCGGCTGGCGCTCCACCAGCAACTGGGGCCTCGTCGGGCAATATGAGCTGGACGTAAACGACGCCTTCTTCGCCGGCGCCAGCATCCGCCACGACTTCAACAACCGCTTCGCCGATGTGACGACCTGGCGGGCGCAGGCCGGCTATCGGCTGCCGATGGGGCTTCGCGTTCGCGGCGCCTATGGCACCGGCGTCAAGAACCCCGGCTTCTTCGAGCTGTTCGGCTATTCCGACGGCAAATATATCGGCAACCCGAACCTGAGGCCGGAAAAGTCCAAGGGCTGGGAAGCCGGTATCGATCAGGTCTTCGGCGACGGGCTGGCGACCATCGGCGCGACCTACTTCGATTCCCGCCTGACGGACGAGATCTACACCAGCTATCCGCCGCCGAACTATGTCGCCACGCCTTCGAACCGCACGACAAAATCGAAGCAGCAGGGCGTGGAATTCTTCCTGTCGGCGAACCCGCTGCAGCAGATCCGCTTCGACCTCGCCTACACCTGGCTGAAAGCCCGGGAGAATGGCGTGGAGGAAGTGCGGCGGCCGAAGCATGTCGGCAGCCTGAACCTCACCTACCGGAGCCTTGACGAGCGTTTCTCGACCACCTTTACCGCCCGCTACAACGGGCGGCAGACGGACGTCGCCTACACCGACCCGAGCTGGATACCGGTGCGCGTCAGCCTGAAGGAATATGTGCTGGTCAATCTGAACGCCGAATACCGGCTTTCGGAGGCCTTCACCCTGTTCGGACGGGTGGAGAATCTTCTCGACGAGAATTACGAGGAGGTGTTCAGCTTCGCGACGCCCGGCCGCGCCGTCTATGGTGGCGTGAAGGCCCGCTTCTGATGCGCTTGCGGCCGGCTTTCCCCGCCCTGCTCGCCGCCCTGCTGGCGGCCGGCTGTGGCGGGCGGGAGCCGGCCGTGCCGCCGGCGGTTGCGAAACCGCTTCGGGTGATGAGCATGAACCAGTGCACGGACCAGATCCTGCTGGCGCTGCTGCCGCCCGAGCGCATCGCCTCCGTCACCTGGCTGTCCCGCGACCCCGGCGGCTCGCTGATGGCGGATGCGGCGAGGCGCGTGGGCGTGAACCATGGGCAGGTGGAAGAGCTGCTGGCGCAGAACCCCGATCTGGTGATCGCCGGCACCTACACCACACCGGCGTTGCGCGGGATGCTGAAGCGGCTGGGCTATCCGCTGATCGAGGTGGATCATGCCAACAGCCTGGACGATGTGCGGCGCATCACCCGCGAGATCGCGGCCGCCGTCGGCGAAGAGGCGCGGGGCGAGGCGCTGATCGCCGACATGGACGGGAAGTTCGCCGAGCTGGCCCGCGATCCCGGCCCGCCGATCCGCGTCGTCGCCTGGGACAGGACCGGCTTCGCCGCCGGCGAAGGCACGCTTTACGATGTGATCCTGGAAGCCGCCGGCGCCCGCAATCTCGCGCGCGGGCCGCAGGTGGCCGGCTATCGCCGCCCGGATATGGAAGTGCTGCTGGAAACGCAGCCGACGCTGCTGGTGCAGGGCTCGAACGATGCGAAGGCCTCCAGCCTTGGCGACGATGTGATGCGGCACCGGCTGGTGAAGCGGCTGTGGGGAGACCGGACGCTGTTCATCCGCCAGGCCTATTATGTCTGCGGAACGCCGATGGTGGCGGACGCGGCCATTGAATTGCGCGCGCAGTTGCGCGAGGCGGCGGCGCGCACCGGCGACCTGCCGCCGGGCCGGATGCCCGAGGCATGAACCGCTGGCTGATCCCGCTGTTGCTGCTGGCGCTTCTGCTGCTGTCGGCGATTTCGCTGCTGGCCGGCACCATATGGCTTTCTCCGGCTGAGACGCTTGCCGCGCTGCTGAACCCCGGCCCGGACCTCATCGAACTGGCGATCACCGAGGTGCGTCTGCCGCGCCTCGTGCTGGCATTGCTGGTGGGGGGGATATTGGGCCTGTCGGGCGCCGTGCTGCAGGGTTTGCTGCGCAACCCGCTGGCCGAGCCGGGGCTGCTGGGGGTGTCCTCTGGCGCGTCTCTGGGGGCGGTGATCGCGCTTTACTATGGCTTTGCCGCCGGCTTCACGCTGGCGACGCCGCTGTTCGCGCTGCTGGGCGCGCTTTCGACCATCAGCATCGCCCTGCTGCTGTCGCGCAGCGGCGGCACGCTTTCGCTGATCCTGGCCGGCGTCGCCGTGTCCACCATCGCTTCGGCGGGGGTCAGTCTGGCTCTGAACCTCGCGCCCAACCCCTTCGCCGCTTATGAGATCATGACCTGGCTGATGGGCTCTTTGAGCGACCGGAGCTGGGAGCATGTGGCGCTTGCCGCCCCCTTCATCCTGTTGGGCGGCCTGTTGCTGCTGCTGACGGCGCCCGCGCTCGACGCGCTGACCCTTGGCGAGCGGCAGGCGGAAAGCCTCGGCGTCGACCTCGGGCGCACCCGCCTGCTGGCGCTGTTCGGGACGGCGCTGGGGGTGGGCGCGGCCACGGCGGTTACCGGCGCCATCGTCTTCGTCGGGCTCGTGGCGCCGCATCTGGTGCGGCCGCTGGTGCGCCACCAGCCGGGCGCGGTGCTGGTGCCGGCGGGACTGGTGGGCGCCATCATCGTGCTGGCGGCGGACATCGCCACGCGGCTGTTGCGGGTGGGGCCGGAAATCAAGCTGGGGGTGTTCATCTCGGTGATCGGTGCGCCCTTCTTCCTGTGGCTGGTGCTGCACCTGCGGAAGACCTCGCCATGATCCGCCTGCGCGAGGTGCGCGTGGAGCGCGGCGGCAAGCCGGTTCTGCAGGGCGTGAATGCGGGCTTCGGCGCCGGGCGGCTCACCGTGGTGGTCGGCCCCAATGGCGCGGGCAAGTCGACGCTGCTGGATGTGGCGGCCGGCTTGCTGAAGCCGAGTGCCGGGCGGGTGGAACTGGATGGCGCGGACATTTCCAGCCTGTCGCTGAAGGAACTGGCGCGGCGGCGGGCCTATCTGCCGCAATCGCCGCGTGTGGACTGGGCGATCAGCGTGGAGCGGGTGGTGGCGCTGGGGCTGACTTCCCGGCTTCCGGCCTTCGGCGCCCTGCCCGCCGTCTGGCGGCCGAGGATCGATTCCGCACTGGAGCGGCTGGACCTGCTGCACCTGAGGGAGCGCCCGGCAACGCAGCTTTCCGGCGGCGAGCTGGCCCGGGTGATGCTGGCGCGCGCCACCGTCGGCGAGCCGGAAATCCTGATCGTCGACGAGCCGACGGCCGGGCTGGACCCGCGCCATGCGCTGGATGCGGGCCGGCGGCTGCGGGCGCTGGCGGACGCCGGCTGCACCGTGGTGGTGGCGCTGCACGATCTCGATCTGGCGCTGCGGATTGCCGACGAGGCGGTGGCGATGAAGGACGGCCATGTGGCGGCCGAAGGGCCGGCCGAGGACATTTTCACCGACGATGTGATGGCGGCGCTCTACGACGTGCCGGCGCGCGTGCGCCGCGACTCGGACGGCGCCAGCATCCGCTTTCTGGGTTGAGGGACATGCCGATGCAGCCAGCCGAATTCGCCCTGATCGCCGACCTGATCGAAGATCCGCTGAACGGCTGGAGCATCGGCAGCTTCGGCGTGGTGGGGGAGTTCCTGCGCGATGCGGACGAGCCCGCGAAGCTCGACCGGGGCACGGATTTCATCGAAGTGGTGACGGCGCGCGGGGGCATGCGCGCGGTGGACGCCGGGCTTTCGGGCGTGGCGTGGGACAGCCTTTCGGCCGACGGTGAAAGCTGGGGGCATGCGCTGGCCTTCTGCCGCCCCATGCCCGCCGAGGGGCCGAGCGTTGTGCGCGACCTTGGTGTGGATAGCGACGCGCTGCGGCCGGAGGAGCGTGGGCTCCGCCTGTTCGACCTGGGGCTTGGTTGCGGCCATGTCTCGATGGCGGTGCGCACGCAGGATGCCGCGCTGATCGCGGCGCTGGAAGCGGCCGAGGGGCTGCCGACCCTGTCCATCCCCGGAATCATGCCGCTGTTCGTGGAAACGCAGCCGCAGCGAATCCTTCTGTCTCCGGCGGGGCGGATCGAGATTTTCCAGCCCATCCCGCCGCCGGACGGCAAGAGCCCGGAAGGGCCGCACACGCACCTGCTGCCGAAGCTGGCGGCGAAGAACCGCCCGCATTCGGCGAACACCCCCATTCCCGAAGGCTGGCAGTCGCTGCTGTCCATGCACCCCAAATCCCCCTGGCGGACGATGCTGGGCGAACGGCACCCCTTCGAGCCGGAGACGGACGCCGCCTTCGCTCCATTGCTGGATCGCTTCGGGCTGGCGGACGACAAGGACGTCGAGCGGCGATTGCGGGCCGCCCTGGACGCGGACGCCCTGCCCTGGCCCGACAGCCGGCGCGGGCGGCACAAGGCGCGAATCCTGCTGCGGCGGCTGCACGCCGCCGGGGATCCGCGCGCGGCGCAATGGCGGGCGCTCCACGACCGGGCGCCGATCGAAATCGAGGAAGGAGAAGAGGCGTGAAGATTCCGGCAACGGTGGTGACGGGCTTTCTGGGCGCCGGCAAGACCACGCTCATCCGCCACATCCTGCAGAATGCGCAGGGGCGCCGGCTGGCGCTGGTGATCAACGAGTTCGGCGATGTCGGCGTCGACGGCGAGCTGGTGAAGGGCTGCAACGACGCCGCCTGCCCGGAGGAAGATATCGTCGAGCTGGCGAACGGCTGCATCTGCTGCACCGTCGCCGACGATTTCCTGCCCACGATGCAGAAGTTGCTCGACCGGCCGAATCCGCCCGAGCATATCATCATCGAGACCTCCGGCCTCGCCTTGCCGAAGCCGCTGGTGAAGGCGTTCCAGTGGCCCGACATCCGCACCCGTGCGACGGTAGACGGGGTGATCGCGCTGATCGACGCCGACGCCGTCGCCGCCGGCCGTTTCGCGACCGACGAGGCAGCGCTCGCCGCCGCGCGGGCCGCCGACCCCAATCTCGACCATGATTCGCCGCTGGAGGAATTGTTCGAGGACCAGTTGGCGTCGGCCGACATGGTGGTTCTGAACAAGGCCGATCTGGTGTCGCCCGAGGCGCTGGCGCGGGTGGAAGCGGACATCGCCGGCGAAATCCGCCCCGGCGTCCGCATCGTGCGCGCGGCGCATGGCGCGGTGGATGTGGGGGCGCTACTGGGGATCGTGGCGGCGGCCGAGGACGATCTCGACGCCCGCCCGTCGCACCATGATTCCGAACCGGACCATGACCATGACGACTTCACCAGCTTCGTCGCCTCCGGTGGCGAGGTGGCCGATGTGGAGGCGCTGATCGCCGGCCTTGGCGAAGTGATCCGCGCGCACGACATCTTGCGGATCAAGGGGTTGATCGCGGTGGAGGGCAAGCCGATGCGGCTGGTGACGCAGGCCGTGGGGCCGCGCATCCAGAGCTATTTCGACCGCAACTGGAACGCGGGCGAACCCCGGCGTACGGCGCTGGTGGTGATCGGCCAGACCGGCCTCGACGAAGGCGCGATCCGCGAGGCGCTGGCGGCGCTGATCGGCTGATGCATCTGCTGACCGCCACCCCTGGCGCCATTGCCAACGGTGACGAGGCGATCGACCTCGACCAGTCGCCCGGGGACATGGTGCTGCTGACGGTGGCGGACAGCGACCTCGCCTGCTTCGCCGACGCGGCGGAAGCCCTGCACACCGGCGAGGACGGGCGGCCGAGCCTGCGGCTGGTGAATTTGCTGCAACTGCTGCACCCCTATTCGGTCGATCTCTATGTCGAGAAGGTGATCGCCCATGCGCGCTTCGTCTGCGTCGTGCTGCTGGGAGGCAAGAGCTACTGGCCCTATGGTGTGGACGAGATCGCGGCCATTGCGCGGGCACGCGGGATCGCCTTCGCGGCGATCGCCGATGGCAGCGAGCCGGACCCGGCGCTGGCGGCCGCCTCGACCCTGCCGGCCGATGTGCTGGACCGCTTGCGGGACTATCTGCGGCAGGGCGGCGTGGCGAATGCCCGCAACTTCCTGAAGACCGCCGCGCGCCTGACCGGTGGCGACCTCGGCGAGCCGGAAGCGCCGCTGCCGCTGGCCGACGCCGGGCTTTATCTGAAGGGCGTGGAACGCCCGACGCTCACCGACCTGCGCGATGGATGGGTGGAGGGCCAGCCCACCGCGCTTTTCGTCTTTTACCGCGCCTTGCTGGCGGCGGGCACGCTGGAGGCGCCGGAGCGGGTGATCGAAGGCTTGCGGGCGGAAGGGCTGAACGTCGCCGCCGTGCAGGTGCGCAGCCTGCGCGAGCCGTTCGCGCGCGACCTGCTTTCGGGCGCGATCGAGGTTCTGCGGCCGGATGTGATCCTGAACGCCACCTCTTTCGCCGCCTCCACGCCCGGCGAGGCGCGCGCGCCTTCGGTGCTGGAAGAAGCCGATTGCCCGATCCTGCAACTCGCCTTCGCCGCCGGCGAGGAAGCGGAATGGGCGGGGCGGGCGCGCGGCCTGTCTCCGCGCGATCTGGCGATGAACGTGGCGCTGCCGGAAGTGGACGGGCGCATCTTCACCCGCGCCGTAGCCTTCAAGGCGGCACGGGCTTTCGACCCCCGCACGCAATGCGGGATATTGGCGCCCAAGGCAGTGGCCGACCGGGTGCGGTTCGTGGCGCGGCTGGCGGCCAATTGGGCGCGGCTGCGCCGCACGCCGGCGGGCGAGCGACGGGTGGCCATGGTGCTGGCCAATTATCCGAACCGCGACGGCCGGATCGGCAATGGGGTCGGGCTGGACACGCCGGCCAGCGCCGCCCATGCCATCGCGGCGCTCGGAGCGGCGGGCTATGATGTCGGCGGCGCCCCGACGGATGGGCGGGTGCTGATGGAGAGGCTGCTGGCCGGCCGCACCAACGATATGAGGTCGGTGAGGCGGGCCTCCGAGCTGCTTCCCCTTTCCCGGTATCGCGCACATTTCGACAGCCTGCCGACGCCGGCCAGAACCGCAATTCTGGAGCGTTGGGGGCCGCCCGAGGCCGACCCTTTCGTGCGAGACGATGCCTTTCATCTGGCCGTGCACCGCTTCGGCCGGCTGGCGGTCGCGGTACAGCCGGCGCGCGGCTACAATATCGACCCCAAGGAAAGCTACCACGATCCGGCCTTGCCGCCGCCGCACCATTATCTGGCCTTCCACCTCTGGCTGGAAAATGGCTTCGGCGCGCAGGCGGTGGTGCATGTCGGCAAGCATGGCAATCTGGAGTGGCTGCCGGGGAAGGCGCTGGCGCTGTCGGGAAGCTGCTTCCCGGAAATCTGCGCCGGGCCGGTGCCGCAGCTTTACCCCTTCATCGTCAACGACCCCGGCGAAGGCACGCAGGCCAAGCGGCGGATCGGCGCGGTGATCCTGGACCATCTGACACCGCCCTTGACCCGCGCCGAATCCCACGGCCCGCTGAAGCAACTGGAAGCGCTGGTGGACGAATATTATCTGGCCGCCGGAATGGACCCGCGCCGGCTGAAGCGCCTGCAGGCGGAGATACTGGACCTCGCCCGCGCGCAGGGGCTGGACTCCGATGCCGGCATGCAGGGCGACGGCGAGGAAGCGCTGGCGGCGCTCGACAATTATCTCTGCGACCTGAAGGAGATGCAGATCCGCGATGGGTTGCATATCTTCGGTCGCTCGCCGGAAGGGAGATTGCGCCGCGACCTGCTGGTGGCCTTGGCGCGGGCGCCGCGCGGCTATGATCGGCCGGGGCAGATGTCCCTGCTGCGCGCGCTGGCCGACGATCTGGGCCTTGGCTTCGACCCGCTGGATTGCCGGCTGGGCGACCGCTGGGATGGCCCGCGCCCGGCCGCGCTTGCCGGGGTGGATACGGCACCCTGGCGGACGGTGGGGGACACTGTGGAGCGGCTGGAACTGCTGGCCGCCGCCACGGTCGAAAGCGGCGGTGTCGGGCCGCTTTCCGATGCGGTGGCGAACGACATGCGCGGCGATCTGGCGCCAAGGGTGGATGCCTGCGGGCAAGCGGAAATGGCCGCGCTGCTGGCCGGGCTGGACGGGCGTTTCGTCGCCCCCGGCCCCTCCGGCGCGCCGACGCGCGGCCGGCCGGACGTGCTGCCGACCGGCCGCAACTTCTATTCGGTGGACACGCGCGCCGTTCCCACTAACACCGCCTGGGATCTGGGGCAGCGCTCGGCCGAACTGATCGTCCGGGATTATGTGCAGCGCGAAGGCCAGTATCCGAAGGCGATCGCGCTTTCCGCCTGGGGCACCGCCAATATGCGCACCGGCGGCGACGACATCGCGCAGGCGCTGGCGCTGATGGGGGTTCGGCCGCGCTGGGAGTGGACCTCCGGCCGGGTGACCGGCTTCGAGGTGATGCCGCTCGCTGAACTGGGGCGGCCGCGCGTCGATGTGACCCTGCGAGTCTCCGGCTTCTTCCGCGACGCCTTTCCCGAGCAGATGGACCTGATCGACAGCGCCGCCCGCGCCGTGCAGGCACTGGACGAGCCGGAGGCGGACAACCCCGCCGCCGCCCGCGCGAAAGCGGAGGCGCTGGAACTGGAGCAGGAGGGGGTGGAGCCGAAGCTCGCGCGGCTACGCGCCGGATCGCGGGTGTTCGGTTCCAAACCCGGGGCCTATGGCGCCGGCTTGCAGTCGATGATCGACGAACGCTTGTGGCACCAGCGCGCCGATCTGGCGGAGGTCTATCTGGACTGGGGCAGCTATGCCTATGGCGGCGGGCAGCAGGGCGAAGGCGACCGCGCCCTGTTCGCCCGGCGGCTGACGGGCATCGACGCCGTGGTGCAGAATCAGGATAATCGCGAGCACGACCTGCTGGACAGCGACGATTACTACCAGTTCGAAGGCGGGATCGCGGCGGCAATCGAGCATCTCTCGGGCCGAGCGCCCGTCAGCTATCACAACGACTTGAGCCGCCCGGAGCGGCCGGTCGCGCGTCGGCTGGAGGATGAGATCGGCCGGGTGGTGCGCGCGCGGGTGACGAACCCCAAATGGATCGCCGGGGTGATGCGCCATGGCTACAAGGGCGCGTTCGAGATCGCCGCTTCCGTCGACTATCTCTTCGCCTTCGCGGCCACCACCGGAGCCGTGAAGAACCATCATTTCGACGCCGTCCACGCCGCCTTCATCGAGGATGAGGCTGTGCGCGCCTTCATGGCCGACGCCAATCCGGCGGCGCTGCGGGAGACGGCGGCGCGGCTGGCCGAGGCCTTGCGGCGCGGCCTGTGGCAGCCCCGTTCCAACAGCGCCGGCGTGCTGCTCGCCCGGCTTTCAGGAGAAGATCATGCGGACTGAAGCCGAACATAGCGCGAAGATGGCCAAGCGGAAGGCCGCGCACGACCGGATCGTCGCCGGCAAGACGGTGGAGAAGGGGCTGGTGATCGTCCACACCGGCAAGGGCAAGGGGAAGACGACGGCGGCGCTCGGCATGGTGGTGCGGGCCATCGGCCATGGCATGAAGGTGGGCGTGGTGCAGTTCGTGAAGGGCGCCATGGAAACTGGCGAGGCGGCGGTGTTCGCCCACTTCCCCACTGTGGAGTTCAAGCCGATGGGCGAAGGCTTCACCTGGAACACGCAGGACCGCGCCCGCGACATCGAGGTCGCCCGCGCCGCCTGGGAGGAGGTGAAGCGGATGATCGCCGACGACAGCTACGACATGGTGCTGGCCGACGAACTGAACATCGTGCTGCGCTACGATTATCTGCCGGTGGAGGAGGTTCTGGAGGCGCTCGCCGCCAAGCCGGAGGCGACGCATGTGCTGATCACCGGCCGCAACGCCCCCGAGGCGCTGATCGAAGCGGCCGATCTGGTGACGGAAATGGTATTGGTGAAGCACCCCTTCCGGGAGCAGGGGGTGAAGGCGCAGGCGGGAATCGAGTTTTAGGTCGGGAGCCGATGCAAGCCCTTGCCATCCTGCTCTATTGTCCCGTCACCCCGGGCTTGACCCGGGGTCCAGCTTCCAGCGCCGTGCTCGCGGAAAAGCTGGACCCC